>NZ_JBVJMS010000007.1:0-526937 GCF_055584085.1 Streptomyces sp. NPDC104226
GGGGGACAAGACGCCGACTGGAACCGCGAAGCTGGAGGGGGACATCCGAAACGCTGTGAATGGGGAAGCGCTCGTTGGTTATGGGGCGAGACGGGCGTGGCCCGCACCCTGTGAGGGGTGCGGGCCACGCCCGTTGCCGTCGTGCCGCTATTCGAGGCTCGGCGAGATCCGGGAGGGTCCGGCCGACGGGTCGGACAGCAGCTTGTCGTGGAGCTGCCGGCCCTCGTCCGTGAGCTGCTGCGGGCCGCTGTGCGGGGGTACGCCCGACACGCTCGCGCCGGGCGCGCGCGGAGGCTCGTACTCCCTCGGGGCGGTCACCCAGGTGTAGGCCGTCGCCGCGGTGATGACGGCCGTCACCCCGATCACCGCACGCGTCCACAGCCGGCTGCGGTGCTCGCCGGCCACCCGTACGACGGCTGCCGCGCGCGGCTCCAGCGGCCCCGCGGGCCGCAGCGTGCCGAGCCGCTCGCGCAGCACCGCGGACTGCTTCGCGGGCGGTACGCCGTCCAGTTCGGGGAGCCGGTCGGCGAGGTCGGCGTGCGCGTCCACGAGCCGGTTGCCCGCGGCCGGCGTGGAGGCCTCGGTCTCGGCGGCGGTGTCGGGGAGGTCCAGCCCGACGCCGTCGTAGAGCAGCACAGTGCGGCGGTGGGCCGGGGGCAGCGCGAGCATCGCGTCCAGCAGGATGCGGTCCGCGGGATCGGCCGGGGGCTCCTCGGGATGCCGGTGGGCCCGCCGGAACCGGTGCCACGGGGAGAGCGCGTACTCGTACGTGGCCGCGCGCACCCACCCGACCGGATCGGGGTCGGTGGCGACCTCGGGCCAGCGCTCCCACGCCTGCTGGAAGGCGCGCTCCACGGCCTCGCAGGAGAGGCCGTGGCGGCCGGTGAGGAGGTAGGCCTGACGGGTCAGGGCGGGGGCGACGCGGTCGTAGAGGGCCTCGAAGGCGTCGGTCGCCGACACCGTCGGGGCCGCGTCCTCGGCCGGGGCGTCCTCGGAGGCGGTACGGGCCTCCGCCGCCGGGCTGCCGGGCACGGCGGGGTCTGCCGCGGGTCCGGCAGGTCCCGCGGCCTTGGCGGCCGGTCCGGCGTCAGTTCCGGTCGGCTGTGCTGCGGCTGACGCGGAGTCGGCTCCGGAGCCGGAGCCCGTGCCGGCGCCGCTCGGCCGGGTGGCGGCTTCGGAGCCCGCCGCGGCGGGGTTCGCCGGGGCCGTGCCGGTGTCCGTACCGGTGCCGGGGGGCAGGTGGCTGCCGGGGCGGCGGGCCGCGCGGCCGGCTCCGCCCTGGCCGCCCGCGGCGGCACCGGCCCTGACCGGGGACTTGGAGTCGTGCCGGGGCATCGCGACGGGGGGCTTCGCGGCCCGCTTGGCGGCGGCCTTGGGCCGGGTCTGCGTGCTGACGGGCCGGGCGAGTCCGCGCATCATGCGCAGCCCGAACCGGCCCTCGGGGGCGTCGGCGCCTGACGCCGTGTCCGCATCTGCGGGAGCGGGGCCGGTTGCCGCCCCGACGGCCTCCGCCGTGTCCTCGGAGGCGTCCTCGGACGCGCCCTCCGCGTGCTCCTCCGCGGCACGCTCGCCCCGACCCTTCGCGGGGGTTGCGGAACCCGATTCGCAACCCGGGTCGGAACCCGATTCGGAACCCGCGCCCGGGCCCCTCCCGTCGCTCCGGGCAGGGTCCTCCGGGGCCGCCGAGCCGTCGGCCCGGGCCGTGGGGCCCGAGGGGGCGGAGCCGGGCGCGTCGTCGGCGGACAGCCTGGTCAGGAGCTTGGAGTAGGCCTCCAGCTTGCGGCCCCGCGGGTGGGTGCGGCCGGTTTCCCAGGAGCGGACCGTGTTCGAGGTGACACCCACCGCCGCCGCGACCTCTTCGTGCGTCAGATCGGCTGCTTCGCGCAGGCGTCGGCGTTCCTTCGGGGTGGGGAGACCCAGCTCCGTGACGCTCTGTGTCATGCCAGACTCCCCGCGACCCGGAATCCCTGACCGAAAAAGTACATAAACGTATATTGAGCGACACCACGGTCATTCGCCTGTTACCCGCCCATAGCGCGTGTCGTTGGCACCATGGCGTCGTGACCCAAGTGACCGAACGCGGGACCTCGTTGCCCACGCCCCCCAGGGCCCCCGTACGGCGTCGTTCACCGGCGGCAGCCGCGTGTGTCGTGGGTGGCGCCGTCGCCGCAGTACTGGGGCTCGGCTTCCTCGCCGTGCTCGTCGTCGTGCTGTGGATCAGCTCCCCGTACCCCGACAGCGGCCCCGGCGGCGCCCTGCACCTCGCCGCGGGCCTCTGGCTGCTCGCCCACGGGACCGAGCTCGTCCGCTACGACACCCTCTCCGGGGTGCCCGCCCCCGTCGGCCTGACCCCGCTGCTGCTGGTGGCCCTGCCCGCCCTGCTCATCCGGCGTGCCGCCCGGCTGGGCAGCGCCGCGCAGGAGGACCGGGGCGCGGAGCCGCTGCCCGCGGGCGTGGTGTTCTCCGCCGTGCTCTGCGGCTACCTGGCGGTCGGCGCCCTGGCCGTCGTCTACGCCGCCTCCGGGCCGATGCCCGCCGACCCGCTCAGTGCGGCCCGGCACCTCCCGCTGGTCGCCGCCCTCGCCGCCGCGGGCGGGGTCTGGGAGTACCGGGGCAGGCCGCTCGGGCAGCTGCCCGGCCGGCTCACCCGGCCCCGCTACGCGCTGGCGCTGCGGGCCGGCGCCGGCGGGGTCCTGGTGCTCCTCGGCGGCGGGGCCCTGCTGGTCGGGGTCTCGCTGGCCTGGCACGGGGCGGAGGTGCAGGGCTCCTTCGCGGCGCTGACCGGGGTCTGGTCGGGCCGCTTCGCGGTACTGCTGCTGGCCCTCGCGCTGATCCCGAACGCCGTCGTCTGGGGCGCCTCCTACGCCCTCGGCCCCGGTTTCGCGCTGGGCACCGGAGCCGCCGCGACCCCGCTCGGTTTCGACGGCCCGGGCGCGCTGCCGGGCTTCCCGCTGCTCGCGGCGCTGCCCGCGGAGGGTCCCGGCACGCCCCTGACCTGGGCCGTCGGCGCGGTGCCGGTGGTGGCCGGGCTGGCGGTGGGCTGGTTCGCGGTGCGCCGGGCACGCGACGTCTCGTACGGGGAGACCGCGCTCACGGCAGCGCTGGGCGCCCTGGTGTGCGCCCTGGCGACGGCCGTCCTCGCCGCGGCTTCGGCGGGGCCCCTCGGGTCCCGGGAGCTGGCCGCCTTCGGCCCCGTGTGGTGGCAGGCGGGTGCGGCGGCCCTGGGCTGGACCCTGGTCCTCGCGGTCCCGCTGGCCGTCTCCGTGCACGCCTGGCGGAACCGGCCCGCGAGGGGCCTGGCCGGCGAGGGTGCGGAGGACGGCTGGCACGACAGCGGCGTACGGGAGGTCCGCTGGGCGGCCCTGCGCCGTGCGGCGGGCACCCTGATCCCGGACTTCTCCGGCACCCCGGAGGAGGGCGGCGGGCCGTCCGCGGCCCGGGTCCCGGAGGAGGGGGTCCGGCCGGTGTCCGCACCGCCGAAGCGTCCCGTGCTGGTCATGCCCGGCCTGAAGCTGGACCTGACCCCGATCCCGATCCCGGCCCTGCCCGCGGAGCCGCCCCTGGCGACGACGCCCGCGCCCGGGGCGCTCGTGGCGGCCGGAGCGCCCCTCCCGGCGCCCCCGAGCGCGGCGGCCCCGCTCGTCCCGCCGGTGACCGGAGCCCGCGTCCTGACGCGCCGGACTCCGCCGCCGGATCCGGCGGCGGCGGCCACCCCGTCGCCCGAGACGCCGGCAGGGGTCCCGGCGCCGGCGCCGGCACCGGACCCCGCAGGAACCGACTGAGGACGGGCCCTACCGCTGGACCTGGAGCATCTTGCCGATGAAGTTGTCCGGCAGCAGGTCGTTGCACTGCAGCTCGGCCGGCTTGGTGAGGGCGTCCTGCTTGCAGACGTAGAAGTCCTTGTACGCGAGCTGCACCGCGTACGAGGACAGCGCCAGCAGGATCGCCAGCGAAGCGGTCACCAGGCCGCTCGCGGCCGCCGTCCGCTGGGGCCGCGCGGCGGCGCCCAGCGCGGCCAGGCCGCCCCGGGCCGCCCCGGGAGCCGCACCGGCACCCGATCCGGCGGCGCCCGCGCCGAGGTCCGTACCGGCGCCCCGGCCCGAGCTCGTCCCCACGTCCGCCGCCGAGGCGCCCGTGGTGCCCGTCGCACCCGAGGCGCCCTCCGCCCCGTCGCCGGAGGCCTTCGCCGGGACTCCGCGCAGCGCGCTGATCCCCCAGTACAGGGCGAGCGCGCCCAGCAGCAGCCCCATCGACGGGATGCCGAAGACCCCGAAGAAGAAGCCCCACATGCCGGCCAGCAGCGCGTACCGGGCCCGCCGCTGGATCGGGTCCGTGGGGTCCCAGCGAGCCGGTCCCGACCCGGGGTCCGCGCCCGGTCCCGACCCGGGGTTCTTCGGGTCGCCGCCGTCACCGCCGGCGCGCGGCTCCCAGAGCTGATCGGGCCGTCCTTCCGGGGGCGCCGCGAAGGGGTTGTCGTCGGTCGGGCGGTCGGGCTGGGGGCGGTCCGGCATCGGGTGTGTTTCATCCCCTGTGTCGTGGACGCCGCTGGGACGTCCGAGGCCTGTTTACGGCGTGTACGCCAGACGCTACCGCCCACCCGTCCCCCCGTCCCTCGGGGGCCGTCCGGTGTGCCGGTATCGTTGCAGGCGATCGGTGGCTTCGTATGGTCCCCCGTAAACCGGGGACCCGATTCTTCATGCGATCACACAAGACGAACGACGCGCCCCCGGTCACGCCGGGAGGCGCCCCCGCTCGACGAGAAAGGGCCTCCCATGGCCGCCTCCCGCCTGGTCGTGCTGGTCTCCGGATCCGGCACCAACCTCCAGGCCCTGCTCGACGCCATCGACGCCCACCCCGGCGGATCCGAGGGCTTCGGCGCCGAAGTCGTCGCCGTGGGAGCCGACCGCGAGAACATCGCCGGCCTGGAGCGTGCCGAGAAGGCCGGGATCCCCACCTTCGTCTGCCCGGTCAAGGCGTACGCGAGCCGTGCGGAGTGGGACGCCGCCCTGACGGAGGCCACGGACGCGCACGCGCCGGACCTCGTGGTCTCGGCGGGGTTCATGAAGATCGTCGGGCCAGAGTTCATCGGCCGCTTCGGCGGCCGGTTCGTCAACACCCACCCCGCCCTCCTTCCGGCCTTCCCGGGCGCCCACGGCGTACGGGACGCGCTCGCCTACGGCGCGAAGGTCACCGGCTGCACCGTCCACTTCGTGGACGCGGGCGTGGACACCGGTCCGATCATCGCCCAGGGTGTGGTCGAGGTCCGGGACGAAGAGGACGAAGCCGCTCTCCATGAGCGGATCAAGGAAGTCGAGCGCGAGCTGCTCGTCGACGTCGTGGGGCGCCTGGCCCGGCACGGCTACCGCATCGAGGGACGAAAGGTAACAATCCAGTGACCGCCGCAGAGGCCGCAGGGACCGTAGAGACCGTGACCGCAGAGGGCGAGGACCTCGCCGCGTCGAAGCGCCCGATCCGGCGCGCGCTCGTCAGCGTGTACGACAAGACGGGACTGGAAGAGCTGGCCCGCGGTCTGCACGAGGCGGGTGTCGCGCTCGTCTCGACCGGCTCCACCGCCTCGAAGATCGCCGCCGCCGGGGTGCCCGTCACCAAGGTCGAGGAGCTGACCGGCTTCCCCGAGTGCCTGGACGGCCGGGTCAAGACCCTGCACCCGCGCGTGCACGCCGGCATCCTCGCCGACCTGCGCCTGGAGGACCACCGCAACCAGCTCGCCGAGCTGGGCGTCGAGCCCTTCGACCTGGTGATCGTCAACCTCTACCCCTTCCTCGCGACCGTGCAGTCGGGCGCGACCGAGGACGAGTGCGTCGAGCAGATCGACATCGGCGGCCCTTCGATGGTCCGCGCCGCCGCCAAGAACCACCCCTCGGTGGCCGTGGTCACCAGCCCGGCCCGCTACGACGCCGTGATCGCCGCCGCCCAGGGCGGCGGCTTCGACCTCGCCGCCCGCAAGCGGCTCGCGGCCGAGGCCTTCCAGCACACCGCCGCGTACGACGTGGCCGTGGCCTCCTGGTTCACGAACGCGTACGCCCCGGAAGCCCCCGAGGACACGGCCGCCCTGCCCGAGTTCCTGGCCGGCGCCTGGGAGCGCAAGTCCACCCTCCGCTACGGCGAGAACCCGCACCAGGCCGCCGCCCTCTACACGGACGGTCAGCCGGGCGGGCTCGCCAACGCCGAGCAGCTGCACGGCAAGGAGATGTCCTACAACAACTACGTGGACACCGACGCGGCCCGCCGCGCCGCCTACGACCACGAAGAGCCCTGCGTCGCGATCATCAAGCACGCCAACCCGTGCGGCATCGCGGTGGGCAAGGACGTCGCCGAGGCCCACCGCAAGGCGCACGCCTGCGACCCGGTCTCGGCCTTCGGCGGGGTCATCGCCGTCAACCGCCCGGTGAGCGTGGAGCTCGCCGAGCAGGTCGCGGAGATCTTCACCGAGGTCATCGTCGCCCCCGACTTCGAGCCGGGCGCCGTCGAGGTGCTGGCGAAGAAGAAGAACATCCGCGTCCTGAAGGTCGAGGGCGCCCCGCACCAGCCGGCCGAGCTCAAGCCGATCTCGGGCGGTGTGCTGCTCCAGCAGAGCGACCTCGTGCAGGCCGACGGCGACGACCCGGCGACCTGGACGCTCGCCACCGGCGAGGCCCTCTCCGCCGACGAGCTCGCCGACCTGGCCTTCGCGTGGAAGGCCTGCCGCGCCGTCAAGTCCAACGCGATCCTGCTCGCCAAGGACGGCGCCTCGGTCGGCGTCGGCATGGGCCAGGTCAACCGCGTCGACTCCGCGAAGCTGGCCGTCGAGCGGGCGGGCGCCGAGCGCGCGCAGGGCTCGTACGCCGCCTCCGACGCCTTCTTCCCCTTCCCGGACGGGCTGGAGATCCTGACGGCCGCCGGCATCAAGGCCGTGGTCCAGCCGGGCGGTTCGGTGCGCGACGAGCTGGTCGTCGAGGCCGCGAAGGCGGCGGGCGTGACGATGTACCTGACCGGGACCCGGCACTTCTTCCACTGAGTCCGGTCCTCACCCGCAGACGGCGCAGGCCGCTCACCGCAGCAGCGCGGTGGGCGGCCTCAGCCGTCCGCGGGCGCCGGTCGACGCCGTCATGCGGCGCGTACGGGGCCCTGGCCCGCGCCCGTCTCCTCGATCGCGCGGGCGATCCCGGCGAGGTCGGCCTCCGTGAGGGAGACCGAGCCGGCGCCGGTCCAGCCGTCCACCTGCCGCGGGGAACGGGCACCGACGATCGCGCCGCTCACCCCCGGCCAGGCCAGTGCCCAGGCGACGGCCACCTCGGCGACCGAGACGCCGTGGCGCGCGGCGACGGGGCGCAGGGCCTCGGCGAGTTCCAGGTTGGCGGCCAGTCCCGTGGTGAAGTCGTGGTGGGACGAACGCCAGTCGTCGGCGCCCAGGTTCGCCGCGCGCTCGGCGGTGAAGGCCCCGGTGAGCAGGCCCGACTGCATCGGCGAGTAGACGATGACGCCCGTGCCGTGGGCGCGGGCCCAGGCGATCTCGGCGGCCGCGGAGCGGTTGATCGCGGAGAACGGCGGCTGGACGACGTCGACGTGGGCGATCCGCTCGGCCGCCTCCAGCAGGTCGGGCGTGTGGTTGGACAAGCCGATCGCCCGCACCTTGCCCTCGGCCTTCAGGTCGGCCATGACCTGCCAGTACTCCGCCAGCGGCGTGGCGTTGGGGGACACCGAGCCGAAGCCGTCACCGGCGTACTCCAGCGACTCTCCGGTGTCGGGGTAGTGCACCTGGTACAGGTCGATGTGGTCGACGCCCAGCCGGCGCAGCGAGTCCTCGACCTCGCGGCGCACACTGGCCGGCTTCATGATCCGCCGGGGCGTGGACGAGGGGTTCTCGGGGTCCCAGACCAGACCGGCCTTGGTGAAGACGTACGGGCGCTCGGCCTGCGGCAGGTCCGCGAGGGCCTTGCCGACGAGTTCCTCGGAGTGGCCCAGGCCGTAGACGGCGGCGGTGTCGATCCAGTTCACCCCGCTCTCGACGGCGTGGCGGATGGCCGCGACGGACTCGGCGTCGTCGGTGGCGCCCCAGCCGAAGCTCCAGCCGGAGCCGGCCACGGCCCAGGAGCCGAAGCCGACGCGGGTGATGTCCATGCCGGTGGTGCCGAGCGGGGTGGTGGGAAGGGCGTTCATGGTGCTGGTCTCTCCTGTACGAAGTCCGGCCGGCCGGTGAGACCCGGCCCGCCGCGCCGTTCTCTCCGGCGCTGACACCATCTTTCGCCGGATCCGACGGGCTACCCAGGGCCCGGCTGAGCCTGGGCACCCCCGGAACCCGGGTCTGCCGGAACCCCCCTCCCGGGGACCCGCACGCGTTCCTTGATCTAATGGCCGCGCAGGCCGGGGGCGGCCGGGAGGCCGGGCGAACAGGGGGACGGATCGTGGCACAGGTGGGCCAGAGCCATCACAGGAGCGAGCTCGGGGACTTCCTGCGCTCGCGGCGCGCCCGGCTGCGGCCCGAGGACGCGGGGCTGCGGGCCTTCGGCGAGCGCCGCCGGGTACCGGGCCTGCGCCGGGAGGAGCTCGCCCAGCTCGCCGGTGTGAGCGTCGACTACTACGTGCGCTTCGAGCAGGGCCGTACCGCCAACGTCTCGGACGCGGTGGTGGCCGCCGTGGCCGCGGCCCTGCGGCTGGACGAGACCGAGACGGGCCACCTCCACCGGCTCGTCCGCACGGCGTCCCAGGGCTCCCGGACCGGGACCGCCGCTGCCGGGACGCCCGCGCCCGGGACCGCCGCTCCCGAGCAGCAGGTGCGCCCGGGCCTGCTGAACCTGCTGCGGTCCATGCCCGGCACGCCCGCCTTCGTCGTGGGCCGCCGCACCGACGTGCTGGCCTGGAACCCGCTGTTCGCGACGCTGATCACCGATTTCTCGCAGCTGCCGGCGCAGCAGCGCAACAAGGCCTGGCTGGTCTTCCTCCACGAGGAGACCCGCAGCCGGTTCGTGAACTGGGAGACCAAGGCCCGCGACCTGGTCGCCTACCTGCGCTTCGACCGCGGCCGCCATCCGGACGACCCGGCCTTCACCCGGCTGGTGGACGAACTGTCCGAGCGCAGCGCGGAGTTCAGGCGGCTGTGGGAGCTGCGCGAGGTCCGGGAGAAGACCCACGGCGGCTACCACCTGCGCCACCCCGAGGCCGGCGAGTTCACCCTCGCCTACGAGAGCCTCACCCTGCCCGCGGATCCCGACCAGACCCTGATCATGTACACCGCCGAGCCCGGATCCTCCTCGGAGGCGGCCCTGCGGATCCTCGCAGGGCGGACGCGGGACCCCGACGCCGTCCTCACGTAGGCCGCCCCTTCCGTATCCTGCCGGGGATCCCGCCGCCGCGGGTGTCAGTACCGCGGGCGGCCGAAGTACGCGCCGGCCGCGGAGTTGGCCAGGCCGATGATGATCCACAGGCCCAGGCCGAGCGAGATCAGCCCGAGGACCAGCGAGAACGCGGCGGCGCCGGCCAGGGCGCCGTGCTCGCTGCTGAGCGTGACCACGTTGCCGACCAGGCCGATGGCGGCGAAGAGGACCTGCAGCGAGCCGTAGATGATCCCGGAGACCCGTACGCCGCCGCGGCCCTTGCCCAGCTTGGCCGCGGTCAGGATCGGCCACAGGGAGTAGGCGAGGAGGGCGATGCCGATGATGACGAAGAAGATGCTCAGGGCGGTGGCCGCGTCGCTCGAAGACGAGCTGCCGGTGTCGAACTCGGAGGCGAACAGGGCGCCGATGACGGCGACGGCCACGCCGCCGAGGGCCGAGAGGATCCCGAGGATCCAGAGGACGACCCGCGCCCCCTTGACCCCGCCCGGCATCGGCACCTGCGCGCCCGGGAAGCCGGGGCCGCCCGGGTAGGCCTGCTGCGGGTAGGCGTAGCCGCCCTGGGCCGGGATGCCCTGAGGGGCCTGCTGGGGGTATCCGTAGGCGGGCTGGCCGCCCTGCGGCTGCTGCGCGTAGGGGTTGTTCGGGTCGCCGTAGCTCATCTGGGGTGTTCCTCCGTGGAAGTGCGGGGACGCACGGCACGCGCGGAGGAGTCACTGCAAATCGTGCGGCCCGCCCCCCGGCACTGCCCGCGGCACTCTTTCCCCGCATGGTCGTCGGGCCGGACCGGGCTTGTCCAGCCGGGACGCCGCCGGCCAGGCACTTGTTGTGCAGATGCAACGAAGCCAGCACGAAGCCGGAACGAAGCCGGAACGCGGCAGGAGCGAGGCGGGAACGCAGCCGGACAGGTCGTACGGGAGGCCGCGACTGGCTCCGCGGCCGCTCCATCCGGGAGGATGGGGTCATGACTGCCCAGATTCTCGACGGCAAGGCCACCGCAGCCGCGATCAAGTCCGAACTGACCGCCCGCGTGGCGGCGCTCAAGGCCCGGGGCATCACCCCGGGCCTCGGCACCCTGCTGGTCGGCGACGACCCGGGCAGCCGCTGGTACGTCAACGGCAAGCACAAGGACTGCGCCGAGGTCGGCATCGCCTCCCTCCAGCGCGAACTGCCCGCGACGGCCTCCCAGGAGGACATCGAGGAGGTCGTGCGGGAGCTGAACGCCAACCCGGAGTGCACCGGCTACATCGTGCAACTCCCCCTTCCCAAGGGCATCGACACCAACCGCGTCCTGGAGCTCATGGACCCGGCGAAGGACGCCGACGGCCTGCACCCGATGTCACTCGGCAGGCTGGTCCTGAACGAGCCGGGCCCGCTGCCGTGCACCCCGTACGGGATCGTCCAGCTGCTGCGCCACCACGGCGTCGAGATCAACGGCGCGCACGTGGTCGTCCTCGGCCGCGGGATCACCGTCGGCCGGTCCATCGGACTGCTGCTCACCCGCAAGTCCGAGAACGCGACCGTGACCCTGTGCCACACCGGTACCCGCGACCTGTCCGGGCTGCTGCGCCAGGCGGACATCGTCGTCGCGGCGGCCGGCGTGCCGCACCTGGTCAAGCCGGAGGACGTGAAGCCGGGCGCGGCCGTGCTCGACGTCGGCGTCAGCCGCGACGAGAACGGCAAGATCGTCGGGGACGTGCACCCCGGGGTCGCGGACGTGGCCGGCTGGATCTCCCCGAACCCGGGCGGCGTCGGCCCGATGACCCGGGCGCAGCTGCTCGTCAACGTCGTAGAGGCCGCCGAGCGGGCGGTTCCCCGTGCCGGCTGAGCACGAGCCGGAGCCCGGCACCGCCCCCGAACCCGCCCGGACCCCCGCTCCCACCAGGTCCGCCGCCTCCGCGGCCGCGCGCCACGTGCCGAGCTGGGCCAGGAAGGAAGACGGGGTCGGGGCCGGCGGGCCGACCCCCGGATCCGCGGACGCCGACGGGCCGGGCGGGGCGGACGGGCCGGGCGAGGCGGACGGGGCCAAGTCGCGCCGCTTCCCCTCGGTCACCCGGGACACCGCGCGTCCCGAGGGCGGCGGCCGGGCCGCGCCCGGTGACGCCCCGGCTCCGGCCCGGCAGTGGCCGATGCTGGCCGTCCTGGCCGCCACCGCGGCCGGACTGCTGCTCACCGCGATGGGCCATGCGCGCGGCGGCTGCCTGCTGATCGGGATCGCGATGATCGCGGGTTCGGTGATGCGCCGGCTGCTGCCCTCCGTGGGCATGCTCGCGGTGCGCTCCCGCTTCACGGACATGGTCACGTACGGCCTGCTGGGCGTGGCGATCACGATGCTCGCGCTCGTCATGGAACCCAGGCCGTGGCTGAACCTTCCCTTCCTGGAGACCGCGGTCCGTTTCACGGTCCGCTGAGTCCTCAGGGGCCCCCGGGCCACCCCCGGAGGACGCCCCGTGTGCCCCGCGCCACACGGGGCGGGGGATTGGGGTGTTCCCGGGTCGGATAGCCTGACCGCGGATGTCTCTTCACGTCAAGATTTTCCGGGCCACGGAGCGGCGTCCTCCCAGCACATGGGGCAAGGACGCCCCACCCCCAGCTGTCTAACGGAGAAGGCCATGACCCGCACTCCCGTGAATGTCACCGTCACCGGCGCCGCCGGCCAGATCGGCTACGCGCTGCTCTTCCGCATCGCCTCCGGCCACCTGCTCGGCGCGGACGTGCCGGTCAAGCTCCGCCTCCTGGAGATCCCCCAGGGCATGAAGGCCGCCGAGGGCACCGCCATGGAGCTCGACGACTGCGCCTTCCCGCTGCTCGCCGGCATCGACATCTTCGACGACCCGAACAAGGGCTTCGAGGGTGCCAACGTCGCGCTGCTGGTCGGCGCCCGCCCGCGCACCAAGGGCATGGAGCGCGGTGACCTGCTCTCCGCCAACGGCGGTATCTTCAAGCCGCAGGGCGCCGCGATCAACGCGCACGCCGCGGACGACATCAAGGTCCTGGTCGTGGGCAACCCGGCCAACACCAACGCGCTCATCGCGCAGGCCGCCGCCCCGGACGTACCGGCCGAGCGCTTCACCGCGATGACCCGCCTGGACCACAACCGCGCGATCTCGCAGCTGGCCGCCAAGACCGGCGCCGCCGTCTCCGACATCAAGCGCCTCACCATCTGGGGCAACCACTCGGCGACCCAGTACCCGGACATCTTCCACGCGGAGATCGCCGGCAAGAACGCCGCCGAGCTGGTCAACGACCAGGCCTGGCTGGCCGACGACTTCATCCCGACCGTCGCCAAGCGCGGTGCGGCGATCATCGAGGCCCGCGGCGCGTCCTCGGCCGCCTCGGCCGCCAACGCCGCCATCGACCACGTCCACACGTGGGTCAACGGCACCGCCGCCGGCGACTGGACCTCCATGGGCATCCCGTCGGACGGCTCCTACGGCGTCCCGGAGGGCATCATCTCCTCCTTCCCCGTCACCACCAAGAACGGCACGTACGAGATCGTCCAGGGCCTGGACATCAACGAGTTCTCCCGTGCGCGCATCGACGCGTCCGTGGCGGAGCTCGTCGAGGAGCGCGACGCGGTGCGCGAGCTCGGCCTGATCTAGTCGTTCCCGTACGGCCGGGCCGCGCAGGCCCCCGTACGAGCGGTACGAACACCACAACGCCCCGGCCAAACCTGGCCGGGGCGTTTGGCGTGAATCGTTCTGTCGCCGCATGGAGGGGAACCCTAGGGTCGGTCGGTGACCGAGAACGCGATTCCCCAGCAGCCCGGCGGCAGTTGGGCCGGTCCCTCCGCGGGCCGCCCCCCGGTCCACCCCTCCCTCAGCGAGGCCGGCCGCTTCCTGTGCGCGGGGACGTACCTCGACGCGGGGTACCGGGACCGGGTCATCGACGAGCTGTACGTCCACGAGGAACGGATCGTCGCCCCCTCCTACGGCTACGACGCCTCCCGGGTCCTCGCCCACGCGCTGCGCGCGCGCCGCGCCGAACTGGGCTGGGCCGCCGGGGTCCTCGGGGCCTGGTTCGTCGGATCCCTGCTCACGGGCGGCGCCCTCGCCGCACTGGTCCTGCCCTTCCTCCTGCTGAGCCTCGCCGACTGGCTGCGCGCCCGGAACGTCCCGGGGCTGCGCCTCCTGTCCGTGATCGTGCGGATCTACGCCTGGTGGACGCTGGCCTTCGCCCTGCTCGTCGTCGGCTTCGGCGGGGTCATGCTGTTCAGCGCCCTGGAGTCGGTGGGCGGGGGCGGTGTCCTGCCCTTCGGCACGGCGGGCGAAGCGGCCGCGGGCACCGCCGCCCTGTGGTGGGTGCCGGTGGTCTTCGCCGGGGTGGTCACCGTCGTGGGGCTCCAGCGCGGACACGTCTTCCGCACCCTCGCCACCGAGCTCTCCGAGCCCCGCTACGCCGACCACGCGAACGACCCGGCCGAAGCCGCCGACGGGGCCCGCTTCCAGCGGGTCCGCCAGCGCATCCGGGCCGAGCAGCACGCGCCGATGATCATGTACGACATCAACGACCCGTTCTGCGGGGCCGGCGATCCCTTCCGGCCCTGGCAGCTGTCCGTGGAGCTGCGCCCGCGCGAAGGCCTCGGCCCCGACCGCAAGCCGGTCGCCGTCACCAACGCCCACATCCTGGCGCGGATCGTCCCGCTGCTGGAAGGCCTGCGGGTGCCCTCCCCGCACGGCTCCCCGGAACAGGCCGCCGCCGTGGGCGACCGGATGCGCGAACTGGTCCTGGACGAGTGCGTGTTCCTGCCCGCGGGCGGGCTGCCGCACCGGGACACCGCGCAGGTGGTGCACGGGCAGTTCGGCGAGCAGCGGGCCGCCTCCATCGAGGAGGGCGGCGAGCGCCGCCGGCACTTCCTGCGCGTCCGGGTGGGCGGCTGGGACGAGAACCTCGTCGTCACCGTCTTCGTACGGGTCCACACGCAGGGCGGGATGATGATGCTGGAGGTGGCCCCGCACGTGCTGCTGCCCGTCCGGACCGACTTCCACAACGCGGACGCGGACGCCCAGCGCTACCGCAACAACAGCGGCTTCGGCAAGGCCGTCTGGGCCCTGCGCAACACCCCCGGCTCCCTCGCGGCCTCCGCGGCCACGCTGGGCCGCGGCCTGGCGAGCTGGTGGCGGATCGTCACCGGCGGCCACGGCGGGGCCCGGCCGGAGGGACCTCGGACGTCGGTGCGCGAGCTGGCATCCGAGGACAACGGCTCGCTGTTCCACCTGATGGACCTCGACCGGTTCCTCAAGACGATCCAGGACCGGGTCGTCGGCGGCGTCGTCCTCGCCCTGCACGAAGCGGGCTGGCACACCGAGGAGTTCGCGCAGCGCGCGGTCAACGTCGCCGAGGGCGGGGTGTTCATCCAGTCGGTGAACCACAGCGCCTTCAGCGTCGGCGGCAGCAACAACACCAACAGCACCAAGGTCAAGAGGAGTTCCGGTGGCAACTGAAGACGGCGTGACGGGGACGGGCGCTGCCGGGCAGGAGCCCGCGGTCCGCATCGGCGATGTCACGGGCAGTGCGTTCAGCATCGGCGGCAGCAACAACACCAACACCGTGCACCACGGGGGAGCGGGGACGGACCCGGTCGGGCCGCAGGCCCTCCTCGACGCCGTACTGGAGCTGCGCGCGGCCCTCGTACGGCTGCCGCGCGGAGCGGACAGGGCGGCGCTCGACGCCGAGCTCGACGGGGTCGCCGAGGGACTGGAGGGGGCCGAGGAGATCCGCCCCGGCCTGGTGCCCCGGCTCCGCGGAGCCCTGGAACGCTGGGCCCCGCTGGTGGACTCGGTCAGCGCCGCGACCGCCCTGGCCGGGCTCTTGACCACCCTGGGAGGCTGACGCGTGCCCCCGCAGAACGCCCCCCGCTGGGACCCCGTGACCCAGCGCTGGGTCACGGACCCCGACCCGCCCCGGCCCGACCAGCCGCCGCTCCCCGCACCGACCCCGAGCCACGCCCCGCCACCGACACCCGCGCCGGGTCCGGTGCCTGCCCCCGTTCCGGGTCCGCCGCCCGTTCCGGGTCAGGCGCCCGTTCCCGGCCCGGCACCCGCGCCCGCTCCGGGCCACGACCCGGCCCCGGGCGTAGCCCCGGCCCCCGCTCCGGGCCGGCCGCCCGCTCCCGGCTACGCACTGGACCCTGGCCCGGCCGCCACCGTTCCCGGCTACGGCCCGGGGGCGGCGCCGGACCCCTACCCGTACCCGGCGTATCCGCATCCGCAGCCCGGGCAGCCGGGGTACCCCGTACAGCCGCCGCCCCCGCGGGCCGGCGGGCGGTGGCTGACGCCGACCACGGCGGCCGTCGCCGTGGCCGCGCTCGCACTCGGGGCCGCCGCCGTGTGGTTCGTGGCGCGGGACACCGGGGAGCAGCCGCCGCAGGCGGGGCCGACGGCGGCCGGCGCCCCGCCGAGCGGGGACGGGACGACGGGCCCGTCGGCCACGGCCACCCGCTCCTCTTCCTCCCCGTCGCCGACGGGCAGCGGCAGCCCCACGCCCAGCCCGAGCCCCAGCCCGAGCGACTCCGCCCACGAGACCGTGCGCGACGCCAAGGGGTTCACCCTCGCCGTGCCCGCCGGGTGGCTCCGGGAGGAGGCCGCCGCGGGGGTCTTCTACCGCTCTCCCGACCGCACCGCGCTGGTCCAGGTCTTCCAGGTGAGCGAGCCCGAACTGACCCCGCTCGCAGCCGTCCAGGGCGCCTCCGCCTACCTGCGCGCCCAGACCACCGGCTACGAGGAGATCCGCGTGGGCCCGGCCGAGGGCGCCCCCGAGGGCGGGGAGCTGGTCTACGAGTACGACAGCGCGGAGTCGCACGGCCGGCGCCGCGGCGTGGAACGGGTCTTCGTCGCCGAGGACGGCAAGAAGTGGGCCGTCCTCACGGCGGGCCCCGCGCCCGAGTGGACGCTCACCCAGTCCCACCACAAAGCCGCGCTGGCCGCCTTCCGCCCCACGGGCGGATGACGGCCGGGCGCGGCGCGCGAGGGGTTACTTGTACATCCCCGGGGTGTAGTGCCCCGGGGTCAGGCGGGTGGTGACGCCGATCCGGTTCCAGACGTTGATCGCGGCGATCAGGGCGATCACCTGGGCCAGCTCCTTCTCCTCGAAGTGCTTCGCGGCCCGCTCGTAGACCTCGTCGGGAACGAAACCGTCCGTCAGGACGGTCACGGCCTCCGTCAGCTCGATCGCGGCGAGCTCCTTCTCCGTGTAGAAGTGCCGCGACTCCTCCCAGGCGCCGAGCAGCAGCAGCCGCTCCACGTCCTCGCCCGCCGCGAGGGCGTCCTTGGAGTGCATGTCGATGCAGAAGGCGCAGTGGTTGATCTGCGAGGCGCGCAGTTTGACGAGCTCGACCAGGGCCGGGTCCAGACCCTTGGCCGCCGCCGCGTCCAGGGCCACGGCGGCCTTGTAGAACTCGGGGGCGAGCTTCGCGAGCTGCATGCGGGGGGTGTGTTCGGATGCCTTCTCGGTGTTGGTCATGGCATCAGCCTAGGAGCCGGGCGGCCCGCCTATATGGTCCATGTCCATGACGGAATCGTGGGCCACTTTCGGTGCCGACCTGCATCTGGAGCCGGTCCCCGGGCGCGGCGTCCGGGCCGGGCTGACCGAGGCGCTGCGCGAGGCGGCGCGCAGCGGGCGGCTGGCCCCGGGGACCCGGCTGCCCTCCTCGCGCTCGCTCGCGGTGGACCTCGGGATCGCCCGCAACACCGTCGCCGAGGCCTACGCCGAGCTCGTCGCCGAGGGGTGGCTCACCGCCCGGCGGGGCTCCGGGACCCGGGTCGCGGAGCGGGCCCGGGTGGGGGTCGGGGCGGGGGCCGCGGGACGGCGTTCCGCGGCGGCCGTACCCGTACGGCGCCCCGTGCGCGCGCAGACCTCGTACAGCCTGAAGCCCGGCTCCCCGGACCTGGGCGGCTTCCCGCGCGCCGCCTGGCTGGCGGCGGCCCGGCGGGCCCTGACCGAGGCGCCGAACGAGGCCTTCGGGTACGCGGACCCGCGCGGTCGGGTGGAGCTGCGCGAGGCCCTCGCCGGGTACCTGGCGCGGGCCCGCGGGGTGTACGCCGACCCCGAGCACATCGTGCTGTGCGCGGGCTTCGGCCAGGCCCTGATACTGCTCGCGCGGATGCTGCGGGCGCGGCGGATCCGGGACGTGGCGGTCGAGGGGTACGGGCTGGACGCGCACCGGGACCTGCTCACCGGCGCCGGGCTGCGGACGCGGCCGCTGGCGGTGGACGGGGCGGGGGCCCGCACCACCGGGCTGGCCGGTTCCGGCGCCGGGGCGGTGCTGCTGACGCCGGCGCACCAGTTCCCGACGGGCGCCGCGCTGACGCCCGGGCGGCGGGCGGCGGCGGTGGACTGGGCGCGGTCCACCGGCGGGCTGATCCTGGAGGACGACTACGACGGGGAGTTCCGCTACGACCGCCAGCCGGTCGGCGCGCTCCAGGGGCTGGACCCGGACCGGGTCGTGTACCTGGGCACGGCGAGCAAGTCGCTGGCGCCGGGGCTTCGGATGGGCTGGATGGTGGTGCCGGGGCCGCTGCTGGACGAGGTGCTCGCGGTGAAGGGGCGGACCGACTGGAGCTCCAGCGCGCTGGACCAGCTGACGCTCGCGGAGTTCATCCGGTCCGGGGCGTACGACCGGCACGTGCGGGGGATGCGGCTGCGGTACCGGCGGCGGCGCGACGAGCTGGTGGCGGCGGTCGGGTCCCGTGCGGTGGTCTCCGGGATCGCGGCCGGACTGCACGCGGTGCTGGATCTTCCGCCGGGCGGGGAGCGGGCGGCCCTGCGGGCGGCCGCCTGGCAGGATCTGGGGCTGCTGCCGCTGTCCTTCTTCCGGCATCCGGAGGCGGCGATGCCTTCGCGGGAGGCGCTCGTCGTCGGCTTCGGGACTCCGTCCCAGAGTGCGTGGGCGCCGACGCTGTCCGCGCTGGTCGCTTCGCTCCCGTGAGCGCGCCCTGCGGGGCCGTCCCCTACCCACCCTTCCCCCGTTCCCCGGGGCTGCGCCCCGGACCCCCCCCGCGGGGCTCCGCCCCGGACCCCGGTCCTCAAACACCGGACGGGTGGGAGGGCCTCATGCGCTGGACGGGTGGGAGGGCCTCATGCGCTGGACGGCTTGGGGGTCGGGGGTTCGCCGAAGCGGGCCAGGGCCAGGGAGCCGGCTACGGCCACCAGGAAGCCTGTGATGGCCAGCCAGGTCAGGCCTTCGCGGGTGCGGTCGCCCAGCCAGGCCACGCCCACCGCCGCCGGGCCGATCGTTTCGCCCAGCACCATGCCGGCCGTCGCCGCCGTCACCGAGCCGCGCGACAGGGCGGAGGTGAGGAGGAGGAAGGCGGAGCCGCCGCCCAGGAGGAGGGCGTAGAACGCCGGGTTGGACAGGGCGGAGAGGGAGACGTCGTCGATGAGGCGGACCGCCACCTCCACCACGCCGAAGCCCGTCCCGGCGGCCAGGCCGAGGGTCAGCGCCCGGCTGCGGTCCGGCAGCCCGCCCGCCACGGCCCCGACGACCAGGACGAGTCCGGCCACCGCCAGCAGCCCCAGCTTCAGCGCGAGCGTGCCCTGGCCGGAGCCCTCCTCACCGGACGCCAGCCCCAGCATCAGCAGCCCCGCGCACACCACCGCGACCGCGCCCCACTCCGTCCCGCTCAGCCGCACCTTCAGCAGCCGCGCCGCGACCACCGCGGTCACCGCGAGGCTGGCGGCGAGGGCCGCGCCCACCGCGTAGATCGGGATGTGCCGCAGGGCGATGATCTGGAGGACGAAGCCGATCCCGTCCAGGCAGAGTCCGGCGAGATAGCGCCACTGGCGCAGTGCCCGCAGCAGGAGCGCCGTGTCGACCCCGGAGCCCGTTCCCGGCTCCGCGGCCCGTGCCGCCACCGCCTGCAGCACCGACGCCGTGCCGAAGCAGACCGCCGCACCGAGCGCGCAAATCATCCCAATGAGCACGAAACGACTCTAGGTCACGGATCCCACGTCGGCCGGATTCCGTCGGCCGGGGCGGCCGTTCTAGTCTGTGCGCAGCCGGCCACCCAGGGGGAGCGAACCGTTCATGGACAGCAGTAGCAGCAGTAGCAGCAGCAAGAGCAACGACACCGCGCGCCGCATGCGCTCCGGCACGGTCGCCCTCGGCGGCATGGGCCTGCTCGCCGCGGCCCTGGTGGCCTGTGGCAGCAGCAACGAGCCCGACAAGCGCTGCGCGGACCGCGCCACCCTGCAGAAGCTGAACTCCAAGGAGTGCAAGAGCGGCGGCCGCGGTGCGTACTACTACGGCGGCACCGTCGCGAAGAACAAGGTCAGCGGCGGCAGCTTCGACAAGTCCGCCGTCACCCGCGGCGGCATCGGCGGCAGCCACAAGAGCTCCTCGGGCGGCTGATCCAGGGTGAAGCGCCACACCATCGAGCCCCGCCCCGACTGGCAGAAGACCGTCGAGGAGCAGGGGCTGATCTACCCCCTGACCCGCTACCCCGACGACTCCCTGCGCCCCTACTGGGACGAGAGCGCGTACTACTCCTTCACCCTCCCCGAGGTCGAGGCGCTGGAGAACGTCGTCGAGGAGCTGCACGCCATGTGCCTGGCGGCGGCCCAGCACATCGTCGACCACGACCGCTTCGCCGACCTCGGCATCACCGACCCGAAGCTCGCCGCGCTGATCGCCGAGTCCTGGCGGCGCCGCGCGGAACAGCCGTCCCTCTACGGCCGCTTCGACCTGCGCTACGACGGCACCGGCCCCGCCAAGATGCTGGAGTACAACGCCGACACCCCCACTTCCCTCGTGGAGGCGGCCAGCCCGCAGTGGTTCTGGATGGAGGAGCGCTTCCCCGGCGCCGACCAGTGGAACTCGCTCCACGAGCGGCTCGTCGACGCCTGGCGCCGCCAGGCGGAGCTGCTGCCGGCCGGCCCGGTGCACTTCGCGCACTCCGAGACCGACGAGCTCGGCGAGGACCTGATGACGGTCGCCTACCTCCAGGAGACCGCCGAGCAGGCCGGCATCGACGCGCGGGAGCTGTCGGTGGAGCAGATCGGCTGGGACTCCCTGTCCGGCCGGTTCGTGGACGAGAAGCTCGGTTTCATCCGCGCGATCTTCAAGCTCTACCCGTGGGAGTGGCTGGCCACCGACGAGTTCGCCCCGCAGGTCCTGGGCACGTACGACCACGGCGGCGGCTCCGGCACCACCGCCTGGATCGAGCCCCTGTGGAAGATGCTGCTCTCCAACAAGGCGCTGCTGGCGGTGCTGTGGGAGCTCTTCCCGGAGCACCCGAACCTGCTGCCCGCCTACCTGGACGGCCCGCGCGAACTCGCCACGACCACCGGCTACGCGGCGAAGCCGCTGCTGGGCCGCGAGGGCGCGGGCGTCACCCTGCATCCGGTGGGCGGCGAGCCGTTCGCACCGGAGGAGGACGAGACGTACGTCTTCCAGGGCCTCGCCCCGCTGCCCGACTTCGACGGCAACCGGGTGGTGCTCGGCGCGTGGGTCGTCGAGGACGAGGCGGCGGGCCTGGGCATCCGCGAGTCGGCGGGGCCGGTCACGGACGAGTACGCCCGCTTCCTGCCCCACGTGATCCTCTGAGCCGTCCGGTCAGCCGCCGAGGACCGACCTGAGCTGGTCCAGCCCCCAGTCCAGGTCCTCCTTGGAGATCACCAGCGGCGGCGCGATCCGGATCGTCGACCCGTGGGTGTCCTTGACCAGGACTCCGAGCCCCATCAGCTTCTCGGAGATCTCCCGGCCGGTGCCGTGCGCCGGGTCGATGTCGACGCCCGCCCACAGCCCGCGGCCGCGTACGGCGGTCACCGCACCGCCGCCGACCATCAGGTTCAGCTCCCGGTGCAGGTGGTCGCCGAGCTCGGTGGCGCGTTGCTGGTACTCGCCGGTGCGCAGCATCGCGACGACCTCCAGGGCGACGGCGCAGGCCAGCGGGTTGCCGCCGAAGGTGGAGCCGTGCTCGCCCGGCTTGAACACGCCGAGGACGTCGAGGTCGGCCACCACCGCGGACACGGGCACGACCCCGCCGCCCAGCGCCTTGCCGAGGAGGTACACGTCGGGGACGACCCCCTCGTGGTCGCACGCGAAGGTCTTGCCGGTGCGGCCCAGGCCCGACTGGATCTCGTCGGCCATGAACAGGACGTTCCGCTCGCGCGTCAGTTCCCGTACGCCCTGCAGGTATCCGGCGGGCGGCACGAGCACGCCGGCCTCGCCCTGGATCGGCTCCAGCAGCACGGCGACGGTGTTGGAGGTGACGGCGTGGGCGAGCGCGGTGAGGTCCCCGTACGGGACGATCTCGAAGCCGGGGGTGTACGGGCCGAAGTGGTCGCGGGCGTCGTGGTCGGTGGAGAACGACACGATGGTCGTCGTGCGGCCGTGGAAGTTGTCGGCCGCCACCACGATCTTGGCGTGGCCGTCCGGGACCCCCTTGACCTCGTACCCCCACTTGCGGGCGGTCTTCACCGCCGTCTCCACGGCCTCCGCCCCGGTGTTCATGGGCAGGACGGCCTCCTTGCCGCACAGCGCCGCGAGCTCGGTGCAGAAGTCCGCGAAGCGGTCGTGGTGGAAGGCGCGGGAGGTCAGGGTGACCCGCTCCAGCTGGGCGCGGGCGGCGTCGAGGAGCCGGCGGTTGCCGTGGCCGAAGTTGAGGGCGGAGTAGCCCGCGAGCATGTCGAGGTAGCGGCGGCCCTCCACGTCGGTCATCCACGCGCCCTCGGCGGTGGCGACGACGACGGGCAGGGGGTGGTAGTTGTGCGCGCTGTGCGCGTCGGCGGAGCGGATGGCATCAGCAGTTGTCGACACGGGGTCTCCGATCGTCCGTCAGGCCGGTGACGAGGGTGGCGTCACTCTGCATCCTCGCTCGAATACCGGACGGAGAAACCTTTCTCGCGGCGTGGCCGCTAGGGTGTCGGATACGCACGGCGACTGGCGCACGGAGAACCAACTCCGGGGGAGCCGTGCGCGCACGACCGCATACAGGGCCGCTCGCCTGGGCCTCGCGGGGACGAGATCCGACATCGACCCCGGAGGAGCCGCCATGAGCGCGAACCACCCCCCGTACCGTCACCCCGCCCTGCTCGCGACCGACCCCGAGCTGGCGACCTTCGTCGCCGCCGAGGAAACCCTCCAGGCCGAGACGCTGCGCCTCATCCCGAGCGAGAACTACGTCTCCTCCGCCGTGCTGGAGGCCTCCGGCACGGTGCTGCAGAACAAGTACAGCGAGGGCTACCCGGGCCGCCGGTACTACGAGGGCCAGCAGAACATCGACCGCATCGAGGCGCTGGCCGTGGAGCGGGCGAAGGGCCTCTTCGGAGTCGACCACGCCAACGTGCAGCCGTACTCCGGCTCCCCGGCGAACCTCGCCGTGTACCTGGCCTTCGCGAAGCCCGGCGACACCGTGATGGGCATGGCCCTGCCGATGGGCGGGCACCTGACCCACGGCTGGGGCGTCTCGGCGACGGGCTCCTGGTTCCGGGGCGTGCAGTACGGGGTCCAGGCCGACACCGGCCTCATCGACTACGACGCCGTACGGGACCTCGCGCTGGCGGAGCGGCCCAAGCTGATCTTCTGCGGCGGTACGGCGCTCCCGCGCACGATCGACTTCGAGGCGTTCGCGTCGATCGCGAAGGAGGCGGGCTCGGTGCTCGTCGCCGACGTGGCGCACATCGCCGGCCTGATCGCGGGCGGGGCCCACCCGTCCCCGGCGGGTCACGTGGACGTGATCTCCACGACCACCCACAAGACCCTCCGCGGTCCGCGCGGGGCGATGCTGATGTGCCGCGAGGAGCACGCGAAGGCCATCGACAAGGCGGTCTTCCCGGGCCTCCAGGGCGGCCCGCACAACCAGACGACGGCCGGTATCGCGGTGGCGCTGCACGAGGCGGCGCAGCCCTCGTTCGTGTCGTACGCGCATGCGGTCGTCGCCAACGCGAAGGCGCTGGCCGCTTCTCTGCTGGAGCGGGGCTTCGATCTGGTCTCGGGCGGTACGGACAACCACCTGATCCTGATCGACCTGACGGGCAAGTCGGTGTCCGGCAAGATCGCGGCGAAGGCGCTGGACCGGGCCGGGATCGTCGTGAACTACAACACGGTGCCGTTCGATCCGCGCAAGCCGTTCGACCCGTCGGGGATCCGGATCGGTACGCCGTCGCTGACGTCCCGGGGGCTCGGTGTCGACCACATGCCGGTGGTCGCCGGGTGGATCGAGCGTGCGGTGGCTGCCGCCGGGCAGGGGGACGAGTCGGCCCTGGCCGCGGTCCGGGCCGAGGTCGCCGACCTCATGGCCGCCTTCCCGGCCCCGGGCCTGCCCGTCGCCTGACCCCTCCCGGGTAGAGGGCGGTCCCTGCGGGGCCGTCCCCTACCCGCCCTTCCACCGTTCCCCGGGCGCTGCCCGGACCCGCGCCTCAAACGCCGGCGGGGCTGGATGAGGCCCCGGGCGCTGCCCGGACCCCGGTCCTCAAGCGCCGGCGGGGCTGGATGGGGCCCCGGGCTCTGCCCGGACCCCGGTCCTCAAGCGCCGGACGGGCTGGAGGGGGGTACCGGGCTGCGCCCCGGACCCCCCTCGGGGTTCCGCCCCAGACCCCGCGCAGCGGCACCCCCGTGACCTCGGGGGAAAGCGGTCGCTCGGCCGAGGTGGGATCCGGACGGGGCGCTACCGCCGGGTATCCGGGCGGGGGGCGGGCCCGGGAGACGGGAGCCGCCGGGTTCCGGCCAGCGGCGGGGCCGAGCCCGGTGTCACACCTGAGAGAATGGGGCCATGGCTTCTGATCGTCCTCGCGCGCTCTCCGGCATCCAGCCCACCTCCGGTTCGTTCCACCTCGGGAACTACCTCGGAGCCATCCGGCAGTACGTCGCCCTCCAGGAGACGCACGACGCCTTCTACATGGTGGTCGACCTGCACGCGATCACCATGCCGCAGGATCCGAAGGACCTGCGCGCCAACACCCGGCTGTCCGCCGCGCAGCTCCTCGCCGCCGGTCTCGACCCCGAGCGCTGCACGCTCTTCGTCCAGAGCCACGTGCCCGAGCACGCGCAGCTCGGCTGGGTCATGAACTGCATCACCGGTTTCGGCGAGGCCAGCCGCATGACGCAGTTCAAGGACAAGTCCGCCAAGGGCGGGGTCAACAGCGCCAGCGTCGGCCTGTTCACGTACCCGATCCTCCAGGTCGCCGACATCCTGCTCTACCAGGCGAACGCCGTCCCCGTCGGCGAGGACCAGCGGCAGCACATCGAGCTGACCCGGGACCTCGCCGAGCGCTTCAACCAGCGCTTCGGGCAGACCTTCACCCTCCCCGCCGCGCACATCGTCAAGGAGGTCGCGAAGATCTACGACCTCCAGGACCCGGCGATCAAGATGTCGAAGTCGGCGTCTTCCCCCAAGGGCCTGATCAACCTCCTCGACGAGCCCAAGGCCACCGAGAAGAAGATCAAGAGCGCGGTCACCGACACCGAGGCCGTGGTCCGGTTCGACACCGCGAACAAGCCCGGCGTCAGCAACCTGCTCACGATCTACTCCACCCTCACGGGGGAGTCGATCCCCGCGCTGGAGGCCGCGTACGAGGGCAAGGGCTACGGTGCGCTCAAGACCGACCTGGCCGGCGTGATGGTCGATTTCGTCACACCCTTCAAGCAGCGGACCCAGGAGTACCTGGACGACCCGGAGACCCTGGATTCCCTGCTGGCCAAGGGCGCGGAGAAGGCCAGGGCGGTCGCCGCCGAGACCCTGGCGCAGGCCTACGACCACCTCGGTTTCCTGCCCGCGAAGCACTGACGGGCACGGAAGAGGAAGAGGGCCCTGGCGATCTGGGGGGTGCTGCCGCCACACTGGGGCGGCAGCACTCGTGCGACGCACAGGCGGAGCACGGGCGAAGCACAGACCACGCACAGGGACTACAGGCGGAGGAGAGCTACGTGGGGACCGTAACGCTCGGCGTTTCGATCTCGGTCCCGGAGCCGTACGGCAGCAGCCTTCAGGAGCTGCGCGCCGGCTTCGGGGACGCTGCCGCGCACGGCATTCCCACGCACGTCACCCTCGTACCGCCGACGGAGGTGGCCGCGGACCGGCTCGCCGAGATCCGTGCCCACCTGGCCGAGGTCGCGGCCGCCGGCCGCCCCTTCGTGATGCGGCTGGCCGGCACGGGCACCTTCCGTCCCCTCTCGCCGGTCGTCTTCGTCCAGGTCGTCGAGGGCGGCCCCGGCTGCACCCGGCTCCAGGGCCAGGTCCGCGACCCGGACGGGCCGCTCAGCCGGGAGCTCGCGTTCCCGTACCACCCGCACGTCACGGTCGCCCACGGGATCTCCGAGGAGGCGATGGACCTGGCGTTCAGCACCCTCGCCGACTACGCGGCGGAGTGGGTCTGCTCCGGCTTCGCCCTCTACGAGCAGGGCTCGGACGGGGTCTGGCGCAAGCTGCGCGAATACCCCTTCGGCAACGGGGCAAGCGGAGGGGCGAGCGGCGTCCCGGCGCAGCTCGGCTCGGCGACGGACAGCAGTGCGGGGGCTGCCGCGGGCGAGGCGACCGTACGCCGTTCCTGACGCAGGAACCGGAACCGGAAACCGATCCTTCGCAGGACCAGGGCATGGAACGGCCGAGCCGTCGGGCAAAAAGTCACAATCGACGACCGTAGTACCCAAAAGCGGCAATCCCGGCTATTTGCGACAGCTCATTTACGGTGACCGTATGGACTGGCTGACGAAACTCCCGCTGATCGGGCCCCTGGTGTCCGCGCTCATGCGGACCCACCTGTGGCGTTCGTACCAGCGGCTCGACCGCGTGCACTGGAGCCGGCTGGCCGCCGCCATCACCTTCATCAGCTTCCTGGCCCTCTTCCCGCTGATCACCGTGGCCGCCGCGATCGGCGCCGGACTCCTCACCCAGGACCAGCTCGACAAGCTCCAGAGGAACCTCGCCGAGCAGGTCCCCGGCATTTCCGACCAGCTCGACATCAACGCCCTCGTCGCGAACGCGAGCACGGTCGGGCTGATCGCCGCCGCCGTCCTGCTCTTCACCGGCATCGGCTGGGTCGGCTCGATGCGGGACTGCCTGCGCGCGGTGTGGGAGAAGGACGACGAGGACGAGGGCAACCCCTTCGTCCGCAAGGGCAAGGACACGCTCGTCCTCATGGGCCTCGGCGGCGTCGGCCTGGCCTCGGCCGCCGCCTCGATCTTCGGCTCCAGTGCGGTCGGCAAGGCCGGGGACTGGCTGCACGTCCCGCGCGACGGCGCGGGCGGCGGCCTGCTGCGCGGCGGGGCCTTCCTCGTCGGAGTGGTGGCCGCCTTTCTGCTGCTGCTCTACGTCCTGACCCTGCTCCCGGGCGTCGAACCGCCCCGCCGCCGCCTGATCGAGGCGGCCCTCCTCGGCGCGGCCGGCTTCGAGCTGCTGAAGCTGCTGCTCAGCGGCTACATGCGGGAGGTCGCCACGAAGAGCATGTACGGGGCCTTCGGCGTGCCGATCGCGCTGCTGATCTGGATCAACCTCACGGCGAAGCTGCTGCTCTTCTGCGCGGCGTGGACCGCGACTCGCGATGCCGTCGAGGACACCGACGGGGACGGCGTGGAGGACCCGGAGCCCGCCGGGTCCGCCACGTCCGCCACGTCCGACTCCGCTACACCTGGCCGCGAGCCCGGCGGCCGCGCCCCCGCGGCCAGCGCCGGTTGACCGCGTAGGCCCCGCCGGCCACCACGGCCAGCACCCCGCCCGCCACGCCGAAGGCCGTACCGATCCCGCCGCCGGAGCCCGCACCGGACGCCGACGGGTTGTTCTCGTGGGACTGGGCCGGGGAGCCGTGGGAGGTGGTGTCCGCGCTCTTCGGCGGCACCAGCTCGCCCACCGGCTTGACCTTCCCGACCGCCGCGAACCCCCAGTCGAGCAGGTCCGCGGTCTCCTCGTACACGGAGTTCGCGCCCCCGGTGCCCGGGTTCATCACCGTGACCAGCAGCTTCTTGTTGCCCTGCTGGGCGGCGCCGGTGAAGGTCGAGCCGGCCATCGTGGTGTTGCCGTTCTTCACCCCGGCGATCCCCTTGTAGGGGGAGAGGCCGCCGGCTCCGGTCATCAGCCGGTTGGTGTTCTGGATCTCGAAGGTCTCGCGCGGCTTGCCCGGCTCCTGCCGGCCGGGGAACTTGGCGCTGGCCGTGCCGCAGTACTCCCGGAAGTCCTGCTTCTGCAGACCGGAGCGGGCGATGAGGGTGAGGTCGTAGGCGCTGGAGACCTGGCCCGGAGCGTCGTAGCCGTCGGGGGACACCACGTGCGTGTCCAGGGCCTGGAGCTCCTCGGCGTGCGCCTGCATGTCCTTGACGGTCTTCTCGACGCCGCCGTTCATGGCCGAAAGTACGTGCACGGCGTCGTTCCCGGAGCGCAGGAACACCCCGAGCCACAGGTCGTGGACGCTGTACTCGGCGTCCTCCTTGATGCCCACGAGGCTGGAGCCGGCGCCGACCCCGTCCAGTTCCTGGTCGGTGACCTTGTGCACCTGGTCCTTGGGCAGACCCGGCAGCACGGTGTCGGCGAAGAGCATCTTCATCGTCGAGGCCGGGGGGAGCCGCCAGTGGGCGTTGTGCGCGGCGAGGACCTCGCCGGTCTCGGCGTCGGCCACGATCCACGAACGCCCCGTCAGGTTCGCCGGCAGCGCGGGCGCGCCGGGCAGCAGGCTGACCTGCGTACCGGGCTGCCCGAGGGAAGCACCGCCGACCGTGGACATCGAGGCGGGCGGCGCGGGCGCCTTGGGGGGCTGCCCCTTCCCGTCCGCCGGCGGCGTCGGCGTGGGCGCCGCGAAGGCGGCCGGAGCCAGCAGTGCCGGGACCAGCAGGGCGGGAAGCGCGGCGGAAAGGACCGTCAACGCGGTCTTCTTGGCAGACACGCAGGTGAAAGTACATCCCGATGCTGTGATTAGCGTCATGGATCGGCCAACCCGCCGCAACCACCGCCGGGACAGCCCACCCCGGCGCGTCCGTCCTGGGGACGAAACAGATACTGAGTCCATGAGACTCAGCCGCGCCGCTTCCTGGTTCCTGCTCGCCTTCGGAGTGTGGAGCTGGTTCATCTGGGTGTCTTTCGTCCGGAACCTGTGGAAGGACGGCAGCGGTCTGGCCTTCGACGCCGCGGGGGACCCGACCGCGTACTTCTGGGTCCACCTTCTCCTGGCGGTGGCGTCCTTTCTCCTGGGGACGGCCGTCGGAGTGATCGGGTTGCGCGGAGTGCGGGCACTGCGGCGTGAATCACGTACGGAGGCGGGCGCATGACGATCGTTCTGGTCGCGGCCGTGGCCCTGCTGGTCCTGGCCCTCCTGGTGCTGGTGCACCGCTGGCTCTGGGTCCGCCTGGTCCGCGACACCACCGCCCCCGGCGGCGCGATCCGCCGCACGGGCACCGCCCTGGCCTTCGCGCTCCCGCTCCTGTCCGTGGCCGCCCTCGTCGCGGGCCGCGCCGGAGCCCCCTTCTGGCTGGAGCGCGCGGTCGCCTGGCCGGGCTACATGTGGCTGGCCGTCCTCCTGTACCTCTCCCTGGCCATGCTGGTGGCCGAGCCCGTCCGCGCGCTCTGGCTCCGCCGGTCGAACACAGCCACCGCCCCGCAGCCCGGGCCCGCGGGCCCCACCGAGTCCGGTGCGCCGACCGTCCCGCACGCCCCCGAGAGCGCGGCCCCGCCGGCGCCCGGAGCGGAGCCCCGCACCGCGCCCGCCGCCACGGGCGCGGACGCCCCGGGGTCCGGGGCGGAGCCCCGCCCTGCGTCGGCCGCCGCAGGCGCGGCCGCGTCGGGACCCGGCTCGGGGTCCGGGGCGGAGCCCCGGATTCGGGAAGGGGCGGGGAGGGGAACCGCGCCGCAGGCCACCCTCGAAGCCACTGCCGAGCCCGCGGCCCCTGCCGGGCCGACCTCCGTCACGGCGACGGCCCCGCCGGAGGCAGGCCCCGCGGAGGCGGACCCCGCGCAGCCCGGCCCCTCCGGCGTCAGCCGGCGCCGCTTCGCGCGGATCGTGGCCGGCACGGCCGCCGCCGCAGCAGCCGGCACGGTCGGCTACGGCACGTACGGAGTCCTCCGCGGCCCCCGCGTCAAGCGGGTCCAGGTCCCCCTGGCGAAGCTCCCCCGCGCGGCGCACGGCTTCCGCATCGCCGTCGTCAGCGACATCCACCTCGGCCCGATCCTGGGCCGCGCCCACACCACCCGCATCGTCGACACGATCAACCGCACGCAGCCCGACCTCATCGCGGTCGTCGGCGACCTCGTCGACGGCAGCGTCCACGACCTCGGCCCCGCCGCCGAACCGCTCCGAGGCCTCCGCTCGCGGCACGGCTCGTACTTCGTCACCGGCAACCACGAGTACTTCTCCGGGGCCCAGCAGTGGGTGGACCACGTCCGCGAGCTCGGCCTCACCCCGCTGGAGAACGCCCGCCGCGAGCTCCCGTACTTCGACCTCGCCGGGGTCAACGACATCGCGGGCGAGAGCGAGGGCCACGGCCCGGACTTCCAGGCGGCCCTGGGCGACCGGGACCGTGCCCGCAGCGCCGTGCTCCTCGCCCACCAGCCGATCGTCATCGACGAGGCCGTCCGGTACGGGGCGGACCTCCAGCTCTCCGGTCACACCCACGGCGGGCAGCTCTGGCCCGGCGAGTACGTCGCCGAGCTCGCCAACCCCACCGTCGCCGGACTGGAGCGCTACGGGGACACCCAGCTGTACGTCTCGCGCGGTGCGGGCGCCTGGGGGCCGCCGGTCCGGGTCGGTGCGCCGTCGGACATCACAGTCGTCGAACTCGCCTCATATCAGGCCTGAACCACCCGAACCCTCAACGCCACGCCACAAATCGGCCTTCCCGAGGCCGAAATTCCGTGATGGGATGTGACCGATAATCGGATAGCTGGTCGCACGCTCCGGTGTGCGCCCCGTGGGGTGGAGTCAAGGATGTTGCGGTCTGTCCGCTCGAAAGTCATCGCGGCCGGGCTGGTCCTCGGCGTCGCCGGCGTCGCCACCTGGCAGCTGCTGCCACAGGAAGCCGGCGGCGGGAAGCCGATCCGCGTCGGCACGAGCGACGTGGTCTCCTCCCTCGACCCCGCAGGGGCGTACGACGCGGGCTCCTGGGCCCTGTTCAGCAACGTCTACCAGTCGCTGCTGACCATCAAGCCCGGCGCCGACACCCCGGTCCCCGACGCCGCCTCCACGTGCGCCTTCGTCGGCGACAAGCTCACCACGTACCAGTGCGAGCTGCGCTCCGACGTGAAGTTCTCCTCCGGCCGCGCGATCACCGCCGAGGACGTCAAGTTCTCCTTCGACCGGATCAAGGCGATCAACTCCGACCAGGGGCCGGCGCCGCTGTTCAACACCCTGGAGTCGGTCAAGGCCGAGGGCCGCACGGTCACCTTCAACCTCTCCGCCGGGGACGCCACCTTCCCGTTCAAGATCGCGACGGGCGCCGCCTCGATCGTGGACAAGGACAAGTACCCGGCCAAGGCGCTGCGCGAGGAGGAGAAGGTCGACGGTTCCGGCCCCTTCACCCTCGCCGGCTACAGCGCCGGCGCGAGCGCCGAGCTCAAGCCGAACACCTCGTACAAGGGCCAGGGCAAGGTCTCCAAGAGCCCGGTCACCGTGAAGTACTTCAAGGACTCCGCGCAGCTGGAGCAGGCCTGGACCGACCACGGGATCGAGGTCGCCCACCGCGACATGCCCCCGGCGGTCCTGGCGGACCTGAACCCGGGCCTGGAGGACACCCGGTACCAGGCCTCGGGCGGTACGGAGATCCGCAGCATGGTCTTCAACCTCCGCCCCGGCTCCCCGGTGGCCCAGCCCGCCGTCCGCCAGGCCGTCGCCGCGGTCGTGGACCGGGCCAAGGTCGCCACCGAGGTCTACAAGGGCACCGTCACCCCGCTCTACTCGCTCGTCCCGGCGGGCATCGCGGCCCACAGCACGCCGTTCTTCGACGCCTGGCCCTCGCCGAACGGGGTCACCGCGAAGAAGCTGCTCAAGGACGCCGGAGTCACCACCCCGGTCGCGATCACCCTCGGGGTCAACGTGCGCGGCGCGAGCGTCCCCGAGGCCGAGGAGCTGAAGGCGCAGCTGGAGTCCACCGGCCTCTTCCAGGTGACCATCAAGCCGGTCGAGAAGTGGAACGACTTCCAGAAGGCTTACGCGGCGGGCGAGTTCGACGCCTACACCATCGGCTGGATCGCCGACTTCCCGGACGCGGACAACTTCATCGCCCCGCTCGTCGGCGCCGACAACTCCATGAACAGCGGCTACTCCGACAAGGCCGTCAACGACCTCATCACCCGCACCCAGTCCTTCTCGGACCGCGGCGCCGCCGCCAACGACTTCCGCGACCTGCAGAAGCTGGTGGCGCAGCAGGTCCCGATGCTGCCGATCTGGCAGAAGAAGGACTACGTGATGTCGCGCGAGGCCGTCGCGGGCGCCCAGTACCTCTCGGACGGCACCGGCGTGTGGCGCCTGTGGGAGCTCAGCTGGCTGTAGGCCACGCGGCCGGACCCTCCCACGGGCCGCCGGAGCCCATACGGGCTCCGGCCCTCCTCCGGGGCGGGCCCTCCCACGGGCCCTCCCACGGGCCATCCTACGGACCCACCTCCGGGCCCTCTTCCGGGCCCGCGTCCGGGTCGGAGGCCCGCTTGCGGCCCGGACGGGACACGGCCGACTGGGCCATGCCCGGCAGGAAGTCCGTGAACAGCTCGTGCACTTCCCGCACCAGCGGCCGCAGCACCCGGAACCGGGCCAGGATGATGCCCCGGGTCGTGAGCTGCGCGCCGCGCTGTGCGAGCTTGCGGGTCTTCTCGCTGTCCGGGGAGCGGTCGAAGACCCAGTAGAGGACCAGGCCCATCTGCGAGAGCCACATCAGCTCCGGCAGGACGTCGGCCAGTTCGTCCGGCACCTTGGTCTTGGCCCCCGCCAGCACCTCGCGGTGCATGTCGATCGCCGTCTTGCGGGCCGCCTCCGACTCCGGGGAGAACGGGCTGAGCGGGCTCTCCGGGTCCGCGGCGTTCTTGAAGAACTGCGAGGCGAACTCGTGGTACGGCGCCGCGATGTCCAGCCAGCTGGTCAGGACGCCGGCGAGCCGCTTCTGCAGATCGGTCTCGTGGTCCAGGATCGGCCGGACCGCCGCCAGGTGCGCCGCGCCGATCCGGTCGTAGAACCCCTGGACCAGGTGTTCCTTGGACTCGAAGTAGTAGTAGGCGTTGCCGACCGATACTCCGGCCTCCTTGGCGATACCGCGCATCGTCGTCTTGTCGAAGCCGCGCTCCTGGAAGAGACGGAGCGCGGTTTCGAGGATGAGCGTGCGGGTCTGCTCGCTCTTGGGAGCCTTCTGATCAGTCACGGTCCCGAGCCTATCGGGGCGCGGAACACTGGTCGTCACAGGCCGGTTCCCCCACTTCCTCCGGAGGTGCCGCGGAGCCGTCCCGTACCGCCTCGCGCCAGGTGGAGGCGGTGTACATGGCGGCCCTGGCGAAGGGCCGGCCGGCCGGAGTGGCCAGCCAGTTCGCCTTCGGCCGGTGCTCGGCCAGCGCCCACAGGCAGACGATGAAGGCGTCCGTCCCCTTCCACACCTGTCCGGAGTCGCCGATGACGGTGATCTCCTTCAGCGTCGAGGCGTGGTCGAGCCGCGGGTAGAGCCGCTGCGCCTCGAAGGAGGCGGCGGGGATCAGCCGGAGCGGTACCAGCCATCGCTGGCCGAGCAGCCAGTGCCGGATGTGCACGCAGAGCGGGCAGTTCGCGTCGTAGAGCACCGTCAGGTGCCGGGTCGCGGTGGCCACGGTGATCAGGCCCCGGCGGGCATGGTCCACCCCTGGGGGGCGACCGGCGGGGTCTGCTGGCGCTCCATGATGCCCCGGCGGCGCATCCTGTTCAGCACCCAGACGTTTCCGAGGTGCATGACGCCGAGGACCAGGAGCACGACGCCGAGCTTGACCGACAGGGCCTCGAAGAGCCCGCGGGCGGCGACGATCTCCTCGGCCGAGCGCAGGTAGAGGGTCACGAAGCCGATGTTGACCAGGTAGAAGCCGACCACCAGGAGCTGGTTGACGGCGTCCGCGAGCTTCTCGTTCCCCTGGAGCACGTCCCCGATGAAGACGCGGCCGTTGCGGCTGAGCGTGCGGGCCACCCAGACGGTGAGGCCGATGCTGATGAGCAGGTAGATGACGTACGCGACCACGGTGAGGTCCATTGCCCTCAGCCCCCTTGAACGTGTTCAACTGCTGACAGCACTGACTGTAGACCCATTTTTGAACAGTTCAAGCGAATGTGCGGGGGTGGTTCCGTCAGCGTTCGAGGAGGAAGTCCAGCAGCAACCGGGTGGTCTCCTCCGGGCGTTCCAGGGAGGGGAGGTGGCCGGCCCACGGGAGTTCGAGATGTGCGGCGCCGGGGACGAGGGAGGGCAGCTCGGCGGGGATCCGGCGGAAGTCCGCGACGTCGTGGGCGCCCCCGACGGCCAGGACGCGTGCGGTGACGGCGGCCAGGTCGACGGCGGGCTCGGGGAGCTCGTGGTCCCCGGTGGGGGACGGCTCCGACCGGAAGTTGGCCAGCTGCATGTCCCGTACGGAGCGGTGGGTGTCGGCCCCGGCCTCCGGGCCGAGCCAGTACCGGGCGTTGAACTCGGCCGCGCCCTCCAGGTCCCCGGCGTCGAGCAGGGCGTCCTCGGCAGCCCCGAACTCCTGCAGCTCCGCGCTCGGTACGTGCCCGGGCCGGCCCGGGCACAGCAGCGCCAGCGCGCTCGCCCGCTCCGGGTGCAGCGCGGCCAGGGTCAGCGCCACCCGCCCGCCGTAGGAGGAGCCGACGAAGGCGGCCCGGCGGATGCCGAGGTGGTCCAGCAGCTCCCGTACGTCCCCGTGGTCGCTGTACGGGGCTTCGGCGGCGGGGGAGTCGCCGCAGGTCCGGAAGTCCGGCCGGACCACCCGGAACCCGGCGGCGAGCAGCGGCTGCCACTGCGGCTCCCACATCCGCCGGTCGCACACGGAGGAGTGCAGCAGAACGACGGCCGGGGCGTCGGCGGGACCGTCCACATCATGAGAAATGATCATCCGCCGATCTTCCCGGACACCCGCCCCCGCGGACCACCGGGTTTCCCCGGGGCCGCGTCACATGCTCAGCGCACGCGCCTGGTTGAGCTGGCTCATGACCCACATGTAGGTACCCGGGTCGACCGCGGGGATCATCGTGGAGTGGTGGCGGCCGGCGCTGTTGACCGTGATCTGGATGTACCCCGTGGTGCGGCGCTCCTTCATCAGGAGGAAGAGCAGGCCGAGCAGGCAGAAGAGGAAGAAGATGACGGCCAGCACGATCGCGTGCGCCGGGATCTTCTCCTCCGTCCGGGAGAAGTCAGTGGCGTTCCACACCGCGCCCTTGAGCGGCATGGTGCCCGACGGGGTGATGATCTGGTCGCCGGCGATCGTGATGTCGCCCAGGGAGAGTCCGGCGGCCGGGTACCCCATGGGCGCCATCGGCATCTGGGCCGCAATGCCCGCTCCGCCGATGGTCGGCTGGTAGGCCGGGGGCTGGGGATAGGGCTGCGGGTAGCCGTAACTCGGAGTCCCGGGGCCCCACTTGTACTCGTCGCCCTGGCCCGGGTCGCTCGCGTAAGGGTTCGGCTGCTGCTCACTCATGTGCCCGATGATTCCACAGGCTCCGGCGGGCCAGTAGGGCGATTGCCGGTACGCGGAAGGCCCCGTCCCCGGTGCGAACACCGGGGACGGGGCCCTCGTACATCAGAGAATCAGAAGCGGCGCGTGATGAGGGCGCGCTTCACTTCCTGGATCGCCTTCGTGACCTCGATGCCGCGCGGGCACGCGTCGGTGCAGTTGAAGGTCGTGCGGCAACGCCACACGCCGTCCTTGTCGTTCAGGATCTCCAGGCGCTGCTCACCCGCCTCGTCGCGCGAGTCGAAGATGAAGCGGTGCGCGTTGACGATCGCCGCCGGGCCGAAGTACTGGCCGTCGTTCCAGAACACCGGGCACGAGGACGTGCACGCGGCGCACAGGATGCACTTGGTGGTGTCGTCGAAGCGCTCGCGGTCCTCGGCGGACTGCAGGCGCTCGCGCGTCGGCTCGTTGCCCTTGGTGACCAGGAACGGCATGACGTCCCGGTACGCCTGGAAGAAGGGCTCCATGTCGACGACGAGGTCCTTCATCACCGTCAGGCCCTTGATGGCCTCGACCGTGATCGGCTTCTCCGGGTTGATGTCCTTGATCAGCGTCTTGCAGGCGAGCCTGTTCTTGCCGTTGATCCGCATCGCGTCGGAGCCGCAGATGCCGTGCGCGCACGAGCGACGGAAGGTGAGCGTGCCGTCGAGGTCCCACTTGATCTTGTGGAGACCGTCGAGCACGCGCTCCTTCGGGTCGATCTCGATCTGGAAGTCCTGCCAGGTCGACTCGTCCGAGATCTCCGGGTTGAACCGGCGGATCCGGAACGTGACCGTGATGAAGGGCGAGGCAGCTGCCGCCGCCTCCATCTCGTCCGTCTTGCTCAGGGTCGGGGTGGCCATCAGTACTTACGCTCCATCGGCTGGTAGCGGGTGACGACGACCGGCTTGTAGTCCAGGCGGACGGAGTCCTTGCCGTCGTCGCCGACCTCGCGGTACGCCATGGTGTGGCGCATGAAGTTGACGTCGTCGCGGTTCGGGTAGTCCTCGCGGTAGTGACCGCCGCGGGACTCCTTGCGCGCCAGCGCGGACACGGCCATGACCTCGGCCAGGTCGAGCAGGTTGCCCAGCTCGATGGCTTCCAGCAGGTCCGTGTTGAAGCGCTTGCCCTTGTCCTGGACGGACACGTTCAGGTAGCGCTCGCGCAGCTCCGCGATCTTCTCGACCGCGGTCTTGATCGTCTGCTCGGTGCGGAACACCATCACGCAGGCGTCCATCGTCTCCTGGAGCTCCAGGCGCAGGTCCGCGACCCGCTCGTTGCCCGTGGAGTTGCGCAGCCGCTCGACCTGGTCGACGACCTGCTGCGCCGGGTTCTCGGGCAGCTCGACGAAGTCGTTGGCGTGGGCGTACGCGGCGGCCGCGATGCCCGAGCGCTTGCCGAAGACGTTGATGTCCAGCAGCGAGTTGGTGCCCAGGCGGTTCGCGCCGTGCACCGACACGCACGCGACCTCGCCGGCCGCGTACAGGCCCGGGACGACGGTGGTGTTGTCCGCGAGGACCTCACCCTCGACGTTCGTCGGGATGCCGCCCATGGCGTAGTGCGCGGTGGGCTGGATCGGGATCGGGTCCGTGTACGGCTCGATGCCCAGGTAGGTGCGCGCGAACTCGGTGATGTCCGGGAGCTTCGCGTCGAGCTGCTCCGGCGGCAGGTGCGTCAGGTCCAGGTACACGTGGTCACCGGCGGGACCGCAGCCGCGGCCCTCACGGATCTCGGTGTAGATGGAGCGCGAGACGACGTCACGGGACGCGAGGTCCTTCATGACCGGCGCGTACTTCTCCATGAAGCGCTCGCCGTCCTTGTTGCGGAGGATGCCGCCCTCACCGCGGGCGCCCTCCGTCAGCAGGATGCCCATGCGCCAGATGCCCGTCGGGTGGAACTGGAAGAACTCCATGTCCTCCAGCGGCAGGCCGCGGCGGTAGCAGGCCGCCTGGCCGTCACCCGTGAGGGTGTGCGCGTTGGAGGTCACCTTGAAGAACTTGCCGGTGCCGCCGGAGGCGTAGATGACGGACTTCGCCTGGAACACGTGGATCTCGCCGGTGGCGAGCTCGTACGCGACCACGCCGGCCGACTTCTTGACGCCGTCCTCCTCGACCAGGAGCTGGTCCAGGACGTAGAACTCGTTGAAGAACTCCACGCCCTCCTTGACGCAGTTCTGGTACAGCGTCTGGAGGATCATGTGGCCCGTGCGGTCCGCGGCGTAGCAGGACCGGCGGACCGGCGCCTCGCCGTGGTTGCGGGAGTGCCCGCCGAAGCGGCGCTGGTCGATGGTGCCGTCCGGGGTGCGGTTGAACGGCAGGCCCATCTTCTCGAGGTCGAGGACCGCGTCGATGGCCTCCTTCGCCAGGATCTCGGCGGCGTCCTGGTCGACCAGGTAGTCACCGCCCTTGACCGTGTCGAAGGTGTGCCACTCCCAGTTGTCGTCCTCCACGTTGGCGAGCGCGGCGGCCATGCCGCCCTGCGCGGCGCCCGTGTGGGAGCGGGTGGGGTAGAGCTTGGTCAGCACGGCGGTGCGGCTGCGCTTCGTCGACTCGATGGCGGCGCGCATGCCCGCACCACCCGCCCCGACGATGACGGTGTCGTACTTGTGGATCTTCATTGGTTTCGCCTCAGCCCCGTTGCCTAGCGGATGTTCGGGTCGAAGGTGAAGATCACCAGCGTGCCCAGAAGAATGGTGAACACCGTGGCGGTGTAGAGCAGGCCCTTGAGCCACAGCCGCGTGTTGGCGCGCTCCGCGTAGTCGTTGATGACGGTACGCAGACCGTTCGCGCCGTGCAGCATCGCGAGCCACAGCATCAGCAGGTCCCAGCCCTGCCAGAACGGGGAGGCCCAGCGGCCGGCCACGAAGGCGAAGCCGATCTTGGACACGCCGCCGTCGAGGACGAGCTGGATCAGCAGGTGGCCGAGGACCAGGACGACGAGCACGATGCCCGAGAGGCGCATGAAGAGCCACGCGACCATCTCGAAGTTGCCCCGGGTCGAGCGCGGCGTCTTGCTGGTGCGCTTGCGCGGGGCCTCGATGTACGGCGCCGGGTTGTCGACGTCGTAGAGGGACACGCCCTCCACGTCGCCGATGGCCTTTTCGAAAGAAGTGTCAGAAGACATGCGTGTCACTTCCCGAAGAGTTCGAGGTAAGCGTGTCCGAGGACGGGGTACAGGGCCCCGACCATCAGCACGACCCAGATGCCCACCACGGTCCAGAGCATCTGCTTCTGGTAGCGGGGGCCCTTGGACCAGAAGTCCACGGCGATGACACGGAGACCGTTGAGCGCGTGGAACAGGATTGCGGCGACGAGGCCGTACTCCAGCAGCGCGACGATCGGAGTCTTGTAGGTAGCCACGACATCGTCGTACGCCTCAGGGGAGACGCGGACGAGAGCGGTGTCGAGGACGTGTACGAACAGGAAGAAGAAGATGAGGACGCCGGTGACTCGATGAGCCACCCAGGACCACATTCCTTCCCGGCCGCGGTACAACGTTCCAGCCGGCACGGAAAACCCTCCGGAAGCGGGGTGAGGGCCAGCCGGCTTCTTTGTCGGTCGGGCCCGGCCGGGTACGGTCCTCCGGCCCCGGACATCGTAGCGACGCTTCGTCGGTTCCCTTGCTCGGGGGCCATCGGTGTGATCAAACAGGCACGGACGGACTATCCCACAGGGGCGAATAGCCCGAATTCGGCAGCAGATACCCCATCCGTCGAGGTCAGCCAATGTGTCAGGTCGGCGAGCCGGACCTGGGCGACACGGCGGAGCTCGTCCGCGGAGATGGCGCGCTCCTCGTCCACGTCCAGGCCCATCCGCCGCCGGATCGCGGCCAGCAGCTGGTCCGCCTGCTCCTCCGGGGTGGTCCCGTCGAGGCAGATCACGAAGGCGTGGCCGAAGGTCCGCTCGTACTCCCCGTGCGCCGCGTCGAGCGCGAGGACCGCGGCGTACGCGGCCCCGTGCTCCAGCTCCGGCGGGAACTCGCAGGCCAGCGCCTCGGAGAGGTCCGACTGGGAGAGGTCGTACGAGGCCTCGTCGGCGGCGGCGAGTAGCGCGCCGAAGTCGGGGTAAGGGCGGTGGGCGGCCACCCGCTGGGCCCAGCGCCGGCTGCCGCAGCACTGCAGCAGGGCGGAATGCGCGGCCTCGGGGGACAGGGCGTTGAACCGCACGAGCCCGGTGTCGTGCAACCCGGTGTCGTGAAAGGGGTCGGCGTCGTGGAGGGGCTCGGCGTCGTGGAGGGAGGGGGAGCCATGGGAAGGGCCGGAGTCTCCGCGGGCCTGTGCCGGAAGGTGGCTGGACAGCGGGGGGCTCCTCGTGGCGTGGCGCGGGTGTACCGCCACGCTATCGACGCGGAGCCGGGTGTGTCGTACCCATTCCCGGTTTTCACCCGGAAGTGAGCCGAAAGGATGACGGGAGTGCCTGTCGGACCGGGTGTGGGGCCGCTCGGAGACCCCTCGGGGGCGCGGGGCATGATGGCCCTGAGGGGGGCTGAAAGGGGGAGGGCGACCGAGGCCGCCACCCCCCACAGGAGAGGCCCCGGCCGCCATCCGTCGCGGACTCGTGCGACAAGCCCGCACCCCTGTCAGCGTCTTCGGTGCGTTTTGTGTCACACCTCGCTCCGCGCAGGGATGGTTGCGCGTTGTACAACTCGTGGACGAAGGTGCTTGAAAGCCGTAACGTGCTGATTTGCGCCACACAAACGGGACTGTGAACGGGTTGGGGATTTTGCTGGGGGACGACGCGGAGCTGACCACCGCGGTGCTCGCGGCACAAGACGGCGACGAGATCGCGTTCCGTTCTGTGTACCGTGCCGTGCACCCGCGCCTGCTCGGATACGTCCGCACGCTCGTCGGAGACGGCGACGCCGAGGACGTCGCCTCCGAGGCCTGGCTGCAGATCGCCCGCGACCTCGACTCCTTCACCGGCGACGCCGACCGCTTCCGCGGCTGGGCCGCCCGCATCGCCCGCAACCGGGCCCTCGACCACATCCGCATGCGCGGGCGCCGGCCCGCCGTCGGCGGGGACGAGACGGAGCTGACGGGCCACGCCGCCGAGTCCGACACCGCCGGCGAGGCCATGGAGTCCCTCTCCACCTGCCGCACGATGGAACTCATAGCCCAGCTCCCGCAGGACCAGGCCGAGGCCGTCGTCCTACGGGTGGTCGTCGGGCTGGACGCCAAGAGCGCGGCCGAGACCCTGGGCAAGCGCCCCGGCGCGGTGCGCACCGCCGCGCACCGGGGCCTGAAGAAGCTGGCCGAGCTGCTCGGCGAGGCCGCCGGCGGGGACTTCGACCCCGAGGCCGACCCCGACGCGGGGATCGGGTCAGGCGTGGGCCCGGCCGTCGGTGTCGGCGCCGGCGCCGGGCGGGGGCGCCGCCTCGGCGATAATGACGGGAGGAGCGCACGGGGCGCCGGGGGAGGGCGGGACCTCGACGCCGTACCGGCGCAGCGGGCCCGCGCCGCGGGCCTCGTAGAGCAAACCGGTGTGACGGATTCACGTTGGCGGACGCAGAAGGACATGTGATGGCCGACGAGCGCGACAGGTGGCTGGACCAAGCCGCGGCGGACCGACTGCTGCGCGGAGAACCGGCCGCACCTGGCGCCGAGCACCACGTCCAGGCCCGGGCCGAGCGGCTGCGCGCCGCCCTCGACGCACTCGCCGAGCCGCCGACGCAGTCCGGCGCCGAGGTCGGCGGGCTGCCCGGGGAACTGCGGGGAGAGGCCGCCGCGGTGGCCGCGTTCCGTGCGCGCCGCTCCGTGCTCCGGGCGGAACCGCAGACGAGCACTCCGGACGCCGAGCTGTTCGCCTCCGCGGACACGGTGGTCGAGCTCGGTGTGCCCGCCGGCCCGGCCGGACCGGGCCCCCGGCGCAGGAGGCCGGTCCGCTTCGCCCTCGCCGCCGCGGTGGCCGGCGTCGCCGTGGGCGGCCTGGCGGCCGCCGCGGGCGCCGGACTGCTGGACCGGGACTCCCGGGACGCCGCCGGCGGACTGCCGGCCGCCTCGGTGACGGTCGAACCCTCCTCGACGGCCTCGGTCCAGGGCCGCTTCTCGGCACCCCTCACCCCGCCCCTCAGCACCGTGCCGCAGGACGGCGACGGCCGGAGCGGCAGCCCGAGTCCGGGGGACACCCCGAACACGGGGGGACGTACGCCGGCGGTACCCGGCGAGGTCGCCGGGACGACCACCGGTACCGGCTCGGAACCGTCCGCGAGCGGGCAGACCGGGGCCACCGGGGACAAGGACGGCCGGGACCGGTCCCGCCAGGGCGGCGTCGACGGCATGTCGACGGACCCCGAAGGCTCGGGCCGGGACAAGGGGAGCCGCGGCGGTGCGGTGGAACTGTGCAAGGACTACCGGTCGGGGCGGATCGACGAGGCCCGCCGGGAGAAGCTCGTGCGCCTGGCCAAGGGGCTGATGCGGGTCCCGCGCTACTGCCAGGGGGTGCTCGACGCGGCCACCGGCGGCGGATCGAGCGGAGGCCTGCCTGGCTCCCCCACGGGTCCGGGATCCCCGTCGCGTTCGCTGGGGCTGGTCCCGGCCGGCACGGCTTCCCCGAAGTCCGCGGAGTCGGACCGGAGCCGCTGAGAACCGGGTACCGGACACTGGCCTGAAATGGTCCACGCCCCGCCTGTAACACTTTTCGAACCGGCGGCGCAGTACATAACGAGCCGACTGGTCATCGGCCGCGCATGAGCCGGGGTTCCCCCCGTACCCCTGGGCTCTGCGCACACGGCGCGGGCGGGATTCGTTCCCCCGATCCCGCCCGCGCCCTCAACTTCCCTCGTCCGGTGGCCCGGACGGGACATCCCCCGCCGCCCGGCCGCCCGTGCGTCACCAGTAGACGACGACCTTGTCGCCGACCTGCACCGCGTCGAACAGCGTCGCCAGCTTGGCCTTGTCCCGGACGTTCACGCAGCCGTGCGAAGCGCCGGCGTAGCCGCGGGCGGCGAAGTCGGCCGAGTAGTGCACGGCCTGGCCCCGGCTGAAGAACATCGAGTACGGCATCGGCGTGTGGTAGATCGTCGACGTCCAGTCCTTCGCCTTCCACTCCACCTTGAACTCGCCCTCGCGGGTCGGGGTGTTCTCCGAGCCGAAGCGCACGTCCAGCGTGGAGACGACCTTCCCGTCGATCATCCAGGCGAGGGTCCGGCTCTCCTTGCTGATGCACATCACGCGGCCCGTCATGCAGCGCGCGTCGGGAGCGTCCGGCTCGTTGACGGTCGGCGGGCGCAGCTCGTCGGCGGTCGGCTTCTTCGTGGCGCCCTGGATCTTCTTCCAGGTGGCCTCGTCCACGCCGCCGGTGGCGGGCAGGCCGTTCTTCGACTGGAAGGACTTGACCGCGGAAGTCGTCTTCGAACCGTAGAAACCGGTCGGAGCGACCGTCATCAGCTTGAGCTGGCGCAGCCGGGCCTGCAGTTCGCGGACCTGCTCGCTGTCGTCGCCGTTCGCCATGACCTGCTTCACGGTCGGCGAGGGCGAGGCGGAAGCGGAGGGCGAGGACGACGTGGACGGGGAAGCCGACGGCGAGGCGTCGCCCGGCTTGGCGTCCGTGGACGGCGAGGCGTCGGGAGAGGCGACCGCCGTGGGCGATGCGGGCGCGGAAGAACCGGATCCCGTGGCATCCGTCTTCTGCGGTCCGCAGGCGGTCGCGGCGAGCGCGACGGCGGTGGCCAGACCCAGTGCGCGGATTATGACTTTCTGGCGGTGCATTGCAGTCCCCCGATTTCTACGTGTGTATCTAGGTGATGCGACGTGGGCGTGGTCAGTTGCAGGGACGGCCGCGATGTTGCGCCATTGTGACCAGCGGCCGCCGCACGGTCGCCGCGGGGACGTTTTATCAGCCCAGGGCACCTCGTAGCCACGAAGGAGCGCGTCACATGGAGCGGCACACCGAGAGCGGGGTCCCGATCGCGCCCGTCTACCGCCCGGAGGACCTCGCCGGCTGGGACCCCGGGACCGAACTGGGGGAGCCGGGGGAGTACCCGTACACCCGGGGCGTCTACCCGACCATGTACACCGGACGGCCCTGGACCATGCGCCAGTACGCCGGGTTCGGTACCGCCGCCGAGTCCAACGCCCGCTACCGGCAGCTCATCGCCGGCGGCGCCGCCGGGCTGTCCGTGGCCTTCGACCTGCCCACCCAGATGGGGCACGACTCCGACGCCCCGCTCGCGCACGGCGAGGTGGGGAAGGTGGGCGTCGCGATCGACTCGGTCGAGGACATGCGGGTGCTGTTCGACGGGATCCCGCTCGACCGGGTGTCCACGTCGATGACGATCAACGCGCCGGCCGCGCTGCTGCTCCTGCTCTACCAACTGGTCGCCGAGGAGCAGGGGATCGACCCCGGTCTGCTGACCGGCACGGTCCAGAACGACGTGCTGAAGGAGTACGTCGCACGGGGGACCTACATCTTCCCGCCCGGCCCCTCCCTGAGGTTGACGGCCGACGTCTTCCGCTACTGCCGGGCCGAGCTCCCCCGGTGGAACACCATCTCCATCTCCGGTTACCACATGGCCGAGGCGGGGGCCTCGCCCGCGCAGGAGATCGCCTTCACGCTGGCCGACGCGATCGCGTACGTACGCACCGCGCTGGCCGCCGGGATGGAGGTCGACGCGTTCGCGCCCCGGCTCTCCTTCTTCTTCGTCGCCCGCACCACCCTTCTGGAGGAGGTCGCGAAGTTCCGTGCGGCCCGCCGGATCTGGGCCCGCGTCATGCGCGAGGAGTTCGGGGCCCGGGACCCGAAGTCGCTGATGCTGCGGTTCCACACCCAGACCGCCGGGGTGCAGCTGACGGCGCAGCAGCCCGAGGTCAATCTCGTACGGGTCGCCGTGCAGGGCCTGGCCGCCGTGCTGGGCGGCACCCAGTCGCTGCACACCAACTCCTTCGACGAGGCGATCGCGCTGCCCACCGAGAAGTCGGCCCGCCTCGCACTGCGGACCCAGCAGGTGCTGGCGTACGAGACGGACGTGCCGCACACCGTCGACCCCTTCGCGGGGTCCTACGCGGTGGAGCGGATGACGGACGAGGTGGAGGCGGCGGCGCTCGACCTGATGGCGCGGGTCGAGGCGATGGGCGGGGCGGTGGCCGCGATCGAGGCGGGCTTCCAGAAGGAGGAGATCGAGCGGAACGCGTACCGGATCGCCCGGGAGACCGAGAGCGGCGAGCGCGTGGTGGTCGGGGTGAACCGCTTCGCGCTGGACGAGGAGGAGCCGTACGAGCCGCTGCGCGTGGATCCGGCGATCGAGGACCGGCAGCGGGCGTCCCTCGCAGCCCTTCGGGCGGGCCGCGACGGGGCGGCCGTGGACGAGGCGCTGGCGGCGCTCCGGGAGGCGGCGGCGGGCACGGAGAACGTGCTCTATCCGATGCGGGAGGCACTGCGGGCCAGGGCCACGGTGGGGGAGGTGTGCGGGGCGCTGCGTGAGGTGTGGGGGACGTACGTGCCGGCTGATTCCGGCTGGTGACCGTGGCTGATTGCGATGTGGTCCCAGTCCGTGGAATCCAGTGGCGCGACAGGTGTGTCCCCATGGGACACTCCTGCACATGCTGGGTGTCACAGATCTTCCGACGTACGTCGCCGGCCTGGTGCTGATCATTTTGCTGCCGGGGCCGAACTCGCTCTACGTGCTCTCCGCCGCCGCGCGCGGCGGGGTCCGCCACGGGTACCGGGCCGCCGCCGGCGTGTTCACCGGAGACGCCGTGCTCATGACCCTGGCCGCGGTCGGCGCCGGGGCGCTGCTGCAGACCAACCCGATCGTGTTCGGCGTCGTCAAGGTGCTCGGCGCCGGATACCTGAGCTGGCTCGCCCTCGGCATGCTGCGGGGCGCGTGGACCATGTGGCGTGCCCGCGGCGAGCGGGCCGGGGCCGGCGAGGGCGCCCCGGGCGGGCCCGTGGACGCCGAGGCGGAGGCCGGGGACCTGGAGCGGCCCTACCGGCGGGCGCTGCTGATCAGTCTGTTCAACCCGAAGGCCATCCTCTTCCTGATGTCCTTCTTCGTGCAGTTCGTGGACACGGCCTACGCCTACCCGGCGCTGTCGTTCCTGCTGCTCGGCAGCCTGATGCAGATCGGCAGCTTCCTCTACCTGACCACGCTGATCTTCGGCGGGGACCGCCTGGCGGCGACCTTCCGGCGCCGCAAGCGGCTCGCCGCCGGGGCCAGTTCGGCGGCGGGCGTGGTCTTCCTGGGCTTCGCGGCGAAGCTGGCGGTGAGCTGACCCGCGCGTCGGCCCGGACGCCGGCCCGACCCGTTTCGACCGATTCGCCGTACAACCATCGGGCGGTCCCGGCGGTCCCCTGATCGACCGAAGAATCGATCTGGGGGGATCAATGAAGAAGCACATCCGCACGGTCCGCTGTGCGGTGACGGCCGCGGCGGCCGTACTGGCCGTGTCCGCGGCCGCCCGCGCCGTGGACCATACGGCGTCCGCTGTGTCCGCTGTGTCCGCGTCGCCCGCAGTGACCACGGCGCCCACGGCGACCACAGTCACACCGGCCACCCCGGCGCCCAAGGCGCCCACCGAGGACGGGAAGCCGTTCCTCTCCTTCGACCACCTGGCGGCCGCGAACGTGGTCTCCCTCGCGTACCCGGACACGGTGGTCTCCGGCTACATCACGGTCCACGACCCCCGCACCGGCTCGACCAAGCCGTTCACGGGCGCGTTCACGGCCAGGACCGGCTCCGTCATCACACAGCTCGCCACCGACGCGCGGGGGCGGTTCGAGTCCCGGGTCACCGCCTCCGGTGCCGAGAACGGCGACGGAGAGGACTCCTACAAGACGGCCGTCCACCTGGCGGCCGAGGCGGACGGCGTCAGGGGCGAGACGTCCGTACCGGTGCCCGTGGCGGCCGTGACCGCGCGCATCGCCCTGGACTCCCCGACCCTGACCGGCCCCTACGGAACGGACGCCCGGGTCAGCGGAACCGTCACCTGGGAGTCCGCCGACGGCACGTGGAAGCCGGTGCCCGCGGGGGCCGCCATCAGCGTGGGCGGGGCGTCCGCCCGCACGGACGACGCCGGCCGCTTCACCGTGGTCCAGCCCTTCCGCGGGGACACCACGTGGAAGGTGCGGGACAACACGCCCTGGCTGAGCACCACGAACATGAACGTCACCGTGGACACCACGGCCGGCACCGCCCCGTAGCCGCCTCGGCCGGCTACCCGACCGCCCTGCGCAGCAGCCGGGCCAGCCGGCGGGCGGCGCGGCTGCGGGGCAGGAAGGACAGCTGTGCCGGGATGCCGCCCGGCAGGCCCAGCGTGGTCAGCCGGCGGCGGGTGAAGTAGCGCCAGGTGTCCGGGGTCAGGTGCGCGGTCAGCCAGCGCTCGGCCTCCGCGCGGTGCTCCGTCAGGATCTTCGGCTGCATGGTGAAGCCCACCGCCGCGAGCAGGCCCGCCAGGTCCGCCGCGACCCGTTCGGGTCCCGGCGGGGTCCAGGAGCGTACGGCCGCGGGGTCCGCGAGGTCGGGCAGCAGGGCGTCGGCCAGGACGAGCGGGATCCGGTTGCTGTTCGGGTACGGGGACAGCCGCGCGAGGACGGTCCCCGTGCCGGTCCGGGCCACCGGGAGCCCGTACAGCGTGGCGGCGGTGAGCAGTCCCGTGGAGAAGCAGCCGACGACCAGGGCCGGGCGCAGCCGCTCGTAGAGGGTCTCGGCGAGCACCGGGGTGCTCAGTACGGTGAGCCGGACGCCGAGCCGCCCGGCCTCCTCCTCCGCACGGCGGGAGTAGGCGGCGGGGGCGCTGGGGTGGGGTTTGAAGACCAGCTCGCGGTGGCCCAGCGCGTGCGCGCCCCGGACCATCTCCACGTGCAGTTCCTCCTCCTCGGCGGCGGTCACCAGGTCGAGGGCGGAGAGGTACTGGCCCAGCAGGAGCGCGGGGGCCGCGGACGAGGCGGTCTCGATCTCCGGGGTCTCGATCTCCGGCGTCTGGACCGCCGCGTCGAGCTCGCCGATGACCTTGAGGAAGGCGGCGGCCGGGATCGCCTCGGCCCGTACTCCGAACTCGGTCAGCAGCAGCGGCTCCAGGCCCGGTACGAGGTCCAGGTGCAGCACCCTCCGTACGCGCATCCCGAGCGCCGGGTCGAGCCGGAAGCGGGTGGGGCCGTAGCTCATCAGCCCGTCGGCGTAGACCTCCATGGCCGCCCCGGGGAAGAGCCGGCACAGGCTCTGCGCGGGCGGCACCTGGAGCGATTCCACGATCAGCTCGACGCGGTCGGTGCCCAGGCCCCAGGAGGCGCGCAACTGGCGTTCCCACAGCGGGACGTCCTCGGCCCGCGGGCTCCAGGTGCTGGGGTGCTGCGGGGCGATGACGGCGTTCCAGTCGAGGACCGTGTCGAAGCGGCTGCTCAGGGCGGCGAAGCCGGGCGCGTCGGGCAGGCCGGGGGTGATCTCGGCGGTGACGGAGTGGTTGCTGGTCAGCAGGATCCGGCGGCCGGCGGGCGGGAACAGGTCCGCGTCGAGGGCGGCGGCGAGGGTGGCCGTGCCGTAGAGGGTGGAGGCCAGGAAGATCTGGGTGACGTTCACGCCGTCACCCCGGCGGACGCGGCGGGAGCGGCGGGGGTCGCGGGGGCGGATCCGGCCGTGGAGCGGCGGCGGAGCCGGCGGAGCAGGGCCGCGCGGTCGGCGTCCATCGCGTCGAGGGTCCGGTCCAGGAGCTGCTGCGGCATTCTGCCGAGTGCGGCCGTGCTCATCGATCGGAGTTTTCTGGCCACGGACGGTTCGAACCTTTCGATGGACCCGACATGGTGCGCGATAATTGCACAGTATGTTCGGACGGCCTTCGGGAGGAGGAGATCGGATTCCCGGTCGGCGGCCGTTTCCGACAGAACTTGATCGAATGCCCGAATGAAATCGAGCTGCCGCTCGTCGCCGATTTGTGTCAGCGAGGTGGAAACCCCGCGACGGTAGAAGATTCCGGGCAGACCGACCGGGGCGAAGGACTCCGCCTCCCGGTGCAGCCGCCAGATCCACGGCCGGTCCTCCGCCGTCCGCAGACCGTCCGTGAAGTGCAGCAGCCCGCGGTCCAGCAGCCGCCGGTGGTACATCCCCGCCCAGGCGTACGGATAGTCCACCGAGGTCGCCCGGGCGACGGGCAGGATCGCGCCGCGAGGATCGGCCACCACCGACTCCGGCCCGTAGGGGACGCGCTGGACACTGCGCGTCCTGCCCGTGCACTGGACATGGTCGGTGCGCACGAAATCGCAGTTCAGAGCCTCGATGGCGGCCAGGGTGCGGGCCAGGTGGCCCGGCGCCAGCCAGTCGTCCCCGTCCAGGAAGGCGATGTACTCCCCGCGGGCCGCGTCCAGACCCGTGTTGCGCGCCGTCGCCAGGCCGCCGTTGCGCTCGTGTCTGAGGTGCACCGCGCCGGGCAGCTCGCGGGCCGCCCGTTCCAGGAGCGCGGGCGTCCCGTCCGTCGAGCGGTCGTCGACGAGCAGGAACTCGAAATCGTCCCGGGCGTTGACTTCGAGGCTTTTCAGGGCATCCGGCGCATACGTCTGCACGTTGAAGAACGGCACGACAACAGAGAGCTTGAGCACTCGCGAGACATTAGGGCGCCGCTCGTCATTCACTGTGGCCCGGACACGGATTCCATGTGAACGACGCACGGCAGGCACGTTAACCCGCACGCTTTCGCATGGAGTCGACGGGCTGTTAACCCGCTGTTGTGCGTTCGTTGGGCCGATCACCGAAAAGCCGGAATAACTTCTGCCGGGTGCCAGCAAGCAACCGCGCGGCCCATCGGGCCGCCCTCCGTGTGGCCGTACTCGCCGATTCCGACACCCGCTGGAAATGGGGAGCGCTCACCGCGCGCCGCCTTTCCCCGGAACCGGACTCCGTCCACCTGACCGGATACCTGCTCCGCGGCCGGGCCACGCCCACGGCGCGCCAGCTCGGCGAGGTCGGGGTCCGGGCGGACCGGCTCACCGAAGTCACCTGCGCGGGATTCCTCGCCGAACTGTCGGCGGCGGAGCGGGAACCCGGCGACCGGTACGACGTGGTCGTCCTCGCCCTGGTCGGCGGCGCCGTCCAGGCCGTCCTGCACGGGGCCCGCGCCCTGTGGCCGGAGCCCGCCGCACGGCCGGCGTTCGTCACCGGGTACGTCGGAGTCGTCTACGAGAAGCTCGCCGACGGCCTGCTGCTGCGCCACGGGGCCGACCTGGTCCTCGCCAACTCCCGCCACGACGCCGGGCGGTTCCGCGCGGTCTACGAGGGGGTCGGCGCCGACGCCGGGGCCGTCGTGGAAACCGCCCTCCCCTTCCTCGAACCGGCCGACGCGCACGGGTACGAGCCTGCGGGGAGCACCGCCCTCCGGGTGGTCTTCGCGGTCCAGCCGTCCGTGCCGGACGCCCGCGCGGACCGTGCGTACCTGCTGCGCCGCGCCGCGGAACACGCCCGGCTGCACCCCGGGCGCGAGGTGCTGATCAAACTGCGCAGCCGGCCGGGGGAGCACACCACGCACCTGGAGGAGCTTCCCTACCAGCGCCTGGCGGAGCAGCTCCCCGGCGGGCTCCCCTCCAACTGCCGTCTGGTGTACGGGAACATGGGCGAGGTCCTGGACACCACGGACCTGCTGGTCACCGTCTCCTCCACGGCGGCCCTGGAGTCCCTCCACCGGGGCATCCCGACGGCCGTCCTGACCGACCTCGGCGTCCGCGAGACCCTCGGCAACCACCACTTCCTGGGCTCCGGCTGCCTGGCCTCCTGGACCCAGCTCGACGCGGGCCTCCTCCCCGAGGCCGACCCCCGGTGGCTCGCAGCCCAGGGCGTCGGCAACCCGGCGGTGGCCGTGCCCGGACCGGCTGCGGCCCCCGCCCCGGGCCCCGCCGACCAGTACGCCGCCGCGCAGGCGCACCTCGCGAAGCTGCTCGGCGGGGGACCGCTCCCGCCCGTGGCGCCCTACTACACCCGGGACACCGCGCCGGGGTACCTGCCCGGGATCCTGGCCAGGCACCATCTCGGCCCCGACGGGCACCCGTTGCCCGGCGCGGCCCGGACCGGCACCGAGGGGTCCCGGCTGCGCCGCCGGCTCCGCGCCCACCTGCGCGAAGCCGCCCGGGGCGCCTACCGTCACGGCGTCCAGCGCGTCGCGCCGGTGATCCGCCGCATGGGGGAGCTGTGAGCCCCCGCCCGGCCCGAGCCGTCACCCGCGCCGCCGTCGCCCGCGCGGCCGCGACCCGCGCCGCGGCCGCCACCCGCGCCGCAGCTACGGCCCCCGCAGCTACGGCCCCCGCTACGACGCCCCCCGCTGCCGTGCCGGCCGCCAGGCCCGCCGCCGCACCGCCCACCGCCGCGCCGCCGACTGCTGCAACAGGCGCAGCAGCCACCACTCCGCCCGCCGGCGGAGGCGCCGCCGCCACGCCCGCCGATGTCGCACGTGCCGCAGCCACGCCCGCCGCCGCGACCCGCGCCGCTGCTGCGCCCGCGGCAGCGACACGCCTCGCCGCCGTTCCCGGGCCGGCCGCCGCGGGGGCGCTCCGGGAGGTCCGTGCCGTGCCCAGGGTGCTCGCCGTGATCCCCGCACGCGGGGGGTCCAAGGGGGTGCCCGGGAAGAACCTGGCCGACGTCGGCGGGATGCCGCTCGTGGTCCGGGCCGTCCGGGCCTGTCTGGGGGCCGCGACCGTCACCGACGTCCTGGTGTCCACCGACTCCGAGGCCATCGGCGACGCGGCCCGCGGGGCCGGGGCCGTGGTGCTGCGGCGGCCCGCCGGGATCTCCGGGGACACCGCCACCAGCGAGGCCGCCCTGCTGCACGCGCTCGACGCCTTCGAGGAGCTGCACTCCGTCACCGTCGACGTGGTCCTCCTCGTCCAGTGCACCAGCCCCTTCGTCACCGCCTCCGACGTGGAGTCCGTCGCCGCCGCCGTCGCGTCCGGCGCCGCCGACTCCGCGCTCACCGCAGCCCCCTTCCACGGCTTCCTCTGGCGGGCGGCGCCCGACGGCTCCGGGACCGGGGTCAACCACGACACCTCGTACCGCCCCCGCCGCCAGGACCGCCCCCAGGACCTCCTGGAGACCGGCGCCGCCTACGCCATGGACGCCGCCGGCTTCCGGACCGCCCGCCACCGGTTCTTCGGGCGGACCGTCCCGGTCGCCACCGACCCGGCGCGGGTGCTGGAGATCGACGACCCGCACGACCTGGCCCGAGCCCGCGCCCTCGTCCCCGTACTCGCCCCGCTCGCCCCCCTCACCGCACCGGCCCGCACACCCCGCCCGGCCGCGGCCACCACCCCGCTCCCCACCCCGACCCCCACCGCACCCCCTCGTACACCCCACGCTCCGAAGGACAGCCCTGCCATGACGGTCACCCCCGCCCCCCGCCTCCGTACCTTCGGCTCCCGCACCGCCGGACCGGGCCACCCCGTCTACGTCGTCGGCGAGATCGGCATCAACCACAACGGCGATCTCGGCAACGCCCTCGCCCTCATCGACGCCGCCGCCGAAGCCGGCTGCGACGCCGTGAAGTTCCAGAAGCGCACCCCCGAGATCTGCACCCCCCGCGACCAGTGGGACATCGAGCGCGACACCCCCTGGGGCCGGATGACCTACATCGACTACCGCCACCGCGTGGAGTTCGGCGAGAGCGAGTACCGCGCCATCGACGAACACTGCGCCAAGCGCGGCATCGACTGGTTCGCCTCCCCGTGGGACACCGAGGCCGTCGCCTTCCTGGAGAAGTTCGACGTCCCCGCCCACAAGGTCGCCTCCGCCTCCCTCACCGACGACGAGCTGCTGCGCGCCCTGCGCTCCACCGGCCGCACCGTCGTCCTCTCCACCGGCATGTCCACCCCGAAGCAGATCCGGCACGCGGTGGAGGTGCTCGGCAGCGACAACATCCTTCTCTGCCACGCCACTTCCACGTACCCGGCCAAGGCCGAGGAGCTCAACCTGCGGGTGATCAACACCCTGCGGGAGGAGTACCCGAACGTCCCGATCGGCTACTCCGGCCACGAGACGGGTCTGCAGACCACCCTGGCCGCCGTGGCCCTCGGCGCCTCCTTCGTGGAGCGCCACATCACCCTCGACCGCGCGATGTGGGGCTCCGACCAGGCCGCCTCCGTGGAGCCGGGCGGCCTGACCCGCCTGGTCCGCGACATCCGCACCATCGAGACCGCGCTGGGCGACGGCATCAAGCGGGTCTACGACTCCGAGCTCGCCCCCATGAAGAAGCTCCGCCGCGTCCAGGGGGAGCTCGCCACCGTATAGGCCGGCGCCCCGACCCGTAGGCCGGGCCGCGCCCGGCCCCTCCCGGGGCTCCGCCCCGGACCCCGCGCCCCACACGCCGGCGGGGCTGGATCTCCGGCCCCGCCACCCTCTCCCGAGGAGTACGTGGTGACCCCCTCAGCACCTGCCCCGACCCTGGCCTTCGTCGAAAGCCCGGTCCAACTGCTCAACGTCCTGGAGTGGGCGCACGCCCGAGGGGCCGACCGGCTCCTCGGAGCCGTCCCGCGGCAACCGGCCCGCGGCGGCGGGAGCGATCCCGCTCCGGGCGCGCCGGTCGCCGCCGGGGGGCTGCGGATCGTGGTGCTCCCGCCCACCGACCCGATGTCCCGCGGGCAGCTGCGCCGGATGGCGGGGCTGGCCCGGGACGAGGGGCACGAGGTGTGCTGGCAGGAGGCCCGCGGCGGCCGGTTCGCGCCCGTCAAGGCCTTCGCGGCGCTCGCGCGGGAGGTACGGGCGGCCGAGCGGGTGGTGATAGGGGATCCGTTCTCCCGCTACGTGCAGCTCCTGCTCACGCTCGTCCGGGCCGAGGAGCTCGTCGTGGTCGACGACGGCACCGCGACCATGGAGTTCATCGCCCAGACGGCCCGCGGCGAGCGCCTCGTGCGCTGGCACCGGGTCGGCGGCGGAGGCCTCCCGGGCCGGCTGCGGGAGCTGGCGTACGCGCCGGTCTCGGCGACGGCCCGGCGGCGGTTCACCCCGGGCCCGGACGGCGGACGCCGCGTCGAGGTGTTCAGCTCGATGCCGGTCACCGCGCACGGCGGGATGACCGTCCGGCTCAACGACTTCGCCTGGACCCGGGCCCGGTTCGGCCCGCCCCGGCTGACCAAGGGCACCGACCTGGTCGGGACCTCGCTGGTGGAGACCGGCGTCGTCGACCCGGACCGCTACCTGGAGGCGGTCCGCGCCCTGACCCTGGAACACGGCGCGACCCGCTACTTCGCCCACCGCCGGGAGGCCCCGGAGAAGCTGCGCCTGCTGAGCGAGGCGACGGGGCTGGAGATCGTACGCCCGGACCTGCCGCTGGAGCTGATCGCCCGGCGGGGACCGGTCGGCCGGACGATCGTCAGCTTTCCGTCCACGGTCGTCCACACCCTGCCGTACGCGCTGATCGGCACCGGTGTGACCGTGGCCGTATGCGATGTCGATCCGAGCTGGCTCACCCCGTCGGCCTCGGAGCGGGCCCGCGGTTTCCTCGCCGGAGTCACCGACACCGCCCGTGATGTGCACAGACTTCCTGCTCAGACGGCTTCGGCGGCCGGATGAGTGCAGAGTTAAGCGCGCGAGTTTACCCGCGCGTCCATCCGGTCATGCGTCCAGAGGCCGGGTTTCTTTCCCCTAACGGCATGAACTTTTGGTGATCTCCAGCCAGTTGACCCATGGGTGCGCCTACCCTTGAACGGGTGAACCAGTTGATGTCCCGCGAGTCCCAGACCGCCCAGCCCGCCGCGCCCGACCGGCCCGAGCTGCCCGGCAAGCTTCCGGACCACCTGCGTGCCGAACTGATCGCCTTCCGCCGGGACTTGCACATGCATCCCGAGCTAGGACACCAGGAGTTCCGCACCACGGCGGCGATCAAGGCCCGGCTGGAGAAAGCGGGCCTGCGCCCGAGGGTGCTGAAGTCGGGCACCGGCCTCATCTGTGACGTCGGCACCTGGGACGGCGTACGTCCCATGCTGGCCCTGCGCGCGGACATCGACGCCCTGCCCATCCCGGATGCCAAGACGCACGTCTCGTACCGCTCCACCGTCCCGGACCGCGCCCACGCCTGCGGCCACGACGTGCACACCACCGTGGTGCTCGGCGCCGGCCTCGTCCTCGCCGAGCTCGAACGCCGCGGCGAGCTGCCCCGGCCCGTGCGGCTGCTCTTCCAGCCCGCCGAGGAGGTGCTGCCCGGCGGCGCCACCGAGGCCATCGACTCCGGGGTGCTCGACGGCGTGGGCAAGATCATCGCCCTGCACTGCGACCCCCGGGTCGACGCCGGCCGCATCGGCCTGCGCACCGGGCCCATCACCTCGGCCTGCGACCGGCTGGAGGTCACCCTCGAAGGCCCCGGCGGGCACACGGCCCGTCCGCACCTGACCACCGACCTGGTGACGGCGGCCGCCCGGCTCGCCCTCGACCTGCCGGCGCTGCTGACCAAGCGGATGGACGCCCGCTCGGGAATGTCGGTCACCTGGGGCAGGATCGAGGCCGGGCACGCCTGCAACGTCATCCCGATGCACGCGGAACTGTCCGGAACCGTTCGGTGCCTGGACCTGGCTTCCTGGCACGAGGCCCCCGACCAGATCCACGCGATCATCGACGAGATCGCCTCGATGCACCGCGCGAAGTCGGAGATCACCTACGTGCGCGGGGTCCCCCCGGTCGTCAACGATCCGGTGGTCACCGAACTGCTGCGCGAGGCGATGAGCGCCCGGCGCGGGGCCGACGCGGTCGAGGACACCGAGCAGAGCCTGGGCGGCGAGGACTTCTCCTGGTACCTGGAGCACGTCCCGGGGGCCATGGCGCGCCTGGGCGTCCGTACGCCGGGGGACACCACGAAGCGGGATCTGCACCGGGGCGATTTCGACGTGGACGAGACCGCGATCGGGGTCGGAGTGGAGTTCTTCACGGCCGCGGCCCTGCTCGACGGCAAGCCGTTCGAAGCGCGACGCGCCAGGCTCGCGGGGTCGGCCGGGTAGAAGTTCTTACAACATCGGCGGTTGATCCGGCGGACGCGTCCGGCCCTTGGTACACATGGGTCGGGCGCGTCGGCTGTTACTGATCGGTCACTGTCCGGTTCACGACGATCCGATAACGACTCATGAACGGGCCTTTAACTGACATCTACGCGCGTTACGATCTCGGCGAAACCAGCGCCGGTCGTGGCGCTTCGGTCAGGTTTTGAAGGAGCCTCCCCTTGCGCCGGATCACCAGGATCGCCACCGTGGGCCTCGCGTCCGCTGCGCTGGCCCTCTCTGCCACCGCCTGCGGTGGTAAGAAGTCCTCCGACTCGTCTTCCTCCGCCTCGTCCTCCGCGGAGAAGTCCGCCGCCATCGCGTACGACATCGGTGGCCGTGGCGACCAGTCGTTCAACGACGCCGCCTACGAGGGCCTGCACAAGGCCGAGACGGACCTCAAGATCAAGGGCGCCCAGGCGGAGCCCACCGACGGCGAGGGCGAGGCCGACAAGGTCCAGCGCCTCACCGAGCTGGCCCGCAAGGGCAACAACCCGGTCATCGGCGTCGGCTTCGCCTACGCGCCGGCCATCAAGAAGGTCGCCGAGAAGTTCCCGGACACCACCTTCGGCATCATCGACGACACCTCGGTGCAGGCGAAGAACATCGCCAACCTCGTCTTCAACGAGGAGCAGGGCTCCTACCTGGCCGGCGTCGCCGCCGCCAAGGCGTCCAAGACCGGCACGGTCGGCTTCATCGGCGGTGTCGAGGTTCCGCTGATCAAGAAGTTCGAGGCCGGCTTCGCGCAGGGCGTCAAGGACACCAACCCGAACGCCAAGGTGCTCGTCCAGTACCTGACGCAGCCGCCGAACTTCGACGGCTTCGCCAAGCCCGACCTGGGCAAGGCCGCGGCCGAGGGCCAGCTCGACAAGGGCGCCGACGTGATCTACTCGGCCGCGGGTCTGGCCGGCTCCGGTGCCATCGAGGCCACCGCCGCCAAGGGCAAGTGGGCCATCGGCGTCGACTCGGACCAGTACAACCAGGCCGGTCTGGCGAAGTACAAGGACTCCATCCTGACCTCGGTCACCAAGGACGTCTCCGACTCGGTCTACAACCTGATCAAGTCGGTCCAGGACGGCAAGCCCGAGTCCGGTGAGGTCCGCTACGGCCTGGACAAGGACGGCGTCGGCCTGGCCGACTCCAACCCGAAGTACAAGGAGATGACCGACCTCATCGCCGCGGTCGACAAGGCGAAGGCCGACATCATCGCCAAGAAGATCGAGGTCAAGACCGCGCCGTAAGGCCTGGTCCGACCTGCTGCACGCGTGATACCCGGGGTCCGGGAAGCGGTCTCATCGCTCCCGGGCCCCGGCTCATGTCACGTGGTTTCATGTGATCTTGTGGCCGGTTGGCCGCAAGTTTTCACTTTCGACAGTGCTACGCGCGTAGAAGCATCGTGGACGCGATACTTTCACACCCCCGCTCTGTCCCTCCCTGCCTTCAGCTCCTTCCGCGCCAAGGAGAGTGCGTCATCAACGCGTCCAGCCCGCCCCCCGCCGTAGAACTGCACGGCATCACCAAGCGCTTCCCCGGCGTCGTCGCCAACAAGGACATCGCGATCACCGTCCGCAAGGGCACGGTCCACGCCCTGATCGGTGAGAACGGCGCCGGCAAGTCGACGCTGATGAAGATCCTCTACGGCATGCAGAAGCCGGACGAGGGCACCATCGCCATCGACGGGGAGCAGGTCTCCTTCAGCAGCCCCGGCGATGCCATCGCCCGCGGCATCGGCATGGTGCACCAGCACTTCATGCTCGCCGACAACCTCACCGTCCTGGAGAACGTGGTCCTCGGCGGCGAGAAGCTCTACGGCATCGGCGCGAAGGCCCGTAAGAAGATCAAGGAGATCTCGGACGCGTACGGCCTCGGCGTGCGTCCCGACGCCCTGGTCGAGGACCTCGGCGTCGCCGACCGCCAGCGCGTGGAGATCCTCAAGGTCCTCTACCGCGGCGCGAAGATCCTCATCCTCGACGAGCCGACCGCGGTGCTCGTGCCGCAGGAGGTCGACGCGCTCTTCGACAACCTGCGCGAACTCAAGTCCGAGGGCCTGACCGTCATCTTCATCTCGCACAAGCTGGGCGAGGTCCTGAAGGTCGCCGACGACATCACCGTCATCCGGCGCGGCACCACGGTCGGCACCGCCGACCCGCGGACCGCCACCACCAAGCAGCTCGCCGAACTGATGGTCGGCTCCGAGCTGCCCTCGCCGGAGACCCGCGAGTCCACGGTGACCACCGTCCCGATGCTCCAGGTCGAGCGGCTGACCGTCGCCGAGGGCGGCGCACCCGTCGTCACCGAGGACACCGCGCGCACGCCGGGCCTGCCGGACGCCAACCTGCGCGAGACCGCGGTCGGCGGACGCCTGCTGCTCGACGGGATCAGCCTCACGATCCACAAGGGCGAGATCCTCGGCATCGCGGGCGTCGAGGGCAACGGCCAGACCGAGCTCATCGAGGCCCTCATGGGCATGCTGACCCCCGACGCGGGCGTCATCACCCTCGACGGCGAGGACATCACCAAGTTCCCGGTGCGCAAGCGCCGCGAGGGCGGCATCGGCTACATCCCCGAGGACCGCCACCGGCACGGTCTGCTGCTGGAATCGCCCCTCTGGGAGAACCGCATCCTCGGCCACGTCACCGAGGCCCCCAACTCCAAGCGCGGCGTCATCGACCCGAAGGCCGCCCGCAAGGACACCGAGCGGATCGTGCGCGAGTACGACGTCCGCACGCCCGGCATCGAGGTCACCGCGGCCTCGCTCTCCGGCGGCAACCAGCAGAAGCTGATCGTCGGCCGCGAGATGAGCCACAACCCGAAGTTCCTCATCGCCGCCCACCCCACCCGCGGTGTGGACGTCGGTGCGCAGGCGCAGATCTGGGACGCGATCCGCGAGGCCCGCCGCGAAGGCCTGGCGGTCCTGCTGATCTCCGCCGACCTGGACGAGCTCATCGGCCTGTCCGACACCCTGCGCGTGATCTACCGCGGCCGCCTGGTCGCGGACGCCGACCCCGCGACCGTGACCCCGGAGGAGCTCGGCACCGCCATGACGGGCGCCGCCACCGGGAACCTGGACGCCACCGACAACAACTCCGCCGCCGGCACGGACGCCCGTACCGACTCCCCGGAGGACGAGGCCCGATGAAGAAACTCGACAAGGACCGGCTGCTCCTCGGCTTCGCCGGGCCCGCGCTCGCGCTGGTCACCGCCTTCCTGCTGACCATGGTCGTCCTGGCGGCGACGGGTGTGGACCCGATCGAACCGCTGCGGCTCATGGTGGAGAACGCGGGCTACGAGGACGTCCAGGTCCTCATCGTCAACCAGGCCGGCACGTACTACCTGGCGGCCCTGGCCGTGGCCGTCGGCTTCCGGATGAACCTCTTCAACATCGGCGTCGACGGCCAGTACCGGCTCGCGGCGATGCTGTCGGCGGTCGTCGGCGCGGCGGTCTCGCTGCCCGGCCCGCTGCACATCCTGCTGATCGTGGTCGTCGCCATGCTGGTCGGTGCCTTCTGGGCCGGCATCGCGGGCATCCTGAAGGCCAAGCGCGGAGTCAGCGAGGTCGTCTCCACGATCATGCTGAACGCGATCGCCACCAGCCTGATCGCCTGGCTGATCCTGCCGAAGAACCTCGGCGTGCAGCCCCAGGGCTCGAACGACCTGACCACCGGCGAGATCGCGAAGTCGGGCTGGTTCCCGGCGATCTCCCTCGGTGACGGCCTGGAGATCTACGGCTTCACCTTCATCGCCTTCGCCCTGGGCGCCGTCTACTGGTTCGTCCTGAACCGCACCCGCTTCGGCTTCGACCTGCGCGCCACCGGCGCCAGCGAGTCCGCCGCGCAGGCCTCCGGCGTGGACGCCAAGAAGATGATCATCACCTCGATGCTCATCTCCGGCGCCGTCGCCGGCCTCGCCGGCATGCCGGTGCTGCTGGGCGAGAGCCACACGTACAGCCTGTCCTTCCCGGTCGGCGTCGGCTTCACCGGCATCACCATCGCGCTGCTGGGCCGCAACAGCCCCATCGGCATCTTCTTCGCCGCGTTCCTGATGGCCTTCATCGACAAGGCCTCGGCCTCGCTCGACACGGCCGGGTACGCCAAGGAGATCGGCACGATCATGAAGGGCCTGATCGTGATCGCGGTGGTCGTCTCCTACGAGCTCGTCCGCCGTTACGGCATCCGACGCCAGCAGCAGAAGGTCGGCGAGGAGCTGGCCGCGGGCCACGCCATCACGACCGACAAGGAGGTCTCGGCGTGAGCACCAGCACCGTTTCCGCGACCAGCGCCGCGCCCAAGAAGCAGGGCGGACGCACCAAGCTCACCCTCCCGTGGATCATGCTGATCATCGCGGGCGGCCTCGCGCTCGTCTCGCTGGTCCGCGTGATCAGCGGCGCGGACGACCTGACCTCCATCGGCCAGGTCTCCGGAGCGCTCTCCCTCGCCGTGCCGATCGGCCTCGCCGGCCTCGGCGGCCTGTGGGCCGAGCGCGCGGGCGTCGTCAACATCGGCCTCGAAGGCATGATGATCCTCGGCACCTGGTTCGGTGCCTGGGCCGGCTACCAGTGGGGCCCCTGGACCGGCGTCATCGCCGGTCTGATCGGCGGCGCCATCGGCGGCCTGCTGCACGCGATCATCACGGTCACCTTCAACGTGAACCACATCGTCTCCGGTGTGGCCATCAACATCCTGGCGCTGGGCTTCACCCAGTACCTGTCGAACTTCACGTTCGCCGAGGCGCCCGGCGGCTCCTCCAAGCAGTCCCCGCGCGTCGAACCGATCTACGAGATCACCATCCCCGGGCTGTCGGACTGGATGGCGACCCTCCAGGGCAAGCACTGGTTCTTCGTCTCGGACGTCGCGGGCCTCGTCGGCGGCCTGGTCACCGGCCTGTCGCTGCTGACCGTCGTCGCCCTGCTGCTGATCCCCGGCACCTGGTGGGTGCTCTGGCGCACCACCTTCGGCCTGCGCCTGCGCTCTTGCGGCGAGAACCCCGTCGCCGCCGAATCCCTCGGCGTCAACGTCTACAAGTACAAGTACATCGCCGTGATCGTCTCGGGCGCCCTCGCGGGCCTCGGCGGCGCGTTCCTGTCGATCGTGGCCAGCCCGATCTACCAGGAGGGCCAGACCGGCGGCCGCGGCTACATCGGCCTCGCCGCGATGATCTTCGGCAACTGGATGCCGGGCGGCATGGCGCTCGGCGCCGGACTCTTCGGCTTCACCGACAGCCTCAAGCTGCGCGGCGGCGCCGAGAACGTCCACGCGATGCTCCTGCTCATCGCGATCCTGCTCGTCCTGGTCGTCGCCTGGCAGCTGTACAAGAAGCGCTACGTCCCGGCCGCGGTCTCGGCGGTCTTCGCCGTGCTGCTGTTCCTCTGGTACGCGCTGACGGACCAGGTGCCCAGCCAGTTCGTGGACGCCGCCCCGTACCTGACCACGCTGCTGGTGCTCGCGCTGTCCGCGCAGCGCCTGCGGATGCCGAAGGCGGACGGCATGCCGTACCGCAAGGGCCAGGGCAAGTGACGGCCGCTCCCGACTGGGAGGCGCTGCGCGAGGCCGCCCGGGAGGCCATGTCCCGGGCGTACGCCCCGTACTCGGGCTTCCCGGTCGGCGTCGCGGCGCTGGTCGACGACGGCCGCACCGTCGTCGGCTGCAACGTCGAGAACGCCAGCTACGGGCTCGGCCTGTGCGCCGAATGCGGGCTGGTCTCCTCCCTCCAGGCCACGGGCGGCGGCCGCCTCACGCACTTCACGTGCGTGGACGGCAAGGGCGAGATCCTCGTCCCCTGCGGCCGCTGCCGCCAGCTCCTCTTCGAGTTCGGCGGCGCCGAGCTCCAGGTGGAGACGCCGGAAGGCGTCCTGCCGCTCTCCGCGATGCTGCCGCAGGCCTTCGGGCCGGACCATCTGAGATAGCCGCGGCGACGGCCCCCCACCCTGCAGGGCGGGGGGCCGTCCCCCTTGGCCCTCCCGCCAACCCCTCTCCTCTCTCTATGCGCGTAGAAGGAAGCACTTCCATGGACGTCATCTCCGTCATCCGTACCAAGCGCGACCGCGGTGAACTGAGCCCCGAGCAGATCGACTGGGTCATCGACGCGTACACGCGCGGCGTGGTCGCCGACGAGCAGATGTCGGCGCTGGCGATGGCCATCCTGCTCAACGGCATGAACCGGGCCGAGATCGCCCGCTGGACCGCCGCGATGATCGCCAGCGGCGAGCGGATGAACTTCGACTCCCTCTCCCGTCCGACCGCCGACAAGCACTCCACCGGCGGCGTCGGCGACAAGATCACCCTGCCGCTGGCCCCGCTCGTCGCCGCCTGCGGCGCGGCCGTCCCGCAGCTCTCCGGCCGCGGCCTCGGCCACACCGGCGGCACCCTGGACAAGCTGGAGTCCATCCCCGGCTGGCGCGCGCTGCTCTCCAACGAGGAGATGCTGCACGTCCTGGACACCACCGGCGCCGTCATCTGCGCCGCCGGCGACGGCCTGGCCCCGGCCGACAAGAAGCTCTACGCGCTGCGCGACGTGACCGGGACCGTCGAGGCGATCCCGCTCATCGCCTCCTCGATCATGTCGAAGAAGATCGCCGAGGGCACCGGCTCCCTCGTCCTGGACGTGAAGGTCGGCACCGGCGCCTTCATGAAGAACATCGAGGACGCGCGCGAGCTGGCCCGCACCATGGTGGGCCTGGGCACGGACAGCGGAGTCAAGACGGTCGCCCTGCTCACCGACATGTCCACCCCGCTCGGCCTCACCGCGGGCAACGCCCTGGAGATCCGCGAATCCGTCGAGGTCCTGGCGGGCGGCGGCCCCTCGGACGTCGTCGAGCTGACCCTGGCCCTGGCCCGGGAGATGCTGGACGCGGCGGGCATCAAGGACGCCGACCCGGCGAAGGCCCTGGCCGACGGCTCCGCGATGGACGTGTGGCGCCGGATGATCGCGGCCCAGGGCGGCGACCCGGACGCGGCCCTGCCGGTGGCCCGCGAGCAGCACGTGGTCACGGCCCCGTCCTCGGGCGTGCTGACCCGGCTGGACGCGTACGGCGTGGGCGTGGGCGCCTGGCGCCTGGGCGCCGGCCGCGCGCGCAAGGAGGACCCGGTCCAGGCGGGCGCGGGCATCGAGCTCCACGCGAAGCCGGGCGACACGGTCACGGCGGGCCAGCCGCTGATGACCCTGCACACCGACACCCCGGAGAAGTTCGACTACGCCCTGGCGGCGCTGGAGGGCACCTTCGACGTCGCCGCGGCGGGCACGTCCTTCTCGGCGACCCCGATCGTGCTGGACCGCATCGCCTGATCCGGGCCCCGATCCCGTCGGCGCGGCTCCCCGTCCGGAGCCGCGCCGGCGCCTTTCGGGCCGGGGCTCACAGCCCGGGCAGGGCCTCCCGGGGCTCCGGCTCGCGCCGGTGCTCCAGCCAGTACAGGTAGCCGCGCAGGTAGGCCTCCAGGCCGTCGTCGATGTGCGCGACGAAGTCCCGGTGCCCCTGCGCGTGCGCGCGGTAGAAGCCGGCGAACTCGTCCGTCTCGTCCCACCCGGCCCACTGCGCGCCCGTCCGGACGGCCCACTCGCGCACCCGGCCCCGGTCCCGCCACCAGTCGCGTACGCCCTCGACCGTCCAGTGGTCGTCGCCGTCCATGGCGTAGCCGTTGTAGAGCTCCCAGCCGGCGCCGTCGAGCAGGGTCTCGGTCTCCCGCTCGTTCACCGGCTGGCGGAAGACGAACTCGCAGCAGTCGTCGTCGTAGGCGATGTGCGCCGGCGCCCAGTCCCGGCTCAGCATCAGGCTGTCGGTGTCCGCGCCGTAGAACGGGCCCGGGACGTTGCGCCAGTTCCGCTCGGCCCAGACCCCCTTGAACATGGGCGACCCGAAATGCGCGAAGCGCGAGCCCTCGGGCGGGGCGAGGCGCCGGGCGGTGGGCACCGGATCCCAGTAGCCAGTGATCATCGGATCATTCTGCGCGGGCGCCGATGAGTTCCGGAAGGCGCGGCGGTCATCACCTCGTGGAGAGCGAACGATTCGTACTGCCCGGACCCGCCCTGGACCGACAGGACGCGGCGCTGCTGTGCGCGCGGCTGGCCAGGCTCTACGACGGCGGGGCGACGGCGGTCGTGTGCGACGCCGGGGCCGTCACCGTGCCGGACCTCGCCGCCGTCGAGGCCCTGGCCCGGCTCCGGCTGACGGCCGCCGGCCGGCCCCTGCGGGTCACCGGGGCCGGGCCCGCCTTACGCGCCCTGCTGGACCTCGTAGGCCTCGTCGAGCTGCTCGGGGAGCCCGAAGAGCGGGAACCACCGGGCGGTGTCCAGGAAGGCGTTGAGCCCGACGATCTTCCCGTCTGAGACCTCCAGGACCTGGAGCGCCCACGGGGTCCAGCCCGGCTGCCCGTCCTCCCGGGGCCGGTACTGGCCGAAGGCCGGCATGCCGTTCGCCGTCGTCGGGAGCAGCCGCGAGCCCTTGCAGCCGATGCCCTGGTTCAGGTGCCAGGCCGCGATGTCCGCGTGGCCCTGGAGCCACAGGTCGAACGGCGGCATCGACAGCACGGCGTCCTCGTGGAGCAGGGCGGTCAGCCGGGAGATGTCGTAGGCCTCGAAGGCGGCGAGGTACTGCTCCAGCAGCTTCGCCTGATCGCCGTCCAGCGGGTCGAGCGCCTCGCTCTCCCGCACCCGGGTCGCGGACAGCGTGGCCCGGGCCCGCTGCAGCGCGCTGTTCACCGAGGCGACGGTGGTGTCCAGCAGGGTGGCCACCTCGTCGGCCTTCCAGGCCAGCACCTCGCGCAGGATCAGCACGGCCCGCTGCTTGGCCGGCAGGTGCTGGAGCGCGGCGACGAACGCGAGCCGTACGGACTCCTTCGCCAGCGCCATCTCCGCCGGGTCGGCGGTCTGCGGCAGCACCCGCCCGTCGGGCACCGGCTCCAGCCAGGTCACCTCGGGCCGCTCGTTGAGCACGGCGGACGCCTGGTGCTGCGGCGCGCTCAGGTCCATCGGCCGGGCCCGCTTGTTCCCCGCGTTCAGCAGGTCCAGGCACACGTTGGTGGCGATCCGGTACAGCCACGACCGCAGCGAGGACCGCCCCTCGAACTTCTCGAAGCTCCGCCAGGCACGGATGTAGGTGTCCTGCACCGCGTCCTCGGCATCGAAGGCCGAGCCGAGCATGCGGTAGCAGTACCCGGTGAGCTCGACGCGATACCGGTCGAGCGCGGCGTCGAGCTCGGTCCCGTGGGCGGTGGCTTCGGTCATGTCCCGTGATCCCCCTGCTAGTTCCCGATACCCCGGAAACTACCCGAGCCCTCTGACAACCGCAGCCCGGAACGAGGCGGCGGAAGCCCCCCTACACCTGCCACCGGGCCCGGACCACCCCGTCCGGATCCGGCAGGACCCCGGTGAACAGGGGCTCGTGGTCGTCGGCGTACACCGGCAGCAGCGCCGCGGCCCGTGCCCCGGCGAGCACCTCGACCAGCTCCGCGCGGTCCTCCTCGTCGGCGCGACCGCTGAAGATCCGGCCGTCCGCGTCCTCCCACACGCACTCCAGGGAGAACTCCTCCGGCAGCCCCGCGATCAGCCCGGCGGTATCGGGGGACAGCCCCGGCCAGACGTTCAGACGCGCGCGCGGGGCGAGCCCGGCGCGCAGGGTTCGGAGCCGTCCGGCAACGTCCCCGCCGGCGTCGATCCGGTGCCAGCGGGTCCAGGCGTGCTCTTCCTCGACGAGCCCCGCCTCGCCGCGCGCCGCACTGGCCCCCACCCGCTCCCAGAACTCCGCGTCGGCGGCGCGCAGCTCGTACGGGTCGTCGAACCCGGGGTCGTACGGCGAGACCTCGATCGGTTCCGCGAAGATCCCGAGCTCCCGGGTGCGGACCACGGCGGCCCCGCAGGCCGTGCGGGAGCCGACGTAGACGTACAGGTCCCACCCGACCTGCACGGCGAAGAACTCCCGGCCCGCCTCCCCGGCCTCCAGCCGGCAGGAGGGGCCGTCGCCGCGGAGCATGCCGCGCAGGAGCTCCAGCGCCACGGGCACCGTCACCCGCGCGCCGTCGTGGAACCCGGCCGGGCCCTCGGGGAACAGTCCGGTCAGCCCGTACCCCTCCACCACGGGCTCCCGACCGAGGTGCCCGGAGCTTCCGGGGACCTGCGGGTCCCGTACGGTCAGCAGCCCCACCCCGCTCTCGCGCGCGAAGGCCGCGATCGCCGCCAGGTAGGCGGCCTCGACCGGTCCGTGGTCGCTGTCGGTGCCGAGCGGCCCCCGGTAGCTGCCGTCGGGACCCCGGTCGGCGGGGTCGTACTGGGTCACCCGGTAGGCGTGGGGCAGGAACGGCACGTCAGGTACCTGCCCCGGGTTCGGCTTCGTACGGCGGTACGACCCACCGTAGGACGGCCTCTCCCGCCCGCTCCTCCAGCGTCACCGGGTACACCTGCCCGTACGTCCTCTCGCCCCGGTGCCGCATGGAGTGGTCTCCCGCGTCCCACCCGAGCCCGAGCACCCGGCACCCGCCGACCTCGACTGCTCCGGCCAGCAGCGGGTGGCTCCGGCCCGCGCGTTGGGCGCGGTGGTAGTCGGTGTGGTCGTCCACGGACGTGCCGTGCAGGCCCTCGAAGGCGTCCAGTGCCAGGGCGTCGCCCAGGACCATGCCGCAGCGGTCGACCGGGAGGTCTCCGAGGGGGACCGGAGCCGGGCCGTGGTTCCAGGGGAGGCCCAGGGATGTCTCCAGGGTCGAGACCACCGGCCGGCCGTCGAAGGGGGACGGCGCCGTCCAGGCCCGTACGGGCAGGGGCCGGTCGGTGGCGGCCGGGACGGCCACGGCCTCGTAGCCGTAGGGCTCGGGCCCGGCGGCCCCGCCGTCGTGGAGGTGTCCGCCGCCCGCCGCCGCCACCGCGAGGGCGCTCCGCGAGCGGGGCCCGTCCGGCCGGTGGTCGATCCATCCCGCCTTCCCCAGCACCAGCGTCCCCGAGGGGGCGGTGACCGACCCCAGGGGCAGGGGCGGGAGGGCCGGGAGGGGCCATGATGCCGGGGGGCGGAAGTCGCACCAGGTGCCGTCGAAGGGGTAGGCGGCCGTGTCGATGAGGCGGGTGACGCGGACGCCCTCCGCGCGGACGGCGGCGGCCTCGGCCGGGGTCCAGTACACCGGGTGGCCCGTCTTCGCGGCGAAGGACTCCTCGTCCTTCCACTCCCACACGCGGTCCGGGGTCACCGTGATGTCGAGTTCCTGGTCGGTGACGTGGACGTCCGCGCCGTCCGGGCTGCCGACACGGGATTCGAGGTTCACGTACCAGCTGCGGAACTCCTGCTCCCGCGTGAAGCTCCACCACACCGCGTGCCCCGCCCCGGCCGGCTGCAGGATCAGTGCGCCCCCGTGCCGCCACCGGTCGGCCCGCAGCGGGTAGGAGCCCTCCGGCGGCAGGTCCCGCAGGTGGGTGCCGGGCGGGATGGTGGCGCGCCAGAGCGGGGTGCCCGGGGCCACCCACAGCAGCAGGCCGTCATCGCCCGACTCCACCACGCGGGCCGGGATGATCATGCTGATCGTGCTGCCGAGTATGAGGTGAACGTTGACCGTGACTGGGGACATGACCGGCGATCATGCCATCCGCGGGTGGAGGGCCCCGGTGCGCCCACCCCTCAGCGTGCCGCCAGCGCCGCGATCCGCTCCGAGCGGGCCGCGTGGGACCCGTACAGGGTGATCGTGACGACCCCGGCGACCGCGAGCAGCGCGAGGGTGACCGTGGCCGCCCAGCCCGCCGCGTGGTAGGCGAGGGCGCCCAGCGTGCCGCCGGCGCTGGAGCCGACGTAGTACGCCGACTGGTAGAGCGCCGAGGCCTGTGCGCGGCCCGTCTTCGCCGTGCGGCTCACCGCCGCCGAGGCCACCGCGTGGCCGGCGAAGAAGCCCGCCGTGATGAGGACCAGGCCGAGCAGGATCGCGGTGAGCGACTCCGCGAGGGACAGGAACAGGCCCGCCGCCGTCGTGGTCACCGCCAGGTACAGCGCGCCGCGCCGGCCCAGCCGGGCCACCAGCTGCCCGGCCGCGGCCGAGGAGACCGTACCCACCAGGTAGATCAGGAAGATCGAGCCGATGAGGCCCTGGCCGAGCGAGAACGGCTCGTCGACGAGGCGGTAGCCGATGACGGTGTAGACGGCGCCGAACACGGTCATGAACAGCGCGCCGATCCCGTACAGCCGCAGCAGCAGCGGATCGCGCAGGTGCCCGGAGACGGTACGTCCCACCGCGCGCGGGTTCAGCGAGGCCGGCCGGAAGAACCGGGCCCGGGGGAGGAGGACGAGGAAGGCCGCCGCGCAGGCCAGCGACATCAGGCCGACGGCCAGCAGTCCGCCGCGCCAGCCCCAGACCTGGGCCGCCCAGCCCGTGACGAGGCGGCCGCTCATGCCGCCGATGGAGTTGCCCGCCACGAACAGGCCGATCGCGGCGACCAGCGCCTTCGGCTTCACCTCTTCCGCCAGGTACGCCATCGCGGAGGCGGGGATGCCGGCGATCGCCGCGCCCTGGACGGCGCGCAGCGCGATCAGCCACTCCAGGTTCGGCGCGAAGGGGACGAGGAGGCCGACGCCGACCGCGATCACCATCGAGCAGGTCATCATCCGGGTCCGGCCGAACCGCTCCGAGAGCGCGCTGAGCGGCAGGACGAACAGGGCGAGCGCACCGGTGGCCGCGGAGACCGTCCAGCTGGCCTGACCCGCCGTCACGCCGAAGCCGTCGGAGATCGCGGGCAGCAGCGCCTGGGTGGAGTAGAGGAGGGCGAAGGTGGCCAGGCCGGCGGCGAAGAGCGCGAGGCTGAGGCGGCGGTAGCCGGGACGGCCGGGCTCGTGCGCCTCGGGTGCGGAGGCGGGGAACGACGGGGTGGAGGCACCCGGGATGACGGATGCCCCGGTATGAGCGGGAGGCATGTCTACGACCGTAGGGCCGTCCTTTTCATGCGTCCAATGCACAGATTCGCGATAATCGATCCATTCATGCATCAGTGCAGGTCAGATGGGCGCCTATCGATGAGTCGTTACGAAGAAGACATGTCCGTGACACACGCGCTGGCCCCGCGCCTCGCGTACTTCGCCGCCGTCGCACGGCACGAGCACGTCACCCGGGCCGCGCACGAGCTGGGCGTCCCCCAGTCCACCCTGTCGCGGGCCATGGTCCGGCTCGAACAGGACCTGGGCGTCACGCTGTTCGCACGCAAGGGCCGTACGGTCGCGCTCACCACCGCCGGCCGCACCTTCCTCGCCTCGGCGGAACGCTCACTGGCCGACATCGCCCGCGCCGCCGGCTCCGTCCAGCAGGACGCCGACCCGTCCTTCGGCAAGGTCGCCTTCGGCTTCCTGCACACCCTGGGCCCCGAGACCGTGCCCGGCCTGATCCGGGCCTTCCGGGCCGACCACCCCGGCGTACGGTTCTCCCTGGTCCAGAACTACGGCGAGGCCATGCTGGAGAAGCTGCGCGCGGGCGAGCTCGACCTCTGCCTGACCTCGCCGCTGCCCGACGCCCCGGACCTGGTGGCCCGCCGCCTCGACGAGCAGCGGCTGCGCCTGGTGGTCCCCGACGACCACCGGCTCGCGACGCGCAAGCGCATCCGCCTCGCCGAGGCGGCCGAGGAAACCTTCGTCACCCTGGAGCCCGGCTACGGGCTGCGCCGCATCACCGACGACCTGTGCGCGGAGGCCGGGTTCACGCCCCGGGTCGCCTTCGAGGGGGAGGAGGCCGAGACCCTGCGCGGGCTCGTCGCCGCCGGTCTCGGCGTGGCGTTGCTGCCGCCGCCCGCGGTGCCCCGGCCCGGGGTCGTCGAGCTGACGGTCACCGCTCCGCGGGCCGTCCGCGAGATCGGGGTCGCCTGGCTCGACGGGCACCCGGACACGCCGCCGGTGGCGGAGTTCAAGAAGTTCCTGCTGTCCCGTCGGGGGCGGCTGATTCCGGAGCTCCAGCCGGGTGGGGAGTGAGCGGGGTCCCGGAGTCCGCAGAGTTCGGGGAGTCCGTGGCGGCAGCGGTGGCCGCCGTGGCCGCGGAGGCCGTCGCCGCAGCCGTCGACGCCAGCAGGAACCCGGCCTGGAAACGGGACTTGGCCCCCACCGCCCGCATGATCTCGGCGATGTGGCGCTGACAGGTCCGCTCCGACATGCCGAGGCGCCGGGCGATGACCTTGTCCTCCAGCCCCTCCGCCAGCAGCCGCACGATGGTCTGGCGCAGCTCGTCGGAGATGGAACGGGCCTGCTCCGGACCGATGGTGGTGCTGAAGGGCTCGGCCTCCGCCCAGCAGCGCTCGAAGGTCTGCACCATGAACTGGACGACGTTGGGCTCGCGCACCACCAGCGCCGCCTTGATGTCGTCCTGCACCTCCATCAGCCCGGTGTGCCGGTCGACGAGGATCATCCGCATCAGCCCGTCGCCGACGGTACGGACCTGCGAGCCGAGCGCGGTCACCCGCTCCACGTAGGCGGCCGTCGGGCGGGAGTAGCGGGCGGTGTGCTGGTAGAGGGTGCGCATGCGCACGCCCCGGGCCAGCATCGCCTCGTCCCGCACCACCGCCCCCTCCAGGGTGGCCGTGCTGCGGCCGCCGCCCGGGTGGCAGGTCAGCACCTCGGACTCGGCCGAGGCGATGAGCTCCCCGATCAGGACCTGCAGTGCGGCCGGGTCGGTGACCAGTTCCAGGGCGTTCGCCCCGCCGCGGGCGCGCAGGTCGGTGCCCGCCTCGTACGCGGGGAGCAGCGCCTCCAGCCGGCCGCGCAGCCGGTCCATCTCGTCGTGGGTCTGGCGCACCCGTACCGCCAGCGGGGCCAGCGTCCGGGCCACCGCGGCCTGCGGGGACACGGCGCTCCAGCACGTTCCGGCCGGCCCGTCGGGGCAGTCGTCGTCCGCGGCCCCGGAGCCGGTACGGGAGCGGGGCTGGATCAGGTGGGCCGCCGCGAGTTCGGTGACAGCGGAGCCGACGGACTCACCGAGCGCCTCGCCGGCCTCCGCCTCGGAGAAGGCGTGCCGTTCGGCCGCGTACGCGTAAAGACGCCGGGCCGTGGAGCTCAGTTGGTCCGTTTCATCCGATGGCATGTGCATATTCGTCCCGGACTGTGCCGATGTGTAAACCCCTCGTGTTCCCGCAAGGCGTCAAGACGATGCCCTCCGATCTTCGTGAGGATAGGCCTAACCGGCACAGTGGTACCACGGCGTTCTCGGGGGAGGGCGCGGGCATCCAGAGTCCGCGCTTCGCCGTCCGGCACCGCGCCCTCGCGCGGGCGCGTGCCTCAAGGTGGTCGCGCCGGCCCGCCCGTGTCATCCGACCGGGCGGGGGCGGCGCGGCCGGCGGCGGCCTCGCGCGGCCGCCTTCAGCCGCGCAGGGAGCGTCCGTAGCCGGAGGCCAGCGGCATGCGCAGACCCAGCGGCGGGGGAGCCGCCAGCGCGTCGGTGACGGGCCGTGAGTAGGGCCCGGAGAACACGGAGCCCAGCACGAAGTCCACGGACAGGGCCACGACTTCGGCCTGGTGCTCGCGCAGTCCGTGTCCGTCCGAGTGCACCTCGAAGCGGCACGTCGTGCGGTTCGCCTTCTTCGCCCGGGTCGCCAGCCGGTACGACAACTCCGGGTCGCTGCGGGCGTCGTTGGTGCCGTGCACGATCAGGACCCGGCGGCCCGAGAGCTGCTTCACCGGTTCGGGGGAGTCCTCCTCCGACGGGCGGGAGAGCGAAGGGGCGAGCGCCAGAACGGAGTTGACGGCCTCGTGGCCCGCCGCGGCGAGCGCCGCCCGCCCGCCCGCGTCGTAGCCGGCCAGGCACACCGGTACGTCCCCGTACCGCCGCACCACCTCGTCCGCGGCCCACTCGGCGTCCCCTTCGCGGGTTCCCGCTCCGTGGACGACCTGGTGCGTGACCAGCCCGTCCGCCGCACCCGCACGGGCCAGGGCCCGCGCCAGCGGACGTACCGGACCGGGGGACAATCTGGACGCTCCGGGGAGAAGGAGCACCACACCACTGACCGTTGATACCGGGCCGGTCGCGCCGGCCGCCCGCCCCAGGCGGGCCCCGCGCGCCGGCGGCGCATGCTGTGCCATGACGGAACAGTCTCAGACGCGGAGGTGTACGCCACCCGTCCGCGCGGTCACTGTTACATATCGGCAACGCCCACCGTCTCACCGCTCTACGCGCGTAGGAGCTAGAGTGCCCAGATGACGAGCGAGACCCCCAACCTGCCCACCCCGGATCAGATCCGCCGCTCCCCGAAGGTGCTCCTGCACGACCACCTCGACGGTGGTCTGCGCCCCGGGACCATCATCGAGCTGGCCCGCGAGGTCGGCTACGAGAACCTTCCCGAGTCCGACGCCGACAAGCTCGGCATCTGGTTCCGGGAAGCCGCCGACTCCGGCTCCCTCCCGCGGTACCTGGAGACGTTCGCCCACACCTGTGCGGTCATGCAGACGAAGGCGGCCCTCTTCCGGGTGGCCGCCGAGTGCGCCGAGGACCTCGCCGAGGACGGCGTCGTCTACGCGGAGATCCGCTACGCGCCCGAGCAGCACCTGGAAGCCGGCCTGACCCTCGAAGAGGTCGTCGAGACGGTCAACGAGGGCTTCCGCGAGGGCGAGCGCCGCGCGAAGGCCAACGGACACCGGATCCGCGTCGGCGCGCTGCTGACCGCCATGCGGCACGCGGCCCGTGCGCTGGAGATCGCGGAACTGGCCAACCGCTACCGCGACAACGGCGTCGTCGGCTTCGACATCGCCGGCGCCGAGGCCGGGTTCCCTCCCACCCGCCACCTCGACGCCTTCGAGTACCTCAAGCGCGAGAACAACCACTTCACCATCCACGCGGGCGAGGCCTTCGGCCTGCCGTCGATCTGGCAGGCCCTGCAGTGGTGCGGCGCCGACCGGCTCGGCCACGGCGTGAAGATCATCGACGACATCGAGGTCGCCGCCGACGGCTCCGTGACGCTGGGCCGCCTGGCCTCGTACGTCCGGGACAAGCGGATCCCGCTGGAGATGTGCCCGACGTCGAACCTGCAGACGGGTGCGGCGGCCTCCTACGCCGAGCACCCGATCGGCCTGCTGCGGAAACTGCACTTCAGGCTGACCGTCAACACCGACAACCGGCTGATGAGCGGGACCAGCATGAGCCGCGAGTTCGAGCACCTGGTCGACACCTTCGGCTACTCGCTCGACGACATGCAGTGGTTCACGGTCAATGCGATGAAGTCCGCGTTCATTCCTTTCGATGAACGACTGGCCATGATCAACGACGTGATCAAGCCCGGTTATGCGGAGCTGAAGTCGGAATGGCTGTTCCGTCAAACCGCTTCCACCAGCGGTTCCGTCTCGGCCTAGGCCATGGCGTGACGGACTGAAAGCGCCCGGGAGGAGCAATTCCCGGGCGCTTTCTCGTATTTAATGATGTTTGCGGGAGGGGGTTTGAAGTGACTAGTTTGCGGAGCCGCTCATTTCCCCGTCGCAAGGACGATTCTTCATGAAGCAGTCAGCTGCCAAGACCCTCGGTGTCGCCGCTCTCGGTGCCGCCTTCGCCGCCGTCGCCGCCGGTACCGCCTCGGCCGCCGTCCCCGCCGTGGGTCTCGGTGACGCTCTGGGCACCGTCACGGGCGCCGTCCAAGGTGCGACCAGCCAGCAGCACGTGACCGCCGACGAGGGCCAGAAGGCCCCCGAGGCGACCGACCCGGCCGCCGCGCTCGGCACGGTGACCGGCCTGCTCGGCGGCCTGCCGACCAGCGGCCTCGGCGCCTGATCCACTTCGGATCCCCTGCCGGATCCGTACGCGACCCGTACGCGATTCGCACGCACGCCCACGCGGCGCACGCCTCTTCGAGCAGGTGTGTGCCGCGTCGCGTCATGTGCCAGGATCGCCGCCAACTGCCCGCCAAAACACTGGGTATGAGGTTTCGACCATGCGCATGAAGGCACGAACGGCCGCGGCCGTGCTGCTCCCCGCCCTGCTCTCAGCGACGGTGGGCTGCGGCAGTACGAACACCCCTGCCTCCGGCAAGGACCCGGACCCGAAGGGCTCCGCGAGCGTGCCCGGGCAGTCCGCTACGGCGGGCTCGGCCGGCGGGTCCGGCCCGGAGGGCTCCGCGGGCACCGGCGGATCCGGTGACACGGGCGGCACCGGCGGTACGACCGGCCCCAAGCCGGGCGCGAGCAGGCTGGAGCGCGCCGCCCTGCAGCAGGGCGACCTGACCGGCTACCAGATCTCCGCGAACGGCAAGAACCCGAACGCCCCCGACGGCCAGCCGCAGGCGGACCGCAAGGCCTGCCAGCCGCTCGCCGACATCATGGGCGACAAGCCCGACCCGGCGGCGCGCGCGACGGTCAACCGGGGCATCGGCTCCCAGAAGCAGCTCGGCCTGGCCATCTCCGCCTCCGTCAGCTCCTACGCCGAGTCCGACGCCAAGACGCTGATCACCCGACTGAAGGACGCCGTGGCCGCCTGCGCGGGCGGCTTCACCGCCACCGTCGAGAAGCAGACCGGCACGTACCGCGACGTGAAGGCGGCCGACTACAAGACGGGCGGCGACGAGAGCGTCAGCTGGACGACGACCGCAGCCGCCGGAGGCGTCACCGCACAGGTCCACCTGGTCGTCGTACGCCAAGGGGACACGGTCATGCGCCTCATGGCGCTCAACGTCACGGGTGGACCCCAGGCCCCCCAGGTCCCGCACGAGGTCGCGGACAAGCAACTCCAGAAGGTCCGCGCCGCGCGCTGAATTCCTGGTCCTGCCGGCTACCAGCCGGTGGCGGCGGACGTCGTGCCCGACTTCTCGTTCGGCAGGAGCACCCACAGCGCCAGGTAAAGGAGGAACTGCGGGCCGGGCAGCAGGCACGAAACGACGAAGATGATCCGCATCGTGTTCGCGGATATTCCGAAGCGGCGCGCCAGACCGGCACAGACTCCGCCGATCCATCGTCCGTCACGGGGGCGGGCAAGGGCGCTCATGGTCTCTCCTCTGTCGTGGTGCGGTTCAGTAGTGGTGCGGTCCGCGGGAGGTTTTCCCGCGATGCCTCAATACTCCCGCTGAACAGAGGACAGAACGTCGGTCCAGGGGCCGAGCCCGACCCTGGGAATTCTCGGGGTCGCCCCCTGAGATCGACGCATCCGGGCCCTCAGGGCCGGGACCACGGCCAGGTGCGCGAGCATCACGCCGAGGGTGTTCAGCAGCACCGAATCCACATCGACCACCTGCCCCGGGACCGCAGTCTGCAGCATCTCGATGCCGACCGAGACCAGCGCGCCCGCGGCGGCCGTCCGGGCCAGCGAGGACCAGGTCGCCAGCGGCGCGAGCTCCACCCGCCCGCTGAGCAGCGGCAGCAGCACCCCGAGCGGGGCCAGCAGTGCCAGCCCGCCGCCGATCCGGCGGGCGGCCTCCAGGGGGCCTTGGGTGAGGTCCGCCCTGATCCCCTCCAGCGGGGTCAGGTTGGCGGCAGCCGCCCAGGGCACGTCCAGCGGGCGCAGCATCAGCCAGCCGACGAGGAGGAGGTGGGCGCCCAGCAGGACCCCGGCGAGGAGCCGGATCCACAGCTGTACGGCGGCGCTGCCGCTGCCCTTGACACGCTTGTCCTTGAGACGGTGCACGCCAGTGGAGACGCGGCTTCCGTCCCCGGCGGTTCCGGGGAAACCGCCGGTCAGCCGGTGGCGAGGAGCACAATCAGGATCAGCGCGCCGATCACGGCGGGCGCGATGATCTCGTACGACCAGGAGACCTGAACCGAGCCCTGGGCGCCGGTCCGCGAGGCACCGTGCTCGTGCAGGGTCCGCAGTTCGTCCATGGTCCGGTCCGCGGAGGCCCGGCGGACTTCCCCGTCCGGGGTCTTGTTCTGCCCGTTGCCCGTGCCGAGCCGGCGCGTCTGGCGGCGGTTGGCCTTGTTGCGCTCCCGCAGGGAGACCGGGATCGACCAGAGCTGGTACGTCCTCCCCTCCGCGAGCACCTCGGCGGAGAAGCGGGCCCGCAGTACGTCGACGGCGGCCCAGGGGAGCTCGATGACCCGGAAGGGGTTGCGCACGCGCAGCCGGTCGGCGTTGGCGAAGACGGCCGGACGGACCGTGAACGCCACGATGAGCGGAGCCAGGAGCAGGGCGACCGCGAGGGCGATCCACGGGACGTTCCCGTGCCCCCGCACCACGGCGTCGCCGCAGAGCCACGCGAGCAGGGCGAGCAGCATCACCCCGGTGACGGTGGCCATCGGGGAGCGGTAGACCCGGTCGTCGTACGCCGGCTCTTCGGTGGGCTGATCGCTGCTCATGCGGCCGATTCTGCCTCACGCCGTCTCACCCCACGAGATCGGCGTACAGGATGATGTTGTCGGGGCGGTGACCGTCGGTGATGTCACCGCCGCAGGTGATCACGCGCAGCTCCGGGCGCGGGGTGTCCCCGTAGACCTTCGCGGTGGGGAACTCCTTCTTGTCCACCTGCTCCAGCTCGCGCACCCGGAAGACGGCTTCGGTGCCGTCCGCCCTGGTCACCCTGATCTCGTCGCCGGTGTGGACGCGCGAGACGTTGCGCAGGACGGCCGGCCCGCGCGCGGTGTCGAAGTGGCCGATCAGCACCGCCGGGCCGGTCTCGCCGGGGGTGACCCCCTTGGTGTACCAGCCGATCTTGTCGCCGTCCGCTACGGAGGGCACCTGGACCGTGCCGTCGGAGGCCAGCCCGAGCTCCAGCACCGGCGAGGCGTCCACGCCGGCCGAGGCGATCCTCACCCGGACGGGCGCGGAGGCGGGCAGGGCCGCGGCCGGCGGCGCCGAAGCCGACGGCGCGGCCGCGGGGGGCACGGGAGCGGCGGAGGTCTCGGCGACGTGCGGGGGCGGCGTGGCGGCCGGAGCGGCGCCGCCGCACCCGGTCAGGGCGGCCAGGGCCAGCGGGCCGAGCAGGGCGGCGGCGAGCAGCGGACGGCGGCGGGACGGGCGGTGAACGCGGTGAACCATGGGAACGACTCCGGGGAACGGCCTGCGGCGGGCCACCGTGGGGTGGCCCGCCGGAAGCGGGAACGAGCGGCTGGGGGGCGGGACGGCTCAGCCGCGGACGCGGGCCTTGCGGGCGCGGACGGCGAGGGTGGTGCCCAGCCCGCCGAATATCGCGAGGAGGGCGGCGGAGGTGGCCGCGGTGATGCTGTCGTCGGTGTCCGCGGCGGCGGCCTGCGTGTTCCCGGAGGCTTCGGCGGCACCGGTGAACTCGGCGCCGGCGGCGACGGGGCCCTTGGGGACCACGGCGGTCTGCGGCTTGGCGGGGGACACGGCGGCCGGCTTCGCTGCCGGCTTCGCCGGGGACTTCACCGGGGGCGTGGTGGCGGGGGCGGCCTTGGGCAGCAGGTACCAGCCGCTGGAGGCGCCCTCGCCCAGCACGTGGACGTCGAGCCCGTAGCGGTTCTTGTCCTGGCCGACCGCGACCTTCCGGAGGTCGTACTGGACGCCCTCGATGACGGCGCGCTTGTGGGTGGGGTCGAGCTTGGCCAGCACGCGGCCGGCCCAGCCGTCGCCCGGCTTCCAGTCGGGGGAGACCGCGCGGATCCAGACCTCGGGTCCCTCCGCTCCGTTGCGGAGCACGGCGATGCGGCCCTTGGCGACGAGAACGGTCTCGCCGTCGTAGCGGTCGTTGCCCGAAGGGTCCGCCGACACCGCGGTCACGGCCTGCGCGGCCCGGTCGGGCGCGGCGATGGCCGTCGCGGCGGGCGCCAGGAGCGCTCCGGCGAGGGCGGCGGTGACGATCGAGGTACGGAGGGCGGTTCGCATAACGACTCCTGGAAGCATTGTCTGGGAAGGGGCGGAGAGTCGCATGCCGCGGTGTCGCTGTCGGGATGTCGTCCGGTCAGGTCTGCGGGGCTGCTGAGGAGAAATCTACGGATCTTGATCGACCGGACCGTGGTCGTCCTGTCATGGCTGCGTAACGACGAACAGCAGTCCGACGACCGCACCCGCATCCGAAGCGTACGAGGCCCGGACGAGGCCGGAACCCCGTCCGGAGCCCCTCCGGACGCCCCCCGGCGGGCCACCACGAGGGCGACGCGCCGGAGGGCACGCGAACGGGACTGCCCGGGCCGTGCTCAGCCGCGGGAGCGGGCCCTGCGGTTGCGGACCGCGAAGGCCGTACCGAGCAGGAGGCCCACCGAGAGGACCCCGGCACCGGCGACCGCGACCGGGGCGCCCTGGGTGTCTTCCGTACCGAGCTCGGCACCCGCCGCGACCGGCCCCTTCGGAACCACGGCCGTCTGCGGCTTGGGCTTCGACGGGGCGGGCGTGGAGGGCTTCGGCGCCGGCTTGGTCTCGGTGAACGCGTAGCCCGGCCGGCAGCCCTTGGGGAACGCGGGGAACGCTGCCCGGCCGAACGGGGTGCCGCCGCCCTGCGTCTTCCATTCGAGGACGGGCGTGGCGCTGCTGGGGTTCAGGATCCGGACGATGATGCCTTCCGTGGCGGGCAGCGAGGGGCGGGTGCGGTCCAGGGTGTCCCAGGGGCCTCCCTCGCCGGAGTTGTAGAGGACCGCCTTCGGCCCCTTCTCGGTGACGTACAGCTCGGCCCGCACGCCCGCGCCCAGCGAGTGCCCGACCGGCCCGACCCGGCAGTCCGTGCTGGCCTGCCCGGCGGGCAGGGGGAAGGACGTGACGCGCCCGTCCTTGGCGGTGACGACGAGCACGGGGTGGGCGCTCGCGGCCTTGGTCAGCTCGAGCGACAGGCTCTCGGTCCTGTCGGCGGGCTTGCTCCGGTCCAGCACCGTCACGATCCGCTTCATGTAGGCGTCTCCGGGCTTCCAGCCGGTCCCCACCTCGCGGATCCAGGCTTCGGGGCCCTCCACCTTGTTGCGCAGCACCGCGACCAGGCCCTCGCCGATGTACACGGCCTTGCCCTCGTAACGGCTGTTGTCGGAGGCCGGGGCCGCTGCGGCCGCCTGCGGGGTCGCGGTGACCGGCGCGGCGAAGGCGCTGCCGGCGGCGGGCAGGAGCATCGCGCCCGCGAGGGCGGCGGTGGTGATCGAGGTGCGGAGGGCAAGGGCGGTACGCATGACGACTCCGTGTCAGGTCGGAAGTGGGTAGAGGAGAGCCGCATGCCGCGACGAATCCGTTTCGGTCTGGTTCGGCCGGGTCAGGTGTGGCGGGCTGCTGGTGACAAAGTTACGAAGCGTGTGAGGCCGGAGGATCCGCCTCCTGTAATGGGCACGTAACGGCCGAACGCGTGTCGGAGTGGACGGGGCGATTCCCTTCCGGATCCCCTCGAATCGGCAGAGGGGGGTGACAGGCCGCTACGCGCGTAGATATGCTCATGTGGTGACCATGCCCACCACCCTCACCGCATTCGCTGACGTGACGACGTCCGACAGTGCGCTGCGCCGCTTCCTGCACGGGCTGCCCGGCGTCGACGCTGTCGGCCTGGAGGCCCGCGCGGCCTCCCTCGGCACCCGCTCGATCAAGACGACGGCCAAGGCGTACGCCATCGACCTCGCCATCTCGATGATCGACCTGACGACGCTGGAAGGCGCGGATACCCCGGGCAAGGTCCGGGCGCTCTCCGCCAAGGCCGCCAACCCCGATCCGACCGACCGCACCACGCCCATGACGGCCGCCGTCTGCGTGTACCCCGACATGGTGGCCACCGCCAAGGCCGCCCTGAACGGCGCCGACGTCAAGGTCGCCTCCGTCGCCACCGCCTTCCCGGCCGGCCGCGCGGCCCTGCCCGTCAAGCTCGCCGACACGGCCGACGCCGTGGCCGCGGGCGCCGACGAGATCGACATGGTCATCGACCGTGGCGCCTTCCTCGCCGGCCGCTACCTCGAGACCTACGAGCTGATCCGCTCCGTGAAGGAGGCCTGCGCCCGCCCCGACGGCAGCGCGGCCCGCCTCAAGGTGATCTTCGAGACCGGCGAGCTGTCCACGTACGACAACATCCGCCGCGCCTCCTGGATCGGCATGATGGCCGGGGCCGACTTCATCAAGACGTCCACCGGCAAGGTCGGGGTCAACGCGACGCCCGCCAACACGCTCCTCATGCTCGAAGCCGTCCGCGACTTCAAGGCGCAGACCGGAATCCAGATCGGCGTGAAGCCGGCCGGCGGGATCCGGACCACCAAGGACGCGATCAAGTTCCTGGTCCTGGTCAACGAGACCGTGGGCGAGGACTGGCTGTCCAACCACTGGTTCCGCTTCGGAGCCTCCAGCCTGCTCAACGACCTGTTGATGCAGCGCCAGAAGCTGAGCACCGGCCGGTACTCCGGTCCCGACTACGTGACGGTGGACTGATCGCCATGGCATCCGCATTCGAGTACGCACCCGCCCCCGAGTCCCGCTCCGTCGTCGACATCGCGCCCTCCTACGGGCTGTTCATCGACGGCGAGTTCACCGACGCGGCGGACGGCAAGGTCTTCAAGACCGTCTCCCCGGCCTCCGAAGAGGTCCTCGCCGAGATCGCGCAGGCCGGCGCCGCCGATGTGGACCGCGCCGTCAAGGCCGCCCGCAAGGCCTTCGAGAAGTGGTCCGCGCTGCCCGGATCCGAGCGCGCCAAGTACCTCTTCCGCATCGCCCGGATCATCCAGGAGCGCAGCCGCGAACTGGCCGTCCTGGAGACCCTCGACAACGGCAAGCCGATCCGGGAGACCCGCGACGCGGACCTGCCGCTCGTCGCCGCGCACTTCTTCTACTACGCGGGCTGGGCCGACAAGCTCGACCACGCGGGCTACGGCGCGAACCCGCGCCCCCTCGGCGTGGCCGGCCAGGTCATCCCGTGGAACTTCCCGCTGATGATGCTCGCCTGGAAGATCGCCCCGGCGCTCGCCACGGGCAACACGGTCGTGCTCAAGCCGGCCCAGACGACCCCCCTCTCCGCCCTCTTCTTCGCGGACATCTGCCGCCAGGCGGGCCTGCCCAAGGGCGTCGTCAACATCCTCCCCGGGTACGGGGACGCGGGCGCTGCCCTCGTCGAGCACCCGGACGTGAACAAGGTCGCCTTCACCGGCTCCACCGCCGTCGGCAAGGCCATCGCGCGCCAGGTCGCCGGCACCTCCAAGAAGGTCACCCTGGAGCTGGGCGGCAAGGGCGCCAACATCGTCTTCGACGACGCCCCGATCGACCAGGCCGTCGAGGGCATCGTCAGCGGCATCTTCTTCAACCAGGGCCAGGTCTGCTGCGCGGGCTCGCGCCTCCTGGTCCAGGAGTCGATCCACGACGAGCTGATCGACTCGCTCAAGCGCCGGCTGTCCACGCTGCGCCTGGGCGACCCGCTCGACAAGAACACCGACATCGGCGCGATCAACTCCGCCGAACAGCTCGCCCGGATCACCGCCCTCGCGGACACCGGCGAGGCGGAGGGCGCCGAGCGCTGGTCGGCGCCGTGCGAACTGCCGAACGCGGGCTACTGGTTCGCCCCGACGCTCTTCACGAACGTCTCCCAGTCGCACACCGTCGCCCGCGACGAGATCTTCGGCCCGGTGCTGTCCGTGCTGACCTTCCGTACGCCCGACGAGGCCGTCGCCAAGGCCAACAACACCCAGTACGGCCTGTCCGCCGGCATCTGGACGGAGAAGGGCAGCCGCATCCTCGCGGTCGCCAACAAGCTCCGTGCGGGCGTCGTCTGGGCCAACACGTTCAACAAGTTCGACCCGACCTCGCCCTTCGGCGGCTACAAGGAGTCGGGCTTCGGGCGCGAAGGCGGCCGTCACGGCCTGGAGGGCTACCTCGATGTCTGAGTCTTCTTCGTCTTCTACGACGCGTCTGAGCGTCTTCAAGACCTACAAGCTGTACGTCGGGGGCAAGTTCCCCCGCTCCGAGAGCGGCCGGGTGTACGAGGTGACCGACTCCAAGGGCAAGTGGCTGGCCAACGCCCCGCTGTCCTCCCGCAAGGACGCCCGGGACGCGGTCGTAGCCGCCCGCAAGGCCTTCGGAGGCTGGTCGGGCGCGACCGCGTACAACCGCGGCCAGATCCTCTACCGCGTCGCCGAGATGCTGGAGGGCCGCCGCGAGCAGTTCGTCCGCGAGGTCGGCGAGGCGGAGGGCCTGTCCAAGTCGAAGGCCGCGGCCGTCGTCGACGCGGCCATCGACCGCTGGGTCTGGTACGCGGGCTGGACCGACAAGATCGGCCAGATCGTGGGCGGGGCCAACCCGGTCGCGGGCCCGTTCTTCAACCTCTCCACCCCGGAGCCGACGGGCGTCGTCACCGTCGTCGCCCCGCAGGCCTCGTCCTTCCTCGGACTGGTCTCCGTGATCGCCCCGGTCATCGCCACCGGCAACACGGTCGTCGTCATCGCCTCCGAGAAGGCGCCGCTCCCGGCGCTCTCCCTCGGTGAGGTGCTGGCCACCTCCGACCTGCCCGGCGGCGTGGTCAACGTCCTCTCCGGCAAGGCCGCCGAGATGGGCCCGCACCTGGCCTCCCACCAGGACGTCAACGCGATCGACCTGGCCGGAGCCGACGAGGCGCTGGCCAAGGAGCTGGAGATCGCGGCCGCGGACAACCTCAAGCGCGTCCTGCGTCCACAGCCTGTGGACGACTGGACCGCGGACCCGGGTACGGCGCGCATGACGGCGTTCCTGGAGACCAAGACCGTCTGGCACCCCACCGGGTCGCTGGGCGCGGGCGGGTCCTCGTACTAGAGGCCCCACCCCCGAAAACGGGCCCCGGCAGTGTCCCCCGCGCTGCCGGGGCCTCTTCGCGCCTTCGCGCCTACTGCTTCGGCAGCACCGGTCCGAGCAGCGAGGAGACCGCCGCGGTGGGCAGCTCGCCGACCGACGGCCCCTGGGTCAGGATCCCCGTGACCATGCCGGTGCCGACGGAGGGGAAGTCCGCGACCTGGGTGGCGACGCCGTTGTCCAGCGGGTCCACGCCGGTGTGGGCCAGCGGATTCACCTTCAGGTTCGAGATCGGGTCGGAGACCCCCGCCAGGGCGGCCGGAACATCGAGCTCGCCCGCCTGGGCGCCTCCGGCGGCCATCGCGAGGGCGGCGCCGGCCATCGAGAGGCTCAGGCCCGCGCTGCGGAGCCGGTTCGGTACGGACGGGGCTGCGTGACGTGCCATGGGGATCCCACCTGGGTTCGTAGTCGGATGCGCACGCAGCGTAGTGGAGATGTGATTCTGAATACCAACGGGCCTTTGGGCAGGTCCCCTGGGCGAGGTAATAGTTCACACTGTTGTTCCGTGAGCTGTTCCTCTCCTTTGCCTACGCGTGTCGTCCTGCTGACCGGGCCCTCGGGTTCCGGCAAGTCCTCGCTGGCGGCCCGTTCCGGGCTGCCCGTGCTGCGCCTGGACGACTTCTACAAGGACGGCGACGACCCGACGCTCCCGTCCGTCGAGGGCAGTGCCGACATCGACTGGGACTCCCCGCTGTCCTGGGACGCGGAGGCGGCCGTGGCCGCGATCGCCGAGCTGTGTGCGGCCGGGCGGACCGAGGTCCCCGTCTACGACATCGCCACCTCCTCGCGGACCGGCACGGAGGCTCTGGACATCGCCCGGACCCCGCTGTTCATAGCCGAGGGGATCTTCGCGGCGGACGTCGTCGTACGGTGCCAGGAGCTCGGGCTGCTCGCGGACGCGATCTGCCTGCGCGGGCGGCCCAGCACCACCTTCCGGCGCCGGCTGGCCCGGGATCTGCGCGAGGGCCGCAAGTCGGTGCCGATGCTTCTGCGGCGGGGCTGGCGGCTGATGCGGGCCGAGCGCGGGATCGTGGCCCGGCACACCGCGCTGGGTGCGCACGCGTGCGGCCGTGACGAGGCCCTCGGCCGTCTTGCCGCCGCCGCGGCGGGCCGGCACCGGGCCGCGGTCGGCGCGTAGCCGGCCCCGGGCATGCCAAAGGGCGGGACCGTGCGGACCCCCGTCCGCCCGATCCCGCCCTTTGCCCCCGTGGCCCCCGTCCCACCCCCGCAGGACGGGCCCCCTGGCCCTTTGGTCTGTGTGGTGGCCGCCGTTACGCGACCAGGTCCTCGAAGGACTCCGACTCGTCGTGGCCGAAGCTCAGCGCCTCGTCCTCGCGCATGCGGCGCAGCGAACGCCAGATGCTCGACTTCACCGTGCCGACGCTGATGCCGAGGATCTCCGCGATCTCCGGGTCCGTGCGGCCCTCGTAGTAGCGGAGCACCAGCATGGTGCGCTGCGGCTCCGGGATGCGGGTGAGCGCCTGCCACAGCACGGCGCGCAGCTCCGTACCGCCCATGGCGTCCGTGTCCGAGGCCGTCTCCGGCAGCTCTTCCGTCGGGTACTCGTTGAGCTTGCGCCGGCGCCAGGCGCTGATGTGCAGGTTCGTCATCGTGCGGCGCAGGTAACCGCCGACGGCGGCCTTGTCGCTGATGCGGTCCCAGGCGCGGTACGTGGAGAACAGTGCGGTCTGCAGCAGGTCCTCGGCCTCGTAGCGGTCGCCGGTCAGGTGGAAGGCCGTCGCGTAGAGGGCGGCCCGCCGCTCCTGGACGTACGCCGTGAACTCGGCCTCGTTGGAGGAGTCCGGGGCGTCCGTGGAGCCCGGCGTGCGCTGGGCGGGGACGGAGGGGCGCTCGTAGGTCTTCGCGTCGATGGCCACCACGTGCGCCGGCCGCCGGGAAGGGGCCGTCGCCGTACGGATTGCCGTGCGGCGGTTCACATCGTGCAGCCGCGTGACAACCGCGCTGGTGTTGATGCTGTGCAGCGTGTTCATCTCGCGCCCCCCGTCGTGGAGTCTGTCTGGTCCGTTGCCAAGAAGACTGCCCGCCCGACATAACCGGGGTGTCCTCCGACTGTCACAGGCCTGTCACAGGGTCCGTGCCGGAGCCCCGCGCAGACCCCGCGGAGACGGCCCGGGGATTCGAAGTGCAGGGCGGTCGAAGTCCCGAGGGGCGATGGGACAGAATGAGCCCGTGCCTTTCCTGTTGCTCATCGAGGACGACGACGCCATCCGCACGGCCCTCGAACTCTCCCTGACCCGCCAGGGCCACCGTGTGGCCACCGCGGCGACGGGCGAGGACGGCCTCAAACTGCTGCGTGAGCAGCGGCCCGACCTGATCGTGCTCGACGTCATGCTGCCCGGCATCGACGGCTTCGAGGTGTGCCGGCGCGTCCGGCGCACCGACCAGCTGCCGATCATCCTGCTCACCGCGCGCAACGACGACATCGACGTGGTCGTCGGCCTGGAGTCGGGGGCGGACGACTACGTCGTCAAGCCCGTCCAGGGGCGGGTCCTCGACGCCCGCATCCGGGCCGTGCTGCGCCGCGGCGAGCGCGAGGCCACCGACTCCGCCGTCTTCGGCTCGCTGGTCATCGACCGCAACGCCATGACGGTGACCAAGAACGGCGAGGACCTCCAGCTCACCCCGACCGAGCTGCGGCTGCTCCTGGAACTCAGCCGCCGCCCCGGCCAGGCGCTCTCCCGCCAGCAGCTGCTGCGGCTGGTGTGGGAGCACGACTACCTCGGCGACTCGCGCCTCGTCGACGCCTGCGTGCAGCGGCTGCGCGCCAAGGTCGAGGAAGTGCCCTCGTCGCCCACCCTGATCCGTACCGTGCGGGGCGTCGGCTACCGACTGGACTCCCCGCAGTGATCAGAGCCCTGTTCGCGGGCCGGCGCTGGACCAGCCTGCGGCTGCGGCTCCTCGTCGTGTTCGCACTGGTCGCGCTGACCGCCGCCGTGTCCGCGTCCGGGATCGCGTACTGGCTCAACCGCGAGGCCGTCCTGACCCGGACCCAGGACGCCGCCCTCGGCGACTTCCGGCAGGAGATGCAGAACCGGGCCGCGGCGCTGCCCGCCGACCCGACGCAGGAGGAACTGCAGCACGCCGCCGAGATGATGGCGGGCAGCAGCCCCGGTTACAGCGTGCTGCTGGTGGACGAGAAGGAAGGCCGCAAGGTGGCCGGGTCGGCCGGACCCGACGCCTTCTCGCTGGCCGACGTACCGGCGTCGCTCCAGCACGCCGTGAACGACCGGCAGAAGACCACCTCGGCCAACGACGCCGCGTACCACGTGTACTGGCAGCGGACGAAGCCGAACGGGAACCCCTACCTGGTCGGCGGCACCCGGATCGTGGGCGGCGGGCCGACCGGCTACATGTACAAGTCCCTGGCCCAGGAGCGCGACGACCTCAACGCCCTGGCCTGGTCGTTGACCATCGCCACCGGGCTCGCGCTGCTCGGGTCCGCGCTGCTCGCGCAGGCCGCGGCCCGTACGGTGCTGCGGCCCGTGCAGCGGCTCGGCGACGCGGCGCGCCGGCTCGGCGAAGGGGAGCTGGACCACCGGCTGGAGGTGTCCGGGACGGACGAACTCGCCGACCTGGCCCACACCTTCAACAAGACGGCGGAGGCGCTGGAGAAGAAGGTCGCCGACATGAGCGCGCGGGAGGAGTCCAGCCGGCGTTTCGTCGCGGACATGTCCCACGAACTGCGCACGCCGCTGACGGCGTTGACGGCGGTGGCCGAGGTGCTGGAGGACGAGGTCGAGTTCCTCGACCCGATGATCGCACCGGCGGTGGGGCTGGTCGTGAGCGAGACCAGGCGGCTGAACGACCTCGTGGAGAACCTCATGGAGGTCACCCGCTTCGACGCGGGCACGGCGCGGCTGGTGCTGGACGACGTGGACGTCGCCGACCAGGTGACGGCGTGCATCGACACGCGGGCGTGGCTCGACGCGGTCGAACTCGACGCGGAGCGCGGGATCGTGGCGCGGCTCGACCCGCGGCGGCTCGACGTGATCCTGGCGAACCTGATCGGCAACGCGCTCAAGCACGGCGGATCGCCGGTACGGGTCTCCATCCGGGTGGAGGAGGACTGGCTGGTCATCGCGGTACGGGACAACGGGCCGGGCATCCCCGAGGCCGTACTGCCGCACGTCTTCGACCGGTTCTACAAGGCGAGCGCGTCGCGGCCGAAGTCCGACGGCAGCGGGCTCGGCCTGTCCATCGCGATGGAGAACGCGCACATCCACGGCGGCGACATCACCGCGGAGAACGGTGCGGAGGGCGGTGCGCTGTTCACGCTGCGGCTGCCGGTGGACGTGGGGAAGGTGATCGCCGGTGGCGACGAGGAGTAGGACGGGGGCCGGGGCCAGAGCCGGGGCCGGGGCCATGGCAGGGGCCCGGGCCGGGACGAGGCGTACGGCGGCCCTGGTGGCGGCCCTGAGCCTGGTGTCCGTCGGCGTCCTGTCGGGCTGCGGGATCCGGGCGACCACCGTGCCGGTGGACGTGGGCGCGGCGCCTTCGCGGGTCTCCTGCAAGACCCCGACCGGCACCGCCGCGGGAACGGACGGGGTGCAGGGCATCCGGGCCACGGTGGAACTGGTCTGCGGGGCGCAGCTGGTGGGCGTCCAGCGGGTGGTGCCGGGGACGGAGAAGCAGCCCGCGCGGGACGCTGCGGTGTTCGCCGCCCAGGCCCTGCTGGCGGCGCTCCAGCGGGAGCCGTCGGCGGAGGAACTGGAGGCCGGCTTCACGACCGACGTGCCGGCCACGCTGACGGCCTCGGCGCCGCGGCCGGCGGACCCGGCGGGCACGGTGCGGCTGAGCCGCAAGCCCGAGGACCTGCCGCCGGTGGCGCTGTCGCAGCTGGTGTGCACGCTCGCGGAGAGCGACGCGGTCTCGGCGGGGCCGGGCCCGGTGGTCCTGGGCGGTCCCGACGCGGATCCGCCGAGGGCCTGGGAGTGCACGGCCGCCGTCCGCTCCCGGCCGGAGTCGGTCCCGACCCTGGGCGACGTGGTGCTGCCGTCGGCGAGCCCGGCGCCGTCCGCTTCCTGAAGCGCCGCTCGCGCGGCTCGGCCCGGGCGGGCCTTCCCAACGTCGCGCGGCTGCACCGGCCTCCGGACCGGCGGAGGTCGGTGTGGGGCCGGGCGGCCGGACACGGCAACGGCCCCCCGAGCCGGAGCCCGGGAGGCCGACGCACTGCCTGCCGGGCCGACGGACGGAGTCCGGCGCAGCGGGCCGAAGCCTGCGAAGCAGTGCGAGGTGCGCGTGGAGAAGGCTAGATGCCGGCCGCTGCGGCCAGGTCCTTCTTGATCGCGTCGAGGACTTCCTGGCCGCGGGCGCGGGCCGGGAGCAGGTCCGAGGCTTCCGCCACCGGGACCACGACCTCCAGGTAGCACTTCAGCTTGGGCTCCGTACCCGACGGGCGGACGATCACCCGGGCCTTGTAGTCGCCCTCCAGGTAGTAGCGCAGACCGTCCGTGGGCGGCAGCGTCGCCGTGCCCTTGTTCAGGTCCTCCGCCGAGGTGACCCGCAGGCCCGCCAGCGAGGCCGGGGGCTCCGCGCGCAGCGCCGCCATCGCCGAGGCGATGACCGACAGGTCCTCCACGCGGACCGACAGCTGGTCGGTGGCGTGCAGGCCGTGCGCCATGGCCAGGTCGTCCAGCAGGTCGGTCAGGGTCCGGCCCTGCTCCTTGAGCTCCGAGGCCAGCTCCGCGACGAGCAGGGCGGCCGTGACGCCGTCCTTGTCGCGGACGCCCTCGGGGTCCACGCAGTAGCCGAGCGCCTCCTCGTACCCGTAGCGCAGGCCCTCGACGCGGGAGATCCACTTGAAGCCGGTCAGGGTCTCCTCGTATCCGACGCCCGCGGCCTCCGCGATCCGGCCCAGGAGGGAGGAGGAGACGATGGACTCGGCGAAGACGCCCCGCGCGCCCTTGTGCACCAGGTGGGCGGCGAGCAGCGCGCCGACCTCGTCGCCGCGCAGCATCCGCCAGCCGGAGGCGGAGGCCGGGTCCGGGACGGCCACGGCGCACCGGTCGGCGTCCGGGTCGTTGGCGATGACGATGTCGGGGTTGACCTCGGCGGCCTTCGCGAAGGACAGGTCCATCGCGCCCGGCTCCTCCGGGTTGGGGAAGGCGACCGTCGGGAAGGCCGGGTCCGGCTCCGCCTGCTCGGCCACCAGGACCGGGGCGGGGAAGCCGGCGCGGGCGAAGGCGGCCAGGACCACGTCCTTGCCGACGCCGTGCATGGCCGTGTAGACGGTCCGCACGCCCCGGGGGGAGCCGGGGGTCAGGACGGCGTCCGTACGGGCCAGGTAGGCCTCCAGGACCTCGTCGCCGAGGTCCTGCCAGCCGCCGTCGGCGCGCGGTACGTCGGCCAGCGCGGCGATCGCGTCGATCTGCGCGGCGATCTCGGCGTCGGCCGGGGAGACGATCTGCGAGCCGTCGCCGAGGTAGACCTTGTAGCCGTTGTCCCGGGGCGGGTTGTGGCTCGCGGTCACCTCGACGCCGGCGACGGCGCCCAGGTGCCTTATGGCGTACGCGAGGACGGGCGTCGGCAGCGGACGGGGCAGGACGGCGGCGCGCAGCCCGGCGCCGGTCATCACCGCGGCGGTGTCGCGGGCGAAGTCGGCCGACTTGTAGCGCGCGTCGTAGCCGACGACGACCAGGCCGCCGGCGTGGCCCTGGGCCTTGAGGTAGGCCGCGAGGCCCGCCGCGGCCCGGATCACCACGTTCCGGTTCATCCGCATCGGGCCCGCGCCCAGCTCGCCGCGGAGTCCGGCGGTGCCGAACTGCAGCATGCCGGAGAAGCGGTCCGCGAGCTCGGTGGTGTCACCGGCCTCGATGAGCTTCGCGAGCTCGTCCGCCGTCTCCGGGTCCGGGTCCTCGGCCAGCCAGGCCTGCGCCCGTGCGATCAGATCGTCCTGCACGTCCTGCACTACCTCTCGTCGTCGGTCGGGTCGCCGGTTCAGATCCGGGCGAGGACCTGGGTCAGCAGCTTGCCCATGCGCGAGGCCGAGTCGCGGCCGGCCTGGAGCACCTCTTCGTGGTTCAGCGGCTCGCCGGACAGGCCCGCCGCCAGGTTGGTGACCAGCGAGATGCCGAGCACCTCGGCGCCGGCCTCGCGGGCGGCGATGGCCTCCAGCACGGTGGACATGCCGACCAGGTCGGCGCCCATGACGCGGATCATGTTGATCTCGGCCGGGGTCTCGTAGTGCGGGCCGGGGAACTGCACGTAGACGCCCTCTTCGAGGGTCTCGTCGATCTCCTTGCACATCGCGCGCAGGCGCGGCGAGTACAGGTCGGTGAGGTCCACGAAGTTCGCGCCGACGATCGGCGAGGTGGCCGTGAGGTTGAGGTGGTCGCTGATCAGGACCGGCTGGCCGGGCTTCATGCCCTCGCGCAGGCCACCGCAGCCGTTGGTCAGGACGACGGTCTTGCAGCCGGCGGCGACGGCGGTGCGCACGCCGTGGGCGACGGCGGCGACGCCGCGGCCCTCGTAGTAGTGGGTCCGGCCGAGGAAGAGCAGCGCGCGCTTGTCGCCGATCTTGTACGAGCGGATCTTGCCGCCGTGGCCCTCGACGGCCGGGGGCGGGAAGCCGGGCAGCTCGGTGACGGGGAACTCGGCCTCGGGCGCGCCGAGCGCCTCCGCGGCGGGGGCCCAGCCGGAGCCCATCACGAGGGCGACGTCGTGGGTCTCGGCGCCGGTCAGCTCGCGCAGGCGGGCGGCTGCGGCGTCGGCGGCGGCGAAGGGGTCGGTAACAGATGCGTTCACGCGGAAGAGCGTAGCCGCTCTCGGCCTACGCGCGTAGATGGCACCGCTCACGGTATTCGGATCGTTGCTTTGTCGTTTCCAACCAATTGTCCCCGGCGGGGCGGACGGGACCTGCGGGGCGCCGGTCAGCAGGGGCGCTTGCGCAGTTCCATCACGTAGTCGTGCGGGGCGCCCGCGGATTCGGCGGCGTCGGCGATCTCGCCCAGGTAGCGGGCCGAGGGCAGGCCGCCCTCGTAGCCGTTGAGCACGTACACCCAGGCCGCCTCCTCGCCGTCCAGCGTGTGCACGCGCACCCGCATGCGGCGGTAGATGTCGAGCCCGACGCCCTCCCACCGGTCCATGGAGTCCTCGTCGAGCGGGGCCACGTCGTACAGCGCGACGAAGACCTGGTGGCGCGGCGCTTCGACGATCGTCGCCAGCGCGCCCTCCCAGCCCATCTGCTCGCCGCCGAAGGTCAGCCGCCAGTCGTTGATCCAGCCCGTGCCGCGCAGCGGCGAATGCGGAGCGCGGCGCGTCATCAGCCGCGGGTCGAGGTTGCCGGCGTACGCGGCGTAGAGCGACATGAGGTCGAGGGTACGGGAGGGGCGGCCCCGGCTGCGCTCCCGGCCGCCTACGGGGCCCGCGTCCCGGATGGTGGGACCGGGCGTGAAGCACCTTGATGCGTGCGGGACAATGACGTACGGAATGCATCCCCCGGGGAGACCCCCCGGAAGCCCCGGCCGGGGCGGCAGCCGGCCGGGTAGACGTGAGGCGGAGTTTTCGTGACCCGGATCGTGATCATCGGCGGCGGACCCGGCGGGTATGAGGCGGCCCTCGTGGGGGCCCAGCTCGGCGCGGAGGTGACCGTCGTGGACTGCGACGGTCTGGGCGGCGCGTCGGTGCTCACCGACTGCGTGCCCTCCAAGACTCTCATCGCGACCGCCGAGGTCATGACGACCTTCGACTCGTCGTACGAGGAGCTCGGCATCGTCGTCGCCGACGACACCCCGCACATCGAGCAGGCCGCGCGCGTCGTCGGCGTGGACCTCGGCAAGGTCAACCGGCGCGTCAAGCGCCTGGCGCTCGCCCAGTCCCACGACATCACCGCCTCCGTCACCCGGGCCGGCGCCCGCGTCGTACGGGGCCGCGCCAAGCTCGGCGGCCCGCAGGGCATCGACGGCACGAGGGACGTCATCGTCACCGCGGCCGACGGGTCCGAGACGATCCTCACCGCCGACGCCGTGCTCATCGCGACCGGCGGCACCCCCCGCGAGATCCCCGACGCGATGCCCGACGGCGAGCGGATCCTGAACTGGACCCAGGTCTACGACCTCGAAGAGCTCCCGGAGGAGCTCATCGTGGTCGGCTCCGGCGTGACCGGCGCCGAGTTCGCCGGTGCGTACCAGGCCCTCGGCTCCCGGGTGACCCTCGTGTCCTCCCGCGACCGCGTGCTCCCCGGCGAGGACCCGGACGCCGCCGCCGTGCTGGAGGACGTCTTCCGGCGCCGCGGCATGAACGTCATCGGCCGCTCCCGCGCCGAGTCCGCCAAGCGGGTGGGCGACCGGGTCGAGGTCACCCTCTCCGACGGCCGGGTCATCAGCGGCACGCACTGCCTGATGGCGGTCGGCGCGATCCCGAACACGAGCAACATGAACCTGGAGGAGTCCGGGGTCAAGCTCAAGGAGTCCGGGCACATCTGGACCGACAAGGTCTCCCGCACCTCCTCGCCCGGCGTGTACGCGGCCGGCGACGTGACCGGCATCTTCGCCCTCGCGTCGGTGGCCGCCATGCAGGGCCGCATCGCGATGTACCACTTCCTCGGCGACGCGGTGGCCCCGCTCAACCTGAAGACGGTCTCCTCGAACGTCTTCACCGACCCCGAGATCGCCACCGTCGGCTACACCCAGGCCGACGTGGACGCCGGCAAGATCGACGCCCGGGTCGTCAAGCTCCCGCTGCTGCGCAACCCGCGCGCCAAGATGCAGGGCATCCGGGACGGCTTCGTGAAGCTGTTCTGCCGTCCCGGCACCGGGATCGTCGTCGGCGGCGTGGTCGTCTCGCCGCGCGCGAGCGAGCTCATCCACCCGATCTCGATCGCCGTCGACAACAACCTGACGGTCGAGCAGATCGCAAACGCGTTCACCGTGTACCCCTCGCTGTCCGGCTCGATCGCCGAGGTCGCCCGCCAGCTGCACACGCGGAAGGCCTCCGGTGAGGCGTAAACACCGATAACGGCCCTTGTGGGCAAGGGCTTTGGAGTGGGTGGTCGGCCCGCCGCGGAGCAGGTGCGCGGCGGGCCGACCGCGTATACCACTAACTGCCCCACGGTATGGACAACTTCGGAATTCCGGCGCAAGGAGCTGAAAGCAGACGGTCACCCGGGTTACTGTCAGTTTCGTGTTCGCTGCAGAACGTCGCCAATTGATCCTCGAAATGGTGCGGGCCAACGGAGCGGTATCGCTCCGGGAGCTCGCCCGCGTCGTCCAGACCTCCGAAGTGACCGTACGGCGGGACGTGCGGGCACTGGAGGCAGAAGGACTCCTCGACCGCCGGCACGGCGGTGCGGTACTGCCGGGCGGTTTCACGCGGGAATCCGGCTTTCCGCAAAAGTCCCATCTCGCGACGGCGGAGAAGACCGCCATCGCCGATGTCGCGGCCGGACTCGTCGAAGAAGGCGAGGCCGTGGTCGTCGGCGCCGGCACCACCACCCAGGAGCTGGCCCGCCGGCTCGCCCGGGTGCCCGGACTCACCGTCGTCACCAACTCGCTGCTCGTCGCACAGGCGCTGGCCCATGCGAACCGGGTGGAGGTGGTGATGACGGGCGGAACCCTGCGGGGGTCCAACTACGCGCTGGTCGGCAGCGGTGCCGAGCAGTCCCTCCAGGGGCTGCGGGTCTCGCGGGCCTTCCTGTCCGGCAGCGGCCTCACCGCCGAGCGCGGGCTGTCCACGTCCAACATGCTCTCCGCGAGCGTGGACCGGGCGCTGGTCCAGGCCGCGGCGGAGGTGGTGGTCCTGGCCGACCACACGAAGCTCGGGACGGACACCATGTTCCAGACCGTGCCGACCGACGTGATCACCCGGCTGGTGACGGACGAGCCGCCCGCGCACGACGACCGGGCCGGTACGGAGTTGCAGGCGCTGGCGGATCAGGGCGTGCAGATCACCGTGGCCGGAGCGAGTGCCTCCGGCGGCGGGGAGTCGATGGCGGGTCGGCGCCCGCGCCGGGAATCACCCCTCCCGGTTCAGCGCCGGGGTGGCCCGACGGCCCAGCTCCGTAGCGCGGCACCGCCGTTGCACGAACAGCAGGCGGAGCGTGCGCGGGTCGCGGAGATGCGGCGCCGCTGAGCACCTGCGGCGCCGTTGCCGGGGACCAGTCCCCGGACCCCTGCTCCTCAAACGCCGGAGGGGCTGGATACGGCCGGTGTCAGCCCGCACATGCAGGCTGACACCGGCCACAATCCAGCCCCGCCGGCGTTTGAGGCGTGGGTCCGGGCTGAGCCCGGGGAGCGGGCGCAGCCCGGGCCGGGGTCCGGGGCGGGAGCCCCGGACGCCCGGCCGAGGACGTCAGTCCTTGATTTCGCAGATCGCCGCGCCCGAGGTGAGCGACGCGCCGACCTCCGCCGCGAGGCCCACGATCGTGCCCGAGCGGTGCGCGTTCAGCGGCTGCTCCATCTTCATGGCCTCGAGGACCACGATCAGGTCGCCCTCGTTGACCTGCTGGCCCTCCTCGACCGCGACCTTCACGATCGTGCCCTGCATGGGCGAGGCCAGGGTGTCGCCGGAAGCGGCGGGGCCGGACTTCTTGGCCGCGCGGCGCTTGGGCTTCGCGCCGCCCGCGGCCGCCGTACGGGCCAGGGTCATGCCCAGCGAGGACGGGAGGGAGACCTCCAGGCGCTTGCCGCCGACCTCCACGACCACGGTCTCGCGGCCCGGCTCGTCCTCGGCGTCTTCCGCGGCGGGAACCGCGAAGGCCGGGATCTCGTTGACGAACTCGGTCTCGATCCAGCGGGTGTGGATCGTGAACGGGTCGGACGTGAAGGCCGGGTCGACGACGACCGCACGGTGGAACGGGATGGCCGTGGCCATGCCCTCGACGTTGAACTCCGCCAGCGCGCGCGCCGCCCGCTGCAGGGCCTGCTCGCGGGTGGCACCCGTGACGATGAGCTTGGCGAGCAGGGAGTCCCAGGCCGGGCCGATGACCGAGCCGGACTCGACGCCCGCGTCCAGGCGGACGCCCGGGCCGGTCGGCGGCTCGAACTTGGTGACCGTACCGGGGGCGGGCAGGAAGCCGCGGCCCGGGTCCTCGCCGTTGATGCGGAACTCGAAGGAGTGACCGCGCAGGACCGGGTCCCCGTAGCCGAGCTCCTCGCCGTCCGCGATGCGGAACATCTCGCGGACCAGGTCGAGGCCGGTGACCTCTTCGGTGACCGGGTGCTCGACCTGCAGACGGGTGTTGACCTCCAGGAAGGAGATCAGGCCGTCGGCGGAGACCAGGAACTCCACCGTGCCGGCGCCGACGTAGCCGGCCTCCTTCAGGATCGCCTTCGACGCCGCGTACAGCTCGGCGTTCTGGGCCTCCGTCAGGAACGGCGCCGGGGCCTCCTCCACCAGCTTCTGGTGGCGGCGCTGCAGCGAGCAGTCACGGGTGGAGACGACGACCACGTTGCCGTGGGAGTCGGCCAGGCACTGGGTCTCCACGTGCCGCGGCTTGTCGAGGTACTGCTCGACGAAGCACTCGCCGCGGCCGAAGGCGGCCACGGCCTCGCGGACGGCGGAGTCGTAGAGCTCCGGGACCTCTTCGAGGGTCCGGGCGACCTTCAGGCCGCGACCGCCGCCACCGAAGGCGGCCTTGATCGCGATGGGCAGGCCGTGCTCCTTGGCGAAGGCGACGACCTCGTCCGAACCGGAGACCGGGTCGGGCGTGCCGGCCACCAGCGGCGCACCGGCGCGCAGCGCGATGTGCCGGGCGGCGACCTTGTCGCCCAGGTCGCGGATGGCCTGCGGCGGCGGGCCGATCCAGATCAGGCCCGCGTCGATGACGGCCTGCGCGAACTCGGCGTTCTCGGACAGGAAGCCGTATCCGGGATGGATGGCGTCCGCACCGGAGTCGGCTGCGGCCTGCAGGATCTTGGAAATGTCCAGGTAGCTCGCGGCCGGGGTGTCACCGCCCAACGCGAAAGCTTCGTCGGCCGCGCGGACGTGCAGGGCGTCCCGGTCCGGATCGGCGTAGACGGCTACGCTCGCGATCCCGGCATCCCGGCAGGCCCGAGCAACGCGGACAGCGATTTCGCCACGGTTGGCGATGAGCACCTTGCGCACGATGGCTCCCTCCTTGAAACAAGCTGAGTTTAGGGACAGCCCACACGGCCTTTCGACCCTTCCCCGGTGGTGACCTTGCCCACACGGACTGTGATCCGAGTGGATCCCGAGTCGATAAAACCCTTGTGGCGCCCCATGTCAGGGGGATCCCCGACTGCACAGTAACCCTGCCGTGTGTCCGGGGTCTCTGTTCCCCGGGTCAGCGGCCCAGGGTGATTCTTTGTCGAATCCCTACGAACGGCCCATGCATTCCCCGCCCGGGCGTGGCGTCGGCACCGGCGGGTCGCCCTGTGGCAGCCCGGCCGTAACGAAGCGGCTCCGGCCCCTTGTCCGAAGGTTTACCCGTTAGTAGCCTCCAGGCGTCGAACGGGCTTGTGCGTGCGGGGTGGGGGCGTCGTGGCTGGTGTGAGTGGCGTGGGTGGCGTGGTGCTGCGGAGATCCGTGGCCGGAGCGACCGCGGTCGTACTCGTCGTGGAGGCGGCGGTGCTCGGCTTCGTCCACCTCGTCCTGGGCCGGACCACCGAGAACCAGTCGATGTCCATCGCGGGCGCAGATCCGGATGTCATGTCCAAGGCAACCTACGCGCTCGGCGCCGGCATGGCCCTGTTCCTGCTCGCCTGCGCCGTGTTCCTCGTCGTCGCCGCCGTCCGAGACCGGGCCCCGGGTTCCTTCGCCCGCGTGCTCCTCATCAGCGCCGCCGTCACCCACGGACTGCTCGGCGCCCTCGTCGTCGGCCTGGTCGGCTGGGGCGCCTTCGCGGTGATGATGCTGATCCTCTGCCTGCTGGTGCTGAGCCTGACGCTCTACGCGGCCAAGGGCGCGGGCGGGGCCGGCGAGGGCGCCGGAGGCCCAGCGGGGGGCTCCAGCGGCCCCCAGGGCGGCTTCGGCGGGCCCTCTGACGGCTTCGGCGGGCCCGACGGCGGGCCGGACGGCGCACCGGAGGTCCGGGACGCGCTGCCGGGTCACCCGCTCGCGGACTTCGGGGACTTCGGGAAGCTCGGGGACGTCAAGCCCACAAGTCCGTGATGGACACGCCCAGTTCGGCCAGCAGGGAGCGCAGCAGCGGCATGGAGATGCCGATCACGTTGCCGTGATCCCCGTCGATGCCCTCGATGAACGGGGCCGACAGCCCGTCCAGGGTGAACGCCCCCGCCACGTGCAGCGGTTCGCCGCTCGCCACGTACGCCGCGACCTCCGCGTCCGTCGGCTCGCCGAAGCGGACCGTCGTCGACGCCGTGGCCGAAACCTTCGCACCGCTCGCCGTGTCGATGACGCAGTGCCCGGTGCGCAGCACCCCGGCGCGCCCGCGCATCGACTTCCAGCGGGCCGTGGCCTCCTCGGCGTCCGCCGGCTTGCCCAGCGCCTCGCCGTCCAGCTCCAGCACGGAGTCGCAGCCGATCACCAGGGCGCCCGCGGCCTCGTCCAGGGCCGCCACGACGGCCGCCTTCGCCTCGGCCAGCGCGAGCGCCAGCTCGGCGGGGGAGTCCGCGGTGACGGTGTCCTCGTCGAAGCCGCTCACGATCACGTGCGGGGAGAGCCCGGCCTGCCGCAGCAGGTTCAGCCGGGCGGGCGAGGCGGAGGCGAGGACGAGGGCGTGGCCGGGGGCAGCAGTCATGCCTGCCATCGTAGGGGCGCCCCACGGGTGGCCGCGGCCCTACGCCGTGACCGGCAACGGCACTAGAACCCGCCCACGCCCAGCACGTACACCACGACGACCATCGCGATGACGACGATCACCGTCATCCGCCGGACCATCGCCTCGGCGTCGCGCATGTCCTTCGGCGGCTCGTTCTTCGGGTCTGACCAGAGCATGCCCCGATCCTGGCCCCGAGCACTCCTGTGGCGCCTGAGTACGGGTACTCAGGCGCCACGGGCAGTTCACGCCATCTTCATGGACAGCGACTGCGCCCGCGTCCTACGCGGGCCAGTACGTGCGGCCCCACGCGCCCGGCCCCGGGCGCGGCAGGGTCCGCCGGGCCACCCGGCCCGGCGCCGCCCACGCGTCGGCCACCCGCTCCGCGCCCGACGGCGCCGACGCGAGGGCCGCCGCGCGCGCTCGGACCACCGCCAGTGCGGCGGCCAGCTCCTCCGGGGTCGGGTTCCCCTTGACGACCTTGATCACCACTGTGAGCTCCTCGTGACGGCTAGAGCGGGATGTTGCCGTGCTTCTTCGGGGGCAGGGACTCGCGCTTGGTGCGCAGCTGCCGCAGCCCCTTCACCACGTGCGCCCGGGTCTCGGACGGCATGGTCACCGCGTCGATGTACCCGCGCTCGGCGGCCGTGTACGGGTTCAGCAGCGCGTCCTCGTACTCGGTGATGAGCCGCGCCCGGGTCTCGTCGGCGGTGCCGGCCTCCTCCGCTTCGGCGATCGCGCGCCGGTGCAGGATGTTGACCGCGCCCTGCGCGCCCATGACGGCGATCTGGGCCGTGGGCCAGGCGAGGTTGAGGTCGGCGCCCAGGTGCTTGGAGCCCATGACGTCGTAGGCCCCGCCGAAGGCCTTGCGGGTGATGACGGTGATCAGGGGGACGGTGGCCTCGGCGTAGGCGTAGATCAGCTTGGCGCCGCGCCGGATGATTCCGTTGTACTCCTGGTCGGTGCCCGGCAGGAAGCCCGGGACGTCGACGAACGTCAGCACCGGGATGTTGAAGGCGTCGCAGGTCCGCACGAAGCGCGCGGCCTTCTCGGAGGCGTCGATGTCCAGGCAGCCGGCGAACTGCATCGGCTGGTTGGCGACGACCCCGACCGGGTGCCCCTCGACGCGGCCGAAGCCGGTGAGGATGTTCGGCGCGAAGAGCGACTGGGTCTCCAGGAACTCCGCGTCGTCGAGCACGTGCTCGATCACCTTGTGCATGTCGTACGGCTGGTTCGCGCTGTCCGGGATCAGCACGTCGAGCTCGCGGTCGGTCTCGGAGACCTCGGTGTCGGCCTCCTCGGGGAAGGCCGGGGGCTCGGAGAGGTTGTTCGACGGGAGGTAGGACAGCAGCGACTTGACGTACTCGATGGCGTCCTTCTCGTCGCCCGCCATGTGGTGCGCGACGCCGGACGTGCTGTTGTGCGTGCGCGCCCCGCCCAGCTCCTCGAAGCCGACGTCCTCACCGGTGACGGTCTTGATGACGTCCGGGCCGGTGATGAACATGTGCGAGGTCTGGTCGACCATGACCGTGAAGTCGGTGATCGCGGGGGAGTACACGGCCCCGCCGGCGCACGGGCCCACGACCAGGCTGATCTGCGGGATCACGCCGGAGGCGTGGACGTTGCGGCGGAAGATCTCGCCGTACATGCCCAGCGCGCTGACGCCCTCCTGGATGCGGGCGCCGCCGGAGTCGTTGATGCCGATCAGCGGGCAGCCGGTCTTCAGCGCGAAGTCCATGACCTTCATGATCTTCTGGCCGTAGACCTCGCCGAGGGCCCCGCCGAAGACGGTGAAGTCCTGCGAGAACAGGGCGACGGGCCGCCCGTCGACGGTCCCGTAGCCGGTGACGACGCCGTCGCCGTAGGGGCGGGTCTTCTCCAGCCCGAAGTTCGTCGACCGGTGCCGGGCGAACTCGTCCAGCTCGACGAAGGACCCCTCGTCCAGCAGCAGGGCCACCCGCTCACGCGCCGTCAGCTTGCCCTTGGCGTGCTGCTTTTCCACTGCCCGCCCTGAGCCGGCGTGCGTGGCTTCCTCGACGCGGCGCTGCAGATCCGCGATCTTCCCCGCGGTGGTGTGCATGTCGATCGGCTCTGACGGTTGTGACATCGGGGTCGCGGCTCCCTGCGTGGTGTCAACTGCCTGGTGACTTACTTGGTTTTTACTAGCTACTGGTGCGTAGCGTATCGGCGGGCATGGCGCTCGGCGGTGCGGCGTTTGACACACCTAATCTGGGTTGCATGACGCCATCAGATGCATCAGGCGGGGCTTCGACCGGAGCTTCCGCGGGCCGTTGGTCGAGTCTGGACCGGCCGCCCCTGAACGTGGCCGCGCTGCAGCGGGCCCTCGTGACCGGCGAAGGACTGTGGAGCTCGCTGGAGGTGGTGGGGTCCACCGGGTCCACCAACAGCGATCTCGCCGCACGGGCCGCGGAGCTGCCCGAGGGGGCCGTGCTCGTCGCCGAGGAGCAGACCGCCGGACGGGGCCGGCTCGACCGGAGCTGGGTCGCGCCCGCGCGGTCGGGACTGTTCTTCTCCGTACTCCTGAAGCCCGGACCCGCGGTGCCGCAGGAGCGGTGGGGCTGGCTGACGCTGCTGGCCGGGGTGGCCACCGCCACCGGGCTCTCGCGCGCGGCGGGCGTCGACACCTCCCTCAAGTGGCCCAACGACCTGCTGGTCACCGTGGACGGGGAGGAGCGCAAGACCGGCGGGATCCTCGCCGAGCGCGTGGCCGACGGTGTCGTCCTCGGGATCGGGCTCAACGTGACGCTGACCGACGCCGAGCTGCCGGTGGACAGCGCCGGGTCGCTGGCGCTGGCCAAGGCCACCGTCACCGACCGGGACCCGCTGCTCAAGGCCGTACTGCGCTCCCTGGAGCAGTGGTACGGGAACTGGCGGGAGGCCGGCGGCGACCCGGCGGCCAGCGGTCTGCAGGAGACGTACGCGGCGGGCTGCGCGACCCTCGGCAAGCACGTGCGCGCCGAGCTGCCGGGCGGGCGCACGCTCACCGGGACGGCCGAAGCGGTGGACGCCGACGGACGGCTCGTCGTACGGACGCCGGAGGACAAGCACGAGGCCGTGGGGGCAGGGGACGTCGTCCATCTGCGCTCCGTGCGGTAGCCCGCGGGGGACCGCCCCGGGTGACGGAGTAGGGGAGTGAGCTACGGCACACCTGCCGTATGGTTTAGGCGATCCCGGTCCTCGCGGTGATCACCCGGTTCGGCAGTGCGCACGGCAATGGACAGGAGGCGGCCCTTGACCGTCGACGACCCTCAGTCCAGCGCGCCCGCCCCCGCAACGGCGACGGGCGGTGCGGGCGGCCCGGCCGGTTCCGGAGTCCACACGACCCCGATCGGGCGCGAGCAGCACACCCCCCACCACGAGGTCGACCACACGGCGCACCCGACGGCCGACCCGCTGGCCATCCGCCTGGAGCAGTTGATCCTGGGCGCCGAGCGCCGGTACACGCCCTTCCAGGCGGCCCGCAGCGCCGGGGTCTCGATGGAGCTCGCCTCCCGCTTCTGGCGGGCCATGGGCTTCGCGGACATCGGCCAGGCCAGGGCCCTGACGGAGGCCGACGTACTGGCGCTGCGCCGGCTCGCCGGCCTCGTCGAGGCCGGGCTGCTGAGCGAGCCGATGGCGGTCCAGGTGGCGCGGTCCACCGGGCAGACCACGGCCCGGCTCGCGGAGTGGCAGATCGACTCCTTCCTGGAGGGGCTGACGGAGCCGCCGGAGCCGGGGATGACCCGTACGGAGGTCACGTACCCGCTGGTCGAGCTGCTGCTGCCGGAGCTGGAGGAGTTCCTCGTCTACGTGTGGCGGCGCCAGCTCGCGGCCGCGACCGGGCGGGTCGTGCAGGTCGCGGACGACGAGGAGATGGTCGACCGGCGCCTCGCGGTGGGCTTCGCCGACCTGGTGGGCTTCACCCGCCTGACCCGGCGGCTGGAGGAGGAGGAGCTCGGCGAGCTGGTCGAGTCCTTCGAGACGACCTCCGCGGACCTGGTGGCGGCGCACGGCGGCCGGCTGATCAAGACGCTGGGCGACGAGGTGCTGTACTGCGCCGACGACGCGGCCACGGCGGCGGAGATCGCGCTGCGGCTGATCGAGACGATGGAAGCCGATCCGCAGATGCCCGAGCTGCGCGTGGGCATCGCCTTCGGGACGGTGACCACCCGGATGGGCGACGTCTTCGGGACCACGGTGAACCTGGCCTCGCGGCTGACCTCCATAGCGCCGAAGGACGCGGTCCTGGTGGACGGCGCCATGGCCGAGGAGCTGGGCCGCACGGGAGCGGCGCCGGTCTCGGAGAAGGAGGCGGAGAACGAGGAGGGCGGCGGCACCTACCGCTTCGCGCTCCAGCCGATGTTCCAGCGCCCGGTCCGCGGCCTCGGCGTGGTGGAACCCTGGTCGCTGACCCGCCGGAGCCCCAAGACCCCCGCTTGACGCGCCCGCGGCCGCCCGGCGGCCGTGCCCGGGATTGGCCGGCCCGAGGCCTCCTGCCGGGCTGCTCCGCGCGCTAGAGTCCGTTGATAACGGTCGTTAACGCGGGAGGGTCGCAGAGATGTCGGAGCAGCGCTTCGGGGAGTTCGTCGCGGTACGGCGTGCGGGCGACGGGCACGTCGCCGAGCTGGTCCTGGACCGGCCCAAGGCCATGAACGCCGTGTCGACCGAGATGGCGCGGTGCATCGGCGCCGCGTGCGCGGCGCTGGGCGCGGACCCGTCGGTACGGGTCGTCGTGCTCTCCTCGACCGCCGAGAAGGCGTTCTGCGTGGGCGCGGACCTCAAGGAGCGGAACTCCTTCTCGGACGCCGAGCTGCTGCGGCAGCGGCCGACCACGCGGGGGGCGTACGGGGGAGTCCTGGAGCTTCCGATGCCGGTGGTCGCGGCGGTGCACGGGTTCGCGCTGGGCGGCGGCTTCGAGCTGGCCCTCGCGTGCGATGTCATCGTGGCCGACGCGACGGCCGTCGTCGGGCTGCCCGAGGTGTCGGTCGGGGTGATCCCGGGCGGCGGCGGCACGCAGCTGCTGCCGAGGCGCGTGGGGGCGGCGCGGGCGGCGGAGCTGATCTTCACCGCGCGGCGCGTGGAGGCCGCCGATGCGCTGGCCCTGGGCCTGGTGGACTCGGTGGTGCCGGCGGGGGCGGACCGCGAGGCCGCGCTGGCGATGGCGGCGGCGATGGCGGCGAACTCCCCGGTCGGGCTGCGGGCGGCCAAGCGGGCGCTGCGGCTCGGGCACGGCATGGACCTGGCGGCCGGGCTGGAGATCGAGGACGCGGCGTGGCGGACGGTGGCCTTCTCGGGGGACCGGGCCGAGGGCGTGGCGGCGTTCAACGAGAAGCGGAAGCCGGAGTGGCCCGGGGTGTGATCGTGACCCGGTGTGATCTTGATGCCACCGAATGTCGCGCCAATTATCACTAAATCGGACAAAACTCCCTAACCTGGGGTAATGGGTGTTGACGGGCGGCTTCGAGCCGTTGTGGGCCTCGCGCAGGCCATGGCTGCCGCGTGCACGCCGCGGGACAGCGTGCGGGCCGCCGCGCGCGGGGCGAGGCTGGCGATGGACGGCTCGTTCGCCGCGATCTCCGCGTGGGAGCGGGAGCGGGGGCGCCTGCGGGTGCTCGTGAACGAGGGGGAGCGCCGGGACGGGGAGGAGGAGTTCCCCGAGGACGAGTCCTACCCCGTGCACGACTTCCCCGAGATCACCCAGTTCCTGCACGAGCGCTGGGTCGGCGGTGGCGGACCCCACGCCTGGGTGGACAGCGCGGTCGGCGACCGGCCGGGACGCCGGGGCGAGGCGCTGCGGCGGCGCGGGCGGGGCACGTGCGTGGTGGCTCCGATCGTGCTGAGCGGGCGGGCCTGGGGAGAGCTGTACGTGGCCCGGGACGAGGGCATGGCGGACTTCGACGAGGACGACGCGGAGTTCGGGGAGGTCCTCGCGGCGGTGATCGCCGCCGGGCTGGCGCAGAGCGACCGGCTGGAGGAGGCCCGGCGGCTCGCCTTCACCGACCCGCTGACCGGGCTGGCCAACCGGCGGGCCGTGGACATGCGGCTCGACGAGGCGCTGGAGGAGCACCGGCGCGGTGGTGCGGAGGTCGTGGTGAGTCTGGTCGTCTGCGACCTGAACGGCCTGAAGAAGGTCAACGACACCCTCGGCCACGCGATGGGCGACCGGCTGCTGGAACGGTTCGGCTCCGTGCTCAGCCTGTGCGGGGCGATGCTGCCGGGTGCGCTGGTGGCGCGGCTGGGCGGGGACGAGTTCTGCCTGGTCAGCGTGGGGCCTTCGGCGGACGAGGTGGTACGGGTCAGCGAGGAGGTGTGCCTGCGGGCCGCCGAGCTGGAGCTGGGGGAGGGGGTCGCCTGCGGCGTCGCCTCCACGGGGGACCCGATCGGGCCGGTGAAATCCTCCCGGCGGCTGTTCCGGCTGGCCGATGCGGCGCAGTACAAGGCGAAGGCGGCGCGGTCGGCGAAGCCGGTGGTCGCGGGGCGGGACACGGCGGTCGTCCGCCTCGCCGACGCGGACCCCGGCGACCCGGGCGAACGCCGCCGCTTCCGCGGGCGCGCGTAACGGGGCCCGGGCCGGCCCGGCCCCCGGCTCCGGGCGGGTGGCGCCTCGGGCGGGTCCGGCCCCGGCCCCGGGTGGGCGGCGCCCCCGGGCAGGCCCCGGGCGGGCCGCAGGCGGGTGAGGCCCCCAAGCGGGGGTGTCGGCGCTGCGACCCGTGGCGGCTTGCCCTGCGGGGCGAGGTCCCCTACCCGCCCTTCCACCGTTCCCCGGGCGCCGCCCGGACCCCGCGCCTCAAACGCCGGCGGGGCTGGATGTAGCCGGCTCGGCCGGCAACGGGTCCGGGGCGCAGCCCGGGAAGAGGGCGTGGACGCTGGGGCTCCGCCCCGGACCCCGCGCCTCCAACGAGGGCGGGGCTGGGTGTGGCCGGCTCCGCCGGCAGCGGGTCCGGGGCGCAGCCTCGGGGAACGGGCGGAGGGCGGGTAGGGGACCTCACAGCCCGCGCAGCGGGCAAGGGGTGCTGCGGGGACCTCGCGCCCCGCGCGGCGGGGGACGGGTGCTGCGCGGGCCTCGCCCCGCGCGGCGGGCAACGGGTGCTGCGGGGGACCTCGCCCCACAGGGGCGACCTGGCCGTGCCCGGTCAACGGGCCCCGGTCGGGAGGGGGTGGGGAAGGGGTGACATGGAGAGATTCAGTCCGTAGGGTGCTGAATATGGATATGCACACTGTCGTGGTGGGAACGTCCGGGACCACCGCCGAAGACGTGATCGCCGTCGCCCGCGGCAACGCCCGTGTCGAGCTCTCCGGCGAGGCTGTGGCCGCGCTCGGGCGGGCCCGCGAGATCGTGGACGCGCTCGCCGCGAAGCCCGAGCCCGTCTACGGGGTGTCCACCGGGTTCGGGGCGCTCGCCTCCCGGCACATCAGCCCCGAGCTGCGCGCGCAGCTCCAGCGCAACATCGTCCGCTCGCACGCCGCCGGCATGGGCCCGCGCGTCGAGCGCGAGGTCGTGCGGGCGCTGATGTTCCTGCGGCTGAAGACCGTCGCCTCCGGGCACACCGGCGTCCGCCCGTCCGTCGCGCAGACGATGGCCGACGTGCTCAACGCCGGGATCACCCCCGTCGTGCACGAGTACGGCTCGCTGGGATGCTCCGGAGACCTCGCGCCGCTCTCCCACTGCGCGCTCGCGCTCATGGGCGAGGGTGACGCGGAGGGCCCCGACGGGACCGTCCGCCCCGCCGGCGAGCTGCTCGCCGAGGCCGGGATCGAGCCCGTCGAGCTCCGCGAGAAGGAGGGCCTCGCCCTCCTCAACGGCACCGACGGCATGCTCGGCATGCTGTGCATGGCCCTCGCCGACCTCGACAGGCTCTACAAGTCGGCCGACATCACCGCCGCGCTGACCCTGGAGGCACTGCTCGGCACCGAGAAGGTGCTCCAGCCCGAGCTGCACGCCATCCGCCCGCACCCGGGCCAGGGCGCCTCCGCCGCCAACATGGCCGCCGTCCTGAAGGACTCCGGCCTGACCGGGCACTTCCAGGAGGAGTCCGCCCCGCGCGTCCAGGACGCCTACTCCGTGCGCTGCGCCCCGCAGGTCGCCGGCGCGGGCCGCGACACCATGGCGCACGCCGCCCTCGTGGCGTCCAGGGAGCTGGCCGCCGCCGTCGACAACCCGGTGGTGCTGCCCGACGGCCGGGTCGAGTCCAACGGCAACTTCCACGGCGCCCCGGTCGCGTACGTGCTCGACTTCCTCGCGATCGCGGCCGCCGACCTCGGGTCGATCGCCGAGCGGCGCACCGACCGCCTCCTCGACAAGAACCGCAGCCACGGCCTGCCGCCGTTCCTCGCGGACGACGCCGGCGTGGACTCCGGGCTCATGATCGCCCAGTACACGCAGGCCGCCCTGGTGAGCGAGATGAAGCGGCTCGCGGTTCCCGCCTCCGCCGACTCGATCCCCTCCTCCGCCATGCAGGAGGACCACGTCTCGATGGGCTGGTCGGCCGCGCGCAAGCTCCGTACCGCCGTCGACAACCTCACCCGGATCGTCGCGATCGAGCTGTACGCGGCCACCCGTGCCATCGAGCTGCGGCACGGGCTGACCCCGGCGCCGGCCAGCCGGGCCGCCATCGCGGCGGCGCGCGCGGCGGGTGTGGAGGGTCCCGGGCCGGACCGTTTCCTCGCGCCCGACCTGGCCGCCGCGGACGCCTTCGTTCGGTCGGGTGCGCTCGTGGACGCCGTGGAGACCGTCACCGGGCCGCTCGCCTGAGAGCTCGATGAACAGATGAACGGATGAACGGGTGCGGCCCCGGGGATGTCCCCGGGGCCGCACCCGTTCGCGTGGAGCGGTACCGCTACGCGGAGCGCGACCGGCGTACGGAGAAGGCCACGAAGCCGGCGCCCGCGCTCAGGAAGAGCGTGCCTCCGAGCAGGTAGGGCGTGGTGTCCACGCCGCCCGTGTCGGCGAGCTCGAGGGTGGGCGCGGCCGCGGAGGCGGCCTGGACCTGGGTGTTCGCGGCGGCGGGCGCGCCGGAGGCGGCCTTCGCGTGCTCGGGCGCGGTGGCGTTGGCCGAGGGGACGAACCACAGGACGGCGAGGAGGGTGGTCGCTCCGAGAGCGGTGAGTGTTGATCGACGTGCGGACACGGTGCGATCCCCCTTGTGGCAGCAGCGAATTGGCCCCGTGCGGTGATGCTACGGAAAGGGGCGGGTCGTGGGAAAGTCGGGGCCGCCACGGGATTACTCTCCGTCGTATGAACCCTTCTGAGACCTCACGATACGTACGCCTTCGGGTCGATTTGGTACTTGAAGTGCCGGACGTCGACGCGCTCACCGGAGCCGCCCTCGCGCACATCAAGGCCGACGAGTTCATGCCGGACGAGGAGCGCGGCCACGCCGAGGCGGCCGTCCGGGAGGACGAGTCGGAGGCCCTGGCCTACCTGGTGGACCCCACTGACCTGGTCGCGGAGATCCCCGGCGTGGAGCTCGCACAGGCCTCCTGGAGCAGCGAGCCCGTGGAATACGACCCCGAGTCCATGGAGTGGGACCTCGACGAGGAAGATGGGGAGCTCGACGAAGAGACTGACAACGCCTGACGGTGGGGTTGACCACATTCGAACGGAATGGGGCAGCACCTCGGGGTGTAATGCGTTGTCAGGACGAGGCAGGGGGGTCATGCCCCCTGCCCGGGGAGTTCGGGGTTCCGGCAACGATGGAGTGGCGTGTGAGGACGGACAGCAAGCGGCGGAGAAGGTCCCTGGTGGCCATATCCGCCGTACTCGGCGGCGTACTGGTGCTGGCGGGATGCGGCGGCGACGACAAGGGCGGCGGCGCCGCGCCGAAGGGCAACGGGGAAGCGTCGGCCGAGTCCCAGGCGGACGTGGACGCGGCTGCGGCCAAGGACGCCTCCAAGGCCAAGATAGCCATCACGCCCAAGGACGGCGCCACCAACGTCGGCCTGAACGACGCGGCCAACGTCGCCGTCAGTGAGGGCACGCTCACCCAGGTCGAGCTGAAGAGCTCCGAGGGCACGGCGGTGCCGGGCAAGATAGCCGCCGACGGGAAGAGCTGGAAGCCGGACGGCGCGCTGAAGCGCTCCACCAAGTACGCGCTGTCGGCGACCGCGAAGGACGAGGCGGGCCGCGAGGCACACGAGAACGCCTCCTTCACCACCGTCTCCCCGCAGAACAGCTTCGTGGGCTCCTTCATCCCGGACGAGGGCCAGACCGTCGGCGTGGGCATGCCGGTCTCGATCACCTTCGACAAGTCCATCAAGGACAAGAAGGCCGTCCAGGCGGGCATCACGGTCACCTCCAGCAGCGGCCAGGAGGTCGTGGGCCACTGGTTCAGCACGCAGCGGCTGGACTTCCGCCCGGAGAAGTACTGGCAGGCCGGTTCCACCGTCACCCTGAAGCTGGCGCTGGACGGGGTCCAGGGCGGGCCGGGCATCCAGGGCGTGCAGAGCAAGACCGTCACCTTCAAGATCGGCCGGAGCCAGGTCACCACGGTCGACGCGAAGACCAAGAAGATGACGGTCACCCGGGACGGCGCGGTCCTCAGGACCATCCCGATCTCGGCGGGCTCCCCGCAGAACCCGACCTACAACGGTCAGATGGTGATCTCCGAGAAGTTCAAGGAGACCCGGATGAACGGCGCCACCGTCGGCTTCACGGACGACGACGGCAAGGGCGAGTACGACATCAAGGACGTGCCGCACGCGATGCGCCTGTCCACCTCCGGCACCTTCGTGCACGGCAACTACTGGGGCCCGGACTCGGTCTTCGGCAGCGCCAACACCAGCCACGGCTGCGTCGGCCTGAACGACGTCAAGGGCGCGAACGACCCGAACCAGCCCGCGGCCTGGTTCTACGACAACTCCCTCATCGGAGACGTCGTCACGGTCGTCAACTCCCCGGACAAGACGATCAAGCCGGACAACGGCCTCAACGGCTGGAACATGAACTGGGCGGACTGGAAGGCCGGCTCGGCCGTCTGACCCGCCGGCGCCACAGCCGAACCCCGACGCAGCCGAGACGGACGGCGGGGAGCCCCGACCAGGGGGCTCCCCGCCGTCCGTCTGTGCGTATTCCTGTGCTCCACCTGTGAGTTCGTGTTCTCATCCGGCTCTTATGGACGGCTTATCCGGCCGTCACCGGTGCTGCCTACTTTCGGCCGCATGTTCTTCACCTACCTCCGGCGCGAGCTGCGCCGCCGCAGGAAGGCGGCGCTCGTCGTCGCCTCCGGACTCGCGCTGGGCATCGCCCTCGTCATCGTCGTCACCTCCGTCTCGGCGGGCATGACGCAGGCCCAGGGCAAGGTCCTCCAGTCGCTCTACGGCCTCGGCACCGACATGACCGTCACCAAGGCCCAGACCCCGCCCGCCGAGGGCGACACCTCGGCCCGGCCCCGGTTCAGGTTCGACGCGAGGGGCGAGGGCGAGGCCGGCGCCGAGGCCGAGCAGAGCAGCGACCTCGTGATGCCGCAGGGCTTCGAGACCCTCGACGCGGCGACCGTGGACAAGGTGTCCGGCCAGTCCGGGGTCGCACGGGCCGTCGGCGGCCTCAGCCTCCAGGTGATGAAGGTCAACGGGCAGTTCAAGCGGGGTGAGTTCAGGCGCGCGGAGGGCCGGACGGGCGGCGGCGCGGCCGCCAAGCCGGGCGCCGCCGGCGGTACGGGCGGTACGGGCGGCACGGTCGAGGGAGGCGGCGCCGACTTCGACGTCAACTCCTTCTCCGTCTACGGCGCGGACGTCACCCGGCCCGAACTGGGACCGCTCACCACCTCCAAGATCACCTCGGGCCGCACCTTCGCGGCCGGCGAGACCGGCGCGGCCGTCGCCGTCGTCGACAGCGCCTACGCCACGAAGAACAAGCTCGCCGTCGACTCCGAAGTCACCGTCAAGGGAGTCGCGTTCAAGGTGATCGGGATCGCCACCGCCGACAGCGGCGACGCGGCCGCCAACGTCTACGTCCCGCTGGGGCAGGCCCAGACCCTCGCCGGAACCCCCGGCAAGATCACCACGGTCTACGTCCAGGCCAAGGACTCGCAGGCGATCGGCTCCGTCAAGCAGGCCATCCAGAAGAACGTCCCGGACACCACCGTCACCACCTCGGCCGACCTGGCCGACACCGTCTCCGGGTCGCTCTCCGCCGCCGCCTCCCTCGCCTCCACCGTCGGCACGTGGCTCTCCTACGCGGTCCTCCTCGCCGCCTTCCTCGTCGCCGGACTGCTGACCTCCTCGGCCGTGTCCCGGCGCGTCCGCGAGTTCGGCACGCTCAAGGCGCTCGGCTGGAAGAGCGGCCGCGTCACCGGCCAGGTGGCCGGCGAGGCCCTGGTCAACGGCCTCATCGGCGGAGCGCTCGGCATCGGCCTCGGGCTCGCAGCCGCGTACGCCATCACCGCGATCAGCCCGCGGCTGACCGCGCAGCTCGCGGCCGGCGGCGGCCGGGGCCAGGGCCCGGGCGGCGGGGGCGGCGGGATGATGCGCACCGCCCGGCAGGGCGCCGGCAAGGCCCTCGACATCGCGCTCACCGCACCCGTCTCGCTCTCCACCATCGGCCTGGCCGTCGCGCTCGCCGTCGCGGGCGGGCTCATCGCAGGCGGTTTCGGCGGCTGGCGCGCCTCCCGGCTGCGGCCGGCGGACGCACTGCGCCGCGTCGAATAGCCCGCGGCCGCGGGTTCGCAGGCCCGTACGGACGCCTCGTACGGCCCTGCGCTTGCCCGCCCCACCGCCCGCCCGTCCCACCGCCCCGCAACCCGAGGGAACGAACCAGAGATGTACCAACTCACCGGTGTCACCAAGCGCTACCAGCGCGGCAAGGAAACCATCGACGCGCTCGCCGGCGTGGACCTGACCATCGAGGACGGCGGCCGCCTCGTCATCCAGGGCCCCACGGGCGGCGGCAAGTCCACCCTGCTCCAGATGCTCGGCGCCCTGGACCGCCCGACGGCGGGACAGATCGTCCTCGACGGACTCGACCTCGCCACCGTCTCCGAGTCCCGCCTCACCCGGGTCCGCGCGGAGAACATCGGCTTCGTGTTCCAGTCCTTCAACCTGATCCCCACGCTCACCGCGCAGGAGAACGTCGAGACGGCCCTCGTGCCGCTCGGGCTCAAGGCCCGCGAGCGGCGCGACCGGGCCGCCGAGGCGCTGGAGTCCGTAGGCCTCGCAGAGCGGATGGGGCACCTGCCCGGGGAGATGTCGGGCGGCCAGCAGCAGCGCGTGGCCATCGCCCGGGCACTCGTGAAGCGGCCGAAGGTGCTGCTGGCCGACGAGCCGACCGGAAACCTCGACGAGTCCATGCGCGACGAGGTCATGGACCTGCTCGAAGGGCTGTGGAAGGAACACGGCCTGACCTTCGTCATGGTCACCCACGACAGCGCGCTCGCGAAGCGGGCCCCGCGGGTGGCGACGATCCGGCGGGGGAAGGTGACCGTCACCGAGAACGCCTGATCAGCCGGACACCACCCGACGGCCTAGGGTCCGGAGCATGACCATCACCCCGCTCTCCGTGCCGCCGACCGACATCGAAGTCGACCACTGGTGGGCCGTCCTGGCGGCCGCCAGGACGGCAGACCTGCCCGGGACCCCGCCGCCCTCCCGGACGGAGGTGGCCGGAGCGCTGCGGGTGCCCTCGGTGCGGGGGCGCTCGCTGTACTGGGCGACGGACGACGCCGTCGCCTCCCTGGTCCTCTTCACCGACGGCGTCAACGACCACACGGCGTTCCTGGACGAGCTGACCGTACGGCCCGACGCGCGGCGGCGCGGTGTGGGCACGGCCCTGTGGGAGCGGGCCCGCGAGGAGCTGCTCGCGGACGGCCGCACCTCGGTGGCGGCGGAGGTGGACCTGGGAGGCCCCGGTCAGGCGTTCGCCGAGGCCGTGGGCTTCGAGAACGTCCTGTCGATGGGCTGGTACGTGCAGGACGTACGGGAGGCGCGGTGGGTGCAGGGGGCGCAGGCGGCGAAGGCCGCGAAGGAAGGGGCCGCGCCCGTCGCACCCGGCTACGAGCTGCACTGCTGGCCCGGACCGGTGCCCGACGCGTGGGCGCAGGCCGTGGCCTTCGCCCACGGGGCGATGCAGGACGCGCCGACGGGGGAGCTGGACCAGCAGGTCCAGCCCTGGACGGCGGAGCGCCTGCACGCGGCCCACCGCAAGATCCTGGACCGGGGAGGCGCGCTGACCACGGTCGCCGCCGTCACCCCGGACGGCGAGGTGGCGGCCTACACGGAACTGGTCCTCCCCGACCCGGCGGGCCCGCGCGCGCTCCAGTACGACACCGTGGTGGTCCCCGCCCACCGGGGCCACGGGCTCGGCCGCGCGGTCAAGCTCCGCATGCTCGCGGAGGCGGCCGTCCGCCACCCGGACCTGCGCACCGTCGCCACCTCGGTGGCGGACGACAACACCCCGATGCTCGCGGTGAACGAGGCCCTGGGCTACCGGCGCGAACGCGGGGTCGGGTACTTCCAGCTGACCCTGTAGGCGGGGGCGTGGCCGGGGCGGGAGCCGGGGCGCCTACGGGGCGGACTCCTCGACGGGACCCGGGGCGTGTTCGCGCTCCCGGTCCCGCTCCGGCGCGGCGGAAGGCACCGCGGACGGTGCGGACCAGGAGGCGAGGAGGTTGAGGGCGTCGGCCGAGGCGGAGCCCGGGGCCGCGTGGTAGGTGACCAGGAACTGCGCCGGGTCGTCCGGGAGGGCCAGGGTCTCGAAGGAGAGCCGGAGCTCGCCGACCAGCGGGTGGCGCAGCCGCTTGACCCCGTGGATCTTGTTGTCGGCCACCGTGTGGGCGGCCCACAGCCGGCGGAACTCCTCGTTCTTGACGGACAGTTCACCGACCAGCGCCGACAGCCGTTCGTCGTCGGGGAACTGCCCGGCGTACACGCGCAGATTGCTCACCACCTCGCACGCCCGGCATTCCCAGTCGGCGTACAGCTCCGCCGTCGCCGGGTCCAGGAACACCAGCCGCACCAGGTTGCGCTCCTGCGCCGGGAGCGCTCCGAAGTCGCCGAAGACGGCCGCCGCCAGCCGGTTCCAGCCGATGACGTCCTGGCGCCGCCCGACCAGGTACGCCGGTACGCCGTCCATCGCGTCCAGCAGCGACCGCAGCTCCGGCCGGACCTGCTGGGGGCGCGGGGCCTGGCGGCGCTTGCGGGGCTTGGGGCCGGCCAGGTGGCTCAGGTGCGCACGCTCCGTGCCGTCCAGGCGCAGGGCCTGCGCGATGGCGTCGAGGATCTCCGCCGACACGTTCTGGCCGTGGCCCTGCTCCAGCCGCGTGTAGTACGCGACCGACACCCCGGCCAGCTGCGCCAGCTCCTCGCGGCGCAGGCCCGGGACCCGGCGGTGGCGCCCGTAGTCGGGCAGGCCCACGTCCTCGGGGCGCAGCCGGGCGCGCCGGGAGCGCAGGAACTCGCCGAGCTCGGCTCGCTGATCAAGGTGGTCCATGACCCCAGTATCACGGCGCGGGGGTGCGGGCCGGGGGCGTGAGCCTGACCCCGCCAAGGGTAGGTTCGCCAGACCTAGGCAGGACAGGGGGATGGGTGTCCCGGGCGGGCCGGTGCAGGCTGGGAGCACCGCACAGACAGCAGTCCCGCACCGAGGAGCCCCACCGTGTCCGTCACCCAGGTCGCCGCCTACGCCGCTCCCGCGCCCAAGGCCCCGCTGGAGCGCACCACCGTCCCGCGCCGTCCGGTCGGCGCCCACGACGTTCTCATCGACATCAAGTTCGCCGGCATCTGCCACTCCGACATCCACCAGGCCACCGACGGCTGGGGCGAGGGCATCTACCCCATGGTCCCGGGCCACGAGATAGCCGGTGTCGTCACCGAGGTCGGCCCCGAGGTCACCAAGTTCGCCGTCGGCGACCGGGTGGGCGTCGGCTGCTTCGTCGACTCCTGCCGCGAGTGCGAGCAGTGCCTCGCCGGGCAGGAGCAGTTCTGCGCCGAGGGCATGACCGGCACGTACAACGCCCTCGACCGGAGCGGCCGGCCCACGTACGGCGGCTACTCCACGCACGTCGTCGTCGACGAGAACTACACCGTCCGCATCCCCGACGGCCTCGCCCTCGACATCGCCGCCCCGCTGCTGTGCGCCGGCATCACCCTCTACTCCCCGCTCAAGCACTGGCAGGCCGGCCCCGGCAAGAAGGTCGCGATCGTCGGCCTCGGCGGCCTCGGCCACATGGGCGTCAAGATCGCCCACGCACTCGGCGCCGAGGTCACCGTCCTCTCGCAGACGCTGCGCAAGCAGGACGACGGGCTCAAGCTGGGCGCCGACCACTTCTACGCCACCAGCGACGAGGCCACCTTCAAGGAGCTCGCCGGCCGCTTCGACCTGATCGTGTCCACCGTGTCCGCGCCGCTCGCGCTCGACTCCTACCTGGGTCTGCTCAAGGTGGACGGCGCCCTGGTGAACGTCGGCGCCCCGGAGGAGCCGGTCTCGCTGAACCTGTTCTCCGTCATCGGCGGCCGCAAGACCCTGGCCGGCTCGATGATCGGCGGGATCGCCGAGACGCAGGAGATGCTCGACTTCTGCGCGGAGCACGGGCTCGGTGCGGACATCGAGGTGATCCGCGCCGAGGAGGTCAACGAGGCCTACGTGCGCGTCCAGTCGGGCGACGTCCGCTACCGCTTCGTCATCGACACCTCGACCATCTGACCGGCGCCTGACGCGGGCCCCGGGTGCACGGCACCCGGGGCCCGTGCCAGGTCCGCCGTCACACGCTTTTCATGCCCCGTGCATGGTCTCGGCGGCCCTCCGCGCGGACGATCTTCCCATCAGCCTTCAGCCGCAGGGGAGTTCGAGATGTCCAGCCGCCGCCACTTCCTCGCGGGTTCCGCGGCCGCGGCCGTCGGCCTCGCGGCCCTCCCGCAGGCCGTCCGGCCCGCGCGGGCGGCCGCCGCCGGGGCCGTCGCCAGTGCCGCCGCCGGGGCCGCCGCCGGTGAGGAGGGGTCGCCGAACCTCGTGGTGATCCTGGCCGACGATCTGGGCTACGGGGACCTGGGCGCGTACGGCCAGAAACTGATCAGCACCCCGCGCATCGACCAACTGGCCGCAGAGGGACTCCGGTTCACCGACGCCTACTCCGCGGCAGCCGTCTGCGCGCCCTCCCGCGCCGCCCTGCTGACCGGCCTGCACACCGGCCACGCCGCCGTCCGGGCCAACCCCTCCGGCGGCGGCCAGGGCAGCCTCGGCCCGGGCGACACCACCTTCGCGGAGGTGCTCCGGGCACGCGGCTACCGTACGGGCCTCTTCGGCAAGTGGGGCTTCGGACCGGAAGCCGGGGACCAGCCGAGCCATCCGTCCGCGCGGGGCTTCGAGGAGTTCTACGGGTACATCGACCACGGCCACGCCCACCAGTACTACCCGGCGTACCTCTGGAACGGCAACGCCAAGGAGACCGTCCCGACGGGCACCTTCGCCCCCGACGCGATCGCCGCGCGCGCCCTCGGCTTCATCGACGCGCACGCCGCCGGGCCCGCCCCCTTCCTGCTCTTCCTCACCCCGAACCTCCCGCACGCCCCGAGCGAGATCCCCGACGCGAGCGCCTACGCCTCCCGGACCTGGACGCAGGCCAACAAGGCGCACGCGGCGCAGATCAGCCTCCTCGACGCGCAGGTCGGCGCCGTCGTCGACCGGCTGAAGGCGCGGGGCGTCGCGGAGCGCACGGTCGTCCTGGTGGCCTCCGACAACGGCCCGCACGAGGAGGGCGGGGTCAACCCGGACCTCTTCGACGCCAACGGCCCGCTGCGCGGGTACAAGCGCAACCTGTACGAGGGCGGCGTCCGCGTCCCCCTCGTCGCCTGGTCCCCGGGCCGGATCGCCCCCGGCACCACCAGCACCCGCCCCACCCCGCTCTACGACCTCCTGCCCACCCTCGCCGACCTGGCGGGCGGCGCCCCGGCCCCCTCCGACATCGACGGGCTCTCGGCCGCCCCCGTCCTGAACGGTGCCCCCGCGCTCGCCCCGGTCCACGGCCACCTGTACTGGTACCGCGACGAGCAGGGCGTCACCAGCCGCGCCAACACACAGGACGGCGGCCGGGCCAAGCAGGTGGCCGAGGCCGTCCGCAAGGACCGGTGGAAAGCCGTCCGGTTCGCCCCGGCGCGCGACCGCACCGTCCCGGACGCCCAGTGGCAGTTCGAGCTCTACGACCTGGCGGCCGACCCCGGCGAGAAGAACGACGTGGCCGCAGCGAACCCGGCGGTGGTGGCCTCACTGACGGCCCTGCTGCGCTCCTCCTGGGCGGACACCTACGCCCGCCGCCCCTGGGGCCTGACCGTGACGGCGTCCCCGTCCGCCGGATCGCTCACCACCACCCTGGCCAACGGCACGGCCCGCCCCTGGGCCGACGCCCGGGTCCAGCCGACCGTTCCGGCCGGCTGGACCGCGACCCCGGCCGGCCCCGCCGCGGCCGCCACCCTCGCCCCGGGCCAGTCCCTGACCACGGTGTGGACCCTCACCGCCCCGCCCGGGGCCGGCGCCGCCACCCTGACCGCATCGGCCACCGCGGGCGGCAACGCCTTCACCGCGCGGGCCCCGTACACCCCGCTGCCCGCCCCGCCCACCCGGGACAGCTACCTCAGCGACCTCCCCTGGGTCTCGGCGGCCAACGGCTGGGGCCCGGTCGAGATCGACCGCTCCAACGGCAAACAGGCGGCGGGGGACGGCACCCCGATCGCCTTCGGCGGCGTCACGTACGCAAAGGGCCTCGGCGTGCACGCCCCGTCCGAGATCGTCTACCACCTGGGCGGCCGCGGGAACCGCTTCACGGCCGTGGTCGGCATCGACGACTTCTCGAAGAAGCAGTCGGCATCCGGAGCCACCCGCGCGACCGTCCGCGGCGACGGCCGGGTCCTCGCCACGACGGGAATCCTGACCGGCGCCTCGGGACCGACCGCGCTGGACGTGGACGTCCGCGGAATCCGCCTCCTCCACCTGGTGGTCGAGGACGCCAACACGAACTCCGCCTTCGACCACACCTCGTGGGCGGCGGCGCGGGTGACGGTGGTCTGAGGGGGCGCACCGCATCCCCGGAACGGGCCGTATGCGCCGATCGCGGCGAATGATCAGGGGTGACACCGACTGTGCGGCGGAGGATGATGGCCGGAGACTTCAGGGTTCGCGTGTGCCCGACCGTTGCAGGGGGGAACGGCCGTGCAACCGTCGCGCGGCACCGCGTCCCCGGTCGATCCCCATCGCTTCTGCGCCGAAGGAACCCACCGCGTGCGTCCTACCCGTGCGACGGTCCTGCTCACCGCGGGCCTCGTCACCCTGCTCGGCATACCGGCCTCCGCTGCTGCCGGGACCCCGACCGACCTGTACGTGAACAGCGCGGAGGGCTCGCACTGTTCGGACGGCGGGAGCGGGACGAAGGCCGTCCCGTTCTGCTCCATATCGGCGGCAGCCAAGGTCGTCGCGCCGGGGCGGACCGTGCGGATCGCGTCGACCACGGACGACCCCGGAGCGGTCACCATCGACCGCTCGGGGGAACCGGGCAAGCCGATCACCTTCACCGCCGAGGGGTCTTGGGCGTACGTGCACACGGCCCTGATCATCAAGGGGGCCTCCCACGTGGTGGTCCACGACCTTGATATCTCCGACGGTGTACAGGTCCTGGGTTCCGGCGATGTCCGGCTCGAGGAGCTCAGGATCGGCGTCGGAGACGACCTCAAGGGGCTCGTGGTCGGTGAGGGAAGCACGGACGTGCAGGTGACCCGGAGCGAGCTGCCCAAGGTCTCGATCGAAGGCGGAGCCCGGCGCACGGTGCTCGGCCGGAACCAGATTTTCGGCCTTGCCAACACGACGGCCGTCACCCAGGCGGACGCTCCGGAGACGGCTGTCACCAACAACACGTTCGTCTCCTCCTGCGAGGCCGCGCTCTCGGTCGGGGGCACCGCGACCGGCACGACCGTGTCCAACAACGTGTTGATCACCTGGGGGGCGGGCCATCACTGCACCTCGACCGTGCCGCGCACCGGCATCCTGGTGGCGGCGGACGCGGCGCCGGGTGTCCGGGTCGACTACAACGTGATCACCGGACCCGAGGTCAAGATGACCCCCTACACGTGGGCCGGTACGAACTATCCGACCCCGGCGGCGTTCAAGGCCGCCACGGGGCAGGGTGCCCACGACATCCTGGCCCCGGACTTCAACGCAGTCGGGCCGAAGGACGGATCGCCCACCATCGATTCCGGCGACCCGACGGCGCCGGGCGCCATCCCCGTCGACTTCTACGGCAAGCCCACCGCGGACGATCCGAGGGTCCCCAACAGGGGCAAGAACGGCGGATTCATCGACCGGGGTGCATTCGAGACCCAGGACGACCTGAGCGGCGTCGGGGTGGACATCGCACCGGCATGGGCGCCCGCCGGCACCAAGGTGAGGGCGACGGCGAAGCCGGTGAGTTCCTGGGCCGCCGCGCTCACCTACCGCTACGACTTCGGCGACGGGACGCCCCCGGTGGCCACCGGCGCGACCACCGCCGAGCACGTGTACAGCGCACCGTGCGCATGCGAGGTGAAGGTGACGGCGATCAACGCCGTCGGCAAGGAGGTCTCCGGCTCCGGCCAGGCCAAGGTGACTCCGGCCGGCCCGCTGACCGCCGCCTTCACGTCCAGCCCGAACCTGCCGACGAACACCAGCCCCCTGGGCGGCCCCACCCCGCTGAGCGTCTCCATCGACACGGCGGCCACCGCGGCGCCGTGGCCGGTGACGAGCATGGACGTGGACTTCGGCGACGGCGAGACCGATCACGGCGACGGGCTGCGTAGCACGGGGCACGCCTACAAGTCGCCCGGCGACTACCAGGTGACGCTGACCCTCCGGGACTCCAAGGGGGCGAAGTCCACGGTGACCAAGACCGTGAAGGCCAGGTACGCGCCGTCCGGTTACGTTGCTTCCGAGCCCTTCCGGTTGCTGGACACCCGCACCACCGACACCGACGTCCGGGGCGGGTACCCGATCCCCGTGCAGCTGCCCAACTCGACCGCCTTCCAGGGGCACGAGCTCTCGGGCGGCATGGCTTCGGCGGTCCTCAACGTCACGGTGACCAACGCCACCGAGGACACCCACCTCAGTGTCTGGCCTTCCGGCCAGCCCCGTCCGGCGACCTCGAACGTCAACGTCGTGGCCGGCGGCACCTCCTCCAACACGGTCACCGTTCCGGTGGGGGCCGACGGCAAGGTACGGGCGCAGCTGAACTCGGGCCAGGCCGAGCTGATCGTGGACTTCGTCGGCTACTACCAGCCCAACGTCGGCGAGCGCTTCTCCCCGCTCGCCCCGACCCGGGTCCTGGACACCCGTACGTCGGGCGGCGCGCTGTCCGCCGCCAAGACCCGCACGGTGAAGGTGGCGGGCGTCAACGGCATCCCGGCGGACGCCAAGGCGGTCGCCCTCAACCTCACCGCTACCGGCGCGAAGGAGCAGGCGCACGTCATCGCCTATCCCGATCCGGCCAAGCGTCCCGCCACCTCGAACCTGAACGTGGAGCCGGGCAAGGACAAGTCCAACCAGGCCATCGTCCCGGTCGGTCCGAACGGCACGATCACCCTCTTCACCAACTCCGGCTCGACGCACGTGATCCTGGACGCGGTGGGCTACTACGGCAAGGACGGCAAGGCGCTGTTCACCCCGGTCGTCCCCAAGCGCCTCGCCGACACCCGCACCACGGGCAAGCTCGCCCCGGGCGCCACGACCACGGTCTCCGGCCTCCCCGCCAACGCCCTCGGAGCGGTCCTCAACATCACCGCCACGGACACCACCGCCCCGGGCTTCCTCACGGCGTACGCCGCGGGCGGCACGCTCCCGGGCGCCAGCAGCCTCAACACCCTCCCCGGCCGCACGGTCCCGAACCACGTGATCTCCCCGGTCGGCCCCGGGGGCAAGGTGAACGTCTTCAACAGCTACGGCGGCCCCAACCACGTGATCACCGACCTCCTCGGCTACTTCACGACCGGCTGACCCAGCCCCCCCCGGCACACGACGGAGCCCCGGCCCCCGCACCGCGCGGGGACCGGGGCTCCGTCGTACCTCCGTCGTACGGTCCCGACGGTCAGCCGTCGGCGCGGGCCACGCCGATCGGGCAGGAGACGCCCGTGCCGCCGATGCCGCAGTAGCCGCCGGGGTTCTTGTCCAGGTACTGCTGGTGGTACGCCTCCGCAGGCCAGAAGGGCCGCTCCGCCGCCGGGAGGACCGCCGTGGTGATCTGCCCGTAGCCGGAGGCGGTCAGGACGCGCTGGTAGGCCTCGCGGGAGGCTTCGGCGGTGGCCTGGGCGGCGGGGGAGTGTGTGTAGACCGCCGAGCGGTACTGGGTGCCGACGTCGTTGCCCTGGCGGAAGCCCTGGGTGGGGTCGTGGGACTCCCAGAACAGCTTCAGCAGGGCTTCGTAGGAGACCAGGGAGGGGTCGAAGACGACCCGGACCACCTCGGTGTGGCCGGTGCCGCCCGAGCAGACCTCTTCGTAGGTCGGGTTCTCGGTGAAGCCGCCCTGGTACCCGGCCAGGGTGGTCCACACGCCCGGGGTCTGCCAGAACTTGCGCTCGGCGCCCCAGAAACAGCCGAGGCCGAAGTCCGCGACCTCGAGGTGGGCGGGGTACGGGCCCGCGAGGGGGTTGCCGAGCACGGTGTGCACGGCGGGCAGCCCGAAGAGCGGCTCCGCGCGGCCGGTGATGGCTTCCTCGCGGGTGGGGAGCTCGGGCGTGCGGCGGTACGAGAACATGGATTCCCTCCTAGTGGTCTACCGATAACGGCGGACGGCGGGCCGGGATTCCCGACGCGATGCCGGCGCCGATGCCGGCGCCGACGACGTCCGCGTCAGTGCGGCAGCGTCGCCGGGGAGCCGCCGTTGGCTTCGTAGCCGGCTACCGCCAGGGCGCGGTAGATGGCGTACGAGGCCGCCGGGTCCGGGTCGGCGGACCAGGGGAGGGCGCCGACGTAGCCGTCGACGTGGCGGATCTGGTCCATGGCCTCGGCCCAGCGTTCGCCGCCGACCAGGAAGAGGATCAGCAGGTGGCGTACGTGCGCCAGCATCGGGTCGTCGGGGCGGGCGGTGTGGACCGCGTACAGGGCCCCTTCCACCGCCCGGGTCACCGTCGCGGTCCCGTGGAAGTTGCGGACCAGGACGGCGTCGGGGATGTGCTCGTAGAGGGCGAAGAGCGGGAGGGCCGCCAGGAGCGAGCCCTGCGGGGCGCGGGCCGCGGCGTGGTGGGTGAAGGCGTCGGCCTTCTCGCGGGAGCCGTGCCACTTCTCGCACCAGTAGTTCAGCGCCGCCAGGTGCGCGCCCATGTGCTGGGGCGCCCGGTCGATGACCTTCGCCCACAGGGCGTCGTACTCGGGCTCGGAGTAGTGCAGCATGCGGGCCACGGACAGCTCGACGATGTACGGGACCGGGTCGCCGGGGGCAAGCAGCGCGGCCTTGGCGCAGGACTCCCTGGCCTCCTCCGCGATGATCCGGACGTCGCTCTCGCTCATGCCCTCCGGGCGCCGCCACATCTGCTGCGCCAGCAGCTCGGCGTGCACCTGTGCACCGCCCGCGTCCTTCGGGGCCTCCAGCCGCCAGGCCTTCAGCCACGCCGCCCCGGCCCCGGGCTCCTGGGAGAGCTCGAGCGCCGCAGAGCCGGCGAAGGCCTGGACGCGCTGCCAGCGCACCTCGCCCTCCCGGGGGGTACCGGCCAGCAGCTGGGAGGCGGCCTGCCACTGCCCGGTCCGCCGTACGTGGTCGAGGGCGTCCATCAGGTCCTGGTCGGGGCCGGGGATCCGGATGTCGAGCTCCTCCTGGAGGGCGAATCCGTAGTCCGCCGGGTCGGCGGCGTCCGGGCTCCCGGGCGTGACCAGGCGCAATCCGCCGCGCCTGCGCCGCAGGATCGGTGAGAGGGCGGCGAAGAGCAGACCCATCGCGAGCAGGAACCACAGAATCTCCATGACCCCAGCGAACCAGACCGACCCGTGCGAAGGCCAATAGGAGGCAAAGAGGGGAGGGGGGAGGACAGGGAGAGGGGAGGGGGAGGGGGGTCCTGGTGTGCGCTCGGGCTCCCCGGGACCGCTTAGCATCGGGCCATGAGCGACAGCCACGAGCACCAGAGCTTCGAGACCCGCGCCATCCACGCGGGCAATACGGCGGACCCGCTGACCGGCGCGGTCGTACCCCCGATCTACCAGGTGTCCACGTACAAGCAGGACGGCGTCGGCGGGCTGCGCGGCGGCTACGAGTACAGCCGCAGCGGCAACCCGACCCGTACCGCGCTGGAGGAGAACCTCGCGGCGCTGGAGGGCGGCCGGCGCGGCCTCGCCTTCGCGTCCGGGCTCGCCGCCGAGGACTGCCTGCTGCGCACGCTGCTCTCCCCGGGCGACCACGTGGTCATCCCGAACGACGCGTACGGCGGCACCTTCCGCCTCTTCGCCAAGGTCGTCTCCCGCTGGGGCGTCGAGTGGTCGGTCGCCGACACCTCCGACCCGGCGTCGGTGCGCGCGGCGATCACCCCGAAGACCAAGGTCATCTGGGTCGAGACCCCCTCCAACCCGCTGCTCGGCATCACGGACATCGCCGTCGTCGCCGACATCGCGCGGACGGCCGGCGCCAAGCTGGTCGTGGACAACACCTTCGCCTCCCCCTACCTGCAGCAGCCCCTCGCGCTCGGCGCGGACGTGGTCGTGCACTCGCTGACCAAGTACATGGGCGGCCACTCCGACGTCGTCGGCGGTGCGCTCGTCGCCGCGGACGCGGCGCTGGGCGAGGAACTGGCCTACCACCAGAACGCGATGGGCGCGGTGGCCGGGCCCTTCGACTCGTGGCTGGTGCTGCGCGGCATCAAGACGCTGGCCGTCCGCATGGACCGGCACGCGGAGAACGCGGGCAAGATCGCCGAGATGCTCGCCCGCCACCCCAAGGTCCACCAGGTCCTCTACCCGGGCCTGCCCGAGCACCCGGGCCACGAGGTCGCGGCCAAGCAGATGCGCAACTTCGGCGGCATGATCTCCTTCCGCGTCACCGGCGGCGAGGAGGAGGCCGTCGCGATCTGCGACCGGACCAAGATCTTCACCCTGGGCGAGTCCCTCGGCGGCGTCGAGTCCCTCATCGAGCACCCGGGCCGCATGACCCACGCCTCGGTGGCCGGTTCGGCCCTGGAGGTCCCGGGCGACCTGGTCCGCCTGTCGGTGGGCATCGAGAACGTCGACGACCTGCTGGCCGACCTCGCGCAGGCGCTGGGCTAGCCGAGAGCGCCACGAGGTCTCCCCGTCCCCGTTCACGAGGGCGGGGAGACCTACCAGGGCGGGGAGACCTCGCTCGACGGGGTCGACCAGGCGCCGGTGAGCGAGGCCCACACCACGAAGGCCACCACCGCCGCCCACGCCAGGCTCCAGCCGATCCGCCGCAGGGCCCTGCGGCGGCGCAGCAGCCGGTCGCCGCGTGCGGCCGCGCCCGCCGCGAGATCGGCCGGCACCGCCGGGTACGGGCCCTCCAGCAGCCGCTTGACCTGGGCTTCCCGGGGATCGGGGCGACTCATGCCGCCTCCCTGCGCCGGGCGTCCGGCCGGGCGCCGGAGGCAGCACCGGGGGCCGCGCCGGGGCGGGAGCCCAGCTCGGCGACGGCCCGGTCGCACAGGGTCCGTACCCGCTCGGGCGCCAGCCCCAGCTGCGCGGCCGTGACCTCCTCCGCGACCCCTTCGTAGAGCCGCAGCACCACGACGAGCCGCTCCAGCGGGCCCAGCCGCCCCAGGACCCCGCTGCCCCCGTGGTGGCGGCGGCCGGTACGGGCGAAGGCGGCGCACAGCTCCTGGCGGGTGTGGTCGTACGGGTCGTCCCCGCGCAGCCTGCGCCAGTTCGCGTACGTACGGGCCAGCGCGCCGGCCAGCAGCCCGCGCGCGGCGGGGGCTTCGGCCGGGGCCGGGATGCCGGACGCGGCCGACGCGGGCTCCGCCGTCAGCAGGATCGCGACGCGCAGGAGCCGCCCCGCCGCGCCCGCGACGAAGGCTTCGAACTCCGCGTAGGGGCCCGGCCCGTGGTCCACAGTCCACATAGTGCGGCCGGAGGGAGCGCCTCGGAAGGGGTCGGGCGCCAGGAGGCGGGGCCGTCGGGCCTCAGGAGGCGGGGCCGGCCTCGGATCCGGGCTCGGAGCCGGCCGACATCAGCTCGGACAGCGAGACGTTGAAGCGCGTCAGCAGGCCGGTGAACGACTCCCGCTCCGCCTCGTCCCAGCCGTCCGTCACCCGGGCCATCAGCTCGCGCCGCGAGGAGCGGACCTCCTCCAGCCGCGCCAGCCCGCGCGGGGACAGCGCGAGCACCACGGCCCGGCCGTCCTCGGGGTGCGAGGTCCGCTTGACCAGGCCGCTGTCCACGAGCGGGGCGACCTGGCGGGTGACGGTGGAGGAGTCGATGCCCATGCCGCCGGCGAGCGCCTTGACGCCCATCGGGCCTTCCAGGTCGAGCCGGTTCAGCAGCAGGTACGCGGCCCGGTCCATGGAGTTGCGGGCCTGGCCGACCCCGCCCAGGCGGGTCTGCTCGGCGCGCCGGGCGAAGACCGCCACCTGGTGCTGGAGCGCGTCGAGGAGACCGGCTTCGGCGGGCGCGCCGGCCGGCGCGGGCAGGTCGGAACTGGCCGGGGTGGAGGGCATGGCCGTGGGCTCTCTTCGCATGGGGCCGACAAGGATGGGGGACAGAGTACGCGGCCGTGCGACGGCTCGTACTCCTCGTACAAGAACTGATACGGCAGCGGTCGACCGGCGACTACGAGCCGTCCCGCACGGCGAGATATCGCCGCTCCGGGTCGGGCCCCGTCCGGCGCCCGCGCCTGCCCGCTCACCCGTCCCGCCCAGCGCAGCGCAGCGCGCCACGGACCGGCTGCGAGACTGGCCGCATGAACTACCGCGTGCCGCAGCCCGTCCCGCAGGTCATCCTCGACGACATCCGGGGGGCCCAGAAGATGCTCTCCGGCGTCTCCCGGGTGACCGCAATGGAGGGCAGCCGGTACCTCTCCTCGCTCACCGGCTCCCCGGTCCACTTCAAGTGCGAGAACCTCCAGCGCACCGGCTCCTTCAAGCTGCGCGGGGCGTACGTGCGCATCTCGGGCCTGCGCCCCGAGCAGCGGGCGGCCGGGGTCGTCGCCGCCAGCGCGGGCAACCACGCCCAGGGCGTGGCGCTGGCCTCCTCCCTCCTCGGGGTCCGCTCGACCGTGTTCATGCCGGTCGGGGCGCCCCTGCCGAAGGTGGCCGCGACCCAGGACTACGGCGCCGAGGTGCGGATGCACGGGCAGGTCGTGGACGAGACGCTGGCCGCGGCCCAGGAGTACGCGGACCGCACGGGCGCGGTGTTCATCCACCCCTTCGACCACCGCGACATCATCGCGGGCCAGGGCACGGTCGGCCTGGAGATCCTGGAGCAGTGCCCCGAGGTGCGCACGATCCTGGTCGGCATCGGCGGCGGCGGGCTCGCCGCCGGGGTGGCGGTCGCGGTGAAGGCGCTGCGCCCCGACGTCCGGGTGATCGGGGTGCAGGCGGCGGGCGCCGCCGCGTACCCGCCCTCGCTGAAGGTCGGGCACCCGGTGTCCATCGACAACCCGAACACGATGGCGGACGGCATCAAGGTGGGCCGGCCCGGCGACGTCCCCTTCAAAATCATTGGCGAGCTGCTGGACGACGTCCGTACGGTGTCCGAAGACGCGCTCTCCAGCGCGCTGTTGCTCTGCCTGGAGCGGGCGAAGCTGGTGGTCGAGCCGGCCGGGTGCAGCCCGGTGGCCGCACTGCTGAGCGAGCCCGAACTGTACGGCGACGGCCCGGTGGTGGCCGTGCTGTCCGGCGGCAACATCGACCCGCTGCTCCTGCAGCGGATCCTGCGCCACGGCATGGCGGCGGCCGGCCGCTACCTGTCGCTGCGGCTGCGGGTGACCGACCGGCCGGGGGCACTGGCCGGTCTGCTGGGCGAGTTGTCAGTGGTGGATGCGAACGTGTTGGACGTGAGTCACGTGCGGACGGATCCGCGGCTGGGGCTCACGGAGGTGGAGGTGGAGCTGCACCTGGAGACGAAGGGGCCGAAGCACTGCGCGGAAGTGGCGCGGGCGCTGCACGGCGCGGGGTACACGGTGATGAGCTAGCGGCTCGGGTCCGGGTGACACTCCCCGATCCGGTGGCGAGACGCGATATGACGCGATACGGTGTCGCCCGTTCGGCCGAGCGAGGTCGGCTCGGCGCGCATAGGATTTGCGTAGGAATGTCACGATTCAACCGGTTCGATTCGCACTGGGAGCACCCATATGCCAGGCGCCATCTACGCCGAAGGTCTGGTCAAGACCTTCGGCGACGTACGGGCTCTGGACGGCGTTGACCTCGATGTACCCGAAGGCACGGTCCTCGGTCTGCTCGGCCCCAACGGCGCCGGCAAGACCACGACCGTCCGGGTCCTGACCACCCTCCTCCAACCCGACAGCGGCAAGGCGGTCGTGGCCGGGATAGACGTCCTCAAACACCCCAACGAAGTCCGGCGCGCGATCGGCCTCTCCGGCCAGTTCGCCGCCGTCGACGAGTACCTCACCGGCCGGGAGAACCTCCAAATGGTCGGCCAGCTCTACCAGATGGGCGCCAAGGCCGCCAAGGCCCGGGCCGCGGAACTGCTGGAGCGCTTCAACCTCGGCGACGCCGCCGACCGCACCGCCAAGACGTACTCCGGCGGCATGCGCAGGCGCCTCGACCTCGCCGCGGCCCTCGTCGTCAGCCCGCCCGTGATGTTCATGGACGAGCCCACCACCGGCCTCGACCCGCGCAACCGCCAGGCGCTGTGGGCCATCATCAAGGAGCTCGTCGCCGGCGGCACCACCCTGCTGCTCACCACGCAGTACCTGGAAGAAGCCGACCACCTCGCGCACGACATCGCCGTGGTCGACCACGGCCGGGTCATCGCACGCGGCACCTCCGACCAGCTCAAGGCCCAGACGGGCGGCGAGCGTGTCGAGGTCGTCGTGCACGAGCGCGAGCACATGGCCACCGCCCGCGAGGTGCTCGCCGGCTTCGGCAAGGGCGAGACCACCGTCGAGGAGCACACCCGCAAGCTGACCGTGCCGGTCTCCGGCGGCGCCAAGCTGCTCGCGGAGGTCATCCGTGAACTCGACGGCCGCGGCATCGAGATCGACGACATCGGCCTGCGCCGGCCGACCCTGGACGACGTGTTCATCTCCCTGACCGGCCACGCGGCGGAACGGGAAGTGGAGGAGGACGGCGAGGCTCCCGGCGGCGCGAAGTCCGCGAAGCCGGCGAAGTCGGCGGATGCCCGCAAGGACCGTAAGGAGGTGGCGAAGTGACCCTCACCTCCACGACCCCGGAGCTGGCGGCGCCGCGCCCGCGCGGCGGCATCGTCCAGGGGGTCAGCGACTCCCTGGTCATGGCCAAGCGCAATCTGATCCGCATGTCCCGCATCCCCGAGATGGTCATCTTCGGGCTCATCCAGCCGATCATGTTCGTCGTGCTGTTCAGCTACGTCTTCGGCGGCTCGATGATGATCGGCGGCTCGACCAGCGCCGCCGACTACCGGAACTTCCTGATGGCCGGCATCTTCGCGCAGACCGTCACCTTCGCCACCGCCGGAGCCGGCGCGGGCATCGCCGACGACATGCACAAGGGTCTGATCGACCGCTTCCGGTCGCTGCCGATGGCCCGCGGCGCGGTCCTCACCGGCCGCACCCTGGCCGACCTCGTGCAGACCGCCCTGACCATGGTCGTCCTGGCGATCGTGGCGCTCCTCGTGGGATGGCGCATCCACGAGGGCGTGCCGAAGGCCCTGGCGGGCTTCGTGCTGCTCCTGCTCCTGGGCTACGCCTTCTCCTGGATCGGCGCCCTGATCGGCCTGTCGGTGCGGACCCCGGAGGCGGCCACCTCGGGCGGGCTGATCTGGCTGTTCCCGGTCACGTTCATCTCCAACGCGTTCGTGCCCACCGAGAACATGGCGGGCTGGCTCCAGCCCATCGCGGAGTGGAACCCGTTCAGCGCGACCGTCCAGGCCTGCCGCGAACTCTTCGGCAACCCGGGTGTGTCGCCGTCGGACGCCTGGCCGATGCAGCACCCGGTGTGGGCCTCGCTGCTCTGGTCCGTCGTGATCATCGTGGTGTTCCGGACCCTGGCCGTACGCAAGTACCGCTCGGCGACGGCGTAGGTACCGCCTGACACCGCCTTCAGCACGGAGCCCCGCCGGGCAGCTGCCCGGCGGGGCTCCGTGCTGAAAAGAAAGGGGGTGATCAGCCGGTGAAGGGCTTGACGTCGAGGATCTTGACCGACGCCTGCTTGCCGTTCGGCAGCTCGTACTGGGCGTCCTCGCCGATCTTCTTGCCCAGCACGCCGGAGCCCAGCGGGGACTGCGGGGAGTAGGTCTCGAAGTCCGAGGACGCGTACTCGCGCGAAGCCAGCAGGAACTCCATGGTGTCGTCCTCGTCGCCGTCGAAGGCGATCGTGACCAGGGTGCCCGGGGCCACCTCGCCGTCGGAGGCGGGAGCCGTGCCGACCTTGGCCTTCTCCAGGAGCTGCGTGAGCTGGCGGATGCGCAGCTCCTGCTTGCCCTGCTCCTCCTTGGCCGCGTGGTAACCGCCGTTCTCACGGAGGTCACCCTCCTCGCGGGCCGCCGCGATCTTGATCGTGATCTCCGACCGTGCGGGACCAGAGAGGTACTCCAGCTCGGCCTTCAGCTGGTCGTACGCCGCCTGGGTCAGCCAGGTGACGCTCTCGCTCGTCTGGGTCACGGGTGCTCCTCGTCGGTACAGGGACTACAAAGCCGCCAGCGGCGGACGAAACCACGAGCCTAACAATTCGGGAAGAAAAGGGGGAGGACGCCAAGTGTGTGAACTGCGTCGGATCACCCTCGGGGCGTGCCCCGTGTCTACCTCGGGCATGCCCCGTGTACAGCCCGTACACACTTCGGGCATGCCCCGTGAACGCCACGGGCACACCTCGGCCCGAGTTCTGGATCAGCCCGCGGAGCCGGCCGGACGGCAGCCGACGATCTCGATCATCGTGGCGCGGCCGGTGGTCTTCAGCGTGACCATCTCGTCCACGCGCCCGCTGTTCTGCGCGAAGGTGAAGTCGGCGCGGCCCACCTCGGCGTGCGACTCGTCCTGCGAGCTCAGCGTGCACACGCCGGTGACCGAGGCCTCCTTGCGCACCTCCAGGTGCACCTCGACCGCGGAGTCGGAGACGACCTTGTACTTGATGAGCTCGGCACTGACGCTCTGACCGGCCACGTAGTCCCAGCCGATCCAGCCGACCACACCCAGCAGGGCGACCCCGAGGACCGATCCGACGACCTTGAGCCTGCGGTCGGTACGCTCATCCGCCGACCGGCCGTAGCGGCCCTCGGGCAGCTCTTCGCGCACCGCGCTCATCGATCGTTCCCTTCGAGGTGGCCGGACAACGGGAATCCGGGGTGACCCCCCGGAATTTTTCCACCGTCCGATTCGGTCACTATAGGAGCGCCCGCCCTGACGACTCAAAGAGGATCCTGTCTTGACCGAGCAGCTTCGACTGATGGCCGTCCACGCCCACCCCGACGACGAGTCGAGCAAGGGCGCGGCCACCATGGCCAAGTACGTGTCCGAGGGGGTGTCCGTGCTGGTCGTGACCTGCACGGGCGGCGAGCGCGGCTCCGTCCTGAACCCCAAGCTCCAGGGTGACAAGTACATCGAGGAGCACATCCACGAGGTGCGAGCCAAGGAGATGGACGAGGCGCGCGAGATCCTCGGCGTCGACCAGGAGTGGCTGGGATACGTCGACTCCGGCCTTCCCGAGGGCGACCCGCTGCCGCCGCTCCCCGAGGGCTGCTTCGCCCTGGTGGACGTCGACGAGGCGGCCGGCCGCCTGGTGAAGAAGATCCGCGCCTTCCGGCCGCAGGCCGTCACCACGTACGACGAGAACGGGGGCTACCCGCACCCCGACCACATCATGACCCACAAGATCACGATGGTGGCCTTCGATCACGCGGCCGACACCGAGAAGTACCCCGAGGCCGAGTTCGGCCCGGCGTACCAGCCGCAGAAGCTCTACTACAACCAGGGCTTCAACAAGCCGCGCACCATCGCCCTGCACGAGGCGCTGCTCGCCCGCGGCCTGGAATCCCCGTACGGGGAGTGGCTGGAGCGGTGGAAGGAGTTCGAGCGCAAGGAGCGGACCCTGACCACCCACGTGCCCTGCGCCGACTTCTTCGAGATCCGTGACAAGGCGCTCATCGCCCACGCCACGCAGATCGACCCCGACGGCGGCTGGTTCCGCGTTCCGATGGAGATCCAGAAGGAGGTCTGGCCGACGGAGGAGTACGAGCTCGCGAAGTCCCTCGTGGCCACTTCCCTCCCCGAGTCCGACCTCTTCGCGGGCATCCGGGAGAATGCGTAGCTATGAGCGCTACGCACGAAGCAATCGTCCAGCTCCTCCCGCTGGCCGGCGACACCTTCGACAAGAACAAGGTGACCCCGGGCCTCCTCGGATTCGTCGTGTTCGCGGCCCTCGCCCTCGGGGTGTGGGGCCTGATGAAGTCGATGAGCCGCCACATGGGCCGCGTCGACTTCAAGGAAGCCCCCGAGCCCGCCCCGACGGAGGGCACGCGCGCCCCGTAGGGGCCGTACGGACCGGACGACCGCCGGCCCGGCCGCCCCGCGCGGCCGGGCGGCGGGTCTCCGCACGCCCTGGTGCGGGGCGGCCGTGCCGGGCTACACCGAGGGCAGGGGCACCGGGACGCCCATGATCTCCCGCGAGTGCAGGTTCGGTACGAGGGACAGGCGCCAGGCCTGCCACCCCTCCGCCGGGTCCACCCCGCGCGCCAGGATCACCGTGTAGGACTCCAGGCAGTCCTCCAGCCGCCCGTCCCGCTTCGGATGCGGGGCCGCCGACAGCCGCGCCAGCTCCGTCCGCGCCTCGTCCGGGGCCGCGGGGAGCGCGTACGGCAGGAGCGTGCAGCGCAGGAAGCGCGCCCAGTCCTCCCCGCGCCGGTCCCCGTAGGAGATGAAGAGCCGCACCGCCTCCTCGCAGAGGTCCAGCGCCTGCGCGGTCCGCCCGTTGCCCGCGTCGATCACTGCCAGCTCCAGACAGGTCCAGGCTTCCCCGTGGGCCAGGCCGATGCGGCGGAAGTCGGCCCGGGCGTCCATCAGCAGCTGGCGGGCGAAGCCGGAGTTCTTCAGGTTCCCCGTCTGCGCCGCCCGCTGGTCGCGCGTGACCCGGCCGGAGTGGTGGCGGGCGTGGGCCAGCCCGTACACGTCCCGCATCCGGGAGAACATCGTGCGGGCCCGCTCCAGCTCCCGCACAGCCCGGTCCCGCTCCCCGGCCTCCTCCAGCGCCTGCCCCAGGTAGTACAGCGTCCACGCCTCGCCGCGCGCGTCCTCCGCCTCCCGGTGCCGGGCCAGCGCGTCCCGCAGCCGGTCCAGCGCCGGCCCCGGATCCCCGTCGACCACCCGGGCCCGGCCCAGCTGGGTCAGCGCCCACGCCTGGCCCCGGTCGTCGCGCGTGCGCCCGTACAGCTCCAGCGCCAGGCGCAGCTCCGCCTCCGCGCGCGGCACCTCGCCCAGGCGCAGGTACACCTGGCCGAGCTGCAGGTGCGCCCAGGCCTCGCCGTGCACGCTCTCGCTCTCCCGGTGCAGGGTCAGCGATTCGCGCAGCAGCCGCAGGGCCTCCGCGAGGTGCGCGCGGTCGCGCTCCACCGCGCCGAGCGCGTGCAGGCCCCACGCCCGGTCGCCCGCGAGCTCGTCCGGGGCCTGGAGCACCAGCGCCTCGCGGATGCGGGCCGAGGCCTCGGGGAGGTTGCCCTGGTGGTGCAGGGTGATGCCGAGCGAGACCAGCGCCATGCCCGCGCCGGCCTCCTGGCGGGCCTCCTTGTACTGGTCGACCAGCGAGGTCAGCGTGGTGCGGGACTTGTCCAGCTCGCCGAGCTGGCGGGCCGCGATGCCCGTACGCCACTGCACCGAGCGGACCAGCAGGCCCTGGTCGACGGCCTGCGTGAGCTCGTTGATCTCCCCGAGCCGGTACAGGTCGCCGCGCAGCAGGCAGAAGTCGCAGAGCGCGCCCAGCAGGTCCAGGACGGCCTGCTGGTCCACGCCCTCCGCCCGGCGCAGCGCCGCCGTGATGAAGCTGGACTCGTCGTCGAGCCAGCGCAGGGCCGCGTCCAGGGAGGCGAAGCCGTGCCCGCCGACCGTGCTCGCCTTGGACAGGGCGTTCGCCCGCGTGGACATCTTCCCGTCGACCATCCGGATCACCGAGTCCGCGAGCTGCGCGTACGTACGGATCAGCCGCTCGTGCGCCGCCGAGGCACCGGCCCGGTCCTCGTCCTGCGCCAGCCGCGCCGCCGCGTACGCACGCACCGCGTCGTGCATCCGGAACCGGTCCCCGCGTACGTGGTCCAGCAGTCCCGCCTGCGCCAGCTCGCGCAGCAGCCGCCCGGCCTCCACCTGGTCCGCGTCGATCAGCGCCGCCGCGGCCGCGGCCCCGAGCGAGGCCCGGCCCGCCAGGGTCAGCCGGCGCAGGAGGCGGCGCCGCTCCTCGGGCAGGGCCGCGTAGGCCAGGTCCAGGGCGGCGTCAAGCGAACCGCCCGCCTCCGGAGCCTTGCCGACGCCCCCGAGCGGGGCGAGCACGCGCAGCGCCAGCGGCAGCCCGGCGCCGAGCGCGAGCAGCTCCCGTACGGAGTCCTGCGGGTACGCGGCTGCGGCCGTGCCCGCCGTACGGACCAGCTCCGCGCCGGCCTCCTCCGCCAGCCGGGTCACCGGCAGCTGGTACACCCAGGCCGCCAGCTCGGCCGGCAGCTCCAGCGGCTCCCGGGCCGTGACCAGGACCAGGCTCTCGGAGCGCTCGGGCACGAGCATCCGTACCTGCGTGGCGTCCACGGCATCGTCCAGGACCACCGCCACCGGGGTGCCCTGCACGTGCTGGTGGTACAACTCGCCCAGCCTGCGCACCTGTTGCTCCGCGGAGGAACCCTCGCGGAACAGCAGCTGCTCGCGGGGCGCACCGAGCCGGTTCATCAGGTGCAGCAGTGCCTCACGGGTCGGCAGGGGGCTCTCGGAGGCGCCCCCGCCGCGCAGGTCCACCACACAGGCGCCCCTGAACTGGTCCCGCAGCGCCTGCGCGGCATGCAGTGCGAGGGTGGTGCGGCCCACTCCGGGCTCCCCGTGCAGCACCACGACCACCGGACGGGTCTCGGTGCTCGCCCGGGCGCTGTGCACCCACTGCGCGATCCGGGCCAGCTCCGCCCGGCGTCCGGCGAACGGGCCTTCCAACGCCGGGAGTTGCCCGAAGGACTGCTCCAGCATGGCCCGCCGGCGGGCCTCGGCGCTGCGATTGGCCCCGCGCAGCTGGAGGGTGGAGCCGGGGGCGCCGGCGGTCCCGTTCACCTTGGCCGGGGTGTGCTGCGCCGCGGCCACCTTGCGCTGCTGCTCCAGGAAGGGGCGTATCCCGCGCACCTCCAGCGCCGACAGCCACTGCAGCTTGAGCTGCTCGGCGCCGCCCGGCCGGCCCAGCTCCCCGGCGCGCCGGTTCGCCGCGGGCAGGTGCAGGGCCGTCACCTTGGCCACGGTCGCCGTCGCCCCGGCCACGCCCACGACGGCGCCGGCGGTCAGTGCGGTGCCGATCGCCACGCTGAAGGCCAGGTCGGCCATGACGGCTGCGGCAGCTGCAACTCCCGTGACCAGCAGGGCGGTCGAGGTGTTCGCGCGCCGGAAGGCCTCGCCGAGCGACTCGTCCCCGGCGGCCGCCTCGTCCAGTGCGCGGGTGTACGCCTCGTACTCGGCGGCCGCGCTCGCCGCGAGCGAGTCCAGCGCCTGCTTGCCGCGCGCCAGCAGCGCAGCCCTGGCCTCGGGAGTCGCCGCCGCCCCGCCCGCTCCCCGCCGGGACTCCTCCTCCACGGCCCGCCCCAGCAGCCGCTCGGCCTCACCGCGATGACTGTCCCGCATCGGCATCCCCCTCAGAGAGCTCCGGCATGGAGCCTCAAGTGTCCGCCGTGACGGTCGCGAGCGCGAGAGAATCTGAGCTAGTTCAGAGGGAGTTGGCCTCTGCGGGGAGAAGGCGACGTCCCGGCGAGCCGGTCACACCCATCCCTCGCGGGTGGCGAGCACACCGGCCTCGAACCGGCTGTGCGCATTGAGACGGGTCATGAGATCGGCGGCGAGCCGGCGGACCGTGCGCACCGAGATGGCGAGGTGGCGTGCGGCGACCTCGTCGGTGGAGCCCGCGGCGAGCAAACGCAGCAGTTCGCGCTCCTGGGGGCCGAGCCCCCGGTGGTCCTTCGGCAGCGGCACGCCCCAGGGGGTGCCGTTCCTCCACACCTCTTCGAAGAGCATCACGAGGGCCATGACGGCTCCCGGGCTGTGCAGGACGAGGGCGCCCTTGAGGGGGTTGCCCGGTTCCAGGGGGACGACGGCGACCTTCCGGTCCACGATGATCATGCGCATGGGCAGCACGGGAACGGTGCGGGTCTCACTGCCGAGCGCGGAGAGCCAGCGGACGTAGCCGGTGGTCGCCGCGTCGTTGCGCAGGCTGTCCTGGTAGATCGAGCGCACGGAGACGCCGCGCTCCAGGGCCAGTTGGTCGGGACCCTTGGCGGCGGTCATGTCCTCGGGGCGCTGGGCGCCGCCGATGACGAAGGACAGGCACTCTTCCTTGGTGCTCTCCGCCAGTTCCTCCAGGCGGACGCGGACCGCGTCGATTCCGTCGAGGCATTCGGCGACCTCGGGCAGGAATTCCCGGCGGGCGCCACCGTACTCGGCGGCCAGTACGGCTATGGATTCCTTGGCTTCTTCCAGCTGCTTTTGATGTCGTGTCAGGGAAGCGCTCTGGCGCGCGTGCAGCGCACTGAGGCTTACTCCCGGATCCACCGGACGCAGGCCCTCCGACCCCGGTCCGCTGGGGCGCAGCAGATGGAGGTGGGCCAGTTGGTCCAATGCGGTGCGCACCGCGTTCTCGGTAAGTCCCGAGCGGGCGCACAGTTCCTCGATCCCCAACTGGGGGGAGTCCAGGAGTGAGCGGTAAACTACTTCAGCGGCGGGTTCCAGGCCGAGTGCTTCGAGCAAGGCTTCACCTCTTTCGTGCTGGTGCGGCGACGACAGGGGTCGGGTACGCGACGTTCTGCGATTCCGAGTGGTCGTAGCCGTCCAGCGAGAGGCGGGCGGGTGGTATTGGGGCATGCGGACGCCTGCGGATGGTCTGTCCGCAGTTGTCTCCCCTGATTTCCCGTACGTCAGACACGCTGCTCTGCACTCCCCCGAGGTCAGTTGGACGCCGACGTTCCCCTGTCGGCATCCCGGGGATCATAGCTCGTTTTGGTAACGGGCACACGATTCAAATGGCGTGATCTCGGCGCACTGCTTCTTCGCGATATGGACGCACGAAGCCTGTGAAGTGCGGCATGCGTCCTCCGTGCCCTTTGGCCTCAAAAGGTTGTGTCCGGAAAGGGTGCCTGCCGGGCGCCGGATCCGGCAGTGGCATCTGGCGGCCAGGCAAGAGACTGCCACGGGGGAGAAGTGCATGGTCAGAGCCCTGCAGGGGGGTGTCCGGGGCTGCACGATGCTGACAGCGCGGATCATGCCAGCCTGAAGTCCTTACGGGGCGGGGTGGCGGCGGGCCAAGCTCTAGTCATCGCCAGCCGGTCGAGCCCAACGGCAGCCGGATGAAGCGGAATCGACCTCCCCCCTCCTGAGGAGTATCACCATGCCTGGAACGCAGTCTTTTAAGAAGTTTGCCCTGGTTGTTCTGCTCGCTCTGACCGGAACCTTCGCCCTCGCCGGCCCCAGCGCCGCGGACACGCCGCCCGCCGCGGACGTCGTAGTGTCGGCGGCGTCCGGCCCGTCCGACACCTTCACCTGGGGCCCGTGATCCGAGGAGCAGTTCCATGCTCGCTGTACTCATCCGTATGATCCCGGCCCCCGGTGCCGAGAGGGCACGATCCGGGGTGTTGGAGGAGGTCGTCTGGGCGACGGCCGAACCGCAGGACGGCCTGGAACACCTGACCGTGATCGATGACGCGGAGGGCCGCTTCGGCCTCATGGCGTTCATGTCCGCGGTCGACAAGGTGAGGGCAACCGCCCAGGCCCGGAAGCTCATTGACCGTGCTGTGAGACGGGCAGGCGCATTAAGAGGCTGGAGCGTCGTCGAATGCTCCGCCGTGGACCTGTCCCGGGAGCCGAGCTCCGGCATCGGACTGATCGTCCCTCAGGGAACCCGCATCTTCGACATGTAGCCGCAGCCGAGCCGGTTGAGCTGGGTGATCGCGGCGCGGGCCCCGGGGTCCGCACAACCACCACACCGCCACACCAGTAGCTCCTCGCTCGGGTTGCTGCAATGCCGTCGCCAAGGTCGTCTCCGACCGAGGCGACTGCTTGCGTTGTGCGCTCGGCGTCTCCGTGGCGATGTCAGATCACCGCACCGCCGCCATCGGGCACACCGGCGTCGCGGCGCCGACCCGCCGGGTGCGGAACCGTTCGAGGATCTCCGCCGCGGGGACCTTGGAGCCGGGCGTGCGCAGACTCGATTCGCGGTCGCCGCCGAACCGCGAGCAGACCGCGATGTGCGCGTCGTACGCCGTCGACATCGCGTCGAGCAGCTGCCTGTAGGACTTGTCCACGGCGGGGGCGGGCGTCGCGAGCAGCGGCTTGACCCGGTTGAGCAGCTTGAGCAGGATCCGGTGGTCGCGTACTTGGAGGCCGCTGAACTTGGCATTGATGAACGGCGGCATCATCGCGGGGCGCACCGAGTCCGCGTAGTGGGTGCTCGTGAAGTCGCCGGCGTACCGCATCGACGTGCCGGAGCCGATCATCAGCACCGTGGCGTCCTCGATCAGCCGGCAGGCGCCGTCGACGTCGTCCGGGTCGTCCTTGAGGTAGTCGTGCAGGCAGCCCACCGAGACGATCAGGGCCTGGATGAGGGCGAAGAAGACCTGGTGCCCGAGCTTCCAGCGGGTCAGCGGATCGCTCGTGGTGTCGTCGATCTCCGCGCCCGTGCCCCGGGTGTGGACACGGGCCGCGTACGCGAACGGGGTTCCCTCGACTCCCATCCGCCACAGCCCGTGGAAGGTGGTCCAGAACGACTCGCGCAGCTGGGCCCGCTCGCCGGTGCTGAGGCTGATCCCGGCGGCGATGGCGTCGCCGAGCTGGCTGCGGAGGGATTCGAGCATCGTGTGGGTGAACGTCTCCACCGGGTTGCCGGTGACCCTGACCGCGCCGAAGAACAGGTCGTGTTCCTCGTAGAGGTCCTCCGGCACGGACTTGCGCTCCGCATCGGTGTACCGGGCGGAGGCGGCCGGCGGGGTCAGGCAGGCCAGGGCGGCATCGACGGCGGCCCACGCGCGCCGGTCGGGCTCGTGCGGGGGTATGGCGAGGACGGTCCGCAGGGCGTCGGCCGTGCGCTGGTTCATCAGGCCCGTGACGGCGCTCCGTGAGGTGGGAAGCTGTTCCGCCTTCAGGAGGTGGAGGGGCGGGACATTCGCATGATGAGCCTGGGTTTCAACCTCAATCACTTCACAAAATCCTTCGCGTTGAACGGGGTGTGCGCGATCCGGGACGGCAGGAGGAGCGGGCCGGCTATTACGCGGCTGACTCGCCGGTAACAAAAGCTGGTGACTCGTCGGTAACAGCGAACTCGTCGGTAACAAAGGAGACCGGCAGGCTGCTGTACCCGCTGAGGAACGTCGAGAGGAGCGGCTTGGGCTCGCCCGCGAGCTCGATGCGGTCCACCGTGGCGCAGAGGGTCTTCAGGACGGCGGTGATTTCGGCCCGCGCGAGGTAGGACCCGAAGCAGAAGTGGGTTCCGGCGCCGAAGGAGAGGTGTTTGTTGGGCGTCCTCGCCAGGTCGAAAACCTGCGGATCGGGGAAGACGTCCTCGTCGCGGTTGGCGGAGCTGTTCCAGAGGATGACGTGGTCGCCCTCCCGGATCGTCTGCCCGCCGATGGTGACCTCGGACTTCGCCGTGCGGCCGGTGTGCATGGCCGGCGTCGTCCAGCGCAGGATCTCCTCGATCGCACTGGAGATCTGGACGCGGCCCTCCTTCAGTGCCCGCCACTGATCGGGGTACTGGGAAAAGGCGTGCACGGCGCCGATCATGGCCAGCCGGCTGGTGTGATCTCCCGCGAGGATGAACCCGTAGCAGTTGACGACCACTTCGTCGTCGGTCATGGGCACGCCGTTGATCTCGGAGGTGGCCATCGCGCTGATCAGGTCGTCCTGGGGATTCTCGCGGCGGGCCTCGATGATCTCCTGGCAGTAGATGAGGAGTTCGTTGCGGGACAGCCAGATGTCCTCGGCGGTCAGCCCGTCCTCGTCCGTGCTGAGCGCCTTCTGGCTCAGGTCGAGGAGGTACTGGTGGTCCTGCGACGGGAAGCCCAGCAGATCGCAGATCATCCCCATGGGGATGGCCTCCGCGACCTCCTTGGCGAAGTCGAAGGTCCCCTTGGCCATGGCGCTGCCGATGAGCTGGTCGACCCGCTGCTGCAGCTTGTCCGTCACGGCCTTGCGGGTGCGGGGGCTGAACGCCTTCAGCAGGATGCTCCGCATGGCGTTGTGACGCGGTGCGTCGGTGAGCGCGAGGATCTTGCCGGCCGCGGGATCGCCTCCGGGCTTGTGCAGCGAGGACATCATGTTTCCGGGCTTCGAGCTGAAGTGCTCGGAATCCTGCAGCACGGCCATGACGTCCGCGTAGCGGGACACCACCCAGAATTCGGTTCCGCGCTCCGTGGCCGGATGCAGATAGACGGGCTGCTCGGTCCGGGCGCGCTGCCAGAATTCTTCCAGTCGGGGGTGCAGGAATGCGCTCGGGTCCGTGAGGTCCACGCGGGTGAGGTCCTCGGCCAGTGTGTCTCTGTGTGACATGTGAAATCTCCTGACCCTCGGGACGAGGGACTAGTGCATGGATGTTCGCGGGCCGGAAAGGTCGGCGATGAGCAAGGCCAATCGGTCCAGCGCTGTTTCGATCTGGTCCGGAGACACCGCGCTCAGGGAAAGGCGCAGTTTGTCCTCTCCGCCGGGTCCGTCGTAGAAATGACTCATCGGTGTCCACAGCACGCCGTACTTTCCGGCCCCGTATTCCAGGGCGGCGTTGTCGGCGATGAAGGGAACGGTCACCACCACGAAGAACCCGCCGCTGGGGGCATTCCAGGAGACCTGGTGGTTTCCGCCAGGCGGGAAACGCCGGCTCAGGCCGTCCAGCAGCAGCCGGAGATTCCCGCGGTAGAACTGGATTTCCCTGGTATTGGCCTCGACCAGACTGCAGTCGTGCTCCAGCAGCTTCCCTCCCGCTATGGCCTGGGCCACGGGCGGTGTGTTGACGGTGAGCATGCTCTTGATCTTGGACAGTTCGTCCGCGAAGAGCGTGAGTTCTTCCCCCGCACCGGCGACGTGCTGATCCGCGACGACGAAACCGATCCGGGCTCCGGGGAAACAGGTCTTGGAGAGCGAGCCGAGATAGACGACCCGGCGCGCGGTGTCGAGTGCCTTGAGCGTGGGCAGGCGCCGGCCGTCCGCTGCCTGGAACAGGCTGTACGGATTGTCTTCGAGGATCAGCAGATCGTGCTCGGCCGCGATGGCGAGCAGTCTCCGGCGGGCCTCCAGGTCGAGGCTGGCGCCGGAGGGGTTGGCGAAGTCCGGGACGAGGTAGAAGGCCCGTGGCCGCTTGCCGGCGGCGCGGACCGCCTCGATCTGGTCGACCAGGTCGTCGAGGTCGATCCCGCGCTCGTCGTCCCGTACCGGCCATACGGGCATGTCCACCAGCCGCGCGGCACCCGTCAGTCCGACGTACCCCGGCGAAACCGACAGGACGACGTCGTGCTCGTCCCGGCGCAGTGCCCGGAGCACCAGGAACATCGCCTCCTGGCAGCCGACCGTGACGACGATCGACTCGGGGTCGACGTCGATGCCCTCGTCGCGGACGAGGTGCCGGGCGAGCAGGTCGTGGATGATGCCCTTGGTCCGGCCGTACTGGAAGAGGGTGCGGCGGACCGTCTCCGGATCCGCCCCCTTCTCGGACGCCAGGTGGTCGCAGAAGACCTGCAGGTACCGGGACAGGTCCGCCACGTCGTAGAAGTCCTCGCGGGGCCGGCCGGCGGCGAGCGAGATGGCCCCGGGGAACCGGCCGGACACCTCGTTCAGGAAGTTCATGGAGGCCAGCGCCGGGTCCTGGAGCGCTGCGTGCAGCCGGTCCGTGCTGAGGTCGGCGGCCAGGAGTTCCACTCCGCTGTCGTTCATGCGATCTCGCTTGCCTAGGGGGACCGGTGGTCCCGCGACTACTTCGACGTGGGTCTACTTCGAGGAGGCGGCGGCAGGCTCTTCCGCGGCTTCCTTCGGGTCGGCCGGGGTGTCGGCCTTCGGGTCGGCCGCCGGGTCGCCCAGCGCTTCCGTCGCCTCGCGGATCGCGCGGTTGCTGAGCGCGGGGTAGCTGGCCAGGGCCACCAGGACCATCAGGGCGCCGCCCCAGATGAAGGGCGTCCGCAGGGAGACCGTGCTCGCGAGGTAGCCGCCGAGCAGACCGCCGATGGGCGCACCCACGAGGGAGATCAGCCGGCTGGCGGAGAGCACGCGGCCGCGGATGTTCGCCGGCGCGAGACGCTGGCGCAGCGAGCCGACGACGACGATCTGGACGCTCATCGAGAAGCCGATCACGGCCATCATCGCGCCGGCCACCCAGGCGCTACCGGTCAGGCCCTGGACGACGATCGCCAGTCCTTCGAGCGACATGCCGAGCACGCGCATGGTGCCGACCTGGAGCTTCTTGGAGATCGTGGTGGCCGCGAAGCTGCCGATGAAGGCACCGACGGCGGTCGAGCTGAGCAGCAGGCCGTAGCCGACCTCTCCGAGACCGAGCTCGTTCTTGGCCAGCAGGACCAGCAGCGACATCTGGGCGGTGAAGACGAGGTTGCCGACGGCGGCCGTGGCGGACAGCGTGCGCAGGACCCGGTGCTTCAGCAGCCAGGTCAGACCCTCCGATACCTCGGCGCGCAGGTTCCTGCGGACCGGCTCGTCGGTGGCCGCGTTCCCGAAGTCACCCTTCAGGGAACCGACGCAGACGGCGCTGACCAGGAAGGAGATCGCGTTCCCGATGAACGGCAGGGAATGCGACACGGTGAAGAGCACACCGCCGAGCGTGGGGCCCACGAGCTGTTCGCCGTTGATCTGGGCGGCGGAGATCCGGCTGTTGCCCCGGATGAGCTCCTTCTCCCCGGAGGTGACCACCGGCATGACGGTCTGCGCGGCGATGTCGAAGAAGATGTCTCCGCAGCCCAGCGCGAATCCCGCCACGATCAGCATGTAGATGTTGATGTTGCCGGTGAGGACGGCGACCGCGAGCAGGGCGAGGATCGCGAGCCGGACGAGGTCCGCCCGCAGCATCACCTTCTTGCGGTTCCACCGGTCCACCAGGGCTCCGGCCGGCAGACCGAACAGGAACCAGGGCAGCATCGCGACCGCGCCGGACGCACCGATGAGCATGGGGTCGTCGGTCAGCTGCACGGCCAGCAGGGGCAGTGCGGCCATCTGGACGCCATCGCCCAGGGACGAGGAGATCGTCGCCACCCACACCTTGTTGAAGCTGCTGCTCATGCGCGGCTGGGCTTCCTTCTCTTTGCTGCTGAACATCACGTTTCTCCTGAGATATGCGTTCACGGATGGCTGTACCGAGACAGGGACAGCCCCTGAGGGACTGGGGGAGGGTCAGGCCTTGTCCCGGCTCCCCGGGTTGTCGGCCAAGCGGGCCGCCACTGCCCGTCCGATGACGGACAGATGACGGGGTTGGGTCATGGCTCCGTGCACGCAGTCGATCTCGTGCACGTCGATCCGTCCGGTCGTATGCGGAGACCAGACGTCGGGAGTGAGGTCGCTGCCCGGCTTGTCGGCCGTGGCGGCGAAGAAGAGGATGTCGCCCGTGAACGTCCCGGCACTGATGTGATCGCTCAGGTTGGCGATGTCCACGAAGACCCCGACCAGCGCCGACAACCCCTCCGCGCCGAGTCCGGCGAGAGGACTTGCCGGTGACGTCGGGTCGTGCCCGATGGACTCGGTGATGGCACCCAGAACCTCCGGGCTGTCGTACGACAGCCGCGCGCTCTCCCAGCCGTCGGTGGGCAGGTAGCTGTCCATCAGGGCGAGCAGCGCGACCTCCTCGCCCTCCGCCTGCAGGCGGACCGCGAGGGAGTGGGCCACGATGCCGCCGAAGGACCAGCCCAGCAGGGAGTACGGGCCGGAGGGCTGAACCGCCCGGATCTCCTTCAGGTAGTCCTCGACCATCTCCTCCAGCCCGGGCGCCGGGGCGTCCGGCTCGCTGAACCGGCGTGCCTGCAGCCCGTAGAGCGGCTGCCTGCGGTCCAGGTGGGGCAGGAGACCGGAGTACGACCAGCTGAGCCCGATCGCCGGATGGACGCAGAACAGCGGGTCGAGGTCTCCCTCGGTGCGGAGCGGAAGCAGGACGCCCAACGAGTTCCCGGTCCCGGAAGAGGTCCCCGGCGCCCTGTCCAGCTGCTCGACGAGGGCGGCGATGGTGGGGGTCTCGAAGAGGCTGCGGACGGGGAGCTCGATGCCGAGGGTGGTGCGGATCCGGCTGATGAGGCCGGTGGCGAGGAGGGAATGGCCGCCGAGCTCGAAGAAGTTGTCGTCGATGCCCACCTCTCGTACGCCCAGGATCTCGGTGAACAGTCCGCAGAGGATTTCCTCGCGCGGGGTGCGGGGTGCGCGTCCGGCTGCCTTTGCCTCGTATGAGGGGGCGGGGAGGGCTCGGTGGTCGAGCTTGTTGTTGGTGGTCAGGGGGAGTTGGTCGAGGACGATGAGGGCGGAGGGGACCATGTACTCCGGGAGGAGTCCGGCGGTGTGGGTGCGCAGGGCTTCGGTGTCCACGTCCAGCGTGTTGTGGCCGGTTTCGGGGACGACGTAGGCGACGAGTCGTTTGTCTCCGGGCTGGTCCTCGCGGGCTATGACGGCTACTTGGGCGAGTCCGGGGTAGCGGGTGAGGACGGCTTCGATTTCGCCGAGTTCGATGCGGTAGCCGCGGATCTTGACCTGGTCGTCGGCGCGGCCGACGAAGTCGAGAAGTCCGTCGCCTGCCCAGCGGGCGAGGTCTCCGGTGCGGTACATGCGGCTTCCGGCCGGTCCGAAGGGGTCCGCGACGAACCGTTCAGCGGTGAGGTCAGCGCGGCCGTGGTAGCCGCGGGCCAGACCCGTACCCGCCAGGTACAGCTCGCCTGCCACACCCTGGGGAAGCAGGGAGAGCGTGTCGTCCAGGATGTAGGCGCGCATGCCGTCCAGGGGACGGCCGACGGGGACGGGGGCGGGCACGGTGTCGCCTGCGGTCCAGGGGGCCTGGGTCGCGAACAGGGTCGTCTCCGTGGGCCCGTAGGCACAGCGGACCAGGGTGTCGGGGGCGTGTTCCAGCACCCGACGCACGGCGGTGGGGGAGATCAGGTCGCCGCCGGTGATGACTTCGCGGACGCCGGTGAAGCACTCGGGGGCTTCTTCGGCCATGACGCGGAACAGGCCCGCGGTGATGTCGAGTCCGGTGATCTCCTCCTCGACGACGAGTCGGGCGAGTTCGGCGACTGCGAGGTCTCCCTCGGGGGTGATGACGGTGCGTCCGCCGTGCAGGAGGGGCACCCAGAAGGCGTAGGTGGAGGGGTCGAAGGCGTAGGAGGCCAGGAGCAGGACCCGCTCGTGGGCGCCGGGGCGCTGGAACATGCCGTCCACGACCAGGTCCAGGATGTCGCGGTGCGTGACCGCGACGCCCTTCGGGCGGCCGGTGGAGCCGGAGGTGTACATCACGTAGGCGAGCTGCTCGGGGTGGCAAGCCACATCCGGGTTTTCGACGGGCAGTGAGGCCAGTTCGGTGTCCTGGTCGATGAGGACTACCTGGGGGGTGTGGGGCAGGCCGTTCGCATGTGTCGCGGTGTCGGTCAGGAGGACCGGGGCGGAGGTCTGGTCGACGATCCACTGCATGCGATCCAGGGGGTAGCCGCTGTGCAGCGGCAGGTAGAACGCGCCGGCCTTGAGGATTGCCAGGAGTGCCACCACCAGGTCTACGGAGCGTTCCATGAGGACCGCGACCGGTGCTTCCGGGACCACGCCCAGGCCCACCAGCCGGTGTGCGAGCTGGTTCGAGCGCTCGTCCAACTCCCGGTAGGACAGCTCGCGTCCGGAGCACCGCACGGCCACCGCGTCCGGAGACAGCAGTGCCTGCGCCGCGAAAGCCTCCTGTACGGAACCGGCGTCGAGAGCCTCACCGGGCTCGGCACCCGCCCACGACTCCAGCAGCCGCACCCGCTCGGCCGGCGACAGGAGCTGTGCCTCGCCGATCCGGAGGTCGGGGGCGGCGCTGAGCTGTGTCAGTACCGCCACCAGCTGGGACGCCATCCGTGCGGCGGAGGACTCCTCGAAGACGTCGGTGCTGTACTCCAGCATTCCGGTGATTCCGGCCGGGCCGCTGTCGGCCTCGTGGCTCTCGTTGAGGACGAAGCCGAGGTCGAACTTGGACGTACGGGTACTGAAGGCCTCCTCGGCCTTCACCACCAGGCCGGGCAGCGAGAGCGCGTCTCCCACGGAGTTCTGCAGGACGACCATGACCTGGAAGAGCGGGTGCCGGGCGGGCGAGCGCACCGGATTCACGGCCTCGACCACGCGCTCGAACGGCACGTCCTGGTGCGCGTAGGCGGACAGGGCGGTCCCGCGGACCCGTGCCAGGAGCTCCCGGAACGTCGGGTTGTCCGAGGTGTCGGTCCGCAGGACGAGCGTGTTGAGGAAGACCCCGACCATATCGTCGAGGGCGTCGTCGGTGCGTCCTGCGCTCGGGGTGCCGAGCGGGATGTCCGATCCCGCGCCCAGTCGGCTCAGCAGGGTGGCGACGGCGGCCTGGAGCACCATGAACAGGGTGGTGTTGGTCTCCCGGGCCAGGTCGAGGAGCGCACGGTGCAGCTCGGCGCCGATACGGACCGGAACCATGTCGCCCCGATGGCCGGCGACCTTGGGCCGGGGGCGGTCGAAGGGCAGCTCGAGGTGGTCCGGGATGCCCGCCAACGCCTCCGTCCAGTAGGTGAGTTGCTTGTTCACCGTCGATTCGGGGTCGGTGTCCTCGCCGAGGATCCGGCGCTGCCACAGGGTGTAGTCGGCGTACTGCGCCGGGAGCGCGGACCACTGCGGTGCGTGGCCCTGGAGCCGGGCGCCGTACGCCGTCTCCAGGTCACGTCCGAGGGGACCCATCGAGGCGCCGTCGCTCGCGATGTGGTGCATGAGCAGCAGCAGGACGTGCTCGTCGGGTGCGAGTGCGAACAGCGTTGTGCGGAACGGGGCTTCGGCCGAGAGGTCGAAGACGTACTCCCCGGCGGCGCGCAGTGCGGCGTCCAGTCCGTCCGCGTCGCAGACGACGTGCTGGAGGTTCAGGGGTGCGGCGTCCGTACTCAGTACGGTCTGCGCCGGCCGGCCGTCGATCTCCTCGAACACCGTGCGCAGGCTCTCGTGGCGTACCGCCACGTCGTTCAGGGCCTGCTCCAGCGCGTGCGCGTCCAGGTCTCCGGTGAGCCGGAACGCCACCGGGACGTTGTAGGTGGCGCTCGCCCCTTCCAGCTTGTTCAGGAACCACAGCCGGTTCTGCGCCGGGGACAGCGGTACCAGCTCCGGGCGCTCCACCGCGGTCAGTGCGGGCCTGGCCGTGTCCGCCTGCGCGACGAGGCCGGTCAGGGTGGCCACCGTAGGAGCCTCGAACAGGGCCCGTACCGGGAGTTCGACGCCGAGGACCGACCTGATGCGGCTGACGAGCTTGGCCGCCAGCAGGGAGTGCCCGCCCAGCGCGAAGAAGCTGTCGTCGATGCCCACCATCGGCAGGTCCAGGATCTCCGCGAACAGCCCGCACAGGATCTCCTCCTGCGGACCGCGGGCCGTACGGCCGCCGGTCTCGGCCTCGTACACGGGGACGGGCAGGGCCCGCCGGTCCAGCTTGCCGTTGCCGGTCAGCGGCAGCCGGTCCAGCACCACGAACGCCGCGGGAACCATGAACTCGGGCAAGGAGACGCCCGCATGGGTGCGCAGCTCGTCCGTGCTCACCCCGGCGCCGGCGGACCCGGCCGCCACCACGTATCCCACCAGGCGCTTGTCGCCCGGCCGGTCCTCGCGGACGACCACCGCGACCTGGGCCACCGCCGCATGGCGGGCCAGCACGGTTTCAATCTCGCCCAGCTCGATGCGGTAGCCGCGGATCTTGACCTGGTCGTCGGTCCGGCCGACGAACTCCAGCTGGCCGTCCGTGCGCCACCGCACCAGGTCTCCGGTGCGGTACATGCGGCCGCCGGCCGGGTCGAAGGGGTCGGCCGTGAACCGCTCCGCCGTCAGTCCGGGACGCCGCAGGTAGCCGCGGGCCAGGCCCGCGCCCGCGATGTACAGCTCTCCCGGCACCCCGCGCGGCGTGAGCTGCAGGCGCTCGTCCAGTACGTACGCCCGGGTGCCGTGCACCGGCGAGCCGATGGGGATGGACGCGGCCGGGTCGGCGGCGGACAGCGGGCGGCTGGCCGTCGCCGAGATCGTGGACTCGGTGGGACCGTAGAGGTTCAGCATCCGCCGTCCGTCCGCCCAGCGCGCGATCAGTGCGGGCGGGCAGGCCTCGCCGCCGACGCTCAGGACGCGCAGGGCGGGGAAGTGCCGCTCCGGCAGCGTGGCGAGCACGCTGGGCGGCATGTCGGCGCAGGAGATCCGGCGCTGCTCCAGGAAGTCGCCGAGGGCGTCCCCGACCAGCGGGCCGGGGGCGGGGACGACGAGGGTCGCGCCGAACCAGAACGCCCGGAGGAAGTCCTCCAGCGCCATGTCGAAGCTGATCGAGGCCAGCTGCAGGACCCGGTCCCCGGGCTGGATCCGGTACTTCTCCGCCAGGGTGGCGGCCAGTGCGCAGAGGCCGCGGTGGGTGACGGCCACGCCCTTGGGGGTGCCGGTGGAGCCCGAGGTGTAGACGGTGTAGGCCAGGTCGTCCGGCCGGGGCCGGGCGGTGCGCCCGGCCGCCGCGGGACCGGCGCCGTCGAGTCCGGCCAGGGCGGCGGGATCGTCCAGGAGCAGGGCCGGCGGGCCGTCCTGGGGGAGCAGCCTGGCCGCCGCGCGGCTGGTGAGCACCCGGACCGGGGCGGCGTCGCGGAGCATGAACGCGATGCGGTCGGCCGGGTAGCCCGGGTCGACGGGGAGGAAGGCCGCGCCGGCCTTCAGGACGCCCAGCAGCGCCGCCACCATCTCCACGGAGCGGGGCACGGCCAGCGCCACCAGGTCCTCGGAGCCGACGCCCTCCCGGGTGAGCCAGTGGGCGATGCGGTCGGCCCGCGCGTTCAGCTCGGCGTAGGTGAGTACGGAGCCCTCGTGCTCCAGCGCCGGTGCGCCCGGGTGCAGCGCCGCGTGCTCCTCGAACACGTCGGTGAGGAAGCGGTGTTCGGGGGCGGGCGCTCCGGCCCCTTCGGCGAGCAGGGTGCTGCGCTCGGCGGGGGAGAGCAGTGCGGCGGCGCCGATCGGCTGGTCGGGGCGGTCGGCGAAGGCCGCGAGCAGCAGCCGCAGGCCCTCGGTGAACCGCTCGGCGGTGGCCGGGTCGGACAGGTCGGTGCGGTACTCCAGGAAGCCTTCGAGCCCTGCGGGGTCGCCGGCGGCGTCCGTGGTCTCGTAGAAGTTGAACGTGAGGTCGAAGCCGGTCACGTCCTTGGTGAGGTCCTCGGTGACGGCCGTCAGACCGGGCAGGTCGAACACGGGGGCCGCCTGCGTGTGCAGCGCCAGCATCACCTGGAACAGGGGATTGCGGGCCAGCGAGCGCTCCGGGTTGAGGACCTCCACCAGGCGTTCGAAGGGGACGTCCTGGTGGGAGTAGGCGGCGAGGTCGGTTTCCCGGGTGCGGGAGAGGAGTTCGCGGAAGGTGGGGTTGCCGGAGGTGTCGTTGCGCAGGACCAGGGTGTTGACGAAGAACCCGACGAGGTCGTCGAGGGCTTCGTCGGTGCGGGCGGCGACGGGGGTTCCGAGGGGGATGTCGCTGCCCGCACCGAGCCGGGTGAGGAGGGTGGCGAGGGCGGCCTGGAGGACCATGAACAGCGTGGTGCCGGTCTCCTGGGCCAGGTCGGCGAGGGCGCGGTGCAGTGCGGCGTCGATGTGGATCGGGACGGTGTCGCCGCGGTGGTCGGCGACCTTCGGCCGCTGCCGGTCGAAGGGCAGTGCGAGCTCGTCGGGAATCCCGGCCAGGGCCTGCTTCCAGAAGGCGAGCTGCTCGCTCACCGCCGAGTGGGGATCGTCCTCGGTGCCGAGGAGTTCGCGCTGCCACAGGGTGTAGTCGGCGTACTGCACGGGCAGCGGGGACCAGGCCGGTGCCGTACCGGTGCGGCGTGCGGCGTAGGCGAGGCTGATGTCGCGGGCCATCGGGCCCAGTGACCAGCCGTCGTTCCCGATGTGGTGCAGCAGGAGGAGCAGGACGTGCTGCTCCGGGCCGGTCGTGAACAGCCGGGCCTGGAACGGGGGATCGACGGTGACGTCGAAGGTGGTGTTGCCGGCCGCTCGCAGGGCCTCCTCCAGGTCCGCCGCGTCGACCTCCGTCACGGGGAGCCCGGGGCGGAACTCGCCGGGGTCGAGGATGCGCTGCCGGGGCTCGCCGTCGACCTCCGGGAACACGGTCCGCAGGCTCTCGTGCCGGCCGGTCACCTCGTACAGCGCCGCTTCCAGGGCCGCACGGTCGAGGTGCCCGGTGAGCCGTACCGCGAGCGGCAGGACGTACGTGGCGGTCGACCTGTCCAGCTGGTTGAGGAACCAAAGGCGGTTCTGTGCCGGGGACAGGGGGATCCGCTCGGGGCGGTCCACCGCGGTCAGTGCGGTCCTGGCCGATCCTGCGCGGGTGATCTCCTCGGCCAGGCCGATGACGGTGGGGGTCTCGAAGAAGGTGCGGAAGGGGATCTCGATGTCGAGGGTGGTGCGGATGCGGCTGATGAGGCGGGTGGCGAGGAGGGAATGGCCGCCGAGCTCGAAGAAGCTGTCGTCGATGCCGACCTCGGACACGCCGAGGATCTCGGCGAACAGCCCGCAGAGGATCTCCTCGCGCGGAGTGCGGGGCCCGCGCCTGGACGCGCCCGTCTCGTACGAGGGCGCGGGCAGGGCCTGGTAGTCGACCTTGCCGTTGCTGGTCAGCGGCAGCTGGTCGAGGACCACCATGACGGAGGGGACCATGAACTCCGGGAGGAGCGCGGACGCGTGGGTGTGCAGGTCCTCGGAGTCCACCGCGGGGTGGCCGGTCTCGACGACCACGTAGGCCACCAGGCGCTTGCCGCCGGGCTGGTCCTCCCGGGCCACGACCGCGACCTGGGAGAGTCCGGGGAACTGGCCGAGCACGGCCTCGATCTCGCCGAGTTCGATGCGGAAGCCGCGGATCTTGACCTGGTCGTCGGCGCGGCCGACGAAGTCCAGGAGTCCGTCGCCCGCCCAGCGGGCCAGGTCACCGGTGCGGTACATGCGGCTGCCGGCGGGGCCGAAGGGGTCGGCGACGAAGCGTTCCGCGGTCAGGTCCGAGCGGCCGTAGTAGCCGCGGGCCAGACCGGCACCCGCCAGGTAGAGCTCCCCGGTCCCGTCCTCCACGAGCTCCATGCGGTCGTCGAGGACGTAGGCGCGCATGCCGTCCAGCGGGCGCCCGATCGGGATCGGCGCGGGCACGGTGTCGTCCGCGGTCCAGGGGGCCTGGGTCGCGAACAGGGTGGTCTCGGTGGGTCCGTACGTCGAGCGCACCACGGTGCCGGGGCAGTGCTCCAGTACCCGGCGCACCGCGGTCGGGGAGATGACGTCGCCGCCGGTGATGACTTCCCGGACGCCGGTGAAGCAGTGCGGGGCCTCGTCGGCCATGACGCGGAACAGGCCGGCCGTGAGCTGCAGCCCGGTGATCTCCTCTTCCTCGATCAGCCGCGACAGCGTGGCCACGCTCAGGTCGCCCTCCGGCGACACGACGGTCCGGCCGCCGTGCAGGAGGGGCACCCACATCTCGTACGTCGAGGGGTCGAAGGCGTACGGGGCCACCATCAGCACCCGCTCGTGGGCACCCGGCTTCTCGAACAGTCCGTCCACGACGAGTTCCAGGACGTCGCGGTGGGTGACCGCGACCCCCTTGGGGCGGCCCGTGGAGCCGGATGTGTACATCACGTACGCCAGCTGGTCCGGCCGGCAGTCCACACCCGGGTCCGTGACCGGGAGCGAGCCGAGCTCGGCGTCGCGGTCGACGAGGACGACCTGCGGGGCCTCGGGCAGGCCCCGCTCGCTCTTCGCGGCGTCGGCCAGCAGGACCGGGGCGTTCGTCTCGTCGACGATCCACTGCATGCGCTCCAGCGGATAACCGCTGTGCAGGGGAAGGTAGAAGGCACCGGCCTTCATGACCGCCAGGAGTGCGACCACCAGGTCCACCGAGCGCTCCATCAGCACCGCGACCGGCGCCTCCGGACCCACGCCCAGACCCAGCAGCCGGTGCGCGAGCCGGTTCGCCCGCTCGTCGAGCTCCCGGTACGACAGCTCCCGCCCGGCGCACCGCACCGCCACCGCACCCGGAGAACGCAGCACCTGCACCGCAAAAGCCGCCTGCACGGAATCACCGATCAATGCCGTACCCGACTCGAACGGCTGATCCTCAGCAAAATCAACAGCAGTTGCAGCACGCATTGCCAATAACTCTCTTTCGGGGTGGGGGTCGCGCGAATTCAGGTGGGCCGGCAATGCGGCTACACGGATGTCAGGGAGATCGTGGCGGTGCATTTCCGCTGCGCGATCAGCCTGATGAACGGCAGTCGTCGGGGCGGCGGCTCACCCGGTCATCCTTTGGCTCTCCAAGTCCTCGGACCGTTCGTACAACTCCTGCGCGAGCGCGGCCCAGCTCTGCGCGTACTGCCGGGCCAGATCCGCCACCAGACCGCCGGCGTGTGCCGGAACCGCGGCAGCCAGGTCCGCCCACATGGGCTGGTCCACGGCGTTGTGCTGCAGCAGGCGCAGCAGGTGGCGGCCGGATTCCCGCTGGCGCAGTGCGGGGTCGCGCACCAGCTTCTGCAGCACCGCCGCGGGGTCCACCCGGTGCGGCTGTACGCGCCGACCCGCCGGGTCGGCCATCGCGGTGATCGGTGCGGTGACCGACGCGCCCGGGCGCCCCTGTTCCACGCAGGAGTTGACCTCGGCGCGTGCTCTGGTACCGCCGCCCGGAGTGCGAGGATCCCGGCCCGCTTCCAGGAGCTTGCGGACGTCGCTCACCGTCGTCGGCGAGATCCCGGCCATCCGTGCCACCTCGCGCAGGGACGCCTGCGGCTGCTCGGCCAGGATCTCGGCCGCGCGCTGCCGGCCCTCCACGCTGCTCAGCGGCCGGACCCGGCCGTCCCCGCCGACCCGCAGGCCGTCCCGGGTGTCCGCACCGGAACTCCGGCGGAGCGTCGCGACCGTCTTGGCGCCGAGGCCCGAGGCCCGGGCGATCGAACGGTCGGACAGGTGCGGGTGGGTCGCCACGATCCGTGCCGCGGCGGCGCGCCGGTCGGCCTGGGACAGGGGGAGTCCGTGCGTGACGTTCGCCTCGACGCCGCGCAGGAACGCGTCGTCGGCGCAGCCGTCGAAGAACTTCACGGAAATGGTCTGCCGGCCCCGCAGCCGGGCGGCGGCGAGGCGGTGCACCCCGTCGATGACGCGCATGGTCCGGCGGTCCACCAGGATGGGCGGAAGCTCCTCCTCGGTTTCGGCGAGCCGGGCGACGTGTTCCTCGTCGGCCCCCGTGGACCGGGGCGATTCGCCGACGGTCACCGCGGTGACGGGAACCTCCTCGGCGTACTGCATTCCCTGCACTCCCTGCGTTCCCTGCGTTCCCTGCGTTCCCGTGTCCTCGGCTGCGGTGCCGGCGGTCGCTGCGTACGTCGCTCTCACTGGGTCGGCCTCCGAAGGCGGCTGGTGACGAGGAGCGGGCCGGTGCGCAGGCCCTCGAGACGACGCGGGTCGATCCGGCCACGCGGGGCGCGAGGCATAGCGGTGCTCCTCCACGAGAGGTGTGGCCAAGGGACGGGTATCCGGCCTGTTCAGAGGCCGTTCCCGGTTGATGGGGAGAGCTTCTCCTCCCGCACACCCCGCTCGTAAGGACTTGTGGCTGGCAGGACTAGCCAGGGCCGTTTGGTGCCATCCGCGGACCCCTGGAAAAGCGGTCGACCAGCGGGTTTTCGCATTGGCATTCACCGGCCAGTCCGCTTGCGGCCATTCCCCGAAAAGCCCCTGGTGGAGTCGTTCTCCGGTGTCCACGCGCTCCCTGGACCGGACTCGACGGCATGGACCATGCTGCGGGGACAGCCACGGCACCGGCGCAACAACGCAGGTCCGACGGCTGTGAATGTGAGTGAGGAGAGACCGGGGGCGTCCAACTGCGGCAGCGCCGCAGATGGACACCCCGCCGGACCAGGCCTTTGCGGGTGACGCCGCACGGTGAGCAGGGAGACCCCCCGATTACCGTGCGGCGCCTTACCGGTGAGGCCGCCGGTGCGCGAGGAATTCCTTGGTCGGCAGCGTATTCAACGCAAAGTCCGACGAGTTGAATTCCTCCCCGTGATCATGCAAATCTCGCTCCAGAAGGCCGCTGGGTCATTCGACGGGGATCGTTCACAAGGTGATGGGCCGGGCAGAGGCTTTTCTGCGGGCCATCGAATCCGGGCCGTACAGAGTCCGGGAAACTTTCCTGTCCGTGCCGGCGAGATCTTTCATGCCTTCAGTTCGTCAAGGATGAGTAAGCAGAAGGAGTGACGTCGTGACCAATCCTTTCGAAGACCCCGAAGCGGAATACCTCGTGCTGATCAACGAGGAGAAGCAGTACTCGCTCTGGCCGAAGTTCGCCGAGGTGCCGGCGGGCTGGAGCGCCGTTCACCGGAGCGACCGCGCCTCGTGCATCGAGTACATCAACTCGACCTGGACGGAAATGCGGCCGTACAGCCTGGTCCAGCAGATGAGTGCGACGGCGTGAGCATCCTCCTCTCAGACGACCTCCGGTCCCTGCCCCGGCAGACGACCGGAGCGGTGACGTGCATGACGCATGCGAACGCATCCCCCTTCGACGGGCTCGCCGTCGACCACGTCGAGTTCTACGTCCAGGACACGGCGGTGGCCGCGGAGCAGTTCGTCGACGGCTACGGATTCGAGATCTACGGAGCCTCCGCACCGGCGGAATCCGCCACGCCCGTCCGGTCGGTGGCGCTCGGCCGCAACGAGATCCGGCTGGTGCTGACCTCGGCGCAGGGCGCCGACCACCCCGCGGCCGCCTACGTGGCGCAGCACGGTGACGGGGTGGCCGACATCGCCCTGACGACCCGTGATGCCCGGGGGATGTTCGCCGAGGCGGTGCGCCGGGGCGCGGTGGCGGTGGCGGAGCCGCAGGAGCGGGACGGGGTGCTGACGGCCTCGATCAGAGGCTTCGGCGACGTGTTCCACACCTTCGTGCAGCGTCCGGGCGACAGCGATGTGCGGGACCTTCCGGGAATCTCCCCGGTTTCCGGGACGGGCCCCCGCTTCGACAGCGGCCTGAACACGATCGACCACTTCGCGATCTGCCTCGAAGCCGGGCAGCTGGCACCCACCGTGGAGTTCTACGAGCAGGTCCTGGACTTCCGGACCATCTTCGAAGAGCGCATCGTGGTGGGCAGCCAGGCCATGGACTCCAAGGTGGTCCAGAGCCGGTCCGGCGGTGTCACGCTCACGCTGATCGAACCCGACACCTCTCTGGAGCCGGGACAGATCGACGGGTTCCTGAAGAACCACGGCGGGGCCGGCGTCCAGCACATCGCCTTCACCGTGGACAGCATCGTGGAGTCGGTCGGCCTCATGAAGTCGCGGGGCGTGTCCTTCCTGAGCACCCCCGGCGCCTACTACCGGCTGCTGGGCGTGGATCTGACGAAGTACTCGGTGTCCGAACTCAAGGAACTGGACGTCCTGGTCGACGAGGACCACGACGGCCAGCTGTTCCAGATCTTCACCAAGTCGGTCCACCCGCGCCGGACCCTGTTCATGGAGGTCATCGAGCGCATGGGCGCCCGCACGTTCGGAAGCGGGAACATCAAGGCGCTCTACGAAGCGGTCGAGCGGCAGCGGGCCGACGCAGAGGCCGGGACCTGACATGACCCATCAGCCCCTGTGCGTGGAGGACCTGCGGCGGTCCGCCGCCGCACGCCTGGCGCCGACGGTGTGGGACTTCGTATCCGGCGGCAGCGGATCCGAATCGACCCTGGAGGCCAACCGGGCCGCGCTGGACGGCGTCTCGCTGGTGCCCCGGGTACTGGCCGGCATCAAGTCGGTCGACACCGGTGCGCAGTTGCCGGGCGGTCCGGCGGCGCTGCCCCTCGCGGTCGCACCGATGGCGTACCAGCGCCTGCTGCACCCGGAGGGCGAACTCGCCGCCGCTCAGGGCGCTCTGGCGGCGGGGGTGCCCTTCGTGGTCAGCACCATCAGCAGTCGTTCGCTGGAGGAGATCGCCGAGGTCGGAGCGGACCTGTGGTTCCAGCTCTACTGGCTGCACGACCGCGCCCTGATGGCGGAGCTGATCCGCCGCGCCGAACAGGTCGGCTGCCAGGCCCTGATGGTGACGGTGGACGTCCCGATCATGGGCCGCCGGCTGCGCGACCTGCGCAACGAGTTCACGCTCCCCTCCTGGATCCGCAGCGCCAACCTGGAGTCCGGAGCACCCTCCGCGGCCCATGCGCGCCGGCCGGGCGAGTCGGCCGTGGCCGCCCACACGAAGTCGGCCTTCGACCCGACCTTCGGCTGGTCCGACCTGGAGTGGATCCGGGAGCAGACCCGGCTTCCGCTGGTGGTCAAGGGCATCCTCGACCCCCGGGACGCGGAACAGGCCGTACGGCTCGGGGCGGACGCCGTGGTGGTGTCCAACCACGGCGGCCGGCAGCTGGACGGCGCACCGGCCAGCATCACCGCACTGCCCTGGGTGGCCGAAGCGGTGGGCGGGCAGTGCCAGGTCCTCATGGACAGCGGTGTCCGCAGCGGCACCGACGTCCTGCGCGCCCTCGCGCTGGGGGCCGACGGGGTCCTGATCGGGCGCCCGGTCCTGTGGGGGCTGAGCGCGGCCGGGGCGCAGGGAGTCGCCCAGGTGCTCTCGATCCTGCGGACGGAACTCGAAGAGGCCCTCCTCCTGGCCGGCTGCGCCGATCCGGCCGCCGCACGCACCTTGCGCTCAACAATTTCCGGTTTGCGGGTCTGAGTACCGCTGTTTGCGGCCCGGACGTCCTCCGGTGCCATCGAAGGAGAAAAGAAGTCATGTCTGAGAAGAACGACCATCAGTTCGATGTCGTCGTCGTGGGCGGTGGTCCGGGCGGTTCCACCGCGTCCACCCTGATGGCCATGCAGGGGCACCGGGTCCTGCTCCTGGAGAAGGAGGAGTTCCCCCGGTACCAGATCGGAGAGTCCCTGCTGCCCTCCACGGTGCACGGCATCTGCAAGCTCCTCGGTGTCTCGGAGGAGCTGGAGAAGGCCGCGTTCATGCCCAAGCGCGGCGGCACCTTCCGGTGGGGGAGCAGCCCCGAACCCTGGACGTTCTCCTTCTCCGTCTCCGAGACCTTCTCGGGCCCGACCTCGCTGGCCTACCAGGTCGAGCGGATGAAGTTCGACCAGATCCTCCTGGACAACGCGCGCTCCAAGGGCGTCGAGGTCCGCGAGAAGAGCTCCGTGGTCGACGTCATCGAGGAGGACGGCGTCATCTGCGGCGTGCGGTACGCCGACGCCGACGGGGTGCGCCACGAGGTGCGCAGCCGCTTCGTCGTGGACGCCTCCGGCAACAAGAGCCGCATCCACACCAAGATCGGCGGCACCCGCCACTACTCGGAGTTCTTCCAGAACATCGCCCTCTTCGGCTACTTCGAAGGCGGCAAGCGCCTGCCGGCACCCAACTCCGGCAACATCCTCTGCGCCGCCTTCGACGACGGCTGGTTCTGGTACATCCCGCTCACCGACGAGCTCACCAGCGTCGGCGCGGTCCTGCGGCGCGAGGCGCTGGAGCGCGTGCAGGGCGACAAGGAGAAGGCTCTGATGAGCCTGATCGACGAGTGCCCGCTCATCGCGGAGCACCTGTCCGAGGCGCGCCGGGTGGAGAGCGGCCCGTACGGCGAGATCCGCATCCGCAAGGACTACTCGTACATCCAGGAGAAGTTCTGGCGCCCCGGCATGGTCCTGGTGGGCGATGCGGCGTGCTTCATCGACCCGGTCTTCTCCTCCGGCGTGCACCTCGCCACCTACAGCGGCCTGCTGGCCGCGCGCTCCGTCAACTCGGTCCTCGCGGGGGAGTTCGAGGAGAAGGAGGTCTTCGAGGAGTACGAGGCGCGGTACCGCAACGAGTACGCGCTCTTCCACGACTTCCTGGTGGCGTTCTACGACATGCACCGGGACGAGGACTCGTACTTCTGGACCGCCAAGAAGGTCATGAACAGCTCCACCTCCGGGCTGGAGTCCTTCGTCGAGCTGGTCGGCGGCGGCGCTTCGGGCGAGAGCGGGCTGGTCAACGCCAGCTCCTACGCCGAGCAGCACGAGTCCACCTTCCGGGAGTTCTCCGAGCTGGTCGAAGAGCCGGCCGGCGAGACCGGAGCGGACCGCGACCTCTTCGACTCGACGCTCGTGCAGTCCGTCCTGGAAGAGGGCGCCAAGATCCAGGTCCACGCCGCGCTCGGAGAGGTCCTCGACGACGAGGAGCCGATCCGCCAGGGCGGGTTCGTACCGTCCGCCGACGGAATGCGCTGGGCCAACCCCAGCTACTGACCTAGAGGCTGACGGGGGTAGCGGTGATACGAACCATGGCCGTGGTCGGCACGGGTCTGATCGGCACCTCGATCGGCCTGGCGGTGAGCCGGCACGGCGTACGTGTGCATTTGCTCGACAAGGACGAGGTGGCCGCCCGCACGGCGGCCGCCCTGGGAGCGGGAGTGCTGGGCGCTCCGGACGAGTCGGCCGACCTGGCGGTGATCGCCGTACCGCCGGGCGCGGTGGGCGCCGTGCTCGCCAGGATGCAGGCCCGAGGGCTGGCCCGGACCTACACCGACGTGGCCAGTGTGAAGGCGCAGACGGCCCGGGACATCTGGAAGTCCGGCGGTACGTCGGCCAGTTACGTGGGCGGCCATCCGCTGGCCGGCCGCGAGCGCGGCGGTCCGCTCGCCGCCCGCGCGGATCTGTTCGAGGACCGGCCCTGGGTCCTGACTCCGTCGGAGACCACGTCCCAGGACGCGGTGAACAGGGTGTTCGAGATGATCGCGCTGTGCGGGGCGATCCCGGCGATCATGGACGACCGCGCGCACGACGACGCGGTGGCGCTGGCCTCGCACGCTCCGCACGTGGTGGCCAGCCTGATGGCCGCGCGGCTGGAGCACGGCTCGCGGGCCTCGTTCCGGCTCGCGGGGCAGGCGCTGCGCGACGTGACGCGGACGGCCGTCCGGGACACCGAACTGTGGAACGACATCCTGCAGGCCAACGCCTCGGCCGTGGCCGGAGTGCTGCGGGAGCTCAGGGACGACCTGACGACCCTGATGGCCACGCTCGACGACCTGCCGGGCGCGCCGCTGGACACCAGGGCCCAGACCCTGGAACCGATGGTCGATCTGCTGAACCGGGGCGCCGCCGGACTGGCGGCGATCGAGGAACGGCAGGCCGCGGACCGGCAGACGCACGTGGAGGTGCTGGTCCCGGAGGGACCCGGACAGCTGATCCGCCTGCTGGACGTGCTGAGGACGCTCCACGTGGAGCAGGAGGACGCCGTACCGCGGTACTCCGCGCACGAGGACGCCCTCTCCCTCGTGTTCGCCGTCCCGGCGGTGCGCGCCGGCCAGATCGTACGGGAGCTCGGCGATGCCGGCTGGAACGTCGGACCCGTCAGGGAAAGGGCGGGCCGCGCGGCTGATCAATTCCATGTGGCGTAGGCCCGATTTCGGAACGGACCCCCACACCCATTTCACCGGATCGAATCAGAGAAAAGAGGACGGGTGAATGCTCACATACGATGAAACCATTGCTAACCCTCTTCGCGTGGCCATCATCGGCACGGGAAACATCGGCTGCGACCTGCTGCTCAAGGTCATCGCCTCGCCCTATCTGCGCTGCGACATGTTCGCCGGACGGCGCACCACCTCGCCGGGCATCGAGCTCGCCGAATCCCACGGGGTTCCGACGTCCGCCGACGGGCTCGACGCCATCGTCGCGATCGCGGACCGCATCGACCTGGTCTTCGACTCCACGTCGGCCGCGGACGCGGTCCACAACTACGAGGTGCTCGGAGCCCTCGGCATCCCGGTCGTGGACCTCACCCCGGCCAACCTCGGCAGGTTCTGCGTTCCGGCACTGAACCTCGAGGAGTGCCTCACCGAGCCGAACGTCAGCATGGTGTCCTGCGGCGGACAGGCCGCGGTGCCCATCGCGCACTGCTTCAGCGAGGCCTCCGAGAACGGCCTGGGCTACCTCGAGATCGCCACGGCCAGCTCCTCGCAGAGCGTCGGCCCCGCGACGCGGGCGAACATCGACGAATACGCCTTCACCACCCAGAAGGCGACTCACGAATTCAGCCGGGTGGACACCGCACGGACGATCCTCATCATCAACCCGGCAGAGCCGGGAATCGTCATGAGGAACACCATCGCGGTCCCGGCCTCCGAAAACATCGACATGGAGGCGCTGCGCGTCTCGGTCGACCTCATGGAGAAGCGGATCAATTCCTATGTACCTGGGTATCGCGTGGTCGTTCCGCCGATTGCGACGGGCGATCGCATCATGGTGACCATCGAAGTGGAAGGGCTCGGTGACTGGCTCCCGCGCTACGCCGGGAACCTGGACGTCATCACCTGCGCGGCCGTGGCCGTCGCCGAAGGCCGAGCGGAGGCACGTCGATGAGCACCCCCACCGAGCGTCGGCTCGAAATCTGTGACACCACCCTGCGCGACGGAAACCACGCCGTGGCGCACCAGCTGGGGCGTGCGGACATCACCGCCTACGCCAAGGCCGCCGAGCTGGCGGGCGCCGACCTCCTGGAGGTCGGCCACGGCAACGGCCTCGGCGCCTCCTCCATCCAGGTCGGACGCGCCGCACTGAGCGACATCGAGATGCTCACCGCCGCCCGCGAGCAGCTGACGAACACCCGCCTCGGCGTCCTGTCCATCCCCGGGTTCGCGACCGTCGAACGCGACCTGAAGCCCGCACTGGACTGCGGAGTCGACGAGGTCCGCGTCGGCGCGCACTGCTCGGAAGCGGACGTGACCCGCCAGCAGATCACGATGCTGAGCTCGATGGGCGTCACCGTCAAGGGCCTGCTGCTGATGAGCCACATGGCGTCGACCAAGACGCTCATCGAGCAGGCGCGGCTCATGCAGGGGTACGGCGCGAACGCGGTCGTCCTGATGGACTCGGCCGGCGCGTACACCCCGACCGCGGTCGCCGAGAAGGTCGGCGCGCTCGTCGAGGCACTCGACATCGAGATCGGCTTCCACGGCCACAACAACCTCGGCCTCTCGGTGACGAACAGCATGGCCGCCATCAAGGCCGGCGCGACCATCGTGGACGTCACGGCGCGCGGCTTCGGAGCCGGCGCCGGCAACGCACCGCTCGAACTGGTCGCCGCGAACCTGCACCTGGAGCAGATCGACACCAAGCTCCAGCTGTTCGCTGCCCTCGACGCCGGCGACCTCGCCGAATCCACCTTCGTCAAGCGCGTCCCGACGAACGACAGCGTGACCATCACCAGCGGAATCGCCGGTGTCTTCTCCGGATTCGCCGGACCCACGCGCCGCGCCGCCGAGCAGTTCCAGGTGGACCCGCGGGACATCCTGATGGAGCTCGGCCGCAGGGGCGTCGTCGCCGGCCAGGAGGACTCGATCATCGAAGTCGCCATGGATCTCGCCGAGAAGAACGCGCTCTACGCCGTCATGTGACGGACCTTCCGGACTCTCCGAACTCTCCGCAACATCCGAAATCTGAGGATCGAAAATGACGTTGACGTTGGATTCCGCACGCGAAGTGGGAGCGGACTACGCGGCGGTCGCCGCACTGCTCCAGATCGGCGCCGAGATCGGCGTGGACCAGGTGCTGGACTCGGGCCGCACCTTCGGTGTCGCCGACCTGGCCGAGGCGACGGGCCTCTCCCACGAGCGCCTCGGGGAGTTCGTCCTCGCGCTGTCGTCCGCCGGACTGCTCGCGGCCGGGGACGGCGAGGGCCTGTACCGCGCGTCCGACGACTACGCGGACTGGAGGCACCAGGTCGGCTACCTGTCCTGGTCCCTGACCGCCAACAGCCCGTTCCTGCAGAACGCGCGCGCCTTCCTCTCCGAGGACGAGTCCGCCGCCGAGACCTTCCAGCGTGACGGCCGCCGCGTGGCGGTCAGCTCGCGCTGGATCGGGGACCGCACCTTCTACCCGGCGGTCGTCGAGCGGGTCGTGGCCGCCGGCGCCAAGCACGTCGTCGACCTCGGCGCGGGCGCGGCCGGCCTGCTCATCGGCCTCCTCGCCCAGGACGAGGGCCGCACCGGCGTCGCCCTGGACCTGAGCGCGGGCGCCTGCGCCGCCGCCCGCGAGGACGCCGTACGCGCCGGGGTCGACGGCCGGCTCCGGGTCGTGGAGCGCTCGGTCGAGTCCCTGATCGAGGACCCCAGCCCGCTGGAGGGCGCCGACGTCATCCAGGCCTGCTTCGTGATGCACGACGTCCTGCAGGACGAGGCCGCCTTCGACGACGTGCTGCGCACCTGCCACAAGGCGCTGACCCCCGGCGGCATCCTGGCCGTGGTCGACGCGGTCTCCTACGGGCAGGAGGACCGCGAGCGCAAGTTCAGCGCCCTCTTCACCTACCTGCACTCGAACTTCATGGGCATCAACCTGCCCACCGAGGACCAGTGGGTGGAGAAGTTCCGCAGCGCCGGCTTCTCGGACGTCGAGGCCTCCTCCCAGGTCATGCCGGGCGGCCGGCTGTTCCTGGCGACCAAGTAGCCCGGTCGCGCACGATGCTTCAGCAACCCGGGGCCGTCCACCGGCGCATAGCCGCCGAACTGTGGAACGCCAAGAACGAACGCAAGCCGGTACCGCCCATCTCGGCCCGGTATCCCGACTTCACCGCACACGACGCCTACGTCGTCCAGCGCGCCTTCCGCGCCCTGGAGCACGAGAACGGGGCGGTGCACGCCGGATACAAGATCGGCGCGACGAGCCTGGCCATCCAGGAGATGTTCGGAGTCGACGAACCGGACTTCGGCTTCCTGACCGAAGCCATGATCCTCGCCGACGGCGCCCGCCTCGATCCGGGACGGTTCATCTCGCCCAAGGTCGAAGGGGAGATCGCCTTCCGGATCGGCACCGACCTCTCCGATCCCCGTACGACCGCCGCGGACGTACTGGACGCCACCACCGAGGTCTTCCCGGCCCTGGAGGTGCTCGACAGCCGCATCGAGAACTGGGACATCGCCTGGGTGGACACCGTCGCGGACAACGCCTCCTCGGCCATGGTCGTCGTGGGCGAGGCCGTTCCCTTCGACGGACGCGACCTCGCCGCCGAGACCATGGTCTTCGAGTCGGACGACCGCGTGCTCACCGCGACCGGCGCGGCCGTGATGGGACATCCGGCGCAATCCGTGGCCTGCCTCGTGCGCCTGCTGGCCTCTTTCGGTGCGGGGATCGGTGCCGGCGACGTGGTCCTGGCCGGATCGCTGGCCGCGGCGGTCGATCTCGCGCCGGGTTCCACCGTCCGGGCGTCCTTCGGGTCCCTGGGATCCGTATCCCTTTCCGCATCAAGCAACTGAGCTCCTGTGTGGCCCTGTCCGTGCGACACACGTGCGAACTCGACCCCGAAAGAGGGTGATTGACACATGCTTATTTCAAGTTCTGTTCGTTTTGCCGACGATCAGCCGTTCGAGTCGGGTACGGCGTTGATCGGTGAATCGGTACAGGCGGCCTTCGCGGCGCAGGTACTGCGTTCTCCGGCCGCGGTGGCCGTGCGGTGCGCCGGACGGGAGCTGTCCTACCGGGAGCTGGACGAGCGGTCGAACCGTCTGGCACACCGGCTGATCGGCCTGGGCGTGGGTCCGGAAGCCCCGGTCGCGGTGCTGATGGAACGCTCCGTGGACCTGGTGGTCGCGCTGCTGGCGGTCCTGAAGGCCGGTGCCTTCTACCTGCCGCTGCACAGCGGTTATCCGCTGGAGCGCATGCAGTGGATCGTCGACGAGACCTCCGCCCCGGTCCTGCTGGCCGACACCGCGACCCGCGAGCGCGGCCTGCCCGACGCACCCCGCCTCGTGGTGGTGGACCAGGACGCCGAGCTGCTCTCCCTGCCGCTGACCGACCCGGGTGTGGAGTGCCACCCCGAGCAGCTGGCCTACGTGATGTACACGTCCGGCTCGACGGGCCGCCCGAAGGGGGTCGCGGTCACCCACCGCGACGTCCTGGAGCTGGTGGTGGACGGCATGTTCGAGCGTCCCGGCGCGCACGAGCGGGTGCTGATGGTGGCTCCGTACGCCTTCGACCCCTCGACGTACGAGATGTGGGTGCCGCTCCTGCACGGCGGCCGGACGGTGGTGTCGCCGGAGGGCGACCTGAGCGTGGCCACGCTGTCGCGGCTGATCGCGGAGGAGGAGATCACCGGCCTCCAGGTGACGGCGGGTCTGTTCCGCGTCATGGCCGAGGAAGACCCCGCCTGCTTCACCGGCGTCCGCGAGGTCATCACCGGTGGCGACGTGATCTCCCCGACCGCGGTGCGCCGGGTGCTGGAACACAGCCCCGACACCCTGGTCCGCTGCGCCTACGGGCCCACGGAGACGACCCTGTTCGCGACCCAGGCCCCCTGGACCGCGGGCGGCGACGTACCGGCGCCCGTCCCGATCGGGCGCCCGCTGGACGGCATGCGCGCCTACGTCCTCGACGACGCCCTCTCCCTGCTCCCCGAGGGCGTGGCCGGAGAGCTGTACCTCGCCGGCACCGGTCTGGCCCGCGGCTACTACGGCCGCTCGGACCTCACCGCGGAACGCTTCGTCGCCGACCCCTTCGGGCCGGCCGGCAGCCGCATGTACCGCACCGGTGACCTGGCCCGCTGGGCGGGCGAGGGACTTCTGGACTTCGTCGGCCGCGCCGACGACCAGGTCAAGATCCGCGGCTTCCGCATCGAACTCGGCGAGATCGAAGCCGTCCTGGCCGGCTTCCCGGGCCTGGCGCAGGTCGCGGTCGTGGCCCGGGAGGACCAGGACGGCGACAAGCGCCTCGTCGCCTACGTGGTCGCCGCGACCGGCCACGACACGGTGGACACCGAAGCCCTGCGCACCCACACGGTCGGGCTGCTGCCCGAGTACATGGTGCCCTCGGCCTTCCAGGTCCTGGACGGGCTGCCGCTGACCAGCAACGGCAAGGTCGACTACCGGGCCCTGCCCGCCTCCGACCTGCCCGCCCCCGCCCCCGGCACCGGACGCGGCCCGCGGACCCCGATCGAGCAGATCCTCTGCGGCCTGTACGCGGAGATCCTGGGCGTGCCCACCGTCGGCATCGACGACAACTTCTTCGAGCTCGGCGGCCACTCCCTCCTCGCCACCCGCCTCATCAGCCGCATCCGGGCGATCCTGGGCGTGCGGCTCTCCATCCGCAGCCTGCTCAACACCCCGACCGTGGCCGCCCTGTCGCACCTGGGCCAGGCGGACAGCGAGACGCAGGACAGCGGACTGGAACACGTGCTGAACCTGCGACCCGTCGGCAGCCGTACGCCGCTGTTCTGCGTGCACCCCGGCGGCGGCATGGCCTGGTGCTACGCCGGACTGCTGCGCTACGTACCGAAGGACCACCCGGTGTACGGGCTCCAGGCCAGCGGACTGGCCGCGGACGAGCCGCTGCCCGCCGACATGGACGAGCTCGTCGAGGACTACCTCGGCCGCATCCGGGCGATCCAGCCGTCGGGCCCGTACGCCCTCCTGGGCTGGTCCTTCGGCGGCAAGGTCGCCCACACCCTGGCCGCCCGCCTCCAGCAGGACGGCGAGGAGGTGTCCCTGCTGGCCGTGCTCGACGCCTTCACCGGCGGGCACGACAGCGAGGACAGCACGCGCACCCAGCGCGACCTCCTGGAACTCGCCTTCGACGGGATCGGCGCCTTCCACGCCGAGCCGGGCGACGAGCCGATCGCGATGCCGCGCATCCTCGACATCCTCAAGGCCCACGGCGGAACGCTCGCCAGCCTCGAGGAGCGGACCGTGGCCGCGCTCATCGACATCACCGCGAACAACCTGCGGATCAGCCGGGCGGCGGCCTGCGAGCCGTACGACGGCGACGTCCTCTTCTTCGAGGCGGCCGGGCCGGACGGCGCCTCCACCGGACTCTCCGAGGTCTGGGAGCCGTACGTGAGCGGCCGGATCGAGAACCACGCCACTGCGTACACGCACATGCAGCTGATGAGTGCGGACGCACTCGCCGACATCGCTCCGGTTCTGGCGCGAGCACTGAAGAACACCGCGGACGCACCGGAAGGGAAGAGGGGCCACTGATGTCCGACAATCCGAAGCCCAACAGGTCGGCACTGCACCGGGGGCAGGTGCTGCGGGTCGAATGGCTGACCCCGCACATGGTCCGGGTCGTACTCGGCGGAGAAGGCCTGCACGAGTTCGACGCCGGCCAGTACACCGATCACTACGTCAAGCTCGTCTTCCCCCTGGAGGACGTGCAGTACCCCGAGCCGTTCGACCTCGCGGCCGTCCGCAAGGACTTCCCCAGGGACCAGTGGCCCCGGACCCGCACCTACACCGTGCGCAGCTGGGACCCGGACACCGTCGAGCTGGCCGTGGACTTCGCCTGTCACGGCGACAACGGGCTGGCCGCCCGCTGGGCCGCGAACGCCCGGCCGGGGGACGAGATCCACTTCGTCGGTCCCGGAGGCGGCTACTCGCCCGGCACGGAGGCCGACTGGCACCTGTTCGCCGGTGACGAGAGCGCCCTGCCCGCGATCGCGGCCTCCCTGGAGGCGCTGCCCCCGGGGGCGACCGCCAAGGCGTTCATCGAGGTCGCCGGCCCGGACGAGGAGCAGAAGATCCACACGCCGGCCGATGCCGACATCGTCTGGCTGCACCGCGGTGACGGCCAGATCGGCGCGGCGCTCCACGAGGCCGTCTCCACGGCGGAGTTCCCGGCCGGCACGGTCCAGGCCTTCGTCCACGGAGAGGCGCACTTCGTGAAGTCGCTGCGGCACCACCTCCGGGTGGAACGCGGCCTGGCGCGCGAGCAGCTGTCCATCTCCGGCTACTGGCGCCGAGGAGTGGACGAGGACGGCTGGCAGTCCACGAAGTCCGAGTGGAACCGCGACGTGGCGGACCCCACCCCGGCGTAACTCCCGCTCTCCTCCCCGGACTTCTCCCGGGCATCCCACATCCCTGAAAGAGAGTAATTGGCCATGTGTGCTGCAACTGCTGTTGATTGTGCCGAGGACCGGTCGTTCGAGTCGGGCACGACGTTGATCGGTGATTCGGTGCAGGCGGCTTTTGCGGTGCAGGTGCTGCGTTCTCCGGGTGCGGTGGCGGTGCGGTGCGCCGGGCGGGAGCTGTCGTACCGGGAGCTCGACGAGCGGGCGAACCGGCTCGCGCACCGGCTGCTGGGTCTGGGCGTGGGTCCGGAGGCGCCGGTCGCGGTGCTGATGGAGCGCTCGGTGGACCTGGTGGTCGCACTCCTGGCGGTCATGAAGGCCGGTGCCTTCTACCTTCCCCTGCACAGCGGTTATCCGCTGGAGCGCATGCAGTGGATCGTCGACGAGACGAACGCCCCGGTCCTGCTGGCCGACGCGGCGATGGGTGTGCGGGGCCTGCCCGAGGCCCCGCAGGTCGTCCTCGTCGACCGGGACGCCGAGCTGTCCTCGCTCCCGGTCACGGACCCGGGTGTGGACTGCCGGCCGGACCAGCTGGCGTACGTGATGTACACCTCGGGCTCCACGGGCCGCCCGAAGGGGGTCGCGGTCACCCACCGCGACGTCCTGGAGCTGATGGTGGACAGCATGTTCGACCGGCCGGGCGCCCACGACCGGGTGCTCATGGTCATCCCGTACGCCTTCGACCCCTCGATCTACGGCCTGTGGGTGCCGCTGCTGCACGGTGCGCGCACCGTCATCACGCCCGAGGGCGAGCCGAGCGTGGCGATGATCGCCCGCCTGATCGCGGAGGAGGGGATCACCGCCCTGGACGTCTCCGCGGGGCTGTTCCAGGTGATGGCCGAGGAGGACCCGACCGTCTTCGCAGGCGTACGGGAGATCATCTCGGGCGGTGACGTCGTCTCCCCGACGGCGGTGCGCCGGGTGCTCGACCACTGCCCGGGCATCGTCGTGCGCAGCGCGTACGGTCCCACCGAGACCACCCTGTACGCGACGCAGTACCCGTGGTCCGGCGACGGCGAACTGCCGGCGCCGCTGCCGATCGGGCTTCCGCTGGACGGCATGCAGGCCCACGTCCTCGACGACGCCCTGTCGCCGGTGCCGGCCGGCACGACCGGCGAGCTGTACCTGGCGGGCACGGGCGTGGCCCGCGGCTACTACGGCCGCCCGGACCTGACCGCGGAACGGTTCGTCGCCGACCCCTTCGGCCCGGCCGGCACCCGCATGTACCGCACCGGTGACCTCGCCCGTTGGTCCGCCGAGGGACTCGTGGAGTTCCTGGGCCGGGCCGACGACCAGGTCAAGATCCGCGGGCACCGCATCGAGCTCGGCGAGATCGAGACGGTCCTGGCCCGCTTCCCGGGACTGTCGCAGGTGGTCGTCGTCGCCCGCGAGGACCAGCCGGGCGCCAAGCGCCTGGTGGCCTACGTGGTCGCCGAGCCGGGCCACGGCCACGGCGACGGCGAGGGCCACGGCGACCGCGACGGGACGCCGGAGGCCGAGGCCCTGCGGGCGCACACCGCCGGCCTGCTGCCGGAGTACATGGTCCCCTCCGTCTTCGTGGTCCTCGACCAGCTCCCCCTGACCACCAACGGCAAGCTGGACCGGCGCGCCCTGCCCGCCCCCGAACTGCCGGAGACCCGGACCGGGCGTGCTCCCCGCACCCCGCACGAGGAGATCCTCTGCGGCCTGGTCGCCGACACCCTCGGCCTCCCGGCCGTGGGCATCGACGACAACTTCTTCGAGCTGGGCGGTCATTCGCTGCTGGCCACGCGGCTGGCGAGCCGGATCCGTGCGGTCCTGGGCGTCGAGCTGGTGGTGCGGACCGTGTTCGAGGCGCCCACGGTGGCGGCCCTCGCCGAGCGGGTCGCACTGGCCGGGGCGGCCCGGCCCGCGCTGACCGCGGTGGCCCGCCCGGAGCGGATCCCGCTGTCCCCGGCGCAGAACCGCCTCTGGTTCCTCGACAAGCTGGAGGAGACCAGCGCCACCTACAACCTCCCCCTCACCGTGCGGCTGTCGGGTCCGCTGGACCGGGCCGCGCTGCGGGCCGCACTCCTGGACGTGGTGGAGCGCCACGAGAGCCTGCGCACCGTCTTCCCCGAGGACGCCCAGGGCGTGCCGTTCCAGCAGATCCTGCCCGCGCACCGCGCACTGCAGGACTTCGAGACCGTACAGACCGACGAGGCCGCCCTCGCCGCCCGCATCGCGGAGCTGTCCGCGGAGCGCTTCGACCTCGCGGTGAACCCGCCGGTGCGGTTCCGGCTCTTCTCCCTGTCGCAGACCGAGCAGGTCCTCTTCCTGCTCGTCCACCACATCGCCTCCGACGGCTGGTCGCTGGCCCCGCTGACCCACGACATCAGCCGTGCCTACGCGGCGCGGTGCGCGGGGCAGGAACCGTCGTGGCCGGCGCTGCCGGTCCAGTACGCGGACTACACGCTGTGGCAGCGCGAGCTCCTCGGAGCGGAGGACGACCCCGACTCCCTGGCGAGCGAGCAGCTCTCCTTCTGGACCAAGGCCCTGGAAGGCATCCCCGACCAGCTCGAACTGCCCTACGACCACGCCCGGCCGAAGACGGCCAGCCACCGCGGCGACACGGTCTCCTTCGCGCTCGACGCAAAGCTGCACCGACGCCTGATCGGCCTGGGCCGCACCCATCGGGCCAGCCTGTTCATGGTGATGCAGGCCGCCTTCGCCGCGGTCCTCTCCCGGCTGGGCGCCGGGCACGACATCCCGGTCGGCACCCCCATCGCCAACCGCACGGACGAGGCGATGGGCGACCTCGTCGGCTTCTTCGTCAACACCCTGGTGATCCGCACCGACACCACCGGCGACCCCTCCTTCGACCAGCTGCTGGCCCGGGTGCGCCAGGTGTCCCTGGAGGCCTTCGCCCACCAGGACGTCCCCTTCGAGACCGTGGTGAACGCCGTCAACCCGGAGCGTTCCGCCGCCCAGCACCCGCTCTTCCAGGTCCTGCTCGCCATGCAGAACAACACGGCCGTACGCCTGGACCTGCCGGGCCTGACCACGGACGTGACCCTGGGCGACACCGACGTCGCCAAGTTCGACCTCACCCTCGAACTCTTCGAGGAGCACGCCGCGGACGGAGCTCCGGACGGAGTCACGGGACGGCTGGGCTTCGCCCTCGACCTGTTCACCGAGGACACCGCGCAGCGGATCGCGGGGTCCCTGCAGCGGCTGCTCGCCGAGGTCGCGGCCGACCCGGAACTGCCCCTGAGCCGGATCGGCCTCCTGTCCCCGGAGGAGCACCACCGGCTCGTCGTCGAGTGGAACGACACGACCGTCCCGTACCCCGCCGACACCACCGTGCACCAGCTGTTCCAGGAGCAGGTCGCCCGCACCCCGGACGCCACGGCCGTGTTCTGCGGCGAGGAGGCGGTGAGCTACCGCGAGCTGGACATGCGGGCGAACCGGCTCGCCCACCACCTGATCGGCCTGGGCGTGCGCGCGGAGCAGCGGGTCCCGGTCTGTGTCGAGCGGGGCATCGACGCGGTCGTCGCCGTCCTGGGCGTACTGAAGGCGGGCGCCGCCTACGTGCCGCTCAACCACGACTACCCGTCCCACCAGCTGGAGTTCATGATCGCCGACGTGGAGGCGTCGCTGGTCATCACCCACGCACACCTCCAGGACCGGCTGGCGGGTGTGGACGCCGAGCTGCTCCTGATCGACCGGGAGTGGGACGAGATCGCCACCCGGCCCCACACGGACCCGTCCGTGCAGGTCGGCCCCGACAGCCTGTTCCACGTCATCTACACCTCCGGCTCCACCGGTACGCCCAAGGGCGTCATGATCGAGCACCGCTCGGTCTGCCGGTTCGTCGACAGCGACGTGTTCGCCGGCATCGGGCCCGGCCACGTGGTCGCCCATCCCTCCAACTTCGCCTGGGACGCCTTCACCTTCGAATGCTGGCCCGCGCTGACGTCCGGCGCCGCCATGGTCGTCATGGACAAGGAGGTCCTCCTCGACGCCGTCGAGCTCAAGGCCGCCCTGCACCGCTCCGGCGTCACGATGATGTGGATGACGGCCCCCCTGCTCCGCCAGCACCTCCTGGACTGCCCCGACCTCCTGGCCGGCCTGCAGTACGTGTTCTTCGGCGGCGAGGCGATCGACCGGCCGGTGGTGGACCAGCTGGTGGCCGGGCCCTGGGCCCCCGAGCACCTGATCCACGGGTACGGCCCGACCGAGGCGACGGTGTTCACCACGTGCTACGAGGTGGACCGCACCACCCGCCGGACGGGACAGCTCCCCATCGGGGGGCCGATCACGAACACCGAGGTGTTCGTCGTGGACGGGAACGGTGCCCTGCTTCCCCCCGGCATCCCCGGCGAGCTGTGGGTCGGCGGCCCCGGCCTCGCCCGCGGCTACTGGAACCGCCCGGAGCTGACCGCGGAGCGGTTCGTCGAGCACCCGTTCTCGGACGACCCCCAGGCGCGGCTGTACCGCACCGGTGACGTGGTGCGCTGGCAGGAGGACGGACTGCTGGAGTTCGTCGGCCGGGTCGACCACCAGGTCAAGATCCGCGGCTTCCGCATCGAACTCGGCGAGGTCGAGGCCGTACTGGCGGCCTTCCCGGGACTGTCGGAGGTGGCCGTCATAGCCCGTGAGGACCAGGGCGGCGACAAGCGCCTGGTGGGCTACGTGGTCCCGGAAGCGGGCCAGGACGGCGGGTCCGCCGTGTCGGCCGGGTCGGCCATGTCCGCAGTGGACACGGAGGCGCTGCGCGCCCACGCCGCCGGACTCCTCCCGGAGTACATGGTCCCCTCCGCCCTCGTGGTCCTGGACCGGCTGCCGCTGACCACCAACGGCAAGCTGGACCGGCGCGCCCTGCCCGCCCCCGAGGTGCCGTCGACCGGCGCCGGGCGGGCCCCCCGCACCCCGCGCGAGGAGGTCCTGTGCGGCCTGTTCGCCGACGTCCTGGGCGTGCCCGCGGTCGGTGTCGACGACAACTTCTTCGAGCTGGGCGGTCATTCGCTGCTGGCCACGCGGCTGGCGAGCCGGATCCGTGCGGTCCTGGGCGTCGAGCTGGTGGTGCGGACCGTGTTCGAGGCGCCCACGGTGGCGGCCCTCGCCGAGCGGGTCGCACTGGCCGGGGCGGCCCGGCCCGCGCTGACCGCGGTGGCCCGCCCGGAGCGGATCCCGCTGTCCCCGGCGCAGAACCGCCTCTGGTTCCTCGACAAGCTGGAGGAGACCAGCGCCACCTACAACGCCCCGGTGGCCTTCCGGCTGGCCGGGGAGCTCGACCCCGCCGTGCTCGAACGCGCCCTGGGCGATGTCGTGGCACGCCACGAGAGCCTGCGGACGGTCTTCCAGGAGGTCGACGGGGCCCCGGTCCAGGTCATCCTCGACGAGGACGCCGCCGGCGTACAGCTCCACCGGATCGCCTGCGGGGCGGACGAGCTGGACGCGCTCGTGGCCGAGTCCGGTCAGTACGTCTTCGACCTCTCGGCCGAACTTCCGCTGCGAGCCACGCTGTTCACCGCGGCCCCCGCCGAGCACGTCCTGCTCCTGCTCCTGCACCACATCGCCAGCGACGGCGCCTCCCTGGGACCGCTGACGCGCGACCTGGAGATCGCCTTCCGGGCCCGGACCGAGGGGGCCGAGCCGTCGTGGCCGGCGCTGCCGGTCCAGTACGCGGACTACACGCTGTGGCAGCGCGAGCTCCTCGGAGCGGAGGACGACCCCGACTCCCTGGCGAGCGAGCAGCTCTCCTTCTGGACCAAGGCCCTGGAAGGCATCCCCGACCAGCTCGAACTGCCCTACGACCGCCCCCGGCCGAAGACCGCCGGCTACCGCGGCGACACGGTCTTCTTCGAGCTGGCCGCCGAAGCCCACCGCGGCATGGCCGACCTGGCCCGTTCCACGGGCGCCACCCCCTTCATGGTGGTGCGGGCCGCGCTGGCGGTGGCGCTGACGAAGATGGGCGCGGGGACGGACATCCCGATCGGCACCCCGGTCGCGGGCCGCGCCGACGAAGCCCTCGACGACCTCGTCGGGTTCTTCGTCAACACCCTGGTCCTGCGCACGGACACCTCGGGGAATCCGACCTTCCGCAGCCTGCTGGAGCAGGTCCGGGAGACCGACCTGGCCGCGTACTCCCACCAGGACGTGCCGTTCGAGCGCGTCGTCGAGGCCGTCAACCCCCAGCGGTCCCTGTCCCGGCACCCGCTGTTCCAGGTCCTGCTCAACCTGCAGACCGGCGACGGCAGCACCCTGGACCTGCCCGGTCTGACGGCCCGGGAGATCGTCGGGGAGCAGCAGACGGCGAAGTTCGACATGTCGCTGAACTTCCTCATGAAGCACACCGACGAAGGCCTTCCCGGCCCGGTGCGCGCCTACATCACCTACGCCACGGACCTCTTCGACCGGGAGACCGTCGAGCGCCTGTTCGCCACGCTCACCCGTGTCCTGGAATCCGTCTCCGCCGACCCGGAGCAGACGATCGGTCGCATCGACGTGATCGGTGCGGCCGAGCGTGTGCGGCTGCTGGAGTCGTGGGCGGGTGCGGAGCCCGGTGAGGCTCTCGACGCCGGTTCCGTGCAGGAGGCTTTCACGGCGCAGGCGCTGCTGTCTCCGGACGCGGTGGCCGTGCGGTGCTCCGGACGCGAGCTGTCCTACCGGGAGTTGGACGAGCGCTCGAACCAGCTCGCTCACCGGCTGGTGGGCCTGGGTGTGGTCCCGGAAGCACCGGTCGCGGTGTTGATGGAACGCTCCGTGGACCTCGTCGTCGCACTCCTGGCAGTCCTCAAGGCGGGTGCCTTCTACCTGCCGCTGCACAGCGGCTACCCGCTGGATCGCATGCAGTGGATCGTGGACCAGACCTCCGCCCCCGTGCTGCTGGCCGACGCAGCGACCCGCGAGCGGGGTCTGCCCGACACCCCGCGGGTCGTGGTGATCGACGAAGACACCGAGCTGGCCTCGCTGCCGGTGACCGACCCGGGTGTGGCTTGCCACCCCGAGCAGCTGGCGTACGTGATGTACACCTCCGGCTCCACCGGCCGCCCGAAGGGCGTCGCGGTCACGCACCGCGACATCCTGGACCTGGTCGTGGACGGCATGTTCCAACGGCCCGGCGCCCACGAGCGGGTCCTGCTCCTGGCCTCCTACGCCTTTGACCCCTCCACCTACGCCTTCTGGGTCCCGCTGTTGCACGGCGGGCGCACGGTCATCACGCCGGAGGGTGACCTCGCGGTCGCCGAGCTCGCCCGGCTCGTGGTCGAGGAGGAGATCACCGGACTCGACATCACCGCGGGCCTGTTCCGCGTCATGGCCGAAGAAGCACCCGAGTGCTTCACCGGCGTCCGGGAAGTCATCACCGGCGGCGACCTGATCTCCCCGACCGCCGTACGCCGCGTACTGGAACACGCCCCCGACACCCTGGTCCGCTGCGCCTACGGACCCACCGAGACGACCCTGTTCGCAACCCAGGCCCCCTGGACCGCAGGCGACACCGTGCCCGCCCCCGTCCCCGTCGGCCGTCCCCTGGACGGCATGCGCGCCTACATCCTGGACGACACGCTCTCCCTGCTTCCCCAGGGTGTGGCAGGCGAGCTGTACCTGGCGGGTACGGGTCTGGCCCGTGGCTACCACGGCCGCGCCGACCTCACCGCGGAGCGCTTCGTCGCGGACCCCTTCGGGCCGGCCGGAAGCCGCATGTACCGCACCGGAGACCTCGCCCGCTGGGCAGGCGACGGACTTCTCGACTTCGTCGGCCGCGCCGACGACCAGGTCAAGATCCGCGGCTACCGCATCGAACTCGGCGAGATCGAAGCCGTCCTCGCCCGCTACCCCGGACTCGCCCAGGTGGCAGTGGTGGCCCGGGAGGACCAGCCCGGCGACAAGCGACTCGTCGCCTACGTCGTCCCCGAAACCGGCCACAACAGCGCGGACGTGGACATCGAAGCCCTGCGGACCCACACCGCCGGACTCCTCCCGGAGTACATGGTCCCCTCCGCCCTCATCGTCCTCGACCAACTCCCCCTGACCACCAACAACAAGCTCGACCACCGAGCCCTCCCCGCCCCCTCATACGAGGCAAAGGCAGCCGGACGCGCACCCCGCACCCCGCGCGAGGAGATCCTCTGCGGACTGTTCACCGAGACCCTCGGTCTCGCGACCGTCGGGATCGACGACAGCTTCTTCGAGCTCGGCGGCCACTCGCTCCTCGCCACCCGTCTCGTCAGCCGCATCCGTACCACCCTCGGCATCGAGCTCCCCGTCCGCAGCCTCTTCGAGACCCCCACCATCGCCGGACTGGCCGAGCAGATCACGCAGGCCGGGTCGGCCAGGGCGGCGCTGACCGCGGTGGCCCGCCCGGAGCGGATTCCGCTGTCTCCGGCGCAGAACCGCCTGTGGTTCCTCAACAAGCTGGAGGGCGCGAACGCCACGTACAACGTCCCGGTGGCGTTCCGGATCGCCGGCGCGCTGGACGCGGGTGTTCTCGAACGGGCCCTGAACGACGTGGTGGTGCGCCACGAGAGCCTGCGGACCGTCTTCCGGAAGTTTGACGGAACCTCGACCCAGGTGGTGCTGGCGGCGGACGCCGTCGGCCTGGAGCTGCAGCGCACCGCCTGCCGAGCCGACGAGCTGTCCACGGCACTGAGCGACGCGGGTCAGTACGTGTTCGACCTGACCACCGAACTGCCGCTGCGGGCAACCCTGTTCACCGTGAACCCCGGTGAGCACACCCTCCTGCTGCTCATGCACCACATCGCGAGCGACGGCGCCTCGATGGGTCCCCTCGGCCGGGATCTGGAGGCGGCGTTCCGCGCCCGGCTCCAGGGTCGGGCACCGCAGTGGTCCGCGCTCCCGGTCCAGTACGCCGACTACACCCTGTGGCTGCACGAGCTCCTCGGCACCGAGGAGGACCCCGACTCGGTGGTGAGCGGGCAGCTGGACTTCTGGAAGAGCACCCTCGCCGGGATTCCCGACCAGCTCGCGCTGCCCTTCGACCGGCAGCGGCCGAAGGTGCCCGACTACCGCGGCGACACCGTCCCGATCCGCATCGATGCCGCACTGCACCGCGCCCTGGCCGACCTGGCCCGGGAGACCGGCACCACGCTGTTCATGGTGCTCCAGGCCGCCGTTGCCACCCTGCTCACCCGACTCGGTGCGGGCTCCGACATCCCCCTGGGCACGCCGGTCGCCGGCCGCACCGACGAAGCCCTGGACGACCTCGTCGGGTTCTTCGTCAACACCCTGGTCCTGCGCAACGACACCTCCGGAAACCCCACCTTCCGCGAACTCCTCTCCCGCACCCGGGAAACCGACCTCGCCGCCTACTCCCACCAGGACGTCCCCTTCGAACGCCTGGTGGAGGCGGTCAACCCCCAGCGGTCCCTGGCCCGCCACCCCCTGTTCCAGGTCATCTTCGGCCTGGACGCCGCGGGCGACGGTCCGCTGAGCCTGCCGGGCCTGACCGTGGCCCAGGAGGCGGTCCCGGTCGTCTTCAGCCGTTTCGACCTGGGCTTCACCTTCACCGAGCACCAGGGCAGCGGCACGGGCGCCGACAGCGGTCCGGCCGGCATCGGCGGCCTGCTGCACTACAGCACCGACCTGTTCGACCGGGAGACCGTGGAAACCCTCGTGACCCGCATGGTGCGGGTGATGGAGGCGGCGGTCGCCGACCCGGACCGGCCGGTCGGCGGGATCGACATCCTCTCCGCGCCGGAGCAGCGCAAGGTCCTGCGCGACTGGAACGACACCGCGGTCGAGGTGCCCCGGGCCACGCTGCCCGAGCTCTTCCAGGCGCAGGTCGCCCGGACTCCCGAGCGTCCGGCCGTCCTGGCCTCGGACGCGGACCTGAGCTACGCCGAGCTGAACGAGCGGGCCAACCGCCTCGCCCACCAGCTGATCGCGCAGGGGGTGGGACCCGAGCAGTTCGTCGCCCTGGCCCTGCCGCGCACCGCGCAGACGATGGTGGCGCTGCTCGCCGTGCTCAAGACGGGGGCCGCCTACATGCCCGTCGACCCCGCCTATCCGGCGGACCGGATCGCCTACCTGCTGGAGGACGCCGATCCCGCGCTCGTCCTCACGGTGGGGGAGACCGAGGAGATGCTCCCGGCCGGCTCGCGGACCCCGCGCCTGGTCCTGGACGCTCCCGAGGTCGTCGCCTCCCTGGAGAGCAGGCCCGCCACCGACCCGACCGACCGCGACCGCCGCACGGTCCTGCAGCCGCTGCACCCGGCGTACATCATCTACACCTCGGGATCGACCGGCCGCCCCAAGGGCGTCGTCGTCACCCACGCCAACGTGGCCAACCTGGCCGTGTGGGCCCGTGACGAGTTCGGTCCGGAGCGGCTGGCGCACGTCCTGTTCACCACCTCGCTCAACTTCGACGTCTCCGTGTTCGAGATGTTCGGCCCGCTGCTGACCGGCGGCTGCATCGAGGTGCTCCGCGACCTGCTGGCCCTGGGCGACCGCAAGGCCGAAGGCCGTACGGCGTCCCTGATGAGCGGGGTCCCGTCCGCACTCGCCCGGATCGTCTCCCAGGGCGACGTACGCACCACCGCGGGCACCCTGCTGTTCTGCGGCGAGGCCCTGCCCGCGCAGGCCGCCGCCGAGGTCAGGGCCGAGGTCCGGGCCGACCGCGTGTACAACATCTACGGCCCGACCGAGGCCACGGTGTACGCCACGGTGTGGTCCACGGACGGGCCCGTCACGCAGGCGCCGTCGATCGGCCGCCCCCTGCACAACATGCAGACGTACGTCCTGGACGGCACGCTGCAGCCGGTGCCGGCGGGCGTGGCCGGGGAGCTGTACCTGGCGGGTGCGGGGCTGGCCCGCGGCTACTTCGGCCGGCCCGACCTGACGGCGGACCGTTTCGTCGCCAATCCGTTCGGCGCGGCCGGCAGCCGCATGTACCGCACCGGAGACCTGGCGCGCTGGGCGGACGACGGGCAGCTGGAGTACCTGGGCCGGCTCGACGACCAGGTCAAGATCCGCGGTTTCCGCATCGAACTCGGCGAGATCGAGACGGTCCTGGCCCGCTTCCCGGGACTGTCCCAGGTGGCGGTGGTGGCCCGGGAGGACCAGCCGGGCGACAAGCGCCTGGTGGCCTACGTGGTCCCCGATCCGGGCCAGGACACCGGGTCCGCCGGGTCCGCGGTCTCCGCCGAGTCCGCCGCGTCCGCCGTGGACACCGAGGCGCTGCGCGCCCACGCCGCCGGACTCCTCCCGGAGTACATGGTCCCCTCCGCCTTCGTGGTGCTGGAGCGGCTGCCGCTGACCGCCAACGGCAAGCTGAACCGGCGGGCCCTGCCCGCGCCCGTGTACGAGGCGGCCGTGTCCGGGCGTGCCCCCCGGACCCCGCGCGAGGAGGTCCTGTGCGGCCTGTTCGCAGAGGTCCTGGGCGTGCCCGAGGCCGGGATCGACGACAACTTCTTCGAGCTCGGCGGCCACTCCCTGCTCGCGGTCCAGCTGATCGGCCGCATCCGGGACGTCCTCGGCGAGACCCTCGCCCTGCGGGCCCTCTTCGCCGCGCCCACCCCCGCCACCCTCGCCGAACAGCTCGGCGACGCCCCGGCCGGTGAGGCGTTCGAGGTACTGCTGCCCATCAAGGAGCGGGGGAGCAGCGCGGTCACGTTCTGCGTCCACCCCGTGAGCGGCATCGGCTGGTGCTATTCGCCGCTGGCGGGCATCGCCTCGGCGGAGCACTCCGTCCACGCCCTCCAGGCGCGCGGAACGGACGGCAGGGAAGCCCTCCCGGACTCGATCCGGGACATGGCGGCCGACTACGTCCGGCAGATCCGCGGTGCGCAGGCATCGGGTCCGTACCGGCTGATGGGATGGTCCTTCGGCGGCGTCGTCGCCCACGAGATGGCCGTCCAGCTGCGGGCCCAGGGCGAGCAGGTGGAGATCCTGGCGCTGCTGGACTCCTACCCCGTGCAGCCGGCCGGGACGCCCCTCCCCCTCGCGGAGGAGGAAGTGGTGGCGGGTCTCGCCGAGTTCTTCGGCGTACGGGCCGAGGGCGGCGACGAGCCGCTCACGATGGCGGGGATCGTGGAGGGTCTGCGCAGGGGCGGGAGCATGTTCACCGAACTCGCCGAACGCCACCTCACGGACATCGCCGCGGTCTACCGGAACAACCACCGGATCATCACGGAGCACGTTCCCGGGGAGTTCGACGGCGACGTCCAGTTCTACGAGGCGGCCCTCGACCGGCCCGCCGATGCGCTCGACGCGGGTGTCTGGAACGCCTTCGTATCGGGTCGCCTCGACATCGAGAGCCTGGCCTGCAGCCACGCGGAAATGGCCCGCCCGGACGTGCTCGCCGAGGTCTGGCAGGGCATGACCCGCCCGCGCGCCAACTGACGTCGCACCACCACCCGAACCACCCGAACCACCCGCACCACCCGACCAACCGACACTTCACAGAACGGAGGCCACGCCCATGCCGACTGAGCTCGCACTCGATCTGCCCGCGGTGTCCCCCCTGTCCCACCTCTTCCTGATGATCGCCCTGATCATGGCCGCCTGCCGGGCGGCAGGCCGCCTCTGCAGGCGGCTGGGGCAGCCGCCGGTCATCGGCGAGATCATGACCGGCATCGCACTGGGCCCCTCCCTCCTCGGGGCCGTCTGGCCCGAGGGACAGCGGTGGCTCTTTCCCGCGAACCTGCTGCCCGTGGTCAACTCGCTGGCCCAGATCGGCCTGGTCCTCTTCATGTTCCTCGTCGGGTACGAGCTGAACGTGGCGCAGGTCCGCAGCCGCGGCAAGGTCGCGGCCCTGGTCAGCAACGTGAGCGTGGCGGTGCCCATGGCCGGCGGGATCCTCCTCGCCGTGGCGATGTACGGGCGCTTCGCCGACACCGGCATCGGCTTCCCGGCGTTCGCGCTCTTCATGGCCCTGTCGATGAGCATCACCGCGTTCCCGGTGCTCGCGAGGATCCTCACGGACCGGAAGATGGACCGCACCCCCGTCGGGGCACTCGCCCTCACGTGCGCCGCCGTCGACGACATCACCGCCTGGTGCCTGCTCGCCCTGGCGACGGCCCTGGGCCACGACACCTCCCTGACCGGGGTGGCCGTCACGGTCACGCTGAGCGCCGTGTTCATCTTCGCGATGATGTACGGGCTGCGCCCCCTGCTGGCCCGGCTGGCCGAGCGTCACGCGGACCGGATGGGCGACGGGATCACGGTCCTGCCGCTGCTCCTCACCGGGATCCTGCTGGCGTCCTTCGCCACGGACTGGATCGGCATCCACCCGATCTTCGGAGCCTTCCTGTTCGGCGCCGTCGTTCCGCGCGGTGCGGCCCAGGCGGCGGCGGTGGAACTGATGCGCGGCTTCACCGTGGTGCTCCTCCTGCCGCTGTTCTTCGCCTACTCCGGACTGAAGACCGACTTCCGGCTGATCGGCGCGGAGCCGGGCCTGTGGGGCTGGTGCGCCGTCATCGTCGTCGTGGCGACCGTCAGCAAGTGGGCCGGCAGCACGGGCGCGGCCCGGGTGACCGGACTCGGCTGGCAGGAGGCGCTCTCGCTCGGCGCACTCATGAACTGCCGCGGGCTGACCGAGCTCGTGGTGCTCGGCGTCGGACTGGAGCTGGGGATCATCACGCCCACCGTGTTCGCCATGCTGGTGGTGATGACGCTGGTCACCACGGTGCTGACGGCGCCCGCCCTCACCCTGATCGACCGCATCACCGCCCAGCGCCGCTCCCTCCCCCTGAAGCAGCCGAACCAGGCCGTGGCCCGCTGAGCCCGTCCCGCGAGGGACACACAGGGACACGAAGGACACGACCGGCACGAAGCGCGGAGGGCAGAGCGACCCGCGGATATCCCATGCGCACACCAGGTAGCTCCGATACTGACCAACCTGTGCAGGACGCATGCCAGGGCATGGAAGTAGGCAAGGAGGGCTAGGTGTGTTGTCCTGGGACGTTGGTGACACGCGTGCTGGGTTCTTGAAATGGGTGAGGGCCTCCGGGTTCGGTGTGGATTGCGACATCTCCACCGAGCTCAGGAGGCCCTCGTGGCCCACCGTAATGCCCCGCTGACCGAGACCGGACGCTTACGGCTCGCCCGCTGTGTCGTGGACGACGGCTGGCCCGTGCGGCGGGCAGCGGAACGTTTCCAGGTCAGCCGCACCACCACTGCCCGCTGGGCAGGCCGCTACCGCACACTGAGCGTCGCCGGAATGAGGGACGTACCAGCTGCCCCACCACCAGCCGGCCAGGACGGTGGCCGTGGTGGAGCAACAGGTGCTGCGGCTGCGGCGCCGGCACCGCTTCGGGCCCTGCGGCTGGCCGCCCGCTGCAAGATCTCGAGCCCTCGACCGCCCACCGCATCCTCGCCCGGTACGGCATGCCGCCGCTGGCCGCCCTGGACCGGGCCACCGGTGAGCCCGTCCGCCGATACGAGCATGAACGGCCCGGCGAGTTGGTCCACATCGACGTCAAGAAACTCGGCTGGACCCCTGACGGCGGCGGCCACAAGACCCGGGGCCAGGCCACAGGCCGCCGCAACAAGGTCGGGGCCGACTGGGCCTACCTCCACACCGCACTAGACACCCACGCACGCCTCGCCTACACCGAAGACCCCCCTAGCTGCGCCGCCTTCCTGCTGCGGGCCACCGAGGGGTTTGCTGAACGAGGCGTCACCGTGGAACGCTTCCTGACCGACAACGCCTGGCCCTACAGCAAGAACACCCGGCGCGACACCTGCCGTGACCTGGACATCAGCCCACGCTGGACAAGGCCCTTGCGCCCGCAGGCCAACGGCAAAGTCGAACGCTTCCACCGCACCCTGCTCGAGGAATGGGCCTACTACCAGCCCTACACCTCAGACCATCTACGCATGGAAGCGTTCACCGACTGGCCGATTCGGTCTTGCCGCGAGCCCTCGCGCAGTGGGCACTGCTCATCGGATGAACTCAAGGAAATAAGGGAAGGTGGTGGATTAGAATTCACTCCGGGGATCAGAGTCTCGACATCCCACTTGATTGACTCGTTCGATTGTGGCGAAATATCTCTACTGTCTTAGATGTCCAGTATGGGTGGGGTGGGATGATTTGAACCTAGATGCTGCTGACCAGACTCAGGCGGATTCAAGTGACATCCTCGGAGGTAACCTCCGGGCCGAGGATCTGAGTCGGAAACAACTCGAGGCGTGGACCGTGCTGAGCGAACGGGAGCACTCGATTCTGAACTCCCTCGAGTCGCCGGGGCAGAGGCTGCTAATCGGTCCTCGTGGGTCGGGTAAGAGTACCTACCTGAAAATGGCGTACTACAGGGAACTGGGCAGCCCGAGAGTATTTCCCGTGTACGTGAATTACGCGAAATCCATCTCGATCGAGCCGGAATTTCGTCGATCGGCTACGGCTCTTCCCTTTTTTCGTCAGTGGATTCTTGCGCAAGTGGTAGCGGGAGCTTCAGCCACCCTGCGCGAGTTGGAGATATCTGTACCGGAAAACCAGGAGCCTCTGTGCCGTACGGCGCACGATCTGGTTTCTGCTGTTGAGCGTAGACACCTTGAAAGGGCACCGGAGAGCTCGTTCGACATCACTGGAGTTTTGGACTTCTTGGATGTCTGCAAGAAGCATACAGGTCGACGTCGAATCGTACTCCTGTTGGATGATGCTGCCCACGCATTCTCTGCCGAACAGCAGCGCGAATTTTTCGAGGTATTTGGTGCGCTTCGGTCGCGCAGTGTAAGCGCAAAGGCGGCAGTTTATCCCGGCGTCACTAGCTATACCCCTAGGTTCCATGTAGGGCAGGACGCTCAAGTTACTAGCGTATGGCTCAAGACAGATTCTCCCGGTTTTTCGGAGATGATGCGGGACATCGCTAAGCGTCGACTTACGAAGGAGAATTTCGAGAGATTGTCGCAACGTGACGGTGTAATCGATTATCTTGCTCTTGCATCGTTCGGTGTTCCCCGTGCTTTTCTCGCAATGATCGCTCAAGTTTTGGAGGAGTCGGAATCGACTCACCGCCAGTCAACGGCACGTAGATTGGCTGATGCGGCTATCGCCGAGAACGCTAATGGTGCACTAAAGGTATTCACTTCGCTTGAGGATAAGCTGCCCCGCTATAAGAATTTCGTAACCATCGGGCAGCAGTTGGTTGACAATGGAATCGAAGCGATCCGTGAATATAATGATCGTAGGGTGGCAGCGGATCCTGATAGCGGGAGAGCAACCACACTGCTGATCCAGGAGCCTGTGAGCGCGGAGATCGAAAGAGTTCTAGGTTTTCTGGAGTATGCAGGAGTAGTGAGACCAGTGGCGGGGGGGATCAGTATGGGGAAGGTCAACTATAGAGTGATTATCCCGCACTTCAGCCTCCTCATCACTAGAACGTCCCTGGGTTTGGGTAGGAACCCAAGTGTGGCTTCTGCGATCCAAGCCCTAACAAGGCGTGATCCCCATGTTCGAGTTCGCCGGCAGGTTGGAACTCTGCTAGGTGAGGACTATCAGAGTCGTTGCCGTCTCAATCTTGGTGCCTGCTCGAATTGTCAAACCGAGAGGGATAATCCGGAAGCGCGCTTCTGTTCTAATTGTGGCACTCGGCTTGAGCAGGTATCGGTGTTTGAGGAGCTCTTGGATGCTCCAATCGAAAAACTTCCGATCGGAAACGCTCTGCTGGACAGAATTAAAAATAGGAGTGACATCAGAAAAGTCAAGGACATCCTTCTGGATGATGAACGGCAGGTCTTGCTGAAAGTCCCCTACGTGGGGCCGATTAGGGCCAGTCGCATTCGGGTGTTGGCAGAGGAGTTCGTTTATGAGTAGAGAGCTCCAGGTGTCGGCTGGCTCTCAGCCGGAGACGATGCACCTCGCTGATTGTGTAACGGGGGTCGAGCACAGTCCTGACTCTGCGATCGATGAGTTTGAAGCTGCACTGGTAGCGCTGGCTAAAACTAGCGGAATAATCGAAGCTGCCGCTCACCCCGATGTTCTTGCTGAGATGTTCATAATTTCAGCGGTAAGTTCTACGGAATCCTACTTCCGTCGGCTACTCAGTTCGCTCGCGGCCGTATGTCCTCTTACAGCCGAGAATATAGGAAGAGAGGCGCTAAATTACTCGGCGGCAGCCGCGTATCCGCAGGATTTGCTGAGCCTCGCACTACTCGAGCGGTCGCTGTTCAGCTCGAAGGGGGTTATATCTAAGGAGATCAAGCGATTCACTAAATTTGACGCGAGTAGACACCGCGAGTTGAGTGCCGCCATTGAAGCGTTTGAGACCATTTGTCAGATCAGGCACGCCGCGGCCCACTGGCGAGGTCACCTTGACTCTGATGGTGCAAAGCGCTTGGGCGTTCTTGTGGCCAGGGGGGAAGTTTATAGAGTGAAATTGAACGCACCCCTGGTGCAGCGCGCTTTCGCGGTCTGTGACCATCTTGTGAGACTCGCGAATCAAGAACTTTTTCAATTTACGATGCAGAGATGGATGGAAAATCGGTACATGGTATTGGATGGAGGTAATGAGGAGGTGGATATCGCTCGTTGTGAGCAGTTGATATCTGTCTTTGGGAGCACCGCTTATTGCCAGGAAGAACTGGTGACTGCCAGGTCGCTCATGGAGGGAATGAGATCTGCTCCTTGATCTGAGCGGGTTTTTCATTCCTCCATAACAGAACACGGTCTGGAACGGGGCATCGGTACGCCGTAGGCTTTGCACAACGAGAGGGTCGAGTTCTCTGGTCGTCTACGCCTGACGTCTTACTCTCAGGGAAATCTCGCACCATACCGCCATGCAGATGGATGGCGTCGCCCTGATCTCGGTGGGGGACTCGACGTGGTAATCGAGCTGCGATGGCTGTGCGGGCGTCCTTCTCTCTGACGTGCGCGGTTCAGGATGGTCGCGCGAGCTCCTGGGATCGACTCGGGAGAGTCGGTCTCGTCGGCCTGAAGTGCCGGTGCGTCAGTGGCATGGGCCACAAAGTTGAAATTGCTAGCCCGCTAGTCGACGGACCGTAACTGGATGCCGTAGCCAGGTCGCCATGTGGGTGACCGTCCGGCTAGCGCGATTTAGATCAGTATTGCCTGCGTGCGGCTAAGTAATTAGATACGGGCTGGCGTGACATCGGCGGGGGTGTCCCTGGTCCGCACTCGCAGAATGCCACGATCGCTCCGGGAAGAACCACGATGCGGGCGCTACCAGCCGACCAGTGCACGTGGGATGATTCTCGGCTTCTACATGTCTCCAAGATCAACGGTGAGGGAGAAAGGTGCGGCCGCCTTCACCGTGCCGGTGAACACCTCACCGTCCCTGTAGGTCTTGGTGGCGGGGTCGAGGACGTAGGTGTAGACGATCGGGACACCGGTGGCGGCCTGCTCGACTCGCCAGTAGAAGGGGATGCCGGCCTTGGCGTACTGGTCCACCTTTACGACCCGGTCGGTGGTCTCCGAACCGGGCGACACGACCTCGACGACCAGGAGCACGTGCTCGGGGCGGGTGGGTGTGAGGTCGATGGTCTCTGCCCGGTAGACGATGACATCAGGACGGCGGTTCGTGAGCGGCACGTCCTGCAGGCGGACGTCGAAGTCCGTGTCTGCGTTCCAGTCAGGGCCTGCAGCTGCGTCCAAGGCGTTGGCCAGGATCCGCGCCAGCCGGTTGTGTCGCTTGGACGCGCTCGGACTCACGACGACCATCCCGTCCACGACCTCGATGCCGGCGCACTGCTCCTCCGACCAGGAGTCGTACTGCTCCGCGGAGATCTGCGTGTGCATCCACGCGGGCGCCACCATGTCGGCGGTCATGGTGAGCCTCCTTCGAGGGCCTCGGTGGTTCGGCAGTGCTGCCACCAGCGTACTGCCCGGGGCTAGCCCGGGCCCTGGAACCGGAACGGAGGCCGTGCCGGGCCCGTGGAGGGAATGGGGCACGGCATACATTGGCCGCATGCCGAACCGCCTCGCGAACGAGACCTCGCCGTATCTGCTCCAGCACGCCGACAACCCCGTCGACTGGTGGCCCTGGTCGCCCGAGGCGTTCGCCGAGGCCCGCGAGCGCGGTGTGCCGGTGCTGCTGAGCGTGGGCTACAGCAGCTGCCACTGGTGTCACGTCATGGCCCACGAGTCCTTCGAGGACGAGCTGGCCGCCGCGTACCTCAACGAGCACTTCGTCAACGTCAAGGTCGACCGCGAAGAGCGCCCCGACATCGACGCCGTCTACATGGAGGCCGTGCAGGCCGCCACCGGGCAGGGCGGGTGGCCCATGACCGTGTTCCTGACGGCCGACGCCGAGCCCTTCTACTTCGGGACCTACTTCCCGCCCGAGCCCCGGCACGGGATGCCCTCCTTCATGCAGGTGCTCGAAGGCGTGCGCACCGCGTGGGTGGGGCGGCCCGAGGAGGTGGCGGAGGTCGCGCAGCGGATCGTACGGGACCTCGCGGGACGGCAGCTCGACTACGGGAAGGCCGGCACCCCCGGGCCCGAGGAGCTCGCGCAGGCGCTGCTCGGGCTGGTGCGGGAGTACGACGCCACGCGCGGCGGATTCGGCGGGGCGCCCAAGTTCCCGCCGTCCATGGTGCTGGAGTTCCTGCTGCGCCACCACGCCCGGACCGGGGCCGAGGGGGCCCTGCAGATGGCCGTCGAGACCTGTGAGGCCATGGCGCGGGGCGGGATCTACGACCAGCTCGGGGGCGGGTTCGCGCGGTACTCCGTGGACCGGGAGTGGGTCGTTCCGCACTTCGAGAAGATGCTCTACGACAACGCGCTGCTCTGCCGGGTCTACGCCCACCTCTGGCGCAGCACCGGGGGCGAGCTCGCGCGCCGGATCGCCCTGGAGACCGCCGACTTCATGGTGCGCGAACTGCGCACCCACGAGGGCGGTTTCGCCTCCGCGCTGGATGCCGACAGCGAGGACCCGCGGACCGGCAAGCACGTGGAGGGCGTCTACTACGCCTGGACTCCCGCCCAGTTGCGCGAGGCGCTGGGGGAGGAGGACGGGGACCTGGCCGCCGCCTGCTTCGGGGTGACCGAGGAGGGGACCTTCGAGCACGGCATGTCGGTCCTCCAACTGCCCGCGCAGGGACCGGACATCGGGGACGAGCGGCTCGCCGCGTTCAAGGAGCGGCTGCTGGCCGCGCGGCAGGAGCGGCCCGCGCCCGGCCGGGACGACAAGATCGTCGCCGCCTGGAACGGGCTGGCCATCGCGGCCCTCGCCGAGTGCGGGGCCTTCTTCGACCGGCCCGATCTCGTCGAGCGCGCCACGGAGGCCGCCGACCTGCTCGTGCGGGTGCACTTCGACGCGGCGGCCGGCCGGGCCCGGCTCGCCCGGACGAGCCGGGACGGGGCCGTCGGGGTCAACGCCGGGGTGCTGGAGGACTACGGGGACGTCGCCGAGGGCTTCCTGGCGCTGGCGGCCGTCACCGGCGAAGGGGTCTGGCTGGAATTCGCCGGGTTCCTCGTCGATCTGGTCCTGGACCGGTTCACCGCCGAGGACGGCTCGCTCTACGACACCGCGCACGACGCGGAGCAGCTGATCAGGCGCCCGCAGGACCCGACCGACACCGCGGCCCCCTCCGGCTGGACGGCCGCCGCCGGCGCGCTGCTCTCGTACGCCGCGCACACCGGATCGCAGGCGCACCGTACGGCGGCCGAGCGGGCGCTGGCGGTGGTGCACGCGCTCGGGCCGCGCGCTCCGCGCTTCATCGGGCACGGGCTGGCGGTCGCCGAGGCGCTGGTCGACGGGCCGCGCGAGGTCGCCGTGGTGGGGCATCCGGAGGATCCGGCGCGGGCGGAGCTGCACCGGGTCGCGTTGCTGGGGACGGCTCCCGGGGCGGTCGTGGCGACGGGTCTGCCGGGGTCGGCGGACGGCGGTGGTGGGGAGTTCCCCCTTCTGGCCGAGCGCACGCTGGTGCACGACGCCCCGACGGCGTATGTCTGTCGACATTTCGTCTGCGCGCGGCCTACGACCGATCCGGTCGAGCTGGCTGACCAGTTGGGTACGGTTCATCCCTGAAAGCACGGGAGTAGCGTCAATTCCGTTTGCTTCAAGGTCAATTCGGCAACGTGGTTGTTATCTCGAAACCTCCTATGCGTCATGTTCACTGCCTAGTCTCATGACTTCGGAGTCACTGATCGGTCACTCTCGGCGCCAGGGGGCGCCGTGGTGGCGCGCACCGGGGGTTGCGCACACGGGGGGAATCGGGGGCGGGGCGAGGGCGGCGGGCTGGGGAGCCTGCCGGACGCGCCCGTCCCCGGGGGGTTCTGGGGATCGCCGCATGGGGTTGCGGCATGTCTGTGGGGGACGCATTGCTCATATCGGTGTTCATTTGTGTGGTCTCGCTCGCGCTCTTCTGGATGGCGGCGTTCACGCTCTGGTGGCAGATGCACGCCTGGCGGACGCCCGAGACGCTCGCCTCGACCCGCTTCGACCGCCCCGACGGCGGCGGCCGGCTGGCCTTCTCCCTGCTGCTGCCCGCCCGCCACGAGCAGGCGGTCCTGGAGCACACCATCGAACGGCTCCTGGAATCGAGCCACCGCGACTACGAGATCATCGTGATCGTCGGCCACGACGACCCCGGGACCGCGGAGGTGGCCGAGCGCGCCGCCGCCCGTGCGCCCGGTCTCGTCCGCGTCGTCACCGACCACCACGAGGTCAAGAACAAGCCGAAGGCCCTCAACACCGCCCTCCCGCACTGCCGGGGCGACATCGTCGGGGTCTTCGACGCCGAGGACCAGGTCCATCCCGAGCTGCTGTCCCACGTGGACCACGCCTTCCGCAGCACCGACGCCGACGTGGTCCAGGGCGGGGTCCAGCTGATCAACTTCCACTCCAGCTGGTACAGCCTGCGCAACTGCCTGGAGTACTTCTTCTGGTTCCGCTCCCGGCTGCACCTGCACGCCGAGAAGGGCTTCATCCCGCTCGGCGGCAACACCGTCTTCGTGCGCACCGAGGTCCTGCGCGAGGCCGGCGGCTGGGACCCGAACTGCCTCGCCGAGGACTGCGACCTGGGCGTGCGGCTGTCCTCCGTCGGCAAGAAGGTGGTCGTCGCCTACGACTCCGACATGGTGACCCGCGAGGAGACCCCGGGGTCCCTCATGAGCCTGCTCAAGCAGCGCACCCGCTGGAACCAGGGCTTCCTCCAGGTCTACCGCAAGAAGGACTGGCAGCAGCTGCCCGGCCGCGGCCAGCGCTGGCTGGCCCGCTACACGCTCATGTCCCCGTTCATGCAGGCCTACTCCGGGGTCGTCATCCCGGTGAACTTCGCCGTCGCCGTCTTCCTCGACGTGCCCGTCGGCGTCGCGATCGTCACCTTCCTGCCGATGATCACCGCGGTGGCGACCTTTGTCTTCGAAGTGGTCGGCCTGCACGACTTCGGCCGCCAGTACGGCATGCGGGTGCGCTTCCCGCACTACGTCAAGCTCGTGGTCGGCGGCCCGTTCTACCAGGTGATGCTGGCCGGCGCCGCGATCCGCGCGGTCTGGCGCGAGCAGCTCGGACGCAACGAGTGGGAGCTCACGAGCCACACCGGAGCCCACCTCACGTCCCCGTCCGGCGACGTCCCGAGCGGTCCGAGCAGTCCGAGTGGCCCGAGCAGCCTGATCAGCGCGAGCAGCCCGAGCAGCCAGAAGACCCTCACCCGAGAGGACAGCCACCGGTGACCGCCACCCTGCCCACGGCCACCGAGGCCGCGCCCGGTTCGACAGCCACCGACTCCGCCGACGCCGCCGCCGATGCCGCCCGGATCCCGCGCCAGCGGACCGGCGGCCTCGGGGTCCGCCCGCCCGCGCCCGCCCGGCCGCTCGTCCGCTTCCGCTCCTCCCGCCCCGACCTGCTGCTCTGCGGTGCGCTGCTGCTGGCGATCCTCCTCGTGCAGGGCTGGAACATCACGAACTTCCCGACCCTCAGCGACGACGAGGGCACCTACCTCGCGCAGGCCTGGGCCGTCCAGCAGGGCAAGGGCCTGGCCCACTACACCTACTGGTACGACCATCCCCCGCTCGGCTGGATCCAGATAGCGGGCCTGACGTACCTGCCGTCCCTGTTCGTGCCCGACGCGATGACCGTCGCGCCGATGCGCTTCTCCATGCTCGCCGTCTCCGCCGCCAGCGCGGTCCTGCTGTACGTGCTGGCGCGCCGGCTCTGGCTGCCGCGCTGGGCGGCCGGCCTCGCCATGGGCCTGTTCGGGCTCTCCCCGCTCTCCGTCGTGCTCCAGCGGGAGATCTTCCTCGACAACATCGCCGTGATGTGGATGCTGCTGGCCTTCTGCCTCGCCGCGTCCCCCAGCCGCCACCTGTGGCACCACTTCGCCTCCGGCCTGGCGGCCGCCACCGCCGTGCTGACGAAGGAGACGATGCTGGTGGTGCTGCCGGCGCTGCTGGTGACCATGTGGCGCCACAGCCACCGGGACACCCGCAAGTTCGCCGTCACCGGAGCCGTCACCGCCTGCGTGCTCATCGGGATCACGTACCCCCTGTACGCGCTGCTCAACGCCGAACTGCTGCCCGGCTCCGGCCACGTCTCCCTCATCGGCGGGATCGTCTACCAGATGGGCCGGGAAGGCTCCGGCTTCATCCTCGACCCCGGCACCGGCTCGAACGGGGTCTTCGAGTCCTGGCTGTACTACGACACCGTGCTGCCGCTCGGCGGGCTGGCCGGCGCCGTGCTGCTGCTCGTCACCATCCGGTGGTCGGTCACCGCCCGGGCGCTCGCCGGCCCGGCGCTCGCCGTGGTCATCCTCGCCCTCGTGGCCATGCGCCCCTCCGGCTACCTCCCGGCGATGTACGTGATCCAGGCGCTGCCGTTCCTGGCGCTGGTCCTCGCCGGGGGCGCGGCCAGCGTCACCCACGCGGTGCTGCGCCGCCGCCGCGCACCGGGGGAGCGGCGCGCCCTGGCCTACGGACGGTGGGCGCTGATCGGCGTACTGACCGCCTCGGCCGCCCTGTACCTCCTCCCGCGCTGGTACGACGGCAACCGCACGGCCCTCACGGTCGACGCGAACGCCCCGTACCGGCAGGCCGCGGCCTGGCTCGGGCGCGAGGTGAGCGACCCCGCCACCACCCGGGTGCTCGTCGACGACGCGCTGTGGCTGGACGCCGTCCACCACGGGTACGACCCGGGGCTCGGCGCCATCTGGTTCTACAAGGCCGACCTCGACCCGGCGGTCACCAAGACCCTGCCGGGCGGCTGGCGGGACATCGACTACGTGGTCTCCTCGCCCACCGTCCGCCGCGACGCGGCGCAACTGCCCAACGTGAAGGCCGCGCTGGAGCACTCGACCCCGGTCGCCGTCTTCGGCGAGGGCGAGGACCGCATCGAGATCCGGCGTACGGACACCGGCGGTCCCGCGGCCGCCTCCCGCACCGGCAACGGGAGCTGAACCGGCATGAGCGAAGACCTCCGGACCCCGCACGCCCTGGATGCCCTGGACGCCCTGCACGAACCGAACGCCCCGCACCTGCCGGAGGCCGCCGGCGAGGCACCCGCCCCGGGCAGCGTCACCCTCATCATCCCGACCTTCAACGAGTCCGGGAACATCGAGGAGCTGCTGAGCCGGCTCGCCGCCGCGCTCCCCGCCCACCTCCCCGTCTCGGTGCTGTTCGTCGACGACTCCACGGACGACACCCCGTCCGTCATCGAGAAGGCCGCCCCGGCCTGCGCCTTCCCGGTGGAGGTCCTGCACCGCGACAGCCCCGACGGCGGGCTCGGCGGGGCCGTCGTGGAAGGGATCGGCCGGGCGGACACCGACTGGATCGTCGTCATGGACGCCGACCTCCAGCACCCGCCCCACCTGGTCCCCGAGCTCGTCGGGGAGGGCGCGCGCACCGGCGCCGACCTGGTCGTGGCCTCCCGCTACATCGCCGGGGGCAGCCGGGCCGGGCTCGCCGGAAGCTACCGGATCGCCGTCTCGCGCGGAGCGACCTGGCTGACCAAAGGGCTCTTCCCGCGCGCCCTGCGCGGGATCAGCGACCCGATGAGCGGGTTCTTCGCGATGCGCCGCTCGGCGGTCACCCAGGAGGCGCTGAAGCCGCTGGGCTACAAGATCCTGCTGGAGCTGGCCGTGCGCTGCCGGCCGGGACGGGTGGCCGAGGTGCCCTTCGTCTTCCAGGACCGCTTCTCGGGGGAGTCGAAGTCCACCGCCCGCGAGGGCCTGCGCTTCCTCACCCACCTGGCCTCGCTGCGCTCCGCGACCCCGCTGGCCCGCATGATCGGTTTCGGGCTGGTCGGGCTCTCCGGCTTCGTCCCGAACCTGGCCGCGCTGTGGATGCTCACGCACACCGGCATGAACTACCTGCTCGCCGAGGTGGTGGCGAACCAGGCCGGGGTGCTGTGGAACTTCCTCCTCATCGAGACCCTGCTGTTCCGCGACCGGCGCCGGCACCGGCACTGGGCCGACCGCCTCGGCCGCTTCACCTTGCTGGCCAATGCCGATCTGCTGCTGCGCATCCCCCTGATCGCGGTGTTCGTCGGCACGTGGGGCTTCGGGGTGCTGTCCGCGACCGCGCTCGCCCTGGTCACCACCTTCGTCCTGCGGTTCGCGGCGACGGAGGCGCTCGTCTACCTCCCGCGCAAGGCGGGCCGCACGCACACGAGTTGAGCCGCACGAGTCGAACCGCACGCGTTGAGCCGCACGAAGGGATGCTCCCCATGCGAAGGAAGATCCGGGGCAGGGCACGGTGGCGGGCCGCACTGCTGGCCGTCGGGGCGATGACCGCGGGCCTGCTGCTGAGCGCACCGCAGCCGGCCACGGCCGGACCGCCCAACCTGCTCACCAACCCCGGTTTCGAAACCGCCGGCCCGGCCGGCTCCGACATGCCGTCCTGCTGGTCGAAGTCCGGCTGGGGGGACAACGACTTCACCTTCGCGACCGTCGCCGACGCACACTCCGGCACCAAGGCGATGAGGGTCTCGCTCACCCGCCGGGTGGACGGCGACCGCAAGGCCCTGGTCACCGAGAACGGCACCTGCGCCCCGACGGTCGTGCCGGGCAGACAGTACGACCTGTCGGCCTGGTACAAGTCGAACACCCCGGACGTGTCGGTGACGGTGTTCCGCCACGACACGACGGCCGGCTGGCAGTACTGGACCGACCTGCAGAATCCCCCGGTCAGCGCCGCGTGGGCGCGCACGTCGGTCCGTACGCCGGCGGTCCCGCCGAACACCGACCAGATCGTGTGGGGCCTGTCCGTCTACGGGGTGGGCACGCTCACCACCGACGACTACACGCTGGAGGAGGTCGGCGTCACCCCGCCGCAGCCCACCTGCACGGGCACGGCCACGGAGTGCGCCAAGGGCAAGTGGGAGGTGATCGCCGCCAAGAACCCGGTGCGCTCGATGCACGCCGTCGTGCTGAAGAACGGCAAGGTGCTGCTGATCGCGGGCTCGGGCAACGACATCGCCCAGTTCAACGCGGGCACCTTCACCTCCGCCGTCTACGATCCGGCGAACGGCTCGTTCAAGACGATCCCGACACCCGTGGACATGTTCTGCTCCGGCCACGTCCAGCTGTCCGACGGCCGGGTGCTGGTGATGAGCGGCAACAAGGGCTATCCCTCCGCGGACGGCACCATCGGCTACCAGGGGCTGAAGGACTCGTACACCTTCGACCCGGCGACCGAGAAGTACACGAAGACGAACGACATGAACGGCGGGCACTGGTACCCGTCCGCGACGATCCTCGGCAACGGTGACGTGATCTCCTTCGGCGGTCTGAAGGAGGACTCCACGGGCGACGTGACCGCGGAGAAGTTCTCGGCGGCGCAGAACAAGTGGCTGCCGATGAACGAGGTCAACCAGACCTGGTCGTACTGGGGCCTGTACCCGTCGATGATCCTCATGCAGGACGGGCGGCTCTTCTACTCGGGCAGCCACACCTTCGGCAACGGCACCCCGGGCACCGGCGCCTCGGTCTACGACTACGACGCCAACACCATCACCGACGTACCCGGCCTGCGGAACAAGGACGAGCGCGACGAGTCGGCGAGCGTGCTGCTGCCCCCGGCCCAGGACCAGCGGGTCCTGACCATCGGCGGCGGCAACAACGAGCGCAACCCGGCCGCGAACCGGCTCACCGACATCATCGACCTGAAGAAGCCGAGCCCCGCCTACACGGCCGGCCCGGACATCCCCCAGGGCCTGGTCGACCAGGGTCAGGGCAAGCGGCCGCAGACCGGCGCCGAGGGCAAGATGTTCGTGTCGGCGGTGCTGCTGCCGGACGGCAAGGTGCTGGAGACCGGCGGCGGGCTGCACGACCGGGCCGACCCGGTGTACGAGGCCTCGTTCTTCGACCCGACCACCAACACCTACCAGGCGGGCCTGGCCACCGACCCGATCCCGCGGACGTACCACTCGGCGTCGTTCCTGATGCCGGACGGCCGCGTCATGTCGGTCGGCGACAACCCGGGCAACGGCACGTACAACCACAACGTGTCGATCTACACCCCGCCGTACCTCTTCAAGGGGGCGCGCCCGCAGATCACCTCGGTGATCGACAGCCAGTGGACGTACGGGGACACGCAGCGGATCACCGTCGACCGGGCGGTCGCCAAGGCGGAGCTGATCCGTCCGGCGGCGGTCACCCACTCCTCGGACCCGAACCAGCGGTTCGTGGACCTGCCGCTGACGGTCGTCAACGGCACCACCGTCGACCTGAACGTCACCAGCAACCCGAACCTGGCTCCGCCCGGCTGGTACATGCTCTTCGCGGTCGACGCGAACGGCGTCCCGTCGATCGCCAAGTGGGTGCACCTGGGCGGCCCGTCGGCGCTGGCGGCCGCCGCCGAGCCCCCGTCCGCGCACGAGCACACCTTCGCGAGCGAGCTGGCGGCCCCGAAGCAGAACGCCGCGAAGCGGGACTCGGCCCCGGTGGCCCCGAACGTGGCCGGCTGCGACCGGCACTACGGGACGGCCAACGTGTGCGTGCCCACGCGGTTCCCGGCGGAGGTGAAGGCGACGACGAAGGCCCGCTGCGACTGGCTGGCCGCCCACAAGTACCCGGCGCGCCTGAAGGTCAACGGCAGCGATCCGCTCCGCCTGGACCCGGACGGTGACGGATACGCCTGCGGGTAGGTGCCCGTCGGCGGGCGTCGCCGACCGGGGGTGCGCGTCCCGGGGCTCGGGCCCCGGGACGCGTTCCGTGGTTCAGGCCCGGCGGAGCCGGATCACCGGGATGTCCCGGTCCGTTCCGTTCTGGTACTCCTCGTACCGGGGGAACACGGCGAGCAGGAGGGGCCAGACGCGGGCCTTCTCCTGCGGGGGCAGCGTGTCGGCCCGGGCGCGGAACCGCTCGCCCAGGACCCGCACGTGCACCTCGGGGTGGGCTTCGACGCTCGCGAACCACAGGGGGTGCTTGTCGGAGCCTCCGTTGGAGGCCACGATCAGCCGGCTGTCCCCGTCCTCGGCGTAGATGAGGACGGTGCGGTGCCACTCGCCGCTGACGCGGCCCCGGTAGTCCAGCAGCAGGCAGGGCGAGCCGTTCGTGTCGGTGTCCTGCGTGCCGCCCGATTCCTCGTACCGGACGGCTTGGTCGCGCACCCGCGGGTTGGGGCTGAGTTTCACGGCGGAGGGGTCGTAGTCGGGCACGGGGAGTCCTCTAGTGCTGGTAGGCGGCGATCGAGATGCCCACGTAGTGGGCGACGAAGGCGGCCAGGGTCAGTGAGTGGAAGACCTCGTGGAAGCCGAAGAAGCGCGGGGAGGGGTTCGGGCGCTTGATGCCGTAGATGACGCCGCCGACGCTGTAGAGCAGGCCGCCGACGATGACCAGCACCAGGACGGCGATGCCGCCGGTGCGCATGAAGTCGGGGAGGAAGAAGACCGCCGCCCAGCCCATGGCGATGTAGCAGGGGGTGTACAGCCAGCGCGGGGCGCCGACCCAGAAGACGCGGAACGCGATGCCGGCCGCGGCCGCGATCCAGACCGCCCACAGCAGCGTCCGCCCGGTGGAGTCGGGGAGGAGCAGCACGGTCAGCGGGGTGTAGGTGCCCGCGATGATCAGGAAGATGTTGGCGTGGTCGAGCCGCCGCAGGATCGCTTCGCCGCGCGGGCCCCACGTACCGCGGTGGTACACGGCGCTGACTCCGAAGAGCAGGCACGCGGTGAGGATGTACACCCCGCACGCGACGCGGGCCCGGGTCGAGTCCGTGAAGGCCATCAGGGCGAGGCCGGCGATCACCACGGCCGGGAACATGCCGGTGTGGAGCCAGCCGCGCATGAGCGGCTTGGCCTCCTGATCGGCGGCTTCGACCATCGGAGCGGCCACGGCAGCGGCGTCGGAAGTCATACCGGCCATGCTACCTACGGTTGCGTAGGTTTCCGTTAGTGCGCTTTACGGAAGATTGACCGGAGTGGCGATGCTCACGTGAGAAGCCCCCTGGACATATGCGCACACGCACCGGATGATCAGATGAGTGCGGTCGACACCGGATGAGCGGAGCGCGAAGCGTCCGGGTCGCGGCCCCCACGGGGCAATCACAAATCAAACCCCTCAACAAGGAGCGATCGTGGCGCGCGACATCGCGGCTGGCACCACTTCCGACGTCCCCACCAAGCACCAGGAGCTCATCTCCTGGGTCGGTGACATCGCAGCCCTCACCCAGCCTGACCGCATCGTCTGGTGTGACGGCTCGGAGGCCGAGTACGAGGCCCTCTGCGAGGAGCTCGTCTCCAAGGGCACCTTCAAGAAGCTGGACCCGGCCAAGCGCCCGAACTCGTACTACGCCGCCTCCGACCCCTCCGACGTCGCGCGCGTCGAGGACCGGACCTTCATCTGCTCCGAGAAGGAGGAGGACGCGGGCCCGACCAACCACTGGAAGGCCCCGGCCGAGATGAAGGAGCTCTTCGCCGGCAAGGGCGAGGAGGGCGGCATCTTCCGCGGCTCCATGAAGGGCCGCACGATGTACGTCGTCCCCTTCTGCATGGGCCCCCTCGGCTCGGAGCTCTCCGCGATCGGCGTCGAGATCACCGACTCCGCCTACGTCGCGGTCGCCATGCGCACCATGACCCGGATGGGACAGGCCGTCCTCGACGAGCTCGGCACCGACGGGTTCTTCGTCAAGGCCGTCCACACCCTCGGCGCTCCGCTCGCCGAAGGCCAGGACGACGTGCCGTGGCCCTGCAACACCACCAAGTACATCTCGCACTTCCCCGAGACCCGTGAGATCTGGTCCTACGGCTCGGGCTACGGCGGCAACGCCCTGCTCGGCAAGAAGTGCTACGCCCTGCGCATCGCGTCCGTCATGGCCCGCGACGAGGGCTGGCTCGCCGAGCACATGCTGATCCTGAAGCTCACCCCGCCGCAGGGGGAGTCGAAGTACATCGCCGCCGCGTTCCCCTCGGCCTGCGGCAAGACGAACCTCGCCATGCTCGAGCCGACCATCCCCGGCTGGACCGTGGAGACCGTCGGCGACGACATCGCCTGGATGCGCTTCGGCGAGGACGGCCGCCTCTACGCGATCAACCCCGAGGCCGGCTTCTTCGGCGTCGCCCCCGGCACCGGCGAGCACACCAACGCCAACGCCATGAAGACCATGTACGCCAACACCGTCTTCACCAACGTCGCGCTCACCCCGGACGGCTCCGACGTCTGGTGGGAGGGCATGACCGAAGAGGCGCCCGCGCAGCTCGTCGACTGGAAGGGCAACGCCTGGACCCCGGAGTCCGAGACGCCGGCGGCCCACCCCAACGCCCGCTTCGCCGTCCCCGCCTCGCAGTGCCCGACGATCGCCTCCGAGTGGGAGGACCCCAAGGGCGTCCCGATCTCCGCGATCCTCTTCGGCGGCCGCCGCGCCTCCGCCGTGCCGCTGGTCACCGAGTCCTTCGACTGGAACCACGGCGTCTTCATCGGCTCGAACATCGCCTCCGAGAAGACCGCCGCCGCCGAGGGCAAGGTCGGCGAGCTGCGCCGCGACCCCTTCGCCATGCTGCCGTTCTGCGGCTACAACATGGGCGACTACATGGGTCACTGGGTCGACGTCGCCAAGGACAAGGACCAGTCCAAGCTCCCGAAGATCTACTACGTGAACTGGTTCCGCAAGAACGACGCGGGCAAGTTCGTGTGGCCCGGCTTCGGCGAGAACAGCCGCGTCCTGAAGTGGATCGTCGGCCGCCTCGACGGCTCCGCCGAGGGCGTGGAGACCCCGATCGGCATCCTGCCGACCGTCGCCTCCCTGGACACCGACGGCCTGGACCTGCCCACCGCCGACCTGGAGTTCCTGCTCACGGTCGACAAGGAGGTCTGGCGCGACGAGGCCTCGCTGGTCCCGGCGCACCTGAACACCTACGGCGACCACACGCCGAAGGAGCTGTGGGACCAGTACGAGGCGCTCGTCGAGCGCCTGGGCTGATCCGCCTCCGGCCGGGCCCCAGGGCCCTCGCCCCACCGAACTCCTGCGGCCGGCTGTCCCCGGCCACGGGTTGACGCGGGATTCCCCGACTCAGGATTCCCTGCGGCCTTCCAAATAGGTCGTGTGCGTCTGCTGACGGCGGGCCTCCGTTTCACGGAGGTCCGCCGTCATGCGTTCCGCCTCCTCCCGCAGCAGCGTCAGCTGCCGCTCCAGGTGGCGCTCGGGCGATTCGCCGCCCGCCGTGAGCCGGGTCCACCAGCGGGTCCGGTTGTAGGTGTCCACGCACTCCGGCACGTCCGTGCGGATGGCCCGGGTCAGCGCGTGCACCGCCTCCGGGTCGGCGGCCAGGACGCCCGCCACCCAGCCCGGCTCCAGCATCGCCGCGTACAGCTCCAGCAGCCCGGTCAGCACCTCGGCGGGCTCCGCCGGCAGGTCCACCTCGCCGACGTACCCCTGCAGCCGCGCGAAGTCCTCCCGTACGAAGCCCAGCTGCTCGGCGGGCTCCGGCGGCACCGGCGGGGCCGGCACCTCCGGCGGGGCGACGAGCGCGCCCGCCCCGTACAGCCCGGCGACCACCACCGGCCAGTACGTGCCGGCCACCCCCGTGAGGGTCAGGCCCACCCCGACCAGCCCGCAGGCGCTGCCGGCCAGGTTCTTCTTCGACTCCAGGAATCCGAGGAGCCGCGCGCCGAGCGGCCTACTGGTAGCCACGGATCTCCTCGAAGGCTCCGTCCAGCGAACCGTTGCCGTCGGTGGCGTCGAAGAGCCGCCCGCCGGTCAGTTCGGTGATGTGGGCGAGTTCCTTGCGGTCCGAGTCGCCGAACAGCACCGCGAAGACCGGGGTGTGCTTCTGCGCCTCGGGCAGCCCCGCGTAGAAGGCGTCGAACTGCTTGGCCCCGGCGCCCGCGGTGTTCTCGCCGTCCGTCATCAGCACGATCGAGGTGAAGGCGTCCGCGTTGCCCTTGCCCAGGTGCTGGTACGCCGCCTGCAGACTGCTGTAGATGGCCGTGCCCCCGTCGGGCTGCAGCGACTTCACGTCCCCCCGGATCGCGTCCAGGGCGGGCCCGGGATTGCCGGGCTCGACCGTGTGCGTCAGGACCTTCTTCACCTTGTCGCCGAAGGGCAGCAGCGTGACCTCCTCACGGTCCCGGAACCGCTCCCCGGTACCCGAACTCCCCGTCCCCGTAAGGTCGGTGAGCGCCGACTTCAGCCGCCCGATCCGGTCCTCCTCGGCCATCGAGCCCGAGGTGTCCAGCACGTACACCGTCCGCGAGGGCCGGCGCAGTTCGTTCTCGTAGCTGGCCAGCAGCCCGTCCGCCACCGACCGGGTGCCCGGGAAGGGGAGCTCGCGCCGCTTGTCCGGGTTCAGCCCGGCCGCCGGGGTCACCCCGGCCGCGACGGGCCGCCGGAAGGTCTTCTCGGTGATCGCCTTCTGCGCCTCGGCGCCGCTCAGGTACTCGGTCAGCGCCCGCCCCGACTCGCGGGCCCCGGCCGGGGCCGAGGTCAGCAGGGTCAGCGGGTAGTGGGCGGTGACGACGCCGTCGAGCGGCCGGATCACCGTCAGGTTCGTCTTGGCGTCCCGGTTCATGGACAGCAGCACCGACTCGTAGTTCACCAGCGCGTCCACGTCCCCGCGCTGGGTGTACGCCGTGGCCAGCCAGCCCGAGGAGCCGGACGTCAGCTTCTGCCCGGTGAAGAACCCCTTCAGCAGCGGCTGCGCCTTCGCCACGTCGGCGTCGGTCAGCGCCGCCTGCGCGCCGGAAAGCCCGGAGGCCACCGAGACCAGGGCGGAGAAACCGGAGTTGGAGCGCACCGGGTCGGTCATCCCGTACGTCAGCTTCCCGCCGGCCACGGCCTCGTGGACCGCCGACCAGGTCACCGACTCGGGCTTCCAGCCGAGCCGGGCCAGCGCCTCGGGCTTCACGCCGAGGGCGACGGGCGAGGACATCACCGGGGTCTCGCTCGACAGCTTCCCCGCGGCCTCGGGCCGCAGCCGCAGGTAGTCGTTGGAGGAGAGCCAGATGGCGTCGTACTTGCCGTCCGCCTTGCCGGAGGCGATCTGCTCGACCGCATCGAGGGTGCCCGACATGGTCAGCTCCACGCCGACCCCGGTGGCGGCCTTCGCCGCCTTCAGCACCTCGTCCATGTCGGACAGCTCGCTGGAGGCCAGGACGCGCAGCCTGCCCTCCTGGTACGCGGTCTGCTTCGGCTTCGGGGCATCGGAGTCCTCCGTGCACGCACTCGCCCCGAGCAGGGTGGCGGCGAGCGCCACCGCCGCGGCCAGCCGTCTGCGCAGCACCGCGCCGCGGATGTTCATGCCGTTCATCGGGCGTCGCCGCCTTCCAGGGAGCCGGCGGTGCGGGTGCGCGCCAGGTAGGCGGAGGCCTGCTGCAGTTCGCCGGTCAGGGATTCCACGGTGGCGGCCATGTTCTCGGTGGCCTGCACCTTGAAGGTGTCGATGGTGTCGAGGGTCTTGTAGATCTGGGCGAAGGCCGTCCGCAGCGTCTCCGCACCGACGGCCGGGTCGGCGGCGATCCGCTGGATCTCCCCGCTCTGCGTGGACAGCATCTCCGCGTTCCCGCGGATCAGGCCCTCCGTGGTGTCGCGCAGGGTGTCGATCTGCTTGATGACCTCGCCCTGCGTGTTCAGTGCCTGCGCCAGCATCACGGCGATCCGCAGCGCGGACACCGTCGTGGTCGCGGCCCGGTCGACGCCCTTGATCAGCTCTTCGTTGTTGCGGCGGACCACGTCCATCGCCAGGTAGCCCTGGGCGCAGACGGCCAGCTGGGTCAGCAGGTCCTGGTGCTTCTGCCGTACGGGGAACAGCACGTCCACGCGCAGCGCGTCGGCCTGCTGCGGGTCGCTCTGCTCGCCGATCCGCTGCTCGACGGCCGCGTCCAGGGCCTCGGTGAGCACTGCGTACTCCTGGAGCTTGCCCATGGTCTCCCACAGGCGGGCGCGCTCGGTGTGCAGGGCGGCGTTGTCGCGGCGCAGCTCGTCCTGGCCGCCGCGCAGCGCGCCGACGATCCGGTTGAGGGTGGCCTGCGAGGAGGCGTACTTGGCCACGTGGTCGCGGAACTTGTTGCCGCCGGGCAGCTTGGAGAGGAGCTTGCGCACGCCCTTCGCGGAGTTGCCGTCGCTCGGGTCCAAGTCCTCGACCGTGCGGCGCAGTTCGACGAGCGAGCCCGCGACGCGGGCCTGGGCGTCGCCGCCGCCGTCCGCGCCGAGGGAGCGTACGGCCCGGTCCAGCATGCGGTTGGACTGCTGGGCGGCGCCGCGGATGTCGGCGGCGCCGAGGCCGGCGATCTCCCCGATGCGGTTCGCGAACTCGGGGGAGCGGCTGTCGATGCCGGCCAGCGAGCCGACGTACTCCCCGGCCCGGCGGGCCATCTCCTCGCGCACCCCGTCCTGGAGCGGTACCAGGCCGGAGGCCTGCTCCCGCCGGACGGGGGCCACGGGCTCGGGGGCGGTGAGGACGAGCGGGGCGTTCTCGGGCGGTGTCAGTGTCATGACGGTCGGTCCCCCTATCCCTTGGCCCGCGCGGCCAGCGCCATCAGGACCTTGACGGTCGGTGCGCTGACCTGGCGCAGGCCGGTCAGCTCCGCGTTGAGGTACGCGGTGTGTGGCGCGGTGGCCGCGGTGAACTCGGCCACGCCCTCCGTCGGCCGGAACCCGTGGCGGATCACGAGCGAGCGCAGCTTCGGGTCGGTGGCCAGCAGGGTGCCGAGCTCCTTGGCCTTCTCGCTGATCGGTACGAAGGTGTGCGGGGAGTTGACGGTGGTGTCGGGGTACAGCACCACCATGCCTGCGACGTCGCCCGTTACCTGCTTCTGCTGGAGGAGGCTCGCCACCTGGGACTCGTAGGCGAGGATGAGCGGTTCTCCGCTGCCGCTGATGAAGGCGCGGAAGGGGCCGTCGGTGCTCTGCTCCAGGGCGCCCTGGACGGAGATCAGCTTCTTCATCAGGGGGGCGGTCCGCTCGATGGCGGCGTCGTCGGAGACGACGGCCGTCCCGTTGGCGACGTTCGAGGTGGTGGCGAGGAAGAGGGCGCCCGAGTTGGAGGTGGTGGGGTCGGTGGTCTTGACGAACACGGTGCCGACCAGCTCGGGGTAGGCGTTGGTCCCGCCCTGGAGGTCCTGCCACTTCCTGTCCTCGGCGGCGGCCTTCAGGAAGGGGCCGAGGAGGAGGGTGCCGGTGTTCTTGCCGTTCATCTTCGCGAGGCCGTGCTCGCTGAGCACCTTGGCCGCGTTGGAGCGGGCGATCACGACGAGCGGGGAGAAGAAGGGCTTGGTGGTCTGGGCGCCCTGCACGCCCGCCTTCTCCTCGATTCCCGCGGCCGGTTCCGTGCTGCTGGGGAAGGCGAAGTCGAAGTCCTTGAGGGCGAGTTGGTCCATCGCCCAGGATCCCGAGGTTTCGGTCTTCACGGTGTAGCCCTTGTCTGCAAGGGCCTTGACGACGTCGGGGTCGCGGAAGAACTCGGACTTCTCCGAACCGATGACGCCACGCACGGTCTTCGTTGCCGTGCCCTCCGGCTTCTGTCCTCCGAGGGCGATGACGACTATCACGCCACCGACCAGGAGGACCGCCAGGGCGATTCCTAGGATGCGTCTCACGGGTGCAGAGTGCTCGCGGAAACCCACATTCCGCGCGGAGTTGAGTGAACGAGAGGTGACCAGGCGGTCCCACTTCGAAATGCTGTGTGGGCCCTGTGGTGCTGGTTCCCGGGGCGGCGGGCCGGGAGGATCGTCCCATGGGTGGCGTGAGCGCGTTGAAGTGGCAGGGCTGGCTGGTCGCCCTGGTGTTCGTGGCGGGACTGCTGGTCTTCGCCCCGCTGGGGCTGTACGTATGGGCGGGAGGGCGGCCGGCGGTGCGGCCGGCGGGGGCCGCGCCGGACGACGTACGGATCACCGACTGCCGGATCGACCCGGTGAGCCGACGCGTGGTGGCCTCGGTCGAGGCGGTCAACGGCTTCCCGGAGCCGGGTGCGTACGTGGTCACGGTGGAGTTCCGCGAACAGCCGGTGCCGGGTCCCGCCGACCGGGGTCCGCAGGTCCTGGTGAAGATCCCGGGCGTCCGCCCGGCCGCGACGGAACAAGCCGAAGCGGTCGGCCCGCTCTGGCCCCCGGCGACGGCCCCCTGGTGCGGCGTCGCGGCGGCCGAGTTCACCCCGGCCACATCCCTCCCGGCCGGCGACATCCCCAGCCCCGCCGGCGACGTTCCCAGCCCCGCGGGCGACATCCCCAGCCCCGCCGGCGTTTGAGGCGATCTCTTCGGGTCCGGGCAGCGCCCGGGGAACGGTGGAAGGGCGGGTAGGGGACTCCGCCCGCAGGGCAGGCGCGTCCGCCGGGCAGCGGCGAAGCGGGTTGCAGGTTCAAGCCCCGCAGGGCATGGCGCCCGGTCCGGAGCCTCCGCGGCCCCGGACCGGGGCCGTCAGTGGGCGCCAACGAGGTCGAGCGCGGCGGCGTGCGCGTCCATGCGCTCGGCGGCGAGGATCGCCACCGTGGTGTCGGCGCGGGACGCGGCGACGAGCAGGGCGCGGGCGGCAAGATCGTGGGCGCGCTGGTGCAGCACGGCCGTGGCCTCGGCGTCGTGCTCCCGGCCGGGCCGCCGGGGCGCGCGGGCGGGCTCGGCTCCGCGCAGGCGGGTCACCTGGGCGGCGACGACGGCGGCGGCTTCGTCGAGGCCGAGCTCGTCGGTGACGGTGAGCAGTGCGGCGAGGTGCCCGGCGAGCTGGATGTCCAGTGCTTCGGAGCGGCTGCTGCGGGGGTAGTCGCCGGGGTGGACGCCTATGCGGGGGTCGACCGCCTTGGTGCGAATCGGCTCGTACATGGAGTCCTCCTGCGTGGTCAGAGGACCATCCTACATTGGATTCGTTCTAAAGTTGAGCTGAATCTTGGTCCTGTGTGTCGGCTTGAATGTGTCTTGCCATGGCCGGGGGGCAATGCCGACTCTTCTCCTTTCGGGGCAGGTGACCCGACTGGTGTGACGCTCGGGGGACGGAATGGCTGGGGCCGCAGACGCGTCGGGCGCGTCAGGCATATCGGGCGCAGAGGCAGTAGAGGCAGTCGTACGGAGCGACGCGGCGCTCCTGGAGAGCGACCTGGCAGCCTTCCTGGCCTCCTTGACCACCGCGCCGTCCGCACCGGAATCGGTGTACGAGGCGGCGCTGGCCCGTTCCCTGTACGTCCCGGTCGCCGATGCCGTCGGCTCGAAGGTGGGCCAGCAGGCCCTGGCCCCCACCGCGGGAGCGCCCGAGGGCCGGGCCCCGCTGCGGCCCTCGATGGTGTTCTGGGCCTACCGCAACTACCGGGGCTTCCCGGGCGAGGCCGGTGAGGCCGACGGGTCCGGCGGGTCCGGTGGGTCCGGCGGGGGAGACTCCGCCGCGGACCTGGCCGCGGTCCGCCGCGCGGCCGTGGCGGTGCGCGTCCTGCTGAAGGCCGCGGTCGTCCTCGACGACATCCAGGACGGCAGCGGCGTCCGCTACGGCGAGCCCGCCCTCCACGTCACCCACGGCATCCCGCTCGCCCTCAACACGGGCTCCCTGCTGATCACCGCGGCCCTGGAGCACGCGGCCGACCCGGCCGTCGTACGGAGCCTGCTGCAGTCGGTCGGCCGGGGCCTGACGGGCCAGGCCGTCGACGTCTCCACGCGCACCGCGGCCACCCGCGCCGAACTGCCGGCCGCGCCCCGCGGCGAGCGGATCGCCTTCTGGGAGTCGATGGCCGCGCTCAAGACGGGCACGCTCTTCCGGATGCCGCTGGACGCGGCGGTGGCGGCCCTGGGCGTCGTGGAGGACGAGCGCCGGGTCCTCGACGAGGCCATGCGCCGCCTCGGACTGGCCAGCCAGCTCTTCAACGACCTGACCGATTTCGTGCCCGGGTTCTGCGGCCGCGCCACCCACGAGGACTTCGGCCAGCTGAGCAACCGGGTCCTCCTCGAACTGCTCGACTCCGCGCCCGCCGGGCTGCGGGCTTCGGGCGAGCTGGTGGGGCCGCGGCTGAAGGAGTTCGTGCTCGGTCATCCGGAGCTGGACCGCACGCTCCTCGTCCTCGCGGCGGAGGCGGTGGAGCTGAAGCGCTCGGCGATGGAGGCGGTCCGCGGCGTGTGCCGCTCCGAGCGGAGCGCCCGCTACTTCGACGTGACGATCGAACGCAAGGGCCACCTCATCGACCGGCTGCACGCGACGCTGCTGAAGGGTGGAGGCGCATGAGCCCCACGGACCGCCACACGCTCGTCGACCGCATCCGGGCGAGCACCCGCGGCCGGCACCAGGAGCTGGAGGGCACGCCCTTCTCCCTCGCGATGCTCGCCGGGACGCTCCCGCTCGACCGGTACGTCACCCAGCTCGCCGCCTACCGCCGGGTCCTGGCGGCGCTGGAGGCCGAGCTCTCCCGCGCCACGGACCCGTGCGTCACCTCGGTGTGGTCGGCGGAGCTGGTCAAGCTCCCCCGCATAGACCGCGACCTGATGTACTTCGCCGAGGACGGGGTCTTCCCGGCGTCCACCGCGGCCGCCCCGGCGGACGCCCTCGTACGGGAGATCCGCGCGGCCGCGGCCTCGGACCCGCCGGCCCTGCTCGGGTTCCTCTACGTGCTGGAGGGCTCCACGCTCGGCGGCACGATCCTGCGCCGGTACGTCGCCGAGGCCTACGGGCTGCCCGGCACGGACGGCGTGGCGTACTACGCCAGCGGCGACCGCGAGCGCTGGGCCCGCTTCACCGCGCGCCTGAACGCGGCGCTGCCCGGCCCCGGCGAGCAGGACCGGGTGCTCGCCGCCGCCGGGCAGGCCTACCACCACGTCGCCGCGATCTCCGAGGCCCTGTCCGCGGGACTCGTCGCAGCCGCGTAGTCACGGCTCGCGGCTACGGCTGGCTGTACCCGTCGAGGAAGTTGCCGATCCGGGTGACCGCGTCGGCGAGGTCCTTCGCGTTGGGCAGGGTCACGATCCGGAAGTGGTCGGGCTCGGGCCAGTTGAAGCCCGTCCCGTGCACGACCATGATCTTCTCCTCGCGGAGCAGGTCGAGGACCATCTGCCGGTCGTCCTTGATCTTGTAGACGGACGGGTCCAGCTTCGGGAACAGGTACAGCGCGCCCTTCGGCTTCACGCAGGTGATGCCGGGGATCTGCGTCAGCAGCTCGTACGCCGTGTCGCGCTGCTCCAGGATCCGCCCGCCGGGCAGCACCAGGTCGTTGATCGACTGGCGTCCGCCGAGGGCGGTGGCGATGGCGTGCTGCGAGGGCATGTTGGCGCAGAGCCGCATGTTCGCCAGGATCGTCAGGCCCTCGATGTAGGACGAGGCGTGCTTCTTGGGCCCGCACACCGCCATCCAGCCCGAGCGGTAGCCGGCGACGCGGTAGTTCTTGGAGAGCCCGTTGAAGGTCAGGCACAGCAGGTCCGGCGCGATGGCGGCGGTGTTGGTGTGCGTGGTTCCGTCGTAGAGGATCCGGTCGTAGATCTCGTCCGAGCAGACGATCAGGTTGTGGCGGCGGGCGATGTCCGTCAGCCCGCGCAGCATCTCGTCGTCGTAGACGGCGCCGGTCGGGTTGTTCGGGTTGATGATCACGATCGCGCGGGTCCGGTCGGTGACCTTGCGCTCGATGTCGGCGAGGTCCGGCATCCAGTCGGACTGCTCGTCGCAGCGGTAGTGCACGGCGGTGCCGCCGGCCAGGCTGACGGACGCGGTCCACAGCGGGTAGTCCGGCGCCGGGACGAGCACCTCGTCGCCGTCGTCGAGCAGCGCCTGCATCGACATCTGGATCAGCTCGGAGACCCCGTTGCCGATGTAGACGTCCTCGACGTCCAGGTCGATGCCCTTGGTCTGGTAGTGCTGCATGACCGCACGGCGCGCCGAGAGCAGGCCCTTCGCGTCACCGTATCCGTGGGCGTTGCCCAGGTTGCGGAGCATGTCCTCAAGGATCTCCGGCGGGCACTCGAAGCCGAAGGCCGCGGGGTTGCCGGTGTTGAGCTTGAGGATGCGATGACCTGCTGCTTCGAGCCGCATCGCCTCTTCGAGGACGGGGCCGCGGATCTCGTAGCAGACATTGGCGAGTTTCGTTGACTGGATCACCTGCATGACGGGAGCTTACGGGTCCCGATGCGGGCGCGCTCCGCTATTTGACCCGGAGCCCAGGGGCGGGCGGCAGACCGATATGTCCCCTTTCGCGCAAAGCTTGGGTACGGGCGCCACGAGCCCTTGGAAACCGGGGCCGCGGCCCCGCTCCGGCCTGCGGAATGAGTGGGCCGAGCGGAGGGCCCGGGAACGGTGTTGCGCTCGTCACCCTGTCGGCTCCTAAGGTGTCTGCGGCGCGCGGCAGTGATCAAGGAGAGCGGGGGACGCGGGAGATGGACGACGCAAGACCGGGCGCACCGGGCGGATGGGGCGCACCGGGTGCATCGGGGACGGGACCGGGGACGGGACCGAAGGCGGACCTCCCCTCGGTGCTGCGTTTCGCGACCGAGCTGTGCGCCTGGGTGGCGGCCCCGTGGGCGCTGGCCGGCTGGTCGGTGACGGCGGCGGTGGCGAGCGTGGTGCTGCTGATCGGCCTGCCCACGGTGTTCTCCACGCCGGGGGACAAGGCCCAGGTGATCGTCGCGGTGCCGGGCACGGTGACGATCGCGCTGGTGCTGCTCCAGCTCGTCGTGGCCGTGGCGGCCTCCTGGTCCGCCTGGCCCGTGTGGGCGGCGGTCCCGGTGACGGCCCTCGCGGCGGCCTGCCTGGTCGCGGAGCGCACCCGGTGGCGCGGGCTGCTGGTCGCGACGGCACGGGCCTGAGGAACGCGAAAGGGGCGGGGCACCACCGGTCGGTCGGTGGTGCCCCGCCCCCGCTTTCGGGTGGCGCTCAGGCCGTGGCGGGCGCGGCGTCCGCGGCGGGAGCCGCGATCGTCGCCCCGGAGCGGATCCGGCGTATCCGGCCCTGCGCGTCCAGGTGCTGGAGGTCCCGGTGGACGGTCATCCGGCTGACGCCCAGTTCCCGTACGAGGTCCGCGACCCGGACGCGGCCGTTGGCCCGCACCGCTCCGGCGATCAGCTCGCGCCGCTCCTCGCAAGGCATTCCCCGCCCGGGAGTGCGCTGCGTCGTGGGCACGGTTACTTCGCCTCGGCCTTGAGGATCTCGGCGAGCTCCTCGTCGGACTCGCGGCCCGGGGTCGGCAGGTTCCACTTGGTGATCGCGAAGCGGAAGATGACGTAGTACAGCGCGGCGAAGCAGAGGCCGATGCCGGCCAGACCCCACGGGTTCGACGCGATGCCGAGGTTGAGGAAGAAGTCGATCGCGCCGGCCGAGAAGCCGAAGCCGTCCTTCATTCCGAGCGCCCAGGTCAGCGCCATCGAGACACCGGTCAGGACCGCGTGGATCGCGTACAGCACCGGGGCGATGAACATGAAGGTGAACTCGATCGGCTCGGTGATGCCCGTGACGAAGGCGGTGAGCGCGAGGGAGAACATCATGCCGCCGACGACCTTGCGGCGCTCGGGGCGGGCGCAGTGCACGATCGCGAGGCAGGCGGCCGGGAGGGCGAACATCATGATCGGGAAGAAGCCGGTCATGAACTGTCCGGCGCTCGGGTCGCCGGCGAGGAAGCGGGCGATGTCGCCGTGGGCGCCGTTGTACTCGCCCGCCTGGAACCACGGGAAGGAGTTCAGCAGGTGGTGCATGCCGACGGGGATCAGCGCACGGTTGGCGACACCGAAGATGCCCGCGCCGACGGCGCCGGAGTTGACCAGCCACTCACCGAAGCCGTGGATGCCCTTGCCGAGCACCGGCCAGATGAGGCCGAAGACGATGCCGATGACCAGACCCGCGAGGGAGGACATGATCGGGACGAGGCGGCGGCCGCCGAAGAAGCCCGCCCAGTCCGGCAGCTTGGTCCGGTAGAACTTCTGGTACAGCAGGGCGACGACGACGCCCATGACGACACCGCCGAGCACGCCGGCGTTGACCGGGGCGTCCACGAGGGCGACCTTGTGCTCGACGACCTTCTCGATCTGCGGCACGTTGCCGTCGGTGAAGGTGCCCAGCACCTTGGCGAAGACCAGGTAGCCCGCGACGGCCGCGAGACCGGTGGAGCCGTCGGCCTTCTTGGCGTAGCCGACCGCGATGCCGACGGCGAAGAGCAGCGCCAGGTTGTCGAAGATGGCGCCGCCGCCGGCGGCCATGTACTTGGCTATCTCGTTGCACCAGCTCGGCAGCGAGTCGCTGCCCAGCATGTCCGGCTGACCGAAGCGCATCAGCAGCGCGGCGGCCGGCAGCACGGCGATCGGCAGCATGAGGCTGCGGCCGAGGCGCTGCATGACCGCCATGGCGGCGGAGTTCTTCTTGGCAGACGGGGCCGTCTGCTCGGCTGTACTCACGGTTGCTTCCTCCAGAGGAAACGGGGTGTGTTGCCAAGGCAGGCAGCGCTTGTGTGGGCTGGGCAACAGCTAAGGAAAATGCGCTATTTGCAGCGCGATGTTCCAGTTGTAACACGGTTAAAACGGCATAAACCCATGGTCGTAAAGACTGCGGACCAACGACCCGAAGGCTGAGGCCCCAAGCCCCTCCCCTCCCCGTGCCTTCCGGCGCTGTCAGAGGGTCCGGGTACCTTCCGGACAGGGGAAAGGGGGGATCGGCATGCACGAGCCAACGATCGTCCGGGGGGACGCGAGCAGTCCGCAGGCCCGGGGGCCGAAGATCATCGCGCACGTCTGCAACGACCGCGGAGGCTGGGGCAAGGGCTTCGTCCTCGCCCTCTCGAAGCGCTGGAGCGAGCCGGAGGCCGCGTACCGGGCGTGGCACAGGGGTCGCAGCGGGAACGACTTCGCGCTGGGCGCGGTGCAGCTCGTCCAGGTCCGCCCGGACACCTGGGTCGCGAACATGATCGGCCAGCACGGCATCCGCACCGGCAGCGGCGGCCCGCCCGTCCGGTACGAGGCGATCGAGCAGTGCCTCGCCCGCCTGGCGGGCCACGCCGTGGAACGGGGTGCCTCCGTCCACATGCCCCGCATCGGCTGCGGACTGGCCGGCGGCACGTGGTCCCGCGTCGGCCCGCTGGTCCGGGACGGGCTGTGCGCGCAGGGGATACCGGTCACGGTGTACGACTTCGCCTAGTGCCTGGTGCCGCGACCGGAAAGGTCCACGGGGTCGCGGCGCCCGGCGCGGCACCAGGCGGTTTCGCCGGCGCTTCCTCCGTGGAACCACAGAGGGGTACTTCGGCACTGGCGTCGCGGGGGAGTGGTTCCGATGGCTGTGGGTTATGCGTTGACCGCTGTGCTGGCGGCGGTGATCGCGGTGTTCTGCCTGGTGCGCATCCGCGGGCCGAAGCCACTCTTCTTCTTCAGCTACCGGCTCGGCCTGGTCTTCAACGAGATACCGCACGTCGCCCTCTACGCGCTGACCGCCTCCACGGCGCTGGCCTTCGCGGAGGGCGACATCGCCACGGCTGCCGACCGGGCGGCCGTGGCTCTGGCCGCCGTCGCGGCCGCCGGGCTCGTGGTGGCCGCCCGCCGGGGGATACGGACGGCGCCGCTGGTCAGGGGCGCCCTGGACGAGGCGCTCGGTGCCGGAGCCGCCACCCGCCGCAGGCCGCCCCTGGCGCGCATCCTGCTCCGGCCCGTGTTCCGCCGCCGCGGCGACGTCACACGGGTGGGCGACCTCGCGTACGGGGACGCGGGCCGCCGCAACCTCCTCGACGTCTACCACCACCGCGCGCGCCCCGAGGGCGGCCCCGTACTGATCCACTTCCACGGCGGCCACTACGACCAGGGACGCAAGAACACCCAGTCACTGCCCCTGCTCTACCGGCTCGCGAGCCGGGGCTGGGTCTGCATCAGCGCCAACTACCGTCTGCGGCCCGCCTTCTCCCACCCGGACCACCTGATCGACGCGAAGAAGGTCATCGCCTGGGCCCGCGAGCACGCCACGGCGTACGGCGCGGACCCCGCGGCGGGCGTGTTCGTATCGGGAAGTTCCGCGGGCGGCCACATGGCGGCGCTCGCCGCCCTCACCCCCAACGAACCGGCCTACCAGCCCGGGTTCGAGGAGGCGGACACCACGGTGACCGCCGCCATCGCCCTCAACGGCTACCTCGGGGTGTACTTCGACGGGGACCCGGCGACCTCGCCGGTCAACCTCGCCCGGGCGGACGCGCCACCGTTCCTCATCGCGCACGGCGACCTGGACGAGCTGGTGGACACCGACAACCCCAAGGCCCTCGTCACGGCCCTGCGCTCCGTCTCCACCTCGCCGGTCGTGTACGTCGAACTCCCCGGCGGCCACCACGCCTTCGACCTCTTCCACTCCTTCCGCTTCGAGGCCCTCATCGACGGCATGGAGGACTTCGCCGCATGGGTCCGCTCCCGGCCGCAGCGCCAGGCCGGCTAGGCCGGCTCAGCGTTCGATGATCACCAGGGGGATCTCGCGGGGTGCGGCCGCCGACTGGTGGTCCTCGTAGGCGGGCCACAGGGCGGTCACGGCCTCCCAGTACGTCTCCCGCTCCGCCGGGGTCGCCGTCCGTGCGCGGGCCTGCGCGGTCAGGGCGCCGACCTGGAGGCGGACCTCGGGGTGGGCGGTGAGGTTGCGGTACCAGGAGGGGACGCCGGGCGTGCCGTCGGCCGCGGTGGCCAGCACGATGTGGCGTCCGTCGTCCTTCGCGTAGATCAGCGGCGTGCGGACGGGCCGGCCGGAGAACCGGTCCAGGGTGGTCAGGAGCAGCGTCGGAACCCCGTGCCACAGGTGCCCGTCGGCGCCGGAGGTGTCCACGTACGTGCGCACGTGCGTGGAGAGCTGGCCCGTCGGCGGGTCGGCCGGGTGGTCCCAGTCGGGGGTCGCGGTCGGGGTCCCGGTCGCGGTCGTGGGGGAGTCGATCGCCATCGTTGCGGTCCTTTCGGATTCGGCCCCCGAGCGGCTAACGAGCATCCATCGATTCTGGATGCGCACCGTCCGCCGCGCACCTCGGGGCGGACCGGGTGCCCGGTCCGCCCCGCTCCGGGCCCACCTACGGGAGGTAGCGTTCGAGCGCCCTCGCGCCCTCCTTCTCGATCAGCTTGCGCGCCTTCTCGACCCGTTCCGGCGTCGGGTCCTGGCCGCGTGCCATGACGAGGTCCTCAGGGTCGAACGGGTGCTCCGACCCCGTGTAGAGGTGGGCGGGGCGCTGGGGCTGCTGGTCCGATTCACTGTCCATGGCTACCTCCTGCTGTGTCCCCCTGGCCCCCATCCTCCGGCCGCGCCCCCATGAACGCACCTCGGGACCGGGGCCGGGCCCCGGCCGGGCCGCGGCTCAGGCCGTGAGGGCCGCAAGTGCGGCCGTCAGGACGACGACCGCCCCGCAGATGCCGAGGTTCACGGTCCTGTGCTCCCAGAACACCGCCACGAACTCCCGGATCGTCGCGCTCGGCCAGAAGTACGCCGCCGTCGGCGATCCCAGCACCTGGCCGTTCACCCCGGCCTTGCGGGCCATCATCGCGGCGCGGAAGGCGTGGAAGTTGTTGGTGACCACCACGCAGCGGTAGCCGGGGTCGGCCGCCTCCATGATCGTGCGGCTGAACAGGAGGTTCTCCTCCGTCGTGCGGGACCGGTCCTCCAGCCGCACGTGGTCCTGGGGCACGCCCTGGGCGATCAGCCAGTCGGCCATCGCCCGCGCCTCCGCGAGCTTCTCGTCCGATCCCTTGCCGCCCGAGGTCAGCAGCAGCGGCACCCGCCCGCCGCGGGCGATCTGCGCGTCGTGGATCTCCCGGCCCTTGCGCAGCCGCGAGGCCAGCAGCGGCGGGACCCGGTCGCCGCCGATGAGGCCGGAGCCGAGCATCACCACGAAGTCGACGTCCCCGTGCACCTTGATCCGGCCGTAGAGGAAGGCGTAGGCGAGGAAGCAGAGGAAGAGGAAGGAGACGTACCCGGCCAGGAGGAGCACGCCCACCACCACCGCGTCCCAGGACTGCGAGCCCCGGTTGCCCAGGATCAGGACGAACCCGATCAGGGCGAAGATCGCCACCCCGGCCGCGAAGGAGAGGAGCGCCGGGCGGCGGCCCTCCTTGCGGATCACCGTCACGGCGTTGCCGATCAGGAAGAACCCGAGCGCGATCGTGCCGAGCGCCGGGACCAGGAAGACCAGCGCGACGACGGCCGTGTCGAGACCGGCGGGCAGGTTCGGGACCAGGGTGAGCAGGGCGACGGACAGGAAGATGAGGGTGAGGCCCAGATAGACCGCGTTGCGGAAGCGCCGGCGGTCCTCCCGGACGCTCACGCCGAAGAGGACGAGGAAGAGAGCGGCGGGAACAAAGGCGTACATGCTGCTCATCGTATGTGCGGCAATCGGCCGACCGGCAGCCCGTCGGCGGCCGATCCGTGGCCGATCAGCGCCCGCCGTACGGGGTCCGGCGGACGGACCGCCCCGCGAGGACGTCCGTCCTGCGCCCGTCCCGTACGACGAAACGCCCGTCGATCAGCACGTACGGGATCCCGGACGGCAGCGCGCGCGGCTGCTCGTACGTCGATCCGGCCGCGACCGTCAGCGGATCGAAGAGGACCAGGTCCGCCCGGTGCCCGACGCGCACCAGCCCCCGGTCCGGCAGCCGCAGCCGTGCGGCGGGACGGCCGGAGAGGTGGGCGACGCACTCCTCCAGGGACAGGACGCCCAGCTCGCGCACGTACTGCCCGAGGTAGTGCGGGAAGGTGCCGTAGGCCCGCGGATGCGGTTTCGCGCCCTGCAGGATGCCGTCCGAGCCGCCCGTGTGCACCGGGTGGCGCATGATCGCCCGTACGTTCTCCTCGTGCCCGACGTGCTGCAGGATGCTCGGCCCGAGCCGGTCGCCCAGCAGCAGCGCCCGGGCCGTCTCCCAGTCGGGGACGCGCGTGCCGACGTACGCCCCGTAGGCCGGGTCCGTGGTCCCGGCGATCTCGATCGTCGACCAGTCGACCGGGACCCCGTGGCAGCCGTCGGCGCCCTCCACCTCCAGCGCGTACCGGATCCGCTCGGCCTGTGCGTCGTCGCGCAGCCGGGCGAGGACCGCCTCGGGTCCGCCCTCGTTCGCCCAGCTGGGCAGCAGGGCGACCAGGGTGGTGCAGCCGGGGGTGTACGGATAGCTGTCGAGGGTGATGTCGGCGCCGCCGGCCAGTGCGCCGTCGAGCAGGGCGAGCAGTTCGCCCGCCCGGCCCTCGTTCTCCCCGAAGTTCATCGTGGCGTGCGCCAGGTGCAGGGCGCAGCCGGCCTCGCGGGTCAGCTCGACCATCTCGGCGTAGGCGGCCATGGCCCCGCGGCCGTACGAGCGGTGGTGCGGGCAGTAGTAGCCGCCGTAGCGGGCCACCACCCGGCACAGCTCGCCCAGTTCGGCGCCGGAGGCGTACATGCCCGGGGTGTAGGTGAGCCCCGAGGACATGCCGACGGCGCCCTGCGCGAGCCCCTCCGCGACCAGCGCCCGCATCCGGTCGAGCTCCGCGGGGGTGGCGGGGCGGTCGCCCCAGCCGACGACGTGGGCACGGACGGTGCCCTGGGGGACCAGGTAGGCGGCGTTCACGGCGATGCCCTGCCCGCCGTGGGCCCGGTCGAGCCGGTCCAGGTACCCGCCGACGTCACGCCAGTCGAAGTCGATGTCCTCGCCCGTGCCGTTCCAGCCGGCGATGGCGGCCCGCACCTCGGCCAGCGTGCGGTCGTCGACGGGGGCGTACGACAGGCCGTCCTGGCCGAGGACTTCGAGGGTCACGCCCTGGGCCGCCTTCGCGCCGTGGTCCGGATCGCGCAGCAGGGCCAGGTCGCTGTGGGCGTGCATGTCGATGAAACCGGGGGCCAGGGCGAGCCCGCGGGCGTCGAGCGTGCGCCGCCCGCCGCCCGCGATCCGGCCGCCCACCTCGACGATGCGGCCCTCGTGGACGGCGACGTCGGCGGTGTGGGAGGGCCCGCCCGTGCCGTCGACGACGCGGGCCCCTCGGATGACCAGGTCCATGGTGGTGGGAACGCTCCTCGGGAGCCGGGCGTCTAGAAGAACGTCCGGACGTACTCGGTGACCGTGCCGTCGGCTTCCACCACCGGGATCAGCGGCCACTTCTCGAAGATCGTGCACGGGTGGGACATGCCCAGCGCCACCCAGTCGCCGACCTGGACGTCCTCGGCGGAGTCCGTTTCCAGCCAGGCGTGCTGGTCGGAGAGCTTGAGGACGCGGATGCCGGTGGCCGGGCGCTCGGCTCCGGTCAGGGGATCGCGCACGAGCTCGGCCTCGGGCAGCCCCAGGTCGTAGGCGATGTCCCGCTTGCCGGCGTTGACGAACGCCTGCGTGGGGGACGGCCGGGAGACCACCTGCGTCCAGAGCCGGAAGGCGGGGCGCAGGCCGCCCTCCTCGGGGATCCGGTTGAAGGGGGTGAGGCGGGTGTACCAGCCGTGGTCGTGGGAGACGTACGCACCGGAGCGCAGCAGCTTCAGGACCGGCCGCGAGAGCTCCGGCAGCTCGGCGAACACGTCGGCGACGGCGTCGAACCAGGCGGAGCCGCCCGCGCTGACGACGATCTCCCCGACCCCCTCGAACCGCCCCGCCTTGTCGAACTCGGCCGCCAGGGCGGTGAGCCGGCGCAGGTAGGCGTGCACGGAGTCCGGGTCGGCGCCGGGCACCTCCGCCTCGTATCCGGCGATGCCGACCAGGCGCAGGGTGTCCGTTCCCGCCACCGCATCGGCGACGGCCCGGCAGTCCTCGTCGGTACGGGCCCCCGTGCGGGCGCCCTCCCCGGCGCCGAGCTCGACGACCACGTCGACCCGCTGGGACTGCCCCCGGAGGGCCCGGTCCATGAGCTGGACCCCGCGCACGGAGTCCACGTAGCAGACGAAGCGGAAGTCGGGGTCCGCGGCGAGCTCGGAGGCCACCCAGCGCAGGGCGGCGGCGTCGACGAGCTCGTTGGCGAGGAAGATCCGCTGGATGCCGAACGCCCGGTAGACGCGCGCCTGGTGGGGGACGGCGGCGGTGATGCCCCAGGCCCCGTGCTCCAGCTGACGCCGGAACAGCTGCGGGGCCATGCAGGTCTTGCCGTGCGGGGCGAAGGCCAGGTTGTGGCGCTCGGCGTAGGTGCCCAGGGCTGCGAGGTTGTGGCTCAGGGCCTCGGCGTCGAGGGTGAGCACGGGCGTCGTGAAGCCGCCGGTGTAGAGGCTGCGCCGCTCGGCGGTCAGCTCTCCCACGGTGAGGCCCGCCTGCCCGGCGTCCGGGGGGAGTCCCTTGAACCGGTGGTCCACCGGCTCCTGGGCGAGTGCCTGGACGGGGTCGCTGGGCATGTGCGTGTGCCTCCCGGGGCATTGCGGATGTTGCGTACAGTGCAACAGTCGTTGCGTGCACTGCTGCATGCTGTCTAACATCCCGGGTGACGACGGGTCAACGGGGCCGGGTCGGCAGGGCCGGGCCGACAGGCCGAGCCCCGATTCCATACAGAGGTGGCGGCGTGAGCCAGTCGGTGGAGCGGGCGCTCCGGATCCTGCCTGCCCTGGCCAAGGGCCCCACCGGGCTCGGCGAGGTCGCCGAGGTGCTCGACGTGCACAAGAGCACGGCCCTGCGGCTGCTGCGGACCCTCCAGGAGCACGGCTTCGTCTACCGGCAGGGCGACGGGCGCTACCGGCTCGGGGCCTCCCTCTTCGCGCTGGCCGCCGAGTCCATCGAGAACCTCGACGTCCGCGACATCGCGCACCCGCACCTGCTGGAACTGAACCGGATCACCGGCCACACCGTGCACCTCGCCCTCCACCAGGACGACGAGGTCGTCTACGTGGACAAGGTCGACAGCCGCTACGCGGTGCGGATGTACTCGCGCATCGGCCGGCCCGTCCCCCTCACCGTCGCCGCCGTGGCCAAGCTGCTCGTCGCCGACCTGCCGGAGCCGGAGCGCCGGGCCCTGGCCGCGCGCATCGAGTACCCGGCCTACACCTCCCGCTCCACCCCCGACGCCGACGCGTACCTGCGCGAGCTGGACCTCGTACGCGCCCAGGGGTGGGCCACGGACATCGGCGGGCACGAGGAGTCCCTGAACTGCCTGGCCGCCCCCGTCCGCGGACCCGACGGCCGCGTGGTCGCCGCGATGTCCGTCTCCGCCCCCGGCGTGGTCCTCTCCGTCGTGGGGCTGCTCGAACTCCTCCCGCTCGTACGGCAGACCGCCGACGCCATCGGCCGCGAGTACTCAGGCTCGGGCCCCGTACAGGAACAGGAAGAACACAGGCCATGACCGACAAGATCGCGATCGTCCCCGCCACCCACACCGACCCGCCCGCGAAGTTCTCGCACGGCGTCCGCAAGGGCAACATCCTCCAGGTCGCCGGCCAGGTCGGCTTCCTCCCGCACGTGGACGGCCAGGAGCCCACGCCCGCCGGCCCCACCCTGCGCGAGCAGACCCTCCAGACGCTGGAGAACGTCCGCTCCGTCCTGGAGGCGGGCGGCGCCGGCTGGGACGACGTGATGATGCTGCGCGTCTACCTCACCGACACCACGCACTTCGAAGAGATGAACGAGATCTACAACGCCTACTTCGAGGAGCAGAACCTGAAGGCGGCCCCCTCCGCCCGCACCACCGTCTACGTGGGCCTCCCCGGCGACCTGCTGATCGAGATCGACGCCCTCGCCGTGCTGGGATAGTCCGCTACACCGAGGGCGGGTCCGACGCCGACGGCGACGGGTACCCCGTCTTCCGCGGCTGACCGGCGCATCCCGGCGGCACCGGCGGCCCGGCGGCACCGGCGGCGGGCCAACTCCCGCCGCCGGGAACGCCGTCCGTCCCGGTGGGACGACGGCCGCCCATTGGGTACCCTCGCGGGTGACTTCGGGGCGCCGGCGGGGGCCGGGACGCCGCTAGCAGGGACGGATCCTCAATGAGCAGCGCACCTTCGGCAGGAATCTTCCAACCGCTCAAGGCGGACGACCCGGAGGTCGTGGGCGGCTACCGGCTCGCGGCGGTGCTCGGCGCGGGCGGCATGGGCAAGGTGTACCTCTCGTACACGCCGGGCGGCCGCCCCATCGCCATCAAGGTGATCCGGTCCGAGTTCGGCGAGGACCCCGAGTTCCGGCGGCGCTTCCAGCAGGAAGTACGGTCCGCGGAGCGGGTCCAGGGGCTCTACACCGCCCCCGTCATCGACTCGGACACCGAGGGCGCCCAGCCCTGGCTGGCCACGGCCTACGTGCCCGGCCCCTCCCTCGCGCACGCCGTGGCCCACCACGGCGCACTGCCGCCGCGCAGCGTGCTGCTGCTGGCCGTCGGGGTCGCGGAGGCCCTGACCGTCATCCACGGAGCGGGCATCGTCCACCGCGACCTGAAGCCCGCCAACGTGCTCCTCGCCTCCGACGGCCCGCGCGTCATCGACTTCGGCATCGCCCGCGCAGCCGACACCACCGCCCTGACCAGCACGGGCGTCAGCATCGGCACCCCGGCGTTCATGGCGCCCGAGCAGGCCTCGGCGGGCACGATCACCCCGGCCACCGACGTCTTCGCCCTCGGCCAGATCGCCGCCTTCGCGGCCATCGGGTCCTCCGTCTACGGCGACGGGCCCTCGCACGCCGTGCTCTACCGCATCGTGCACGAGGACCCCGACCTCGGCGGGCTGCCCGAGGAGCTGCGGCCCCTGGTGACCCGCTGCCTCAGCCGCGACCCGGCCGACCGGCCCGCGCTGACCGAGGTCATCGCGCTGTGCAACGAGGCCGCCGGCGCCGAGCCGCTGCGCCAGGGCGAGGACTGGCTGCCGCGCGCGGTCGCCGGTTCCATCACCGAGCGGGTGCAGTCGCTGCCCGCACCGGCGCCCACCCCGCCGCCGCGGCCGGCCACGCCGGTGCCGACCGAGGTCTCCGCGCAGCCTCCGGCCGCGAGCCCGCCCCCGGCACCCGCCGCCGCGCCCGGCTACGCGCCCACCGGTCTCGCCGCCGCCGCGACCCAGGCCGCCGCTGCGCAGCCCGCTCCGGCCCCGACCGGACCGCCGACGGCCCCGACCGGCTACGGGACACCGCCCGGGTACGGGCAGCCGACGCACCCGCAGCCGGCGCACCCGCAGCCTTCGTTCGGGCAGCCCGCGTACGCGCAGCCCCCGCGCCCGCAGCCCGCGTACGCCCAGCCCGCCTACGCGCAGCCGGGATGGGGGCAGCCCACGTACCCGCCCGCCCCGGCCCGTCCCAAGCGGACCGGGCTGATCGTCACCCTGTCCGTCGTGGGTGCGGTCATCGGGCTCGCCGTCATCGGGTCCCTGCTGCCGGACGGCGACAAGAAGGACGGCGCGGCCGGGTCGCCCGGCAGCGGCGGCGGTGGCACGGCGAGCGCGAGCGCCTCGCCGGGCGGGAACGGCAAGCGCGCCGACCCGCAGCCGGTCTCGTACCAGCACATCGAGATGCCCGAGAACCACCAGGTGATGCTCGCCGACAATCCGCCGCGCCCGGCCGAGACCAAGAGCGGCGTGCTCTACGGCTCGGGGGACCTCTTCTACTACCGGGACACCCTGTTCGGGGACGAGAAGTTCGGCACGGACAACGGCAAGATCGTCCTGCTGAACAACTCCGAGAAGGGTTCCCTGGAGACCTGCCGCGCGGTGACCCGCTTCACCGAGAAGGTCGGCCTCGACGAGCTCACGGACGGTTCGCAGGTCTGCGTGCTGAGCAAGGCCGGGCACATCGCGGTGGCGACCTTCCGCGGCCGGACGGGCGCCAAGGAGTCGACCAAGTACCTCACCGTCGACCTCACCATCTGGCGCAACGCCCAGGAGGCGGAGAAGGACTAGGCCGTCTCTTCCGGATCTGGCCGGGCCGGCACGCGCGAAGGGGCGCCCCCCTGGCGGTGGGGCGCCCCGGCTCACGTGGCAGCGGGCACTACGGGCAGTACTGCGCCTGCTTGCCGATCGACCGGTACATGCAGTCCGCGTTCTCCAGGAGCTGCAGCACCGCGTCCTTGTTGCGCGCCGTCTCGCGGTCGATGACCTCGTCCGGCGGGTAGAAGCCGCCGCCGCCCGAGCCGGTCGGGTACATCTCGAAGGTGTAGGCGAAGATCTTCTGGTTGCCCCACAGCCAGTCGTCGATCGTCCCGTCCGTGATGTACAGGTCGCTCGACTGCTCGGGCGTGTAGCCGTTGCTGGCCGCCATGCTGGTGCCGATCTTCTTGTACACGGCCAGGTCGTCGGCGGTCAGTCCGGGCGCCGTGTCGTTGTACGTCCACCCGTACGGCCACAGCACGAGCTCGCTGTACGTGTGGAAGTCGATGGCGGCCTTGATCTGCTGCTTGCCGCCGATCACGCGGCTGCGCACGAAGTCCGAGACGACCTTGACCTCGGGCGCCGACTCGGCGGCCGGGCCCCGGTAGGTCTCGGAGCTCTTGCTGGAGCTGGAGCCGCCGCAGCAGCCCCACTTGTAGTTCCAGTTGCGGTTCTCGTCGGTGCCGACGTAGGAGGAGCCGGAGTTCGGCTGCCGGTTCTTGCGCCAGGAGCGGTACGAGCCGGAGGCGATGTCGTACTCGCCGCCGTCGGGGTTGAGGTCCGGGATGATCCAGATCTCGCGCCCGTTGACCGCGTTGGTGATCCGCGAGTCCGTCCCGTACTTGGAGCCGAACTCCTTGAGCAGGTAGAGGGCCATCTCGACCGTCAGGTGCTCGCGGGCGTGCTGGTGCGCGGTGAAGAGCACCTCGGGCTCGGCCTCGTCGGTCGCAACGTTGTCACTGATCTTGATCGCGATGAGGTCGCGGCCTTCGTAGGACTTTCCGATGACCTGCTTGCTCATGATCGAGGGGTACTGGGCGATGCGCTGGTTGATCTCCGCGTTCGCCTCGGCGTAGTTGTGGTAGAGCGCGTCCTTCGACGGGAAGTCGTTGATCCCGGCGGCGATGTCGCGCCCGTCGGAGCGGTCCGGCGGTCCGGGCAGCGCGGTCAGCTCGTAGCCGAGGGCGCGCAGCTTCTTGGCCTGCATCGGGTCGGCGCTGACGACGACCGAGCGGGCGTCCACCTCGTCGATCGAGATGCCGGTACGGAGCAGGGCGGTGCGTTCCGTCGCCGTGGACGGGCCCTGGATCTCGTACTGGGTGATCGACTCGTCCTGGGTGGCGGTCGACGGGGTGGGCGGCGGGGCTGCCGTCGCGCTCAGGCCGTAGGCGGGTGCGCCGAGCGCGAGCGCGAGAAGGGCCGCCGTGACGGCGGCCCTTCGGCGGTGGTGGAGCCGCATGCGTTCTCCTGGTGGGAGTGTGGGGGTAGCCGTGCGGACGCGCACAGCGTGCTCTCGTGGCATGTCCGGGTCAAGAACCTCAAACCAGCCATCCCCACACACCTACCTGCTACGGCAGGCCGTGGACCTTCGGACCCACCGCGTTGGACCAAGCGCTACCCGCTTTGGCGTCCCAGTTGGTCGACCAGGTCATCGCGCCGCGCAGCCCCGGGTAGGTCTTCGAGGGCTTGAAGCTGCCGCAGCTCGTGCCCCTGGCCAGGCAGTCCAGCGCGTTGTTCACGATGGTCGGCGAGACGTAGCCGCTGCCCGCGCCGCTGGGGGAGGCCGGGACCCCGATGCCCACCTGCGAGGGGTCGAGCCCGCCCTCCAGCTGGATGCAGGCCAGCGCGGTGAGGAAGTCCACCGAGCCCTGGGAGTAGACCTTGCCGTCGCAGCCGAGCATCGCGCCGCTGTTGTAGTACTGCATGTTGACGACGGTGAGGATGTCCTTCACGGCGAGGGCCGTCTTGAAGTAGCCGCCCGCCGTCGACTGCATGTCGATGGTCTGCGGGGCCATGGTGAGGACCATCGAGGGTCCGGCCTTCGCCGACAGCGCCTTCAGCGCCTGGGTCATGTAGGTCGGGTTCAGGCCGTTCTCCAGGTCGATGTCGATCCCGGTGAAGCCGTACTCCTGCATCAGCGCGTACGCGGAGTTCGCGAGGTTGTTCGCGGACGCCGAGTCGTTGACCGAGATGGTGCCCTTCTCGCCGCCGATGGAGAGGATGACGGACTTGCCGGCCGCCTTCTTCGCGGCGATGTCCGCCTTGAACTGGGGGACCGTGTAGCCGCCGAGGCCGGCCGAGTCGAGGTTGAAGGTGATGGCGCCGGGCGTGCTCGTGGCGTCGGCGAAGGAGACGGCGATGATGTCGTACTGCGCGGAGACGTCGGAGATCTTCTGGACGGTCGCGCCGTTGTTGAAGTTCTGCCAGTAGCCGGTCACCGCGTGCTTGGGCACCGAGGGGTTCGGATTGCCGCCCCCGCCGCTCGTGGTGGTGCCGGGGACGGCCGCACCCTTCACGCCCTCGCCGGCCGCGTTGTACGCGCTCACCTGGAAGGAGTACGTGGTCGACGCGGCGAGCCCGGTGATCTGCGCGGAGGTGCCCGAGGTCACGGTCTGGACGCGGACGCCGTCCTGATACACGTAATACCCGGCCGCCCCGCTGACCGCGTTCCACGAAAGGGTGAGCCCGCTGGAGCTCTGGCCGGAAACGGCGCTGCCCGACGGCGCGCCGGGGATGGACGGCCCGGGGTCGGTGCCGCCTCCGCCGTCGGGGCCGAAGACGCTGAACTCGTCGACCACGAAACCGGGCTGGCCGTACCAGCCGTGGGTGTAGACGGTGACCTGGGTGGTGCTCGGGCCGGTGGTGAAGGTGGTGGACAGCTTCTGGAAGCCGCCGCCGGTGCCGGGGGTCCAGGTGGAGACGTCCTGGGTGCCGGTCCCGGTCGCGCCGAGGTACACGTACGAGCCGTTGACCTGTTGGCTGAGCGTGTAGGTCGAGTTCGGCTTGACGGTGACGACCTGGCTGCACCGGGCGTTGTCCTGGCCCGCCGGGGTGGCCTTGAGGGCGCCGGCCCCCGCGAAGACGGGGGAGGAGACGACCTCGCCGCTGCCGGAGGTGCACGTCCAGTTGGCGAGTCCGGACTCGAAGCCGCCGTTGCGGACGACGTTGACGTCGGCGGCCTGGGCGGTGCCGGTGGCCACGGCGGTGAGGCCGGCGGCGGCGAGGGTGACGGCGAGCGGGATGGCGAGGGAACGTATGCGGTTCACGTGGGCTCCGTGGGGGGAGTGGGGAAGTGAGGACGCGTCAGAGAGGTGTTCCGGATCGGGTTCGGGGCAGGCGTGGTGCAGGACCAGGGCAAGCGTGTGGGGCGGGTTCGGGGCCGTGGGGTGCCCTGCGGCCAAGTTGGTCTAGTCCAATGTCCATGTCAAGAGTCTTTGCAATATGGCTTGAACTGATCGACCTGCCCGTCGACTTGCGATCCCTGTTGTCCGGATTTTCCCGCCCCCCGTGACACGTGCCGGAGGCACGGGAATGTGCAAGGCCCTGCCCTGTCAGGAAGGACGTGGATATGGTGCTCGGGCAAGGGGGAAGGGTGTTGATCGTTTGCGGTCGCGCAGCATGCGCGCACCCGCCGCGGTCAGGGGAACGCCCGTGGACGACGGGGTGAACGGGGGGATGCGCATGCCGATCGCCATTGCTGTCACCAGCGCCGATCTGGTGCTGCCGGCCCCGGACCGGCACACCCCGGCCGCCGCCGTACTGCCGCCGCCCGAGGAGCTCGACCTCGACGGCGCGCTCGCCCAGACGGCCGGCCTGCTGGAGCGCCACGGCCACCTGGTGGTCCTCGTGCCCTCCTGGCTCCGCGCCTCCGCCGTCCGCCGCCTGCACACCGTCCGGGCCATCCTGGAAACCGACCGGATCGCACTCGTCGACGTCGATCTCCCGCCGCTGGGAACCGCCCTGCTGGTGCGTCAGCTGCGCCAGCTCAGCGTCTGCGACTTCAGCCCCGGCGTCCTGGCCTCCGCCGCCCGCTTACTCGCCCACTACATCTACGCGGGCGCACTGCTCGGCTCGGTCGCCAAGCTGGACCGGGTACAGGTCGGGCTGAAGGCGCACGCCAAGTCCTGGTCTCCGAACGCCCAGTTCGCCGTACTGGCCCATCCGACCCCGCACCTGGTCAAACTGGGCTCGGGCTCCGGCGGAACCCACGGCGGCGGCGCCACCCTCCCCCCGGGCCCCGACTTCGCCACCCACCTCACCTTCGCCCGCGGCCAGCTCACCTCCGACTGGGTGGCCTCCGACCTGGCCCCCGCCTGGCGGGTCCAGGGCGTCATGGAGAACCCGCTGCCCGCGGACTCGGCCGCCTGGTGGGCCACGCCGAAGCTGGTGGAGTTCGCGGCCGCCATCCCCGACCCCTCCGTGCTCTACCAGCTCGTCGCCTCGGTCCGCCGCGAGGAGTGCCGCTGGTGCGGCTTCGAGCTCATCGGCGACCGCTGCAGCTTCTGCTCCGCCCCGCTCCTCGCACCGCAGCCGCCTCCGCAGGAGGCCTCCGCGGCCACCCCCGCGGACCGGCTCCGCCCCAGATCCAGATCCAGACACTGACCGGCCCGAACGAATGAAGAACGGCGAGGTACGACGCACATGAACTCACGCCAGCGCCGCGGCGTCATCCTGCTGATCCTGTCGGTCCTGTGCGCCCTCGCCGCCTTCGGCGGAGTCCTCGTGGTGATGGGAGACGTCAACTCCAAGGTCGGCAACGAGGTCGTCGCCTACCGGGTGAAGGGCGACATAGCCCCGTACACCCCCCTGGCGGCCGGCCAGTTCGAGGAGGTCACGGTCCCCAAGCGGTGGCTGTCCGAGACCGCCGTCACCGATCTGGGCGTGCTCAAGGACAAGCTGGCGCTCACCTCCCTGAAGAAGGGCTCGCTGCTCCAGAACGACATGTTCGTCGACAAGCCGAAGCTCCAGGCCGGGGAGCAGGAGATCGCGATCATGATCGACGCCTCCACGGGCGTCGCCGGCAAGGTCACCCCCGGAGCCAAGGTCAACATCATCGGCACCTACAAGGGCAAGAAGCCGACCGACCCCGACACCTCCGTGCTCATGGTGGCCAACGCCCGCGTCATCAACGTCGGCAGGCTCACCCCGATCGACAGCAAGGACGCCGACAAGAAGAGCCCCGTCGACGCCGTCCCGATCACCTTCGCCCTGTCCACCAAGGACACCCAGCGCGTGGCCTACGCCGAGTCCTTCGCCGTGCACGTACGCCTGGCCCTGGTGGCACCCGGCACCGACTCGGCGCCCAACCCGGGCGACCACTTCTACACCCTCGAAGGGGACCGGTGAGGCGCCGATGACCACCCGAATCCTCCCCGCGGTCGGCGACCAGGAGTCCGCCCGCGCCATCGCCACCCTGCTCAGCCAGCTCCCGGGGGCCGAACCGGCCGGCCCCGTCCCCGACTCCACCTCCCTCCTCGACACCCTCGCCCGGCTCGCGAGCGATTCGATCGACGAGCTGCCCGAGGTGGTCCTCGTCCACGAGCGGATCGGTCCGCTCCCCGCCCTGGAGCTGATCCGCGAGGTCGCCCTGCGCTTCCCCGCGGTCGGAGTCGTCCTCCTCACCTCCGACGCGAGCCCCGCCCTCTTCTCCGCCGCCATGGACTCCGGCGCCCGCGGCCTGATCGGCCTGCCCCTCGCCTACGAGGAGCTCGCCGCCCGCGTCCAGGCCGCCTCCCAGTGGTCCGTGGGCGTACGCCGCCACCTGGGCCGGGGCCCGGAACTGCCCAGCGGCCCGGGCGGCAAGGTGGTCACGGTCACCGGCGCCAAGGGCGGGGTCGGCGCCACCTTCGCGGCCGTGCAGTTCGCGCTGGCGGCGGTCGCGGCCGGGCGGCGCACGGCCCTGGTCGACCTGGACCTCCAGGCCGGCGACGTGGGCTCGTACCTCGACGTGCAGTTCCGCCGCTCCGTCGCCGACCTCGCCGGCATCCAGGACATCTCCCCGCGCGTCCTGCAGGACGCCGTCTACGACGACCGCACCGGCCTCGCGCTGCTCCTGGCCCCGGCCGACGGCGAACGGGGCGAGGAGGTCGACGACCGGGCCGCCCGGCACGTCGTCGCCGCCCTGCGCGCCCGCTACGAACTGGTCGTCATCGACTGCGGCACCCAGGTCACCGGCGCCAACGCGGCGGCCGTGGAACTGGCCGACGTGGCCGTCCTGGTCACCACCCCCGACGTGGTCGCGGTACGGGCGGCCAAGCGGATGGTCCGGATGTGGGAGCGGCTCCAGGTCAGGAAGGCGGAGGAGACCACCATGGTCGTCAACCGCTGGTCCAAGCAGACCGAGATCCAGCCCGCCCTGATCGAGAAGATCACCAAGACCCGGTCGGTCCGCACCCCCGTGCCGGCCAACTTCAAGGAACTCCAGGCCGTCGTCGACGCGGGCCGCGTCCAGGACCTCGACAACCGCTCGACGGTCAAGCAGGCCCTGTGGACGGTGGCCGGCGAACTGGGCCTGCTGACCGCCCCGGAGGCGCCGGACGCCCCGGCGGCCACCGAGCCGGGCGCGGCCCTGGCCGTGCGGGGCTCCGGGCCGGTGGCGCGGCTGCGCGGAGACCGGGGAGCCCTCGGCTCCTGGTCGCGGCGCGGGCGGGAGGGCTGAGGGGTGGCCGGCCGGAGACGGTTCCGGTGGCGGGAGCGCGGGGACGACGGACAGCTCGTGATCGAGTTCGTCGGCATGCTGCCCTGGATCCTGCTGGCCGTGGTGGCGGTCTGGGAGATGGTGCTGATCGGCTACGCCTTCTCCCTGGCCGGAAACGCGGCCGACGAGGCGGCCCGGGCCGGCGCGGTGCGCGGGGCCGGCGCGTGCCAGGAGGCCGCGGGGGAGCACATCGGCAGCGGCTGGGGCTCGTTCTCCGTGACCTGCGGGACGTCGGGGGACGTCTACACCGCCGAGGTCCGGATCGGCCTGCCGGTCCTGCTCCCGCAGCTCAACATCGGTGAACCCATCACCGGCAAGGGCGGCTCCCCCAAGGAGGAGGGACTGAGATGAACCGGATACGGCTCAGCGGTCTGCGCCGAGGTGATCGCGACAAGGGCGCGATCTCCCTCGAGTACCTCGGCTTCCTCCCCATCCTGCTGCTGGTCGGACTCGGCGGCATGCAGCTGGGCTGGTCCGCGTACGTGGTGCAGCAGGCCCAGACCGCGGCCCGTACGGCCGCCCGCGTGGAGGCGCGCGAGCCGGGCGCGGGCGCGGCCGCCGGGCGGGCGGCGATCTCGGCGAACCTCGCGCGGGGAGCGACCTTCGAGCTGTCCAGGAACCGGGCCTCGGTCAGGATGACGGTGACCCTCACGGTCGAATCCGTCGTGCCCGGAATCGGCGACTTTCCGGTCCAGGGGAGCGCAGTCATGCCCAACGACGACCCCGAGGTGACCGGACCATGAGCCTGCGTTCCAGGGTCAACACCCCCGACGAGCGGCACAATCCGCGCGAGGACGGCCGCCTGGTCTCCTCGTACCGCGCCAAGCTGCTGGAGGAGATCGACCTCGCCGAGATGTCCGCGCTCGCGCCCGCGGAGCGCCGCGCGCGCCTGGAGCGCGTACTCGGCCACATCATCAGCCGCGAGGGCCCGGTCCTCTCCACCGTCGAGCGCTCCCAGCTCATCCGCCGCGTCGTCGACGAGGCGCTCGGCCTCGGCGTGCTCGAACCGCTCCTCGAAGACCCCACCATCTCCGAGATCATGGTCAACGGCCCCGACCAGATCTTCGTGGAGCGCGCCGGCCGCGTGGAGCAGCTCCCGCTCCGCTTCGCCTCGCACGAGCAGCTGATGCAGACCATCGAGCGCATCGTCTCCACGGTCAACCGCCGCGTGGACGAGGCCAATCCGATGGTCGACGCCCGCCTCCCCAGCGGCGAGCGCGTCAACGTCATCATCCCGCCGCTCTCGCTGACCGGCGCCACCCTCACGATCCGGCGCTTCCCCCGGGCCTTCACCCTGCACGAGATGATCGGCCTCGGGTCGCTCGACGAGCAGATGCTGCTCCTCCTGTCGGGCCTGGTGACGGCCAAGCTGAACGTGATCGTCTCCGGCGCCACCGGCACCGGCAAGACCACCCTCCTCAACGCCCTCTCCGGACTGATCCCCGAGGGCGAGCGCATCATCACCATCGAGGACTCCGCCGAGCTCCAGCTCCAGCAGGCGCACGTCATCCGGCTCGAATCCCGGCCGCCGAACGTGGAGGGCAAGGGGCAGATCACCATCCGCGACCTGGTCCGCAACTCCCTGCGCATGCGCCCCGACCGCATCATCGTCGGCGAGGTCCGCGGCGGCGAGACGCTCGACATGCTCCAGGCGATGTCCACCGGCCACGACGGCTCGCTCGCCACCGTCCACGCGAACAGCGCGATCGACGCCCTGATGCGCCTGCAGACCCTCGCCTCCATGTCGGAGGTGGAGGTCCCCTTCGAGGCGCTCCAGGACCAGATCAACAGCGCCGTCCACATCATCGTCCAGCTCACCCGCTTCGGCGACGGCCAGCGCCGCATCACCGAGATCTCCCTCCTCGAATCGCACGGCCGCGAGCCCTTCCGCATCACCACGGTCTGCCGCTTCGCCGCGCTGCCCATGAGCCCCGACGGTCGCGTCCACGGCCGCTTCGAGTACTACCCGCTGCCCCGCTGGCTCGCGGACCGCCTGTACATGAACAACCAGCCGATCCCGCAGGCCTTCGGCGTCGCCCCGGCGGAGGCACCCCTGCACGACCCGCGCCAGGCCGCGTACCACGACCCGCTGACCGATCCGCTGGCCGGCCCCCTCCCCGCCCGCATCAACCGGACCGCCCTGTGAACCCACTGATCTCCCTCACCCTCGGCGCCACGCTGCTGACCTGCGTGCTGGCGGTCCTCGGCATCCACGCCTACGCCACCGGCCGCGCCCAGCGCGCCGCGCTCATCGAGCGGCTCTCGGCGACCGGCCTCCCGGCCCCCCTCGGCCGGCGCCGCCGCTTCCCCGGCGTGGACCGGCGCCTGCGCAGGACCCAGCTCGGCCGCGGCATCGAGCGCAAGCTCGCGGTCACCGGCCTGGACCTCACCGTCGGCGAGTACTTCGTCTACATGCTGGCCGCGGTCGCCGGGATCTGGCTGATCGCGGCCTCCTTCCTGGCCCCGTTCTTCGGCCCGGTGGCCGGCCTGATCGCCCTGTGGGGAGCCAACGCCTTCCTCAACTGGCAACGGGCCCGCCGCACCGAGCGGTTCATCAACCAGCTCCCCGACGTGGCCCGGATCCTCGCCAACGCCACCCAGGCCGGCCTGGCCCTGCGCACCGCCATCGGCATGGCCGCCGAGGAACTGGACGCCCCGGCCGGCGAGGAACTGGCCCGGGTCGCCGACCGGCTCGCGGTGGGGCACTCCATGGAGGAGGCCCTGGGCGAGATCGAGGAACGCCTCCCCTCCCGGGAGCTGGTCGTCCTGGTCTCCACCCTCGTCCTGTCGGCCCGGGCGGGCGGCGCCATCGTCGGCAGCCTGCGCAACCTCACGGTGACGCTGGAACAGCGCAAGGAAACCCGCCGTGAGGTCCGTACGCAGCTGTCCCAGGTGACGGTCACCGCGTACCTGGTACCGGTCATGGGCGTCGGCTCCCTGCTCCTGGTCGACGCGATGATGCCCGGCGCGCTCGACCGCATGACGGGGTCCGTGGTCGGGCAGGCCGCCGTCCTGGTCGCCCTCGGCCTCTTCGCGCTCGGCTTCGTCTTCATCCGCCGCCTGACCAAGATCGCCGTCTGAGGAGGCCGACATGACCGCCCTGCTCCTGGCCCTCGCCGTCGCCCTGTCGGTCCTCGGCATCTTCCACGGCATCCGCCTCTACCGCGCCGACACCAGGCTCCCGACCGACCTCATGCTCGCCCTGGAGGTCGGCGCCACCCGCACCACCGCCGTCGGCTCCCTCATCGACCGCGCCGGCATCCGCTACGCGCCGCTGATACTGCGCCTGATGGGCCCCGACCGGGTGGCGCGCAAACGCCGCCAGATCGACCGCGCCGGCAACCCCTCCGGCCTGACCATCGACCGCTACGCCGCCCGCCGCGCGGTCTACGCCTTCCTGGGCGGCGTGGGCGCCTTCGCGATGCTGATCAACGGGCAACTGGTACTGGCCCTCCTCATGGTCGCCTTCGGGGTGTTCTGGATCGAAGCCGGCCTCTGGTCGGCCATCCAGATCCGCCGCAACCACATCGAGCGGACCCTGCCCGACTTCCTGGACGTCCTGGCGGTGGTCGTCAGCGCCGGGATCGGCTTCCGGCCGGCCCTGGAACGGGTGGCGGACAAGTACGAAGGCCCCTGGTCCGACGAGATCCGGATCACCCTGCAACAGATGACCATGGGCGTCAGCCGCCGCCAGGCCTTCGACGAGCTGCGCCGCCGCAACGACTCCGAGCAGGTCGCCCAGTTCGTCACCGCCCTCCAGCAGGGCGAGGAGCTCGGCTCCCCGATCGTCGACACCCTGATCGCCATCGCCGAGGACATGCGCCGCACCGACGCCCAGAACGCCCGCCGCCGGGCCGCGAAGGCCGTCCCGCGGGCCACCTTCGCCGTGACCACGTTCATGCTGCCGGGCACGATGATCCTCCTCATCGGCGGGTTCGTGTACGGAGCCGACGTCGACTTCAGCGGCCTGTTCGGGGGCGGCTGAGCCATGACCGCCACCTCGCTGGACATCACGGCGTACACCGCCGCACGGGACCGGCCGTCCACCGCCCGCCCCGCGGTGAAACTGCCGATCGCCCTCCAGGTCAACGCCCTGCAGGCGCTGTGCCGCCAGGTCTTCGCGTTCCGCCTGGTCATGATCGCCCTCGGCACCCCGGTGGTCCTGAGCCGCACGGCACCCGGCACACCGACCCACCTGGCGGGCGGCGCGGTCCTCCTCACCTTCATGCTGTCCTACGCCCTGTTCCGCGACTGGGAGCGCTTCGGACCGCTGCTCCTGCGCCACCGCTGGCCCCTGGCCGTCGACTGGATCTTCAGCGGCCTGCTCCTCGTCACCGCCACCCCCGGCTCCCCGCTCCTCCTCGCCTCGGTGTGCACCCCGCTCCTGGCCGGGATCGTCTACGGCTGGCGCGGATCGGCGGTCTACGCAGGCATCCAGGCGGCCGTGGTGGCAGTGGTCGCCGAAGCCCTGATGCTGTCGATGCTCTGCGTCCTGGCGGGCGCGATCGGAGCCAGCCTCCGCGACCTGCTCCTCCGCTTCGGCACGGCCGGCCAGGCCCTCCTGGAGACCCGGGCCCGCCTGGCGGTGGCCGAAGCGGTCCAGGCGGAGCGGGACCACCTGGCCCGGGAGCTCCACGACTCCGTCGCGAAGACCCTGCACGGCCTGGCCCTCGCCGCCGACTCCCTGACCCGCACCACCGACCCGGAATCCCTCCGCCGCCAGGCCGGGCTGGTGGCCGGAGCGGCCCGCCGCGCGGCGACGGAGTCCCGGGACGTACTGGCCGACCTGCGCCGGGACCTGGACGCCCCGGGCGTCTCCCTGGCCACCGAACTCCGGACCCGCCTCGACCCCTCGGCCGCCGAGCTGCGGGTGAACGGCCCCCTCCCCGTCGTCCCCTCCCCGGTGGCCCGCCACGTGCTGGCGGTGGCGGGGGAGGCGGTGGAGAACGCCCGCCGCCACGCGGACGCGGCACGCATCACGGTGGCGGCAGCTGTGGAGGACACCGACCTGGTGCTGGTGATCGAGGACGACGGCCGGGGCCTGGGCCTGGGCCTGGCCGGCGGCGTGGACGTCGCGGCCCTGTCCTCCGCGGGCCGCTTCGGCCTCCTCGGCATGGCGGAACGAGCCACCGCGATCGGCGCCCGCCTCCACATCGGAGCCCGGCCCGACGGGCGCCCGGGAACCCTGGTCCGGCTGACCCTGCCACTGGCGGCACTCCCCGCGCCCGCCTCCGGCGGTGGTGCGTGATGGCGGCCCCGCTGCGCGTCCTGATCGCCGATGACAACCCGGTCGTACGGGCCGGCCTGGCGGCCCTCCTGTCCACCGCGGAGGACATAGAGGTGGCGGGGGAGGCGGCAGACGGCCGCGAGGCCCTGCACCTGACGCGCCTCCGCACCCCCGACGTGATCCTGCTGGACGTCCGGATGCCGGGCGTGGACGGCATCTCGGCGCTCCCGCACCTCGTCCAGCTCGCCCCGGTCCTGATGCTGACGTACAGCCAGGAGTCGGAGATCGTCCGCGAGGCCCTGCTGCTGGGTGCAGGAGGCTACTTGGTGCACGGCGAATTCACGCCGGACCACCTCGTGACGGCCGTCCGCGACGTCCGCGCGGGCCGCGCCCACTTCAGCCCGACGGCGGCGAGCGCGGTACTCACGGAACTCCGGGCCTCTTCGCATCCGCAACGAACTGTGGGACAGTCTTCGGAGCGTCTTCCCAACCATGCTGTCTACGGCCTGAGTTCGCGTGAGGAGGAGGTCATGGATCTCATCGCATCCGGCATGAGTAACCAGCAGATCGCAGCCAGTTGCTTTATCAGCGAGAAGACGGTCAAGAACCACATCAACCGGATCTTCGCGAAGCTCCAGACCGCCACCAGGAGCGAGGCGATAGCCCGTTGGCTGGGAACCGCCCGTCCGGGGGTGGCTGGCCATGGGTAGACGGAGTGCGCAGTGGGTCCGTAATTGGGTCCCGGGACCCTTTGCAACTGCTGGTGCGTCGAAGTACCGTCCGCGGACCGAAATCGACGCCGGCTCTGGAGAGGACTCCCATGCAGAACCTCAAGCTGCTCAAGGCGATCGTCGAACGGAAGAACCGCCTGCGGCGGGGCGCGGACGAGGGGCAGACGGTCTTCGAGTATCTGGGGATCATCGTGATCATCGCGTTGATCATCGCGGCGATCATCGGGTCGGGGCTTGCGGCCAACATCGCGAACGCCATCTCAGAGGTCTTGACCGACATCACCACCTGATAGCTGTGTCAGGCTCGCGTGATCGGGGCCAGGTCCTCCCCTTCTATGCCGTGATGATGGCCCTCTTGCTCTTTGCCGCGTTGGCCTTCGTCGTCGTAGGGATGGCGGGGGCCACGCGCAGCGATGCCCAGGGTGCCGCCGACGCGGCGGCGCTCGCGGCTGCGCAGGAGGTCAGGGACAACGCGTTCAGGGGCAGGAACCTCCTCACCCTCACACCGGAGGAGTGGGAGGAGATCATCAGAGGCCGTCGCTTCGATACCGCGGGGGCCTGTGCCCAGGCGAATGCCTTCGCCGCCACGAACGATGCCACTGCGGAATGCGCTTTCGATGTACCAGAGTTCACCGTCATGGTGACGACCAACGGCACGGTCGGGGACTCGGTCATCCCGGGGACCGAGAACATGCGTGCCACCGCCAGGGCTACGGCCTTGATCGAACCACGGTGCTCCCTGCAGCCAGCGACTACCCCGCCACCGCCCGAGGGTGGCGGGCCTGTCGACATTCAGTGCCGGGATGGATCGGTGATCATCGTCAATCCGTCGGATCCAGGTTCTCTGTACAAGCTGGCGAGGAAACTCTTCGTTGTGCGACTGGCCGACTGACATCGAACGAGAGACAAGGAAACGGCGTACATGAGCATGCGGCAGAAGGCGAAGGTCCGCGGGGGAGCGGCCGTTGCGGTTGCGGCGGTCTTGGCCCTCGGGTTGGCCGGATGCGGCGGAGGCGACGATCAGGCAAAGGAGCCGCAGAAGTCCGCCACTCCTCAGAGTCAGGAAAGCCAGGCTTCACAGCCTGCACCCACTGGGTCAAAGGGATCGGAACCTGTTGAGGTCATCGCTACTTCGCAAGGGCCCGCGGGTGTGATCCTGGAGATCAATTCGGCTGTGCGCAACCAAGACGGATACCTCACCGTCAGCGGGCGGATCAAGAACACGGGCTCCTCGACGTTCTCGCAGATGGCTACCTGGCGCGGTGACGAGAAGACCGCTAGCCCGGCATCGATCGCTGGGGCCACTGTGGTCGATACTGCGGGCAAGAAGCGGTACTACGTGCTGCGTGACACCGAGGGAAGGTGCGCGTGCACCACGGGACTGACGCCAATCAAGGCCGGGGAAAGTGTCCCCATCTTCGCGCAGTACCCCGCACCGCCTACAAGTACGACCGAGGTCGCGTTCGGCTTGCCGAGCTTCGCCGCGGCCACCGTCAAAATCTCCGGGTGACTCCATGACTAAACGCCATCGCACCACAGCTGCAACAGCCGTAGCCGGCCTTGTCATCGCCGGTGCCCACTTCGTCGGAGCGACCAGCGCATATGCGGACGACGTCACGCCCTCCGTGCCTCCCGGGACCGAGCCCTCGGCCTCGGCGCCCGTGCCCATCAAAGCTGATTCCCCAGGACTGAAGCTCCCGCAGGGCGGTGTGCTCGCACCCGTCAAGGTGCTGGACATGGTGGAGGTAGTCGAGGACATCGGAGGTGAGCAGCGCCGCCAGGAGACCAACCAAACCGTCATGATGGCCCTGCAATCCGAGGTGATGTTCCCCGAGGACAGCGCCATCTTCAACGCCCAGGCCGCCGCCCGTATCCAGGCCATCGCGCAGGAGATCAACTCCCAGAAGGCCACCACCGTCCGAGTCTTCGGTTTCACCGATGACCAGGGCAGCTACGAGCACGGCAAGGAGCTCTCGAAGAAGCGCGCCGACGCCGTCCAGGCCGAGCTGGCGAAGACCGTCACCAACCCGGCGGTCAAGTTCGACGTGCGCGGCTACAGCGAGGACTACCCGATCGCCGACAACGGCACCGAGGAAGGCCGCAAGAAGAACCGCCGCGTGGAGATCACCTTCCCGCGGAGCAGCGGCCAGTAGGCCGCCCCGCCCCGTAAGCAAAACCGGCGGTCACCGTCGACGATGTCGACCGTGACCGCCGGCAGAGGCCGTGTGGAAAGCCCCGAACCCGCCCTCACCGCTTCGGACCTGCACGTGGTGGTGTGCCGTGTGTTGTGCACTGTTACTTGTGTGCCGTGCTGAGCTGCACTGTCATAGGGGAGTCGAACCCCTGCGTTGCTCTTCACACACCAAGAAGTGGGCCGGAAAACCGCCGGCCCCTCGGTTTGTGCTCGCCTCCGAAGCGACTACCTGCTCCACATGACCCCGTCCTGCCGGACCGTTCAGTCCAGCAGGTCGGCTTCCCAGTTCGTACGCTGGATGCGTACGTCGATCTCGCGGATCTCCCGTGCCAGTACGTCGGCCCGGGCACGCAGTTCCGAGACCGGCAGCGCCGAGAGCGTCACCAGTTCGGACCGCAGCTGCCGGCCGTGACCCCGGTTGCCGGAACCCGCCGCCGCGTCCGCCGCAGCCGTGACCACCGAGTGGCGCAGGCGCAGGACGTCCCGGCGGGCGAGTGCGTCGGTGAGGGTGCCGTCGGGACCCATGTCGAGCGCGGCGTTGGTCCGGTTGATCCGCCGGATCAGGGACTCCAGGGAGTCCAGCGCGTCACCGGCTTCCGCCAGCAGCTGCGCGGCGTCCTCGGCGGGCGGCTCGCCCTCCTGGTAACGGGCATTGCTGACCACACGTGCCCGTAGCTGCTCTACGCGCCGCGCGGTGTCCTTACGTTCCGCAAGTGCCTCGGCAAGCTTCACCGGCCCCACCTCCTGTCCCTTGTCCCCCGCGCCAATATAGGGAGGCGGCCTCGGCTTGATCCATTCCTTTTCGGGCGGGCCGGAGTCACTCCGCCAGGAGGTGGTCCGCCTTGCCGGCCTTGATGTCCCGGATCAGCTGGCGCAGGGCCTCGCGGGTGTCCGTGAGGTACGCGTCCTCCTGCCCGGAGACGGCTATGTAGCTGTTGCCGTCCCCGTCCACCCCGATCCGGTAGCAGTTGTTTCCTTCGCCGCAGAAGGCGTCTTCCCAGTCGATGTCGGCCATCGGGGGCTCCTTAGAGGTGTCTGGCGATTGCGTGGATGAACTCGCGGGATGCACCTGGCGTCAGTGCGTGCTTGTCCATCCAGTGGATGTGGGACTGGTACTTCGAGAGCTGTGCCTCGTCGTGCATGAACTCGGGGCCGTGGGCCGAGTCGAGTTGCACGGTGTCGAGTTGGGGGACCGCGCCTTCGGCGTAGAGCATCGCGTGTCCGGCACCCGGGAAGGCCCCCGTCTCCACGGGCAGGACGCGGAGCGTGAGGTTGTCCCGCCCCGAGACCTCGCAGAGGTACTCAAGCTGTTCCCGGGTGGCCCGGCGGCCGCCGAACTGCATGCGCAGTGCGGCCTCGTGGACGTACGCGTCGTACGGGCGGGCGTCGTCGCCTTCCAGCACCTGCTGTCGCTTCAGGCGGTGTGCCACGCGCATCTCGACCTCGGACGGAGGGAGCGCGGGTAGCACCGAGCCGAAGACGGCTCGGGCGTAGGAGCCTTGATGGAGCAGCCCCGGAAGGTGGACGGTCTGCACCGTGCACAGCCGGGTGGCGTGCCACTCCAGCTCGGAGATGTCGATCAGGCCCTGCGGGATCGCACCGCGGTACGCCTCCCACCAGCCGCGGTCCCGCGGCTGTGCCAGGGCGGACAGCTTGTCGACGTAGGGCTTGTCCGTCACTCCGCAACGCACAGCCAAGGTTCGTAGGCGCTCTTCGCTGACCGCGCGAAGTCCCTGTTCGATCGCCGAGAGCTGGGAGCGGCTGACGTTCAGAGCGGCAGCCGCCGACTCAGCGGAGACGTCGGCGGCGACTCGCATCCTGCGCAACTCCGCGCCCACACGCCGCTGCCGGTGCGTCGGAGAGGTCCTGGCTGTCATGTCAGCAGTCTGCCGGTTCAGGGGTGCCCCCGGTGACGGCGGGGCAATTTCTCCAAGCGGGGGCACAATTGCGCCCGCCATCCGCTACATTCGGTAATGCACCGCTCACGCAAGGGAGTTGGAAGTGCATCGCCGCAGCATGCCGCGGCTCCGGCGACGAGCCACTGCCCCCACCAGCGAGAGAGCAACCCGCACGCTCATGACAGGGAGTCCGTCATGCTCAGCCCCTTCATGCCCCCCAGCCCCGGCTGCTTCGATGCCTGTCCGCCCTCCGACGGGGCACCCTCCCCTGACGGGCTGTCGTGCAGCCTGACCGTGCCCGGGGAGCCGTACAGCGCTCAGATCGCGCGCAGCACCGTACGGTCCGTGCTGCACGCCCACCACCTCGACCGGGTCGTGCCCGCCGCGGTCCAGGTCGTCGGAGAACTCATCGCCGCGGCCTGGTACTTGGACCCCGGCCGGAGCCTGTACCTCGCCCTCCGCCACCGCGAAGACGCGCTGTGCCTCACGGTCTACGACGGGCACGCTCCCCACGCCCACCCCCGCCTAGCCGCCCACTGCGAGGCCCGCCGCCGGGCCGCGCTGCGGGTGATGTCCGCCGTGGTCCGGGACTGCGGCGGAGCCTGGGGCTTCGGCGAGTCCCGGGAACCCGGCGGCGGCACCCGCACCTGGGCGACCCTCCCGGTAGCGGGCGCCGCCGGCTACCTCACCCACTGACGGTGGCGGCCCTCCTCGGGGGGCTCGCTTGGCACGACCGTGCAGTCCATCCTTCTCGACACTCGGAATCACGTGCACACCCAGCGCCTGGAGAGTGGAATGAGTCCGTCGTTTTATGCAGCTCCGCGCCTGAAGGACCCGTTACGACCCACGTGGCGCTTGATGCGGGGTCCGGACCTTGTGGGCGAGCTGTTTCAGTACGAGATCGACATGCCCTGGTTCCTCTGCCGGTTCACCCCCGGCCCCGACTGGCCGTCGGTTCGAGCGCTCTACGAGGCCTTCGCCCAGTGGCAGGACCGCCACGAACCAGACCCCGACGGCATCATGTTCTCCGAACTCGCGAGCCCGATCGCGGGCCTGGGTCTGGAGCTGGAGACCCCGGACGGACATCGCATGGCGCTCTTCCGGAACGCCCTCGTATGGATCCACGACGATGCTGCGCGCGTGCGCTACTGGTGATCGCGCGCAGCACCGTACGGCCCGGACCCCGGACCTCGTCGGGTCAGTTGGATCGGCGGAGGGAGACTCGGAGGAGCTTGTTCTCGTCGCGGGCGAGGAAGAGGCCCGCGCCGCCCAAGTCCGTCAGGACGGGGATGTCGACGCCCGTGGCCAGGACCTTCGGGTCTCCCGTCGGGGAGTTGAGGTCGAGCTGGGCGACGACCGGTTCGGAGGCCGGGGCGTCGTCGTCGGCGACCGCTCCGTAGGCCGTGCCGTCGTTGCGGATCGAGGCGAGCCGGATCGTCTTGCGGTTTCCGTCGCCCTGCAGGCAGATGCCCTGCTTCCGCTCCAGGTCGAAGGCGACCGGGCCGGCCGCGAGGTAGCGGCCCGAGGGGGAGGCGATGGTCGGGTGCTCGGGGGACTGGTCGAGGATGGTCGGGGACTCCTTGTACGTGCACTCCATGCGGGCGAGCACCGCGCCGGTCCGGACGTCGTGGACCGACCAGGTGGGGGAACGCTCCGGCGAGCCGTCCTTCCCTCCGTTGCCCCACGAGGCGAGGAGGCGGCCGTTCACCACCCCGTACGCCCTGCCGTTCCAGTACTCGGTGATGGGGGCCTTCGACTGGACTCCGTCGGGGCGGACCGAGTCGCTGAACCAGCGGCCGGGGACGCCGAAGCCGTGCCCGAGGCCCATCGAGACCAGGGGGCCTTCGGGGCTCACCGCCATCACCCGGCTGGTCTGGCAGAGGGTGGCCTGCGCGCACTGGGGGAGGAGCTTGTTCGGGTCCTCGTACGGGGTGACGGACCCGGACGTCACGTCCACGACGGCCGCCGAGCGCGGGTACGTCCCGCGCTCCCCGTACGCGACGAGCAGCCGCCCGCCCTCCGCACTGACCCGGACCTGCTTCGGCGAACCCGACACCGGGACGTCCACCTCGCGCAGGGGCTTGACCCCCGCGCCCGAGGCGTCGGCCGGGAACACCGCCAGCCGCACCACCTCGGTGCCCTCGTGCAGGGCGTCCTTGCCGCTCATGCCGTGGGCGAATGCGACGACGTAGCCGCGATCGTCCAGTTCGACACCCGTCAGGTCGGGGATCTCCGCGGCCTCGTCGGAGGAGGTGCCGCCCTCGTCGGCGTTGACGGGGACCGGGACCTTCCACGGGACGGAGCTCCAGCCGACCTTCCCGTCGGGCGCCTTGGCCTGCACGGTGTACCCCTCGGGGCCCCCGTACAGCAGCGCGACCCGATCGGTGCGGGGTACGGAGGACACCGGCAGGGATCCGACCGAATCGGGCACCCAGCCGAGGGTCTCGTCCCAGCCCTTGGACCCGTCGTACTGCGGCGGCACGCTCAGCTTGACCACCGGCTTGCCCGCGTCGAGCTGTTCGCCGAAGGCGCCGGTCTTGCCCTTGCCGTTTGCGGCGTCCGCGCCCCCGTTGCCGCCCGGGCCGCTGCAACCGGCTGCCAAGGCGACCGACAGGACGACGCCTGCCATTGCTTTCCCCGCGTTCCCCGTACGCACGTTCCCCCGCTTTGTCTTTGTTGATCAATGCCGGGCGAGGCTAACAGCGGCCCACGGACGGGATGGTGTGTTTTCGGACAGCCGGTCCGACCGCTCTCGGTCGGGTCAGAGCAGGAGGCCGAGGGCGGTCGCCGCCATGACCGCCGCCGTTGCGGCGTGGACTCCGTAGGCGGTGGCCTTCGGTCCGCCGCTGCGCAGCACGATCACCGCGTCCGCGACCGGCATCACCGCGAACGTCAGCAGGTACCAGCCCAGCACCGACGCCGGTGCGACGAGCATCAGCACGAACACGAAGACCCCGCACACGATCTCGCGCGCACCCTTCACGTACAGGAAGGAGCGGAAGGCGGGGTCGTCGACCGGAGCGTCGGGGACGCCGAAGCCGGCGGCGTTCCGCGGCTTCGCGAGGGCCAGGGCGCCCATGGCGACGAGGGCTGCGCCGAGCAGGGCGGCGAGAACGGTGGCGAGGGTGGTGAGCATCGGCTGTCCTGTTCGTAGAGGGGGTCAGAGTGGGCGTGGGGGGTGGGCCGGGGCTGTCAGGGGGTGAGGACGATCCGGCCGCGGATGCCGCCCTTGGCCATCGCCGCGTAGGCATCCGCCGCTTCGGCGAGCGGGGTGACGGCGTGGACGCGGGTCGGGAGTTCGCCTGTCGCCGCGCGTTCGAGCAGGCGGGCGAGGAGCGGAGCGTCGGGGCGGGCGAAGAGGACCTCGACGGTGATGCCGCGTTCCTCGGGGAGCCGGGACGCGGGCTGGACGCCGACGAAGCGGCCGCCGTCGCCGACCGCACGCAGGGCCTCCTCCTGGAGGGCTCCGGCGTCGGCGACGGCGTCCCAGCCCTGCCCGACTCCGGTGGCGAAGTCGGCGCCGAGGCCCCGTACGAACGGCTCGTCGGCCGCGCGGGCCGTCCCGGTCACCTGCCAGCCGCGGTCCTGGGCGAGGACGGCGGCGTACGCGCCCACCGCGCCGGCCGCGCCCGTCACCAGCAGGCGCCCGGCCCCGGCCGGTGCCTCGCCGAGGAGGTCGACGAGCTGGGCGGCGGCGGTGGCGTTGAGCGGCACCACGGCCGCCTCGATCAGGTCCAGGGCGTCCGGTACGACGGCGACCTTCGCGGCGGCGACCAGGAGGTGTTCGGCATGGGAGCCGTGGTCGCGGTCGAATCCGTCGAGGAACCCGGCGACCCGCGTGCCGACCCGGAGCGGGGCGCCCGGACCGACGGCGTCGACGGTGCCGGCGAAGTCCCAGCCGAGCCCGGTGTGCCGGGGCTGGTCGACGAGGCCGAGCCGGTGGAAGACGCCCCCGGCCACCCCGAGGTCCACCGGGTTGACCGCCGCGGCGGCGACCTCGACCCGGATCTGTCCCGGCCCCGGCTCGGGCAGGGGGACGGTGACGGTCTCGACCGACCGGGGTCCGGACGGGACGCGGACCACGGCGCGGCGGGAAGTGGCGTGCTGGATCATCAACTGCTCCTACGTGGAGGCCCGTTGAGGTGGACGGCCTTGCCATCGCTCGGGCGTGTCACCACCATGGAGGTACCTGCTGACCGGCGGGAAGAAGGCACCTGAAGGTGCCTAAGTGACCGAGCGGGGAGACGAGTGATGCCGACCACGACCGCATCCCAGCGGCGGGCCGCGGCCAAGGCGGAGTACGACGCCTTCTTCGCGCAATGTCCCAGCCGCCAGCTCCTGGAGCGCATCTCCGACAAGTGGGTCGCCCTCGTCCTCGCCGCCCTGGGCGGGGACGGCCCGGGGACCGCACCCGGCGACGAGCCGCAGCCCATGCGCTTCTCCGAGCTGCAGCGCCGGATCTCGGGGGTGAGCCAGAAGATGCTCACGCAGACGCTGCGCTCGCTGGAGCGCGACGGGATGGTGACGAGGACCGTGACCCCCACGGTGCCCGTCACCGTCAGCTACGAGCTGACCGAGCTCGGCCGCTCGCTCCAGGGGCTCATGAAGGGGATCAAGGCCTGGGCGGAGGGCCACATGGCGGAGGTCCTCACCCACCGCGGCGGCTACGACCAGGAGAAGGGCGACGCCACCGACTGAGGCGTCGAGCCGACCACCGAGCGTGGTCCCGACCGAGCATGGTCCCGACCGACCGACCGACCGACCGACCGACCGACCGATCGACCGATCGCCGGCGGGCCGGCCGTCGGTCAGCCGCGGTGGACGGAGTTCAGGCGGGCCGCCTGGCGGGTCAGGTGGTCGCGTTCCGCGAGGTTGGGGGCCCGGTGCGCGGCCTCGGCGTAGAGGCGGGCCGCCGTGGCCGGGTCGCCGTCGCGCTCGTGGAGGTAGGCCGCGACCGCGGTGTGGCGGGGGAGCGCGGGGTCGAGCTGCGCCAGCGCCGCCAGGCCGGCGCGCGGGCCGTCGGCCTCGCCGACGGCCACGGCCCGGTTGAGGCGGGCGATCGGGCTGTCGGTCAGGCGCACGAGCTCGTCGTACCACTCCACGATCTGCACCCAGTCGGTCTCCTCGGTGGTCTGCGCGTCGGCGTGGAGGGCGGCGATCGCGGCCTGCGCCTGGAACTCCCCGAGCCGGTCGCGGGCGAGGGCGGGATGCAGGATGCCGATGCCCTCCGCGATCAGGGACCGGTCCCAGCGGGTACGGTCCTGCTCGGCGAGCGGGACCAGCGTGCCGTCCGGGGTGGTGCGCGTGGCGCGCCGGCCGTGGTGGATCAGCATCAGGGCGAGGAGCCCCGACACCTCGGGATGGTCGATGGAGGCGGCCAGGCCGCGGGTGAGGCGGATGGCCTCGGCGGCGAGGTCCACGTCGCCGGAGTAGCCCTCGTTGAAGACCAGGTAGAGGACGCGCAGGACGGTGCCGACGTCACCGGGGCGGTCGAAGCGCACGTCGGCGACGGTGCGCTTGGCGCGGCTGATGCGCTGCGCCATCGTCGCCTCGGGGACGAGGTAGGCCGCGGCGATCTGGCGCGTCGTGAGCCCGCCGACCGCGCGCAGGGTGAGCGCGACGGCGGACGAGGGGGTCAGGGAGGGGTGGGCACACAGGAAGTAGAGCTGGAGCGTGTCGTCCACCGCGGGCGCGGGGCCCGGAGCCGGCTCCTCCTCCACCCGGTCCTCGCGCCGGCGGCGGGCGGTGTCCGCCCGCGTCGCGTCGAGGAACCGCCGCCAGGCCACGGTGACCAGCCAGGCCTTCGGATCCCGCGGAGGGTCCTCGGGCCAGCCGCGCACCGCTTCGAGCAGCGCCTCCTGGACGGCGTCCTCGGCCGCCGCGAAGTCTGCTCCGCGGCGGACGAGGATGCCGAGGACCTGCGGGGTGAGGCTCCGGAGCAGGGCCTCGTCCAGGTCGGCGGTCATGTCAGTGGCACTCGGGGACGTTCGGCGGCGCGGCCAGGAAGGGGCGCAGCTCCAGCCACTCGTGGATCGGCTTGCCGCCCGCGCCGGGGGCAGCGGACAGCTCCCCGGCCAGCTCGACGGCGCGCTCGTAGCTGTCCACGTCGATCACCATCCAGCCGGCGATCAGGTCCTTGGTCTCGGCGAAGGGGCCGTCGGTGACCGGCGGGCGGCCCTCGCCGTCGTAGCGGACCCAGGTCCCCTCGGGGGCGAGCGCCTGGCCGTCGACGAACTCGCCGGTGCCCTCCAGCCGGTCCGCGAAGTCGCGCATGTACTGGATGTGGGCCGTGATCTCCTCCGGCGTCCACTCGCTCATGGGGACGTCGTTGGCGCACGCCGGGGCGCCGCGGTAGTGCTTGAGAAGCAGGTACTTGGCCATGATGGTCTCCTCCGTGCCGTGCGGCCCATTCTGGCCGCTTCCACTGAGGAGACGGAGCAGCGCGCGGGTTCTCGACATCCCCGGACGAGAACTTTCAAGATTCTTTTCGACCCGTGTCCCGTGCCGTGTCCAGCGCCTTGTCCCGCCAGCGGACGAAGAGGCTCTCCGCGTCGCCGCTGTACGACCACGGGACCCGGGTGGCCCGGTTGTCCAGCAGGTCGAAGACGGCCGGCGCCCGGTCCTCCATGCCCGCGTGGACCAGACCGTGGGCGAGGTAGTTCAGGTCGGCGACGTCCTGGGCGTACGCGACCGTGCGCCGGCCGATCCAGCCGTCCAGCGCGTTGCGCAGGTCCCAGCGGGCCCGGTCCCCGCTCCAGTGGTAGGCCAGGCCGATCGCGGTGCGCCCCTCCGCCTCCGTCTGGTGCCGGTACTGCTCCGCCCGCGCCACCTGCGGCAGCACCACGAGCGGGGAGCCGGGCGGGGCGTAGACGGCCACGTCCCAGGCGAAGTTGTTGGCCTCGCCGTTCGATCCGTGCCAGCGCGGGGACAGGTAGCGCAGCGCCTGGTGGTGGCCCTCCCGGTGGTAGGGGTCGCGGGCGCGGAGCTCCTTCCACCAGTGGCCCATGTTCGGGTCCCCGCGGTCGTACAGCCGGGCGAGCGTCACCAGGGAGACGTACGGGTACGGGTCCTCGGGGGCCAGGCCGGCGGCCCGCAGGCAGAGGCCGGCCACCTGGTCCAGGCTGTCGTTCGGGGGCATCGCCCCGCTGCGCGCCGCGGCGAACGTCCGCATCACCTCGGTCTCCGCACGCAGGACCGCCGCGTTCGGATCGGTGGGGTCGGCGGCGTACCAGACGTCCACGGTGCGCCGGCTCGCCGCCGCGTCCGCGAGCAGCCGGATGCGGTGCGCGCGCCGGTCCCAGTCGGTGCGGGGGTGCTCGGCCAGGAGGTCGCGGGCCCCTTCCCAGCGGCCCATCACCATGTCCTGGCGGCACTGCTCCAGGCCCCGGTCGCCGAACGCCTGGTCGTAGACCGGAGCTCCTGGTCCTGCTCCTGCTCCGGAACGGCTGCGGCGGCGCGGCCAGGGTGCCATGGACTGTCCTGTCCTGTCCTCGGATGGGTGGGGTGTCGGTGCGCTCGGCGTCGTCAGAAGTCGGTCAGTACGTCGTCCCGCCGGTCGGCCGCGGCGAGACCCGGTCCGGGAACCGGTCCCGAGCCCTGCTCCTCGTAGAAGGCGTCCTGTCCGGGATCCAGCGGCCTGGGCCGGAAGTACGAGACCCCCTGCAGCCGGGCGAAGGTCATCGGGACCAGCCCCAGGGCGAGCGCCCCGAGGCCGATGGCGAGGGCGCTGCCGGTCAGTTCCGGAACCGACAGGGCGAAGATCCAGATCATGAACAGGGCCCCGCCGAGCGGCCACAGCCCGACGAAGACGAAGGTGCCCACGGACCTGAACAGGACCTTGCGGTAGGCGACCACCGCAGCCAGTCCGGCGAGGGCGTAGTAGAAGGCGATGTGCAGGCCGATGCCGCTGAGGGCGTCCCGTACGAACTGCGTGCCGGAGCCGGCCGTGGCGGAGACGGTGACGAGGAGGAGCGCCACGGCCGCCACCGTCGCGGTGGCGACGGAAGGCGTCTGCCAGTCCCGGTGGATGCGGCCGAACGCGGCGGGCACGGTGCGGTCGCGGCCCATGGCGAAGAGCGTGCGCGTCGCCTGCAGGAGGGCGGTCTCCAGGGTGGCGACCGTGGACAGCACGACGGCCAGGACGAGCAGCCGGCCGCCCCAGCCCGGCCAGACGGCGTCGCCGAGCACGGAGAGGAAGCCGTCGGGGTTGTCCCGTACCGCGTCCGCGCCGATCAGGACGTTGGTGGCGACGGTGAAGACGACGAAGACCGCGAACGAGAGCGCGACTCCGATCAGGCCGCCGAGGCCGAAGGAACGGCGACTGGTGCGGGTCTCCTCGTTGAGGTTGCTGGAGACGTCCCAGCCCCAGTAGCTGACGCCCGCGATCAGCGCACCGGCGACGAAGCTGTGCTCGGCGTCGAAGTGGCCGAAGCCGAACCAGGAGAGCGAGAACTCCGCCGCGCTCCCGTCCTCGGCCAGGGCGGCGACGGCGAAGGCCAGGAGCAGCACGAGCTGGACGCCGGTGAGGACGCGGCGGGCGTACGGGCTGATCCGGGCGCCCAGCGCCACCACGGCGGCCATGAGCAGGAACCAGCCGGCTCCGACGGCCGTGGCCAGGCCGGTGTGCGCGGCCAGGTCCGGGCTGACGAGCGCGAGCGTGGCACTGCCGGCCGGGAGGGTGGCCGACACGAGGAAGGCCGTCGCGGCGACGACCAGGGCCCAGCCGCTGAGGAAACCCAGGAAGGGATGCAGGGTGCGCGCCACCCAGGCGTAGCTCGCCCCGGCGTTGACGTCGAGACGCCCCAGATGACGGAAGGCCAGCGCGATGCCGATCATCGGTATCGCACAGGCGAGGAGCACGGCGGGACCCGCGACCCCGACGGTGGCGATGAGCGCCGGGACCGTCGCGGCGACGGTGTACGCCGGCCCGCAGCCCGCGACCGCCAGGGCGATGGAGTCGAACGTCCCCAGAGAGCCGGCGCGCAGGCCGCCTCCGTCGGTGCCGGGCCTTCTGCTCACCACTGGCTGCGCCCTTCCACGCCGCGTACAAGGGCTAGATCCTGCCCGCGGCGGCGGTGGCGCACAAGGGTTACTCTTCGGTTTCTTTTGTCCAACTGCCTGGTGAAGGCGGGGATTGACGGTCAGTGTGGACGGGGTGTGCGGATTTCGTTGTCCGTGCGGTGTCCGTGCGTGTCCGTAGTGGTGCTCTCCGCGGGGCGGAAAACACCTTCGGTGCGCATCGGGGCTCGGGGGCCTCGATGCGCACCGAAGGGCGGGTGGTGCTGGTGCCGGCGTTACGTCAGCAGGTGGGGATGCGGTTCAGGTTCGCGGCGTAGCGGGCGGCGATCCAGCCGCTGCCGTCGGCGAGCTTGTACCAGATGGCGTTGCCGTCGACCTGGGCACCGTTGGTCTTGCACTGCACCTGGACCTCGGCGCCGTACTTGAGCACGCCGGTCTTCTTGTACTGGGTGCCGGGGCCGGTGCGGACGTGCAGCTTGTCGCTGACGATGCGCGCCTTCGGCTTGCCGGACTGGCCGGGCTTTTCGCCCTTGCCGCCGTGGTCCTTGCCTCCGTGGTCCTTACCGCCGTGGTCCTTGCCGCACTTGCATGCGCCCGGCTTGCCCTGGTCGCCCTTGGGTCCCTTCGGGCCCTGGTCTCCCTTGGGTCCACCGGGGCCGCGGTCGCCCTTCGGACCCTTGGGGCCCTGGTCGCCCTTCGGTCCACCCGGTCCTCGGTCGCCCTTCGGTCCCCGCGGGCCCTGGTCGCCGCGCGGTCCGCCCGGTCCGCGGTCGCCCTTCGGGCCCTGCTCGCCCTTCGGTCCGCCCGGTCCGCGCGATCCCGTCGGCCCGGCCGGGCCGGTGTCCCCGCGGTCACCGCGGTCGCCCTTGTCACCCTTGTCGCCCTTGGGTCCGCCGGCCGGGCCGGTGTCACCCTTGGGGCCTGCGGGGCCGGTGTCGCCCTTCGGGCCGCCCGCCGGGCCCGTGTCGCCCTTCGGGCCGGGGGCGCCGGTGTCACCCTTGTCGCCCTTGGGTCCGCCGGCCGGGCCGGTGTCGCCCTTCGGGCCCGCCGGGCCGGTGTCGCCCTTCGGACCCTTGTGGCCCTGGGGTCCCTGCGGCCCCTTCGGGCCGCGGTCGCCCTTCTCCCCGCGCTCGCCCTTCTCCCCACGGTCGCCGCGGTCCCCGCGGTCACCCTTCTCGCCGCGCTCACCCCGCTCGCCCTGGTCACCCTTGTCGCCCTTGGGTCCGGGGCGGCCGTGGTGACCGGGCTTTCCGTCGTGGCCCGGCTTCCCGTCGTGGCCGTCACGCCCGTCGTCGCCCTTGGGCCCCGTCACCGGGGTGGACACCGCGTAGAGACCGGGCGAGGCGCCGGCCGCAGCCCACTCGCCGCCGTCGAGCGTCGTTCCCTCGGGAGCGTCCGCGTCCACCCGTACGAGTACGCCCAGCCGGGTGTCGCTCTGCGCCGGGAAGGCGAAGCCCGCCCGGGTCCCGGCGTCACAGGTCAGCTGGCGGTGGTTGCCCGACAGGGTGCAGGGCGCGCCCGCACGGTCGCCGTTCCAGTAGAAGCGGGCCTCGGGGAAGGTCGTCCGCTCCGGCGCGGTGATCCGGAAGCTGCTGCTGTGGGCCGGATCGCCGCTGGTCTCCGCCACGATGACCACACGGCCGGTCTTTCCGGCGGCGATCGAGGGGACGTACGGCTGGGAGAACCGGATGTGCGGCGAGCCGGCGGCGAAGGCCGGCATGGCCGGCATCAGGCAGGTCGCGGTGACGGCCGCGACGACCAGGGCGGCCGACGTGCAGCGGGAAGCAGACAAGGGTGTTTCCTCCGCGAGGAAAGGCGACGGAACCGGAGGGCGACCGCCGAATGCGGTCTTCCGGTGGACAAAAGTTCCAACACCAGTTAAAAGCTGACAATGCGACGTGCTGGTGAACGACGCGTGCCCGCTCACTCGGTAGCCGCGTAAATCCCTCCGTCGGCCCCTCCGGCGGCCTTTCCGGCGGCCTTTCAGGCGACCTCTCCAGCGGCCCCTGCGTCGGCCCCTCCGCCCGTGCTCCCCTCCGCCCCGAGCAGGACGTACGCCGCCTCGCGCGCCCGCACCGCCGCCCCCGGGCCCGGGTCCAGGGCCGCGACCACCGTCGCCCCCTCGACCAGCAGCAGCAGCTGCTCCGCCAGCCCCTCCCGGCCCGGACCGGCGATGCCGGCCAGCAGCGCCCGTAGCTCCGCCTTGTGGCGGCGTACGACGTCCAGCACCCCGGCGGGACCCGCGCCCAGCTCCCCGTACGCGTTCAGGAACGCGCAGCCGCGGAAGTCCGGCTCCGAGAACCACTGCGCGAGCCATCCGAAGACGGCCCCGACGGGGTCGCGGTGCCCTGCTGCGACCGCTGCGCCCAGGCTCGCCATCCAGCGGCGGTCGCGGCGCTCCAGATAGGCGGTGACCAGGGACTCCTTGGCCGGGTAGAGCCGGTAGAGCCGCTTGAGCGGGATACCCGACTCCGCGCGGATGCGGTCCATGCCCACGGCCTGGATGCCTTCGGCGTAGAACAGCGCCTCCGCGGCGTCCAGCAGGCGCGTACGGGCCGTTTCGTCGTCCATCGGGGCGGGGGCTGCAGGCATGAAAGCAGCGTAGACCAGAATCCCTTGCGCAGAGAACGCCCGTTCTCTAACCTCGGGACAGAGCCGAGAACGCCCGTTCTCCCCACACTCCAACCGAGAGGTGCCCCCGTGACCGCCACTCCCACCACCCCCTCCTCTCCCCCCTCTCCCTCCGTCCGGCCGCCGCTGCCGCCCTTCACCGAGGAATCCGCCCGGGCCAAGGTGCAGGCCGCCGAGGACGCCTGGAACAGCCGCGACCCCGAACGCGTCGCCCTCGCCTACACCGAGGACTCCGCCTGGCGGAACCGCGACCGGTTCCTGACCGGGCGCGCCGAGATCCGCGAGTTCCTCGCGGACAAGTGGGAGCGCGAGCTGGAGTACCGGCTGCGCAAGGAGCTCTGGGCGTACACCGACAACCGCATCTCCGTGCGCTTCGAGTACGAGTGGCACGACGCGAGCGGCCAGTGGTGGCGCAGCCACGGCAACGAGCAGTGGGAGTTCGACGCCGCCGGCCTGATGCGCCGCCGCGAGGCCAGCATCAACGACATCCCGATCGAGGAGTCGGACCGCCGCCTCTGAGGCCGTCACCAGGCCCGAGTTATGCTGGCGGGGACTCTTGGGAGGCAATGTGACCGAGCGCAAACCACCTGGTGTCAGCTTCGAATCCTTCGTGGACCGCCAGATCAGACAGGCCGGTGAGCGCGGGGACTTCAAGGACCTGCCCGGCTTCGGCAAGCCGCTGGCCTCGCTCGACGCCCCGTACGACGAGTCGTGGTGGATCAAGGGCAAACTGCACCGCGAGGGCTTCGCGGTCCTCCCCCCGGCGCTCGCGCTGCGCAAGGAGGCGGAGGACGTCCGGGAAGCCCTCAAGGCCGCCCGCACCGAACGCCAGGCCCGCGCCCTCCTGATGGAGATCAACGACAAGATCCGCACGGCCCTCCGCAGGCCCCCGCCGGGCCCCCCGCTGAACCTCAAGGAATTCAACGTGGAAGCCGAACTCACCCGCTGGCGCGACTCCCACTAGGGGGGATGGCCGGGCCTTCTCCACACGCATACCTATCCGGCTCGCAGCGCGGCGAGGAGCCTGGTTCGCAGGAGCTGCGCGGCCGGAGGGTGTTGGCCTTGGCGGGTGATGAGTCCGAGCCGGGCGTGCGTGGAGGCGTCGGTGAGCGGGATCGCCCGCAGGCTGAAGCCTTCTGTCGAGGACGCGCTGAGGATGGCGACGCCCGCGCCGCGCTCGGCGAGACGGAGCAGCGTGACCGGAGAGCTGGCGTCGACGTCCACGCGTGGGCGGAGACCGATGGTGTAACAGGAGTCCTCGTAGGCGGCGCGGATGCCGGTCCCCGGGCAGAGGCAGAGAATCCTTTCGTCCTGTAGGTCGCGCAGACGCAGGTCCGGGCGGTCGAGGGGGTGCCCTGCGGGGACGGCTGCGGTGATCGGCTCGTCGATGACGATGCTCGCCTCAAGGCCCCGGGCGACGCTGCCCGCGTAGCCGATCAGGGCGAGGTCGAGGGATCCGGCGAGGACCTGGGCCTGGAGATCGTCGGAGTGGCCCTCGTGGAGGCTGACCTCGATGCCGGGGTGGGTGTGGCCGAGGTCGGCGATGGTGTTGAGGAAGGCGGGGATCGAGCAGCCCATGATCATGCCGAGGCGGACCCGGCCGCGGAGCGCGCCGGCGAACTCGGCGGCGGTGTGCTTGATGGCTTCGAGAGTGGCGAGGGCGTTTCTCGCGAGGGGAAGAACCGCCTCGCCGGCCGGGGTGAGGCGGATCTGACGGCCGGAGCGGTCGAGCAGTTGCTGCCCCAGCTCCAGCTCCAGCTTGGCCACTTGGGTGCTGATGCCGGACTGGCTGACATGCAGACGATGGGCGGCGGCGGTGAAGGTGCCCTCGTCCACGATCGCGGCGAAGTAGCGCAGCTGGTGCATCTCCATATCCGGTGATGATAGATGCCATCGGATCCATCTGTTGGACGGATGGATCTGATGGCTGAAGGATGGAGGCATGACGACGAGGACTGCGCGAGAACTTGCCGAGACCTACTTCTCCGCCTGGGAGGCGGGCGATCTGGACACCTTGCGGGGGGTGCTGGCCGAGGATGTCGACTTCGTCGGAACGCTGGGAACGGCATCAGGGGTAGACGAGGCGCTCGCCGGGCTGAAGGGGCTCGGGCGCGTTCTGGAGAAGCTCGACGTGAAAGTGCGGGTGGCGGAAGGCGATGAGGTGATCACCTGGTTCGACCTGTACACGAGCGTTGCGCCACCTACTCCGACAGTGAACTGGATGCACGTGGAGGACGGAAAGGTGACCCGGATCCGTGTCACCTTCGACCCCCGTGCACTGCTGGCGGGATTCGAGGCGCAGAACTGAGACGGCTCCGCCTGACCCGCGGAGCTACGGTGCGGGCGCGGTGGCGCGGTCGGAGTCGCTGCGCAGGACGCAGAACTCGTTGCCCTCGGGGTCGGCGAGGACCGCCCACCCCGAACCGTCCGGGTTCCGGTGGTCGCCGACGAAGGCGGCTCCGAGGTCCAGGAGCCGGTCGACCTCCTGGTCCCGGGAGGTTTCGGGGCGCAGGCACAGGTGGAGGCGGTTCTTGACCGTCTTGGCCTCGGGGACCTGGTTGAAGTACAGCACCGGGCCTTCTGGCAGAAGCACTTGAGTCTCCCGGGCACCCGGGCCGTCCTCCGGAGAGAGCGGGGAGCCGGTGACCCGGCTCCAGAACAGGGCCAGTTCATAGGCGTCCGCACAGTCGATCGCCACGTTCTGCACTATCGAAACCATGCCCCGAGTCTTTCTGATCTTCGGGCGCCGGGCCAGCGCCGACCAACCGCCTGGACCGGGGCGACCCCCTGCACGCCGGACGTGACGGAGGCCTTGGGAGGCGGTCGGAAGATTCTTTGCCGATTGGGCCGACTCCGGCGCCCTGGGAGAGAGAACCTCAAGACCTCACCCTGGAGGAAGGCCCATGACCATCCTGGAGTCGGTCCATCTCTGCCCGGCGTGCGTCGCCGAGACCAGGCGTCCGGGCACGCACGAAGAGCGTGTCGCCATCGACGCGGAACGGGCGCTCGGCCGCTACCCCGAGGACCTGCACGACGTCACTTACCTGGCCATAAGGATTCTGGCGGTCATCCCCGGTCTGTCGAGCCCGGAGTTCATGCCCGACCTTGTGCCGGAACTCTATGACGTCGTCTCGAGCTTGCTGCTGGCTCTGGCCACTCGGGGGCCGTGGCACCTGACCACCTCCGAGCGGGTGTTGCTGCAGAACGCGCTGGTCGCACGCAACGCGGCCATCGACGGCGACCACGCCACGGTCGACGAGTTCAGCCGGACCTGGCTGGGGCTGGCGCATCCCGTGTGGTGGCGGGCGGCCGTCGAGATGGCCCTGCTGGGCAGCTGGGTGGACGCGCTGCACGACCGCGCGGTCGACGACCCGGCGCTCAGACGCCTGCTGCGCCGGGAGGCCGGCGAAGCGCACCACCAGATGCTGCCCCTGTGGGAACACCGCACGCGCGGCCAGCGCGTCACCCTGCTCAGCCGACCCGTCGGCGACGGCCTCACGCTCGCCGACGTGGTGTCCGACGGGCGCTGCCCCGAGTCGCTGCTCGTGGACGAGGAGTTCCAGGACCGGCGGGTCGGTGCCGTGCTGCGGCAGCTCGCCGAGTCGGAGGAGGCGGTGGCCCGCACCTGGGCCGCCGGGGCCGATTCCTGGGCGGTGGCCGCCATCGACAGCGCGCAGCCTGCTGCGTACGGCGAGCGGGTGCGCCGCAAGCTCCACCGCCTCGGCACCCGCCAGGCAGAGCGTGCCGCCGCGGCGGTGAAGCCGTGAACGAACTCCTGCACGCCGCCCTGCCCGAACTGCTCGGAGGACTCGGCACCGCCGTCGTCCTGCTCATCGGCTCGGCCGTCCAGCGCACCCTCCGCGACCGGTTCAGGAAGCCGCCCGCGGCGGAATGAATGCTGGGCGGACGGAGCATCCGCCGAGGCCGAGTCAGGATCTGGTCGCCCCCAGCGCGGTCAGGGCTTCGGTGACGCGGTCGGCCTGGTGGGTGGCGCCGGGGAGGTTCGGGTGGAGCAGGGTGCAGGCCTCGCCCCGGGCCGGGATGGAGCGGCAGAGCTCCGAGGGCGGGTCGCTCTGCTCGCCCGGCCCGGTCAGGTCGTCCTTGATCCCGTACATCCAGCGCTGCTCCGCGGCCGCGCACACCCCGTGCCCGGTGCTGGAGGAGTACGTGTCCACGTACACCGCGCCGCTCCGGCGGGCCTGCTCCCGCAGGAGGGTGTTGAGGCGGCGCTCCACGGAGTCGAGCCAGGGCATGTCGCCCTTGGCGACGGTTCCGAACTGGCGCCAGGAGCCCCAGGTGCAGCCCGCGGAGCTGTCGACGATGGCCGGATACCCGACGACCGCCACCCCGGCGCGCGGTGCCCGCGCGCGGATCTCCTTCAACAGGGCGGCGAAATCGGCCTCCAGCGCGGTGAACCGGGCGGTGAGTCCCGCGGCGCCGCTGCCCCGCGCGTAGTGATCGGTGCACGGGGAGCCCGTACCGAAAGAGGCCAGGCCGCGCTTCACGCAGGCCTCGACGATCTCGGCGAAGCCCACGGAGTTGCCGCCGGCGCCGACCGTGACGAGATCGGCGGTTGCCGTAACGGCCTTGATCTGGGCCGGTTTGGCGGCCCATCCCCCCGGTGGGGGCACTGAGGGCGGCCCCTTCAGCTCGGACTGCGGGCCCAGCAGCCCCGCTCTGACCTCCGCGGCGGAGCACGTGACATCGGTGAGCTTCAGCTTCAGCCGCCGCGCGGCCTGGTGCGGATAGTCCTGCTCGGAGCGGCCGCATCCGTCGGTGTTCCAGGGGCGCACGAAGGAGGCCGCGCTGTACGAGTCCCCGAGTGCGACGTAGGAGAGCGGGCCGGCCGGCGCGGACGCGTGCGGCGCGAGCGCGGTGGCGAAGACGGCTGCCGCGGCAGCGGCGGTGGTGAGGGTGAGGGCGAGACGCATCATGGCGGCGGTGCCTTTGGCTCGGGCGGCGCCGCAGCCCTTCCGCAGCGCACATCACCAAAAGTAGCCGAGATGACTACGGAGAGTAATCGCTCGATCGAGTGATCGATGATCCCTACGCCTGCCCGTGGGCCTGGGCGATCAGGTCCGTCGCGACCTCCAGGGCGGCCTGGCGGGTCTCCTCCGGGTCGCCCTCCACGTGCTGGAGGAACATCATTCCCGCGTGCAGGGTGAACAGTGCGCTCACGCACCGCACTTGGTCCGCCAGTGGGGCGTCCTCCTGGCCGGTCCGGAGCAGTTCCACCAGGGCGAAGAGCCGCTTCTTCACCGTCTCGCCGATGGTCAGCTCCCGCAGCGAGGCCTGGTTCTCCTGCATGAAGCGGTACAGCGAGGCGCCGCCCGCCATCGCCTCGCTGTAGCGGCGCAGGACCTCCCGCTTCATCTCCAGCGTGCGCGGCTGCTCCTCCGCCCACTGGATCAGCTCGTCGATGGGCCGCGTCAGGTCCTCGAACAGGCTGATGATGATGTCTTCCTTGGTCTTGAAGTGGTAGTACAGCGCCGCCTTCGTGACCCCCAGTCGCTCCGCGATCTCCCGCAGCGACGTCTTCTCGTACCCCTGCTCGGCGAAGAGTTCCAGTGCGACGTCCTGGATGCGCTGCCGCGTATCACCACGGCGCTGCTGCGGACTGCTGCTGGACATGACTCTCCTCTGGCTGGTGACGAGTGCCGGCGACCGCTGACGGCAGCCGGCTCGACTACTTACTTGACGCCCGGCTAGTTACGGGTCTACCTTCCCCAGTGTAGTGAACTAGCCGGTCGGCAAGTAAGTCCCAGGGCCGGTGCATATGCGCCAGGGGAGTGGAACATGGTGGAAAACAAGATCAAGGCGGACACCTCGGAGGAGGTGAAGCCGCGCAGCGTGCGGGTCGTCCTGATGGCGCTCATGATCGCGATGCTGCTGGCCATGCTGGACAACATGATCATCGGTACGGCCATGCCCACGATCGTCGGCGAACTCGGCGGCCTGGAACACCTCTCGTGGGTCGTCACCGCCTACACCCTGGCCACCGCCGCCTCCACTCCCATCTGGGGCAAGATCGGCGACATGTACGGGCGGAAGGGCTCCTTCCTCACCTCGATCGTCATCTTCCTGGTCGGCTCCGCGCTCAGCGGCATGGCCCAGGACATGGGCCAGCTCATCGGCTTCCGCGCGATCCAGGGCCTCGGCGCCGGCGGTCTGATGGTCGGCGTCATGGCGATCATCGGCGACCTGATCCCGCCCCGCGAACGCGGCAAGTACCAGGGCATGATGGCCGGCGTGATGGCCCTCGCCATGATCGGCGGCCCGCTGGTCGGCGGCACCATCACCGACCACATGGGCTGGCGCTGGTCCTTCTACATCAACCTGCCGCTCGGCGCCGTGGCCCTGGCCATGGTCACCGCGGTGCTGCACCTCCCGAAGAAGGAGCACGGGGCGGAACGCCCCAAGATCGACTACCTCGGCGCGGCCCTGCTGACCATCGCCATCACCTCCACCGTCCTCGTCACCACCTGGGGCGGCACCGAGTACGCCTGGGGTTCCGCCGAGATCATCGGCCTGATCGCCGTCGGCATCGCCTCCATCGCCGGCTTCCTCTACGCCGAGACCAAGGCCGCCGACCCGGTCATGCCGCTGCACATCTTCCGCAGCCGCAACTTCACCCTCATGTCCGTGATCGGCTTCCTGGTCGGCTTCGCGATGTTCGGCGGCGTGCTGTACCTGCCGCTCTTCCAGCAGTCGGTCCAGGGTGCCTCGGCCACCAACTCCGGCCTGCTGCTCCTCCCGATGCTGCTCTCGATGATGGTCGTCTCGCTGATCGCGGGCCGGATCACCACCAGCAGCGGCAAGTACAAGATCTTCCCGATCGTCGGCGGCGGGCTCATGGTCGTCGGGCTCTTCCTGCTCGCCACCATGGACACCGGGACGAGCCGCCTGATGTCCGGCGTGTACATGGCCGTCCTCGGCGCCGGCCTCGGCTTCCTGATGCAGATCACGATGCTCGTGGCCCAGAACAGCGTCGACATGAAGGACATGGGCGTCGCGTCCTCCTCGGCGACCCTGTTCCGTACGCTCGGCGGCTCCTTCGGCGTCGCGCTGATGGGCTCCCTGTTCACCAGTCAGGTCACCAGCACCATGACCGACCGGCTCGGTCCGGAGGCGGCGGCCAAGGCGGGCTCCGCGCAGTTGGACGCGGCGAGTCTGGCGAAGCTTCCGGAGGTCGTCCGGGAGGCCTACCAGCACGCGGTGGCCGCCGGTACGCACTCGGCGTTCCTGCTGGGTGCGGGGATCGCCGTACTGGGCTTCGCGGCCGCCTGGTTCGTCAAGGAGGTCCCCCTCCGCGGGGCCGGCCCCGCGGGTTCGGCCGGCGCCGGCGGCGGTGGCTCGGCGAAGTCGGAGATGGCGCCGGAGGCGGCCGTCATGCACTGAGTTGCTCGCGCGCCGGTGTGAAGTGGGCCCGGCCCGGAGGATCTACGGATCCTTCGGGCCGGGCCCATCGGCGTTTGCCCGGCGGGGCGTTGCCCGATCGCCGGGCGGTCGGCTGGGGCTGCTGTGCGGGGCTTCCCCCACCCCGCCCCTTCCCGAAACCGGGGCTCCGCCCCGGACCCCTTCGGGGGCTCCGCCCCCGGACCCCCGCTCCTCAAACGCCGGAGGGGCTGAATCCTGGCCGAGAGGCGGGATTTGGGAGTGGTTCCCGGTGGGCAGGAATTCGGGACGATGGGGGACCAAGGTCCTACAACACACAATTTATGGGCCATTCGGCCTGCAACCCTGCATCCACGGCCGACGTCCTGACCAGTGCGAGCTCACACGGGGACGTCGATCTGGGGAGTTGAGAGAGCACATGGGGTTCATGACGCGTACGCGGATGCAGGGGACGAAGGCACGGATCGCCGTCGCCGGAGCGGTGGCGGCGGTGGCCGCGACCGCGTGGGGGGTCACCGCGCTCGTCGACCCGGGCCACGACACCAACCACCAGAACGTCTCGCGGCAGACCGACGACCCCGCGCAGGGCGGCGGTGACCCGCAGGCCCCCGGGAAGCCGGGCGGGCAGGTCCCCGACGGCATAGCCCACGCGTCGGAGAGCGGCGGCAACGCGGTCAACATCACCATCGACGACGGGCCCGACCCCAAGTGGACCCCGAAGGTGCTGGAGACCCTGAAGAAGTACGACGTGAAGGCGGTCTTCTGCATGATCGGACCGCAGGCCAAGGCCCACCCCGACGTGGTCAAGAAGGTCGTCGCCGACGGCCACCGGCTCTGCGACCACACCATGGACCACAACACCGGGATGGACAAGAAGCCCTTCCCCTACCAGCAGCAGCAGGTCCTCGACGCGAAGCAGCAGATCGAGGAAGCCGCGGGCGGCGGGGCCAAGGTGGAGTACTACCGGGCGCCCGGCGGCGCCTTCACCCCCGAGAGCCGGGCCCTGGCCGCCGCCAACGGCATGCGCCCGCTCGGCTGGAACATCGACACCAAGGACTTCAGCAAGCCCGGCGTGTCCGCGATCGTGGGCACGGTCAAGGCCGAGATCGGCAACGGCCCGACCATCCTCTTCCACGACGGCGGCGGCGACCGCACCCAGAGCGTCGAAGCCCTCGACCAGGTCCTCGCCTGGCTGAAGGAACAGGGCCGGCCCACCGGCTTCCCGGTGGTCACCGGCCCCAGCGCCTGACACGCCGTCCGGTGGCGAACGGGTGAGGGTCGACGCCCCGCCGCCACCCGGGGTGTTCCCTGGTCGTGCACGGGGGGCCCGTACCGGCGCGCCCGCGCCCGTACGCCCCGTACGCCCGACCAGGAGGTCTCCGTGGCCATCGCCCCCGGGAAGCTGTCCGACCCCGTCGTCGGCGCCCTCGTCAGCGCGGTCAACGCGCACGACAAGGACGCCTTCCTCGCGCTCCTGACCGCCGACGCGACCATGTCCGACGACGGAACGGAGCGCGACCTCCACGAGTGGATCGACCGGGAGATCTTCGACTCCGGCGGCCACATGGACGTCCAGTCCGAGTCCGAGGGCGGCCGCACCCTGACCGTCGCCTACCGCAATGACACCTGGGGGGAGATGCGCACCACCTGGCGGTTCGTCATCGCCCCGGGAGGCGGCCGCATCAGCCGCTTCGAGACCGGTCAGGCCTAGACACGCCCCAAGGCACTCCCGCCCGGCCGGATCCCGTACGGGTGAAAGGGCGCGCTGCGTCGTTCCGGCCCGCCGGAGGGTCCCGTTGGTCCGGGCATGAACCGCACCCGCACCGCCGCCCTCGTCCTCGCCGCCGCCGCGGCGGCCCTCGCCCCGGCCCTCTCGGGGGCGGCCACCGCCGCGGAGGGCACGTACCTGCAGGATCCGAGCGGAGGGGAGAAGGCGATGAAGTCGATGTGGACCAAGGACGACATGCACAAGGTGGAGGCGCAGTTCCGCTTCTTCCCCACCATCCAGTACAAGACGATCACCCGCCCCGGCCCCAAGGGCGCCGAGGAGTACGAGCGCAAGGTCGGCGACCCCAAGACGCTCGCCTGGGAGCCCGGGTACGAGTTCGCGTGGTCGGTGGCGGACTCGCAGGGGGTCAAGAAGGTGCTGACGACGAAGGACGGCAAGCAGGCGCTCGTCCTGCACGCCGTCCTGCGCGATGCCCGGCACGCCGAGGTGGCGAAGGTGCACCGGGAGCTCGAGAACCGGCCCGCGACGGGCCGTACGAAGATCCCCGGCGGCAAGCGCATCACGTGCGACACCGGGACCTACACGGTGGAATGGTCGGTCACCCGCACCGGCTACGGCACCCTCAGGGGATCCCTGCCCTGGGACTCCAGCTGCGAGCAGTACCGCACGGCCTTCACGCCGAAGAACCAGGGCGCCAGCTAGGACGCAGTGGAGGGGCGGGGCGGGGCGGAGAGAGGTGGGCCGGCCGCCCCGCGCGCCTTGTGGGCGCTTGCGGGCGGCTGGGCCTCGGCCTTGGATCAAAGCCGTACCAGCCATCATGCCGCCCGGGGTGAGGTGCGGCAGGGGGCGAAGGTCCCTTTCGGTCAGGGCCTTCGGGGGTTCTTCCTCGACGGTGGGGCAGATGCCGGCGGGGCGCCGGGTCAGCGGCCCTTCCTGGCGTCGTTCGCCTTGGTGGCGATCTCCTCCAGGACGGCCTTCGGGTCGCCGGAAGGATCCACGGCGCGGCCGATGTTGCGCTTGATGGTGTCGCTGATCACCACCCAGGACGGGTCGTTGACCGGGTACAGCTGCGCGCCGCGCAGGGCGTTCAGGAACTGCTGGTCGTTCTTGTCCATGCCCGAGGAGCCGGCGAGCGTGCGGGAGGCCGAGACCGTGGACGGCAGCAGGTGGTAGCGGCCGGCGAAGTCCGCCAGGTTCTTGTCCCGGTAGACGAACTCCAGGAACTTGCCGATCTCTTCGCGGTGGCCGTTCTGCTTGAAGGCCATCATCCAGTCGGCCACGCCCACGTTCGGCGGGACCTCCCCGGAGCCCAGCGAGTCCGAGACGGGCATCGCGACGGCGCCGACCGTGATCCCCTTGGTGCGCGCCTCGTGCGCGAGCTGGGGGTAGCCGTTGAGCATGCCGACCTCGCCGCGCGTGAAGGCGGCGAAGGCGTCGGCGCGGTTGAGCTGCGACGGAGCGGTGGGACCGACCAGACCGGTGTCGACCAGGTGCTGCTTGATCCACTTGAAGGTCGCGATGTTCTGGTCGGAGGCCAGGCTGTAGTTGCCGCTGCTGTCGGCGTACCCGCCGCCGTTGCTGAGCTCCCAGATCATCGCCTCGGCGTGCGCCTCCTCCGGGCCCAGGGGGATGGCGAGCGGGGTCTTGACGCCCTTGGCCTTGAGCGCGGTGGCCGCGGCCTTCAGGTCCAGCCAGGTCTTGGGCTGCCAGCCGTTCTTCGCGTCCTTCGGGATGACCCCGGCGTCGGTGAGCAGCTTCTCGTTGTAGAAGAGGAGGCGGCTGCTCGCCACGAAGGGCAGGCCGTAGAGGGTGTTGCGGACGGAACCGGCGTCGGAGAGGGGCTGGAGGAAGTTCGCCTCGGCGGAGACCGGGAGGAGCTCGGGGGCGGAATAGAGCTTGCCCTGTGCCGCGAAGTCCGAGTAGCCGCCCATGAGGGCCATGTCCGGGGCGTTGCCGTCCTTGACCATGCGGGAGACCTGCCGGTCGATGTCGGCCCATGGCAGGAGCTCGACGTGGACCTTGATGTCGGGGTTGGAGGCGGTGAAATCAGCCGTCACCTTGTCCCAGAAAGCCTTGGAACTGGTGGCCGGGTTGTCCCCGTATTCGGCGGCGACGAGGCGGAGGGCACCGCTCTCATCAGCGCTTCCGCCGGAGCTGCCGCAGCCGGCCAGCGGTATCAGCAGACCGAGCACGACCGTGGTGGCGGCCGCGCTGAAGATTCTTCGTCGCACGGTTGGATTCCCCTGAATTTCTTTTGAGTCCCGTTATTACTTATGAGTTACTCCGGGCCGTGGTGTCCCTCGTTGGCCCCTTGGCCGGAATTCTCTCCTGTGGGTGGGCGGTTGGTTCCATTGGGGCGGCACTTGTGTTCAATGCTCCAACTGCGGCATTTCCGAATGGTGTTTTCCGATATGTGATCAACAATTCGGACGCGCGTAGACATGCCGAAACGCCCGTTTCCGGCCACGGCGCGCGGCAGAACGGGCGGGAGGGGAGGAGGGGGAGGTGTTCGGCGGTCTCAGTCCGCGAAGTCGCCCGCGTACGGATCGGGCTCGCCCGTTTCGGGGTTGCGCCCCTCCTGCCAGCGGCGCTGGGCCTTCTGCCAGTGCACGAAGCTGAGGTGGCCGCCGTCCCAGAAGGTGATGCCGACCGGGCTCACGTCGAACTCGTCGTTGCACAGCAGGTAGAGGAACTCGGCCATGCCGTACGGGTACACCGCGAAGGAGTCGGCGGTGTGCCGGCCGACCACCAGAACGGGCCAGCGGTCGGGGTCGGGGTCGGTCGTCAGCCAGCAGAGGATGTCGGAGCCGCCGGTGACGCCCCAGGCGAGGATCGACTCCGGGTCCACGTCGAAGGCGGCCCGGCCGCCCTCCGCCTCCCAGACCTGGCGGGCGTTGGCCGTCTCCTCGGCCATCTGCGCAGGGTCCCACTGGAGTCCGGGCTTGGGCAGGGGCAGCAGCACGCTCGCCTCGCCGTTGATCGAGCCCGCGCCGTAGCGGCCCATGAAGGCGATGAAATCGGCGGGGAACCGGCTGCCCCAGACGGCCTCGGCCGCCTGCCAGTCGATGTCCTCGTCGGCTCCATGGGTCGCCGGCATGATCTGCTCCAGCGCCTTGATGCGCGCGTTCTCGGTCATGCCGCTCCCCTGCCACCCCAGCTCAACCGCCCCAACCTACCGCCGGTGGGTAGGAGTGCCTAGCGAGCCGTGAGACGTATCCGCAGCGGGGAGCCGACGCGCAGGCCCCAGCCGGCCATGGCTCCGGCCTCGGCCTCCAGGACGTGGCGGGCGCGCAGCCGGGGGAGGCCCAGCCGGCCCGGGGCCATGGTGGTCAGCGCGATGACGGTGAGCCGGCGGTCGAGGTGGGCCACGTCGATGGCGAAGCGCATCCGGAAGGTGTGCACGCTCGAAGCCGGGGTGAGGAGCATCGCCCCCTCGATCCCGTCCCGCCCGAGGAGGCCCCGCGTGCGGGCCCGGTAGGAGGCGGCCACCTCCAGGGGTACCTCCAGGGGCCCTTCCAGAGGTACCTCCAGGGCCGCCTCAGCCGCCAGGGCCGCCTCCCCCTCCAGGGCCGCCTCCCGCCCGATGTACAGCGTGGCCGCGCCGTCCTGCCACCGTTCCCTGTTCCCCATGCGGCCCACCCTAGGGTCCGCCCGCCCCCCCGGGTCAGGCCTCCGCCGAAGGCTTCGGCGTCAAGCCGGTGCACCCGGTGGGGTCCCCCTGGGGAGGGACGCCGGACGGTTGGTCCGTACGGGCCTTCCGCCGGGCCCCACAAGGGCTGTGGGGGCCGTTTCGGCTCTGCGCAGCGCTCCCGGCCGGCTCCGGAGAGTAATCGTGTCGCGCTGATGCGCGCAGCAGGCTTTACGAAGGGTTATGGTGGAACCCCCCCCTCGGGCCGGTCCGTATCCCCCCCACGGACCGGCCCGTTTTTCGTTCCCGGGCAGTGCGACCGCACCTTCCGGCAAACGCGCAGGTCAGCCCCGCTGGGCCCAGATGTTGGCGCCGGGGGTGGACACCGCGAAGGAGTCGATCTCCTTCAACTCCTGCTCCGACAGCGGTGCACCGGCCAGTGAAGCCACGTTCTCCTCGAGCTGCTTGACGCTCGACGCGCCGATCAGCGCCGAGGTCATCCGCTCGTCCCGCAGCACCCAGTTCAGCGCGAGCTGGGCCAGCGTCTGCCCGCGCCGCGCGGCGATCTCGTTCAGCCCGTTCAGCCGGCGCACGACCTCCTCCGACAGCAGGTCCGGGTTGAGGGACTTGCCCTGGGTGGCCCGGGAGCCCTCCGGGATGCCCTTGAGGTACTTCCCGGTCAGCAGCCCCTGCGCGAGCGGCACGAAGGAGATGCAGCCCATGCCGGCCTCCTCCAGGGTGTCGAGCAGGCCGTCGTCCTCCGTCCAGCGGTTGATCATGGAGTACGAGGGCTGGTGGATGAGGGGGCGCACGCCCATCTCCCGCAGCAGCCGGGCCGCCTCGGCCGTCTGCTCGGCGGTGTAGGAGGACACGCCGACGTAGAGCGCCTTGCCCTGCTGGACCGCGGACGCCAGCGCGCCCATGGTCTCCTCCAGCGGGGTCTCCGGGTCGAAGCGGTGCGAGTAGAAGATGTCGACGTAGTCGACGCCCATCCGCTTCAGCGAGGCGTCCAGCGAGCCGAGCAGGTACTTGCGGCTGCCCCACTCGCCGTACGGCCCCTCGTGCATGAGGTAGCCGGCCTTGGTGGAGAGGACCAGCTCCTCGCGGTGGGACGCGAAGTCCTGCGCGAAGATCTTGCCGAAGTTCAGCTCGGCCGAGCCGGGGGGCGGGCCGTAGTTGTTCGCCAGGTCGAAGTGGGTGACGCCGAGGTCGAAGGCCCGGCGCAGGATCGCCCGCTGGGACCCCAGGGACGCGTCGTCGCCGAAGTTGTGCCAGAGGCCGAGGGAGATCGCGGGGAGCTTGAGTCCGCTGCGGCCGGTGCGCCGGTACTCCATGGAGTCGTACCGCGAGGGCTCTGCCCGATAGGGATTGTTTTCAGTCACGTTGTCCTCCCTATCACGGACTTGTGACAGGACCGAGTTGGATGCGGGATCCCGTCGCGCAGTAATGTGGCGGTCTGTGGCGGACACGGGGGGACCACCGCATTCCGCACGGGGGTATCGCTCGGAGGGGCTGGAAGATCGTGAAGCTGCGCGACCTGGTACGCCGTCCTGTGTACAGGCTCTACGCACGCCGGGTGGAAGGCCGCATCGACCATGACGAGACGCCCAAGCACATCGGTGTGATCCTCGACGGGAACCGGCGCTGGGCCAAGGCCTCCGGCGGTACGACGGTGCAGGGCCACCAGGCCGGCGCAGACAAGATCTCCGAGATGCTGGGCTGGTGCACCGAGACGGACGTCGAGGTCGTCACCCTGTGGATGCTCTCCACGGACAACCTGGACCGGCCCGAGGTCGAGCTCCGCCCGCTGCTCAACATCATCGAGAACACCGTCCGCGGCCTCGCCGCCGACGGCCGCTGGCGCGTCCACCACGTCGGCAACCTCGACATCCTGCCCGCCGGGACCCAGACCGTCCTGAAGGAGGCCGAGGAGGCCACCCGCGACATCGACGGAATACTCGTCAACGTCGCGGTCGGCTACGGCGGCCGCCAGGAGATCGCCGACGCGGTCCGCTCGCTCCTGCTGGAGCACGCCTCGAAGGGCACCTCCTTCGAGGAGCTCGCCGAGATCCTCGACATCGAGCACATCTCGGAGCACCTCTACACGCGCGGCCAGCCCGACCCGGACCTGGTGATCCGCACCAGCGGGGAACAGCGGCTGTCCGGATTCATGCTGTGGCAGAGCGCGCACTCCGAGTACTACTTCTGCGAGGTCTTCTGGCCGGCCTTCCGCAAGGTCGACTTCCTGCGCGCCCTGCGCGACTACGCCGCCCGCCACCGGCGCTACGGCAGCTGACCCCGCCCGGCAGGCCCCCGTAAGGCTCCTGACCTGCGACTTTCTGACGCCCCCTCGGCACCTCACGGCGCGCCCGGACTCCTCCGTGGCGCGCCGTACCCGTGTCCCCGTACGCCCTGGCCGTCCCCCGGGACCCTCCGCGCAAGGCCTTCACCAGGGATTCACCGAGCGTCCGTCATATGCCATGGCATGGCTGGACCCAATCGGGGAATACCCCTTGCAGGTCGACGCCCGATCCACGGGTGTCGAATCTCAGCGGACGGCATGGGGTCGTCCGCCCGGGAGGCCCTTTGCACCAGGACGCGCGTGCGGCTCGCACGGACGGACGGGAGGGCCGGAAGTCGGCCCGCGCAGGGGTGCCGATGACCGGTCCGGTCTTCATGGCCCGACCTCTTCCGAGGGGGTACGTCCTTCCGTGGTGACCAGCACAAAGAGCCGCCTGCCCGACAGGCGGACCTACGTCCTCGACACCAGCGTCCTGCTGGCAGACCCCAACGCGATCTCGCGGTTCGACGAGCACGAGGTCGTGCTCCCGATCGTCGTGATCACCGAGCTGGAGGCAAAGAGGCACCATCCCGAACTCGGCTACTTCGCCCGTCAGGCCCTCCGCCTGCTCGACGACTTCCGGGTTCGCTACGGACGCCTCGACGCACCCATCCCGCTGGGCGATCTGGGCGGCACCCTGCGCGTCGAGCTCAACCACTCCGACCAGAGCGTCCTGCCCGCGGGCTTCCGGCTGGGGGACAACGATTCGCGGATCCTCGCGGTCGCGCGCAACCTCCAGGCCGAGGGCTACGACGTCACGGTCGTCTCGAAGGATCTCCCGCTGCGCATCAAAGCCTCCTCCGTGGGGCTGATCGCCGAGGAGTACCGCGCCGAACTCGCCATCACCGATGCCGGCTGGACCGGCATGACGGAGCTGGCGCTCTCCGGGGAACAGGTGGACCTCCTCTTCTCCGAGGACCGGCTCTACGTACCGGAGGCCGCGGAACTCCCCGTGCACACCGGTCTGGTCCTCCAGTCGGAGCGCGGCAAGGCGCTCGGCCGGGTCACGGCCGACGGCAACGTGAAGCTCGTACGGGGCGACCGCGAGGCCTTCGGGCTGCACGGCCGCAGCGCCGAGCAGCGGATCGCGCTCGACCTCCTGCTCGACCCCGAGATCGGGATCATCTCGATGGGCGGCCGGGCCGGCACCGGAAAGTCGGCGCTGGCGCTGTGCGCGGGGCTGGAGGCCGTACTGGAGCGGAGGCAGCATCAGAAGGTGATGGTCTTCCGCCCGCTGTACGCGGTCGGCGGCCAGGACCTCGGCTACCTCCCCGGGGACGCCAACGAGAAGATGAGCCCCTGGGCCCAGGCGGTGTTCGACACCCTCTCGGCGGTCGCCGGGCGCGCGGTCATCGAGGAGGTGCTGAACCGCGGGATGCTGGAGGTCCTGCCGCTCACGCACATCCGCGGCCGCTCGCTGCACGACGCGTTCGTGATCGTGGACGAGGCGCAGTCGCTGGAACGCAATGTCCTGCTGACCGTTCTGTCCCGTATCGGGGCCAATTCGAGGGTGGTCCTCACCCACGACGTGGCCCAGCGCGACAACCTGCGGGTCGGCCGGTACGACGGAGTCGTCGCCGTGGTCGAGAAGCTGAAGGGGCATCCGCTCTTCGCGCACGTCACGCTGACCCGCTCCGAGCGTTCACCGATCGCCGCGCTGGTCACCGAGATGCTGGAGAACATGTAGGGCCCGGCCGACGGTCCGTACGGGCCGCAAACCAGGTAAAACGCGCATAGCGGGAAGGTGAGTTGGCGCCGCCCGGCAAAGGCCAGAGAGCTTAGCCGGGCGGCGCCCCCGCGCACAGGGGTTTGCCGGAAGCAGTGGCTACATGCCAGGTGTGACCTTTCCCACGCAACGGAGAATTGCCCTGCGGCGTCGAGGTCCGGCAGAGTCTGTTTTCCGTCAGGCCCCGCATACGGCACACCTGTATCTCCCGTGAGATGCGCGCAGTACCGCTAACTCCACAACCGATCGCCGTATGCCGCCCGGAGCATCACGCGGCACTCCCGCAAGGGAGTTGCCCACGGGTCCGCGCCTCCAGTGACCGCATCACCATGGAGGCCAGCGTCAAGGGCACTATTGCGCCCGCGCAGTCACTGCGGACGCTGCTGGAAGGAAACCGTGTGAGCCGGATCTCGGTTCGGGGATTCGCAGTGGCTTCGGCCACCGCCGTCACCACCGTCGGCGCCGTCGTGGGTGTTGCCACTGGCGACCCCGCCTCGAACGACCTCGAGACGACCGCGTCCGGGATGACGCTCCTTGCCGACATCCCGGTCGGCCAGCAGGCGGAGGTCCAGAACGCGTCCCTGACGCAGCAGGCCGACTCCATCGCGCACGCCGCCGACACCGACGCCAAGCGCTCGGCGGAGGAAGCGGCCCGCATCCAGGCCGCCCAGGACGCCAAGTCGAAGAAGGCCGAAGCGCAGAAGGCCGCCGACGACAAGGCGAAGCAGGAGCGCGACGAGAAGGAACAGGCCGCGAGCCGTTCCGCCGCCCGCGACGGATCCTCCTTCGCCCCCCAGGCCTCCTACACGGTGGCCCAGGTCAAGGCGATCGCCCAGCAGATGGTCCCGGCGGGGCAGTTCGGGTGCTTCTCCAAGATCATCAACCAGGAATCCACCTGGAACTACCAGGCCGTGAACAAGTCCTCGGGCGCCTACGGCCTCGTCCAGGCCCTGCCCGGCTCGAAGATGGCATCGGCCGGTGCCGACTGGCGCACCAACCCCGCCACCCAGATCGAGTGGGGTCTGAACTACATGAACAAGCGCTACGGCAGCCCGTGCGCAGCCTGGACCTTCCACCAGTCCAACGGCTGGTACTAGGCCCCGGGAGGAGAGCGCGCCCGCGCGCCTCAACCCCGAAGAGCCCCGCACCGTCCTACGGTGCGGGGCTCCTCGCGTGTACGGTCTTTCGAGGCGTGCCCCGGCGCGCGGTCCGGAGCGGGGGGAAGGGAACGACATGGCGAAGACAGGCTGGATCGGCCGGCTCGGCAAGAGCCTGAGCGACGTGGAGGCCCGGCTCGCGGAGCGCCGCGCCGAGGTCGAGGCCGAGACCTCCGGCGACCTACCGGCCCCCGGGCGCGGCGGGCGGACCCCGCCCGGCACCGCCGCGTCCCCGGCAGCCCCGGCTTCCGCCTCCCCGGAGCACACCCCCGCCCCGGCCGCGCCCGCGCACCATCCGGGCGTCGAACACGCCTTCCACGCCGCCCCCGTGCGTCCCGACCCGGTGTCCGTCATCCCGTGGGGCGTCCGCGTCGCCGCCGAGGCGAGCTGGCGGCTGCTGCTGCTCGCCGGGATGCTCTGGGTCCTGATGCGGGTGATCAGCGAAGTCCGCCTGGTCGTCCTCGCCTTCGCCGCCGCCCTCCTGGTCACCGCACTGCTCCAGCCCTTCGTGGTCCGGCTGCGCCGGCTCGGGATGCCCCGGGGACTCGCCACGGCCCTCACCGCGATCCTCGGGTTCGTGGTCATCGGGCTGGTCGGCTGGTTCGTGGTCTGGCAGGTGATGGACAACCTCGACGACCTCTCCGCCCGGCTGCGCGAAGGCATCAACGACCTGAAACTGGCCGCGCTGGACAGTCCGTTCCACGTGACCGAGAAGCAGATCAACGAGATCGCCAAGAACCTCAGCGAGACCATCGGCACCAACACCGAGCAGATCACCTCCGCCGGCCTGCAAGGCGTCACCGTCCTCGTCGAAGTGCTGACGGGCATGCTGCTCGCGATGTTCTCCACGCTCTTCCTGCTCTACGACGGCAAGCGCATCTGGGACTGGACCACGCGCCTGCTCCCGGCCGCCGCCCGCCCCGGCGTCGCCGGCGCCGGCCCGCGTGCCTGGCGCACCCTCACCGCGTACGTTCGGGGCACGGTCCTCGTGGCCCTCATCGACGCCGTGTTCATCGGCCTCGGCCTCTACTTCCTCGACGTGACGATGGCCGTGCCGCTCGCCGTCTTCATCTTCCTGTTCGCCTTCATCCCGCTCGTCGGCGCCGTGATCTCCGGCGCCCTCGCCGTGGTCGTGGCCCTGGTGACCCAGGGGCCGTTCACCGCGCTGATGGTGCTGCTGGTGGTGCTGGCCGTGCAGCAGATCGAGGGCCACGTGCTCCAGCCCTTCATCCTGGGCCGGGCGGTACGGGTCCACCCGCTCGCGGTGGTGCTCTCGGTGGCGGCCGGCGGCCTCGTCGCCGGCATCGGCGGAGCGGTGGTCGCCGTTCCGCTGGTCGCCGTCACCAACACCGTGGTCGGCTACCTGCGGGCCTACTCGCGCGAACAGCTCCACCACGGGCTCTCCCCGGTCGGCCCCGGGCCGCACGGAGCGACGGCCCTGGGCCAGACGGCATCCGAAGCGGAGGAGACACGTACGGGTGATAACGGAGCCTGAGTTCGACGGCGGCTCGTCCATCCTGCCGGGGCCGGAGAGCCCGGAGGCACTGGAGGGGCCGGAGGGACGGCAGGGCTACGGCGGGTCCCCGTCGGCCGCCCGCCGGCCCTGGCGGTGGGCGCTGGGCGGTGCCCTGGCGGCCTCCGTGCTGTGGGCGGGCGGCTGGTGGGCCGTGACCCCGCAGGACGACCGCCCGCCGCTGCGGTACGCGCTGCCCCCGAGCCTGTGCGACGCGGCGAAGCTGCCCGCGCTGGCCCGGCTCGCCGAGGCGGTCGAGTGGGATTCCAGCCCGAGGACGTTCGAGCACCCGGGAGTGGACCAGGCGTACTGCCAGATGAGCACCCAGCAGGGCGGCCCGGCAAGGAAGGTCGGGCTCTCGTACCAGGTCCAGTCCTCGGTTTCCCTGCACAAACGGACCGACCCCGGGCCGGAGTTCGGCGCGGCCTCCGCGCCCGCGGGCTGGATCGGCACGACCCGCTCGGATCCGCATTCGGTGCCGGGGCTCGGGGAGCAGGCGCTGATCTGGGAGACGGAGTACGAACAGGCGTGGCGGATCGCCGTCCTCGACGGGGGTGCGGTGTTCACCCTGGACGTGACGGTGTGGTCGTTCGGCCCGGACGCGGTCGACGCCGAGGGCAATCCGATCGAGGCCGGCCCGCCGCAGGAACTGCCGAAGCCCGACTCCGACGCGATCCAGGCTGCGATGATCGACGACATGCACGGCCTGGTGAAGGCACTGCGCACGTAGCCGGGGGAACGGCGGGGGGACACGGGGATGATCGGCGAGCCCGAGATCGACGGGGACTGGCACACGGCCAGCGGGGCGGAGGGGGCCGTGGAGGCCCTTCCGGGCGAGCCCGCGCGCGAGCGCGTACGCGGCGGCGCGCGGAGACCGTGGCTGTGGGCGCTGGGCGGGGTGCTGGCGGCCTCGGCGGTGTGGGCGGGCACGCTGGCCGTGCAGGAACGCTTCCCGGACCTGCCGCGCCTCGACTATGTGCACTCGCCCGACCTGTGCAAGGAGTTCGAGCTCAAGACGGTCGGCCAGGCCGCCAACCGGGAGTTCGAGGGACGCCAGAGCGGCGCGGGCGTGTTCCTCGCGCAGGACTGGTCGTACTGCACGGTCTCCACGCCCTACCAGGAGGGCAGCGTCATGTACGGGGCCCAACTGCTGGTCGAGCTGCACAAGAAGGAGGATCCGGAGGCCGAGTTCGCCACCGGCCCCGGGGCGGACCCGGCGACCCGGCTGGACTTCGACGAGCGCTACGCGGTGGTGGGCCTGGGCGAGCGGGCCGTGGTCGACCGGTACTACGCCCGGCGCGGATCGCGGCTGATGGTCCTCGACGGAGGGGCGGTCTTCACCCTCACGGTGCAGTGGATCCGCTGGAACGAGGCCACCGGCGCCAACGAAACCGATACTCCCGGCGGCAAGGGCGGCGGTGTCGACGAGAGCGCGATGGAGGCGGCGATGATCGAGGACATGCGGGCGCTGATGACGAAGCTGGAGCGGTAGTCCGTCCGGCCGCGGACGCGCGCAGGGGCCCCGCGACCGAAGTCGCGGGGCCCCTGCGGTGCGTACGCGTTCACCGGGGGAGGGTCACTCGCCCGCGAGCGCGGCCTCGGAGTCGAGGGTGACGGCGACGGCCTGGATCACGGCGGCGATCTTGAAGGCCTCCTGGACCGTCTCGCGGTCCACGCCGGCCTTGCGCAGGACCTGCTCGTGCGAGTCCAGGCACTGGCCGCAGCCGTTGATCGCGGAGACGGCGAGCGACCACAGCTCGAAGTCGACCTTCTCCACGCCGGGGTTGCCGATGACGTTCATCCGCAGGCCCGCGCGCAGGGTGCCGTACTCCGGGTCGGAGAGCAGGTGGCGGGTGCGGTAGAAGACGTTGTTCATCGCCATGACCGCGGCGGCCGCCTTGGCGGCGGTGTACGCCTCCGGCGACAGGGCCGCCTTGGCCTCCGGCTCCAGCTCGCGCAGGACGCGCGGGGAACGGGCGGCGATGGCGCAGGACAGGACGGTGCCCCACAGCTGCTGCCGGGAGAGGATGCCCGTACTGTCGGCGTTTCCGATGACCGAGCCGAGGTTCAGCTTCAGGTCCTTGGCGTAGTCCGGTACGGCGGACTTGAGGGAGTCGAGGGACATCCGTCACTCACCGGCCAGCAGCGCACCGGCGTCGATGGTGCTGTCGCCCTTGTTCCAGTTGCAGGGGCACAGCTCGTCGGTCTGCAGGGCGTCGAGCACCCGCAGGACCTCCTTGGGGTTCCGGCCGACGGAACCGGCGGTCACCATGGAGAACTGGATCTCGTTGTTCGGGTCCACGATGAAGACGGCGCGCATCGGGAGACCGTCCGAACCGAGGATGCCGAGGTCGGAGCAGAGCTCGCGCTTGATGTCGGACATCATCGGGAAGGGCAGGTCGCGCAGGTCGGCGTGGTCCTTGCGCCAGGCGTGGTGGACGTACTCGGAGTCGAGCGAGAAGCCGAGGATCTGGGCGTCGCGGTCGGCGAACTCCTCGTTCAGCTTGCCGAAGGCGGCGATCTCGGTCGGGCACACGAAGGTGAAGTCGAGCGGCCAGGAGAACATGATCTTCCACTTGCCCTCGTAGGTCTTGTGGTCGATCTGCGCGAACTCGGCTCCGGCCTCCAGCGAGACGCAAGCGGTCAGGTCGTAGGTGGGGAACTGGTCGCCGACAGTGAGCACGTGCTCTCCTTGCACAGAGGAAAGTGACCCTTTTGGGGGACTTTCCGGGGGGTTGGACGTGTCTCACATGCTGACACAGCCCCATTGATTGCATAAATAGCCAGACCGGTTCCCAGTGATCGGAGGTACCTATCAATGGCTGCTGTGGGGCCGAAGCAGGCGACACCGAAGCAGGCGACGCTCGCGCAGCTGCGGGCCTTCGCCGCCGTCGCCGAGCAGCTGCACTTCCGGGACGCGGCCGCCGCGATCGGGGTGAGCCAGCCCGCGCTCTCCGGATCCGTGTCCGCGCTGGAAGAGGCGCTCGGGGTGCGGCTGCTGGAGCGGACCACACGCAAGGTGCTGCTCACGCCCGCCGGAGAACGGATCGCGGGCCGCGCACGGGCGGTGCTCGACGCGATGGACGGGCTGCTGGAGGAGGCCGAGGCGGTGCGGGCCCCCTTCACCGGGGCGCTGCGCTTCGGGGTGATCCCGACCGTGGCCCCGTACCTGCTGCCGACCGTGCTCGGGCTCTTCCACCGGCGCTACCCCCGGCTCGACCTCCAGGTGCACGAGGAGCAGACGGCCTCGCTGCTGGAAGGGCTGGGCGGCGGCCGGCTCGACCTGCTGCTGCTCGCCGTACCGCTCGGGGTGCCCGGGGTCACCGAACTGCCGCTCTTCGACGAGGACTTCGTCCTGCTCGCGCCGCGCGATCACCCGCTCGCCGGCCGCAAGGACATCCCGCGCGAGGAACTGCGCGGACTGCGGCTGCTCCTGCTCGACGAGGGGCACTGCCTGCGCGACCAGGCCCTCGACATCTGCCGCGACGCGGGACGCACCGCGGGGGCGGACGTCACCACGACCGCCGCCGGGCTGTCCACCCTCGTACAACTGGTCGCCGGGGGACTCGGCGTCACGCTGCTGCCGCGCACCGCGCTGCGCCTGGAGACCGCCCGCAACGAGCACCTGGCCACCGGCTACTTCGCCGAACCGGCGCCCTCGCGGCGGATCGCACTGGCCATGCGGACGGGAACGGCCCGCGAGGAGGAGTTCCGCGCCGTCGCCGCCGCACTGCGCGAAGCCGTACGCCCGCTCCCCGTCTGGCTGACGGACTGAGAGCGGGCGCAGGGGGGGATGCGTACGGCGGCTACTCCGTGCGGAGCCCGTCCGGGCGCATCAGGCGCAGCAGCGGCGGCAGGCTGAGCAGGGTGACCAGGACGGCCACGCCCGCGCCGATGCCGACCATCCCCAGGACCGCGGTCCAGTTGACCGTGATCGTGGCCCCAGTCATCTGGAGCAGCACCACGCCGAGCGTGAGCCCGACCACCGTGGCCAGGGCCAGGCCCAGGCCGATCGGGATGGCCGTCTGCCACAGCACCGAGAGGCTGAGCGTGGAGCGCTTGGTGCCGAAGGCGACCAGCGCCGACAGCAGCTTCTTGCGCTCGCGCAGCTGCTCCAGCTGGGAGACCAGCAGACTGGCGCCGATCAGCATCAGCACGAGGGCGGAGCCCACGAAGAGGCCGGTCCGGATGGAGGAGAAGCGGTCGTTGACCTCGGTGGCCTGGAGCGTCATGGGGACGGACAGCGGGTCCGCCTTGAAGGCGGCGGTACGGGCCAGCTCCAGCGCGTCGGGCACCTTCGGGTCGAGCTTCACGTACACCCGGGAGGACTGGTAGTTGCCCATGCCCTTCGGGGCGGCGGCCGGGGTGACCAGCAGCCCGGTCAGCATCTCGCCCATGGGGCCCTTGCGGGCCTGTACGGTCCGGGCGTCGGTGGGCACGGTCCAGGCGACCGGCTTCGTGACGGTGTCCTCGTTCTCCTTGAAGATGTTCCCGGCGAACAGCTTCTCGCCCGGCTTCGCGCTGTCACCGGTCATGCCCGAGGGCTTGGCGGAGCCGCCGATGACGAAGGCGTCGCCGTCCTTGCAGGAGGGCAGCTCCGCCAGCTCCTTGAGGGCGGCGCAGGTGCCGGTCGTCACCGAGACCGTCGTGTCCGAGTAGCTCAGGTCCGCGCTGCGCCCGGCATTGGTCGAGGACTCCGCGACGGCCTGGGTGACGCCCTTGGTCCCGGCCAGCACCTGGGCGACGGCCTCGCCGCCGTTGTTGGTGCGCTGCAGGACGGAGATCGAGGCGCGCGAGGGGTCGTGCCCCGTGTCCTCGGTGTACGAGTCCGCCGCGGAGGCGAAGAGCATCTGCAGGGCGATGGCTCCGGCGACCGCGACGGCGATGCCGTTGACCAGCCGGGCGGAGCTTCCGCTGGTCAGCTGGAGGCGGCGGGCCGCCAGCTGCCAGGAGACCGGGCCCGCGCCGCCGATCCGGCCGACGACCCGCTCCAGCACCCAGGGGAGCAGGACGGTGATGCCGACGAGCAGCAGGACCACGCCGCCGGAGACCTGCCACTGGTTGAAGTGCCCGCTGTCGTTGCCCTTGCCGATCATCGGGGCCAGCAGGCCGAGCCCGGCCAGCGGGAGCAGCAGCCGCCACCAGATGCGGCGCTTGGACGGAGTCGTCGTACGGACCACGCCGAGCGGCTCGATGACCACGCCGCGCAGGGCGAACAGGGTCACGGCGACGGCCGCGGCCGGCACGGCCAGGGCGATGAGCACGGCCAGCCAGGGGGCCGGGTTGAGGTCGGAGGGGAAGACGCTGCGCTGGTAGAGGTCCATGGCCGGAGCCGCCTGGCGGGCGGCCAGGAAGAAGGCGGTGCCCAGGGCGAGGCCGATCAGGGATCCGGCGCCGGCCTCGCCGGCGGCGATCCGGCGGACCATCCGGCCGTCGGCGCCGACCAGGCGCAGTGCGGCGAGCCGGCGGTCGCGGCGGTCCCCGCCGAAGCGGACGGCGGCGCCGATGAACACGGCGACCGGCATCAGCAGGGCGACGAAGGTGAGCACCACGAGGAGGGTCAGGACGGGGTCGAGGCCCTCCTTTTCATGGGTGTACCCGAAGGAGGTGATCCGCTTGATGTAGTTCGGCGCCTCCTTCTGGAGCGCGGGGAGCTTGTCGCTGCCCGCGTAGAAGTAGAGGTCGCCGGGGCCCACCAGGCCGGCCTGGCCGATGGTCCCGACGATCTTCCCGTCGAGGCGGTCGCGCAGCAGCTTGCCCTCGCCGGTCTTCATCAGCCTGTCGAGGGCGGGGGAGACGACGAGTTCGCCGGCGCCGGGGAGCTTCTTCACGCCGGGGGGCAGCGGGGCGTCCGGCCCCTCGGGCTGCACCAGCCGTCCGTCGACCCCGTAGGCGCGGTACGTCTGGTTCACGTCGGTGATCAGCAGCGTGTCGCGGCCGGGTCCGTCGGCGGTGGGCGAGGAGAAGTCCTGGCGGGCGGCGCCGCGCGCGTCGCGGGCGGCGAGGGCGCTCGGGACCGCGCTGGTGACGAGCAGCAGGGCGACGCCGAGGCCGACGCCCAGGCCGGTGAGGAGGGTACGGGTCCAGCCCTGTCGGCCGCCGCCGAAGGCGAAGCGGGCGCCGAGGCCGAGGTCCCGGAGCCAGACGGCGAGGGCGCCCTGCCGGCCGGGACTGCTGTGCTTGCTGTGGTTCCCGTGACTCATACCGCGCGCTCCATGTCGCGGGACTTGCCGTCGCGCACGACGATCTCGCGGTCGGAGTACGCGGCGACGCGGGTCTCGTGCGTGACGAGGACGACGGCGGCGTTCGTGGACCGGGCGGCCTCGGTGAGCAGCTGCATGACGAGCTCGCCGTTGAGGGAGTCGAGGGCGCCGGTGGGCTCGTCGGCGAAGATCAGCCGGGGGTTGGTGACGAGGGAACGGGCGACGGCGACGCGCTGGCCCTGGCCGCCGGAGACCTCGCCGGGGCGCTTGCCGCCGAGGTCGTCGACCTGGAGCCGCTCCATCCATTCGAGGGCGGTCCGTTCGGCCTGCTTGCGCTTCACGCCGGTGAGGCGGAGCGGCAGGGCGACGTTCTCGACGCAGGTGAGCTCGGGGACGAGCTGGCCGAACTGGAAGACGAAGCCGAACTCGCCGCGGCGCAGGGCGCTGCGCTCGGCGTCGTTCATGGCGGAGAGCTCGCGGCCGGCGTAGGTGATGGTGCCGGAGTCGGGCGTGACGATCCCCGCGAGGCAGTGCAGCAGGGTCGACTTGCCGGACCCGGAGGGGCCCATGATGGCGACGACCTCACCGGCGTGGATGGAGAACTCGGCGCCGTCGAGGGCGTGGGTGGTGCCGTAGGTCTTGCGGAGGTCCGTGGCGCTGAGGAGGGTGCCGGCCGGGGTCATCGCTGTATCTCCTGGGCGAGCTGGTCGAGGCGGGCGGCGGTGAGTTCGAGCCACCGCAGGTCCGCTTCGAGGTGGAACAGGGCGTGGTCGCAGACCAGCTGGTCGGCGAGGTCCCCCTTGCGCTTGCGCTGCGTGAGGATGCGCATCAGGCGCAGGTGCTCGGCGCGCTGGGTGTCCAGCAGCTCCTGGGCGCTGCGGCCGGTCAGGAGGGCGAGCACGACCTTCGTGTAGAGGGTCGACTGGAGGTACGGCTCGGGCTTCTCGGGCTGGGCGAGCCAGCCCTCGACGTCGGTGATCCCGGCGTCGGTGATCGCGTAGCGCTTCCGCTCCGGGCCGCCGCCGCTCTCCACCCCGTCGACCTCGACCAGACCGTTCTTCAGCAGCCGGGACATGGTCGAGTAGACCTGGCCGTAGGCGAGGGGCTTGTCGTGGCCGAATCTCTCGTCGAAGGTCCGCTTGAGGTCGTAACCGTGACGGGGGCCGGCCTCCAGGAGGCCGAGGAGTGCGTGACTGATGGACATGCCGAGGACTATACACGCGGTGTATACGCTCGATGTATACGTCGGGTGCATAGCCGGCGGAGTCCGCCATTCGAAGGGAATCCGCCCACGTCGCAGGCGACTCCGGGCCCGGCCGGGACGTTGCTGGCATCTTGAAGGCCCATGCGAGCACCCACCGGCAGCACCGCCGCCGCACTCCCACCGCAGCAGACGGGCGCCGAGGAGCGGGAGGCGCCGACGCCGTCCGCGGAAGGCCGCCCCCGAGCCGACTGGTGGATCTGGGCCATGGCGGGGGCGCTGTTCTTCGCCTACATGGCCCTGTCCCTGCGGATCCACGAACGGCTGCTCTCCCGCAGCTTCGATCTGGGGATCTTCGTCCAGGTCGTGCGTTCCTACGCGTCGGGGCATCTGCCCGTCTCCGAGGTCAAGGGGCCCGACTTCCCGGTCCTGGGAGACCACTTCTCCCCGATCCTGGCCCTGCTGGGGCCGCTGTACTGGCTGTGGCCTTCGGTGAAGGTGCTGCTCGTGGCGCAGGCCGCGCTGGTCGCCGGAAGCGTGCTGCCGCTGGTCTTCTGGGCCCGCCGGACACTGGGCACCGCGGCCGCCGCGGTCATCGGCACCTGTTACGGGCTCTCCTGGGGCCTCGCGAGCGGGGTCTCCTCCGACTTCCACGAGTGGGCCTTCGCCCTGCCGCTGCTCACCCTCTCCCTGACGGCCCTCGGCGACGGCCGGCTGCGCGCCGCCGCCTGCTGGGCGCTGCCGCTCCTGCTGGTGAAGGAGGACCTCGGGCTCACGGTGGCCGCGATCGGCCTGGTCATCGCCTGGCGCGGCGGGCGCGGCGGGCGCAGGCTCGGACTCCTCACGGCAGCGGCCGGTGTGGCCGGGACCGGGCTGGCCCTGCTGGTGCTGGCCTCCTTCCATCCGGGCGGGTTCGACGGCTATCTCGTCTCCCACAACCCCGGTGGCGGCGCGGGCGGCTCGGGCGGCGCACTGGTGGGGGAGACGCAGGGCGGCGCACTGGCCCTCCTGCACCAGCTGACGCTCGGTCTGATCACCCCGCAGGAGAAGGTCACCACCCTCGTCCTGATCCTGGCCCCCACCCTCTTCCTGGCCCTGCGCTCGCCGATCGCACTGATCGCCCTGCCCTCCGTGCTGTGGCGGCTGGCCTCGAACTACCCGCCCCACTGGGGCACCGGCTACCACTACTCGCTGCTGGTCATGCCGGTCGTCTTCGTGGCCTTCGCCGACGCCCTGCAGCGGCGGGGGGCGAGCGGCCGCAGCCTGTACCGCTACCTGGCGGGCTCGGCGGTGGTCACCTTGCTGCTGCTGCCGCACTATCCGCTGTGGCAGCTGACGCAGCCGGAGACCTGGGTGAAGGATCCCCGCATCGCCGTGGCCCACAGCGTGATGGACGAGATCCCGGACGACGCCACGGTCCAGGCCTCGCACTACCTCGTGCCCCACCTCGCCGACCGCACCAGCGTCAGCCTCTACGGATGGGGGGACAGCCGCCCCAACCCCGAGTGGATCATGGTCGACACCCAGGTGGCGGCGCATCTGCGGTGGCCGATGACGGTCGTCCAGGAGCAGATCTCCCTGGACGAGGCCCGGGCCCGGGGGTACCACACGGTGGACGAGAGGGACGGCTTCGTCCTGCTGAGCCGCGCCCGATAGCGGCCGGCGCCGGACAGGGATGGGGGGGCGCCGGCCCGGCCGGCGCCCCCCACGGCTGTTCGCGACGCTCAGACGGCCGGCCTCATTCGGAGGGGCGCTGCACCGTGACCGACGTGATGACGACGGGCTCCTTGGGCCTTCCGTCGGTCGATCCGTCCGCCGTCCCCTTGGCGGCGATCTTCGCCACCGCGTCCAGCCCGCCGACGACCTTCCCGAAGGGGGTCCAGCTGGGCGGCATGCGGAAGGTGGGATCGGCGTAACTGATGAAGAACTGGCTGCCGTTCTTTCCCGGCAGGGCCTTGGACATGGCGACGGTGCCCGCTGGATAGGAGGCTCCGGCCAGGTTTTCGTCCTTGAACCAGTATCCGGGGTCGGAATTGCCCTCTCCGGCGGGGTCGCCGCATTCCAATACGAAAATCCCCCGCGTGGTGACCCGGTGGCACTTGCTGCCGTCGAAGTACTTCTTCCCGGCCAGGAAGGAGAACGAGTTGGTGGTGCACGGCGCGTCCTCGGTCAGGGCCTCGATGGTGACGGGGCCCTCCTCGGTGTCGATCCTCGCGGTGTACGGCCGGGCCGCCGCCGCGGCGTCGAAGCCCGGGGCGGCGGCCTTGGTCACGCCGTCGGAGGGGGTGTAGGCGCACGTGACGGGCGGTTTGGAATCCGTGACGCCACCGGTGAGGGAGAGCGCCGTCCAGGTGAGTCCGGAACAGGCGGCGACCGCCGTGATCGCGACGGCGGCTTTCCGGGCCGCCCGCCGTCCGCCGGATTTCGTCCCACTGGTCAGATTCATACGAGCCTCGAATTCGGTGAGCGGCCGTATATGACGCGGTGAGCGTATCCAGTCGTACGGATGCGGCGGGCGGCACACGCCGCGCAATTCGGGGGTCAGCCCCCCGGTCGTGAGCCCCTCAGGAATCCGGTGCGTTACGGGGGCGGCCCCGGGGCGGGATGGGGCCCGCCCCGCCGGGAAGGCGGCCGGCTTCGGACAGGGCGCGGCGGAGCAGGAACTCGATCTGCGCGTTGGCGCTGCGGAGTTCCTCCCCTGCCCACCGCGCGAGCGCGTCGTGCACCTGCGGGTCGAGCCGCAGCAGCACCTGCTTGCGGGCCTGCCGGGCGGCCTTGGGGGCCGCCGCCCGGCCCTCGGCGGGGTCTGCCGGGTCGGCCGGGTCGGCGGGGGAGTCCGCGCCTCGGTCGGGGCTCACTGGTAGAGGGTGCCCGTGTTGATCACCGGCGAGGCCGCGCGGTCGCCGCACAGGACCACCATCAGGTTGGACACCATCGCCGCCTTCCGTTCCGGGTCGAGGTCCACGATGTCCTGCTCCGCGAGCCGGGTCAGGGCGAGCTCGACCATACCGACCGCGCCCTCGACGATCTGCTTGCGCGCCGCGACGATCGCACCCGCCTGCTGGCGCTGGAGCATCGCGGAGGCGATCTCCGGGGCGTACGCGAGGTGGGTGAAGCGGGACTCGATGATCTCGACGCCGGCCGCCTCGACGCGGGCGGACAGTTCGACGGCGAGCTTCTCGGTGATCTCCTCGGCGTTGCCGCGCAGCGACAGGCCGCCGTCCTCGTGGGCGTCGTAGGGGTACTCGATCGCGATGTGCCGGACGGCCGCCTCGGTCTGGGTCTCGACGAACTCGGTGAAGTCCTCGACCTCGAAGACGGCGCGCGCGGTGTCCTCGACCCGCCACACCACGACGGCCGCCAGCTCGATCGGGTTGCCGTAGGCGTCGTTGACCTTCATGACGGCCGTCTCGTGGTTCCGGACCCGGGTGGACAGGGGGCGGCGGGAGGTCAGCGGGTTGACCCAGCGCAGGCCGTCGGTCCGGACGGTGCCGCGGTAGCGGCCGAACAGCTGGACCACGCGGGCCTCGCCCGGCGCGACCGTGTTCAGGCCGCTCATGGCGATGACGGCGGCGATGGTCAGCAGGACGCCCGCCGCGATCAGGCCCGCCTTGGCCCCGTCGCTCCCGGCCACCGCGCCGAGCGCGATCAGGCCCGCCCCGGCCGCCACTCCGGCCAGGCCGAGCAGCAGCGCGAGCCCGCCGCCCACGCTGCGCGCGGGGAACTCCCGTACGCCGGTCTCGGTACCACCCGTGGTGTTCGTCATCATGTGCCCCGTTTCATCCAGTGGCAGCCGGTCGGGCCGCTTAGCAAAGTGATATCACTTTTTTGTGCGGGGCGGGAGTCTGGCAACCTCCCGGGCTCCATCTGCGTCGGTTCCTGTGGGATGGGTGCTCATTGTCACGTCCGATTTGCCCGGTATGAGAGCCCGTTGGCCGGTTTTTGTCACAGGCTCCGGTGTTAGCTTTCTGAGCTGACGTCGGGGGGATATCGAGCGGAGCGGGAGCGATGGGCCGAGCAGAAGCGCGAAAGGCGCAGCAGCAGCGCAGTGCGCGACGCGCGCCGCGCGGGCGCGTCAAAGGCAAGGGCGGGAACTCGGGCGGCAAACCGGCCGGCATACGCCGCTTCTTCACCTGGAGAAAGGTGCTCGGCACCTTCTTCGGCGCGATCCTGCTCGGCATGGCGGCCCTGATCGGCCTCTACTTCTACGTGGACCCGCCGGACCCCAACGCCGAGGCGCTGACGCAGAACAACGTCTACAAGCTCTCCGACGGCACGGTCATGGCCCGCGTCGGCGCCACGAACCGCCAGATCGTGCCGATCGACAAGATCCCGGCGGACGTGCAGACGGCCTTCATCGCGATCGAGAACATGTCCTTCTACTCGGACAAGGGCATCGACCTCAAGGGCATCGCCCGGGGCCTGTTCAACACCGTCACCGGCAAGGGCACGGCCGGCGGCTCCACGATCACCCAGCAGTACGTCAAGAACTTCTACCTGACGCAGGACCAGACGGCGTCCCGCAAGCTGAGGGAGATGATCATCTCCCTCAAGGTCGACCAGGAGATGGAGAAGCCCGAGATCCTCGCGGGCTACCTGAACACCAACTTCTACGGCCGCAACGCCTACGGCATCCAGGCCGCGGCCCAGGCCTACTACGGGGTCGACTCCGACAAGCTGACCCTCGAACAGGGTGCGTACCTGGCCGCCCTCCTCCAGGCCCCCAGCCAGTACGACTGGGCCACCGCCGGCCCGAACGGCAAGAAGCAGGTCATGATCCGCTTCAACGGCGCCCTCGACAACATGGTCAAGATGGGCAAGCTGGACCCGGCCAAGCGCAAGGAGATGAAGTTCCAGGAGCCGATCAAGCCCAAGGCTCCCACCGGTATGGAAGGCCAGAAGGGCTACCTGATCCAGGCCGCCGACGAGGAGCTCAAGCGCCAGACCGGCATGACCGAAGGCCAGCTCAAGGCCGGCGGCTGGGAGATCACCCTCTCCGTCGACCCGAAGAAGCAGGCGGCGCTGGAGAAGGCCGTCCAGGACGAGCTGGAATCCAAGCTCGACCGCAAGGGCCGCCCGGTCGACGCCGCCGTGCAGGCGGGCGCCACCTCCGTGGACCCGAAGACCGGCGCGATCGTGGCGATGTACGGCGGCACCGGGCAGAGCGAGCAGTGGGCCAGCAACGCCCTGCGCAAGGACTTCCAGCCGGGCTCGACCTTCAAGCCGATCGTGCTCGCCTCCGCCCTGGAGGGCAAGGCGACCACGCAGGACGGCAAGCCGATCACGCCCAACACCCTCTACGACGGCACGAGCAAGCGCCCCGTGGTCGGCAGCGACGTCCCGTTCAACCCGCAGAACCAGGACGACCGCGACTACGGCGACCCGATGATGACGGTGCAGTCCGCGACCAACTCCTCGGTGAACTCCGTGTACGCCCAGATGATCGTGGACGTCGGGCCGAAGAACGTGAAGAAGACCGCCCTGCAGCTGGGCATGCGGGACCGCGACGGCTGGCCCGAGGACAAGCCCGCCATGTCGCTCGGCACCATGAGCGCCGACACCGTGGAGATGGCCGGCGTCTACGCCACCTTCGACAACCACGGCAAGAAGGTCACGCCGAGCATCATCAAGTCCGCCAAGCACGCGGACCGCGAGTACAAGCCGGTCCGCGCCGTCGGCGACACGGCCATCAGCCGCAGGACCGCCGACACCGTCACCAAGGTGCTCACCGGCGTCGTCGAGGACGGCTCCGGCAAGGCGGTGAAGAGCTCGGCCTACGAGGCCGCGGGCAAGACCGGCACCACCGAGAAGAACGTGGCCGCCTGGTTCACCGGATTCACCCCGGAACTGGTCACCGTCGTCGCGATGTTCGGTGACGAGCCCGGCACCCACACCCAGACCAGCCTGACCGGTACGGCCGGCGGCGGACGCGCCGGCGGCTCCAGCTTCCCGGCCGCGATCTGGAAGCAGTACACCCTCGACGCGCTCAAGGGCGGCAAGACGGGCTCCTTCGACCTGGACGAGGCCGACATGGGCAAGGTCCAGTCGTCGAGCCCCAGCAGCTCCGCGTCGACCTCCCCGAGCCAGTCCGCGAGCTCGCAGCCGCCGAGCCAGACGCCCAGCCGGACGCCGAGCCAGACGCCCAGCCGGACGCCGAGCTCGACGCCGAGCACCACGCCGAGCACGACCCCGAGCAAGACACCGTCCCCGACGAAGTCCAGCTCGGACAAGCCCTCGCCGCCGAACCGGGTGCCCGAACCGTAGGCCCCGTAGGCACCGCAGGACCCGGACGCACCACTGCCCCGCAGGCACGAAGCCGCGGGGCAGTGGTGCGTCCGGGTGGCGGCCCGGTCGGCGGCAGTCGGCTCAGCGGCGGTCCTGCGAGCCCGGCAGCGCGAGCTCGAACCAGACGACCTTGCCGCTGCTCAGGCGCGTGGCACCCCAGCGGCGGGCCATCCGGTTGACCAGGAACAGGCCGCGGCCGCCCTCGTCGTCGTCCCGGGCCCGGCGCTGGCGCGGCAGCTGCGGGGAATCGTCGCCGACCTCGCAGCGCAGTACGTCCGTCCGCAGCAGGCGCAGGGTCACGGGCCGCTCGGCGTACCGCACGGCGTTCGTGACGACCTCGCTGACCAGCAGCTCCAGCGAGTCCTCCAGCTCCTCCAGACCCCAGCGCGCCAGCGCGCGGCGGGCGAACCGGCGGGCCCGGCCCGGAGCGGTCTCCTCCGGGTCCAGGAACCAGTACGCCACGTCGCTGGGCGCGATGCCGTCGAACCGGGCCGCGAGCAGCGCGATGTCGTCGTCCCGGTCACCGGGGCCGAGCATGTCCAGGATGTCGTCGCACAGGGCCTCCAGCGGCGGCGGGTGGTCCAGGCCCGTCAGCTGCGCGGTGGTGGCGAGCCGTTCGCGGAGCTGCTCGATGCCCGTCCAGACGTCGCGCAGCCGGGACTCGACCAGGCCGTCGGTGTACAGCACGAGGGTGGCCCCGGCCGGGGCGTCCAGCTCCACGGCTTCGAAGTCCACGCCGCCGACGCCGATGGGGGCGCCGGGGGGTACGCGCAGCACCTCGGCGCGGCCGCCCAGGTGGAGCAGGACCGGCGGCGGGTGGCCGGCGTTGGCGATGGTGATCCGGTGCGAGACCGGGTCGTAGACGGCGTAGAGGCAGGTGGCCATCCGGTCGGAGCCCAGGCGCTGCGCCTGCTCGTCCAGGTGGTGCAGGACCTCGGCGGGCGGCAGGTCGAGCTGCGCCAGCGTCTGGGCCGTCGTACGGAGCTGGCCCATGATCGCGGCGGAGGTCATGGAGTGGCCCATGACGTCGCCGACGACGAGCGCGACCCGGCTGCCGGGCAGGGGTATGGCGTCGTACCAGTCGCCGCCCACCCGGGCCGTCTCGGCGGCGGGCAGGTAGCGGCTGGCCAGCCGGACCCCGGTGGGCTGGGGGAGGCTGTCGGGCAGCATCGTGCGCTGGAGCTCGTCGGCGATGTAGGCCTCGCGGCCGTACAGCACGGCCTTGTCGATGCCCAGCGCGGTGTGGGTGGCCAGCTGGGCGGCGACCAGCAGGTCGTTCGTCTCGAAGGCGGGCCGCTCGGGGGTGCGCAGGAACACCGCCGCGCCGATGACGCGGCGGCGGCCCCGCAGCGGCGCGAGGATGGCCCGCTGGCCGCGCGGGACCGGGTGGTCGGCGCCCAGCAGCTCCGGCAGGGCGGCGCGGGCCGCGGCGGAGGACCCGAAGACGGGCCGTACGCCGCGCAGCACCTCGGCGAGCGCCCCGCCGGGGCGGATCTCGCACAGCTCGGCCGCGGGCAGGTCACCCTGCGGGCCGACCAGGGCGAGCTGGCTGAAGTCGAGCTCGCCGTCGGGGGTCATCGCACCGGCGAGGCCGGCGGGGATCCCGGCACCGGCACCGGCACCGGATCCGGCAGCTGCTCCGGCTCCCGCTCCTGCTCCGGCTCCGGTGAACTCGTCGATCGGCCGGAGCCGGTCGGTTCGGCGCAGCCTTAAAACGACCGGTCCGACGGGCCGCTCGTCGCCGACCGGCAGCGGATCGCGCAGGTAGACGAGGATCGCGTCGGAGAAGGTGGGCACGGTGGCCCGGCACAGGCCGAGCACGATCTCGTCGAGGTCGATCCCGCGCGCGATCCGCCGGGTGGCGGCTCCGACGAAGCGCAGCCGGTCGCCCTCCCGCCGGGCGATGGTCGCGTCGACTCCGATGCCGCTGACCTGCGCGGGGGTGCCGGTCTGCCCGGCACCGGTGTGCCCTGCGCCGGGCTGTCCGGCCTGCCCCGACGTGCCGGGCCGTCCCGCCACCCCGCGGGCGGCTTCGCCGTCGCGGCTGCGCGCAGCGCCGGCCTGCGCGGCCGCGGCCTCGTCACGGCCGGCCCGGACCCGGGCGTCGCCCCGGCCGGGCGCGGCGGGGGAGTCCGTGCCTTCGTCGGAGCCCCCGGCCCCGTCGGAGGCGGACGGTGCCTCCGCCGTGGCGCGGGGACGGGGCAGGTCCGCCGCCTGGGGCTGCGCATGCGTGCGCACGGCCTCGGCCGCCGGGAGCGGGGCCTTGCCGTGGCCCAGTTCCTCCGTGCCGTGGCCGGGCTCGTCCGTCCGACCGCCGGAGGCAACCGGCTGGGGGCCCTCCTGAGAGGTGGGGTACTCCGTCACGCGTGGCATTCCGTCCGTTTGCGCTCGATGTGCGCTGCACTCAACTCGGTCAGTCGCGGTATACCCGCTCAGCGGCGGGGACACCATCACCCCGCGGTTCCGCGTCCCGCTCGTTACCTCTCGATATCGCGTCGGCCTAGGTCAAATGCTGTGCTGCTGGCGACATTTGCCCGCCGACGCCCCGGCGGAGGACGATCCTACGATTGCCCCCCGGGGGCGCATCAAGGGTCTCATGAGGTCATATGCGCCGGAGTGCGGTCCCAGTCCTCCGGCAGGGCCGGTACGCCCCAGGCCGGGTCCGGTCGCCAATCCTGCCAGCCTTCGGAGAACGGCGGGCCCCAGGCCCTGATCAGGTCCACTGCCGCACTGCCCGCGGCGCGCACCCGCCGGGCCTGTTCCGGGTCCATCAGACCGGACCGCTGGGCCTGTGCGAACTCGTCCTCGTCCCGCCACTTCCAGGTGCGGTCCGGGTAGACGGAGATGTCCAGGAAGTGGTCCTCGGAGTCGATGCCGCCGGACCACCGGGTCCGCGGCTCCTCCAGGTTCACGTACCAGCTCTTGAACTCCCAGCCGTGGTCCCAGAACAGCCACACCGACCAGGGGTCCCCGGGCCGCGCCAGCTTCAGCACCCCCGCCCCGAACCAGCGTGACCGTACGGTGGTCCGTGGCGCGGTGTACCGGGTGGCGAGCGGCTCCTCGTGGACCGGGGTCCCGTCGGCGAGCACCGGCTTGACGCACTCGGTCCCGGGGGCCATCCACACCGCGAGCAGCTCGTCGGTGTCGGCCACCACGGTCACGGGCCGGCAGATGTGGACGGCGCCCTTCGCGTCGGGCGCGTGGTCCCGGTAGCGCCAGAGGATCTGCTCTCCGGGCGCCCAGCGGACGCCCTCCGCGGCGCCCCGCCCCGCACGCCGGGCCGAGCCCCGTGCCGAGCTCTGCGCACTGCCGCCCCCGCGGCCTCCGGTACCTGTCATGGGCAGATCTTAGGGCGGGGGTCCGGAGGATCGCTGCGCTGCAGGTCACCGAGGTGTCCGAGGGCGGGAAACGACCGGATCCGGACCCCGGGAGGGGGCGGCCCCGCCGGCGTCAGGGGTGGGTCATCCGCAGCACGTCCAGCGCTTCGTCGAGCTGCTCCAGGGTGAGGTCGCCGCGGTCCACGTAGCCCGACTCCAGGACGACCTCGCGGATCGTCCTGCGCTGCGCGAGGGACTTCTTGGCGACCTTGGCGGCCTCCTCGTAGCCGATGTACCGGTTGAGCGGGGTCACCACGGAGGGCGAGGACTCGGCGTACTCCCTGGCCCGGGCCGTGTTGGCGGTGATTCCGTCCACGGTGCGGTCGGCCAGCAGCCGGCTCACGGAGCCCAGCAGCCGGATGGACTCCAGCAGGTTGCGGGCCATCACGGGCAGCATCACGTTGAGCTCGAAGTTGCCCGCGGCGCCCGCCACGGCGACCGCCGCGTCGTTGCCCATCACCTGGGCGGCGACCATCAGCGCGGCCTCCGGCACGACCGGGTTGACCTTTCCGGGCATGATCGAGGACCCCGGCTGGAGATCCGGGAGGTTGATTTCGGCCAATCCGGTACGCGGGCCCGATGCCATCCAGCGCAGGTCGTTGCAGATCTTGGTGAGCGAGACGGCGACCGTACGGAGCATTCCGGACGTCTCGACGAGGGCGTCCCGCGCCCCCTGGGCCTCGAAGTGGTCCCGCGCCTCGGTCAGCGGCAGCCCGGTCGCCGCGGCCACCTCGGCGATCACGGCCGCGGAGAACCCGGGCGGGGTGTTGATGCCGGTGCCCACGGCGGTCCCGCCCAGCGGCAGCTCGGCCAGCCGCGGCAGCGCCGCGCGCAGCCGCTCGACGCCGAGGCGGAGCTGGGCGGCGTACCCGCCGAACTCCTGGCCCAGGGTGACCGGGGTGGCGTCCATCAGGTGCGTCCGGCCGGCCTTGACCACCTGTGCGAACTCGGCGGACTTGCGCTCCATCGCGCCGGCCAGGTGCTCCAGGGCGGGGATCAGCGCGCCGGTGACGGCGGCGGTGGCGGCGATGTGGATGGACGACGGGAAGACGTCGTTGGAGCTCTGCGAGGCGTTGACGTGGTCGTTGGGGTGGACGGCGCGGCCGAGGCGCTCGGTGGCCAGGGTGGCGATCACCTCGTTGGCGTTCATGTTGGACGAGGTGCCGGAACCCGTCTGGAACACGTCGACGGGGAAGTGGTCGTCCCAGCGGCCCTCGGCGACCTCGGCGGCCGCCGAGACGATGGCGTCGGCGATGTCGGGGTCGATCACGCCGAGCCGGGCGTTGACGGTCGCGGCCGCGGCCTTGATCCGGGCCAGCGCCTCGATGTGGGCCCGCTCCAGGCGCTGCCCGGAAACGGGGAAGTTCTCCACGGCGCGCTGGGTCTGAGCTCGCCATTTGGCGTGGGCGGGGACGCGTACGTCACCCATGGAGTCGTGCTCGGTGCGGAACTGGTCATTCGTCATGTGTGGTGCCTCCTCAAAAAGTTGAGCAATTGTCTTGTTCGGACTGTTCCCAACTCGCCTACCGGCCAGTAAATACCGGGGGTAACACCGAGATCGGGGAGGCGTTCATGGCACGTGTCCGTACGCAATCAAGGATCAGGCTCAGATCTACCTTCGCCGCCGTAGCTGCGGCTGCGGCCGCCCTCGGGGGTGTCACCGCCATCACCCCCACGGCCCACGCGGCGACCACGGCGGGGTCTGCCGCGCGGGCCTCCGCCGGGACCGTGGCCACCCCCCTCACGCCCGAACTGGAGGCCGTCCGGGCCGCCGAGGCCGTCAAGATCTACGGTGACTCCGCGATCCGGCCGCTCGCGGACCGCAAGACCGGCCTGATCTCGCTCGGCGACAGCGAGATCTCGGGCGAGGGCATCGGCAACTACGACCCCGCGACCAACACCCCGTCCAACCAGTGCCACCGCTCGCCGGACACGGCGATCCACCGCACCGGCATCGCGGCCGACTACACCTTCAACGTGGCCTGCTCGGGCGGCTACACGGGCAACATCAGGATCGGCGGCAGCAAGCAGTACGCCGACGAGCTGGTGCAGAGCGACAGCCTCGCCATCAAGGCCCGCAACACCAGGATCAAGATGGTGCTGCTGGTCGCCGGGGCCAACGACGACCTGCAGTTCGGCCCGGTCATGACCGACTGCGTCACCCGCTGGGTGCTCAGCCAGGGCACCTGCGAGCCGAAGTACGGTCCGGGCTGGCAGGCGCGCGTCGACGGCCTGAAGCCGAAGGTCGAGGCGACGATCGGCGACCTCAAGACGGTCATGCGCGACGCCGGATACGCCGACTCCGACTACAAGCTGGTCGTGATGGGCTACCCCAGCCCGATCGGCCCCGACTTCAACGACAACCCGAACTTCCCCGGCAAGCTCCCCGGAGGCTGCGCCGGCTACGACTCCGACGCCACCTGGGGCCGCAACTACGCGGTGCCCGCCTTCGAGAAGGGCATGCGCGCGGCCGCCCTCGCCGCGGGCGCGACCTACCTCGACAACTCGCGGCTCTTCCAGGGCCACGAGGTCTGCATGGAGGACACCTGGGCCCGCGGCCTCTACCTCGACCTCGGGGACCACTTCCCGTGGGACGAGAACACCGCCCGCCAGTCCTTCCACCCCAACTACCGCGGCCACGGCGCCTTCGCGTCCTGTCTGACCCAGCTCTACGCCTCCGGCCTGCGCGAGGCCTCCTGCGCCGACCCGGCCAGCACCGGCACCCCCGTCCTGCAGGCCGGAGCCTGGGACGACCTGTTCAAGCCGCTGAAGAACGAGGCGACGGGCAACTGCGTCGACTCCAGCGGCAGCTCCAGCGCCAACAACACCAAGGTCCTCGGCTGGGACTGCCACGGCGGCCGCAACCAGGGCTGGTGGTACGACTCCGCGAAGAAGTCCCTCCACGTCGAACTCACCCACGACCGCTGCCTGGACGCGCCCGGAGCCAACTACGGCAACGGCACCGGGCTCATCATCTGGAACTGCCACGGCGGCGCCAACCAGCAGTTCGTCCGCGACGGAGCCACCTTCCGGCCCGCCGCCGCCCCCGGCCAGTGCCTGACGGTGGCCGCGGCCCACGAGCCGCTGCGCCTCCAGCCCTGCAACGGCTCCGCGAACCAGCGCTTCGCGTAACACCCCGCCAGACCCTCACCCCCGCCAGACCCGTACCCCCCACACCCGGCCGGCGCACCCCGGCCGGGTGATCACATGTCCAGCAGGAGCTTGCGTACGTCCCGGGGCCGGTTGGTGATGAGCGTGTCCACGCCCAGCCGCACGCAGAGCTCCACGTCCTCGGGCTCGTCCACGGTCCACACGCGCACCTGCAACCCCTTCGCCTTCAGCCGCCCCACCAGCCCCGGGTCCCGCCGCACGAGCTCGATGCCGGGACCCGCGTGAGTCGCGTACGGCGGCCGTACCGGCCGCACCCGGCGCTCGATCAGGTACACGGCGGGCAGCCCCGGCGCGAGGCGGTGCATCCGGGTCAGCGCGGACCGGGAGAAGCTCATCACCTCGACGCGGCCGCTCGCACCGTCGGCGAGCCCGTACTCCCCGAGCACCCGCACGAGCTCGGCCTCCAGCCGGCCGCCCGCCCGGGTGGGGTGCTTGGTCTCCACGGCCAGCCCGACGGGATAGGGCGCGGCCAGCGCCTCCTCGACCAGGTCCTCGAAGAGCAGCACCCGTGCCCCGGCGTGCCCGTCCCCCTTCCACGCCCCGAAGTCGAGGGCGCGCAGCTCCTCGTACGTCATCTCGGAGACGACCCCGCGCCCACCGGAGGTCCGCTCGACCCGCCGGTCGTGCACGCAGACCAGCCGCTGGTCGGCGGTGAGCCGCACATCGCATTCGAGCGCGTCGGCCCCGTCGGCGATGGCCTGCCGATAGGCCCCGATGGTGTGCTCGGGGTACTCGTGGGAGGCCCCACGATGCGCGATGACCCGCGTACCGCGGGCCGGGGAGAACGGCTGCTCAGTCATACCGCAGACGTTATCCGGCTGCGGCGGGCGAGCCGGTGCACGATCCTGCACCGATGGTTGAACAGTTGGGGATGACGCACTGCGGGCCCTGCGCCTCCTGCCGGTCCGAGACGTGGCAGCGGATCGTCGACGGCCTTCTGTGCTGGTACGACAACCACTACTGCGTCGAGTCCGGACTCCATGCGTGCGACGAGGGCCGGGGGGTGCCCCCGCCGTTGATCCGCGAGCGGATCGTCGCAGCGGAGGGGACCGTGCGCATCGCCGTCGGCGGGCCGGACGGTGTCCCGCTGAAAGTCGTCCGCGCGTGGTACCGACTCACGCTCCCGCAGCTGCGCGAGGTGCGGGAGCACGGCCTGGACGCGACCCCGGTGGAGGCAGAGCTGCTGCGCGGGATGTGCAGCGGGCCCCGGGGGTGATCGCGGTCCCGCCCTGCCGGCACGGGGCGGCCGTCCGGGCATGCGGGAGGGCCCCTCCGCCGGGTGGTGGAGGGGCCCTCGGGGTGTTGCGTTACAGGCCCGGGCCGCGGACCGGGATGTGGGTGAAGGTGGGTTCCGGGGCCGGGTTCTGGAAGAAGTCGTTGCCCTTGTCGTCGACCACGATGAAGGCCGGGAAGTCCTCGACCTCGATCTTCCAGACGGCTTCCATGCCGAGCTCCTCGTACTCCAGGACCTCGACCTTCTTGATGCAGTCCTGGGCGAGGCGGGCCGCCGGGCCGCCGATGGAGCCGAGGTAGAAGCCGCCGTGCTTGCCGCACGCGTCGGTGACCTGCTGGGAGCGGTTGCCCTTGGCCAGCATGACCTTGGAGCCGCCCGCCGCCTGGAACTGCTCGACGTAGGAGTCCATGCGGCCGGCCGTCGTCGGGCCGAAGGAGCCCGAGGCGTAGCCCTCGGGGGTCTTCGCGGGGCCCGCGTAGTAGACCGGGTGGTCCTTGAGGTACTGCGGCATCTCCGCGCCGGAGTCGAGGAGTTCCTTGATCTTGGCGTGCGCGATGTCGCGGGCCACGACCAGCGGGCCGGTGAGGGACAGGCGGGTCTTCACCGGGTGCTGGGTGAGGGTCGCGAGGATCGACTCCATCGGCTGGTTCAGGTCGATCGAGACCACGTCGGAGGAGGCGGACAGGTGCTCGTCCGTGGTCTCCGGGAGGAAGCGCGCCGGGTCCCGCTCCAGCTGCTCCAGGAAGACGCCCTCGGCGGTGATCTTCGCGGTGGCCTGGCGGTCCGCGGAGCAGGAGACGGCGATCGCGATCGGGAGGGACGCGCCGTGGCGGGGGAGGCGGACCACGCGGACGTCGTGGCAGAAGTACTTGCCGCCGAACTGCGCGCCGATGCCGATCTTCTGGGTGAGCTCGAAGACCTGCTGCTCCAGGGCCTCGTCGCGGAAGCCGTGGCCCAGGGGGGAACCCTCGGTGGGGAGCTCGTCCAGGTAGTGGGCCGAGGCGTACTTCGCGGTCTTGAGGGCGTGCTCCGCCGAGGTGCCGCCGACCACGATCGCCAGGTGGTACGGCGGGCAGGCCGCGGTGCCGAGCGAGCGGATCTTCTCTTCCAGGAACTTCATCATGGAGGCCTCGTTGAGGACCGCCTTGGTCTCCTGGTAGAGGAAGGACTTGTTGGCGGAGCCGCCGCCCTTGGCCATGAAGAGGAACTTGTACGCGCCGCCGTCGGTCGCGTACAGCTCGATCTGCGCGGGCAGGTTCGAGCCGGTGTTCTTCTCCTCCCACATGGTGACCGGCGCCATCTGCGAGTAGCGCAGGTTCAGGCGGGTGTAGGCGTCGTAGATGCCGCGGGAGAGGGCCGCCTCGTCACCGCCCTCGGTCAGGACGTTCTGGCCGCGCTTGCCCATGACGATCGCCGTGCCCGTGTCCTGGCACATCGGCAGGACGCCGGCCGCGGCGATGTTGGCGTTCTTGAGGAGGTCCAGGGCGACGAACTTGTCGTTCGCCGAGGCCTCGGGGTCGTCGATGATGCGGCGCAGCTGCGCGAGGTGCGCGGGGCGCAGGAAGTGCTGGATGTCGTGGATGGCCTCTTCGGCGAGCTTGCGCAGCGCCTCCGGCTCGACCTTGAGGAACGTACGGCCGTCGGCCTCGAAGGTCGAGACGCCTTCGGAGGTCACCAGCCGGTACGGGGTGGAGTCCTCGCCCAGGGGCAGCAGGTCGGTGTACGCAAACTCTGGCATGACGGCAGTCATTCCCTCACTCGGCAGACGGCGCTGACGACCGTTTGGCAGCGCGGTATCCAGCGTAGGACCTCTTCCGGCGGCTTTTGTTGTGAGGTAAGGCTCACTGCCCAGTATCGCGATCTATCGTGTCTCGCTATGCTGTGGTGCGTGGACCTGGAAAAGCAGCCCTCTCAGCCCCCGCAGCCCTCATCCGCTCCGGCCCCCGCCCCCGGGCTGCGCGCCTCCGACGCGGACCGGGACCGGATCGCGCAGATCCTCGCCGACGCCGTCGCGGAGGGCCGGCTGACCGGCGAGGAGCACTCCGACCGGCTCGACTCGCTGTACGCGCTGAAGACGGTCGCCGAGCTGGACGTGCTCGTACGGGACCTGCCCGCGCCCGGCGCGGGTGCGCACCAGGAGGCCGTGTACCGGGCCGTGGGCGCCCCGGCGGGAGCCCCGGTCGAGACGGTCGTGGCCGTGTGCAGCAGCTCCTCCCGCAAGGGCCGCTGGCGGCCGGGCGCGCACACCCGCGCCGTCTCCGTCATGGGCGACATCAGCATCGATCTGACCCAGGCCGTCTTCGAGCAGCAGGTCACCGAGATCAACGTGACCAGCATCCTCGGCAACGTCGAGATCCTGGTCCCGGAGAACGTCACCCTGCGCGGCTACGGCAGCGGCGTCCTCGGCAACTTCGAGGTGCGGGGCGAGGGGCGCGGCGAGACCGACCCGCAGGCCCCGGTCGTGATCGTCCGCGGCTTCGCGCTGCTGGGCAACATCGAGGCCCGCCCCAAGCTCGGATCCCGCCTGGTGGATCTGGCGAACCGGCTCCGCAAGGGCCGCGAGGGTGCGGTCTGAGGCCGACACGACGACAACTGGGGCTCAAATAAGTCCCTTTGGCCGGTAGCGGTCCGTAGGGTCGGCCCATGACCGAATCCAAGTGGGACCTGCTCGACCAGGCGTACGGGGCTCTGCGTTCCGTCGTCGCCGCCATACCGGCCGACGCCCTCGGCGCACCGACGCCGTGCGACCAGTGGAATGTCGGCCAAGTGCTCCAGCACGCGGCCGGCGACCAGCTCGCCTACGCGGGCCGCCTCACCGGCGGGCCGGGACCGGCCGAGGACCCCTTCGCGCCCACCGGCACGCTGGCCGGCAGCCCCGTGGAGCTGCTGGAGCCCGCCCTCGTCGCCGGCGCCGAGGCCTTCGCCGGGGTCGCGCCGGGCACCGCCGAGGTGGCCGTGCCGCTGCCCCCGTTCACCCTCCCCGCGGAGACCGCGGTCGCCGCGGCCGCGCTCGACGCCGCCGTCCACGCCTGGGACCTTGCGGTCGCCACCGGCCAGGCCTCCCCGCTCACCCCCGCCCTCGCGGCGGCCCTGAGCCCGGCCGCCCGGCTGCTCGCCGAGCCGCTGCGCGGGTTCGCGTACGCTCCCGCGCTCGATCCCGCGCCCGATCCGGACGCCGATCCGGCCGGTGCGCTGCTCGCCTTCCTGGGCCGCCGCAGCGACTGGACGCCGCCAGGGGCGTGACGCCCGGGTGACGGGCGCGGGGCCGGGAGGGGTGGTGCGGCGCGGGGCCGCGGGGCCGCGGGGCCGCGGGGCGGCCGGGGCGGGAGCACCTTTCGGTCGAACCGGCCGGATCGGCGGCACTCGGTGCATAGGGGCGCGCACAGCGGGTAGGGACAGGTGCGTCGCCTCTCTCGCTCGCGTATACGTCGTCAGGAGTAGACCGTGCCGCATCCGCCGCGCCAGTCCCTGCAGGTAGCCGCCGTCCAGAGTCTTCAGGGGCGCCCGGCGGCTGTCGTGCCGAAGCCGCGGGTGCCGGCCAGGGAAGAGGACGGCCCATGGCACGCGGATGCGGTGTGCCGGCGCGACGAGGCCGGGTTGTTCTTCGCCCCGTCCAAGGAGCCGACCGCCGCCCGGCTGTCCCGCGAGGACGCCGCCAAGCGGGTCTGCGCCCGCTGTCCCGTCATGGTCGCCTGCCGGGAGCACGCACTGATCCAGCCCGAGCCCTACGGAGTCTGGGGCGGGCTGACGGCCGCCGAGCGCCGGGTGGTGCTGGCCCGCCGGCGGCGCCGGGCGGGGGAGCTGCGCGAAGCCTCGTAGGGCCGCAAGCCTCGTAGGGCCGAGGCCTCGGAGCAGTGCAGCCTCGGAGCGAGCCGTCCCGTCGGACGGCACACCGAAGGGGCGCCCCCGCCGCACGCGGGAGCGCCCCTTCGGTGTTGCCGTGCCGCCCGCGGCCTACTTGGCGCGGTCGAAGTCGATCGCGCTGTACGCGCGGAGCTTCGAGAGGCGGTGGGTCGAGTCGATCTGCCGGATCGTGCCCGACTTCGAGCGCATGACCAGCGAGGAGGTGGTCGCGGTCTCCGAGCGGTAGTGGACGCCGCGCAGCAGCTCGCCGTCCGTGATGCCGGTGGCGACGAAGAACACGTTGTCGCCGGAGACCAGGTCGTCCGTGTACAGGACGCGGTCCAGGTCGTGGCCCGCGTCGATCGCCTTCTGGCGCTCGGCCTCGTCCTTGGGCCACAGCTTGCCCTGGATGGTGCCGCCCATGCACTTGATGGCGCAGGCCGAGATGATGCCCTCGGGGGTGCCGCCGATGCCGAGCAGCAGGTCGATGCCGCTGTCCTCGGTCACGGCCAGGACCGAGCCGGCGACGTCTCCGTCGGAGATGAACTTGATGCGCGCGCCGGTCTCGCGGATCTCCTTGACGATGCCCTCGTGGCGGGGGCGGTCCAGGATGATCACCGTGACGTCTTCCACGGCCATGTTCTTGGCCTTGGCGACGCGGCGGATGTTGACGGAGACCGGGGCGTTGATGTCGACGAAGTCGGCGGCCTCGGGACCGGTGACCAGCTTCTCCATGTAGAACACCGCGGACGGGTCGAACATGGCGCCGCGGTCGGCGGCGGCCAGCACGGCGATGGCGTTCGGCATGCCCTTGGCGTTCAGGGTGGTGCCGTCGATGGGGTCCACGGCGATGTCGACCTCGGCACCGGTGCCGTCGCCGACGTGCTCGCCGTTGAAGAGCATCGGGGCTTCGTCCTTCTCGCCCTCGCCGATGACGACGACGCCGTTCATCGAAACGGTGGAGATCAGGGTCCGCATCGCGTTGACGGCGGCGCCGTCGGCGCCGAGCTTGTCACCGCGTCCGACCCAGCGGCCCGCGGCCATGGCGGCGGCCTCGGTGACCCGTACGAGTTCCAGGGCGAGGTTGCGGTCGGGTGCCTCCGGAGAGACTTCGAGCTGGGGCGGCAGGTTGTGCTCGGTCATCGGAGCGCACCTTTCTGTACGGCGACGGCCAGAGTGAGGGTCCCTGGACTCTATCGGTACGTCGACATATTGAGCAGACCGGGTCACGTATGAGCGCCATATCGGTCAGCGGTTTGTCCTGAGCGGACATCTTGCGCGGCTCCTGGCGCGCCATCGGGACCCCGGCGGTGATCGCCCGGAGGCATGCGGGACGATGGTGTCGTGGCAGGTATGAAGGGCAAGCAGACGGTCGTGGACATGATCCGGTCCCTCGCGGTGATCGGGCTCGTGGTCGGGGGGATCTATTTGGTCATCCCACATGACGAGAAGGCCGATCCGACGAAGGTGGTCGACTACCGCGTCGAAAGCCTCACGGCCCGGCGCGCGGCCCCGTACCCCGTGGCGGTGCCCGTCGGGCTGCCCCCGGAGTGGCGGGCGACCTCGGTGGGATTCGCGCGCAAGGAGGCCAGTGCCTGGCACCTGGGCTTCCTGGACCCGGCGCAGCAGTACGTGGCGGTGGAGCAGTCCGCGGACGCCACGGACCGGTACATCGCGAAGGTCACCCGGCAGGCGGCGGCCACCGGGCAGACCCAGCAGGTCGGCGACCAGGTCTGGGAGCGCTGGGACGGCGAGAAGTACGACGCCCTCGTGCGGCACGAGCAGGGCTACGTGACGGTGGTGACCGGGACGGCCTCCTTCGAGCAGCTCGGCGCGATGGCGGCGGCGCTGGAGTTCAAGCAGGGCTCGTAGCGCAGGGCTCGTAGCGCAGGGCTCGTAGGGCACGCGGCTCGTACGACGCAGCACGGCGCGGCACGAACCGAAAAGGCCGCGCCCCCCGGATCCGGGGGGCGCGGCCTTTCGCGTTCACTGCCTTCGTGGCCGGGCTCAGACGGTCGTGATGACCTGGTCGAACTCCAGGCGCGGGGAGCGCGGGAACCAGGCGTTCTCGCCCGGCTTGCCGATGTTGATGACCATCAGCGGGGTGTGGTCGCCGTCCAGGAACTCCTTCTGGATGCCGGCGAAGTCCAGGCCGGTCATCGGGCCCGCGGCCAGGCCGGCGGCGCGGACGCCGATGATGAAGTACGCGGCCTGCAGCGCGGAGTTGACCAGCGCGGACTGCTCGCGGACCGGGCGCTCGGAGAAGAAGGCGTCCTTGGCCTGCGGGAAGTGCGGGAGCAGCTGCGGGAGCTCCTCGTGGAACTCGTTGTCCGCGGACAGGATCGCGACCAGGGGGGCGGCGGCGGTCTTGGCCTGGTTGCCCTCGGCCATGTGCTTGACGAGGCGCTCGCGGGCCTCGGGGGAGCGGACCAGGGTGATGCGCAGCGGCGTCTGGTTGAAGGCGGTCGGGCCGAACTTCACCAGGTCGTAGATCGCCTGGACCTGCTCCTCGGTCACCGGCTCGTCGGAGAACGTGTTGGCGGTGCGGGCCTCACGGAAGAGGAGGTCCTGAGCGGCGGCGTCGAGAACGAGAGACATCGAAAAGCCTTCTTCTGTGCGGGACTGCTGAAGCGATGTCCTGAGACTACGACGGAGATAGGTGAAAATTCAACTAAATATGGGAGCAGGTGAGCGAGATCACTCGCCGCCGGCCCCCTCCGCCGCCTCGCGCGCCGCCAGCGCCGAGTCCAGCCGGGCGCGGGCCCCCTCCAGCCAGTGCCGGCACACCTTCGCGAGCTCCTCGCCGCGCTCCCAGAGCGCGAGGGAGTCCTCCAGCGAGGTGCCGCCGGCCTCCAGCTTGCGGACGACCTCGATCAGTTCGTCCCGGGCCTGCTCGTACCCCAGCGCCGTATCGGTCTCGGCCATTCCCTCTCCCACCTTAAACCGCGAAGATCAACAAAGTGTTGTGACAGTGTGTCGTTTGTCAGGTCGGGTCAGGTCCCCGAGACCTCCACCGCGAACTCCCCCTCCGCCACCCGCGCCCGCAGCACGTCCCCCGCCGACACCTCCTCGGGCGAGCGCACCACGTGCCCGTCGGCCCGCTGGAGCACCGCGTACCCGCGCTCCAGAGTGGCGGCCGGGGACAGCGCCACCACCCGGGCGAGGGTGTGCGCCAGCTCCGAATCGGCCCGGTCCAGCAAGTGCCCCAAGGTCCGGCGGCTGCGCGCCAGCAGCGCGTCCACCTCCGCCTCCCGGGTCTCCACCATCCGCTGGGGGTGGACGAAGACCGGCCGCGCGAGCGCGTGCGCGAGCCCCCGCTCCTCCCGGTCCAGCAGCCCGCGCACGGCGCGCAGCCCCCGGCCCTGCAGCTGGCGTACCCGCTCCAGCTCCTCGCCGACGTCCGGGACCACCTTCTTCGCCGCGTCCGTGGGCGTGGACGCCCGCAGGTCCGCGACCAGGTCCAGCAGCGGGGAGTCCGGCTCGTGCCCGATCGCCGAGACCACGGGGGTACGGGCCGCCGCGACGGTCCGTACGACCTCCTCGTCGGAGAAGGGCAGCAGGTCCTCCACGCTGCCGCCCCCGCGGGCCACGATGATCACGTCGACCTCGGGCATGGCGTCCAGCTCCTTGACCGCCTGGACCACCTGGGGCACCGCGTGCACCCCCTGGACGGCGACGTTGCGCACCTCGAAGCGGACCGCCGGCCACCTGCGCCGGGCGTTCTCCAGCACGTCGCGCTCCGCAGCCGAGGCGCGCCCGACCACCAGCCCGACGAGCTGCGGCAGGAACGGCAGCGGCTTCTTGCGGTCCAGCGCGAAGAGCCCCTCGGAGGCGAGGGAGCGCTTGAGCCGCTCCAGCCGGGCGAGCAGCTCGCCGATGCCGACCGGCCGAATCTCGGTGGCCCGCAGGGACAGCTGCCCGCGCGGGGCGTACCACTCGGGCTTGGCCAGGACGACCACGCGCGCGCCCTCCGTGACGGAGTCCGCGACCTCGTCGAAGACCTGCCGGTAGCAGGTCACGCCGAGGGAGATGTCGTGCGAGGGATCGCGCAGCGTCAGGAAGACCACCCCCGCTCCCGGCCGCCGGGAGAGCTGCGTGATCTGCCCTTCCACCCACACCTGGCCGAGCCTGTCGATCCAGCCCCCGATGAGCCGGGACACCTGACCGACCGGCAGCGGCGCGTCAGCCGACGAATTCAGACCCATGCAGGCAGGCTAACCGCCCGCGCCGACACCGGCGTCGGAGACGGGCTAGTCCTGCCCGCGTCGCCCGTGCTGGGCCACCAGGACGCCCAGGCCCACCAGCAGCCACACCGCCCCCACCAGTTGCGCCGTCCACGAGGCCTCGACGATCACCGTGATGGTCACGGCGGCGCCGAGGACCGGGATCAGCAGGTGCTTGAACCAGTTCGGAGCCCCCTCGCGGCGCTTGACCACGAACCAGCCGACCACCGAGGCGTGCAGCAGCGTGAACGCCACCAGCGCCCCGATGTCGACCACCGACACCAGGTGGTCCAGCCCGTCGTCGCGCCGGGCCGCCCACACGGCCGCGATCAGCGTGACCGTCGCCGCCACCAGCAGGGCCGGGCGCGGGGTCCCGTGCGAGGTGTGCGCCAGGGCGCGGGGCAGCCGCCGCTCGCGGGCCATCGCGAAGAGCAGTCGGCCCGCCGCGGCCTGCCCGGCCAGGGCCGCGAAGGCGGCCCCGACGGCCTTGCTGACGGCGACCAGGTCGTGCAGCCACATCCCCACGGAGGCCTCGACCGTGGTGTAGAAGGCCGAGCCCTGCTTCCCCGGCTCGGCCGCCAGCTCCGCCGCCGAGAGCGGGGAGAGGATCGCCGCCAGGTACGTCTGGGCGATGAACAGCACCCCGGTCAGCGCCAGGCAGAACAGCACCGCCCGCGCCACCTTCGCGCTGCCGCCCGTCACCTCCTCGGCGAAGGAGGCGATGGCGTCGAAGCCCAGGTAGGACAGGACCGCCACCGAGACCGCGCCGAGCACGGCGGCGGTCGAGAAGCCGCCGAGCGAGCCGTCCCCGGTGAAGGGGGAGAGCCAGCCGCGGTGCTCCGCGCCCCGGGCCAGTACGGTCACCGCCGAGACCAGGAACACCAGCAGCACCGCGATCTCCATGGCCAGCACGGCGAAGCCCACCCGCGCGGCGGCCCGTACGCCCCACAGGTTCAGCAGGGTGGTCACGACCACCGCCAGGGCCGTCCACACCCACCGGGAGACCTCCGGGACCAGGGCGTTCATGGCGATCCCGGAGAAGAGGTACGCGACCGCCGGGATCAGCAGGTAGTCGAGCATCGCCATCCAGCCGGCGATCAGCCCGGGACCCTCGCCGAGGCCCTTGCGGGCGTACGTGAAGACGGAGCCGGCCTGCGGGGCCACGCGCACCATCTGCGCGTAGGAGAACGCCGTGAAGGCCATCGCCACCGTCGCGACGAGGTAGACGAGGGCGACGGCGCCGTGCGATTTGGCGTCGAGGGTGCCGAAGACGCCGACCGGGGCCATGGGGGCGATGAAGAGCAGCCCGTAGACCACCAGGTCCCGGAAGCCGAGACTGCGGCGCAGGGAGGTGCCGGGCGCGGCGGACGGCCCTCCGGCCGGGCCCGTCGGGCCGGGCGGGCCGGGTGGCGTGCTGGGATCCGTCGCGGACGCCATCGTTCCTCCGGAGGTGTGGCCTGTGTGGATGTTCGACCCAGTTTCTGCCGAACGGGCGATCCCCGGCCTGCTGGACACCCCCGTACGATGGAGCCCATGACTGCTGACGCCCCCGCTCCCGCATCCCGCCGCGTTCTGCTCGCCGCCCCGCGCGGCTACTGCGCGGGCGTGGACCGAGCCGTGATCGCCGTCGAGAAAGCGCTCGAACAGTACGGCGCACCGGTCTACGTGCGGCACGAGATCGTCCACAACAAGTACGTCGTGAAGACGCTGGAGAACAAGGGCGCCATCTTCGTCGAGCGGACGGAGGAGGTCCCCGAGGGCTCCATCGTGATGTTCTCCGCGCACGGCGTGGCCCCCGTGGTGCACGAGGAGGCGGCCCGCGGCAAGCTCGCGACGATCGACGCCACCTGCCCGCTGGTCACCAAGGTGCACAAGGAAGCGATCCGCTACGCGAACGAGGACTTCGACATCCTCCTCATCGGCCACGAGGGCCACGAGGAGGTCATCGGCACCTCCGGCGAGGCCCCGGACCACATCACCATCGTGGACGGCCCGCACGACGTGGAGAAGGTCACCGTCCGCGACGAGTCGAAGGTCGTCTGGCTCTCGCAGACCACCCTCTCCGTCGACGAGACGATGGAGACGGTCGACGCCCTGAAGACCAAGTTCCCGCTGCTCGTCTCGCCGCCGAGCGACGACATCTGCTACGCCACCTCGAACCGCCAGGAGGCGGTCAAGGTGATGGGCAAGGACTGCGACCTCGTCATCGTCGTCGGCTCCAAGAACTCCTCGAACTCCATCCGCCTCGTCGAGGTCGCCCTCGACGCCGGCGCGAAGGCCTCGTACCTCGTGGACTTCGCCACCGAGATCGACGAGGCCTGGCTCCAGGGCGTCACCACCGTCGGGCTGACCTCGGGCGCCTCGGTGCCGGAGGTGCTCGTCGACGAGGTGCTGGAATGGCTCGCCGCGCGCGGGTACGCGGACGTGGAGATCGTCAAGACGGCCGAGGAGTCCATCGTCTTCTCCCTGCCCAAGGAACTGCGCCGCGACCTGCGCGCGGAGGCGGCGGAGCTCGTCGCCGCTCCGGGGTCGGCTGCGGGCTCGGCTCCGGGCTCGGCGGAGTAGGAACACGGAAGCAGGACCGTCCACCGCAGGGCGCTCCGGCGGGTCCTTCTCTACGGTGGGTCCATGGAGATCTTCGGCGTGGACATCGGCGGTTCAGGGATCAAGGGCGCTCCCGTGGACCTGGACCGTGGCGACCTGGCGCAGGAGCGCCACAAGGTGCTGACACCGCACCCGGCCACCCCCGACGGGGTGGCCGGCTGCGTCGTCGAGGTGGTGCGCCACTTCGACTGGGACGGCCCGGTGGGGGTGACCTTCCCCGGGGTGGTCACGGGCGGGGTGACCCGGTCGGCGGCCAACATGGACAAGTCCTGGGTCGGCGTGGACACGGCGGCGCTGCTCTCCTCGCGCCTGGACGGCCGCCCCGTGACGGTCCTGAACGACGCGGACGCGGCCGGGGTCGCGGAGATGGCCTACGGCGCGGGGCGCGGGGTCGACGGCACCGTCATCCTGCTCACGCTGGGCACCGGGATCGGCAGCGCGCTCTTCACGGACGGGCACCTGGTGCCCAACAGCGAGCTGGGCCACCTGGAGCTGAAGGGCCACGACGCGGAGAAGCGGGCCTCGGTGAAGGCGAAGGACGACGGCGACCTGACCTGGGAACACTGGGCGCGCAGGGTCGGGAAGTACCTGGCGCACGTGGAGATGCTGTTCTCCCCGGACCTGTTCATCATCGGCGGGGGCGTGAGCCGCAAGCCGGAGAAGTTCCTGCCGCTGATCGAAGGGGTCCGGGCCCGGATCGTGCCGGCGGAGCTGCAGAACAACGCGGGCATCGTGGGCGCGGCGATGGCGGCACGTTCGGCTACCGGGGCCGGGTAGCGGGCTGATCCCCCCGGATCCGGGGGGCCTCTACGCCGCGCGGCGGGGCATGCGGCGGCGGCCGATGAGCACGGCCTTGCGGACGAGTGCGATCAGCGCCGCGACGAGCGTGCCCGCGTACAGCCAGCCCGCGTGCAGGGACAGCGCGGACACCAGCCCCATCACCTCGCCCGCGAAGCCGCCGGAGCCGCCCGACACGGGCCACACTCCGGCGGCGAAGGCGATCGGCGCGGTGATCGGCGCGGTGATCAGGTCGGCGGGCCGCACCCAGAGCGCGGTCGCGGCGGCCACGGGCAGGAACATCAGCCCGTACGCGAACAGCGAGGCGTCGAACAGCAGCCAGTCGAGGCCGCCGATCAGGAACATCGCGGCGCAGGCGAAGAGCCCGCCGCCGAGCCCCGTCAGCCGGGGCCGGGGCAGCCGGCGTACCGGGGACCGCCCGGGGCCGGGGTTCCGCTCCGCTGGGTGACGTACCGTACGCGCCTTGTATCGCTCCACCCCCCAAAACTAGGCCGGGAGGCCGTCGATCGGGTGCCCGGACACGCGTACAACCGGGCCCCCTCATCGGAAAGTAAACTGTCCGGTGGCCCACTCCGGGCCGCCGCCCCCTCCAGCTACGGGAAGTCGCCAACGTGTCGCTCACGATCGGAATCGTCGGCCTGCCGAATGTCGGCAAGTCGACCCTTTTCAACGCCCTGACCAAGAACGACGTGCTGGCGGCCAACTACCCGTTCGCCACGATCGAGCCGAACGTCGGCGTCGTCGGCGTTCCGGACGCCCGCCTCGGCGTCCTGGCCGGCATCTTCGGCTCCGCCAAGCTCCTCCCGGCGACGGTCGACTTCGTCGACATCGCGGGCATCGTGCGCGGTGCGTCGGAGGGCGAGGGCCTCGGCAACAAGTTCCTCGCGAACATCCGCGAGTCGGACGCGATCTGCCAGGTCATCCGCGCCTTCAAGGACGAGAACGTCGTACACGTCGACGGCAAGGTCTCGCCGAAGGACGACATCGAGACGATCAACACCGAGCTGATCCTCGCGGACCTCCAGTCCATCGAGAAGGCGGTGCCGCGCCTGACGAAGGAGTCCCGCCTCCAGAAGGAGAAGATCGCGGTCCTGGCGGCCGTCGAGAAGGCCACGAAGATCCTCGAAGCGGGCGACACCCTCTTCTCGCACGGCATCACGAAGGGCACGGAGCAGGGCGACCTCCTCCACGAGCTCCACCTCCTCACGGTCAAGCCGTTCCTCTACGTCTTCAACGTGGACGAGGACGAGCTGACGGACGAGGCCTTCAAGGCCGAGCAGAGCGCGCTGGTGGCCCCGGCCGAGGCGATCTTCCTGAACGCCAAGCTGGAGGCCGAGCTCATCGAGCTCGACGACGAGGAGGCCCTCGAACTCCTCCAGTCGGTCGGCCAGGAGGAGCCGGGCATGGCCACCCTCGGCCGCGTCGGCTTCGCCACCCTGGGCCTGCAGACCTACCTGACGGCCGGCCCGAAGGAAACCCGCGCCTGGACCATCAAGAAGGGCGCCACCGCCCCCGAGGCCGCCGGCGTGATCCACACCGACTTCCAGCGCGGCTTCATCAAGGCGGAGATCATCTCCTTCGAGGACCTGGTCGCCTGCGGCTCGGTGGCCGAAGCCCGCGCCAAGGGCAAGGCCCGCATGGAAGGCAAGGACTACATCATGCAGGACGGCGACGTGGTGGAGTTCCGCTTCAACGTGTGACCGGATGAAATAACACCACGTCGTTGACGTGGCAAACATGCAGGTCAGATGGGGTCCACCTCTCCGAGGGTGGGCCCCTGGCCTTTCCCCGTGCTGGATGGGTGCTGGATCGGCTGAGGCGCCATCAGTCGGTTCCCCTCTCGAATGACACCAAGAGTGGTACGTTATTGAGTACCACTTGATGGGAGGGTTGAGGTTATGTCCATCACTGCGAGTGAAGCGCGCAAGGAACTGTTTCCGTTGATCAAAAAGGTCAACGAGAATCATGAGGCCATCGAGATCGTCTCCAAGCATGGCAACGCCGTGCTTGTCTCGGCCGAGGACTACATGGCGCTGCGCGAGGGCTCCTACCTGCTGCGCTCACCAGCGAACGCCCGGCGGTTGCTCAAGGCGTACGAGAACGCTCTGTCGCACACCAATGTGTCGGAGCGTGAGCTGATCGATCCCGAGTCGCCGGACGCGGGTGCGGGTGCCGCGTGAGGCTCGTCTTCGAGGATCAGGGCTGGGAGGACTACACGTCCTGGCTCAAGAACGACCGTAAGATGCTCGCCCGGATCAACAAGCTCATCGAAGATGTCAGGCGTGACCCCTTCGTGGGCATTGGCAAGCCGGAGCCGCTGAAGTATCACCTGCCTGGGGCCTGGTCGCGACGGATCGACGACGAGCATCGCCTCGTGTATCTGGTGACGGACAATGAGATTGTCATCCTCGCTGCCCGGTATCACTACTGATCGGGGAGTGTCCGGTGTGCTGGGACAATAGCCTGCTTTAAACCTCGTTTTTCGCAGGTGGTATCTCTGTGTTCGGCGTCCGCTCCGCCGTAGCTGAGTTTCGGTTCGATCTTTCGTGTGGTGAAATAGGGAGTCGCTGAATGGCTGATGTCACCTTCCTTAGTCAGGCCGAACCAGTTGATGAGTACGGTCGTGCTCTTTATGCGGTATCGCGGTCAATTCTGAGGGCTCATTTTGATGAATTGTCGCAAGCAGACCTTGAAGACCTCAATTGCGATCGGGTTGATGTCACGTTTCGACAGCTTGCTAAACTCGCTCGCCTGCACCGCGACAAGGGGTCGCGTGGGGATGGGTTTGAGTGGGCCGTTCACGAGGCGATTGTCGGCGGCGAACCACGCGTTACCGATCTGGTCGGCGAAGCGCTCAGGAAGGTGAGCCCTAGGGCTTTCGCTGACTTGGACAGGCCTACGTCTCTGATGTTCGGTCACGAGCGTGCACGCCATCTCGGATTCACTGAGGCCGTCGTCAACAATGCGAGTGGTGATGCGGTGTTGTTGCCTGACGGGTCAGGTCGGCCGTTCGCATTTGGATCCTGGGTGCCGATCGCTGCTCGCGGTGTCGCCGCCGAACCTGATCTGCGGGAACGGATCAAGAAGGTATGGAAGACCGACCTGTTCCTGAGTGGTACGGAGAAGGTGCGGTTTGCTGCCGCGACCATCAAAAGCAATTGGCATCAACTCGAAGACGGCAATGGACTCCGAGTGGCCATTGTTCCACAGGCCCTGGACCTTCCGGCGGGATATCAGAGGTGGAAAAGTCTGCATCTGATTGCACTGCCAGACCCCGACGGTTTCATGGGCTTGTTTAACGATGCGTATGAAGCAGTTGCTGAAGCGATTCTGACGGTTGGCAGGCATGATCGCGCACCCTATTATTACAAGCCGAGCGCGAAGGCCCAGAAAATTCAGGCGCAACTGGAGAAGTATGGGAAGGTGAAAGTGGTAGATATACTTGACGCCCTCAACGAAGCAGCGCAGCAGAATCTGATTACTGTCGACCGCAAGCTCATGTCGGTGGAAGCTCCGACATGGCTCAATATCAATGAAAAGCGCACGCCCATCATCGCACCAAGGCCGGCGTTCGAGAAGCTCGACTGACCTCGGGGGTCGCAAGGGTGTGTCCGGTCGATGGTCTCGAAGTTGATTCTGACTCCATCCAGTGGCGCGCCGGTCGGACTTCTGTTCGCAGGAACTGAACCTCCTGCGTCGCGAGGGATATCTGCCAGCTGGGGATGTGTTTACGCTCGGAAAACTGTCTGGGGGACCCACTCGCCGGCTACCAGCGTCTCCCTCAAGGTGTCCTCGATCGGGTGGCGGTTGCAGATTCCGTGTGCTCTCTGCTGAAGGTTCCGCTTCAACGCCTGACCGGACGTGGGCAACCACAACGGCCTGACCTGTGAGAAAGCAGGTCAGGCCGTTGTGTGTCCGCAGAACCCGGAGCCGCTACGTGTCGTACACCGTGGAGCGGTGTCCGACGTGTACGACCCGCACGACCAGCTCCCCGTCGTCGATCGTGTAGACGATGCGGTAGTCGCCGACCCGTAGGCGGCGGCGCTCAGGCTGGGATACGAGTGCGGTGGTGTTGAAACCGAAGGGGTCGCTCTCCAGCTCGGTCAGTCTGACCAGGATGCGAAGTGCCATGTCACGCGGGATCTTGCGCAGCTCGGCCTGGGCCTCGGGCCGGAACACCGTGCGGTAGTCACTCACTGCGTGCCAGGGTCTCCCTCATCACGTCCTCGATCGGGACGCCGACGGCCGCGCTCGCCATGCGCTCGTCGATGATGCGGTTGATCTCGCGCTCTTCCCACTCCTGGTACTTGCGCAGCACCTCGATCGAGACCACGGCGGCGACCTGCTTGCCGCGACGTGTGATGACAGTGGGCACGTCGTCGCGGTCGGCCCGCTCGACGACTTCCGCCAAGTGGGCGCGTACGTCGCGAATGGACTCTATGGGCAGCGGCTGGATCATGCTTCAAAGGTACCGAGTGTGCCATGTGTACACAAGGGCGCCTCGGTCGGTGCCGGTGGCAGGCGTGGCGGCATGCGGGGCGGGCGTCACGGCGTGGACCAGCGGTGGGTGAGGGCCGTGATGGCCTTCGCCACGTCGGTGAGGCGGGAATTGTTCGTTCTTGTGGCGCGGGCGAGTTCTATGTGGAGGAAGCGGAGGTTTTCGTCGGCTGCCGTTTGGCCCTGTTCGTTTGATGTGCCCGATAGTTTGCATGTGCGGGCGTAGGCTCGGCAGACCTCCAGGCCCGCTTTGGTCAGGGCCGTCGACAGGGTTTTGGCCTCGGATACGGCGCGGCCTCCGGCGCCCGTCGAGACGACGGCGTCGAATTCCGGGAAGGATTCGTTGGCGAATCCGTGGAGCTGTACACCGGGTAGGCGTCGCTTTGTGAGTTCTTCGATGACCTGGTGGAATACGGAATCTGTACGGTGGGCGACGTCGGCGGAGTCGCCCTCGCCGGCCGTGCGGTGGGCGCCGGCCAGGACCATCACTCCGCCGGGCGCTCCGCGCAGTACCCGGGCGCCGAGGCGCTCGGTCTCCTGGTCGGCGATCGGGTGCGGGACCTGCACGCTCCAGCTCGGCTTCGCGCCCAGGTCCACGTACACCCGGCCCCATCCCCGGTTCCCGGGGCCCGGCGTGCCCGCCGCGTCTGCGATCTCGGCGAAGTGGCGGCCGCTCGCGGTGTCCGTGAACGCCTGCACGGTGTAGTCGACCTCGGCCAGGCGCCCCCGCGCCCCCTCCCGGTCGCCGTCCAGGAGCAGGGCGACGCCCCGGGTGACCGTCCGGCGTTCGTCCGCCGTGGGGATCCGGTAGCCCCCTCGCTCTCCGAACCCCTGCGTGAATTCCGTGACCCGGCTCTCCAGGTCGATCCCCGGAGCCGCCGGAGGTGTCGTGTGCGTCGGGGGATCGGAATTAACCTGCAATTCACCTGATGGTCGACAGGAGGATATTGCGAAATACGCCATAATCGCGGCCACCGCCATCAGTGCGCACAGAGTTGCCTTAATCGTTATACGTTTCGCAAGGAACGGAGTCATGGTCGGATAAAGATAGACCGAGTGAAGATATCCGCCTCTCTCGTTGCGTTCCTCCGTTCCGGGGTTGTCCTCCTCCTCCTTCTGTCCACCGCCCTCACCGGCTGTGGGCTTCTCGGAGACGGGGGATCCGGTGGTGACGCCAAGGGCCGTTTGGCGGTGGGGGCCAAGGGGCGTTCCTTCACCGTGGCCGCGGCCGGTGACGTCCTCGTCCACCCCGAGCTGACCGCGCAGGCCGAGCAGGACGGCAAGGCCTCGGGCAAGGGCGGCGGCATGGACTTCGGCCCGATGATGGCCTCGGTGAAGCCGGTCATCAGCAAGGCCGACCTGGCGATCTGCCACATGGAGCCGGTGCTGGGCAAGCCCGAGGGGCCGTTCCAGAGCTTCCCCGACTTCCTCGCGCCGCCGCAGATCACCACGACCCTCAAGGACATCGGGTACGACACCTGCTCGACCGCGTCGAACCACGCGCTCGACCACGGCGAGGGCGGCGTCAGGAGCACCCTCGACGCCCTCGACAAGGCGGGCCTCAAGCACACCGGCTCCGCCCGCACCCCGGAAGAGGGCCGCACGCCGCTGATCATGGACGTCAAGGGCGTCAAGGTCGCGCAGATCTCCTTCGCCGGGGGATTCAACGGCCGCCAGGTCCCCGCCGACAAGCCCTGGCTGGTGAACAAGACCTCGCTGGACGCCATCTCGGCCGCCGAGAAGGCCGCCCGGGCCGCCGGCGCCGAGGTCGTCATCCTCAGCATCCACTGGGGCACGGAACACCAGCCCGCCCCGAACGCGCTCCAGTTGGGCCTCGCCAGGAAGATCTCCGAGAAGACCGGCATCAACCTGGTCATCGGCCACCACGCCCACGTGGTCCAGCCCATGGAGAAGGTCGGCGACATCTGGGTCGCGTACGGACTGGGCAACCAGCTCGCCCGGCACGAGGTGCCCAGCGGACTGTCCGAGGAAGGCGTCATCGGCTGGTTCGAGTTCGCGGAGAAGAACGGCACCTGGGAGGTCCGGGCCCGGTACGTCCCCACCTTCGTGGAGCTGCCCCCTGACCCGGAGGCGGCCGACCCCGCGGTCAAGGTGCCCGACACCGGACAGGTCAAGGACCACCGGCTGATCGACCTCGCCACCGCGCTGAAGGAAGGCGGCGGGCAGACGCCCGAGCGGCGCGCCCGCTACCGGCTCGCGTACGACCGCACCGAGGGCACCTTGCTCAACCGGGGCGGTGGCAAGGACGGACTGGCTCCCCTGACCAACCGCTGACGAGCGACAGCGATGGCGACAGCTCAGCTACAGCGATGAAGAAGCGCCGTACGGCGAACCGTCCCGCACCCTTACCCACATCCACAGGAGTCCCGTTGTCCGCGTCGCGCACGAAGCGGCGGCAGAAGGTCCGTCGCAGGGCGGACATGTCGCTGCTGGGCGGCATCCGGCCGCCCATCGCCGCGCTGTCCGCGCTGCTGCTCGCCCTGGCCGCGCTCACCGCCTTCCACCTCGGCAAGGTGGGCAACGAGTCCGTCCCCGAGGCGGTCCGCACCTCGCAGCAGTACTTCGCCGAGGACGGCGCCATCGCGATGCGGGCTTCGCTGGACGAGTCGATCACCGACCTCTCCCGTACCGCCACCCTCTTCAACGCGGGCAGTCCGGTCTCCGCCGACACGGTGCTCGACAAGCTCGGCAACGTCTACCAGAAGTGGCGCGGCACGGCCGTCATCGAGGTCGCGTCGGGGCGGCTGGAGGCCCAGCGCGGCGAGAACGTGCCGCTGACCGCCCTCGACCACACCAAGCCCACCGAGGCGGGCGGCCTCGTCCCGCGCATGGTGCGGCTCGAGAACGGCGAGACCCGCCTGCTCACCTTCGCCGTACTGTCCTGGCCCGGCCAGCCCCAGAAGCTGCTGGTCGCTTCGAGCAGCCTGCGCTTCCCCGGCGTCAGCCTCGGCAAGTTCCGGGCCATCGCGGTCGCCGACTCCACCGGGCAGATCCTCAGCAGCGACGGCCTCGCCAACGACGAGCAGATCCAGTCGGACGACGTCAAGGAAGAGACCGAGCGGGCCCGCAAGCAGCTCAAGAAGTACGCGAAGATCGCCGCGAGGAAGACGAAGGCCAACCCGCTGACCACCAAGGAGCCCGGCGCGGGCGGGTTCCGCGGTGTCAGCGGCAGCCTGCTCGGCCCCTCCGCCGGCGGTGAGCGGCCCGTCGTCGGCTACGCGAGCCTGACCGGTCCCGAGGCGGGCAAGGGCACCGCCGCCACCGCCCTCGGACTGACCGTCATCTCGCTCGTCGCCGTCACCGAGGACCCCACCACCGTCGTCGACCCGTTCTTCGGGATCGCCGCCGCGGCCGTCCTGCTCGTCATCGGCCTCCTCGCGGTCTCCCTCCTCATCGGCACCGTCCAGAGGCCGCTGCTCCAGCTGTTCCTGGAGAGCCGCCGGCTCAGCCGCGGCGACCTGCAGCGTCCGGTCAACCGCCCCAAGTACGGCGAGGCCGCCCGCATCGGCACCGCCCTGGAGCGGCTGCGCCGCCAGCTGCTCGGCGAGTCCGCCGAGGCCCAGAAGGCCCACAACCCCGGCCGCGGCCGCGGCCGGATCGGCGCCCGCGCCCTGCTCGCCACCTGCGGCGCGCTCCTGCTGCTGTGGTCCGCACCCCTGGTGCTGCTGCTCAACCGGGCCGGCGCATCCGTCCCCGTACCGCAGACGCTCGTACACGACCAGCGCGAGCGCACCGACACCATGGCCGACCGGGTCCGCCGCGCCCTCAACGAGGGGCACGCCGACCTCACCTCCGTGGGCTCGTTGATCGGCCCAGCCACCACCCCCGCCGAGATGACCGGCATCCTGGAGCGCACCCTCAGGCAGCACCAGCGCTACGAGTCGCTGTACGTGCTCCAGGAGAACGGCACCATCACCGCGAAGGTCGGGGCCGAGCCCCGGCACCCGGACGCCAAGGCCCCCGTCGACGAGCCGGTGCTGCTGCTGGAATCCGGAAACGCGCCGGTCATCATCGAGTTCGCGGCGGCCCCCGGCCTCAAGGGCGCTTCCGTGGTGGGCGAGTTGCGCATCGACTTCCTCAACTCCCTGCTCAAGCGGCCCGGTCTGGGCGAGATCAGGGTGATCGACGAGAAGCAGCGCGTCATCGGCGGCAACAACGGCTACCTGGCCTTCCAGCAGTTGCCCAACGAGAGCATGCGGGCGCTGGCGGCCGGCGCCAACCAGAAGGTCGGCAAGGGCCCGCGACCCAGCAGCGTCCTGCTGCGCGGCCGGAACGAAGACCTCACCGGCATCACCATCGCCGCAGCGGTCCCCATGGCGGGCGGCGGCGCCGCGAAGCCGCTCGCCTGGACCGTGGTGAGCTGGCAGCCGGCCAAGGGCCTCGCCATCCCCGAGTACAACCTGCAGAACCGCACGGTGCTGGCCGGCCTGCTCGGCCTGACGGCCGCCCTGATCTGCCTCGGCTGGCTCCACATCGTGGTGATCCGGGCCCTGCGCGACCTCGCGCAGCGCGCCGAAGCCCTGGCGGACGGCGACCGCCGTACCGTCCTCTACCCGCGCCACCACGACGAGGTGGGCGCCGTCACCCGCAGCCTCGAAGTGGTCAGGCAGCAGCTCCAGGAGCTGCGCAAGAGGGAAGCCGGCGGCTCCGCCGCCCGGACCGCCCGGACCGGCCGGTCCGCCAAGGCCGGAAGGAACTGACCGTGCTCTTTCTCTTCAGCGTGCTGGTCGTGTGCTGCGTGGTGATGCTGATCGCCGGCATCGTCGAGCAGCGGCGCCACTTCGCGAACCTGGCGGACATACCCACCCGGGTGCTGGTCAACGGCATCCGCGGCAAGAGCTCCATCACCCGGCTCGTCGCGGGCGCGCTGCGCGGCGGCGGGCTGGTCACGGTCGCCAAGACCACCGGCACCGCGGCCCGCTTCATCCACCCCGACGCCACCGAGGAGCCGGTCTACCGCAAGTTCGGCATCGCCAACGTCGTCGAGCAGATCGGCATCGTCCGCCGCGCGGCGGCCTACAAGCCCGACGCCCTGGTCATGGAGTGCATGGCGGTGATGCCCCCGCTCCAGGAGCTCAACCAGGAGAAGCTGATCCAGTCCACCATCGGCGTGCTGTGCAACGTGCGCGAGGACCACGTGGCCGAGATGGGCCCGACCCTCGACGACATCGGCCGTTCGCTGTCCCGCTCCATGCCGCACGGCGGCATCTGCGTCACCGCCGAGAAGGACCGCTTCCACGTCCTCCAGGAGGAGGCGGACGCGCGGAACTGCCAACTCGTCTACGCCGACCCCGAGATCGTCAGCGACGAGGAGCTGCGCGGCTTCAGCTGGTTCACCTTCAAGGAGAACGTGGCCATCGCGCTGGTCGTGGCCGAGCTCCTCGGCATCGACCGGGAGACCGCGCTGCAGGGCATGTACGACGCCCCGCCGGACCCCGGCGTGCTCTCCGTCGAGCGCTACATCGGCCCCGGCGACAAGCGGCTGCGCTTCGCGAACGTGTTCGCGGCCAACGACCCCGAGTCCACGCTGATGAACATCAACCAGCTCCTCGACCTCGGTGCGATCAGCCGCCCGCTGAACGTGGTGATCAACTGCCGGCCCGACCGGGTCGAGCGCAACGGCCAGATGGGCCAGATCGTGCCCGACCTCCAGCCCGACAAGGTGTTCGTGATCGGCCACCCGGCGAAGAGCGCCATCGACGCGATCCCCGCCGAGTGGCGCGACCGCGCCGTCGACCTCGGCGGTGACCGCGACGGCGAGGAGTTCATGCACGAGCTCCTCGGCCACCTCGGCCAGGAGTCCTCGCTCGTGGCCATCGGCAACATCCACGGCCAGGGCGAGATCCTGCTGGAACACCTCGCCGAGCTGCCCTCCTTCGAGGAGGACGGCGAGGCCCCGGCCGGGCCCGGATCGCCGGGTCAGTACGTACGGCACGACCAGACCATGGCGCTGTACGTCAAGCACCTCGACCCGTACGCGAACCTGCCCGCGGCGGAGGAGGAGCGCCGGATGCGCACCCCGCACGTCCCGGTGCCGTACATCCCTGCGCCGCGCGGCGCGAACCAGCCGTACGCGAACCAGCAGTTCCCGCAGCAGTACCAGCCGTACGAGCCCCCGTACGAGCCCCCGTACGAGCATCTCTCGCCCGCGGAGCAGTCGTACCAGGCGGCGCAGTGGCCGCAGCTCCAGCAGCCGCAGCCCGCGCAGCCGCAGCCCCCACAGTGGTCCAACCCAGGAGAACCCCGTTGATCCCCGCCGTCCTCACCCCCGAGATCGCCGCGATCGGCATCGCCCTGGGTCTGCTGTTCTCTCTCGTCTGCTACCTGACGACGAACCTTTCCCCCGGCGGCATGATCACCCCGGGCTGGCTCGCCCTCACCCTCATCGAGGACCTCCAGCGCGCCGCGATCGTGCTCGGCGTCACCGTCCTGACGTACGCGCTCACGCTCGTCGCCCAGCGCTACGTGATCCTCTACGGCAAGCGGCTGTTCGCGACCGTCGTGCTCATCGGCGTGCTGCTCCAGGGCGGCGTGGTGATCCTGCTGCAGATGAAGTTCCCGCTGCTGTACGCGAACCAGACCCTCGGCTTCATCGTGCCCGGCCTGATCGCCTACCAGCTGGTGCGCCAGCCCAAGGGGGCCACCCTGCTGGCCACCGGCTCCGCGACGCTCATGACGTACGTCGTGCTGACCGCCGGCATCCTGCTCGGCGCCATGCCGCACGCGTGACCCCGGCCCGGCCCCCCGCCCCCGCCCGCCCCTTCGTCGGTGCTGCCCGCCGCCCGACCGACCTCGCCCGGAGCATCCGATGACCACGCCCAAGCGCCGCACACGTCCCGTCCTGCACGCGGCCACCGTGATCGCCCTGCTGGCCGGCAGCGTCTACTTCACCATCGAGCTGCGCAAGGAGGAGCAGGCCAAGGCGCCGGCCATCCAGTCGCTCGTCGACGCCCCCGTAGCGGCCAAGGGGGGCGACGAGGGCGCCCAGAAGTGGGAGCGGCTGAAGAACCCCGAGCGGTCCGTGCTGCGCGACGCCAAGGGCGGGATCCTCGCCACCTTCACGGACGGCGCCCGCACCGCCACCCTCACCGGCCCCAGCCGCACCTTCACCGAACCGGCCACCACCAAGACCCGGGTGGTCACCGAGAACTGGGTGCGGCTGATGCCGGAGACCTGGCGCGGCGGGGCCGAGAAGGAGCAGTGGTTCCAGGAGTGGTTCAAGAAGTACCAGGGGAGCGAGGAGGACGACCTCTTCGCGATCGCCTTCCAGTACGGAGACCAGGCCCCGGTGAAGAAGGACGCGGAGGGCGTCGCGTACGCGGGCGACGCGAACTTCGGCCCGATCAACCCCAAGGGCTCGGTCGGCAACGACTACCGGCTGGAGGAGTCGGACTTCTACGACTACCTCGGCATCCCGTACACCTTCCGCAGCGGCACCACCGCGAAGCCCGAAGCGATGCGCGCCCGCTCGATGGACTGCTCCGGCTTCATCCGGACCGTGTTCGGCTACCGGGCGCGCTTCCCGCTGATGGCCTCGGACACCGCCGGCGACGGCCTGCCGCGCACCGCGAACGGCATGGCCCGCTCCAAGGCCGGCGTGGACGTCATCCCGCTCAAGGGTGTCGGCGCCGACGGCCGCCCCACCTCCATCGACGTGCTGCAACCCGGTGACCTGCTGTTCTTCAAGCTGGACGGGCGCACCGGTGACCGGCTGGACCACACCGGCATGTTCCTCGGCACCGACACCGACGGCCACCAGATCTTCATCTCCAGCCGCGAAGAGGCCAACGGCCCGACCATCGGCGACAAGGGCGGCACCTCCCGCCTGGACGGCAACGGCTACTACGCGGCGACCCTGCGGAGCGCGAAGCGGCTCTGACGGGCCACGGCTTTCAGCTGCTTCGGGGTGGCGTGAGCCTGTCGAGGTCCAGGCTGACCTCGAAGGGGACCGGGCGCCGGAGGGTGCCGCGGAAGATCCCGGCGGGCGCGTAGGCGCCGGTGGGTGTGTCGAGCTCGTAGACGTGCACGACGGGTGCCCCGTCCTCGTCCTCGATGCACCAGTAGTGGGGGATACCGGCCTCCGCGTACTTGCGCAGCTTTACGGTGCGGTCGCGGTGGGCCGATTCGGGGGAGACGACCTCGACGACGAGATGGACGTCTTCCGGGGCGTACCAGGTGCGGTCGGGATCGTAGGGCAGGTCCGTCAGCAGGAGCTCCGGCTCGGGTCGGTTGCGGGCATCGAGGCGGATCGTCATCTCCCGCTCTACCTCGAAACCGGCGGGAACCTGGGTCATCAGCGCGGTGGTCAGGGCGGTGACGAGGCGGCCATGCCAGGACCGCTGCGGCGACATCATGAAGACGAGGGCTCCGTCGATCAGCTCGGTGTGGCGGGGCGCCTCGGGGAGGCGGTCGAGGTCCTCCGCGAACCAGCCTTCCGCGCGCGGCGGGCGCATCCAGTCGGGCAGTGCGGTCATGGGTCAACCCTAGCGATTGCGGCCGTCGGGCGAGGGCCTCGTGCGGGTGATTCCCGGTCAGCCGGATTTCAGTGCTGCCAGGAAGTCCAGCCGGGTCTCCAGGCGGGACAGGTCGCGGTGGGTGAGGTGTTCGATGCGGGCGATGCGCCGGCGCAGCGAGTTCACGTGGAGGCGGAGGCGGTCGGCGCAGGCGGTCCAGGAGGCGTCGCAGTCGAGGAAGGCCTCCAGGGTGGCCAGGAGCTCGGTCCGGTGGCGGGCGTCGTGATCGCGCAGGGGGTCCAGCAGGCGGGCGGCGAAGGCCCGGCGGGCTTCGGCCGGGATGAGGGGGAGCAGGGTCAGGATGTGCGAGGTGAGGTCCTCCGGGCCGCGGACGGTCACCTGCTCGGGGGCGGCGTGGGCGATCCGCAGGGCGTTGTGGGTCTGCTCCAGTGACCGGCGGGCGTTGCCCGGCTCGGCCACCGGGGAGCCGACGCCGACGGAGACGCTGTCCCCCGGGCCGAGCCAGCGGGCGAGCGCCGCGGAGAGCCTGCGCTGGAGCGCGGTGTGGTCGAGGGCCGGGTCGGGGCGGGTGTCCGAGGGCTCGGGGACCAGGACGAGGAGGACGGCCCGGTCGCCGTCGACGGTGGCGGCGATGTCCTCCGAGGACACCGGCACCGGGCCGCCCTCCTGGACCAGGGCCTCCTCCAGGAGGACGCGCAGGGCCGCGGCGGGGACGGGGCCGGCTCCGTGCCGCTCGCCCGAGGCGACCACGAACTGGCAGCGGGGCCAGTGGCCGACCCCGCTGACCACGGCCTGCGCGGTGCTGCGCAGGCGGACGGGGATCTCCTCGGCCGGGACGCTGCTGTCGTGCAGCAGGGCGAGGGAGCGGTCGGCCAGGTCGTTGCGGGCCGTCTTGGACTGTTCGTGGGCGGCGCGGGCGTCGGCGACCAGTTCGGCGGTGCGGTCGAGGAGTTCCCGGTCGGGGGCGGGCCAGAGCGAGGTGTCGGATTCCATGACGAGCAGCCAGTCGCCCAGTTCGGCGGCCTCGGGAGCGGTGTCGGGAGCGCGAGCGGGTCCGGGTGCCGGCACCGGTACGAGGGAGTAGAGGCGGGCGCCGACCGTGACCGTGTGCGGGGCCGTCCCGCCCGCGCGGCGGGCCGCGAGGTGGCGGGCGGCCAGTGCCGTCGCCGTCCTGGCGCCCAACGGCGGCCGGGCTCCGGCGATCTGGCGTCCGGTCGCGGACAGGACGCGCACGTCGAGGCCGAGGGTGTGCCGCAGCAGTTCCAGTACGGAGTCCGGGGCGGCCCGGTCGGCGAGGAGCCGGCGGTGGCGTTCGACCAGGGCGGCGAGGGAGGCCGTGGAAGCCGTCGAGGCCGAGGGTGCCGGGCCGCCTGCGTCCCGGCGGTGCAGGTGCTGCAGGACGCGCTCGGTGACCGCGGCGAACGAGGTCTCCGGCCGTACGGCGATCAGCGGCAGCCCGTGGCGCCGGCAGGCGCGCACGAGGTCGTGCGGGACGAGCCCGTGCTCGACCTCGCCGGCCGCGAGGGCCGTCACGCCCGCCCGGCGCAGGACGCGTACGAACGACTCCGCGTCCCCGTCCGCACGCCACCAGGCGAGCCCCGTCAGGACGAGCTCGCCGCCGGTGAGGAAGCGGCCGGGGTCGGCCAGGTCGTTGGTCGCGACGGCGGAAATGGACCGGTCGAGCAGGCCGTCGGCCGAGGAAGAGGAACCGGTCCCGTCGGTGGCATGGCCGACGAGCAGGAGCAGTCCGAGCTCGGTGTCGTCCAGGAGTTCGCGTAGCCGCATGATCACTACCTTCGCACGGCGCGGAGGGTGTGGGGAGAGGAACAGCCCAGCTCACAGCCGTGGCAGTGGAGGAAAGCATGCTCGTCCACAGCCGTCGGCGAAGCCGGTTCTGAGCGATCGGTGACTGCCTCGCCCCCTGGGGACCGCGGTGTACTTCTGCGCATGCGGCCGACGACTACTTCTGGCCACATGCGAACGAGGAGAGCCGCTCATGGAATTTCTTCGCCCCGCCGACTGGGGGGAGGCGCTCGCCGCGAAGGCCGCCCATCCCACGGCCGTGCCGATCGCGGGCGGGACGGACGTGATGGTCGAGATCAACTTCGACCACCGGCGTCCCGGGTACCTGCTGGACCTGAACCGCATCGCGGAGCTGCGGGAGTGGGAAGTGAGTGAGGACGCGGTCCGGCTGGGCGCGTCCGTGCCGTACGCGCGGATCATGGAGGGGCTCCGCCGGGAGCTTCCGGGTCTCGCGCTGGCCTCGCACACCGTGGCCTCGCCGCAGATCCGCAACCGCGGCAGCGTGGGCGGCAACCTCGGCACCGCCTCGCCGGCCGGCGACGCGCATCCGGCACTGCTCGCGGCCGGCGCCCAGGTGGAGGCGGAGTCCGTACGGGGCACCCGACTGATCCCGATCGACGCGTTCTACACCGGGGTGAAGCGCAACGCGCTCGCCCCCGACGAGCTGATCCGGGCCGTCCACGTCACCAAGGCCGACGGCCCCCAGCAGTACTCCAAGGTGGGGACGCGCAACGCCATGGTGATCGCCGTCTGCGCCTTCGGGCTCGCCCTGCATCCGGACGGCAGGACGGTGCGCACCGGCATCGGCTCGGCCGCGCCGACACCGATCCGGGCGAAGGCCGCCGAGGAGTTCCTGGACGCCGCGCTCGAAGAGGGCGGGTTCTGGGACAACGGCCGGACCCTCACCCCGTCGGTCGCCAAGCGGTTCGCGGAGCTCTGCGCGGGCGCCGCGAACCCGATCGACGACGTCCGCGGCACCGCGAGCTACCGCAAGCACGCCGTCGGCATCATGGCCCGCCGCGCGCTCGGCTGGACCTGGGAGTCGTACCGCCGCGGAACGAGCCGCGGCACGGAAGGAGTTGCGTGACATGCGCGTGAACCTCACGGTCAACGGCCGTCCGAGAGAAGCGGATGACGTCTGGGAGGGAGAGTCCCTCCTCTACCTGCTGCGGGAGCGGCTGGGTCTGCCCGGCTCCAAGAACGCCTGCGAGCAAGGGGAGTGCGGTTCCTGCACCGTCCGTCTCGACGGGGTGCCGGTCTGCTCCTGCCTGGTCGCGGCCGGTCAGGCCGAGGGCAGGGACGTGGTGACGGTCGAGGGACTGGCCGCCTACGCCGGGCAGCGTGTCGCGCACGGGGGTCGCGACACGAGCACGAGCACGGTCGAGGGCGTAGGCGTAGGCGTAGGTGAGGGTGACGCCGATGACGCCGCAGTCGGCGGCAGCGGCGGCAGCGGCGACAGCGGCGACAGCGGCGACAGTGAACTGTCCACCGTCCAGCAGGCGTTCATCGACTGCGGCGCCGTCCAGTGCGGGTTCTGCACGCCCGGTCTGCTGGTCGCCGCCGACGAGCTCCTGGAGCGGGTCGGCGAGCCGTCCGACGCGGACATCCGCGAGGCCCTGTCCGGCAACCTCTGCCGCTGCACGGGCTACGAGAAGATCCTGGACGCGGTGCGCCTGGCCGCCGCCCGCCGGGAACACGAACGATTCCAGGAAGAGGCGGTCTGATCATGGCTGGCACCACCACCGGCATTCCCACCGAGGTCACCCAGGGCACCCAGGGAGCCCGTACCAAGGGCGGCATCGGAGAGTCGATGCTCCGCCCGGACGGCACCCTGAAGGTGACCGGCGAGTTCGCGTACTCCTCGGACATGTGGCACGAGGACATGCTGTGGGGCCAGACGCTCCGCAGCACCGTCGCCCACGCCGAGATCGTCTCCATCGACGTCTCCGAGGCCCTGACCCTGCCCGGCGTGCACGCGGTCATGACCTACGAGGACCTGCCGACCCCGGTGAAGTACTACGGGATGGAGTTCCAGGACACTCCGGTCCTCGCGCACGGCAAGGTCCGCCACCACGGCGAGCCGGTCGCCCTGGTGGCGGCGGACCACCCGGAGACGGCCCGCCGCGCCGCCGCCAAGATCAAGATCGAGTACCGGGAGCTGCCCCTCGTCACCGACGAGGCCTCCGCCCTGGCCCCCGACGCCGTACTCGTCCACGAGAACCGCGACGACCACCACGCCGGTCACGTCCCGCACCCGAACATCGTGCACCGCCAGCCGATCGTCCGCGGAGACGCGGCGGCGGCCCGGGAGCGAGCCGACGTCATCGTCACCGGCGAGTACACCTTCGGCATGCAGGACCAGGCCTTCCTCGGCCCCGAGTCCGGACTCGCGGTGCCCTGCGAGGACGGGGGAGTGGACCTGTACGTGGCCACCCAGTGGCTGCACTCGGACCTCAAGCAGATCGCCCCGGTCCTCGGCCTGCCCGAGGAGAAGGTCCGCATGACGATGGCCGGCGTCGGCGGCGCCTTCGGCGGCCGCGAGGACATCTCCATGCAGATCACCGCCAGCGTGCTGGCGCTGCGCACCGGCAAGCCCGTGAAGATGGTCTACAACCGCTTCGAGTCCTTCTTCGGACACGTCCACCGCCACCCGGCGAAGCTGTACTACGAGCACGGCGCCACCCGGGACGGGAAGCTCACGCACATGAAGTGCAAGATCGTGCTCGACGGCGGGGCCTACGCCTCGTCCACGGCCTCGGTCGTCGGCAACGCGGCCTCCCTCTCGGTCGGCCCGTACGTCATCGACGACGTGGACATCGAGGCGGTCGGCCTCTACACGAACAACCCGCCGTGCGGTGCGATGCGCGGATTCGGCGCCGTCCAGGCCTGCTTCGCGTACGAGGCCCAGATGGACAAGCTCGCGGCGGAGCTGGGCATGGACCCGGTGGAGTTCCGGCAGCTCAACGCCATGGAGCAGGGCACGGTCATGCCCACCGGCCAGATCGTGGAAGGCGCGGCCCCCGTCGCCGAGCTGCTGCGCCGGGTCAAGGCCCGCCCGCTGCCGCCCGAGCGCCAGTGGGAGAGCGCCGACGGCGCGGCCGACGTGCGCGCGCTGCCGGGCGGCCTGTCCAACACCACGCACGGTGAAGGGGTCGTCCGCGGCGTCGGCTACGCCGTCGGCATCAAGAACGTCGGCTTCTCCGAGGGCTTCGACGACTACTCCACCGCCAAGGTGCGCCTGGAGGTCATCAACGGTGAGGCCGTGGCGCTGGTCCACACGGCCATGGCGGAGGTCGGCCAGGGCGGCATCACCATCCACGCGCAGATCGCCCGTACCGAGCTCGGCGTCCAGCAGGTCACCATCCACCCGGCCGACACCCAGGTGGGCTCGGCCGGGTCGACCTCGGCCGGCCGCCAGACGTACATGACCGGCGGATCCATCAAGAACTCCTGCGGACTCGTCCGCGAGAAGGTCCTGGAGATCGGCCGGCGCAAGTTCGGCGACCGGCACGCGGCGTGGGCCGACGCCGAACTGTTCCTGGAGGACGGGAAGGTGGTCACCGCCGGGGGAGAGGTGCTCGTCGCCCTCGTGGACGTCCTGGAGGACGAGGTCGTGGAGATCGAGGCGGAGTGGCGCCACCGTCCCACCGAAGCCTTCGACCTGCGGACCGGCCAGGGCAACGGCCACGTCCAGTACTCCTTCGCCGCGCACCGTGCGGTCGTGGAGGTGGACACCGAGCTCGGCCTCGTCAAGGTCGTGGAGCTCGCCACCGCCCAGGACGTCGGCAAGGCGCTCAACCCGCTGTCCGTGGTCGGCCAGATCCAGGGCGGCACCGTCCAGGGCCTGGGCGTCGCGATCATGGAGGAGATCATCGTGGACCCGAAGACCGCGAAGGTGCGGAACCCCTCCTTCACGGACTACCTGCTCCCGACCATCCTCGACACGCCGACGCTCCCGGTCGACTACCTCGAAATGGGCGACCCGCACTCCCCGTACGGGGTCCGGGGCATCGGCGAGGCCCCGACCCTGTCGTCCACCCCGGCCGTCCTCGCGGCGATCCGCGCCGCGACCGGGCTGGAGCTGAACAAGACCCCGGTCCGGCCGGAACACCTCACCGGGTCCTGAGCCGGGCCCCCGAGGGCCGCCGCCGAGGCCAAGTGGCGGCCAACTCGGGGGTCAGTTCCGCCCAAGTGCTCCGGCGGATGCTGGGACTCCGAAGTGTCGTGATACAGACCGCCGTTATCCAGCGAACACCGGGAGCGACGCGGGTCTGGACGGAGGTCTCATGAGGCGGAATTCGATACACAAGCAGGGTCTCTATCTCGGGTCCGTGCCGGAACGGGCCGCGGCGGCGGGCGGTTCGACGCCGCTGACCCTCGACCACGACCTCGACGTCCTGCCCGGGGCGGGCCGGCACCTGACGGTGGCCGAACTCGCCGGGCACGTGGAGGACCTCGCGGGCCGGATCTCGGCCGCCGGGGTGAAGGCCGGCGAGCACGTGGTGGTCCACAAGGCGGCCAACTTCGACGTCTGGCTGCTGGCCACCGCCGTGGCGCGCACGGGCGCGGTCCCGGTCATGCTGTCGCACACGCTGGACGGGCCGACCCTCGCCGCCCTCATGGAGCGGCTCGACAGGCCGCACCTGCTCACGGACGGCCCCAAGCTGGAGGCGCTGGCCGGGCTGCCGCTCGCCGAGCTCACCCGGAGCGTGATCAGCGTCGGCGGCTCCGCCCCCGGAGTGACCTCGCTCGCCGAGCTCGCAGGGTCTGCGGCCGTACGTCCCAGCCTCCAGGGCCTGGACGAGCCGGCGATGATCACGCACACGTCCGGCACCACCGGGATACCCAAGCTCGTGGTGCACACCCCGCGGACGATGCGCGCCCGGCTGCGGCCGCAGCTGGTCCTGCTCGCGCTGATGCGCAAGCGGGAGACGGTCGCGATCCACATCGCCTTCGGCCACTCCCGGATGTTCGCGGCGATGGCCCTGTGCCTCGCCAAGGGCTTGCCGGTGCTGCTGGTCAACCGCGGCGCCCCCGAGGACGTCGCCGAGTTCTTCCTGAAGCACCGGCCCGGTCTGATCGAGGCGCTCCCCAACTCCTTCCTGGCGTGGGAGAACCTGGCCGACGATCCCCGGAAGCCCTTCGCCTCGGTGAAGTACTTCAGCAGCACCTTCGACGCGATCCACCCGAGGACGGTCCGCCGGCTCCTCGGGGCCTCCGCGCGCAGGGCGCAGTTCTTCCAGATCTACGGGCAGAGCGAGGTCGGCCCGGCCGTCGGACGGCCGTACTACCGCTGGTCCGCGCACCGGATGGACGGGCGCTGCGTGGGCTACCCGCTGCCGGGCAGCGCGCGGGTGCGGCTGGTGAGCCAGAACGGCAAGCGGCCCTCCGCGCAGAACCCCGGTCTCATCGACGCCCGTTGGGACGGCATAGCCAAGACGTACCACGGTGAGCAGGAGCGCTACGACGCCAACGTGCACGACGGCTGGTGGCGCACGGGGGACGTCGGCTACCGCAGCAAGTTCGGCTGCCTGCACATGCTCGACCGCGAGATCGACATGATCCCCGGGGTGGGCAGCAGCCTGGAGATCGAGGACCTCGTGCTGGACAGGCTGGAGGAGCTGGTCGAGCTCGTCGTCGTACTGGGCCCCGATTCCCGGGGCGTCCCGATCGTCTGCACCCACGGCGACGAGCCGCTCGACCGGGACCGCTGGCGCACGGCCGTCGCCGCCTATCCCCAGCTCGCCGATCCGATCCAGATCCCGCTGGCCGAACTGCCCCGTACGGCCACGATGAAGACCCGGCGGGTGGAGCTGTCCCGCCGGCTGGAGGACAAGCTCCTGCGGCAGGTCTGAGCCGCCCGGCGGCGCCGCGCGCCGCGCCCCGCGCTCCCGGCGGACGGGTCTCCCGGTGGAGGCCCCGGTCCGCCGGGAGCTCGGCGTGCCCGCACGCACCCGTGCTCCGGCCTGCGGGATCACCGCCAAGTCGGCGTCAAGTCGCGGAACAGTGGACGGCAAGATCGGTGTCCGAGTGTTGCCCACATGAAGCGTCAAGATGATGACAGCCATGAGTGAGGCGGCCGGGAGCACCGAAGAGAGCCCGGTGCACGTTCTCTACGCGGCCATCGAGGAAGCGGCCGGCCTGCTGGACGTGGAGTGCGCGCGGGACAAGGTCCTGCCCCTCCTCGACATGTACGGCGACGCCCTCGCGCAGGCCGTGGTCGCGTTCCGGCTCGGGACCGGCCGGAAGCACGAGGGCGAGCTCGACTGCCGGTTCACGACCCCGCTGGACGTGGACCCGTACGCGCTCGCCGTGGAACACGGTCTGACCCCGCGGACGGACCACCCCGTCGGCGCCCTGCTCTCCGACATCCGGGAGGCCTGCCCGGTCGAGAGCTACGGAATCGACTTCGGGGTCGTCCGCGGATTCAAGAAGATCTGGCTGGTCTTTCCCCGCAACGACCTCCAGGCGACGGCGAAGCTCGCCGGAATCCCGTCGATGCCGCCCAGCCTCGGAAAGAGCATCGAGTTCTTCGCCCGGTACGGCATGGGCGAAACGGTCGGCCTGCTCGGAATCGACTACAAGCACAAGACCGTCAACGTGTACTTCGGCGAGCCCCCCACGGGCGGCTTCGCACCGGACGCCGTGCGGTCGATGCTCCGCGAGGTGGACCAGGCGGAGCCGAGCGCCCAGATGCTCGAACTGGGCCGGCAGGCCTTCGGCATCTACGTGACCCTGAACTGGGACTCTCCGAAGGTCGAGCGGATCTGCTTCGCCGTGGCCACCGAGGACCCGACCTCCCTCGGCGTCGAACTCGACCCGAAGGTCGAGCGGTTCGTGAAGCACGTGCGCGCGGCCGATCCCACCACCAAGTTCGTGTACGCCGTCGCCTCCCAGCCCGACGGCGAGTACTACAAGCTCCAGTCCTATTACCGGTGGCAGTCCGGAGTGCTCGACATCATGCAATTGGAAGACGGGGCGCTGGACAACCCCGTTTAAAGATCCTCCGGTTCACCTCCCCCTCCCCGCTCCTGCGCACTGCTCATTTCGAGCTGTCATTTTCTGGAAGGACGAAGACGAACATGGGAACCATCGAAGTTCCGGTCCTGATCGTGGGCGGGGGCGGGACCGGCCTGTCGGCCTCCGCCTTCCTGTCCGACCACGGGGTCGGCCACGTGCTGGTGGAGCGCCGCGCGGACACCTCGCGGCTGCCGAAGGCGCACTACATCAACCAGCGCACGATGGAGGTCTTCCGCCAGCACGGCCTCGACGCGGAGGTGCTCGAACAGGGCGCCCCGCTGGAGAAGTTCGGCAAGGTCCGCTACCAGACCACGCTGACCGGCGCCGGTCCGCTGGACGGGAAGCTGATCCACGAGATGGACGGCTTCGGCGGCGGCGGGCTCAGCGAGACGTACGCGGCGGCCGGCCCCGTCCTGTCGGCGAAGCTGCCCCAGGTCCGGCTGGAGCCGATCCTGCGCGAGCACGCCGAGCGCCGCAATCCCGGACGCGTCCTGTTCGGCCACGAGCTGACCTCGATCTCGGAGGAGGGCGACCGCGTCACCGCCGAGATCCGCGACGTCGAGACCGGCGCGACCACCACGGTCGTGGCCCGGTACGCCATCGCGGCCGACGGCGGCCGCACGGTCGGCGCGGCCCTCGGCGTGACCATGCAGGGCCTGCCCTCCCTGTTCGACGCCACGACGGTCTACTTCTCCGCCGACCTGTCGGAGGTGTGGAACGAGGGCTCGCTCATCACCTGGTTCCTCAACCCCTACCGCCAGGACCTCTCCAGCGCCCTCATCGAGATGGGTCCGACCTGGGGGAAGAACTGCGAGGAATGGGGCATGCACCTCCACCTCGTCGGCGTGGACCGCACCGACCCGCAGGCGGTGACCGCCCGGATCCGCGAGGTCCTAGGCCTGCCCGAGCTGGAGGTGACCCTGCACGACGTGACGAGCTGGACCGTGGAGGCCGTGCTCGCCGAGCACTACCGCTACGGACGGGTCTTCCTCGCCGGTGACGCCGCGCACCGCCAGCCGCCCGCCGTCGGACTCGGCCTGAACACCGGCATCCAGGACGCGCACAACCTCGCCTGGAAGCTGGCGGCGGTCGTCGCCGGCAACGCCCCCGACAGCCTGCTCGACACCTACGAGGCGGAGCGCAAGCCGGTCGGCCAGTTCAACCTGGGCTGGGCCATGTCCGCGGCCTCACACCACCAGGTCGTCATCGACGGGGCCGTCGGCCTCGGCCAGCACATCCCGGCGGAGCGCCGTACGCCGGTGTTCTTCGGCTACTTCGCCCCGACCCCGGTCGGCGCCGCCCAGCGTCAGCGGGCTGCGGAGATCTTCGCGACCCACCGCGGCGAGTGCCAGGCCCACGACGTGGAGATCGGCTTCGCCTACGAGGCGGGCGCCGTCGTCCCCGACGGCAGCCGGCCGCCGGCCCGCGCCGCCCTGGGCGACGTGTACGAGCCCACCACCCGCCCGGGGCACCGGCTGCCCCACGCGTGGATCGAGCAGGACGGCCGCCGCCTGTCCACGCACGACCTGACCGGTGCCCGCACCGGCTTCGTCCTGATCACCGGCCCCGAGGGGACGGCGTGGGCCGAGGCGGCCGCCCGGGCGTCCGAGACGTTCTCGGTCCCGGTCGTCGCCGTGGCCATCGGCGAAGGCGGGCAGTACGCCGACGTCGACGGCGCCTGGGAGGCGGTCCGCCAGACGGCCGCCGACGGCGCCGTGCTGGTCCGGCCCGACAACCACGTCGCCTGGCGCAGCGCAGGCGGCGAGGAGAACCCGGCCGAGGCCCTGGCCGCCGCGCTCGCGCAGGTCCTGGAGCAGAAGGCCCCGTAACGGGCCGCGCAACCAGGCCCCGCAAGAAGGCCCCGCACCGGGGAGGGCGCGGGCAGTGCCCTCCCCCCGAGCGCCCCGGCGCTCACCCGTCCCGCACGCAAGATCTCCTGGGTAGAAGAGGCAGAGCAGCACATGATCGATCGCAGAAAGTTCCTCGTCGGCACCGGCGGAGCCGCCCTCGCCGCGGCCGGCGCGTCCGCCGTCTTCCCCGCGTCCGCCTCCGCGTCCGTGGGATCCCGGACCCGGTCCGGGATCCGGTGGGGCCGGCTGGAGGAGCGGCTCAGCGGACACCTGGTCCTGCCGTCCGACGCGGACTACCAGCGCGCGAAGCAGCTCTACCAGGTCCAGTTCGACGCCGCCAACCCGCGCGCGGTCGCCTACTGCAAGACCCCCTCCGACGTCGCGAAGTGTCTGAACTTCGCCCAGAACCACGACATCGAGGTCGCGGCGCGCAGCGGTGGCCACAGCGCCGCCGGCTACTCCACGACCCAGGGCCTCGTCATCGACGTGTCCGGGCTCAACGAGGTCACCCTCGGGGCCGGCAACGGCACCGCGCGGATCGGCACCGGTGCGCAGCTCGTCGACATCGCGAACACCCTCGCGCCGGCCGGGCTCGGCATATCCGGCGGCTACTGCCCGACTGTCGCCGCGGGCGGGTTCTTCCAGGGCGGCGGCATGGGCCTGTTCACCCGCTACATCGGCATGGCCTCGGACAAGGTGACCTCGGCGCAGGTGGTCCTCGCCGACGGCCGCATCGTGACCGCCTCGGCGGACCGGCACCGGGACCTGTTCTGGGCCCTGCGCGGCGGTGGCGGCGGCAACTTCGGCATCGTGACCCACTACGACGTCACCCCCTCGCCGCTGACCAACGTGGCGGCCATCAATATCGCCTGGCCCTACGCGCAGGCGCTGGAGATGCTCGACGGCTGGGCGAAGTGGCTGGTCGACGCGCCGCACTCGATCGGCAGCGGCATGAACGTCACGCTCACGGACGCCGCCCCCGGCACCGTCCCGACCGCGTCGATCTTCCTCGGCTCCGTGGACACCGGTCCCGCCTTCGACGCGGAGATCGCCCGCCTCCTGTCGATCGTCGGCGTGCCGCCGGTGTTCAAGCAGAAGTTCACCGCCCCGTACAAGAGCGTGATGATGCAGCTCTACCGCTGCGCCGAGCTCACCGTCGACGAGTGCCACCGCGACGACACCAGCCCGGGCGGCAAGGTCCCGCGCGCCGCGTTCGGCGCCTGGCGCAGCCGTCTGTTCAAGCGGACCATGCCGCGCGAGGGCTGGGCGAAGGCCCTGGCGGTCTTCGAGAGCGACCGGATGCCCGGCCAGATGCGCCAGCTGCAGATCTCCGCCCTGGGCGGCGAGGCCAACAAGGTGGCGCGCACCGCCACCGCGTACGTGCACCGCGACACGCTCTTCTCGGTCAGCTTCCTCACCGCGAACGCCGTCGCCCCCGTCGCCGACGAGGCCAAGGCCTCGGCGAACCGCTGGGTCGACGCGGGCTTCGCCGCCATCGACCCCTACTCGAACGGCGAGACCTACCAGAACTTCATCGACGCGCGGCTGCCCGACTGGGAGCGCTCGTACTACGCCGAGAACTACCAGCGGCTGCGCACGGTCAAGGCCAAGTACGACCCGTACAAGTTCTTCCAGTTCGCCCAGAGCGTCCGCTGATCCCGCTCCCCGGCCCCACAGATAGGAGCATTCCGTGTACATAGCGGATCTGGAGTACGCCGCCCCGATGCCGTGGCCCGCCGAGGTCGACCCCGATCAGGTGCGCGAGGCCACGGAGCGGCTGATCGCCCACGTCGCCGGCCGGGTCGATGCCGACGGCGCGCTGCGCGAGGAGTGCCAGAGCAGGGTGCTGGAATCGGCGCTCGCCCTGGCGCTGATGACGCGCACCGGTACGGACTCGTCCGCCCGGGACCGCCTGCTGGAGTTCCTCCGGGCGAACCAGGAGACCCCCGACAAGCTGGAGCGGGTCCTCGCGGCCCTCGCCCTCGCACGGGCCACCGGCCGGGAGTCCGACGGCGACGCCGAGCTGGTCGCCAAGCTGACGGAGGGCGTGCTCGGCGACGCCCCGGGGTTCATCTCCGCCCGCCGCCGCATGATGGTGTGCGCGGTGCTGTCCGTCCTCGGCTGCCCGCTGCCGTCCGAGGTCCTGGGCGCGGTCGCCGACGAGGTCCCCTCCGACCCCCTGCACTCCTGGGCCGCCGTGCAGCAGGCCTCGGTCACCCTGATCCTCGCCGCCGCCGCGGGGGTGGAGAACAAGGTCACCGCCGCCGCGCTGGAGACCCTGGCCGCCACCGACCCGGCGACGACGGTGTGGGAGGGGTACGCCCTGATGCACCTGCTGGTGCTGCACGGGCTCGCCGGATTCCCCGGGAACGAGGAGACCGTGCGCAGCGGCCTGGAGACGCTGCTGCGCCACCAGCGCGCCGACGGCGGCTTCCCGTTCGTGCTGGAGATGCACAACTGGTGCACCTCCACCGCCGGTACGGCCCTCGTCGCGGCGGGCGCCCCGACGGAGCTGCTGCGCCGGATGGCGGGGATGCTCGTCGAGCACCAGGGCGGCGCCGCGCCCGCCTCGCTCTCCCGCGGGGCGACGCTCACCGACGGCTGGTCGATGTCGGAGATCGTGGCGCAGAACGACGTGGACGACACCTCGTGCGCCCTGGAGTTCCTCCAGGCCATCGACCCGATCGGCTACGAGGACTCCGTGCGGCGCGGGGTGGCGGGGCTGCTGGCGGTCCAGGGCGCCGACGGCGGTTTCCCCACGTACGTCGCCGGGGCCTCCTCCGAACCCTGTATGACGGCCGCGGCCATCTGCGGGCTCGCCCCGCACCCCGGCACGCTGGCCGCCCGGCAGCGCGCCCTGACCTTCCTCACCGAAAGCCAGCTCGAAGACGGCGGTTTCGAGCCGGGCTGGAGCCGCAGCCGGCTGCACACGATCTTCCGTGCGCGCCTCGCGGCCTGCACCGCGGGCCCGCAGGACCACCACGTGGCCCGGATGGCCGAGCGGATCGAGCGCACGGTCCTCGACACGCAGAACGAGGACGGCGGCTGGGGGATGCAGCCGGGCGACCCCAGCGACGACATCAGCACCGCCTACGGGCTGATCACCCTGTGCTACGGCACCGACCACCGGCCCATCGGGCGCGCGCTGTCCTGGCTGCTCGCGCACCAGAACGCGGACGGCGGATACAGCGGCCCGCCCGACATGGTCGGCCCGCGCCCGTTCCCGTACAGCTTCCCCATCCTGACCGACGCTCCGGTGCTGCTCGCCTTCGGGCACGTCCGCTCCCGGATCTGGGACACGGCGGCCGTGCTCCAGGGAGTCAACTGAGGCTCGGGGCATGGCCGTTCACGCCGTATTCGAGGAATCGCCCACTCGATGTCACCACGGCCGCTGAACGCACCGGGGGAGGAGGAGGTCCTGGACCTCCTCCTCCCTTCGTGCGGGGTCAACGTGCCCTAGCCTCTTGACCGTTCACGTCTCAGCAGCACCTTCGCGCTCTTTACCCTTCGACGGAAGACCGAGGAATTGACATGATGCGCAAGATAGCGGCCCTGCCCAGTGGAAGGCTGGGCAAATGGGTCGTCATCGCACTCTGGGCGGCCCTGCTCGTTCCGGCCCTCATGCTGGCCGGAAAGCTCGGCGACGTCGAAGAGAACGACAATTCGGCCTGGCTTCCCGGCAATGCGGAATCGACCGCGGTCGTGGAGCGGGCCGAGAAGTTCATGTCCGCCGACACCATCCCCGCGGTCGTGGTCTACGACCGGTCCGCGGGCGTCACCGAGGCCGACCTGGACAAGGCGAAGGCCGACGTCGAGGCCTTCAAGGGCATCGAGAACATCGTCGGGCCGGCCCAGGGGCCGGTGAAGTCCGACGACGGCAAGGCCATCCAGACGGTGGTCCAGGTCAAGAAGGACAAGTCGGGCTGGGAGGGCATCGGCACGGTCGTCGACGCGATGACCGAGGTCGGCAAGAAGAACGCCGACGGGCTCGGCTTCCACGTCGCCGGCCCGAGTGGCTACGCGGCCGACTCGATCAAGGCGTTCAGCGGGGGCGGGGCCCTGACGACGATCACCGCGCTCGTGGTGGTGGCGATCCTGCTGCTGACGTACCGGAGCCCGCTGCTGCCGCTGCTCCCGCTGCTGACCGTGGGTGTCGCCCTGGTCACCTCGGAGGCGGTGATCTACGTACTCGCGAAGAACGCCGGCCTGGTCGTCAACAAGCAGACGAGCTTCATCCTCACCGTCCTGGTCTTCGGCGCCGCCACCGACTACGCGCTCCTGCTCATCTCCCGCTACCGGGAGGAGCTGCTCCGGCACGAGGACCGGCACGATGCGATGGCGGAGGCCCTGTACCGCTCCAGCCCCGCGATCATCGCCAGCGCCGCGACCGTCGCGGTCAGCCTGATGCTGCTGATGCTCGCCACCCTGAACTCCACCCAGGGACTCGGTCCGGCCTGCGCCGTCGGCGTCCTCGTCGGCCTGCTCGCCATGATCACCCTGATGCCGGCCCTGCTCGTGGCCTGCGGCCGCTGGATCTTCTGGCCGGTGAAGCCCGTCCACGGAGCGCCCGCCACCGCCGAAAGCGGAATCTGGGCCCGGGTCGGCACCGCCGTCTCCGGCCGGCCGCGGCTCGTGTGGATCGGCACCGCGCTCGCACTCGCCGTCATGGCGCTGGGCGTGCTCGGCCTCAAGGCCGACGGGCTCGCGAACAAGGACCAGTTCACCAACACCCCGCAGATGGCCGTCGGCGAGAAGATCCGGGCCGAGCACTTCCCGGCCGGCTCCGGCGACCCCATCTTCGTCGTGAGCAAGGCCGCCTCGGCGGAGCAGGTGCGGACCGCGCTGCTCGGTGTCCCCGGCATCGTGAGCGTCACGCCCCCGACGGCCAAGGACGGCGAGGCCGTCATGCTCGGGGAGCTCGCGGACGACCCCAGCAGCACGCTCGCGATGGGCACCGTCAAGGACGCCCGGGACGCCGTCCACGCGGTCGAGGGCGCCGACGCCCAGGTCGGCGGCAGCTCGGCGGTCATGCTCGACACCCAGACGGCCGCCGCCCGCGACTCCAAGGTGATCATCCCGATCGTGCTGGTCGTGGTGCTGCTGATCCTCATGCTGCTGCTGCGCTCGGTCGTCGCCCCGGTGCTGCTCATGGCCACGGTGGTGCTGTCCTTCGGCGCGGCCATCGGTGTGAGCAGCCTGGTGTTCAACCACGTCTTCGGCTTCGCGGGTGCCGAAGCCTCCTTCCCGCTGCTGACCTTCGTCTTCCTGGTCGCACTGGGCATCGACTACAACATCTTCCTGGTCACCCGGGTGCGCGAGGTGTCGGTGGAGCACGGCACCCGGCGCGGCGCCCTGCTGGGCCTGTCCACCACCGGTGGCGTGATCACCTCGGCGGGTCTGGTGCTGGCCGGCACCTTCGGCGCGATGGCCTCGCTGCCGCTGGTGTTCGCGGCCGAGCTGGGCTTCGCGGTGGCGTTCGGCGTCCTGCTGGACACGATGATCGTCCGCTCGGTGCTGGTCACGGCGCTGACCCTGGACGTGGGCCGCTGGATGTGGTGGCCCAGCAAGCTGTTCCTGCGGGAGGACGACCGCGAGCCCCTGGTGGAGGCCCCCGACCTGGAGCCCGCTCTCGGCGGCAAGTGACGGCGCCGCGTACGTGACGTACGAAGGGCCTCCCGGCACCCGCCGGGAGGCCCTTCTGGTGGTGCGTGGTGGTGCGCGGTGCGGTGTGCGGCCGGCTCAGCGGTCGCGGTAGGCCACCTGCTCGGCCATCTTGACCAGGCGCTTGTCCCAGTCCTCGGCCAGCGGCGCGCCGTCGAGCGCCGCGCAGGCCGCCCCGACGAGCCGGTCGATCTGCTCCTCGACCTCCTGGCGGACGCCGGAGGCGTGCAGGGCCTCGCTCAGCTCGGCCGGGTCCCAGCCGCCGTTCCTGCCGTCCTCCACCAGCCGGGCCACCCGCTCGTCCTTGGTGGCGGCCAGGGCCAGCAGCAGGGTCATCTTGTGCTCCACGAGGTCCAGCCCGGCGGGCTTGCCCGTGGCCACCCCGTCGCCGAAGGCGTCGAGCAGGTCGTCGCGGAGCTGGAAGGCCTCGCCGGCCGCGACCCCGTACTCCTCGAACGGGAGCTGGAGTTCGGGCCGTCCGGCGATGGCCGCCCCGAGGGCGAGGGGCCGGTGGATCGTGTAGCGGCCGGACTTGCAGACGGCCACCCAGCGGGACAGCGCCGGGTCGGCCGTCAGCTCGGCGGCGAGGGCGATGTCCAGCTGCTGCCCGATGATGACCTCGGTGACCAGGTCGTTCCAGATCTGCAGGGCCGGGCCGGTCAGCCCGCTGGCGAGCCGGTTGGCGTAGCTGAGCGCCAGGTCGCCGGCGAGGATGCCGATGCCCTCTCCGAACCGGCGGTGCTCGCCGGCCCAGCCGCGCTCCGCGTGCAGGGCGGCGTGTTTGGCGTGCACGGTGGGAGTCCCGCGCCGGGTATCGGAGTTGTCCATGATGTCGTCGTGGATGAGGGCGAACACGTGCAGGAGCTCCAGCGCGGCGGCCGCCGCGACGACCGTCTCCGTGTCCGCTGCGTCCCGCTCGTCCGCCGTGCCGCCGGCAGCCAGGTAGCCGCTCACGCAGAAGGCGGGCCGCAGTCGCTTGCCACCCGCCCTGACGATGTCGGCGACCGCCTCGACCGGTACCGCCACGCGGGCGTTCACCGCCCCCCAGTGCGCTCTCTCGGCCTTCAGGAGGTCGTCGATCGCGACGCCGACCCGGGCCAGCAGCCTGTCGCAGGCGTCGCGGTCCGCGTCGGCGCTCCCGGTGGGGGCCTGCGGCGCGCGCCGGTCTGGTTCCGCGGGAAGTTTCAACAAGACGTTCTCCTTGGCAGTCACTTCGTCGGGCGGCAGCCGTCACGGATCCGGCCACCGGGAACTCGTGAATTCAGGCCGCAGGATTTCGGGCTTTCCGAGCCGCGACGGTCATCCTCGGTCAAATGACTTGCCGGGGACTGAGGGGCGGATTGGCGCCGACTTGGCGCAAGCCGATTCCAATCCGGAAAACAGTCGCAGCCAAGTCGCCGGTCGCATGCATTCGACTTGGGGAATTCTAGGCGTGCGGACGGGAGGCCTTGACGAGTCTCTCCCGGCTCGGTGATCCTCTTCGTGCAACCCATTGACCGGAGATCCGGAAGCGAATTCCCTCGCACCGCACTTCCGTCCGTCCGGCGTGCGGCGCGGCCCCAGCGGGGGACGGGGCGGAACGCCGCCACCCCAGCCAACAGGCGTGCAGCGGGCGGGACTTGGCGTGCCTCCTCGGCCCGTTGCCCCAGGCCGTCGGGCCGCTCGCTCTCGAGCGGACATTCGCACAGACCACGAGGAATCAATCACATGAGCGGGCTTATCGTTCCCCCGGGCCAGGGGCGCAAACTGGTCACGAAGGCGCAGGACGTGACCTTCAAGGTCACCGCGGCGGACGGCTCTTCCATTTCGATCTTCGAAGTGATCGTGCCGCCGGGATTCGACGTCGGTGCGCACACGCACACCCATTCGCAGGAGTTCTTCTACGTCCTGGAAGGGGAGCTGGAGCTTCTGGCGTTCGAGCCCGCCGAGCGCACGACGGACGGCTGGAGCGACTGGGAATCCACCGCCGGGGACAAGGCCGTCCGCGCCACCGCGGGTGCCTGCATGTTCGTCCCCCCGAACACCCCGCACGCATTCCGCAACGCGTCCGACGAACCGGCGCGCATGCTCTTCCAGAGCTACCCCTCGCCCCACCACGAGCACTACTTCGAGGAGATCATCGAGATCCTCTCCTCCGGCCCTTCGGTGGACATCGAAGCCATTCAGGCGATGCGCGAACGCAATGACGTCAACCAGATCACGCCCCTGCGCTTCGAACCGCCCGTCCTTCCGGACCTTCGCTCCGCGACCGACCGCACGGCCTGACGAGAGGTGACCACCATGGACAGGATTCCCCTCGTTCACGCGAGTCTGGGAGAGAAGGAACTGGCCGCCGTGGCCGAGGTGTTCTCCTCGGGCTGGCCGGCCGGGCAGGGCCCCCAGGGCAAGGCCCTGGAGGCCCAGCTCGTCGAGCGCTACGGAGTCGGCGACGCCGTCTCGCTCAGCAACTGCGGCGCCGCGCTCCACCTGGCGATGCTCGCCCTCGGTGTCGAACCCGGCGACGAGGTGATCGTCGCCGACTACACCTTCCCGGCCCCCGCCCACGCGGTGCGCTACGTCGACGCCGTCCCCGTCTTCGCCGACGTGCGCGCCGACACCGGCACCGTGGACCCGCAGGCGGTGGAGAGCCTGATCGGACCGCGGACCGTCGGCATCATCGCGGTGGACACGGTCGGCCTGCCCGCCGACTACGCCGAGCTGAACGCGATCGCGGACCGCCACGGCCTGTTCGTGGTCGAGGACGCCGCCTGCTCGGTCGGCGCCACCTACCAGGGGCGCCAGGCCGGCACGCTGGCGCCGGTGGCCTGCCTGTCCTTCCACGGACGCAAGGGCGCCAGCAGCGGCGAGGGCGGCGCGCTGCTCTCCGCCGACCCCGTGATCGGCCAGGACGCGCGTCTGCGGTCCTCCTTCGGCATCGGCAGCATCTTCGACCAGTCGCAGGTCGTCGGACTGCCGATCCCCGAGTTCACCGACATCGGCTACAACTACAAGATGTCCGACATCGCGGCCGCGATCCTGCGGGTGCAGATGGGCCGGATCGACGAACTGCTGGTCCGCCGCAGCGCCATCGCCGCCCAGTACGGCGAACTCCTCGCGGAGGAAGACCTCCTGGCGGTTCCCCAGGTGCCCGAGGACCGCACCCACGCCTGGCAGTCCTACATGGTGACCCTGGACCCGCGGGTGGACCGCGCCGGGCTCGCCGCCGCGCTCCGCGCCCAGGACATCGGCTGCGGGCACGGCACGTGGGCGACCCACGTGCAGCCCGTGTACCAGTCCAAGCGCAAGTGCCCGGTCTCGGCCGACCTCTTCGCGCGCAACCTGGCCATCCCGATGCACGCCGAACTGACCGAGGCGCAGGTCGAGCGGGTCGTGAGCGTCCTGCGGACCGAGCTGCGCACCCACGCGCGCAGCCGCTGAACCCCCGGCGCGGCGGCAGGACCCGGTGCTGCCGCGCCGTCTCCCGAAGCGCCGTCCCCTCGCGTCGGCGACCCTGTGTGTGAGGAGTGTTGGTGCTTACGGTCTCCCTTGTCGGCGCGGGGCCGCGCGGTTTCGCGGTCCTGGAGCGGCTCTGTGCCAACGAGCGAAAATCCCCGTCCCACCGAGCGGTGACCGTGCACGTGGTCGAGCCGCACGTGCCGGGCCCCGGACGCGTGTGGCGCACCGAGCAGCCGCGCCAGCTGCTGATGAACACCGTGGCCTCACAGGTCACCGTCTACACCGACCACAGCGTGCTGATGGACGGCCCCGTCGAGGAGGGTCCCAGCCTGTACGAGTGGGCGGCCGGCCTCGCCCGCACCGCGGAAGAGACCGGACTGCAGGGACGGTTACCCGCCGAGGCGCTGGCCGAGGCCCGCCGGCTGGGCCCGGACGACTACCCCACCCGGGCGTTCTACGGCGCCTACCTCGAGGACGCCTTCCGTACGGTGGCCGCGGCCGCGCCCGAGCACGTCACCATCGTCGAGCACCGCACCCGGGCCGTGTCCCTGACCGACGGGGGCGGGTACGGCGGTCCGCAGACCCTGGAGCTGGCCGACGGCACCCGGCTCACCAGCCTCGACGCGGTGGTCCTCGCCCTGGGCCACGTACCGGCCAGGCCCACCCGGGGCGAGAGCGCGCTCGCGCGGTCCGCCGCCGCGCACGGGCTGACGTACATCGGCCCCTCGAACCCCGCGGACGTGGACCTGTCCGTGGTGGCGCCTGGCGAGACGGTCTTCGTCCGCGGCCTGGGCCTCAACTGCTTCGACGTGCTCGCGCTGCTCACCGAGGGCCGCGGCGGCACCTTCGCACGCGAGGGGGAGGTGCTGCGCTACCGGCCCTCGGGCCGCGAGCCGAAGATCGTCGCCGGCTCCCGGCGCGGTGTGCCGTACCACGCGCGCGGCGAGAACCAGAAGGGCCCGTACGAGCGCCACGAGCCGCGGCTGCTCACCCCGCAGGCCATCGACCGGATGCACCGGCGCGCGGCGGACGGCGAACGGCTGCACTTCCTCACCGACCTGTGGCCCCTGATCGCCAAGGAGGTGGAGGGCGTCTACTACGGCGCCCTGCTCGCCGCCCGGGGGCGGGAGCGGCAGCGCGCCTCCTTCGTCGAGCAGTACCTCGCGGCGCCGGACCCCGAGTCCGAGGGCCGGCTGCTGGACGCCGCCGGCATCGCCCCGGAGGACCGCTGGGACTGGGAGGCGCTGGCCCGGCCCCACCGCAGCCGCGTCCTGCGCGACCGCGCCGGCCACCGCGCCTGGCTCCTCGGCCACCTGGCCGAGGACGTGCGCCAGGCCAGGGCCGGCAACGTCCGCGGCCCGCTGAAGGCGGCCCTGGACGTCCTGCGCGATCTGCGCAACGAGATACGCCTGGCGGTCGACCACGGAAAGCTGGAGGGCGCCTCCTACCGGGACGACCTCCAGAGCTGGTACACCCCGCTCAACGCCTTCCTGTCCATCGGGCCGCCCGCCTCGCGCATCGAGGAACTGATCGCGCTGATCGAGGCCGGAGTCGTGGAGGTGGCGGGCCCCGGCGTGCGCGTGCACGCCCCGGCGGCGGACACGGAGTCCGCTGCCGGTGCGGACGCGGCTCCGGCGGTGTTCACGGTCACGTCCGACGCCGTCCCCGGGCCCCCGGTCCGGGCCACGGCCCTGATCGAGGCCCGGCTCCCGGAGCCGGACCTGCCGCGCACGGCGGAGCCGCTGCTGCTGGACCTGCTGGAGAGCGGGCAGGCTGCCCGCTACCGCATCGAGGGCGCCTGCGGAGTCTCGTACGAGACCAAGGGGCTGGCCGTCACCGAGCGCCCCTACCGCCTCGTCGACGCCCAAGGCCGGGCGCACCCGCGCCGGTTCGCCTACGGCGTCCCCACCGAGGCGGTGCACTGGGTGACCGCCGCCGGCAGCCGCCCCGGGGTCAACTCCCAGACGCTCGGCGACGCGGACGCCATCGCCTGCGCCGTGCTCGCCCTGTCCGCCCACGCCGGTCCGCCCGCTCCACCCGGACCGTACCGGCATTCGCCCACCGATCCCGTCGAGGTGAACGCATGAGCGCCGACAACCGAGCGAGCGCGCCCGGCCCGGAGCCGGCCGGGTACGGACCCGACTCCGGGCTGCTCTCACCGGTCCGGGCCGGCACGCCCGCCGAGGCCGTCACCTCCGACGCGGCCTGGCTGCAGGCCATGCTCGACGCGGAGGCGGCCCTCGCCCGCGCGCCCAGGCCAAGGCCGGCAGCGTGCCCGCGGAAGCGGCCGCCGTGATCAGCCGCGCGGCGCGGGCCGAACGGCTGGACGTCCGCGCACTCGCGCTGCTCGCGCGCGAGACCGCGAACCCGGTGGTCGGACTGGTCCGGGAGCTCACCCGGCTGGTCGCCGCCGAGTCGCCGGAATCCGCCGAGTTCGTCCACCACGGCTCCACCAGCCAGGACGTCTTCGACACCGGCGCCATGCTGGTCGCCGACCGCACGCTGCGGCTGATCCACGCGGACCTGGAACGGGCCGCCGAAGCACTGGCGGACCTCGCCGCCCGGCACCGCGACACCGCCATGGCGGGCCGCACCCTCACCCTGCACGCCGTACCCACCACCTTCGGCCTGAAGGCGGCCGGCTGGCGCAGGCTGCTGCTGGACGCCCGGGACCGGGTGGCCGCCGTACTCGACGGAGGCCTGCCCGTATCGCTGGGCGGAGCCGCCGGAACCCTCGCCGGATACCTGGAGTTCGCCCCGCCCGCAGAGGGCGGCAGCGACGGCGAGCACGGCAGCGACGGCGACCGCGGCGACTACACGGACCGGCTCCTGGACGCCTACGCCGCCGAGACCGGCCTGGCCCGCCCCCCGCTGCCGTGGCACGCGCTGCGCACCCCGATGGCCGACCTCGCCGCCGCCCTCGCGTTCGTCACGGGCGCCCTCGGCAAGATCGCCGTGGACGTGCAGTCGCTGACCCGGACCGAAGTCGCGGAGGTCTGCGAACCGGCGGTGGAAGGACGCGGCGCGTCCTCGGCGATGCCGCACAAGCGCAACCCGGTCCTGGCCACCCTGATCCGCAGTGCCGCACTCCAAGTGCCTCTGTTGGCAACCGGGGTGACGCAGTGTCTGGTGTGTGAGGACGAACGGTCGGCCGGGGTGTGGCACGCCGAGTGGCAGCTGTTGCGCGAGTGCCTGCGGCTCGCGGGCGGCGCCGCGCACACCGCCGTGGAACTGGCCGAGGGGCTGGTCGTACGGCCCGAACGGATGCGGGAGAACCTGATGCTGACGGGGAGCCAAGTGGTGTCGGAGCGAGTGTCCGCCATCCTGGCGCCCCGGATCGGCAAGGCGGAGGCGAAGGAACTGCTGACCCGGGCCTCGGCCGAGGCGGAGCGCACCGGCGGCTCGCTGGCCGAGATCCTGGGCGCCCTGCCCAAGGTGAAGCGGCACCTGACGGACGCCCAGATCGTCCGGCTGCTGGATCCGGAGGGGTACACGGGCGCCGCACCGGCCCTGGTCGACCAGGAGCTGGCCCGCTCCGGCCGGCTCCCGCAGACACGGGCGCAGGCGGAGTAGGCGAGGCCGCGCCGGATCCCGGTCCACCGGGGCCGGCGCCGCGGACAGCCCCGGCCGGGGGCGGACGACCTTCGGGGTCGCCCGTCCCCGGCCGGGGCTCCGTCATGCCCGGGGGCCGAGGGGTGGGCGAGTTTCGGCCAATGTGCCTGCCGCAGCCTCCCGCGTCCTCCCGTGACCGCCCACGGCCTCCCACGGGAACCCGCCCCCTATCCGCACGGCTTAAAGGCCGTGTGAAAGACCCTGCCGAATGGTCCGGTCAAAAGGCCCCGGGGAAGGCAAGTCACCGCCAAGCCAGTAGCAAGCGCCATACGGGATGTTGGGGAACGTACACGCTGTGAGGGCAGCAGAACATTCTCTACATCAGAGAGATAGATGCCAGGTATGCCAATTCTATGTAAGCCTTCGGTGAGCGTGCCGGAACACATCATCACGATGGAAGACACTCTGGCATTCGCCAGGGAAGCGCACGCGGGCAAGCCGCAGCTTCCGCTGGCCCTTCGACTGATAGAGAACACGGGGGTGCGCAAGCGTCACCTGGTCCAGCCGATCGAGAAGACGCTGCGCCACCCCGGTTTCCAGGAACGCAATCGCATCTACGAGATCGAATCGAAGAAGCGGTGCCCGGAAGTCATCGAAAAGGCCCTGGAGAACGCGGGCCTGGTGGCGACGGACATCGACGCGATCATCTACGTCTCGTGCACCGGGTTCATGATGCCCTCGCTCACCGCGTGGCTGATCAACGAGATGGGATTCCGCTACGACACGCGGCAGCTCCCCATCGCGCAGCTCGGCTGCGCCGCGGGCGGTGCGGCGATCAACCGCGCGCACGACTTCTGCGCGGCGCACCCCGAGAGCAACGTCCTGATCGTCTCCTGCGAGCTGTGCTCGCTGTGCTACCAGCCCACGGCCGACGACGTCGGTTCGCTGCTGTCGGACGGGCTGTTCGGTGACGCGGTCGCGGCCGCGGTGGTGCGGGGCAGCGGCGGCGCCGGCGTACTGCTGGAGCGCAACGCCTCCTACCTCATTCCGCACACCGAGGACTGGATCTCGTACTCCGTCCGCGACACCGGATTCCACTTCCAGCTCGACCGGCGCGTGCCCGGGACGATGGAGCCGATCGCTCCGGTGCTGGGCGAGCTGGCCACGCTCCACGGCTGGGACATCGGAGATCTGGACTTCTACATCATTCACGCCGGCGGCCCCCGCATTCTGGACGACCTCGCCAAGTTCCTGAACGTGGACCGCACGGTCTTCCGTCACAGCTGGTCCACGCTGACGGAATACGGGAACATCGCCAGCGCCGTCGTGTTCGACGCCCTTCGCCGGCAGTTCGAAGAAGCCGAACGGCTGTCGGCGGGATCCACCGGGGTGATTGCCGGATTCGGTCCCGGGATAACGGCCGAAATGGTACTGGGGAGCTGGGTTCCGGCCGCCCCGCAGCACGTGGAAGCGAAGCCGGCCGTCCGGTCGGTGCCGCGTCAGCTCTCGGGAAGCATGGTGGGGACGGCATGACCAACGGCCAGCCGACGTCGGATCGGATCATGCGGCTCATCACCGGGTACTGGGCGACCGGCATCCTGGGCACGGCGGCGAGCCACTCCCTGTTCACGCACCTGGAGGACGGCGCGACCTCGGCCGCCCACCTGGCCGACCTCGCCGGGATCTCCGAGCGGGGCGCGCAAGCGCTCCTCGACGGCCTGGTCAGCATCGGCCTGGTCGAGGTGGACGGCGGGGAGTACCGCAACACCGCCGAGGCGTCCGCCTTCCTGGTGGAGGGCCGCGCCGCATCGCTGAGCGGGTTCGCCAAGCTCAAGATGGGCCACATGGGCAGCCTCTCGGTGCTTCCCGAGGTCGTCCGCACCGGCGGCCCGCTGACGGACGCCGTGGTGGAGGTGGCCGACAACCCGCACTGGGAGCAGCTCGTCCAGGCCATCGCGGCGCAGTCGGTTCCCGTCGCGAAGATCGCCGCCGAGACGCTGCGGCTGTCGGAGGCCGGGGAGATCTCGATCCTCGACATCGGCGGCGGCTCGGGCATCTGCTCGGGCATCTGGCTGGAACTGAACCCCGCCGCGCGCGCGACCCAGCTCGACTGGGAGCCGATCAACTCGATCGCCCGCCGGCTGCTCACCGAGCGGGGCGTGGGCGACCGCGTGAGCTACGTCGACGGGGACTTCCACACCACGGGGTTCGGTGACGCCGAGCACGACGTCGTGATGTACTCCAACATCGCCCACCAGGAGGGGCCGGAGGACAACATCGCGATCTTCGCCAGGGCGCGCAGCGCCCTGAAGCCCGGCGGCACGCTCGTGGTCTCCGACTACATCGTCGAGGACGACCGCAGCGGCCCCCCGTTCGCGCTGACCTTCGCCTCGGAAATGCTGCTCAAGAGCCGGCACGGTGGCACCTGGAGCCGGGCGGATTACCACGCCTGGCTCACGAAGGCCGGCTTCGGTGAAATCACCTTCCAGAGCACGCCTTCGCCGACGACGTTGATCTTCGCGAGGTAAGTCGAGGGCCCTAATGCGGAGCGCCGGTCGGAGGGGAAGCGGAATGTACCCCACCCCGGCGCTCCGAGCATGATCGGTGACGGAACTACCTGTTCGGCATATGCCGTCCGGCTGGCTAAAGTTCAACTCACCAGATTTTCAACGAGGGTTGTCATTCTTGATCGCCATGCAGGATGCTTCCTGGTGCAGAGGTGACGACTCTCGTCATCCGGCTGAGGCCGGGACGTACGCATCTTTCGGGGGAGCTTGATGAGTACAGAGGCAGTGAACGAGAAAATTGATTTCGGTGTGTTGGCCACAGATCTGAGGAGCGGCGGTAGACGAGGTACGGACATTGTCCCCGGACAGCGTTTGGGAGGCAGTAGCAGGAGCACGCGGAGCGTCGCCGAGCTGGAGCGGGAAGTACGGGAACTCCGGCAGGCCAACGAGACGCTGAAGATGTACTTCACGATGGCGCTGGAGCTCGACCTCCAGTCCCCGCCCCCCGCCTCCGTCTTCGAGATGGCCCGCGAGCGGACTGGTGCGCCCGCCGTCGCGCCCCAGCCCCCCGCCCCGCGGCCGCACGGCGGCGTCCGGTGGGCGCAGGAGGATCCGCAGGAGGCCGGGGACGTACCGCCGACCAAGGTCGAGTTCCGGGTCCTGGGCCCGATCGAGGCGACCATCGGCGGACGCTACGTGGACCTCGGTGCCACCAAGCAGCGTGCGGCGCTCACCCTGCTGGTCAGCCAGGTGGGCCAGCCCGTATCGGTGGACGTGCTCGTGGAAGCGCTGTGGGACGGTCAGCCCCCGCAGTCGGCGATCTCCTCGCTCCACGCCTACATCGCCAACCTGCGCCGGGTGCTGGAACCGGACCGCGCACCGCGCAAGCCCGCGAAGGTGCTGCGCACCCGTGGCCGCGGCTACTTACTGGACAGCAGCGTCGTGGACGTGGACGCCCACCGGTTCGGCACGTGTGCGACCGCCGGCTGGCAGGCGCTGGACCGGTGCGACCCGCAGCGGGCCCTCGAGGAGTTCGAGACCGGCCTCGCCCTGTGGCGCGGGGAGGCGTACGCGGAGGTCTCCGATGCCACCCACGTGTCGCCCGAGGTGGTGCGCCTGGAGGAACTGCGCCTCTCGGTGGTCGAGGGCCGCTGCGCGGCACTGATCGCCGTGGGCGCCCACGAAGTGGCCGTCTCCGAACTGGCGGGCTTCACCCAGTCCCACCCGTTGCGCGAGTACGGCTGCGAGCTCTTCAGCCTGGCCCTGTACCGGGCCGGACGCCAGGCCGACGCGCTCTCGGTGCTGCGGATGCACCAGCGGCGCATGGCCGAGGACCTGGGCATCTCGTCGAGCCCGGCGCTGCAGCGCCTGGAGGTCGAGATCCTGCGCCAGGCCCCGACCCTGGACTGAGCCGGGGCGGACCGCCCTCAGGCCGAGACCAACTCGGCACCGATACCGGGTGTTCCACCCGGCCGCGCCCTGCGCCGTCCTGTCCGGCGGTGCAGGGCGCGGGCCGCCGGGAGCAGGGTGCACAGGGCCGCGAGCGCGGCGCAGACACCGGCGACCGCCCCCATCGCGAGCCAGGGGACCACCACCGGCGAGCCGACCCCGAGGACCGCGAGGGCGGCGCGCATGCCCGCCAGGTTGACCGCGGTGACCGCCGTCCCGAGGACGGTGCCGACCACGACCGCGAGCAGGGATTCGGCCGTGGTCACCGCGAGGACCTGGCCCCGGGTGGCCCCGGCCAGCCGGAGCAGGCGCAGGTCGCCGGCCCGGTCGGAGGTGGCCATGAGCAGGGTGTTGGCCAGCGCGATCGCCGTGTAGACCAGGGCGATGCCCAGGACCAGGACGTAGCCGAGCACCGTGAGGCGCTTCGTGCGCGGGTGCGTCGCCGTCAGCCACTCCTCCTTGGTGTGGGCCGTCGCCCCGTACCGGGCCGCCGCCGCGCGGACCGCCGGAGCGGCGGACGCGGGCGCCCTCACCTCGATGCGCGAGACTTCGGCGCCGGGCGCGTTGCGCGGGGTGACGAAGGCCCCGTTGTTGCCGGTGCCCGTCCGCATCACGGCCACGATCCGCAGCCGGGCCTCGGTGCCGTCCGCCCGCCACAGCGGTACCGAGTCACCCACCCGGTGCTGCCACCACTCCTCCGTGACGATGATGCCGCCGTCGTCCAGGTCCCGGACCGAGCCCGCCACCACCGGCAGCCGGGAGACCTCCGCCAGCGCCGCCGGATCGACCGCCGAGGCCTCCGTCGGCACCTTCACGAACCCCTCCTCCAGCACCGTCAGACGGGTGTCGGCCACCGCGAGGACGCTGCCCGCCGGGACGCCGGCGATCTCGGCGGAGTCCGGCAGCCGCCCGCCGGTCAGCACGTAGTCCGCACCGGTCCGGGCGCGGGCCTCCACCGTCTTCGCCTCGGTCATCGTCGAGGCCGCGCCCAGCAGCGATCCGGTCAGCGCGACCATCACCAGCACCGGCGCCGCCACCGCGGCCGTCCGGCGGATCCCGGCCGCGGCGTTCGCCCGCACCACCCGGCCCGCGTACGAGGTCAGCCGGACCGGGAGCCACATCAGCAGCCGCACGACGGGCCGTACGAGCACCGGCGCCAGCATCCCGCACGCGGAGATCAGCAGCATCGGCTGCACCGTGTACGTCTTGCGCTTGAGCAGCGTGCCCGGGTCCGACCCGAGCCGCCACGCCACGAAGCCCACCGCGCACAGCAGCAGCCCGCCCCCGGCCGCCCAACGGCCCGGGGTCATGGGCCGCTCGTCGGTCACGGCCTCGCGCAGCGCCTCCAGCGGACCGACCCGGCCCGCCCGCCGGGACGCGGCGTACGCCCCGGCCAGCGCGACCAGCAGCCCGGTCCAGAACGCCGTGTGCAGCGGCCAGCTCTGGTCCCCGATCGCATACCCGGAGGGCGCCAGCCCCTGCGCCACCGTCCAGCGGGCCATCAGCGGCGCACCCGCCCGGCCCAGGACGATCCCGGCCGCCGACCCGGCCAGCCCGACGGCCGCCGCCTCCGTCATCACGAGGCGCCGCAGCTGCCCGGGCGTCGACCCGGCCAGTCGCAGCAGCCCCAGCTCCCGCCGCCGCGCGGCCACGGCGTAGGAGAAGGTCGACGCCACCACGAAGGCCGCCGTGAACGAGCTCACCCCGCCCGCGGTCCCGAGCATCGAGTTGAGGCCCACCACTTCCGCGCCCGCCGGCATCGCCGCCGAAGCGGCGAGCCCCAGCCCCATGACGGTCATCAGCGCGACCCCCAGGGCCACCGCCACGAACGTTCCCACCTGTGTCATCCAGCGCCGCCGCAGCGACCTCAACGCGATCTTCAGCATGGTTCCCAGCCAACCGGCCGCGCCGCCCCCCGGTCAGCGGGGCAGGGGCGAGTCCCAGGGGTAGGGCCAGCCCTACCGCGCCGCCCGCACCCGCCGCCTACGGTGGACACATGCCGCTCTCCCTCCCCGTCCCGGGCCGGTACCTGCGCACCGCCCGGCCGTGGCGCGCCGCCGCCTACCTCCTCACCGGCGGCATCACCGGCGCGCTCGCGTTCACCGTGCTGACCCTGCTCGCCGTGTCCGGGGCGGTGCTCGCCGTCGTCCTCGTGGGGCTTCCGCTGCTCGCCGCGCTCGCGCTGGCCGGCGTACCGTTCGCGGCCGTCGAGCGCCGCCGGCTGCGCCTGTGGGACCCGGGCTCCGCGCCGCTGCCCGACCCGCACCGCGATCCGGACCGTACGGGGCTCGCGGCGTGGGCCCGCACCCGCTTCCGCGAGCAGGCGACCTGGCGGGAACTGGGCTACGCGGTGCTCGCCGCCACCCTGCTGTGGCCGCTGGAACTCCTCGCCGTGGGCACCGCGCTCCTCCTGCCCGCCGACCTCCTGGCGACCCCGGTCCTGCTCGCCCTCGACGGGGAACAGGCCAACCCGCTCAAGATCCACGGCATCACCGGCTACCCCGAGGCCCTGCTGTGCGCCGCCGTCGGCCTGCTCCTCCTGCCGCTCTTCCTCTACGTGCTCGGCGCGGTGGCGGCCGCCCGCGCGGCTCTGGCCCGGCTGATGCTCGGCCCCGGCCCCGGCGACCTGGCCGTCAAGGTCACCGAGCTGACCAGCTCCCGGGCCCGGCTGGCGGCCGCCTTCGACGCCGAACGGCGGCGCATCGAAAGGGACTTGCACGATGGTGCGCAGCAGCGGCTCGTCGCGCTGTCCATGACCCTGGGCCTGGCCCGGCTCGACGCCCCGCCCGGCAGCCCGCTCGCCGCGCAACTGGCCGCCGCGCACACCGAGGCCGGGCTGGCGCTGAGCTCGCTGCGCGAGCTCGTGCACGGCATCCACCCGCAGGTGCTCACCGACCGGGGCCTGCCCGACGCCGTCGCCGACATCGCCGACCGCTCGCCGATCCCGGTCGACACCGACTTCGACCTCCCCGGCCGGCTGCCCGAACCGGCCGAGTCCGCCGGGTACTTCTTCGTCAGCGAGGCCCTGGCCAACGCGGCCAAGCACAGCGGGGCCGACCGCATCACCGTCACCGGCCGGCACGACGGGACCCGGCTCACCGTGGAGGTGTCCGACGACGGCCGCGGCGGCGCGGACGCGGGCCGGGGGAGCGGGCTGACGGGGCTCGCCGACCGGGTGTCGGTCGTGGACGGCAGACTGACCCTGACCAGTCCTCCCGGAGGGCCGACCCTGCTGCGTGTGGAGATCCCTTGCGTCCCGAAGGCACCGAAGGCCCTCAAGACCCCGTAGGAACCGGCGGCCCCGTAGACCCCGTAAGCCCCGGGGCCGTCGCGGGAGCCGTCCGGCAGCCCCTGCGCGTGGTCCTCGCCGAGGACTCCGTACTGCTCCGCGAGGGCCTCGTCGGTCTCCTCGCCCGCTTCGGCCACCGCACGGTCGCCGCCGTCGGCGACGCGGCCGCGCTCGAAGCGGCCGTCGCCGAGCACCGGCCCGACATCGTCGTCACGGACGTGCGGATGCCCCCGGACCACACCGACGAGGGGCTGCGGGCGGCCGTGCGGCTGCGCGAGACCCGGCCGGACCTGCCCGTCCTCGTCCTCTCCCAGTACGTGCAGCGTTCGTACGCCGCCGAGCTGCTCGACTCCGGCGACGGGACGGCCGTCGGATACCTGCTCAAGGACCGCGTCGGGCAGGTCGAGGAGTTCCTCGACGCCGTCGCGCGGGTGGCGTCCGGCGGGACCGTGGTCGACCCCGAGGTGGTGCGCCGGCTCATCAGCCGCCGCCGCGACCCCCTGGAACGGCTGACGGCCCGCGAACGGGAGGTGCTCGCCCTGGTCGCGGAGGGACACTCCAACGCCGAGGTCTCCCGCCGGCTCACCGTCTCGGAGGCGGCGGTGGGCAAGCACATCGGGAACATCCTGATGAAGCTCGACCTGCCCCCGGCGCAGGAGTCCCACCGCCGCGTCCTCGCGGTCCTCGCCTATCTGCGGGGCTGACGGACCGGCACCAAGGAGTACGGACCGGCACCCGGTCAGAAGCCGCGGACCGAGGCGACCGTGAAGGCGGTCGGCGCGCCGCCGGACGGGGGCAGCGGCCCGCCGTCCTTGTCGAACTGCGACCGGACCACCAGGACCCGCCCCGGCACCCGGGCCAGCGTGGTCGGGATCTGGAGCGCGGGGTCCGTCAGGCTGCGCACCAGGCGGGCCCGGGTGCCGTCGGCCGACACCTGCCAGCGGCTCAGGGTGTTGCGCGTGTTCTGGGCCGCGCGCAGGACCCCGCCGGGGGCCAGGTCGATGCCGTCGGCGGTCTTCAGGTCCCCGCCGGTCAGGGCCACGCGGGACACCGAGCCGGAGACCGGGTCGATGCGGTACAGCTCCCCGGCCGTCATGTCGACGGTGAGCAGGAACCGCCCGGCCGGGTCCGCGGTGATGCCGTTCAGGCCGATGCTGCCCGCCGGGGACGAGAGCCGCGCGCTCAGGTCGTACGCGGGCAGCAGCGGGCCGGAGCCGGCGGCCAGCTGCCCCGGGGTGACCCGGTAGACCACCGCGCGGACGCTGTCGGTGAGGTAGGCGGTGCCGTCCGGGGTGAAGACCAGGTCGTTGACGAAGCGCGGCCCGTCACCGGGGACCTCGAAGCGGGCCACCCGGGCCCCCGAGCGGGTGTCGTAGACGGAGACGCCCGAGGTGGAGTCGGTCACCCAGAGCCGGCCGCGCCCGTCGACCCGCAGTCCGTTCGCCGTGTGGCGGCCGTCGGTGCCCGGCGGCAGGAAGACCTTCGCCGCGCGCTCGCCGGAGCGGGCCCGGTAGACGGTGCCGCTGGAGTAGGAGCCGACGTAGACCGCGCCGGTGCGGGGGTCGGCGGCTATGCCCTCCGGGAAGACCTTCTCGCCGGGCAGGGCGAAGGCCGTGGAGATGTCCGTACGGACGTCCCGGCCGCCGGGGGCGTCGCCGGCCGAGGCCGAGGCGGCGGGGGCCGGCCCGAGGGCCAGGGCGGCGGTCAGGGCGAGCAGGGCGGCGGGCAGGGCGGCGGGCGGGAACTTCTTCATCGGACGTCCTCTTCTCTCTGGATGAGCACGAATCTAAGTTAGAGCTCTAATGCATGCAAGGGCTTTATGATGCGTGGATGACTTCCATGCCCGTCGAGCAGCGCATCGGCTCCTACGTCAAGCGCGCCGAGCAGGCGCTGGTCGGGGCCAAGAACACGGCGTTGAAGCCGGCCGCAGTAACGGTTCCGCAGTACGCCGCCCTGCTCTGGCTCTCCGAGAAGCCCGGGATCTCCGCCGCCTCGCTCGCGCGGCTGTGCGGGGTGACGCCGCCGACCATGAACACCGTGCTGAAGAACCTCGTGGAGCGCGGACTCATCGAGCGGACCCCGCACGAACTGCACCGCAACGTCCTGGAGACCCGGCTCACCGAGGAGGGGCGCTCCGTGATGGAGCTGGCCGACGCGGGGGCGGTGGCGGTGGAGACGGCGCTCGCCGCCGAGTTCAGCGACGAGGAGCGGGAGCTGCTGATCGGACTGCTCGGGCGGTGCGCGGGCGTCCTCGACGCGCTGAGGTGAGCCGGGGCGCGGTGCGTCGAGACGGGGTGTGCGGGATCCGGATCATGATTTTGCGCTGATTTGGAACTATCCGGGGGATTCACACATCAGGACTAGGGGGACCCCCGTCCCCTCTGTCCCACCGGGGGGCAGTCATGACCGTTCGGAGCGAAGTTCGTGCACCAGGACCCGCAGCGCCCGCGGCCCGATGACCAGCCGTACCAGCCCTACCCGGCGCAGCCGCCGTACCCGCAGGAACAGCCGTACCAGCCCTACTCGGCGCACCCGCCGTACCAGCAGGAACAGCCGTACCAGCAGGAACAGCCGTACCAGCAGGAACAGCCGTACCGGCAGGATCAGTACGTCCCTCCGCACATACCCGAGCCCCCGCGGCGCTCCCGCCGCGTGCTGTGGACCAGCCTGGCCGTCGCGTTCGCGCTGGTCCTCGGCGGAGGCGGCTTCGCCGCCTGGAAGCTGGACTGGTTCTCCGGCGACGGCTCCACGGTGAGCTTCGGCAAGACCCCGCCCCCCGCCGACGCCGGAGCGCAGGGTGACCCGGGCCGGACCCCCGCGAGCCCGTCCGCGCCGGCCGGCGACCCGGACGTACAGCCCGCGACCGGACCGGCCTCCGAGTTCAAGCAGACCACCAAGCTCGACGACGGCACGATCATCGCCAAGACCCGCCTCAAGGGAGCCAAGTCCGGCTTCGAGGGCGACGTCTGGGTGTGGACGCCGAAGGAGTACGCGGACGCGAAGTACGCCAAGAGCGGCTTCCCGGTGCTCATCGCGCTCCCCGGCGGCAACGGCTACCCGAACAACTACTGGGCCGACCGCAGCCTCGGCCTCCAGAAGGCCATCAGCGAGGGCGTCCGGGCCGGCACCAGCCTCCCGTTCATCGTGATCATGCCCGTGCTCAACCCGGACGCGAAGTACTACTACGACGGCTCCGACATACCCGGACAGCACAAGATGGGCACCTGGATCGCCGAGGACGTCCCGGACTTCACCCGCGCCAACTTCCGTACGTACAAGTCCCGCGACGGCTGGGCCTTCATGGGCTCCTCCTCCGGCGCCTTCGTCGGCATGAAGACGGTCCTCCAGCACCCCGACAAGTTCAAGGCCGTGATCGCGAGCGGCGGCGAGATCGTCCCCGACTCCCCGCTGTGGAAGGGCCACCAGGCGGAGATGGACGCGAACAACCCGGAGAAGCTCGCCCAGAAGCTGATCGGCAGCGGCGGCCCCGAGGTCTACATCAACTTCCAGATCGGCACCAAGGAGAGCGGCAAGGAGCGCATGACGCAGTTCCAGCAGAAGTACGCCAAGGGCCCGGTCAAGATGACCATCCGGGACATCCAGAACGGCGAGCACAACGGCTGGCACTACGTCCGCGGCATGAAGGAGGGCTCACTGGAATGGGTCAGCAAGGTCCTGAAGGGGCCCAAGCCCGAAGCAGGCTGACCCGCGCGACCGGCGTGGCCCTCGACACGTCCACCCGTCCCAGGCAACCCATCCGGTCGTTCATACCTCTGTTATGGATGTAAGGGGGACCAATCGGTCCTACCCGCGCTCCCAGGGGGCGCCGGAGAAGGAACGGGAACGATCCGTGCACCAAGACCTGCAGGGTGACAGGGCCGCCACCACCGGGGACGGCGCGACCACGACCGGGAGCGCCGCCACGGCCGGCGGCTCCGCCGGGACCGGCGGCGCCGCTCCGGGGCCCGGGGCCGGCCGCCCCAAGCGCCGGCTGCGCCTGATCCTGATCGGCGGGGGGCTCGGGCTCACCCTCCTGGCGGGCGGCGGGGCGGCCGCGTACCACTACGGCCTCTTCTCGGACATAGGCGATCCCGTCTCCTTCGGGAAGTCCCGGACCGCGGCGTCCGCCGCCTCCGACACCGGATCCGCAGCCGGTGTCCGCATGCCCACCGGGCCGAAGGCCGATTTCGTCCGGACCTCCCGGCTGCCGGACGGCACCCAGATCGCCAAGACCACCCTGACCGGCAAGAAGTCCGGGTTCACCGGCGACGTGTGGGTGTGGGTGCCGAAGGAGTACGACGACCCGGCCTACGCCGACAGCGCCTTCCCGGTCCTGATCTCCCTGCCCGGCGGCCGCGGCTACCCCACGAACTACTGGGGGACGGGTCCCGGCCTCGGCCTCCAGCAGGCCGTGAGCGACGGGGCGAAGTCCGGCAAGAGCCTGCCCTTCATCCTGGTCATGCCGGTGCACAACGCCGACACCAAGCACCACTTCGACGCCTCGGACATCCCCGGAGAGCCCAAGATGGGCACCTGGATGGTCGAAGACGTCCCGGATTTCGCGAAGGCCAATTTCCGGACCTTCACCTCCCGCGACGGGTGGGCCTTCATGGGCTCCTCGGCGGGCGGATTCGGCGCCTTCAAGCACGTCCTGAAGTACCCCGACCGCTTCAAGGCGGCCATCGCGAGCGGGGTCGACATCGTCCCCGATTCCCCGCTGTGGAAGGGAAACAAGCAGGCCATGGACGCGGACAACCCCGAGAAGCTCGCCGCGAAGCTGATCGCCGCGGGCGGCCCGGACGTCTACGTGAACTTCCAGATCGGCACCAAGGAGTCCGGCCGGGACAAGGCCGAGAAGTTCATGAAGGAGTACGGCAAGGGTCCCGTGCACACCACGCTGCAGGTGATCCAGGATGGTGAGCACAACGGGAAGTCCTACGTCCGCGGGATGAGGGAGGGCGCACTGGAGTGGATCAGCAAGGTGATGTCCGCACCCACCCCGAAGCCCCGGCCGGCCCCGGGCGGCGGCGCGAACGGCGCCGCCCCGCGGTGAGCCGCGGGCTCAAGGGGATCGTCTCGGCCGCCCTCGCGGGGGCCGTCGCCCTGGTCGCCGTGGTCTTCGCCAGGGACTCCGGCGGCTACGAGGAAGGCGGCACGATCCCCTTCCCCACCGTCGGCGTCCTCATGGCGGGCGGCGAGCACTGGTGCACGGCCAGCGTCGTCGACAGCCCGCAGGGCAACGTCGTCGCCACCGCCGCGCACTGCGTGGCCCCCGCCGGGGAGGACGGGCGGCCGGGCGAGGCCGCGCACGACGGGCTGGCCATCGGCGAGCTGGCCTTCGCCCCCGCCTTCTCCGGGGAGGGCTCCGGGCGGCAGCCGCTCGGCGTGTGGAAGGTGCGCTCCATCCAGGTCGACGAGCGCTGGACGAAGTGGGGCGAGGACACCGCCGACTACGCCTTCCTCACCGTCGGACCGGACGCGGACGGGCGCAGCCTGCAGGAGGTCGTCGGACGCGGCGAGGCCCCCAAGCCCGTGTGGACCTCCGGCTACGAACGGGAGGTGACCGTCGTCGGCTATCCGCAGTCCGAGCACAACCCCGAGAACAAGCCCGTCGCCTGCACGACGCAGAGCCGGCACGACGAGGACGACCCCGCGATGCTCTACATCAACTGCTCGGGGTTCTGGACGGGGACGAGCGGCAGCCCGTGGATCGCCGACCGGGGCGGACCGGGGCGGCCGGGCCAGCTCATCGGGGTGCTGAGCGGCGGGGACACGGACGTGGACTCCACGGCCGCCCTGTTCGACGACCGCGCGAAGGCCCTGTACGAGCGGGCGGCGAAGCCGACGGCCTAGGCCGTCTCCTTCGGATCGTGCCGGGCGTCGGGGCGCCGCTCCGTGCTCACGATCACGCACACCGCCGCCACCACGATCGCGCCGCCGAGCAGGATCGGCCAGGTCAGGGCCTCGTCGAGGATGAGCCAGCCCAGGGCGACGGCCACGACCGGATTCACGTAGGCGTACGTGGCCACGAGCGAGAGCGGGGCCGCGCGCAGCAGCCACACGTACGCGGTGAAGCCGACGAGGGAGCCGAACACCACGAGGTAGCCGAGGGCCAGCCAGGACGCGGTGGAGTACGAGGTGACGTCCAGGCCGTGCTGTTCCCCGCGGCACAGGCCGACGACGATCCCGCCGGCCCCGCCCGCGAGCATCTGGTACGCGCTCCCGGTGAAGGGGTTCGCGGGCAGGGTCAGCTTCGCCGCCGAGAAGGAGCCGAGCGACCAGCACACGGAGCCGGCCAGCACCAGCAGCACCCCGCCCAGCGCGATCTCCCCGCCGAGCCCCGGGCTGGTCAGGACGGCGAGCCCGCCGAGGCCCAGCAGCACCCCGGCCACGGTGCGCGGGGAGGGGCGGTCGCCGGAGCCGGCGCGCAGGACGACCAGCCACATCGGGACGGCGGCCACCAGCAGGGCGGCGAGCCCGGAGGGGATCGAGGTCTCGGCCAGGACGACGAGGCCGTTGCCGCCGAGCACCAGCAGCAGCCCGACCAGGACGGCCGCGCGCACCTGGGCGCCGGTGGCCTTGAGGGCGGCCGGGCCGTCGCGCCAGGCGACGATGCCGGCCAGGAGGAGTCCGGCGGTGATGAAGCGGGCCCCGGCGGAGAGGAACGGGGGCATGGTCTCGACGACGATCCGGATGCCGAGGTAGGTCGAGCCCCAGACGACGTAGACGAGGGAGAGGGCGATCCAGACACGGGCCGTTGCGGTGCGCATGACGCGGAGCCTATGTCGTTGGCCCTTGCACCCATCGAGGATTCCGGGATGTGGGCGATCCGCCCCGGGGTCCCCGGATCCGGCGGTCCCGTCAGGCCGCCGGCGCCGCCAGCCCCGTCTTGGCGCCCGCGCCGCAGAGCGGGACGACCGCGGTGCGGCCCCGGAGGGGGTCGTCGGGTGCGGTGGGCCCGACCGCGGCCCAGCAGGCGGCGGCCGTGGGCTCCACGAAGAGCCCGCGCCCGGCCAGGTCGAGCTGGGCCGCGCGGACCTGCTCGTCGGTGACGGTCAGGAAGGTCCCCCCGGACGCGCGGACGGCCGCCAGGATCTGCCGGGCCCGCGGCGGCGCCGGGATCGCGATCCCCTCGGCCAGGGTGGGGAGTTGGGGGACGGGTTCGGCGTCCTCGGCGCCCGCGTGGAAGGCGGAGGCCAGCGGGGCGACGGCCGCCGACTGGACGGCGATCAGCGTCGGCGGGCGGACCCCGCGACGGGCCAGCTCCTCCACCGCCAGCGCGGCCCCGAGCAGCAGCGTGCCGTTGCCGACCGGGACGACGATCACCTCGGGCAGGTGGCCGCCCAGCGCCTCCCAGATCTCGTAGACGTACGTCTTGGTGCCGTGCAGGAAGTACGGGTTGAAGACGTGGCTGGCGTAGAACACCCCCGGCAGGTCGGCCGCTTCGCGGGCCGCCACCGCCGCCGCCTCGCGTCCGCCGGGCACCACCGTCACCGTCGCGCCGTGCGCGCGCATCTGCTCCGTCTTCTTCGCCGAGGTGCCCTCCGGCACGAAGACCTCGCAGCGCAGCCCGGCCCGTGCGCAGTAGGCCGCAAAGGCCGTACCGGCGTTGCCGCTGCTGTCGGCCACCACCCGCTCGGGCCCGAGCCGACGGGCGACCTCCGCGAGCATCACCGCGCCGCGGTCCTTGAAGGACAGCGTGGGCATCAGGAAGTCGAGCTTGGCGTGCACCCGCTCCGACAGGGGCACCAGCGGGGTGTTCCCCTCGGCCAGCGTGACGGCGAAGGCCCCCGTCAGCGGCAGTGCGGAGCCGTAGCGCCAGAGCGAGTGGGGCCCGGCCGCGGGATCCGGCAGGGCGTCCGGGTCGGGGACGAAGTCGAGGTCCCACGGGCCACCACAGAGCGGGCAGCACCACGGAGCCGTCCGCGCGTCGGCACGGGTGCCGTCCTCCGAGCAGACGTAGCCGGGTAGTGCGTGCGTCATGTGCGGTGAGCCTTTGCTCTTTCATGGCCGATGTATGGCACGGATGTTACGCGTTCGTTGTCCTCTTGTGGTGGAGCGACTCCGTGGGTCAACCTTTCGTCAGCGGCGCATCGTTGGGCCGAATTGCTTGTCATGGGCATGTCTAAAAGTCATGCCCTGGCAGCAGCCCGACGGCTGCGCACCCCCCGCAGCGCACCACCTATGAGGAGGACCCCTCACATGTCCGCGACGCGTCACACCCGCCGGAAGATCACCGGCATCGGAGCGACCGCCACACTGGCCCTCGCCCTCGGAGCCGCACTCGCGTTACCCGCCTCGGCAGCCCCGCTCGCCCCGCAGGGCGTCATCGAGAACGCCGGCGCGGAGGGCACCATCTCCGGCAGCTACATCGTGACCCTGAACGACTCCGCCGCCCGCTCCACGGCCGACAGCGGCAAGGCCGTGGCCAAGCGGTACGGCGCGAGGATCGACCGGACCTACAGCGCGGCCCTCAACGGCTACTCCATCGAGGTCTCCGAGGCGCAGGCCAGGAAGCTCGCGGCCGACCCCGCCGTCAAGTCCGTCGTGCAGAACCGGGTGTTCACCGTCGACACCACCCAGCCGAACCCGCCGTCCTGGGGCCTGGACCGGATCGACCAGGCGGCCCTGCCGCTGAACCAGAGCTACACCTACCCGGACAAGGCCGGCGAGGGCGTCACGGCGTACATCATCGACACGGGCGTCCGGAAGACCCACCAGGACTTCGGCGGCCGCGCCTCCGACGGCTTCGACGCCATCGACAACGACAACACCGCGCAGGACGGCCACGGCCACGGCACGCACGTCGCCGGCACCGTCGCGGGCACCGCGTACGGCGTGGCCAAGAAGGCGAAGATCGTCGGCGTGCGCGTGCTCGACAACAACGGCTCCGGTACGACCGCCCAGGTCGTCGCCGGCATCGACTGGGTGACCCGCAACGCCGTCAAGCCGGCCGTCGCCAACATGTCGCTCGGCGGCGGCGCCGACTCGGCGCTGGACACCGCGGTGCGCAACTCCATAGCCAGCGGCATCACCTACGGGGTCGCGGCGGGCAACGAGTCCACCAACGCGAACACCAAGTCCCCGGCCCGCGTGACCGAGGCGATCACCGTCGGCGCCACCACCAACACCGACGCCAAGGCGAGCTACTCCAACTACGGCGCCGTCCTGGACCTCTTCGCCCCCGGCTCCAGCATCACCTCCTCGTGGGGCACCGGCGACACCGCCACGAACACCATCTCCGGCACCTCGATGGCGACCCCGCACGTGGTCGGTGCCGCCGCCCTCTATCTCGCGGCCAACCCCGCGGCCACCCCGGCCCAGGTCTCCACGGCCCTGGTGAACGCGGCCACGCCGAACGTCGTGACCAGCCCCGGCACCGGCTCCCCGAACCGGCTGCTCAACGTCGGCAACTCCACCACCCCGCCGAACCCGGGCACCCGCTTCGAGAACACCGCCGACTACGCGATCGCCGACAACTCCACCGTCGAATCGCCGATCACCGTCAGCGGGATCCCCGGGAACGCCCCGGCCACGCTGAGCGTTTCGGTGGACATCAAGCACACCTACATCAGTGACCTGAAGGTCGACCTGGTCGCCCCCGACGGCACCCTGTACAACCTGCACAACCGCACCGGCGGCAGCGCGGACAACATCATCAAGACCGTCGCGGTCAACGCCTCCTCCGAGGTGGCCAACGGAGTGTGGAAGCTCCGGGTCAACGACAACGCGAACATCGACACCGGAAAGATCGACTCCTGGGCGCTCCAGTTCTGATCCCGGAGTTCCGATCCCGGAGCTCTGAACCCGGAGTTCTGATTCCGGCGCGGCAGTGAAGCGATGAAGGTGGCGGGGGCGGCCGTTTCGACGGCCGCCCCCGCTGCGTACCATGCGCGCATTCGTTCGCCTCCCTCCTGGAGCCCCGTGAGCACCCAGCCCCCGCACCACTGGCCCGCCCCGCCCCCGCAGGGGTACCCGTACGGGGCGCGCCCGCTCAACGGCTTCGCGCTCGCCTCGCTGCTCGTCGGGCTGCTCTGCTTCCCGCCGCTCGGCCTCGTCTTCGCGGTCGTGGCCCTCGTGCAGATCGGGAAGAGCGGCCAACGGGGCAAGGCGCTCGCCGTCTGCGGACTGGTGGCGTCGCTGGTGATGAGCCTCGCCGTCGCCGCCGCCGTCCCCACGCTCGGACGGGCCCTGGACACCCTCGAAGAACGCAGCGGCTCCCGGCGCGCGGCGCAGCTCCGCGAGGACGTGCCGGGCACGCTCGTCGACGCCGACGACCTGCGCCTCGGGCACTGCTTCAACGTCGCCGGCGGAGACCTGCTCGCCGAGGCGCCCCTCGTGTTCCGGATCGACTGCGCCGAGGTCCACGACGCGGAGGTCACCTCCGCGACCTCGATGAGCGAGGAGAGGTTCCCCGGGGCGGAGCGGATGGGGGACACCGCCTCGAAGGACTGCTGGAGCGCGCAGGACGCGTACGCGATGGACAGCTGGGCCCTGCCCGCGTACGCGGAGCTGTACTACTTCGCCCCCTCGCGCCGCAGCTGGAGCGACGGGGACCGGCGGATCGTGTGCGTGATCGGCACCCCGGGCCGGGAGCACCGCGGCAGCCTGCGCAAGGACGCCGCCACGCTGACGGCCGACCAGGTCGCCTTCCTGCGCGTGATGAACAGGGTGGACACGGTCTGGGGCGAGCTGCCCGACGGGGAGGTGGCGGACAGGCTGCCCTGGTACCTGTCCTGGGCCTCGGAGATGGACCGGGCCCTGGGCGCCGAGTCGGAGCTGCTGGATGCGGCGAAGGGACGGCCGGAACTGGCCGGCCCGGCCGCGGTGCAGCAGGAGCGGCTGGCCGTCGCGCGGGCCGAGTGGCAGCGGGCGGGGCGGGCGAAGAGCGCGAAGGAGTTCCTGGAGGCGTGGGACCGGGCGGCCGCCGCTCTGCCGGTGGAGCTGGAGAAGACGCTGCGCGGGGCGTACGGACTGTCGACGACGGTTCCGAAGTGGCTGGCGGGATCCGAGGGGGGCAAGGGGCGCGACGGAGGCGGCTCGGGTCCGCCGGGCGGCTCGCCGGGGCCGGGACGGAGCCCGTCCAGAGAGTCCGCGTAACGCATGTGACGTGTGGGTTTGAGTGACCTGGCTTCATCACTTCGGGTGAAACTCTGGCCCTTGCTTGCGATGGACAACCGTCGGTTGCCAGGGTGTAGCTGTCTGTCAACCTGATGGGAGTGGCCTGTGACTTTCGGCGAGCAGCCGGCCTATCTGCGCGTCGCCGGGGATCTGCGACGGAAGATCGTCGATGGGTCCCTGCCTCCGCACGCCCGGCTCCCTTCGCAGGCCCGGATCCGTGAGGAGTACGGGGTCTCCGACACGGTGGCCCTGGAGGCGCGCAAGGTCCTCATGGCGGAGGGGCTGGTCGAGGGCCGGTCCGGATCCGGCACCTACGTGCGCGAGCAACCCGTCCCGCGGCGCGTAGCCCGCTCCGGCTACCGCACCGGCGGGGTCTCGACCCCCTTCCGGCAGGAGCAGGCGGACGCAGGCGCGCGCGGCACCTGGGACTCCAGCAGCGAACAGGCGGCCGCCCCGGCCGACATCGCGAAGCGGCTCGGCATCGAGCCGGGCGAGCGGGTCATGCGGACGCAGTACGTCTACCGCGACGCGGGCGAGGCGATGATGCTGTCGACCTCCTGGGAGCCGCTCGCCGTGACCGGCCGGAGCCCGGTGATGCTGCCGGAGGAGGGCCCGCTGGGCGGGTCCGGGGTGGTGGACCGGATGGCCGCGATCGACGTGGTCGTGGACAACGTGGTCGAGGAGGTCGGCGCGCGGCCGGGCCTGGCGGAGGAGAACATGCAGCTCGGCGGGGTGCCGGGACACGTGGTGCTGGTGATCGGGCGCACGTACTTCGCCTCCGGCCGGGCCGTGGAAACGGCGGACGTCGTCATCCCGGCCGACCGCTACCGCCTGGCGTACCACCTGCCGGTGCGCTGACCCCCGGGGACGTCCGCCGGCCCGGACGGGCGGAGCCCCTGGCGGCGGCGCCGCACCGGAACGCGGACACGGGGTCGCGGGGGGTGTAACCCCGCCGTGACGCAGGGCCCGGGGGCGTAACCCCCGGGCAACGCCCGTGAGTGACGGGTCGTCACATGGCGGTCCTACCGTCCGGCGGTATGACCGATACCGCCACCACCCCCGCGCCCCCGGCGCAACCGCCCCGCCGGAGCTACGCCAAGCTCGCCGCGGACGAGAGCCGCGAGGACTACTCGCTCAGATACGCGCCCCACTCCTTCCGCCGCTGGGGCCCCGGCACCGTCGCCGGCACCGCCCTCGGCGGCATCGCCTACCTCGCCGACTTCGCCATCGGCGCCTCCATCGTCTTCGCCTACGGCTTCACCAGCGGGGCCGCCGCGATCCTGGCGGCCGCCGCCGTCATCTTCCTGACCGGCATCCCCATCGCCCGCGCGTGCGCCACGTACGGCCTGGACATGGACCTGGTCACCCGGGGCGCGGGCTTCGGGTACTTCGGCTCCACCCTCACCTCCCTCATCTACGCCTCGTTCACCTTCATCTTCTTCGCACTCGAAGGCTCGATCATGGCCCAGGCCATGCACCAGGCCGTCGGACTGCCGCTGGAGATCGGGTACCTGCTCACCACGCTCATCGTGATCCCGATCGTCTTCAAGGGCATGGGCGCCCTCGCCAAGGTGCAGGCATGGACCCAGCCGATCTGGCTGATCGGGCTGGTCCTGCCCTTCCTCGTCCTCGCCTTCGAGGCCCCCGACGCCTGGGGCGCCTTCGCACACTTCGGCGGGACGGAAGGCGCCGGCTCCGGCTTCTCCTGGATCGGCTTCGGCTTCGGCACCGGCATCGCGCTCTCGCTCATCGCGCAGATCGGCGAGCAGGCCGACTACCTGAGGTTCATGCCCGCGAAGACCCCGGCCAACAGCCGCCGCTGGAACCTCGCCGTGCTCGCCGCCGGCCCCGGCTGGGTGATCATCGGCGCGGCCAAGCAGCTCGGCGGGGCCTTCCTGGCCTTCGTCGCCCTGGAGGCCGTCGGCAAGACGCACGCGCTGGAGCCGATCGCCCCGCAGCTGGAGGCGCTGCGCCCCTGGCTCGGCGGGCTCGCGCTGCCCGTCGCCGCCCTGTTCGTCATCGTCTCGCAGATCAAGATCAACGTCACGAACGCCTACAGCGGCTCGCTGTCCTGGTCGAACTTCTTCTCCCGGGTCACCCACCGCCACCCCGGCCGCGTCTGGTACATCTTCCTCAACCTCGGCATCGCGCTGACGCTGATGGAGCTGAACATGTTCGCGATGCTCGGCAAACTGCTGGGCTTCTACTCCAACGTCGGCATCGCCTGGATCGTCGCGGTCGCCGCCGATCTCGTGATCAACAAGCGGCTCGGGCTCAGCCCGCCGTACATCGAGTTCAAGCGGGCCTACCTCTACTCGGTCAATCCGGCAGGTTTCGGCTCGATGGTGATCGCCTCGACCGTCTCGATCCTCGCCTTCTTCGGCCTTTTCGGGACATACGCGGAGGCCTTCTCCACCTTCATCGCGGCCGGACTCGCGCTCGTCCTCTGCCCGTTGATCGCCTGGGCGACGAAGGGGAGGTACTACCTGGCCAGGCCGAACCCGGTGAACGGCCCGGACGCGGTCGTCGAGGACGCCACCGCCACGCACCTCTGCGCCGTCTGCGAGTCCGCGTACGAGCTCCCCGACATCGCCGACTGCCCCGTCGTGTCCGGCGCGATCTGCTCGCTCTGTTGTTCCCTCGACGCGACCTGCGGGGACGTCTGCCGCACCGGGAACCCCGCCGGGCCCGTGATCCTGCCGCTGCCGACCGTGCGCGGGCGCTGAACCGGCGCGCACGGCCCGCTCGTACGCATGGCCGGATGCGTACGCCCGTGAGGTACCTCTTCGTGAAAAACCGTATCCGCTGAGTAAAGGTCGGGCGTAGGCTCGGGCATATGCGCAATGCGGTTTCCCGGGCAGGTACGTCGGCGGAGGGTGAAACGCGATGAACGACAGCGGTGCCCTGCTCCCGTGGCTGGTCATACGTGAGGACGACAACGGCAACCGCTACCGGGTCGGCCGGTACTCCACCCGGGCCGAGGCCCAGAAGGTCGCCGACAGCCTCGAAAGAAGAGGGCACAAACAGCTCTACTGGATCGAGCGGCTCGGTCAGGACAGCACTGCGGGCCGGACCGGCACGAGGAACTGAGCGGTGCGGCGCATCCGTCGCCGCTGCCATAGGCTCCGCCCATGACTGTACGCGTGGTCGTGGGCGGAGCCCTTTGTCATGAGGGGCGCCTGCTGGCCGCCCGCCGGAGCGCACCCCCGGAGCTCGCCGGCCGCTGGGAGCTCCCCGGCGGCAAGGCCGAGCCGGGTGAATCCGTACCCGAGGCGCTCGTGCGCGAGCTGCGCGAGGAGCTCGGCGTGGAGACCGAGGCGCTGGAGCGGATCCCGGGGGAGTGGCCGCTGAAGCCCGGCCTCGTCCTGCACGTGTGGACGGCCCGGCTGCTGTCGGGTGATCCGCTCCCGCTGGAGGACCACGACGAGCTGCGCTGGCTCCGGCCCGAGGAGCTGGACTCGGTGGACTGGCTCGACCAGGACCGCCCGGCCGTCGCCGAAGCGGGCCGCAGGCTGAGCGCGGGCGACGGCGTGCGCGAGGCTCCCGGGGTGGCCGGGGGCGCGTGAAGCGCGCGGGCTAGGCCGTCTGCGCCACAGTGCGCCGGTCTGTGGGGGGCCGAGTGGTACGACGCCGTGAATATCGGGTATGTCGCTATTAATCCGTATCTCGTCCATGTACCCGAGGTTCTGTTCCCCCTCGAACCGGACTGGGGTCGCCAGCCGGCCCGGGAAGTGATCGGCGTGATCGACACTGACGGTGAATGCGCCGAATGGGCCTTTCCCGCCGAACCGGGTGCCGTCCGCACCGCCCGCCACGCGGTGCGCGGCACCCTCCGCGACTGGGGTCTCGACGCCGTCGGCGACGTCACCGTCCTGCTGGTCAGCGAGCTGGTCACCAACTCCCTGAGGTACGCTTCCGGCCCCATCGGAGTCCGTCTCGTACGGCGCAATCCGGCCGTCGCCGACGCTCCCTCGGGTCCGGCACTTCTCGTGGAGGTTTCGGATCCGCTTCCGGATCCACCCCGCGAACGGGTGGCCGAACCCGACGACGAGGGGGGTCGCGGACTCCACCTGGTGGCCGTGTCGGCACAGCGGTGGGGGACCCGGCACGGGAAGTCGGGGAAGACCGTGTGGTTCGAATTGGCTCTTCCTGGTGAGTAACAAGGTGAGGGGCAGCCGACGATCACACGGCTTGGCTGGAAAACAACGGGATCTTTTTGTGATCGCGAAGGCCGTGTCGTAGAGCGCCGTGGTGCTGAATACTTCGGTCATGGCCGGTCCGGTTGCGGTGAGCTGGAGGGGACGGTCGCGTGAGCGAGATACCTGTACAGGCACATCAGGCCCGTGTGCCCGGGGAAGCGTCTGGGGAGACCTGGCGCGACTCCCTGTGGCACAGCAGCCCGCCTGGCTCGATATATGACTACATAAAGGTCGCTTCCTTCTCGATCGGGCCCGACGGGCTGATCGACCAGTGGAGTCTGCGCGCCGAGGAACTCTTCGGGCTGACCGCGGCCGAGGCCGTCGGCCGCGACCCCGTCGACGCCTTCATGCCCCCGGAGCTGCGCGCCGGCGCGCACCGCAGGGTGGCCGAGATTCTCGACGGCAAGGAATGGACGGGCCTGATCCCCTTCCGGATCCCCGGCGGCGATGGTGCGCACGGGGTGGCTGAGATCTATGTGATGCCGACCCAGACCGAAACCGCCGAGCGGGCCGCGCTCTGCGTCGTGGTCGACGTTCGCGCGCTGCGCCGGATCGAATCCGATCTGGCCGCCTCGCAGGCGATTTTCGGCCAATCTCCCTTCGGGTTCCTGCTCTTCGGCACGGACCTCACCGTGCAGCGCGCCAACCGCCGCTTCGCCACCGTCTTCGGCGGCGCCGCCGAGGAACACCGCGGCCGCACCGTCCACGACTACCTGCCCGCGCACGAGGCCGACCGGATGGCCGAAGCGCTGCGCAGGGTCCTGGAGACCGGGGACTCGGTCAACGACCTCCAGATCACCGGCGCCGCCCCCGGCAGCCGGGACAACCGCCACTGGTCCATCAACCTCTACCGGGTCCACGGCGGCACCGGCCGCCCCATCGGAGTCGCCGGCATAGGCATCGACGTGACCCGCCGCCACCTCGCCGCCCGCGAGGCCGCCGGGGTCCGGCGCAACCTGGCCCTGCTGAACGAGGCCGGACACCGCATCGGCAACTCCCTCGACCTGGAGACCACCGCCCGCGAACTCCTCGACGTCACCGTCCCGGGCTTCTGCGACCTGGCCGCCGTCGACCTCTACCAGGGACTGCTGCTCGGCGACGACGACCGCCCCGCCCGCCCCCAGGGACCCGGCCTGCCGGCACTTCCGGCGCAGGGCACGGTCCGCGCCCCCTCGGCGCCGCTGCGGCGGGTGGCCTTCTCCTCGGCCGTGTCGGACGCGCCGCTGTCGGGTCCGGGCGCGCTGGTCTCCGTAGGGGAGGTGCACCGCTACCCGGCCGGCTCGCCGGGGGCCTTCGCCCTGCGCACGGCGCGGCCGCGGCTGGTGGAGGGAGGCGGGCCCGAGTCCGGGGACCTCGTACAGTCCACGCTCGTCGTCCCGCTGGTCGCCCACGACACGGTGGTCGGACTCGCGCAGTTCTCCCGTACCAAGGGCAGCGAGCCCTTCGGCGAACGCGACCGGGCGGTCGCGGTGGAGCTCGCCGCGCGGGCCGCCGTCTGCATCGACAACGCCCGCCTCTACCGGCGCGAGCACGAACGTGCCCTGATCCTCCAGCGCAGCCTGCTGCCCCCCGGCGACCCGGAGGCCGCCGGACTCGACATCGCCTGCCGCTACCTGCCGGGGAACGCCGCCACCGAGGTCGGCGGCGACTGGTTCGACGTCATCGAGCTGCCGGGGCACCGCACGGCGCTGGTCGTCGGCGACGTCATGGGCCGCGGACTGCGGGCCGCCGTGGCCATGGGCGAACTGCGCACCGCCGTACGGACCCTCGCGCTGCTCGACCTGGAACCGGCCGAGGTGCTGACCGCGCTGGACGAGATCGCCCGGGGCCTCGGCGCGCCCGGCGGCTCCCAGCAGGCCTCCCGGGCCGCACTGCACTCGCGGGACGCCGACCGCTCGGAGGTGTACCTCGCGACGTGCGTCTACGCCGTCTACGACCCGGTCACCCGCCGCTGCACCATCGCCAACGCCGGCCACATGCCGCCGGTGCTGGTCGAACCGGTGGAGGAGGGCGGCACCCCCCGCCCCGGCCTGCTGCTGGAGATCCCCACCGGAATGCCCCTGGGCGTCGGCGGGGAACCCTTCGAGGAGGTCGAGGTCGAACTACCCGAGGGCGCACTGCTCGCGCTCTACACCGACGGCCTCGTCGAATCCCGGACCCACCCCCTGGAGGAGGGCCTGCGGGGTCTGCGCGACGCGCTGGCCGATCCCGCGCGCCCGCTGGAGGAGGTCTGCGACCACGTCCTGAACACGCTGGACACCCGGCACGGCGAGGACGACATCGCGCTGCTGATGGCCCGGGTCCAGGGCCTTCCGGTGGACGCCGTCGGCGACTGGCAGCTCCCGCGCGAGGCCCGCTCGGTGGGCCGGGCCCGCGAACTGGCCCGGGCGAAGCTGCCCGCGTGGGGCCTGGAGGGACTGCTCGACACCACGGAACTCCTCGTGAGCGAGCTCGTCACCAACGCCCTGCGGTACGGCGAGGGCGAGATCCGGCTGCGCCTCCTGCTGGACCGGACCCTCGTCTGCGAGGTCTGGGACGCCAACCTGGTGCAGCCCCGCCGCCGCCGGGCCCGCGACACCGACGAGGGAGGCCGCGGCCTCCAGTTGGTCGGCCTGCTCTCCGCGGGCTGGGGGACGCGCCGCACGCACCGCGGCAAGACGGTCTGGTTCGAGCTCCCGCTCCCGGGCGAGGTGGCGGAATCGGTGGCGGAACTCTCGGCGGAGCAACTGCTGAGCATGTACGGGTGAGCGCGTACGGGTGAGCGCGTACGGGGAGGCGCGGCCCGTCCGGGGTCGCGCCGCACGGGGGAACGAACGGAATCACGCATGAGTACGGGCAAGTGGCTGTGGACCGCGCTGTGGCGGTACGTCGTGACCGCACTGGCGGGCGCGGGGGCCCTGGCGTGGGCGGTGGCCGCCATGGAGCAGGGCGCCGACGGCGTCGAGTGGGCGTTGACGCTGCGGTTGGTGCTGCTCCTGGTACCGCTCCTCACGGTCGGGACGATGCTCGTCATCGTCCCGCTCGCCGGGCGCCGGTACGAGCCGCCGAGCGGCGGCCCGACGAAGATCCGGGGCGGCTGGATGGTGCTGCTCGTCCTGGTCCCGGCGCTGCCGCTGCTCCTGATCGCACCGCACCTGTTCCTGATCCTGCTGGCCACCCAGCTGACCTATGTGACCGCCGTGCTGCCCTACCCGGACGCCCGAGACACGCAGGACGTGCTGCGCTCGCTCGCCGACCCGGAGGTCCCGGCGGAGCGTCGGGCCGCGATCGCACGGGCGGTCGGCTCGCTGCGCTCCCGGGTCGTCGTCGAGGCCCTGGTGGGCGCCGCCGCGGACCGGGACCCGGAGGTCTCCGGGGCCGCACTGGAGACCCTGTGCGAGATCTGGCGGCGCGACGGCGCCGTCGGCGAGGACCTGCTGCGCAGACTCCCCGAACAGAGCCGGGACCAGGTCCGCGCCCTCGGCGTCAAGATCCGCAGCCCCTGGTGACAACGGCGTGGTGGGCCACCCCCAGGAGAAGGGGCGGCCCACCACGCCGTGCGGAACCGTGCCGGGCCGTCAGGCGGCCTTGCCCGCCTTCAGGGCGGCCAGGCGGGCTTCGATTTCCGAGGTTTTGCCGAGGTCGTCCAGGGACTCGAACTGGGCGTCCAGGGAGGAGGCGGCCAGTTCCTGCTTGCCCAGGGCCATGGCCTCCTCGCGGCGGACCTTCTCCTCGAAGCGGTTGATGTCGCTGGTCGGGTCCAGGACGTCGATGTTCTTCACCGCGTCCATCATCGTGTTCTGGGCCTGGGCCGTCTTGGCGCGGGACACCAGCTCGTCGCGCTTCGCCGTCAGCTCCGTCAGCTTGGTCTTCATCGAGTCCAGGCCGGCCTTCAGCTTGTCGACCACCTCGGTCTGGGCGGCGATCGTCGGCGCGGCCGTCTTGGCCTCCTTCTCCGACTGCATCTGGCGGCCGAGCGCGACCTTCGCGAGGTTGTCGAACTTGTCGGCGTCGGCGGTCGATCCGGACGCCCGCAGTTCGTCGGCCTTCCTGCTCGCCGCGAGGGCCTTGCCGCCCCACTCCGAGGCCGCGTCCACGTCCTCCTTGTGGTCCGCCTCCAGCATCCGCAGGTTGCCGATGGTGGTGGCGACGGCCTGCTCCGCCTCGGAGATGTTGTTCGTGTAGTCGCGGATGAGCTGGTCCAGCATCTTCTGCGGGTCCTCCGCCTGGTCCAGCAGGGAGTTGATGTTGGCCTTGGCGAGCTGGGTGACGCGACCGAGGATGCTCTGCTTGCTCATGGGTTCTGGCTCCTTGGGAGGGGAGAGTAGGGAGGGGGGAGGAGGGAAGTACCTGCGTTTAGAAGCGGCCGCCGCCGCCCATGCGGCCGCGGGTGCCGCCGCCGCCGAAGGAGCCGGGGCCGCGGCCGCCGCCCCCGCCGAAGCCGCCGCCGAAACCCCCGCCTCCGCCCCCGCCGCCGAAGCCGCCTCCGCCGCGGCCGCGGCCGCCGCCGAGGATTTCGCCGAGGATGATGCCGCCGAGCACCGCGCCGCCCATGCCGCCGCCCTGCTGCCGGCCGCCCCCGCCGTACGGGTTCTGGTAGCCCCGTACGTCCTGTTCGGCCAGCTGCTGCGCCTGGCGCGCGAGCGAGTCCGCCTGCTGGGCCTCGGCGAGCGCGCCCGCCGGGTCCGAACCCGCCAGGGACATGGACCGATCCAGGTGGCGCTGCGCCTCCGCCAGCCGGGTACGGGCCTGGCTGCCGATCGCGCCCCGGCTGGTGGTGATGTAGTCCGTGGCCGCGCCGATCGCGCTGCGGGCCGTGAGCAGGGCCTGATCGAGCAGGGCCGCGGCCCGCTGCCGGCCCGACTCCCGCTCGCGGGCCCCGGCCAGCGCCTCGTCGAGGGCCGCGTCGGCCTCCTCCACGCGGCGCAGCGCGTCCATCGGGTCGTACCGGCCGGCGCTCTGCTCCCGCCGCACGTCGGCCAGTACGGCCTGCGCCCGGCTGATCCGGCCGCGCAGATCGGCGGTCGAGGTGCCCTCGGCGGTGCCGGACAGCAGCCCGTTCGCGTCGGCCAGGTCCGTGTCCGTCTCGCTCAGGGCGCCGGGCAGCTTCCCGGCGGCCTCCGCCAGCTCCTGCGCACGCCGCTCCACCGCGTCGACCAGGGTCGCCGCCTGGTCCACGGCGCCCTCGGCGGCCCGGACGTGCACGGCGGCCTTGCCGTTGTCGCCGGTGTCGATCGCGGCGCGGGCCTCGCCGAGGCTGGTCGTCGCGAACAGCAGCCTGTCCTTGGCCTGTTCGGGGTTGGAGGCCACCGGCGCCGCCGCGGAGTCCGCGTACTGGCGGCCGAGTGCCGTGAGGGTCGCCTCCGCCGTGCTCGTACGGCCCGTCAGGGCGCGGAAGTGGGCCTCCACGGTCGCGAGTGCCTGCCGGGCGTTCTTCTCCAGGTCCCGCAGCCGGTCGAAGTCCGCCGTCTCGGCGTCGAGCCGACGGCTCGCCTCCGTGCAGCGGGCCACGATCTCGTCCAGCATCCGGCGGCGGGTGGCGTCGTCCTCCGGGTACGCGTCGTCGAGCTGCTGGCGCAGCCGGAAGGAGGCCGTCAGCTCGCCCTTCCCGAACTCCACCGCCTGTGTGAAGGCCGCCACCGCCTCCTCGCCGAACTGCGCTGTGGCGAAGCCGAGTTCCTCCGTGCTGGTGCGGATCGCGTCGTCGGTCTCCACCAGCAGGGCCTTGGCCTTGGCGTCCAGCTCCGGCAGGGGAACGGGGCCGGGGCCCTGTCCGGACCAGCCGGTGGTCTTCGAGCCGCCGCTGCCTCCGGCCTGCTTGCGCCTGCGGCGGGTGTACGCGTACGCCCCGAGGGCGCCGGCCGCGCCGACCGCGACCACCGGGAGGACGAAGTCCCCGGCGCCGCTCTCGCCGCTCGCCGCGGCGCCTCCGGGGTCGGCCTCGCCGGGGACGATGGCCGGGACCGGCACGGGCTGTCCGCCCAGCACCGCGTCGTAGCCGTCGGCGGCGCCGATCGCGGCGCCCGCCCAGTCGTTCTGCCGGAGGGCCGGCTCGATGGCGGTCTGCGCGACCGCCGCGAGCTGCTCCTTGGTGAATCCGGAGTCCACATCGGCCGAATAGGCGTACTGCCGGGCCCCGGTGGCGACGGCCAGCAGCACGTCGTTCTGGCCGAGGCCGTTCTTCTGGGCGGTGGCGTCGGCCCAGCTCTGCGCCGACCGGCCGGAGAAGTCGCGCACGTACGTGACGAACAGCTGGACCTTCCGGTCGGCGTACAGCTTGTCCAGCGCGGCGGTGACCTCGGGCCTGCGGTCGCCCAGGGCGCCCACCCGGTCGGTGATCTGCCCCTGCTGGGACAGGGTCACGGGATCGTCGGCCCGCGCCGCCGGGGCGGTGGCCACCGTCCAGCCGGAGAGCGCGAGGCCGGCGGAGGCCAGGGCGAGGGCGGCCCGGAGGGATATGGAGGCGGTGGTGCGTCTCGTTGGCGGCGTCACATCTGGGAGCGTATGGGTGGTTTCGTACCCTCGCACCCGGAGTTCGCCCGCCCGCCCGCGGACCACCGCCGCCGGTCCGCCGCCGCCCGCGGACTCACGGCAGGGCGTACGCCGTGAGTTCGGGACGGGACAGGACGAGGCGGTCGCCGACCAGGAGGGTGGCCCCCTGGGTGAGGGCCGGGTGTTCCCACTGGCGGCGGGGTTTGCCGGTCGCCGGGTCCAGGACGGTGACGAAGGGGTCCGCGGAACGGTTCAGGAGACCGCGCCGGCCGCCCCGCGGGACCGTGACGAACAGGCCGCCCTCGCGCAGCCCCAGCAGGTCGAGCGTGCACACCCGGCCCTCGCGCCGGGTCAGCGCCCGCTGCCAGCGCAGCGCCCCGGTCCCGGCATCGAGCGCGAAGACCAGGTCCGCGCCCTGGTCCGGGCGGTGCGCCGCCGCGTACACCGTGCCCCGTTCGACGAGGAGCCGCTCCGCCGGGGTGCCCAGCGCGAACCGCCACAGCTCCCGGCCGGTGGCCCGGTCCAGGGCCAGCAGCGCGCCCTCGTCCAGCAGGTGCACCGGGCCGCCCGGCAGCCGGTCCCCGTGCAGCGCGCGCTCCTTCGGGCGGGCCCGCGGGAAGGACCACACCGGGCTGCCGGTCGGCAGGTGCAGTGCCTGGACCAGCCGGTCGTCCGCCAGTACCAGGCAGTCTCCCGCCGCCGCGGCGGAGCGGGTGGCCGGGTCCGGGAGCGACCGCTGCCACAGGACCTCGCCCGTCGCGGCCCGCAGGGCCGTCAGATCACCGGGCGCCCCGAGCACCAGCACCGGCCCGGCGCCGCGCAGCGGCCGCTCCCCGGGCAGGTCCCGCCACCACCGCACCCGCCCGTCGCGCGGCTCGCGCGCCAGCAGCCGTACCCCCGCCGCGTCGTCCCGCCGGACCTGGACGTAGACCGTGGCCGCGTCCGCCTCGCAGGACACCAGCAGCGGCCCGGTCCCCGGCAGCTCCGGAGCGGCCGCACCCTCGTCGGCGTACGCCGTCCAGAGCGTCGTGCCCGAGTCCGTCCGTACGCAGCCCACCTCGGCCCCTTTGTGCCACACCACGCGAGCACCCGCCGCGTACAGGCCGGCCGGACGGGCGTTCGTGTGCCACGCCCGAGCCCCGGGGGCGGCCTTGGGCCCGCGCGGCGGCGCCCCGTCGCGGCCCGTGACCGTCGTGCCCGCCGGCAGGGGACTCCCGGCGTCGGCGGCGGCCTCCGGCAACCAGGGCGCCCCGGCGCCCGCCACGCACTCCCGGGCGATCCGGGCCAGGGCCCGCGCCCGTTCCGCCGCGTCGGGCAGGTTCCGGGCCCGGCCCGCGCGCTCCCGCGCCACCGCCGGGTCCAGCGGCGGCCGCGCCGCCCCCTCGACGGCGGCCCGGGCCGAGGCCAGCGAGTCCAGGGCGTGGTCGGCCTTTTCGTCGGCGGCCTCCTGCGGGTGGCGGCGCAACAGGCCGGAGGCCTGGTTCCGCAGCCGCTCCGCCTGTACGAGCCTGCCCTGCTCGGCGTGGTGCGCGGCCTCCTCGCGCAGCCAGGCCGCCCGCTCCTCCAGAAACCGGGGCAGCTCCTCCTCGGCCTGCGCCAACGCCCTGGCCCCGCCCGCCGGGTCCCCGGCCTCCGCCCGGTCGCGCGCCACCTGGCACAGCGCCAGCAGCCGGCCCCCGGCGGAGCCGATCCGCTCGCTGAGGCGCAGGGCCGCCGCCAGATCGTTCGGGGCGACGGCCAGCACCGTGTCGTAGGTGGCGGCCCCGCGCAGTCCGGCGTCCCGGATCAGCGCGAGGCGCAGCTCGGCCTCGGCGGGATCCGCCGCCGCGACGGCCGTGGCGATCCGCGCGTGGAGCCGCTTCTCGGCCGGGCCGTCCGCGAAGTGGTCCGCCGCGATCCGCGCGGCCCGCTCCGGAGCGACCCTGGCCAGTTCCTCCGCCACCGCGCGCAGCGGGCCCGACCGGTTGGAGCCGAACACGGTGAACAGCGCCTGGTGCGCGTCGGTCAGCAGCCGCCGGGCCCGCGCCGGGGCGTGGGCGGAGGTGTCCCTGGCGAGCCCGGTCAGGAACCGGGCCGCCCGGGCGCCGTCACCCCCGCCGGCCTCCCATGCCGCCGCCTCGGCGCCGGCCAGCAGCCGCCCGGCGAGTCCGCCGTCGAAGCGGGCCGCGGCATCGGCGGCCACGGCCAGCACGTCGATCCGCGCCTCGGCGCGCGGAGGCAGGGCGCGGAGCGACTCCTCCACCTCCAGCAGCAGCTCCCGTACGAGCTCCCGTACGGGAGCGGGAACGGCACCCGTGTCCGGCGCGGCGGTGCTCCCGCCACCCGGGGCGGCCGCGGAGACCGGCCCGGAGCCGCCTCCGCCGTCCGGCGCGGGCCCGAATCCGCCCCCGCCCCCGCCGGCCGGCACGGGCCCGAATCCGCCCCCGCCCCCGCCCCCGCCGGCCGGCGGGGCCACGGCGACGGGCCCGAACCCGTTCCCGGGAGCCCCGACCGGATCCGCCGGGTCCGTCACGGCCCCCGGGGCCGCCGTACCGCCCGGAGCCGGGACGGCAGTCAGCCCCACGGGCACCTCCGAGCCCATCGCGGACCCCGGCTCCGGCTCCGGCCCCGCCCCCGGCCCGGACCACGCCTCCGCACGCAGCAGCGTCCGCAGCTCCCCGGCCACGACCTGCGCCGACTCCGGCCGGTCCGCCGGGGCCTTCTCCAGCAGCCGCAGCACCAGCCGCTCGACCTCCGGCGTGACCGGGGCGCCGCCCACGCGCAGCGGGAGCGGCGGATCCTCGATGTGCCGGCGCATCAGGACGTAGGGGCTCTCGGCCTCCCCGAAGGGGGCCTCGCCGCTCAGCAGCGCGTACAGCACACCTCCCAGCGCGTACAGATCGCACCGGGCGTCCACCCGCTCGCCCCGCCACTGCTCGGGGGCCATGTACGGCGGGCTGCCGAAGATCCGGCCGGTGACCGTCCAGCCGGCCGTGGCGTCCGAGGAGTGCGCGATGCCGAAGTCGCAGATCTTCAGCCGGCCCCCGGGCAGCAGGAAGAGGTTGGCCGGCTTCAGGTCGCGGTGGATCACCGAGCGTTCGTGCGCGGCGGCCAGTGCCTCGGCGGTCTGCGCGGCGAGGTCCAGTGCGACCGCCACCGGCATCCCGCCCGGGGTCCGGACCAGCGCCGTGCGCAGGTCCTCACCGGCGAGCAGTTCCATCACGATGAACAGCCGCCCGTCCTCCTGCCCCACGTCGTGCACCACGGTGATGCCGGGGTGCTGGAGCCGTGCCCCGATCGTGGCCTCGCGCCGGAAGCGGGCGACCAGCTCGTCGTTCGTGGCCGCCTCCAGCAGGACCTTCACCGCCACGGCCCGTTCCAGCGCCGTGTCGTGTGCCCGCCACACCTCGCCCATGCCGCCTTGGCCCAGCCGCTGTTCGAGGCGGTACCGGCCCGCCAGCTGATCCCCCACCCGCACCGCGAATGCCCCCTGACTTCACGTCAACGACGTTGCTCAGGGGGCATTGTGTCCTGCCAAGTGAACGATTGGGGGCGGCTATTGACCGGACCGGCGCCCGATCTTGCTCCCCAGCCACACCAGCGGGTCGTACTTGCGGTCCACGGCCCGCTCCTTCAGCGGGATCAGGGCGTTGTCGGTGATCTTGATCCCCTCGGGGCAGACCTCCGTGCAGCACTTGGTGATGTTGCAGTAGCCGAGCCCGTGCTCCTCCTGCGCGGTGCGCTTGCGGTCCAGGCCCGCCTCCGCCGCCGCGTCCAGCGGGTGCATGTCCAGCTCCGCCACCCGCATCAGGAAGCGCGGGCCGGCGAAGGCGCCCTTGTTCTCCTCGTGGTCGCGCACCACGTGGCAGGTGTCCTGGCACAGGAAGCACTCGATGCACTTCCTGAACTCCTGCGAGCGCTCCACGTCGATCTGCTGCATCCGGTACTCGCCCGGACCCACCCCCGCCGGCGGCACGAACGCGGGTACCTCGCGCGCCTTCTGGTAGTTGAAGGACACGTCCGTCACCAGGTCGCGGACGACCGGGAAGGCCCGCAGCGGGGTCACGGTGATCGTCTCCTCGCGGGAGAAGGTCGACATCCGCGTCATGCACATCAGCCGCGGCCGCCCGTTGACCTCCGCGCTGCACGAACCGCACTTGCCCGCCTTGCAGTTCCACCGCACCGCCAGGTCGGACGCCTGGGTGGCCTGCAGCCGGTGGACGATGTCCAGGACCACCTCCCCGTCGTGCACCTCCACGGTGAAGTCGCGCAGCTCACCGCCCTCCGCGTCGCCCCGCCAGATCCGGAACGCGGCATCGTAGCTACTCACTCGTAGAGCTCCTCTTCGGCGAGGTACTTGACCAGCTCTTCCTTCTCGAAGAGCGCGAGCAGGTCGGATCGGATGGGATCGGTGCGCACCCGGGTCAGCTCGATCCGGGCGGCCGCGGGGTCCGCCGGGGGCGGGTCGACGGGCCGGCACAGCAGGTTCACCGGCCGCCAGGACCGCTCCATCGCCGGGCAGTCCTCGCGGGTGTGCCCGCCCCGGCTCTCGGTGCGTTCCAGGGCCGCGCGGGCCACGCACTCGCTGACCAGCAGCATGTTGCGCAGGTCCAGGGCCAGGTGCCAGCCCGGGTTGAACTGCCGGTGCCCCTCGACCCCGGCCCGTGCGGCCCGTACGCGCAGGCCCGCGAGCTTCTCCAGGGCCTGGGCCATCTCGCCCTCGCGGCGGATGATCCCGACGAGGTCGTTCATGGCCGTCTGGAGCTCCTGGTGGAGGGTGTACGGGTTCTCCGCGCCCTCGGCGGCGTGGAACGGGGCCAGCGCCTCCGCGGCGGCCGCGTCGATCTGCGCCTGGGACACCTCGGGCCGCCCGCCGACGGCCGGGGCGCCCTGCGCCGCGTACTCGGCCGCGTGCAGCCCGGCCCGGCGGCCGAAGACCAGCAGGTCGGAGAGGGAGTTCCCGCCGAGCCGGTTGGAGCCGTGCATCCCGCCCGCGACCTCACCGGCGGCGAACAGCCCCGGCACCCCGAGGGTGGCGGCCGTATCGGACTCGACCGCGATGCCGCCCATCACGTAGTGGCAGGTCGGGCCGACCTCCATCGGCTCGGCGGTGATGTCCACGTCCGCCAGCTCCTTGAACTGGTGGTACATCGACGGGAGCCGCCGCTTGATCTTCTCGGCCGGCATCCGGGTGGACACGTCGAGGAACACCCCGCCGTGCGGGGACCCGCGCCCGGCCTTGACCTCGGAGTTGATGGCCCGGGCCACCTCGTCGCGGGGGAGCAGCTCGGGCGGGCGCCGGTTGTGGTCCGGGTCCTCGTACCAGCGGTCGCCCTCCTCCTCGGTCTGCGCGTACTTCTCCTTGAACACGTCCGGGATGTAGTCGAACATGAACCGCTTGCCGTCGCTGTTGCGCAGCACCCCGCCGTCGCCGCGCACCGACTCGGTGACGAGGATGCCCTTCACCGAAGGCGGCCAGACCATGCCGGTCGGGTGGAACTGCACGAACTCCATGTTCAGCAGCGGCGCCCCGGCGAGCAGCGCCAGCGCGTGCCCGTCGCCCGTGTACTCCCACGAGTTGGACGTGGTCTTGAAGGACTTCCCGATGCCGCCGGTGGCCAGCACCACCGCGGGGGCCTCCAGCACGAAGAACCGGCCGGTCTCGCGCTCGTAGCAGAAGGTGCCGGACACCTTCTCGCCGTCCTTCAACACCCGGGTGACCGTGCACTCCTGGAAGACCTTGAGCCGGGCCTCGTGGTCCCCGTACTCCTTGAAGTCCTCCTGCTGGAGCTGGACGATCTTCTGCTGGAGGGTGCGGATCAGCTCCAGGCCGGTCCGGTCGCCGACGTGCGCGAGCCGCGGGTACTCGTGCCCGCCGAAGTTGCGCTGCGAGATCCTCCCGTCGGGCGTGCGGTCGAAGAGCGCGCCCCAGGTCTCCAGTTCCCAGACCCGGTCCGGGGCCTCCTTGGCGTGCAGTTCCGCCATCCGCCACTGGTTCAGGAACTTGCCGCCGCGCATCGTGTCGCGGAAGTGGACCTGCCAGTTGTCGCCCTCGTTGACGTTGCCCATGGAGGCGGCGATCCCGCCCTCCGCCATCACGGTGTGGGCCTTGCCGAAGAGGGATTTGCAGATCACGGCCGTACGGGCGCCCCGCTCGCGCGCCTCGATCGCGGCCCGCAGCCCGGCACCGCCGGCCCCGACGACGACCACGTCCCACTGCTGCCGTTCCACTTGGGTCACTAGAAGATCCTCGGGTCGGTGAAGGCGCCGCTGGCCAGCAGGTACACGTAGAGGTCGCACAGGGCCACGCTGATCAGCGAAGCCCACGCCAGCTGCATGTGACGGGTGTTGAGGCGGCTGATCCAGCCCCACAGCCGGTAGCGGACCGGGTGTTTGGAGAAGTGCTTCAGGCGGCCGCCCATGATGTGCCGGCAGGAGTGGCAGGACAGCGTGTAAGCCCAGATCAGCCCGATGTTGACGAGGAACAGCACGGTTCCCAGGCCCATGTGGCCCCATGCGTAGTGCTCGTCGCGGAAGGTCAGCACGGTGTCGTAGGTGAGGATGCCCGCGACCGGCAGCGCCGCGTAGAAGAAGTACCGGTGCATGTTCTGGAAGATCAGCGGGAAGCGGGTCTCACCGCTGTACGAGGCGTGCGGCTCGGCCACCGCGCAGGCCGGCGGCGAGGCCCAGAAGCCCCGGTAGTAGGCCTTGCGGTAGTAGTAGCAGGTCAGCCGGAAGCCGAGCGGGAAGACCAGGATTAGCAGGGCGGGGGACAGGCCCCACCAGCTGCCGAAGAGGTCGAGGTTCGGGCCGCCGCGCATGTCGGCGCAGTTCTCCGCGAGGCACGGGGAGTAGAACGGGGAGACGTACGGCGCCGCGTAGTAGTCGGCGTTGGCGAAGGCCCGCCAGCTCGAGTAGACGATGAAGGCGAGCAGCCCGGCCGCGGTGCCGGCGGGGGAGAGCCACCACCGGTCGGTCCGCAGGTGCCGGGCCGCGATCGCGGCCCGCGAGGCGTCGTGGACGCCGCCGGGCCGCTGTGGGGATGGTTGGGTGCCTGTGGCCAAGAGGGACTCCGGGTGGAGTGATGAGGGGTGCCCCGAGGGCCCGGCCGCCGTCGCTGCGGCTGACCGGGGCCGGTGGGCCGGTGGGTGTGCGGTGGGGCCGGGTCAGGGAGCGCGGCGGCCGCGGGCGCCGAGGCCCTCGTCGTCGACGTCCGTCCACAGCGCGCTGTCGTACGGGGTGTCCGGCACCTCGACGACGCCGTGCAGTACGCCCCCGCCGGGAGGCGGGGAGGCGGCCGGTGCGTGCCGCGCCGCGTTTCCGATGCCCCGTTCCAGCTGCTCCACGGAGCGGAGCAGCTCGTTCAGGTTGCGCCGTACGGCGGTCAAATCGTCCTGCAGGGACATGACTTGCCCTCACTTCCGCTGGGTGCGGTGGCAACGCTCATGTGCGCCTGCGAGTGTCGCGCCTCCCGTCCCCCGTTGTGAAGGGACGTGCAGCGATTGCGGGCGTGCAGGCGTGAACCGTGCGCCCCTCCCGCCCCCCCTTCCGTCCCTCTTACGGGGGAACGCCCGCCCCGAACGCAAGCCGGATTGGTCCGCACGGGTGGGGTTCGCGGCGTGGCGGGCAGCGGCTGCGGCGGGTCCGGCGGGGTGTCGATTTCAGTGGGTTTCGGCACCCAGTGTGATCAGCTCCATATACCGCCGAACGTGATCAGAACACCCCCCTTTCACGGCTCTCCCACACCCCCACGCCCCGTCCCGGAGGTACCACCCATGTCCCAGAGAAGGCGCAGGTCCTTGGCGCTCCTGACCTCGGGAGTTCTTGCACTGCCGCTGCTCGCGGGCTGCGGCGCGGGTGAAGACGAGGGCGGCCCGGCCGCCGCCGGGCAGGACATCGCGGCCGCCACCCGCGACAAGGTCGCCGACGGCGGGGTGCTGCGGTGGGCCGTGGACTCGATGCCGGGCACCCTCAACGCCTTCCAGGCCGATGCGGACACCACCACCAACCGGATCGCCGGGGCCGTGCTGCCCCAGCTGTTCGTGCTGGACGGCAAGGGACGGCCGGTGGCCAATCCCGACTACCTGGAGAAGGCCGAGGTCGTCGAGCGGGAGCCCAAGCAGGTCGTCCTGTACAAGCTCAACCAGCAGGCGGTCTGGAGCGACGGCCGCGAGATCGGCGCCGCCGACTTCGTCGCCCAGTGGCGGGCCCTGAACGGCAAGGACTCCGCGTACTGGACGGCGCGCAACGCCGGCTACGACCGGATCGAGAAGATCGAGCGCGGCAAGACGGACCTGGAGGTCAAGGTCACCTTCGTCCGCCCGTACGCCGACTGGCGCTCCCTCTTCAGCCCCCTTTACCCCAAGCAGGTCACCGGCACCCCGGAGAGCTTCAACGAGGGAGCCCGGGGCGCCCTGAAGGTCACCGCGGGCCCCTTCGGGCTCGGTGCCGTCGACAAGAAGACCGGGACGGCCTCGCTGACCCGCAACCCGCGCTGGTGGGGCAGCCCCGCCAAGCTCGACACCCTGGTCCTCACCGCGGTGCCCCGCTCCGAACGCCCGGCCGCGCTGGCCGCCGGCAAGCTCGACCTCGCCGAGATCGACCGCACCGGGGCCGACCGGATCGCCCTGGCCCGCCGCGACGCCGCCAAGGCCGACGGGGCGCACGGCCCGGCCGCCTCGGTGACGGCAGCGCAGGCCACCCTGTCGTGGGCGCTCGCCTTCGGACTGGACGAGGACAAGGCCAAGGAGGCGCAGGCCACCCGCCAGAAGCACGCCGAGTCGGTGAAGCGGTACGCCGAGGAGCAGACCGCCCTGCGCGGCTTCACCGTCCGCAAGTCCCTGGAGCCCGCCTACACCCAGCTCGCCATGAACGGGGCCAGCGGCCCGCTCGCCGACGAGCGGGTGCGCCGCGCCGTGGCCCGCGCCCTGGACCGCCAGGCGCTCGCCGACATCGTCCTGAAGCCCCTCGGCCTCCCCGCGAAGCCGGTGGGCAGCCACCTCGCGCTGGCCGGGCAGCAAGCGTACGCCGACAACAGCGACGCCCTCGGCGGGCAGGACACCCAGGCCTCGCAGGCCCTGCTCGCGGACGCCGGCTGGCGCCGCGGCGGCAAGATCACCGAACCGGCCGGAGCCAAGGCGGGCGCGGAGGCCGCGAAGGAGACGGACGACTCCAAGACCCCCGCCGTCCCGGCCGCGGGCCCGGGCACCGGGAACGACGGCCTCTACATCGTCGGCCAGGACGACAAGCCCGGGGACGTCGCCCGCGGCGCCAAGGCCGCCCTGCGCGACACCCTCCCCGCCGACCGCCCAGACCGCCCCGAAGGCCCCGAGGAGCCTGCGGGCGCGGACCTGCCCGAAGGCGGGTACCGCTCCGCCCACGACGGCGAGATCGTCGACGCGGACGCCTTCGCAGCGGGCGGCCAAGGCGGCCGGGGCGCGCAGAACCGCCCCTCCCCGGTGCTCGCCCCGGAGCCCTTCGCGGACCTCCAGGAGCAGCACCTGCGCGCCCAGGCCGAGGCCCAGGCCGACGCCGTGGACGACGGCAAGCGCAGCCCGGCCCTGGATGCCGAGACCGCCGCCGAACCGGCGGACCCGGCCAAGGCGAGCACCGCCCCGGCCCCCGCCAAGCAGGCCGTACGCACCTCCGGCAACATGCTCGCCAAGGACGGCAAGCCCCTCGCCCTGCGCTTCGTCCTGCCGTCCGGCCCCGGTTCGGAGGCGCTGCGCACGGTCGGAGAGCGGATCGCGCAGATGCTCCAGAAGGTCGGCGTGCAGACGGAGCTGACCAAGGTGGCCGACGAGAGCTTCTTCAAGGACCACATCGCCTCGGGCCAGTACGACCTGGCGCTCTACTCGTGGCCCGCGACCGCCTACCCGGCCACCGACGCCCGGCCCATCTTCGCCAAGCCGGAGCCGGCCGCCGACGGCTCGCTGCTGGTCGAGCAGAACTACACCCGGGTCGGCACCGACCACATCGACCAGCTCTTCGACCAGGCGCTCGGCGAGCTGGACGAGGCGGCCTCCCGCGACCTGATGCGCAAGGCGGACGCCCGGATCTGGGCGGCGGCCGGGTCCATCCCGCTCTACCAGCGCCCCGAGCTGGTGGCCGTGAAGCCGGGTCTGGTCAATGCCGGAGCCTTCGGCCTCGGAGCCCCGCGGTACCAGGACATCGGCTGGAAGAAGCCGGCCCCGGCCAAGGGGAAGAACGACAAGAAGTAGGGCGAAGGGCCGGTACGAGGAGCCAAGACGAAGAAGTGATGACGAAGGGGTGCATCCGGGGTTGATTCGAAGGTCTCAAGCTCAGATGTGACTCAAGTCCCTTGCCCGCCGGATCACCCGGCGGGCAAGGTCGTAGATACCCGTTGACCCGCGTGTTTACCGGTACCACCCGTGGCCGAGTCCCCCCACCCAGGACCCGGTCCTGCTCAGTCGCCCGGCCTCTTGACAGACCCCCCGGCAGGCGGTTCCCGCCAACCGACGTACGATGGGGTAAGGCCGTGGCAGGTTTTCCGCCCGGTCGAGGCGCGCGTGCCGGACCGTACGCGACGCCATCCACGATCCCGGGAGAAGCGCCGAAGTGCCCACGCGCCACGACATCCGTAACGTCGCCATCGTCGCCCACGTCGACCATGGCAAGACGACCATCGTCGATGCCATGCTCAAGCAGGCCGGTGCCTTCGCCGCCCACCAGCACCTCGACGACCGCATGATGGACTCGAACGACCTGGAGCGTGAGAAGGGCATCACGATCCTCGCCAAGAACACGGCGGTGAAGTACCACCCCAAGGACGGCGGGGCGCCCATCACGATCAACATCATCGACACCCCCGGCCACGCCGACTTCGGTGGTGAGGTCGAGCGCGGTCTGTCGATGGTGGACGCGGTCGTCCTGCTGGTGGACGCCTCCGAGGGTCCCCTGCCCCAGACCCGCTTCGTCCTGCGCAAGGCCCTGCAGGCGAACATGCCGGTCATCCTCTGCATCAACAAGACGGACCGCCCGGACTCCCGGATCGACGAGGTCGTCAACGACACGTACGACCTGTTCCTGGACCTGGACGCGACCGAGGAGCAGATCGAGTTCCCGATCGTCTACGCCTGCGGCCGTGACGGCATCGCCTCGCTGACCAAGCCGGAGGACGGCACCGTCCCCGCGGACAGCGACAGCCTGGAGCCCTTCTTCTCCACCATCCTGGAGCACGTCCCGGCCCCGGTGTACGACGAGGAGGCCCCCCTCCAGGCGCACGTCACCAACCTGGACGCCGACAACTTCCTCGGCCGCATCGCGCTGCTCCGCGTCGAGCAGGGCGAGCTCCGCAAGGGCCAGACCGTCGCGTGGATCAAGCGCGACGGCTCGATGTCCAACGTCCGCATCACCGAGCTGATGATGACCGAGGCGCTCACCCGCAAGCCCGCGGAGGTCGCCGGCCCCGGTGACATCTGCGCGGTGGCCGGTATCCCCGAGATCATGATCGGTGAGACCCTGGCCGACCCGGAGAACCCGATCGCGCTCCCGCTGATCTCGGTCGACGAGCCGGCGATCTCCATGACCATCGGTACGAACACCTCCCCGATGGTCGGCCGCGGCGGCAGCGGCAAGGGCGCGGACGCCAAGTCCGCGGTCAAGGACCGCAAGGTCACCGCCCGCCAGGTCAAGGACCGTCTGGACCGCGAGCTGATCGGTAACGTCTCGCTCCGCGTGCTCGACACCGAGCGCCCGGACGCCTGGGAGGTCCAGGGCCGTGGTGAGCTCGCGCTCGCCATCCTGGTCGAGCAGATGCGCCGCGAGGGCTTCGAGCTGACCATCGGCAAGCCGCAGGTCGTCACGCAGACGATCGACGGCAAGGTGCACGAGCCGGTGGAGCGCATGACGGTCGACGTCCCCGAGGAGCACATGGGCGCGGTCACGCAGCTCATGGGCGTCCGCAAGGGCCGCATGGACAACATGTCGAACCACGGCTCCGGCTGGGTCCGCATGGAGTTCGTCGTCCCGTCGCGCGGTCTCATCGGCTTCCGTACGGAGTTCCTGACGAACACCCGCGGTACGGGCATCGCCCACTCGATCCACGAGGGCCACGAGCCGTGGTTCGGCCAGCTGGTGACCCGTAACAACGGTTCGCTGGTCGCCGACCGCGCGGGTGCGGTCACGCCGTTCGCGATGATCAACCTGCAGGAGCGCGGCGTCCTGTTCACCAAGCCCGGCACCGAGGTGTACGAGGGCATGATCGTCGGCGAGAACTCCCGCTCCGACGACATGGACGTGAACATCACCAAGGAGAAGAAGCTCACCAACATGCGTGCGGCTTCCGCGGACAACACGGAGAACGTGGTGCCCCCGCGCAAGCTCTCCCTGGAGCAGTCCCTGGAGTTCTGCCGCGACGACGAGTGCGTCGAGGTGACCCCGGAGGCCGTCCGCATCCGCAAGGTCGTCCTGGACCAGAAGGACCGCTCGCGCACCGCTTCGCGCGCCAAGTCCGGCAAGTAGTCGCGTAGGACCTGGGTCACACCTGGGTCCTGCCCGGTACGGGCTCAAGTGAACAGCCCCCTCCGTCACGTACACCGTGACGAAGGGGGCTGTTCGCTTTTGTCAAGCGGATTATTTCGGTCCGGTGTCCGCATACCGACCGTGACACTCCGGAAGAAGAGCTAACAGTCCGTTTCGTTCATGTCTGTCTCCTATCCGTTTGTCCGGATTTCGGGTTTTAGCCGTAGTGCGATGTTGTGAAAACGAGACCACTTAAGTGTGGTTTACGGTCAAGCAGTCCCTGAGGATGGCTCCATTGAGCTCGGGTCAATGGGTCACACGCTGTGGGGAGCGTCGACTCACGAGCACACTCGGGACACCGGTCCTATCGCCGTCAGGGGTGTCGGCGAAACGCACCTGTGTCCTTCACATCAGACAGTGGACTCATGAGGAGGAAACCCATGCGCGGTGCCAAGAGCGCCAAGTGGGTAGCGGGCGCGATTGTCGTCGCCCTGGCAGCGACTGCCTGCGGCGGTGGCGACGGCAAGTCCGGCGCCAGCGGTGAGGCCGACCCGAACGGAATCTTCTCGGTCGAGGTGGGCGAGCCGGAGAAGCTCCTCCAGCCGGCCGACACGATGGAGTCCAACGGCTCGATCGTCATGTCGGGCCTGTTCTCCCAGCTCGTCGACTACGACGCCGACGGCAAGATCGTTTACGTGAACGCCGAGTCGGTCAAGTCGGACGACAGCAAGCTCTGGACCGTCAAGCTGAAGCCGGGCTGGACCTTCCACGACGGCACCAAGGTGACCGCCGAGTCCTACGTCAAGGCGTGGAACTGGGCCGCGAACATCAACAACAAGCAGGGCAACGCGTCCTGGTTCGCCGACATCAAGGGCTTCGAGGCCCTGCACCCCGAGGCCGAGGGCGCCAAGCCCACCGCCGAGGCGCTCGAGGGTCTGAAGATCGTCGACGAGAACACCTTCACGATCGAGCTCGCCAACGCGGTCCCGTACTTCGCGTACAAGCTCGGCTACGAGGTCTTCTCCCCGCTGCCCGCCTCGTTCTACGCGGACCCCGCGGCCGCCGGTGAGAAGCCGGTCGGCAACGGCCCGTACAAGTTCAAGTCCTGGGAGCACAAGAAGCAGATCGAGCTGACCCGCTTCGACGACTACAAGGGCGAGAACAAGGCGAAGAACGGTGGTGTGATCCTCAAGAACTACTCCACCCTCGAGACCGCCTACGAGGACCTGAAGTCGGGCAACGTCGACGTCCTGCGTCAGATCGGCCCGAAGGACCTCCCGGTCTACCGTGCCGACCTCGGTGACCGCGCCGTGGACCAGGCGTACTCCGCCGTCCAGACGCTGGCCATCGCGTACTACGCCGACCAGTGGTCGAAGCCGAAGAAGATCGACCCGAAGGTCATCCAGGGTCTGTCGATGGCGATCGACCGCGACACCATCACCAAGACGGTGCTCCAGGGCACCCGCGAGCCGGCGACCGGCTGGGTCGCCAAGGGCGTCCTCGGCTACACGCCGACCGGTGCCGGTGACGTCGCCAAGTTCGACCCGGCGAAGGCCAAGGCCCTCATCGCCGAGGGCGGCGGCGTCCCGAACAACGAGATCTTCATCCAGTTCAACTCGGATGGCGGTCACAAGGAATGGGTCGAGGCCGTCTGCGGCAGCATCACCCAGGCCACCGGCGTCAAGTGCACCGGCGACGCCAAGCCGGACTTCCAGGCCGACCTGACGGCCCGCAAGACCAAGCAGGTCAAGTCGATCTACCGCTCCGGTTGGGTCCTCGACTACCCGGTGAACGCCAACTTCATCAGCGACCTGTTCCGTACGGGCGCCGGCGGCAACCAGGGTGGCTTCACCAGCCCCGAGCTGGACGCGAAGATCGCCGCGGCTGACACCGCGCCGAGCCTCGACGAGTCCGTGAAGGCCTACCAGGCCATTGAGAAGGAACTCGTCAACTACATGCCTTCGATCCCGCTCTGGTACTACAAGGTCAACGCGGGCTACTCGGAGAAGGTCTCGAACGTGAAGTACGCCCAGGACGGCGACCCGATCCTCGAGGACGTCGAGGTCAAGAAGTAAGTCCTGGCTCGACTTCGAGTTCAGTAAAAGACGGATGTGGGCCGGCGGGGAGCCGGCCCGCATCCGGGCCTATACGCAGCGCCCGGGGGGCCCTTTCGCGACGCAGTGACGGAACCGTCACGCGCGTGCGTGGCGAAAGGGCCCGTCCGGCTGCGCCTGCCGCATCTTCTACGGAGGCATGATGGGGCGCTATGTCGCACGACGACTGCTCCAGATGATCCCGGTCTTCTTCGGGACGACCCTGCTCATCTTCTTGATGGTGTACAGCCTGCCCGGAGACCCCGTGGCGGGACTCTTCGGGGACAAGGGCACGGACCCCGCCACGCTGGCGGCGCTCCGCCACCAGCACGGGCTGGACCTGCCCTGGTACCAGCAGTACTACAACTACATGACCGGGATCCTGTTCCACTTCGACTTCGGTTCCCAGATCCGCAGCGGACGTGCGATCACGGACGTCATCGGAGCCGCCTTCCCGGTCACGCTCCGCCTGGCCTTCTTCGCCTTCGCCATCGAGATCGTCCTGGGCCTGACCCTCGGGATCGTCGCCGGCCTCAAGGCCGGCAAGCTGGTCGACAACCTCATCCTGATCCTCACCCTGCTGATCATCTCGATGCCGGTGTTCGTCCTCGGCTTCATCGTCAAGTCGGTGTTCGCCTTCCAGCTCGGCTGGATCGATCCGAACGTCAGCAACAAGGAGACGTGGGGCGAGCTGATCGCCCCCGCCGTCGTGCTGGGATCACTCTCGCTCGCCTACGTGGCCCGTCTGACCCGCACCTCGATGGCCGAGAACCTGCGCGCCGACTACGTGCGCACCGCGGTCGCCAAGGGTCTGCCCAAGAGCCGCGTCATCGGTGTGCACCTGATGCGCAACTCGATGATCCCCGTGGTGACCTTCCTCGGTACCGACATCGGTGCCCTCATGGGCGGCGCCGTCGTGACCGAGGGCATCTTCAACGTCAAGGGTGTCGGCGGCCTGATCTACGAATCGGTCGTCCGCCGCGAGGGCCTGACCGTGGTCGGTGTCGTCACCGTCCTGGTCGTCGTCTACCTCATAGCCAGCCTGCTCGTCGACCTCCTCTACGCGGTCATGGACCCGAGGATCCGGTATGCCTGACATGACCAAGACCGACACCGCGACGGCCGGGACCGCTACCGCGGCCGCCCCCGTCGACCCCGTGAAGGCAGAGAAGGCACGCAGCCTCTGGGGCGACGCCTGGGCCGACCTGCGTCGGAACCCGTACTTCGTCGTCTCCGCGGTGCTGATCTTCTTCCTGCTCGTGATCGCCGCCTTCCCGGGCTGGTTCACCAGCGCCGACCCCACCAAGGGCGACCTGGTCCACCACTTCCTCGGTCAGCCCGAGCTCGCCAAGGTCGGTTCGCCCGAGTGGCTCGGCTGGGACGGCCAGGGACGCAGCGTCTACTCGCGCCTGGTCTACGGCACCCGCGCCTCGATCATCGTCGCCGTCGCCGTGACCGCGATCGTCACCGTCGTCGGCGGCATCACCGGAATGATCGCCGGCTACTTCGGCGGCATCACGGACGCGATCATGTCCCGCGTCACGGACATCTTCTTCGGCATCCCGTTCCTGCTCGGTTCGATGGTCGTCCTCCAGGCCTTCACCGACCGCACGGTGTGGACGGTCGTCTTCGCCCTGGCCTTCCTCGGCTGGACGCAGATCAACCGCGTCATGCGCGGCGCGGTCATCACCGTGAAGCAGTCGGACTACGTGCACGCCGCGAAGGCGCTGGGCGCCGGAACCTCCCGCATCCTGTTCCGGCACATCCTGCCGAACGCGATGGCCCCGGTGATCGTCGTCGCCACCATCGCCCTGGGCGGCTACATCGCCGCCGAGGCGACCCTCTCCTACCTGGGTCTGGGCCTCGCCTCGCCGGCCATCTCGTGGGGCGTGGACATCTCCGCCGGTGCTTCGCAGATCCGAGTGGCCCAGCACATCCTGCTGTACCCCTCGATCATGCTCAGCATCACCGTCCTCGCCTTCATCATGCTCGGCGAAGCGGTCCGCAACGCCCTCGACCCCAAGCTGCGCTGAGGAGGGCGTAAGTGATCACCATGGACAACACCTCCAGCGTTCCCTCCCCGCGTGACGGGGACCCGCAGACGCCGCTCCTCGAAGTGCGCGACCTGCACGTCGAGTTCCACACCCGCGACGGCATCGCCAGGGCGGTCAACGGAGTCAACTACTCCGTGAGCGCCGGCGAGACCCTCGCCGTGCTCGGCGAGTCCGGCTCCGGCAAGTCCGTGACGGCCCAGGCCATCATGGGCATCCTCGACATGCCCCCCGGCAAGATCCCGCAGGGCGAGATCCTCTTCCGCGGCCAGGACATGCTCAAGATGAGCTTCGAGGAGCGGCGCAAGCTGCGCGGCCGGAAGATCGCCATGATCTTCCAGGACGCCCTGTCCTCCCTGAACCCGGTGCTCACCGTCGGCTACCAGCTGGGCGAGATGTTCCGCGTCCACGAGGGCATGTCGAAGAAGGACGCCCGGCTCAAGGCCATCGAACTGATGGAGAAGGTCAAGATCCCGGCGGCGGCCCAGCGGGTCGACGACTACCCGCACCACTTCTCCGGCGGTATGCGCCAGCGCATCATGATCGCCATGGCGATCGCGCTGGAGCCCGACCTGATCATCGCGGACGAGCCGACCACCGCCCTGGACGTCACCGTCCAGGCCCAGGTCATGGACCTGCTCGCCGAGCTCCAGCGCGAGCTCAACATGGGCCTGATCCTGATCACCCACGACCTCGGCGTCGTCGCCGACGTCGCGGACAAGATCGCCGTCATGTACGCGGGCCGGATCGTCGAGACCGCTCCGGTCCACGAGATCTACAAGCGCCCCGCGCACCCGTACACCCGCGGCCTGCTGGACTCGATCCCGCGCCTGGACCAGAAGGGCCAGGAGCTCTTCGCGATCAAGGGCCTGCCGCCGAACCTCCTGCGCCTGCCCACCGGCTGCTCGTTCAACCCGCGCTGCATCAAGGCACAGGACGTCTGCCGTACGGACCTCCCGCTGCTCCAGCCCGTCAGCGAGCAGGACGGCAGCGAACTGGCCGGCCGTCAAAGCGCGTGCCACCTCTGGAAGGAGCAGCTCCATGGCTGAGCCCACCACCAGCGCCCCCGGGCGCGGCGAGCCGATCCTCCAGGTCCGGAACCTCGTCAAGCACTTCCCGCTCACCCAGGGGATCCTGTTCAAGAAGCAGGTCGGCGCCGTCAAGGCCGTCGACGGCATCTCCTTCGACCTGTACCAGGGCGAGACCCTGGGCATCGTCGGCGAGTCCGGCTGCGGCAAGTCCACCGTCGCCAAGCTGCTGATGAACCTGGAACGCGCCACCGCCGGCGAGGTCTTCTACAAGGGCCAGGACATCACCAAGCTGTCCGGCCGCGCCCTGAAGGCCGTCCGCCGCAACATCCAGATGGTGTTCCAGGACCCGTACACCTCGCTGAACCCGCGCATGACGGTCGGCGACATCATCGGCGAGACCTACGACATCCACCCCGAGGTGGCCCCCAAGGGCGACCGGCGCCGCAAGGTGCAGGAGCTCCTCGACGTCGTCGGCCTCAACCCGGAGTACATCAACCGGTACCCGCACCAGTTCTCCGGCGGCCAGCGCCAGCGCATCGGCATCGCCCGCGGCCTCGCGCTCAACCCGGAGATCATCATCTGCGACGAGCCGGTCTCCGCGCTCGACGTGTCGGTGCAGGCCCAGGTCATCAACCTGATGGAGAAGCTGCAGGAGGAGTTCAACCTCTCCTACATCTTCATCGCGCACGACCTCTCGATCGTCCGCCACATCTCCGACCGGGTCGGCGTCATGTACCTCGGCAAGATGGCCGAGATCGGCACCGACGAGCAGATCTACGAGCACCCGACCCACCCGTACACCCAGGCGCTGCTCTCCGCGGTCCCGGTGCCGGACCCGGCCGCCCGCGAGGGCCGCGAGCGGATCATCCTCACCGGTGACGTCCCCTCGCCGGCCAACCCGCCGTCGGGCTGCCGCTTCCGCACCCGCTGCTGGAAGGCCGAGGAGAAGTGCTCCACGGAGGAGCCGCTGCTCGCGATCCCGGAGCGGTTCAAGGGAGTCAAGTCCCTGGCCGCGCACGAGTCGGCCTGCCACTTCGCCGAGGAGAAGGCCGTCCTGGCCGTCTGACCCCGCGCGAGACGCACCGCGAACGCCCGGTACCGGATCACTCCGGTACCGGGCGTTCGCGCGTTCGCGTCCGCGCAGCCCCGTCCCTGCGGCCCCGTCCGTGTGGCCCCGGCAGGCGGCGCGCGCCGTGCCGCGCGCGCCCGCCCGCGCACCCGCCGCGCGGGGAAAGCCGGTTGCGGGCCGGGCCCCGGCTCTCCGAGAGTGGTCCGATGAGCGACCTGCTGACCGTACGGCCCGCCGGGCCCTCGGACGCCGAGGCCGTCTGCGGTCTCCTCAACGCCGTCGACATGATCGAGATCGGCCGTCCCGAAACCGACCTCGCCGCCGTCGAGGCCGACCTGCACCATCCCGACGTCGACCTCGGCCGGGACTCCTGGCTCGCCTTCGAGGGCGGCCGGCTCGTCGCCTACGCCCTGGTGTGGGCCGACGCGGGCCCGGGACGCGTCGACTCCGAGCACTACGTCCTGCCGGGGCACCGGGAGGCCGCCGTCCGGCTGCTGGAGCGGATGGAGGTCCGGGCCCGCGAGCTCGCCGGCGGCGTGCCCGGAGCCTTCCTGAGGATCCAGCTCAACGTCCGGCCCACCCTCGACGCCGACCTGCTGCCCGGCCGCGGCTACCGCACCGTACGCCGCTACCGGGTCCTGACCCGCGCCGTGGACCGGGCCGACGCGCCCCCGGCCGCCCCCGCCGGGCTCACCCTGCGCCCCTGCGACGGGGACGAGGCCGAGGCCCGCCGCGCCCACGCCCTGATCGAGGAGACCTTCGCCGAGCACTTCGGCCACGTGGACCGCCCCTACGGACCCTGGCTGGACCACATCGACGGGCGCGGCCTCGACTGGTCGCTGGTGTGGATCGCGAGCCTGCCCGCGCTGGGCGACGTAGGGGTCCTGCTGACCCGCGACGACCGCACCAGCATGGGCTGGATCAGCCACCTCGGCGTCGTCAAGGCCGCCCGCGGCCGGGGCGTCGGCGGCTTCCTGCTGCGCCACGGCTTCGCCGCCTACGCGGCGCGCGGCCGCTCCACGGTGGGCCTCGGCGTGGACACCGCCAACGAAACCGGGGCGCTCGCCCTGTACGAGGCCCACGGCATGGCGCTGCACTACGCGGTGGTCACCTGGGAGCTGGCGCTCTGACCCCGCGCCGGGACCCCCGCTTTGCACTCGCAGGGGTGACAGGCGGGGGGCGCGAAGGTGCAATCGGTCCAACCAGGAGTGTGCGGGACCCCACATCGGGTGACATTGGCCCACAAGTGAGTCTTGGGATCCTTGAGGAGGCACTCCATGCGCGGAGCCACCCACGCCAAGTGGGCCGCATGTGCGGCGGCCGTCGCCCTCGCGGCGACCGCCTGCGGCGGCGGAAGCGACAGCGGCGGAGGCGGCGAGTCGGGGATCGTCAGCTCCTCGTGGGGCGACCCGCAGAACCCGCTGGAGCCCGCCAACACCAACGAGGTGCAGGGCGGCAAGGTCCTCGACATGATCTTCCGGGGGCTCAAGCGGTACGACCCCAAGACCGGCGAGGCGAAGAACTTCCTCGCCGAGAAGATCGAGACCACCGACAGCCAGAACTTCACCATCACGCTGAAGGACGGCTGGAAGTTCAGCAACGACGAGCCCGTCACCGCGCAGTCCTTCGTGGACGCCTGGAACTACGGCGCCGACGTCAGCAAGAAGCAGAACAACTCGCCCTTCTTCTCCGACATCGTCGGCTACGCGGACGTCCACCCGGAGAAGGGCGACCCCAAGGCCAAGACCATGTCCGGCCTGGTCGTCAAGGACCCCAAGACCTTCACGGTGGCCCTCAAGGAGAAGTTCTCCACCTGGCCCGAGACCCTCGGCTACCAGGCGTTCTCCCCCCTGCCCAAGACCTTCTTCACCGACCACGAGGGCTGGCTGAAGAAGCCCGTCGGCAACGGCCCCTACACGGTGGACTCGTACACCAAGGGCACCGGCATGAAGCTGCGCAAGTGGGACGCCTACCCGGGTGAGGACAAGGCGGTCAACGGCGGAGTCGACCTGAAGGTCTACACCGACAACAACACCGCCTACACCGACCTGATCTCCGGCAACCTCGACCTGGTCGACGACATCCCGGCGCAGCAGCTGAAGAACGTCGCGAACGACCTCGGCGACCGCTACATCAACCAGCCCGCCCTGATCATCCAGACCCTCACCTTCCCGCTGTACGACCCGCAGTGGAGCAAGGAGGGCATGGAGAAGGTCCGCCGCGGCATCTCGATGGCCATCAACCGCGACGAGATCACCAAGCAGATCTTCCGCGAGACCCGCACCCCGGCCAAGGACTGGACCTCACCGGCCCTCGGCGACAAGGGCGGCTTCTCCGCCACCGCCTGCGGCGAGGCCTGCTCCTTCAACCCCACCGAGGCCAAGAAGCTCATCCAGGAGGCCGGCGGACTGCCCGGCGGCAAGGTCACACTGACGTCCAACGTGGACACCGGCTCGCACCGCGACTGGATGGACGCCGTCTGCAACAGCATCAACAACGCCCTGGGCGAGGGGCCGGTCTGCACCGTCAACCCCGTCGGCACCTTCGCCGACTTCAGGAACCAGCAGAGCGCCTTCAAGCTGACCGGCCCCTTCCGCTCCGGCTGGCAGGCCGACTACCCGCTGATCCAGAACTTCCTGGAGCCGCTGTACTACACCGGCGCCTCCTCGAACTACGGCAAGTTCAGCAGCCCGGAGTTCGACAAGCTCGTCGACGAGGCGAACAGGGAGAGCGACACCGCCAAGGCGACCGCCACGTTCCAGGAGGCGGAGAAGATCCTCGCCGCCCAGATGCCGTCCATCCCGCTCTGGTACCAGAACGGCAGCGCCGGCCACTCGGAGCGGATCTCGGACGTGGCGCTCAACCAGTTCAGCGTCCCCGTGTACGACCAGATCAAGGTCAGCTGACCCTTCTCGCGGATCGATCCTGGAGCAGTCCATGGGACGTTATGTGATCCGGCGACTGCTCCAGATGATCCCCGTGTTCATCGGCAGCACGTTCCTGATCTTCTTCATGGTGTACGCGCTCGGTGACCCGGTCGCCGCCCTCTTCGGCGACAAGGCCCCCGACCCCGCCACCGCCGCACGCATCCGCAAGGACCTCTACCTCGACCAACCCCTGTGGAAGCAGTACCTCCACTACATGGGCCAGATCTTCAAGGGCGACTTCGGCACCGCCTTCAACGGCCAGAAGGTCACCGAACTCATGGCCTCGGCCTTCCCGGTGACCCTGCGCCTGACCATCGTCGCGATCGCCATCGAGATCCTCGTCGGCATCACCCTCGGCGTGATCAGCGGCCTCAAGCGCGGCAGGGCCATCGACACCAGCGTGCTCGTCCTCACCCTCGTGGTGATCTCGGTGCCCACCTTCGTGACGGGCTACCTGCTCCAGTTCCTCTTCGGCGTCAAATGGGGCTGGGTGCGGCCCACCGTCTCCCCGGACGCCCCCTTCAGCGAGCTGATCCTGCCCGGCATCGTGCTCGCGCTGGTCTCCCTCGCCTACGTCACCCGGCTCACCCGCACCTCCATCGCCGAGAACGTCAAGGCCGACTACATCCGCACCGCCGTGGCCAAGGGCCTGCCCCGGCGCCGGGTCGTCACCCGCCACCTGCTGCGCAACTCGCTGATCCCCGTGGTCACCTTCATCGGCACCGACATCGGCGCCCTGATGGGCGGAGCCATCGTCACCGAGCGGATCTTCAACATCCACGGGGTCGGCTACCAGCTCTACCAGGGCATCCTGCGCAACAACTCCCCGACGGTGGTCGGCTTCGTGACCATCCTCGTGATCGTCTTCCTGCTGGCGAACCTGCTCGTCGACCTGCTCTACGCGGTCCTGGACCCGAGGATCCGTTATGCCTGAGCCCGACCCCGAGCGACCCGCCCCCGACCGCCCCGCCTACGATCCGCTGGCACCCGGGCCCATGGAGTCGGTCGCCCCCACCGGCCAGGGCGGGCCCATGGATCTCGCCCTGGAGGAGGCCGAGAGCCTGGAGAAGGAACTCGGGGGAGCCCCCGCCGGCCCCCAGGAGAAGGCCCGCTCCCTGTGGTCCGACGCCTGGCACCAGCTGCGCCGCAACCCCGTCTTCATCGTCTCCACGCTCCTGATCCTCTTCCTCGTGGTCATCTCCATCTGGCCCCAGCTCATCGCGAGCGGCGACCCGCTCCAGTGCGACCTGTCCAAGTCGCAGCAGGGCTCCTCCCCGGGCCACCCCTTCGGCTACGACACCCAGGGCTGCGACGTGTACACCCGTACCGTCTACGGGGCCCGCGCCTCCATCACCGTGGGCATCTGCGCCACCCTCGGCGCTGCCCTCCTCGGCTCCGCCCTCGGCGGGCTCGCCGGGTTCTTCGGCGGCTGGGGCGACGCACTGCTCTCCCGGGTCGCCGACATCTTCTTCGGCATCCCCGTGGTCCTCGGCGGACTGGTCTTCCTGTCCGTGGTCACCAGCACCACCGTCTGGCCCGTGGTCGGCTTCATCGTGCTGCTCGGCTGGCCCCAACTGGCCCGCATCGCCCGCGGTTCGGTCATCACCGCCAAACAGAACGACTACGTCCAGGCCGCGCGGGCGCTCGGCGCCGGCAACGCCCGGATGCTGCTTCGGCACGTGGCGCCCAACGCCATCGCCCCCGTCATCGTCGTCGCCACCATCGCGCTCGGCACCTACATCGCCCTGGAAGCCACCCTGTCCTTCCTCGGCGTGGGCCTGCGCCCCCCGACGGTCTCCTGGGGCATCGACATCTCCAACGCCGCCTCCCAGATCCGCAACGCCCCGCACATGCTGCTCTACCCGGCGGGCGCGCTCAGCATCACCGTGCTCGCGTTCATCATGCTCGGCGACGCGGTGCGCGACGCCCTCGACCCCAAGCTGCGCTGAGGAGCCCCGCACATGCTGCTCGAAGTGCGCGACCTGCACGTGGAATTCAAGACGCGGGACGGAGTCGCCAAGGCCGTCAACGGGGTCAACTACTCCGTGGCCGAAGGCGAGACCCTCGCCGTGCTCGGCGAGTCCGGTTCCGGCAAGTCCGTCACCGCCCAGGCCGTCATGGGCATCCTCGACATGCCCCCTGGCCGCATCGCGGGCGGCGAGATCCTCTTCAAGGGCCGGGACCTGCTGAAGATGAAGGAGGAGGAGCGCAGGAAGGTCCGCGGCGCCGAGATGGCCATGATCTTCCAGGACGCCCTGTCCTCCCTCAACCCGGTCCTGAGCGTCGGTGCGCAGCTCGGCGAGATGTACGAGGTCCACCGCGGGATGTCCCGCAAGGACGCCCGGGCCAAGGCGGTCGAGCTGATGGACCGGGTGAAGATCCCGGCGGCGCGGGAGCGGGTGGGGGACTACCCGCACCAGTTCTCCGGGGGCATGCGCCAGCGCATCATGATCGCCATGGCGATGGCCCTCGAACCCTCGCTCATCATCGCGGACGAGCCGACCACCGCCCTGGACGTCACCGTCCAGGCCCAGGTCATGGACCTGCTCGCCGAGCTCCAGCGCGAGCTCAACATGGGCCTGATCCTGATCACCCACGACCTCGGCGTCGTCGCCGACGTGGCCGACAAGATCGCCGTCATGTACGCCGGCCGGATCGTCGAGGCGGCCCCCGTCCACGAGATCTACCGGAACCCCGCGCACCCGTACACCCGGGGCCTGCTGGACTCGATCCCGCGGCTGGACCAGAAGGGCCAAGAGCTCTACGCCATCAAGGGCCTGCCGCCCAACCTGCTCGCCATCCCGCCCGGCTGCGCCTTCAACCCGCGCTGCCCGATGGCCCAGGCCGTCTGCCGCACCGACGTACCGCCGCTGGCCGAGGTCGGACCGGACCGCGCCAGTGCGTGCTTCTTCTGGAAGGAGTGCCTCGGTGGCTGAGTCCATCCTCGTGGTGGAGGACCTGGTCAAGCACTACCCGCTGACCCAGGGCATCCTCTTCAAGAAGCAGGTCGGCGCCGTCAAGGCCGTCGACGGGGTCTCCTTCGACCTGCGGGCCGGCGAAACCCTCGGCATCGTCGGGGAGTCGGGCTGCGGCAAGTCCACCGTCGCCAAGATGCTGGTCAACCTCGAACGCCCGACGGCGGGCGCGATCACGTACAAGGGCGAGGACCTCGCCAAGCTGTCCGGCCGCGCGCTGAAGGCCGTCCGCCGCAACATCCAGATGGTGTTCCAGGACCCGTACACCTCGCTGAACCCGCGCATGACGGTCGGCGACATCATCGGCGAACCGTACGAGATCCACCCCGAGGTGGCCCCCAAGGGCGACCGGCGCCGCAAGGTGCAGGAACTCCTCGACGTCGTCGGCCTCAACCCGGAGTACATCAACCGGTACCCGCACCAGTTCTCCGGCGGCCAGCGCCAGCGCATCGGCATCGCCCGCGGCCTCGCCCTCCAGCCCGAGATCATCGTCGCCGACGAGCCCGTCTCCGCCCTCGACGTCTCCGTCCAGGCCCAGGTGGTCAACCTCCTGGAGCGCCTCCAGGACGAGTTCAACCTCTCCTACGTGTTCATCGCGCACGACCTCTCGATCGTCCGCCACATCTCCGACCGGGTCGGCGTCATGTACCTGGGCCGGATCGTCGAGATCGGCACCGACGCCCAGATCTACGACCACCCCACCCACCCGTACACCCAGGCGCTGCTCTCCGCCGTTCCGGTTCCCGACCCGCGGGCCCGCGCGGGCCGCGAGCGGATCATCCTCTCCGGCGACGTGCCCTCCCCGGCGAACCCGCCCTCGGGCTGCCGCTTCCGCACCCGCTGCTGGAAGGCCGAGGCGCGCTGCGCCACGGAGGTCCCGCTGCTGGAGATCCCGGCCTTCCTCCCGGGCGGTCCGACGGCCCACCCCTCGGCCTGCCACTTCGCCTCGGAGCGGGCCGTCCTTCCGCCGGGACCGCAGCCGGGCCCGCCCGGAGGAACGCAGCCGGGAGCGCAGCCGGGACCGCCGACCAAGGAGTGAGCCGAAGGCCCCCGCGACCGCTCATTTCTCGCCACAGCTGTGAACGGCATCCGGTGGGCCCCCAACTCGGTTTACATGCAGGCAACTTGACCGTTTCTGTCCCGAGATCTGGGCCCGGCAGCCTGATCCCGTGCGGCCGTGCGGGTGCCGACAGCCGGCCGGGGAGGCGTACAGCTTCCCCGGCCGGCACTCCTGTGACCCCGGACGTGCGCGGCATGCGCCCCTCGTGCTGCCGGAATCGATCGATGTCGGGGTACGGATAGTTATGATCCGTAGCGCACGGTGGGTATGACTCTGCCGAGCACCGAGTTGCGAGTACGCGAACCCGATGTCCGCTCGACGTGGAGGTGAAACGCCGTGGCACTATCGATCTCGGCCGTGGTGCTGCTGGCAGTCGTCGTCTTCCTGCTGGTCCGGCGTTCGGGCCTGAAGGCGGGTCACGCAGTGGTCTGTGTACTGCTCGGCTTCTATCTGGCGAGCTCGACCGTGGCTCCGACGCTCTCCCAGCTGACCAACAACGTGGCGAGCATGATCAGCGGCCTCAAGTTCTAGGTGCGGCAGGGGTCGCCGCGTGGGGTTCCGGGCGGCGGGTCCGCCCGTCCTCGTAGGGTGGGCACCATGAACGGTCTTCCCGCCCGTCGGCTCCTGCTCGTGCACGCGCACCCGGACGACGAGTCGATCAACAACGGCGTCACCATGGCCAAGTACGCGGCCGAGGGCGCCCATGTCGCGTTGGTGACCTGCACGCTCGGCGAGGAGGGTGAGGTCATCCCGCCCGGCCTCGCCCACCTGACGGCCGACCGCGAGGACGCCCTCGGTGCCCACCGCATCGGCGAGCTCGCCGATGCCATGAAGGAACTGGGCGTCGCCGACCACCGGTTCCTCGGCGGCCCCGGCCGCTTCCGGGACTCCGGGATGATGGGCGCCGAACAGAACCGCCGGCCCGGTGCCTTCTGGTCCGCCGACGTGGACGAGGCCGCGGGGTACCTCGTAGAGGTGATCCGCGAACTGCGCCCCCAGGTCCTCGTCACCTACGACCCGGACGGCGGCTACGGCCACCCCGACCACATCCAGGCCCACCGCGTCGCCACCCGCGCCGCCGAACTGGCCGCGGAAACCGCCTACCGCCGGGACCTCGGCGCACCGCACGCCATCCAGAAGCTCTACTGGAACCGGGTCCCGCGCACGGTCGTCGAGGAGGGCTTCGCCCGGCTGCACGAGGCCGGGAGCGAGGTGCCCTTCCCGGAGCCGGCCACGCCGGACGACGTGCCGGGCGTGGTGGCCGACGAGCGGATCACCGCCGAGATCGGCGGGGACGAGGCCGCCGAGCAGGCGTTCGTGGCCGCCAAGACCGCCGCGATGCGCGCCCACGCCACCCAGATCGCCGTGGACGGGCCCTTCTTCGCGCTCTCCAACGACCTGGCGCAGCCGCTGTTCACCCACGAGTACTACGAGCTGGCCCTGGGCACGCCGGGAGCCCCGGCGGGAGAGCGCGAGCGCGACCTCTTCGCGGGGGTACGGGCGTGACCGGCGCATGGAACGCGGGGCGCATCGGCGCCCTGCTGGGCCTGTTGGCGGCAGGGGTGCTGGTCGGCGTCGCCGGCTGGCTCGTCGTCGACCTGTGGTTCCCGGGCGGACTGCTGCTCGCGCTCCTCGCGCTCTTCGGCCTGTTCCTCGGCGGCCGGATCGCCCTGGGCACCGGCATCGGCGTCGGAGCGGCCACGGGTGGCTGGTTCCTCTCCTACGTCATCCTCGGCGTGCCCCGGCCGGAGGGCGACTTCCTGCTCGGTTCGTCCGGAATCAGCATGTACGCCTACCTTTTGGGTGGAGTGGTACTCGCTGTGATGTGCGCCACGATGAGCCTTCCGGGGGACCGGCCGCTTTCGGCCGCCAGGAGCGCCAAGTGACGGGGCGTCGGCCGCGCGCGACGCCTTGACGAGCGGCCCGGCCACCGCGTTCACGGACCCGGCGCTGCCGTGCGACAGGTGCTCAGGCGGGTTGCGGAGGGGGCGCACGGGAGGTCAAGGGGAACCCTGCGTTCCCGGCGGCCGGGTGTGCGCGGGCGGTGCCCAGTATGGTGGACCGGCCGCCGAGCTGCCCGCGCACCCTATGACGGGCGGCGGAGCCGACCGGGAGAACCTGCTTTGAGTCGTGATACTGACAGTCCGTCCACCGGGCCCGACGGGCCCGGCGGAGCCGCCCACCCCTCGGGTGCGGCTCCGAACGGATCAGGCCAGTATCCGACCACGGCAGTGCCCCCCGGCCGGGCGCGGCGACCATTCCGGAGGAGAGTTCAGTGACCGCACCGCCCGCGAAGCCGTCCGCGCCCGATTCCGACGGGCCGAAGACGGAGACCCAGCTGACGACCCGGATCCGGATCAACATCCCGGGTTCGCGGCCGATTCCGCCCGTGGTCGTACGCCAGACCATGCCCGAAGGCGAGCCCGGGCAGGCGCCCGAGCCCGCCGCCCCGCCGGCCGCGCCCGAGCCGGCTCCGGGCGAGGGCGCGCCCAGCAACTGGTTCGCACCGCGCAAGGCGGGCTCCCCGCCCGCCCAGGGGCAGGCTCCCGCCCCGGTCCCGGGTCGCGGACCGGCTCCGGCCGGCGGCCCGCGCTTCGACGGGCCCCCGCAGCAGGGCTTCACCCAGGGCCCGGCAGGGCCGCGCCCGGGTGCTCCGATGGGCCCCGGCCCCGGTGGCCCCGGCCCCGGTGCTCCGATGGGCCCCGGTCCCGGTGCACCCATGGGTCCCGGTCCCGGTGCTCCGATGGGCTCCGGTCCCGGTGCTCCCATGGGCCCCGGTCCCGGCGCGCCCATGGGCCCCGGCCGGGGTGCGCCGACGGGTCCCGGTCCCGGTGGTCCCGGGCCCGCGCAGCAGGGCTTCGCCCAGGGCCCGGCAGGGCCGCGCCCCGGTGCGCCGATGGGCCCCGGCCCGGGCGGCCCCGGCGTCGGCGGCGGCCAGGGCGCCGGTTACCCCGCACCGCCCGCGGGACCCGGTGCTCCCGGTGGTCCCCGTACGGGCCCCGCGCAGGGTCCCGGTCCCGCCGCACCGTCCGCGCCGCAGGCCGGCATGGACTACGGCTCCGGCCCCACCACGGGTCCCGTCGCCAAGGCCCTGATCGCCCCCGTGCCGCCCGCCCCGGCCTGGCCCGGCAGCGGCCGCGGTCCCGACGGGCCGACCGGCGGTCCCGCGCTGGGCTCCGTACCGGTGGGCGGGGAGCAGGAGCCGAGCTGGCCCGGCCCCGAGGTGGACGCGGCCGGATACCCGCAGCCCGCGCCCGCCCCGGCGGCCGCGAACAAGCCGAAGCCGAAGGCGGCCGCAGCCGCCCCGGCCAAGCCCGCCAAGAAGGGCCGCAACAAGGTCGTCCTCCTCGGCGGAGCCGTCTTCGTGCTGTGCGGCGTGGCCTACGGAGCCGGTCTGCTCCTCAACCACTCCGACGTGCCCAAGGGCACCACCGTCATGGGTGTCGACATCAGCGGCAGCCGCGACGAGGCCGTCGCCAAGCTCCAGACCTCCTTCGGCAACCGCGCCGCCGCCCCGCTCCAGCTCGCCGTCGGCGGCAAGACGGTCGAGCTGAAGCCCGAGAAGGCCGGCCTGAGCCTGGACAGCCAGACCACCGTCCGCAACGCCGCGGGCAGCGACTACAACCCCGTCACGGTCATCGGCTCGCTCTTCGGCAGCGAGCGCAAGGCCGAGGCCGTCCTGCCCATCGACGACGAGAAGCTGCGGGTCGCCCTCCAGGAGCTGGCCGGCACCGCCGGTTCCGCCACCGAGGGCAGCATCACCTTCGACGGGGGCAAGGCCGTCGCCGTTCCCGGCAAGGCCGGATCCACGCTCGACGTGGACGGCTCCGTCGACCTGGTCACCAAGGCCTTCCGCGCCATGGTCGAAAGCGGCAAGGCCGCCCCGGTCACCCTCCCGGTCGCCACCAAGGAGCCGGTCGTCGACCAGGCCGAACTGGACCGGGCCATGAAGGACTTCGCCCAGCCCGCGATGTCGGCGCCGGTCCTCGTCAAGGCGGGCACCAAGTCCATCCCGCTGGGCGCCAAGTCCCTGCCGAAGATCCTGAGCATGCAGGTCGTCGACGGCCACCTCGTCGAGAAGTACGACCTGGAGGCCCTCAAGACGGCCTACGGGAACACCTTCGAGGGCGTCCTCATCATGCGCGGCACCGGCGAGAAGACCGCCGTCACCCCGCAGGACGTCGCCGGAGTCCTCGGAAAGGCGCTGCGCGGCAAGACGACCGCCGAGCGGACCGGGGTCATCGACACCAACCCGAGCTGACCGCGAACGCACCGGAGCCCCTCCCCGAACACCGGGGAGGGGCTCCGCGCTTCCGGCCCCGCCGGCGTGCGGGGCGCGGGATCCGGGGCGGAGCCCCGGGGAACGGCGGAAGGGCGGGTAGCGGACCCACCCGCACCGGGCCGGTGCACGGGCTAGTTCAGCAGGGCCCGCGCCGCCATCGCCTCCGCACGGATCCGCACCGCGGCCGGCGGATCGATCACGTCCACGACCACCGCGTAGGACTCCATCTCGGAGGCCCCCGCCGCGAACTCCCCCCGCTCCACGAGCAGCTTCGCCCGCTCGTACCGCAACGCCGCGGGATGCGAAGGCAGCAGCAGCGCCAGGTCCAGCGCCCACAGCGCCACCCCCGACTGCTCGGGCCGCGACGAGGCCCAGGCCCGGATGTTGTTCAGGATCCGCAGGACGATGTCCATCGTCCGCGCCGCGGCCCGCGGCCCCGCCGCCAGCTCCGCCGGACCCGCGCCCAGCGAGGCACCCCCCGCGAAGGGGTCGACGACCACACCCTCCTCCGGATCCCCGAAGCCCACCACGAAGTGCCCCGGCAGGGCCAGCCCGTACACCGGAGCCCCGGCCCGCCGGGCCACCTCCAGCCAGACCACGGACAGCAGGATGGGCAGCCCCCGGCGCCGCCGCAGCACCTCGTGCAGCATCGAGGACGAGAGCCGGTCGTAGTCGGCCGGCGTGCCGTGGAAACCCAGCCGCCCGCCCAGCAGTTCGGACACCGCCGAGGCCCATGCCCGAGCGCCCCGCAGACCGTACGGCAGCATCCCCGCCAGCCGGTCCAGCTCGATCTGCGCCCAGTCCATGGCCCGTTCGTCGAGCTCAGGGTCCCCCTCCGCCGCCAGCAGCAGGCACAGCGTGGCCAGGTCGGGCCGCTCCGCCCGCGCCTCCTCGGCGAACCGCTCCCGCCAGAGCGAGGTCACACCGCCGCCCGGCGGTAGTGGTGGTAGGAGTGGTGCGTCCCGAAGCCCATCCCCTCGTACAGCGCCCGCGCCCCGGCATTGTCGCTCTCCACCTGGAGCCAGGCCGCCGACGCGCCCTCCTCCAGCGCGCGCCGCGCGAGCACCGCCATCACGGCCGACGCGAGGCCGCGGCGCCGGTGCTCCGGGTCGACCTCGACGGCGCCGAAGCCGGCCCAGCGGCCGTCCACCACGAGCCGCCCGATCGCCCGGCCGGGCACCGCCGCGAACCACACCGAGGGCCCCGCGGTCAGCACCCGGCGGGCGGTCTCGGGATCCTTCACCCGCCCGTAGCGGGAGAGCCAGTCCTCGTCCGGAGTACGGGTCAGCCGTACGCCCGCGGCCACGGAATCGTCCACGTCCAGGTCGCCCACCGCCGCCAGCCCGCCGACCTGCACCAGCGCCGACACCTCGCGGACCCAGCCCCGGTCCTCCAGCTCGGCGCACAGCAGCTCCTGCGTGCCCGCGGCGCCCGTGGCGGTCTGGACGTAGGCCGGAAGATCCCTTCCCGCGTACCAGGACGTCACCCGCGCGAGTGCATCGTCCAGCGGGACGCCGGGATCGCCGAGCGGCAGCACGGAGTTGGCCCGGCGGGTGAATCCGCCGGACGCGCGCAGCGTCCACTCGCCCAGCGGCTCGCTCTCCAGCGGCACCCAGGACCGTGCGCAGACCCGCGCGAGCTCCTCGAAGGAGGCCGCGGGGCCCCTGCGGCGGGCCGGAGCGGCCGGTACCACCTTGCCCGCGACCAGCGAGGATTCCGCGATGCGGACGGACTCACCGCTCTTTCGTGTGATCGTCACCACACCGTCGTTCCAGGATGTGAGAACCCCTACGGTGTCCGTGAAGGAGGGGGCTCCGGTCGAGCTGTGCTCCACCCGTCGCACAGAGACACGTTTACCCACGTCAGCGGGTGTAATCCGGATCTCCAGCCGTCCACCGGCAGTGATTTCCACAGCTCTGTCCGCCCCTCCTGTTCGGATCGTGCCCGGGAACGGAGATACTAGAGGCGGGCATCGACGACGCCGCGCTCCCGCGCGATATGGAAAGCCCTTATGAGGAGGAACGAGAGCGTGACCTACGTCATCGCGGAGCCTTGTGTCGACGTCAAAGACAAGGCATGCATCGAAGAGTGCCCCGTCGACTGCATCTACGAGGGCCAGCGGTCCTTGTACATCCACCCGGACGAGTGCGTCGACTGTGGCGCGTGCGAGCCGGTCTGCCCGGTCGAGGCCATCTTCTACGAAGACGACACTCCGGAGGAGTGGAAGGACTACTACAAGGCGAACGTCGAGTTCTTCGACGAGCTCGGTTCGCCCGGTGGTGCTTCCAAGCTCGGCCTGATCGAGCGCGACCACCCCTTCATCGCAGCGCTTCCGGCGGACATCAACCCGAGCCACTGACGGTCGGGTACCGCCCCACGCGCGTCCCTCGGTCCCGTACGGCTCACCGCCGCACGGGACCGAGGTGTTTTCACGACGACACTCCTTGAATGTGCGGAACGTGCGCAATGCACGGAACATCGGAAAGCGAGAGCACCACGTGGCCGCAGTCTCAGCCCGCCTCCCCGTCTTCCCCTGGGACAAGCTGGAGCCGTACAAGGCGACGGCGGCGGCCCACCCGGACGGGATCGTCGACCTCTCCGTCGGCACCCCCGTCGACCCGGTGCCGGAGCTGATCCAGCGCGCCCTGATCGAGGCCGCGGACTCCCCGGGCTACCCCACGGTGTGGGGCACCCCCGCGCTGCGCGACGCGATCACCGGCTGGGTGCGCGGCCGTCTCGGCGCGAGCGCCGCCGGGCACCGCAACGTCCTGCCCGTCGTCGGCTCCAAGGAACTGGTGGCCTGGCTGCCCGCCCAGCTCGGTCTCGGCGCCGGCGACCAGGTCGCCTACCCCCGGCTGGCCTATCCGACGTACGAGGTCGGCGCGCGGCTGTGCGGCGCCGAGCCGGTGGTCTACGACGACCCCACCACCGATCTCGACCCGGCCCGCGTGAAGCTGCTGTGGCTCAACTCCCCGTCCAACCCCACCGGCAAGGTCCTCCCCAAGGAGGAGCTCGTACGGATCGTGGCCTGGGCGCGCGAGCACGGGATCCTGATCTTCAGCGACGAGTGCTACCTGGAACTGGGCTGGGAGGCCGAGCCCGTCTCCGTCCTGCACGACGAGGTCTGCGGCGGCTCCTACGAGGGCATCGTCGCCGTCCACTCGCTGTCCAAGCGGTCCAACCTGGCCGGCTACCGGGCGGCCTTCGTCGCCGGTGACGCCGAAGTCCTGGGCGAGCTGCTCCAGATCCGCAAGCACGGCGGCATGATGACCCCGGCCCCCGTGCAGGCGGCCACGGTGGCGGCCCTGGGCGACGACGTGCACGTCGAGGAGCAGCGGGTGCGCTACGCGGCCCGCCGCGCGGCCCTGCGCACGGCCCTGGAGGCGCACGGCTTCCGAGTCGAGCACAGCGAGGCCAGCCTGTACCTGTGGGTGACCCGGGACGAGCCCTGCTGGGACACGGTCGCCCACCTGGCCGAGCTCGGCATCCTGGTCGCACCGGGCGACTTCTACGGCGAGGCGGGCGCGCACTTCGTCCGGGTCGCCTTCACGGCCACGGACGAACGCGTCGAGGCGGCCGTCAAGCGGCTGGCCTGATCCGGCGTCCGAACGGCCCGAGGGGCCCGGGAGTTCGTGCTCCCGGGCCCCTCGGCGTTCCTGCGGGCGGCGCCTAGCCGAGGCCGGGCAGCCCACCCGGGAGGCCGCCGGGAAGCCCGCCCGGGAGCCCGCCGCCGGCGAGCGGCAGCCCCGCGAGCAGGCTGCCCGCGGCGCCGGTCACCTCGTCGGCGGGCGCGGGCGCCGGCAGGGTCGAGGCGGGCAGGGCGTCGGTCGCGGTGTCACCCGCGGCGGCGACCGTCGCGTCCGGCGCGGTGAGCGCGCCCAGCTGCGGCACGGACTCCAGGCCCGCGGCGCTTGCGGCGCCGGCCGCACCGACCACGGGAGCTGCCCCGGCTGCGAGGAGCAGCGCGGCACGGGCGATCCGGCGGGTCAGGGGGAGGGACATGTTGCTCCTAAGCGGTAGCGGCTGAGTACGCCGTGACAACCGCTCGGAGGGGGGCGCGAGTTGCGGAGCCGGTGGGTAAAGGATCAGTAACGGATCGTTTAATCGGCTTCCGGGCCGACCGCTCGGAACACGCACCGACCTGCGGTTGCGCGCCCGCCGCGACCCCCGTGTCCGCCGTACGGGTCACCCCCGTACGGGGGACGGGTCGTACGCCCGTCCAGCGGTGGTTCAGTCGCGCACGAAGATCCGTACCTGACCCGGAGCCGCGGCGTCGGGATCCCCGGCGCCGTTCCCGGCACCCGCGGCGCCCCGCTCCCGCCACCGGTCGCCGTCCTTGCCCGCCACCCAGGACTTGCCGCCGTACGAGACCCGGGCGATCCCCAGCTCGCGCGAACCGGCCACCGCCCACTGCGCGAGCACCTGCCCGGTCCGCGCCGCCTGCTCCCCGCCGCCGGGCTTCGCCACCAGGGTCACCTCGGACTCCGCCGCCGCCCCGGCACCCTCCCCGGCGCCGCCGCCCGCCGCCGCGGGCAGCGTGTACAGGGGGTTCTTGCCGAGCAGCCGGGTCAGCTGCTCGCGGACCTTCGCCGGATCGCCGGGCCGGGCGGGCGCGGGCCCGATGCAGGTCAGGTGGCCGGCTCCGGTGAAGGCCGCGGTCAGCACGGTGGCCTCCGGCTCGTGCTTCGCGTAGGCCTGCGGGAACCCGCTCAGCTGCACTTTTTGCGCCGCCACCGTCAGCGGGAGCCGCGAGTACCCCTTGATCTCGGCCAGCCGGTCGTAGAAGATCCCGGCCGAGTACACGGGGTCCATGATCTGGTCCGGCGTGCCCCAGCCCTGCGAGGGCCGCTGCTGGAACAGGCCCAGCGAATCGCGGTCGCCGTGGTCCAGGTTGCGCAGGGCCGACTCCTGCATGGCGGTCGCCAGCGCGATGGTCACGGCCCGGTCGGGCATCCCCTTGGAGACCCCGACGGCGGCTATCGTCGCCGCGTTCGCCGCCTGCTCGGGGGACATCTCCTCGAACTGGCCGGACCCCTTCGCGGGGGCCTTCCCGTCGGCCGAAGCCGTGCAATAGGGGACCCCGCCGTTGTCGTTCGAGGCGCGCTGCACGACGAAGTACCCCGCGACCGCCAGCAGCACCAGGAAACCCGCGGCCCAGCGGAGCGGGCGGCGGCGTCGAGGACTGGCGTGATCGGTCTGCGGCACGCCGCCCACCGTACTTGAGCCATATGGCGCGTCCATCGGCCGGACGGACAAGGCTTTGCCGCAGTCCGGGGGGTTAGGGTCAGCTCCATGTCCGAATCCGAGCTGGACCTCACCCTGGACGCCGCCGAGCTGACCGCCCGGCTCGTCGACATCCCCTCCGTGAGCGGCGACGAGAAGGTACTCGCCGACCTCGTGGAACACGCCTTGCGCGGCCTGCCGCACCTGACGGTGGACCGCTTCGGCAACAACGTGGTCGCGCGCACCCACCTGGGCCGCGCCGAACGCGTCGTACTCGCCGGGCACCTCGACACCGTGCCGATCGCCGACAACGTACCCTCCCGCCTCGACGAGAACGACGTCCTGTGGGGATGCGGCACCACCGACATGAAGTCGGGCGTCGCCGTACAGCTGCGCATCGCGGCCACGGTCCCCGAGCCGAACCGGGACCTCACCTTCGTCTTCTACGACCAGGAAGAGGTCGCCGCCGACCTCAACGGCCTCGGCAAGGTCGCCGAAGCCCACCCCGACTGGCTGACCGGTGATTTCGCGGTCCTCCTCGAACCCTCCAACGCCGAGGTAGAGGGCGGCTGCCAGGGCACCCTGCGCGTTCTGCTCCGCACCTCCGGCGAGCGCGCCCACTCCGCGCGCAGCTGGATGGGCTCCAACGCCATCCACGCGGCGAGCCCGATCCTGGCCACGCTGGCGGCGTACGAGCCCCGCAAGCCCGTGATCGACGGCCTGGAGTACCACGAGGGCCTCAACGCGGTCCGCATCGACGGCGGCGTCGCCAACAACGTCATCCCGCACGCCTGCACGGTGACGGTCAACTTCCGCTTCGCCCCCGACCGCAGCACGGACGAGGCCATCGCCCACGTCCGCGAGGTCTTCGCGGACTGCGACATCGACGAGTTCGTCATCGACGACCTCTCCCCGGGCGCCCTCCCCGGCCTCTCCCACCCGGCCGCCGCGGCCTTCATGGAGGCCGTCGGAGGACACGCCATGCCGAAGTTCGGCTGGACGGACGTCTCCCGCTTCAGCGCCCTGGGCGTCCCGGCGGTCAACTACGGCCCGGGCGACGCCCTCCTGGCCCACAAGGCCGACGAACGCGTCGAGACGAAGGCGATCCTCCACTGCGAGGAACGACTCCGCGCGTGGCTGACCTCCTGAATTCCCCTTCTCGTCACCTTTGTGCGCCTAACCTGATCCAACGATCAGCAGGAGGGAGCACATCATGGGCAACCCTGAAGGGTCCGCTCGTCGTCGGCCCGAGGAGCAGCAGCTCGGGCCGGTGCTGAGGAGGCGGGGCCAGGTGCAGGCCGGCAGTACGACGGACCAGCGGCTGCTGGATTCGGCCGGGCCCTCCGAGTGGGTGCACACCGATCCGTGGCGGGTCCTGCGCATCCAGTCGGAGTTCATCGAGGGCTTCGGCACCCTGGCGGAGCTGCCGCCGGCGATCAGCGTGTTCGGCTCCGCCCGGACGCCGGCGGACTCGCCGGAGTACGAGGCGGGCGTGCGGATCGGCGGTGCGCTCGTGGAGGCCGGGTTCGCGGTGATCACGGGCGGCGGCCCGGGCGCGATGGAGGCGGCCAACAAGGGCGCGCGGGAGGCCAACGGCATCTCGGTGGGCCTGGGCATCGAGCTCCCCTTCGAGCAGGGGCTCAACCAGCACGTCGACCTCGGGCTGAACTTCCGCTACTTCTTCGTCCGCAAGACGATGTTCGTGAAGTACAGCCAGGGCTTCGTGGTCCTGCCGGGCGGCCTCGGCACCCTCGACGAGCTGTTCGAGGCCCTGACCCTGGTCCAGACGCAGAAGATCACCCGCTTCCCGATCGTGCTGTTCGGCACGGCGTACTGGAGCGGGCTCATCGACTGGCTGAAGAACACGGTCATCGCCCAGGGCAAGGCCTCGGAGAAGGACCTCTACCTCTTCCACGTCACCGACGACGTGGACGAGGCGATCGCGCTGGTGACGAAGGAAGTCGCCCGGTAGGACCGGCCGCTACGCCAGCCCCCGGCGGGCGACCGCCGGGGGTCGGTGGCCCTGGATCGAGCGGACCATGTCCAGGACCTGCTTGGTTTCCGCGACTTCGTGGACGCGGTAGACCTGGGCGCCCAGCCAGGCCGAGACGGCCGTCGTGGCCAGGGTGCCCAGCAGGCGTTCCTTGACCGGCTTGTCGAGGGTCTCGCCGACGAAGTCCTTGTTGGAGAGGGAGACCAGCACCGGCCAGCCCGTCTCCGTCATCTCGGAGAGGCGCCGGGTGGCCTCCAGCGAGTGGCGGGTGTTCTTCCCGAAGTCGTGGCCCGGGTCGATCATGATCGACTCGCGGGGTACGCCCAGGGCCGCCGCGCGCTCCGCCAGGCCGACCGTGACGCGGAGGATGTCGGCCATGACGTCCTCGTACTCCGTCCGGTGCGGCCGGGTCCGCGGCTCGACGCCGCCCGCGTGGGTGCAGACGATGCCCACGCCGTGGCGTGCGGCGACCTCCGCGAGCTTCGGGTCGACGCCGCCCCACGCGTCGTTGAGCAGATCGGCCCCGGCCTCGCAGACGGCCTCGCCGACCTCGTGCCGCCATGTGTCGACGCTGATCACCACGTCGGGGTGGCGGCGGCGGACCTCGGCGACGAAGCCGACCGTGCGCCGGGCCTCCTCCGCCGCGTCCACGTGCTCGCCGGGACCGGCCTTCACCCCGCCGATGTCGATGATCGCGGCGCCCTCGGCCACCGCCTGCTCGACCCGGTCCAGGGCCGGCTCGTCGCGGAAGGTCGCTCCCTGGTCGTAGAAGGAGTCAGGGGTCCGGTTCACGATGGCCATGATCACCGGCTCGTGGTCGTCGAACTCGCGCCTGCCCAGTCGCAGCATCCCGCTCTTTCCTCCTTCGGCGACCCTCGCGCCTCGCCTGCGACCTTAACCTGGTGGCCGGAGTCTCTCAGGGGAGTTGATCGTGTTCGCGTTCTTGCTCATCGCGCTGGTCGTGGTCGTCGCGGGAGTCACCCTCGCGGTGGCCGGCGGGGGGTCCGAGGCCGTGCTGCCCGAGGCCGAGCCCGACCGGCTCTCCGACGCCCTGCCGGAGAACCGGCCCGTCGTACGGGCGGACATCGACGAGCTGCGCCTGCCGGTGGCCCCGCGCGGCTACCGGATGTCCGACGTGGACGACGTACTGGAGCGGCTGGCGGCGGAGCTGGCGGAGCGCGACGCGCGGATCGCCGAGCTCACCGCGGCGACGGCGCGCGCGACCGCGACCGCGCAGGCGCCCGCGGCCGGCCCCGCCGACGGCTCCGTGGACCTGACCAAGGCCGCCGAGCAGTGAGCGGGGTGCTCGCCGGTCCCGACGGGGGCCTGCGGTGTCCCTGGGGGCTGGCCACCGAGGACTACGTCGCGTACCACGACACGGAGTGGGGCCGGCCGGTCCACGGGGACGACGCGCTGTACGAGCGGCTGTGCCTGGAGGCCTTCCAGTCGGGGCTGTCCTGGCTGACGATCCTGCGGCGGCGCGAGGGGTTCCGGGCGGCCTTCGCGGGCTTCGAGATCGCCAAGGTGGCGGAGTTCGGGGCGGCGGACGCGGAGCGGCTCCTCGCCGACGAGGGGATCATCCGCAACCGGGCCAAGATCGAGGCGACGCTCGCCAACGCGAAGACCCTGGCCGGGTGGGAGGCGGGTGAGCTGGACGCCCTGATCTGGTCCTACGCCCCCGAGCCGGGGCGGGCCCCGCGGAGCACCACCGAGATCCCGGCGGTGACCCCGGAGTCCACGGCCCTGGCCAAGGCGCTGAAGAAGGCGGGCATCCGCTTCGTGGGCCCCACGACGGCCTACGCCCTGATGCAGGCCTGCGGACTGGTCAACGACCACCTGGCCCGCTGCGTGTCCCGCGACCTGCCCTGACCCGGCGGTCATCCAGCCCCTCCGGCGTTTGAGGAGCGGGGGTCCGGGGGCCGGCCCCCGGGAACGGCGCCGCACGCGGCCAAGGGTCCGGGCGGAGCCCGGGGAACGGGCGAAGGGCGGGTAGGGGACCTCGCCCCGCAGGGCCGGCCCCCCGTCTCCGGGTCCGTTCCCCCGGCGGAGCCGCTAGCGGCCCAGGTAGCGCGGGGGCTGCTTCGCGAGGAAGGCTTCCACGGCGATGGTGTGGTCCTCGGAGGCGCCGGCGCGGGCCTGGAGGACGTCCTCGCGGTCCAGCGCGTCGGACAGCGACCGGGAGGCCCCGTACGCCAGGGACTCCTTCAGCGCCGCGTAGGCGACCGTCGGGCCCTCGGCCAGCCGCCGGGCCACGGCCAGCGCCTCGGCCGCCAGCTCCTCCGAGGGGACGACACGGTTCGCGATGCCGAGCTCCAGGGCCTCCGGGGCCTTCACGGACCGGGGGAAGAGCAGCAGGTCGGAGGCGCGCGAGCCGCCGATCAGGCGGGGCAGCGTCCACGAGACGCCCGAGTCGGCCGTCAGGGCGACCCCCGCGAAGGAGGTGTTGAAGGAGGCGGTGTCCGCGACCACGCGGAAGTCCGCCGCCAGGGCGAAGCCGAAGCCCGCGCCCGCCGCGACGCCGTTCACGCCCGCGACCACCGGCTTCGGCATCTCCGTCAGCGCCCGGACGATCGGGTTGTAGTGCTCCGCGACGGTGTTCATGGTCAGCGAGGAGCCGTGCTCCTTGTCGGCCGCGAGGAACCCGACGTGCTCCTTGAGGTCCTGGCCCACGCAGAACGCCCGGTTGCCCGCCGCCGTGAGCAGGACCGCCCGTACGGCCGGATCCGCGGCCGCCGCCCGGGCCGCGTCGCGCAGGGCGACCTTGGCCTCGGTGTTCATGGCGTTCATGGCCTCGGGCCGGTTGATCGTGATGGTCGCGAGTCCGTCGGTCACTTCGTAGAGCACGCTGTCGGCCATGGCGGGGGTCCCCCTTCGTCGCGGGCTGGCTACCGGCCGGTACCGGCCGGTGCAAAGGTCAGCATGGCGGACCGGACCGGGGTCGGACATGTGATGTGCGTCAAATAAACGGAAGGGCAGACTCGTGCCGCGGCGGCGAAGTATCGCAGGCGTGTCCCCGAAATGAGTGGTTTTGGTCAAGCGCGTTGCACAAGCGTTCCCAGCCGATGTTGGTCATCGGGTCCTGACATGCGGGATAATGGCCTGGAAGCAATGTGTTCGATGCCGGGTACTAGGCACCTGAATGGGGCCGTCGGCTGACGATGAACTGGTTTCAGGAAGGGGAACGAGCATGGCGGCCATGAAGCCGCGGACGGGCGACGGCCCGCTCGAGGTCACCAAGGAGGGGCGGGGCATCGTCATGCGCGTACCGCTCGAGGGCGGCGGTCGGCTCGTCGTCGAGCTGACTCCGGACGAGGCGGACGCCCTGGGTGACGCCCTGAAGAAGGTCGTCGGTTGATCCCCCGGGGATACTGATCGTACTTTCGCAGCATTCTCTGCACTGCCCCGGCCGCACCGAGCGGCCGGGGCAGTGTTGTGTCCCCGGGCCGAGCCCCGGGCCGTGATCGCCGGAGTCGCACCGTGACCTTTTCCCCTCCCGCTCCGCCGGCCTTCGCCGACTGCACGCCCCGCGAGAAGGCGGCCAAGGTCCTCACGGAGGTCCTGGCGCCGGCGAACCTGGTGGTGGCCCAGCTCCTGCTGATCGGCTGGCACAGCACCGGGTCGTGGGCCGGTCTCGGCTGGGGCCTGCTCGGCGCCGTGTTCTGCGGGGTGGTCCCGATCGGCATCATCCTGCTGGGGGTCCGGCGCGGTGCGCTGACCGACCAGCACATACGGGTGCGGCGCCAGCGGGTCGTCCCGATGGGGCTGAGCCTGGTCTCGGTGGTCGCCGGGATCACCCTCCTGCGCGTGCTCGGCGCCCCGGCCGACGTCTTCGCGCTGGTCGTCGCGATGCTCGTCGGCCTCGTCTCCTCCCTGCTGGTCACGGTCGGCTGGCAGATATCCATCCACATGTCGGTGGCCGCCGGCACCGTGATGGTCCTGCTGCTGGTCTTCGGGCCGGCGCTGCTCCCCGCGCTGCTGGTCGCCGCCGGCGTGGGCTGGTCCCGGCTGGTCCTGAAGGCGCACACGCCGGCGCAGCTCCTCGCGGGCGCCGCGCTGGGCGGTACGGCCGCGCTGACCTTCGCACTCCTGCGCTGAGCTCCGCGCTCCCGCGCCGAGCCGCCCGCTCGGATCAGCGCCGGACCGCGCAGAGCAGGCCGTCGCCCACCGGGAGCAGAGCGGCCTCCAGGGCCGGGGTCTCGCGGACGGTGCGCAGCAGCTCGCGGACCCGGAGGACCTCGACCGGCTGGGCCGCGGAGTCGACCGTACGGCCGTCCGAGAAGACCCCCTCGAAGCAGACGAGGCCGCCGGGGCGGAGCAGGCGCAACGATTCGGCGAGGTAGTCGAGGGACTCGGAGGGGTCCCCGTCGCAGAAGACGAGGTCGTACCCGCCGTCGGCGAGCCGGGGCAGTACGTCCAGGGCGCGGCCCGGGATGAAGCGGGCGCGGTTGCCCGCGAAGCCTGCGGCGCGGAAGGCCTGGCGGGCGAAGGCCTGCCGGTCCGCTTCGGGATCCACCGTGGTCAGGACCCCGTCGGCGCGCATTCCGTGCAGGAGGTGGATGCCGGAGACGCCGGTTCCGGTGCCGATCTCGGCGACCGCCTTCGCGTCGGCGGTGGCGGCGAGCAGGCGCAGCGCGGCACCGGTGCCGGGGGAGACGGAGCGAAGTCCCGCTTCCCTGGACCGGTCGCGGGCCCATCGCAGAGCGTCGTCCTCGGCGACAAACGCGTCGGCGAACGCCCAGCTCGTCTGCCGGTTGCCGGTAATGACCCTCTCCTGTCCCCATAGTTGGCGCAACGGTGACTGTATCCGCTGGAGTCGGGAACCCGCAGATGGGACCGGGCGTTGAGAGCAGTAGAGACGCAGGAGCGGCCTGGGGCCCGGAGCCCGTGCAAAGTTACTGCAAAAATGCTTATCCAGAGCTGACGGGAGGGGTGGCTATGGTAGGGACTCCGCTGGACACCACCAGAGCCGACAGGGGAGGTGCGGCTGCGCCTGTGGATCGTGGGGGTGTTCTCCGACGCCTCTTCTGGTCGGCCGGTGAGCCGAAATCCGTGACCAACATTGCTGACCGTTTCCGCACCGTAGACACCGCAACCACCGCGACGTTCGCCGCCGATGCGGGCTCCCAGGCGTGGACCCCTCCCTCGTGGGAGGAGATCGTCAGCACGCACAGTGCGCGGGTCTACCGTCTCGCCTACAGGCTGACGGGCAACCAGCACGACGCCGAGGACCTGACGCAGGAAGTCTTCGTCCGGGTCTTCCGCTCGCTGTCCACGTACACGCCCGGCACCTTCGAGGGCTGGCTGCACCGGATCACCACGAACCTCTTCCTCGACATGGTCCGCCGCAAGCAGCGGATCCGCTTCGACGCCCTCGCCGACGACGCCGCCGAGCGGCTGCCGAGCCGTGAGCCGTCCCCGCAGCAGGTGCTGCACGACACCCACTTCGACGCCGACGTCCAGCAGGCGCTGGACACGCTCGCGCCCGAGTTCCGTGCGGCCGTGGTGCTCTGTGACATCGAGGGCCTGTCGTACGAGGAGATCGCCGCCACGCTCGGCGTGAAGCTCGGCACCGTCCGCAGCCGTATCCACCGCGGCCGTTCGCACCTGCGCAAGGCGCTCAAGCACCGGTCTCCCGAGGCCCGTGCGGAGCAGCGCGCGCTGGCCGGCGTGGCCGTGGGCGCCCCCGGCACCGGGGGAGAGGGCGGAGCCGAGTGAGCGGGATCAGTCCGTCCCCGTCGCCCGCCGAGCAGGCTTCCTCCGCGGAGCACCACCTGGGCGACCGGCTCGCCGCCCTCGTGGACGGGGAGTTGAGTCACGACGCGCGCGAGCGGGTCCTGGCGCACCTGGCGACCTGCGCCAAGTGCAAGGCCGAGGCCGATGCGCAGCGCCGCCTGAAGACCATGTTCGTGGAGAGCGCGCCCCCTCCGCTGTCGGCAGGGCTGCTGGCACGGCTGCAGGGGCTGCCGGGCAGCGGTCCCGAGGGCCCCTCCGGACCTTCCGGCCCCTTCGGTCCGCCGCCGGGAGCCGACCCGTTCGCCTCCTTCGGCTACGCGTCGCCCGCGGCCGCCGCCGCGCCGCAGCAGCAGGGGTTCCGGATACACGAGGTGGGCCGGCAGCGGCGCCGCTTCGCGTTCGTGGCCGCCGGAGCGGTGTCGCTCGCCGCGATCGCGCTGGGCGGCTCGCTGCCGATGGAAACGGTCGAGCCCAATGCCCGGGGCGAGGCTCCGGCCGCGCGCACGGGACCCGTGGTCCCGGTGGTCGACGCGGTGGTCCGGGAGAACCGGCTGCCGAAGCCGGGCACCGTTCCGACGCTCGGCCCGGTCTCCCCGCTCGCGGTCTCCCCGGTGCCCTCCCGGCCGACCGCCCCCGCACGCCCGGTCTCCCTGTACCGCTGAGCCGAGCGGTCCGGGGCCGCTGCCCGCGGTTCGCCCGTGCGTCCCGTCCTGTGGCCCGCCGGGGCGGGCGGCACCGGCAACCTGGTTGAATCTCCGCCAGATGCGCCGCCCCGGGCGGCCGGCGGAGACCGACAGGCAGGCGGGGAGCACCCATGTCCGACAGCCAGCAGACCGATCCGGCGACGGATCCGGTCCCGGCCCCCCTGCCCCGGTGGTGGAGCCGCCCCGCGGAGCCCGGCGGCGCGCACGAGGGATCCGTACCGCCCCCGAGGGCCACGCCGGAGCCCGTCGCGGACCCCGACCGGGAGCCGCGGTACGACCCGTGGGACGTGCGGCCGCTCCAGACGGTGGACCACGGCAGGGCGGGCTCGCGCCGGCTCGGACTGCGCCAGGGCATCGTCCTCGCCCTCGGCGCCGCCCTCCTGGCCGGCGGCATCGGCGGCTACGCCGGCGTCCTCGCCGAGCGGGAGGCCGGCACCCGGCTCGAACTCCCGCAGGCCGCTCCCGCCGACGGCGGCCGGGCTCCCGACAGCGTGGCCGGGATCGCCGCCACCGCGCTGCCCGGCGTGGTCACCCTGCACGTCAACGCCGCCGAGGGCAGTTCGACCGGTACCGGCTTCGTCCTCGACGGGCAGGGCCACATCCTCACCAACAACCACGTGGTGCACGGGGCCCGGACCATAACGGTCACCTTCAGCACCGGTGAGAGCGTCGCCGCCGAGCTGGTCGGCGGCGACGCCGGCTACGACCTGGCCGTCGTCAAGGTCGACGGGGTACGGGGCCTGCGGCCGCTCGCGCTCGGCAACTCCGAGAACGTCCGGGTGGGCGACCCGGTGGTGGCCATCGGGGCCCCCTTCGACCTCTCCAACACCGTCACCGCCGGGATCATCAGCGCCACCGGCCGCCCCATCACCGCCGGGGGCGACAAGGGCGACGGCAGCGACGTCAGCTACGTCGACGCGCTCCAGACCGACGCCCCCATCAACCCCGGCAACTCCGGCGGACCGCTCCTCGATGCCAGGGCCCAGGTCATCGGCATCAACAGCGCCATCCGCGGAGGCGACGGCAAGGACAGCTCCGGACAGCAGCGCGGCAGCATCGGTCTCGGGTTCGCCATCCCGGTGAACCAGGGCAAGCGCGTCGCCGAGGAGCTGATCCGCACCGGCCGGGCCACCCACCCCGTCATCGGGGTCACCCTGGACATGGACTACTCCGGCGACGGAGCCCGGGTGGGGGAGAAGGGCGAGGGCGGGAAGCCCGCCGTGACCGCCGACGGGCCCGGAGCCCGCGCGGGCATCAGGCCGGGCGACGTGATCACCAAGGTGGACGGGGTACGGGTGCACGGCGGCGACGAGCTGGTGATCAAGATCCGGGCCCACCGGCCGGGCGACCGGCTCGCCCTCACCGTGCTGCGCGAGGGCCGGGAGCGCACGCTGGAAGTGGTCCTCGGGTCGGCGAACGGTTCGTGACGGGCGGGTGAAAGCCGAACCGGTCGGGTAATCACCCGGTCCTGGTGTATTGGCCTGCGGACCCGGCCGGGTACCGTGTGTGAGGCCTGACGTGAAGAGAGCCGAGGAGCGGGGCAAGGTGTTCAACGACATAGGCGCACTCGAGCTGGTCACGATCGTGGTGCTCGCCATTCTCATCTTCGGCCCGGACAAGCTGCCCAAGGTCATCCAGGACGTCACGGGCGTCATCCGGAAGATCCGCGCCTTCTCCGACAGTGCGAAGCAGGACATCCGCTCGGAGCTCGGGCCGGAGTTCAAGGACTTCGAGTTCGAGGACCTGAACCCGAAGAACTTCATCCGCAAGCAGCTGACCGAGAACGAGGACCTCAAGGAGATCCGGAGCAGCTTCGATCTCCGCAAGGAACTGAACGACGTTACCGACGCGGTCAACGGCAAGGAGTCCGACACGGCCGCGGCCGCCGGCGGAGCCCTCCCCGCCGCCGCGCCGGGCGCCGGACCGGACATGGTCAAGAAGCCCGCGACCCCGGCGCAGGAGCAGCGCTCGCGCTACGACGCCGACGCGACCTGACGCCACCCGGGACCACGCACGCGCCTGCCTGCCCGGCGAACCGCGGTCGGATGGCTATCCTCCTTTGAGTCCGGACCCAGGACGCCCGAGGGGGGTGGGCCGTTCCGGATCCCACGGAACGAGAGGCCGCATCGATGGAGACGACGAGCAGTAGCCGGGTCGGCACGCAGCCCGCCGAGGCGCAGACGCCAGCCCCCGCACCGGAAGCAGACCATCCGCAGCCCCTGGACGCGGCCGCCCCGCCCGTCCCTGCCGCCCGCCGGGCGGCCGAGGGGTACCTGCGGGCCGACTTCCCCTGGTACGGGCTGGACGGGGCCTTCACCGGCCCCCGCTGGCTGATGCAGGTCGCCGCGGGCGCCGACGGCAGCGTGGAGCACGGTTCGACCGGCCACGGTGACGAGCCCTCGGCCCGCGGCGAGATCGCCACCGGGGAGAAGGAGCGCTTCGCGGTGGTCGTCACGGTGGCGAGCAACCCGCTGCGGCGCACCGCCGACGGCACCGGCGTCCTGGAGGCCACTTCGGTCTCCTCGGCGGCCTGGCTGGCCGGCTCGGGGCTGCTGGCCTACAGCTGGCCGGGGCAGATGGACCACAGCCTGCGCGACGACTGGCTCGACCAGCAGACCGAGGCCGCGTGGGAGCTCGCGGACGACCTCGACGGGCCGGACTGGTCGACGCTGTCGCTGCCCGTGGACGGGGAGCCGACGCCGTTCCACTACCGCGAGTCGGAGTTCGGCTGGGTGCTGGCCGGATCGACCGGGAGCGGGGTGCACCTCGGTGCCTACGGGCGCGGCATGAGCGCGTACGGGCTCGGGTTCTCGGTGATCGGGGACCTGGCGGCGTACGAGTAGGGCCGACGGCGAAACGAGGACGACGCACGAAGGGGGACCGGCGAGAAGATCTTCTCGCCGGTCCCCCTTCGTGCGTCCTACGTCAGAACTTGTTGCGCGGGGTGATGCCCAGGGACATGCCGGCCAGGCCGCGGGCACGGCCGCCGAGCTTGCCGGCGATGGCGCGCAGGGCCGCACCGGCGGGGGAGTCAGGGTCGGACAGGACGACCGGCTTGCCGTCGTCGCCGCCCTCGCGCAGGCGCACGTCGATCGGGATCGAGCCGAGCACCGGCACCGTCGCGCCGACCGTCTTGGTCAGGCCGTCGGCGACCTTCTGGCCACCGCCGGAGCCGAACACGTCGACCATCTCGTCGCAGTGCGGGCACGGCAGCCCGGACATGTTCTCGACGACGCCGACGATCTTCTGGTGGGTCTGCACGGCGATCGAGCCGGCCCGCTCCGCGACCTCGGCCGCCGCCTGCTGCGGGGTGGTCACGACGAGGATCTCGGCGTTGGGCACGAGCTGGGCCACGGAGATCGCGATGTCGCCGGTGCCCGGCGGCAGGTCGAGCAGCAGCACGTCCAGGTCGCCCCAGAACACGTCGGCCAGGAACTGCTGGAGGGCCCGGTGCAGCATCGGACCGCGCCACACCACGGGCGCGTTGCCCGGGGTGAACATGCCGATGGAGATGACCTTCACGCCGTGCGACGACGGCGGCATGATCATGTTCTCGACCTGGGTGGGGCGGCCCTCCACGCCGAGCATGCGCGGCACGCTGTGGCCGTAGATGTCGGCGTCGACGACACCGACCTTGAGGCCGTCGGCCGCCATCGCCGCCGCCAGGTTCACGGTGACCGAGGACTTGCCGACGCCGCCCTTGCCGGAGGCGACCGCGTAGACACGGGTCAGCGAGCCGGGCTGGGCGAAGGGGACCTCGCGCTCGGCGGTGCCGCCGCGCAGGGTCGCCGCGAGGTCCTTGCGCTGCTCGTCGCTCATCACGTCGAGCGTGACGGCGACCGAGGTGACGCCGGGGACCTGCTGCACGGCCTCGGTGACCAGGTTGGTGATGGTCTCGCGCATGGGACAGCCCGACACGGTCAGGAACACGGTGACGGCGACCTCGCCGCCGTCACCGATCTCCACCGATTTGACCATGCCCAGCTCGGTGATCGGCCGGTGGATCTCGGGGTCGTTCACCGTCGCCAGCGCGTCCAGGATCGCGTCCTGTTCGGGCGCGGCAGCGGCGGAGGCGGAGCTTGTGTCGGTAGCCATGCCCCGATGGTACGGCGCGGTGGCGGGCCTCAGGAAAGCCTGCTAGCGGTCGCCTTCGTCACTCTCGGCGGGGAATAGCCGCCGTTCGTCCATCTCCTTGATCAGATCCTGGAACTCGGACCGGATCCAGTCGCGCGTGGCGACCTCGCCCAGACCCATCCGCAGGGCCGCGATCTCCCGGGTCAGGTACTCGGTGTCGGCCAGCGAGCGCTCGTTCTGCTTGCGGTCCTGCTCCAGGTTGACCCGGTCCCGGTCGTCCTGCCGGTTCTGCGCCAGCAGGATCAGCGGGGCCGCGTAGGAGGCCTGGAGGGAGAGCATCAGGGTCAGGAAGATGAAGGGGTACTGGTCGAAGCGCACGCTGACGGGCGCGAAGATGTTCCACAGCACCCAGATGATGATGACGACGGTCATCCAGACGATGAACCGGCCCGTGCCGAGGAACCGGGCGACCCGCTCCGACAGCCGCCCGAAGGCCTCCGGGTCGTACTCGGGCAGCAGCCGCCGGCGGGCCGGGCGCGGCAGGTCGAGCCGGGTGCGCGAGCGCGACAGCGCACTCGACCCGGTCGACTGACCGGCCTTCGCCCGCTCGCCGCGCTCGAAGGATGAACGTTCCGCCCGCTCGGCGGCCGCTTCCGTCAGCCCGTACTCCCGCGCCTGCGCCCGGGCGTGTTCGCGCCGCTCCCGGATCTGCTCCTTGCGCCGGTCGCGTGCCTGCTCGCGCTCGCCGCGCCCCCGCTCAGTTCCCACGCAGGGCTCCTTCCGCGCGCTCGGAGTCCTCGGGGTCCCCGAAGCCCTCCGAGTGGAAGTCGGTCTCCCGCCAGTCGTCCGGGAGCAGGTGGTCCAGTACGTCGTCCACGGTGACCGCGCCCAGCAGCGAGCCGCTCTCGTCCACGACCGGGACCGCCACCATGTTGTACGCGGCCAGGTAGCTGGTCACCACCGGCAGCGAGGCGTCCGGCCGCAGCGGCGCCAGACCCGTGTCCACGATCGAGCTGACCAGGGTGAACGGCGGATCGCGCAGCAGCCGCTGGAAGTGCACCGTCCCCAGGTACTTGCCCGTCGGCGTCTCGTCCGGCGGCCGGCACACGTACACCTGCGCCGCCAACGCCGGCGACAGGTCCGACTGCCGTACGCGGGCCAGCGCGTCGGCGACCGTCGCGTCGGGCCGCAGCACGATCGGCTCCGTGGTCATCAGACCGCCCGCGGTGTTCTCCTCGTACGACAGCAGGCGCCGCACGTCGGCGGCGTCGTCCGGCCGCATCAGCGTCAGCAGCCGCTCCTTGTCGTCCTCCGGCAGCTCGGAGAGCAGGTCGGCCGCGTCGTCCGGGTCCATCGCCTCCAGGACGTCGGCCGCGCGCTCCTCCTTCAGCTTCCCGAGGATCTCCACCTGCTCGTCCTCGGGCAGCTCCTCCATCACGTCCGCGAGCCGGTCGTCGTCCAGCGCGCTCGCCACCTCGGCACGCCGCTTCGGCGTCAGGTGGTGCAGGACGTTCGCCACGTCCGCGGGGCGCATCTGCTCGAAGGTGGCGACCAGGTTCTCGGCGCCCTGCCCGTGCTCCTCCAGCGAGAAGCCCGTCACCGCCGACCACTCCACGGTCAGGGTCTCGCCGCGCCGCCGCAGCGCGCCCGACTTGCCCTTCCGTACGAAGATCCGGTCGATCTCCCAGTCGCGCCGGGCCGGCAGCTGCTGGATGGCCACGTCCAGGACGGTGACCTCCTCGTCGTCCGCGACCAGGCGCACCCGCCGGTCCAGCAGCTCGCCGAGGATCAGCCGCTCGGTGGGGCGCTGCTCGAAGCGCCGCATGTTGACCACGCCGGTGGTGATCACCTGGCCGGACTCGACGCCCGTCACCCGGGTCATGGGAAGGAAGATCCGGCGCCGGCTGACGACCTCGACCACCAGGCCCAGCAGCCGGGGCGGCCGGCCGCCCACGCGGAGCATCGCGACGAGGTCGCGCACCCGGCCCACCTGGTCGCCGTTGGGGTCGAAGACGGGCACACCCGACAGATGCGAGACGAAGATCCGTGGGGCGCCTGCCGCCATCCGAGCGCCTCCTACGAGCTGCGTCATCCGTCGATCACCGGTACTGCCGTCCCTCAGGTTAGCCCGTACCGCACGCAACCTCCTGGTGGGGCCGTCCGCCCGGGCCCGGCACCGGAACCGGCGCGGCGTCCGCGGGGCGCCCCCGCGACGTCCGTACGCGCGTCCCCACGGGCTGCGTCCGGGCGCCGCGCAGGGGCCCGCGTACGGGCGGGTACGCTGCCAGCTGCTCGCCACGCAACGAGAGGGGCACCTGCCCGTGACCGCCTACTTCCCCGCCCCGCGGCTGCGCCGGGCCGCCTTCGTCAGTGCCCTGTGCGCGGGCCTGGCCGTCGTCGGCACGGGGTGCGGAGCGGATCCCGACGAGGGGACGAACGGGGTCGGGAAGCTGTCCGCCGACCAGATCGAGGACAAGGCGAAGACGGCCGTCACCGGGGCCCAGTCGGTCCACCTGTCCGGCACGCTCGTCAGCGGCGGCAAGTCCTTCACCCTGGACATGCGGCTCGGGGCGGACGGCGGCTCCGGCGAGGTGAAGTCCCAGGACGACACCACCTTCCAGCTGCTGCGGGTCGGGGAGCAGCTCTACCTGAAGGCGGGCGCCGCCTTCTGGGGCCAGTCCGAGGCGGCCGGCAAGCTCGGCGACAAGTTCGTCAAGGTGCCCGAGGGGGACCCCTCCTACAAGCAGTTCCGCGGGTTCACCGACATGCAGGTCATGCTCGACGGGCTGCTCGGGCTCGACGGGAAGCTCACCAAGGGCGAGGACTACACCAAGGTCGGGCCCACCCGGGCCGTCCAGGTCTCGGCGGACCAGGGCAAGGGCGGCAAGCTCTCGGTCTCCCTGGAGGGCACGCCGTACCCGCTCCTCATGGAACGCGCGGGCGGCGCCGGACGGGTGACCCTCGCGGAATGGGGCAAGCCGGTCGAGCTCACCGCGCCCGCGCCCGACCAGACGGTGGACTACGGCTCGGAGCTGCCCACGACCAAGGACCAGGAGGGCGGCTCCGGCCAGGGCAAGGGCTCCGGCCAGGGCGCCAACCCGCAGGGCTAGGGATCTCCCGCAGGGCTGGGGGTCTAGCGGGAGGCCTTCTTCTTCCGCTTCAGCAGCAGCTTCGGCAGACCGGCCGGGACCGGCTGCCGGGTCGTCGCCGGGGAGCCCAGCGGAGCCGCCGCCAGCGAACCCCCGGGGAGGTCGGCCCGGACCGACTCCGGCTCCAGGCGCAGCAGCCGGCACTCCCGCGCCCAGCGGTCGGTCATCTCGGCGGAGTCGGGCGCGTTGAGCCGCTTGCCCTTCAGCTCGGCCACCGCGGCCTCCCACGGCTCGCTGCCGGGCACGAGCTCGCGTACGGTCGCCGTCCACGCGACGAGCCGGCCGCCCTTGTCCTTGCTGCGCACGGTCACCTCGGCCGCCGCCCCGTCCGCGAGCCCCGGGAACGGCTGCTCCCCGGGCCCGTCGCCGAGCACGTGCGCCGCGCCGTCCACCCAGGCGTGCCACAGCCCGCGGTCCGCCCCGGAGCCGCGGACCCAGATGAGGCCGGACTTCTTGGTGGCCTCCTCGACGAGGGCCAGATCGAGCGCGCTGAGAGTCATGCGCACAGGGTAGCCAGCGCCCCGGACGCCCTCGCAGCCAGCGCCCTCACAGCCAGCCGTGGCGCCGCAGGGCCCGGTGGATGGTGAAACAGGTACCGGCGATGGTGGCCATCACCAGGGGATAGCCGTAGCGCCACTGGAGCTCCGGCATGTGCTCGAAGTTCATTCCGTACACGCCGCAGATCATCGTGGGCACGGCGATGATCGCCGCCCAGGAGGTGATCTTGCGCATGTCCTCGTTCTGCGCGACGGTCGCCTGCGCCAGGTTGGCCTGGAGGATGGAGTTCAGCAGCTCGTCGAAGCCGACGACCTGCTCGTGCACGCGGGCCAGGTGGTCGGCGACGTCGCGGAAGTACTTCTGGATGTCGGGCTCCACCAGCCGCATCGGGCGCTCGCTGAGCAGCTCCATGGGGCGCAGCAGCGGGGAGACGGCCCGCTTGAACTCCAGCACCTCGCGCTTGAGCTGGTAGATGCGGCCCGCGTCGCCGCCGCGCGCACTGCCCTTGGCGGGGGCGGCGAAGACCTCGCTCTCCACCTCGTCGATGTCGTCCTGGACGGCCGCGGCGACGGCGATGTACCCGTCGACCACGTGGTCGGCGAGGGAGTGCAGGACGGCCGACGGGCCCTTGGCGAGGAGCGCCGGATCGTCCTGGAGGCGGTGGCGCAGGCCCTTGAGGGAGCCGTGGCCGCCGTGCCGGACGGTGATGACGAAGTCGGGGCCGGTGAAACACATCACCTCGCCCGTCTCCACGACCTCGCTGGTGGCGGTGAGTTCGGCGTGCTCGACGTAGTGGATCGTCTTGAAGACGGTGAAGAGGGTGTCGTCGTAGCGCTCCAGCTTCGGCCGCTGGTGCGCGTGCACCGCGTCCTCCACCGCGAGCGGGTGCAGTCCGAACACGGCGGCGATCCCGGCGAACTCGGCCTCGGTCGGCTCGTGCAGGCCGATCCACGCGAATCCGCCGTCCGCGCGGACTTCGCGCAGCGCATCACGGGGCGTCAGGCAGGGGGCTCCCTGCGCGCGCCCGGCGCGCCGCCCCTCGCGGTAGACGGCGCAGTCGACCACCGCGCTGTTCGCGGACGGGTCGCGGGTGGCGTCGTAGCCCGGCTGCGCCGGCGTGGACCTGCGCAGGGCGGGGCGGACGGCGGCACGGAGGTAGGGCAGCATCGACATGGCAGGCTCCTTCGCGCGCACGGCTGCGGACCGTACGGGTGGGAGGTCCTTCCGGACGGCACGCTCACCCGGTCGACAGTCCGGGCGGGCAGGCGGAAGGATCAGGACGGGAGGACACAGTGCTTCCGTCGCTCTTCGACCGATCCGGCGTGTGCATCCAAGGACGCGCGGATCAAAGGGGGCGCGGCGCGCCCGTCGGCGAAGCGGAAGAGCGAGAGGTACCGCACGTACTGTGCGATCGACTTCGATGCACCGCAGCCCCACCTCCTCCGGCCGGTCCCCCGTAAGGGACGTCCTGTCGCCGGGGCACTGAAACTTCTCTTCTGAGAGCGTCCCCGACCAGCGGTCAACGATATCAGCCGACGGATGGTCAAGAGCCGCTCTTTACCCGGCTGATACGAGTTCTATGCTCGCTCCATGGCAGAAATTCTGGCCCTTGTGGAAGCCCGGCTGCGCGCCGCCCTCGGCGAACCCGACGCCCGCGCCGCCGTCACCTTCCTGGGCACCGACCGCTTCGAAGTCCTCCGCTTCACCGAGGGCGACCTCGTGCGGTACGCGACCCTCGGCATGTCCGCCCAGCCCATGACCGACCCCACGGCGGTGGTCTCCGACCCGGTCCGCGGCCCGCGCGCGGAGCTCGTGCTGACCGTACGGGGCGGGCTCGCGCCCACCGACAGGCTGCTGCGGCCGCTGGCCGTACTGGCGGCCTCGCCCCAGGTGGAGGGGCTCATCGTGGCGCCCGGCGCCTCGCTGGACGTGGGCGAACCCCTGTGGGAAGGGGCCCCGTTCACCTCCGTGCTCGTCGCGGAGCCGGGCGGGCTGGTGGAGGACCTCGTCCTGGACGACCCGATGGACCCCGTCTCCTTCTTCCCCCTCCTGCCGATGACGGCGAACGAGGCGGCGTGGAAACGGGTCCACGGAGCGGCCGCCCTGCAGGAACGCTGGCTCGCGCGCGGCACGGATCTGCGGGACCCTCTGCGTACGGCAGTCCCCCTGGACTGAGCATCGGGCCGCCGCCCGGCCGCCCGAACGGGTGATCGCATCTTGACGGGGCGCGCGGCGGGGAGGAGCGTGGCTTCTTATGAGGGGCGAACCGAGTTGCCCGAAGTGTGGTGGCCGGGTCAGGGCGCCCGGTCTTTTCGCCGACTCCTGGCAGTGCGCGCTACACGGCACGGTCCATCCCCTGCAGCCCGTGATCCCGCCGAGCGTCGAAGGCCTGGGCGTGGTGGTGAACCGGGCGCAGGTGCCTGTCTGGATGCCCTGGCCGCTGCCCGTCGGCTGGCTGTTCACGGGGATCGCCTCCGCCGGTGACGACCGCAGCGGCGGCCGGGCCACCGCAGTGGCCTGCTCGGGGCCCGGCCCGCTCGGCGGCATCGGCGAGCTGCTGCTGATCGCCGAGGAGCTGGGCGTCGGCCTGGGCGCCCGCTTCGCCGGCCTCGACGCCCCCGACCCGGGCCGCTACATGAACGTCTCCGCCCCGCCGCACGCCAAGGTGGTCGCCGCCGGGCGCCCGACGCCGCTCTGGCACGTCACCGGAGTCCCCGAGGACCGGGCCGTCTTCGCCGGGGAGGCGCGCGGGCTGTGGCTGTGGGCGATCGTCTGGCCGGAGCAGTCGGGCCTGCTGATGTACGACGAGTTGGTCCTGACCGACCTGCGCGACGCGGGAGCCGAGGTGGAGCTGCTGCCCTGCGGCGCCCTGAGCCCCCGCATCCTCTCCTCTTGACGCACCGCTCGCGCGGTTCGGCCCTGGCGGGCCTCACCGGCTTCGCGGTGCTGCGCCGGACTCCGTCCGGCTGCCCGCGGCGGGGGCCGCAGGCCGGGGCCCTGGCGCGGCCGGGCCGGTGGGGGCCCGTAGCGGGAAAATCGGACGGTATCCTGGAGCGACCCCCCGTCCGCGCGTGAACCCTGGAGTACGGCTGTGCGCATCGACCTGCACGCCCACTCCACCGCCTCGGACGGTACGGACACCCCCGCCGAGCTGGTGCGCAATGCCGCGGGTGCGGGGCTCGACGTGGTGGCGCTGACCGACCACGACACCGTCGCCGGATACCGCGAGGCCATCGCCGCGCTGCCCCAGGGGCTGACCCTGGTGACCGGCGCCGAGCTGAGCTGCCGGCTCGACGGCATCGGCATGCACATGCTGGCGTACCTGTTCGACCCCGAGGAGCCCGAGCTCCACCGCGAGCGGGAGCTCGTGCGCGACGACCGCACCCCGCGCGCCCAGGCCATGATCGGCAAGCTGCAGGGCCTCGGGGTGGACGTCACCTGGGAGCAGGTGGCCCGGATCGCCGGCGACGGCTCCGTGGGACGCCCGCACATCGCCGCCGCACTCGTCGAGCTGGGCGTCGTACGCACCGTGTCGGACGCGTTCACCGCGGACTGGCTCGCCGACGGGGGCCGCGCGTACGCCGAGAAGCACGAGCTCGACCCCTTCGACGCGATCCGCCTGGTCAAGGCGGCCGGCGGGGTCACCGTCTTCGCCCACCCCGCCGCCGTCAAGCGCGGCACCTGCGTGCCCGAGAGCGCCATAGCCGCGCTCGCGTCGGCCGGCCTCGACGGCATCGAGGTCGACCACATGGACCACGACGAGGCCACCCGCGCGCGCCTGCGCGGCCTGGCCGCCGATCTCGGCCTGCTGACCACCGGGTCCAGCGATTACCACGGCAGCCGCAAGACCTGCCGCCTCGGGGAGTACACGACCGACCCCGAGATCTACGGCGAGATCACCCGCCGTGCGACCGGGGCGTTCCCGGTTCCCGGCGCCGGTGGACGCGTCCGCGGCTGACCTCTGCCGCCGCCCCTCCCGCCCTTCCCCCCTTTTTCGCGACACCCCTCTCCTGCAAGGCATCACTGTGCTCGATTTCGCCGTCTTCGGATCCCTCTTTCTCACGCTTTTTGTGATTATGGACCCTCCGGGGATCACGCCCATCTTCCTCGCGCTGACCTCCGGCCGCCCCGCCAAGGTGCAGCGCCGCATGGCCTGGCAGGCCGTCTGCGTCGCCTTCGGCGTCATCGCCGTCTTCGGCCTCTGCGGCCAGCAGATCCTCGACTACCTGCACGTCTCCGTGCCGGCCCTGATGATCGCGGGCGGGCTGCTGCTCCTGCTCATCGCGCTCGACCTGCTCACCGGAAAGACCGACGAGCCGAAGCAGACCAAGGACGTGAACGTCGCGCTCGTCCCGCTCGGGATGCCGCTGCTGGCCGGGCCCGGCGCGATCGTCTCGGTGATCCTGGCCGTGCAGAAGGCCGACGGGGCCACCGCCCAGTTCTCGGTGTGGGCCGCGATCGTCGCGATGCACATCGTGCTGTGGGTGGTGATGCGCTACTCGCTCGTCATCATCCGCGTGATCAAGGACGGCGGCGTGGTCCTCGTGACGCGCCTGGCGGGCATGATGCTGTCCGCGATCGCGGTCCAGCAGATCATCAACGGCGTGCTCCAGGTGATCGAGAGCGCGTAGCGCCGTCCGCCGGCCGCCGCCACGCATGCGAACGCCCCCGCACCGGGACCGGTGCGGGGGCGTTCGGCGAATGGGTGGACGCGGTCAGTTGGACACGGTCTCAGCCGGTCGGATCAGGATGCGCTGGCCGATGGCCGCGGCCTGCTGCACGATCCGGTTGACGGAGGCCGCGTCCACGACGGTGCTGTCCACGGCAGATCCGTCGACGTCGTCCAGGCGCAGAATCTCGAAGCGCATGGGGCTTCTCCCTTCGTCAGTGTTTCTCCTTGTACAGGGTTAACGAAGTGTAAGCCGCAAACATTCCCTACGCTAAGGAAATTTTTTCCCTGTCTAACTACTAACGGATGTCGGAGCCGTCAGATCCCCTCGGAGGCCTTCCAGAACGCCTCCAGTGCCGCCGCCGTGGCCGCCGGATCCTCGGCGTTCGGGGAGTGCTCCGTCCCCGGGACCACCACCCTCGCCGCGCCCAGCCGCTGCGCCATCGCGTCCATCTCCGACACCGGCCACACCGGGTCCGACTCCCCGGACAGCACCAGCTTCGCCAGTCCGGGCGCCGCGGCGGCGAGCTCGTCGATCCGGTCCGGCTCCTCCAGGAGCACCCGGCCGGTGACCATCAGCTGCTCGGGGAGGGTGCCGAGCCAGCGGGCGCGCAGGAACTCCGCGAGGCCCGGCTCCTCGGCGGGTGCGTCGCGCAGATCCATGGCGCGCATGGCCGCCCAGATGCCCGGCATGTCGTCACCCATCGCCTCCAGCGCGGAGACCAGCAGCTTCGTACGGCCCTGCTGCTCCGCGCAGACCGCCCCCGGGCCGCTGCTCAGCAGCGTGAGGCTGGCGTACGGGGCCGGATCGCGGACCACGGCCGCCCGGACGATCAGCCCGCCCAGCGAATGCCCCAGCAGGTGCACCGGACCGGCCGCGCCCAGGGCGGCGGTCTGCGCGAGGACGTCCTGCGCCAGTTCCGCCAGGGCGTACGGGGCCTGCGTGCGCGGGCCGCCGCTCTCGTGCTGGCCGCGGCCGTCGACGGCGACCACCCGGTACCCGGCGCCGGCCAGCGGCCCGAGGAGGCCGATGAAGTCCTCCTTGCTGCCGGTGTAGCCGGGCACCAGCAGGGCGGTACCGCGGGCCGGCCCCGCGGGCACGGCCTCGTGCACGGCGAACTCGCCGCGGGCCGTCGCCAGGCGGTACGCACGGGCCGCGGGCGGGAGCGTGAGGGTCGGGGGCTTGCTCATGGCCCGAGGTTACCGGCCCGTACGCCCGTACGGGAGCTCCGCCCGGCCCCAGATACGCCGATGGCCCCGGCCCCCTCGGAAGGGGACCGGGGCCATCGGCAGGGCGTTACGCCTCCGGGGTCTCCACCGCGGCGACGGCCTTGCGGGTGCGGGTGCGCTTCGGCTTGGCCGGAGCCTCCTCCGCGGCCGGAGCGGCAGCCTCGGCGGCCGGAGTCTCCGGGGCGGCGGCCGCGGCCTTGCGGGTGCGGGTGCGCTTCGGCTTGACCGGAGCCTCCTCCGCCACCGGAGCGGCAGCCTCGGCGACGACCTCGGCGGCCGGGGCGGCAGCGGCGACCTTGCGGGTCCGCGTGCGCTTCGGCTTGACCGGAGCCTCCTCGGCGACCGGAGCGGCCGGGGCCTCGACCACGGCGGCCTGGGCGACGACCGCGGCCACGGGGGCGACGACCTCGGCGACCGGAGCCGCCGCGGCCTTGCGGGGCGCACGGACACGCGGGGCGCTGGTACGGGCGGCGCCGGAGCGGCGCTCGCGGACCGGCTCGGTCGGCGGGGCGATCTGGAACTCCAGCTCGGGCTCCCTGACGAACGGGGCCAGGGGCTCCAGCTTCGCCGCCGGGGCGACGAAGGTGGCGGCCGGAGCGGCCGACCGGGTCCGGCGACGGCGCGGCTTGCGCGCCTCGTCGGCGGCCGGAGCCTCCGGAGCCTGGACCGCCGGAGCCTGGACCGCGGGAGCGGCGGCCACCGCGGCGACCGGGGCTGCCTCGGCGGTCACCGGGGTCAGCAGCTCGGCGCTGCTCTGGTCCGAGCCGCCACGGGTGCGGCGACGCTGGCGCGGGGCACGGGCGGGACGCTCCTCGGCGGCCGGGGCGGCGGCACCGCGGCCACCGTCACGTCCGCCGTCGCGGCCACGACCGCTGTCACGGCCACCGTCGCGGCCGCCACGGCCACCGCGGCCGCCGGTCTCGCCCAGGTCTTCCAGGTTCTCGGCCTTCAGGCCGGCCCGCGTGCGCTCGGCGCGCGGCAGGATGCCCTTGGTGCCGGCCGGGATGTTCAGCTGCTCGTACAGGTGCGGGGACGTGGAGTACGTCTCCGCCGGGTCGTGGAAGTCCAGCTCCAGCGCCTTGTTGATCAGCTGCCAGCGCGGGATGTCGTCCCAGTCGACCAGGGTGACGGCCGTGCCCTTGTTGCCCGCGCGGCCGGTACGGCCCACACGGTGCAGGAAGGTCTTCTCGTCCTCGGGCGTCTGGTAGTTGATGACGTGGGTGACACCCTCGACATCGATACCGCGCGCGGCGACGTCGGTGCAGACCAGCACGTCGACCTTGCCGTTGCGGAAGGCGCGCAGCGCCTGCTCGCGGGCGCCCTGGCCCAGGTCGCCGTGGACGGCGCCCGAGGCGAAGCCGCGCTTCTCCAGCTGCTCGGCGATGTCGGCCGCCGTGCGCTTGGTGCGGCAGAAGATCATGGCGAGCCCGCGGCCCTCGGCCTGCAGGATGCGGGAGACGAGCTCCGGCTTGTCCATGTTGTGCGCACGGAAGACGTGCTGCGTGATGTTGGCGACGGTCGCGCCCTCACCGTCGGGCGAGGTGGCGCGGATGTGCGTCGGCTGCGACATGTACCGGCGGGCCAGGCCGATGACCGCGCCCGGCATGGTCGCCGAGAACAGCATCGTCTGACGCTTCGCGGGCAGGTAGGCCATGATCTTCTCGACGTCGGGCAGGAAGCCCAGGTCGAGCATCTCGTCGGCCTCGTCCAGGACGAGGGCCTTGACCTTGGAGAGGTCGAGCTTGCGCTGCCCGGCCAGGTCGAGCAGGCGGCCCGGGGTGCCGACGATGACGTCGACGCCCTTCTTGAGCGCCTCGACCTGGGGCTCGTACGCGCGGCCGCCGTATATGGCGAGGACGCGGACGTTGCGGACCTTGCCCGCGGTGAGGAGGTCGTTGGTGACCTGGGTGCAGAGCTCGCGGGTCGGAACCACCACGAGGGCCTGCGGGGCGTCGGTCAGCTGCTCCGGCGTGGAACGGCCGGCCTCGACGTCCGCGGGGACGACGACGCGCTCCAGCAGGGGAAGGCCGAAACCGAGCGTCTTGCCGGTACCGGTCTTGGCCTGGCCGATGACGTCCGTGCCGGAGAGGGCGACGGGGAGGGTCATCTCCTGGATCGGGAAGGGGGACACGATGCCGACGGCCTCAAGGGCCTCGGCCGTCTCGGGAAAGATCCCGAGGTCTCGGAACGTAGTCAGGGTGCTGCCTCTTCTGTGAGACGCGGCGCGAGGCGGCGAGGGGGGTCGTACCGTGCCGGGCTTGCAGTACCACTACGTACGTACGAAGCTGCGCGGGACCACGGCCATCGCTCAGGCGCTTTATGCCGCTGAGGGGCCCCTCTTGGGAGGCGACGTATGAACGTGCGCATCACGCCGAGGGCGGTCGGGTGGAGCCGATCGGGCCACCGACCGGGCATCCTCATTCGGATGGCCCGCCGAGTGTTCGGCAGGCGCAATACCACTGTACCCCGGAATCGCGCAGCTGTGTCGGGTGAATTCACCAGGTAGGCGCGTTTACGTGGACTGAGCAGGTGGTTCACGGTGCCTTTCGGCGAGCTATTGTGCGGTGCATGTCGACCGTTGAAAACGCATCGCCCGCCGACGAAAGCGCCCCCGCCGAGGCGGCCGGTATCGCCGCCCAGGACTGGGCCACGGCCTCCGCCTCGCCGCAGTACCGGGCCGCCGTGGTGGATCTGCTCGGGGCGCTCGCGTACGGCGAACTCGCGGCCTTCGAACGCCTCGCGGAGGACGCCAAGCTCGCGCCCACCCTCGGGGACAAGGCCGAGCTCGCGAAGATGGCCTCCGCCGAATTCCACCACTTCGAGCGCCTGCGCGACCGGCTCGCCGCGATCGACGAGGACGCCACCGCCGCGATGGAGCCCTTCGCGAAGGGCGTCGACGACTTCCACCGCCAGACCGCCCCGTCGGACTGGCTGGAGGGCCTGGTCAAGGCGTACGTCGGCGACTCCATCGCCAGCGACTTCTACCGCGAGGTGGCCACCCACCTCGACACCGACACCCGCGGGCTCGTCGTGAGCGTGCTCGACGACACCGGCCACGGCGGTTTCGCCGTGGAGAAGGTGCGCGCCGCCATCGAGGCCGACCCGCGCTGCGGCGGCCGGCTCGCGCTGTGGGCCCGCCGGCTGATGGGCGAGGCGCTCTCGCAGGCGCAGCGCGTGGTCGCGGAGCGTGACGCGCTCTCCACCATGCTGGTGGGCGGGGTGGACGGGATGGCGGCCGGCTTCGACCTGGCGGCCGTCGGCGAGATGTTCACCCGGATCACCAAGGCGCACACCAAGCGCATGGCGGCCCTGGGCCTGGCGGCCTAGCAGTCCCCTCAGTCCCCGCCCCGGAGGCGGAGCGCCCATGACGTCGGCCCCCGTACGGAAGCTTCCGTACGGGGGCCGACGTCATGGGTCAAAGGTCACCCGGGGCGCTCAGTGCGGCCGTCTAGCCCCGCGTCGGAACCGAAAACGGAGCCCGGCGGGGCGGCCTCCCCGTCCGGCCGGCGGGCCGCAGGAGCAGGGACAGGACCACCGCCGAGACCAGGGCGCCGCCGATGAAGGTCGCGAACAGCGTGTTGTGCCCGGGGCCCAGCGCGGTGTGCGTCAGGTAGGCCCCGAACAGGGCGCCCGCCACTCCGCTGGCCAGGACCACCCGCGAGGACGGCAGCCGCGGGCCGAGCACACGGACGGCCGCCCCGGCCAGGGCGAGGCCCAGGAGAGCGGAGCCGAGCGCTTCGATCAGCAGCATGGAAGATCCTCTCGAGCGGCGGAAATACCGGGGCGTACCGGGAGCGTGTCTTACAGCGGTCCTACCCGAAGCGGAGGAAACGGAAACGGCCCGGCGGAGGACTCCGCCGGGCCGTTCTCGGTACTTCCGGGTGCTCGGTACTTCCGGGTGCTCAGAGAGCGCCGAAGCCGACCTTGCGCACGCTGGGCTCGCCCAGGTCGACGTACGACAGGCGCTCGGACGGCACCAGGACCTTGCGGCCCTTGATGTCCGTGAGGCTCAGCAGCGACGCCGAGCCGGACAGGGCGGCGGTGACGATGCTCTCCAGCTCCTCGGCACTCAGGTCGCTCTCGAGCACGATCTCCCGGGGTGCGTGCTGCACGCCGATCTTGACCTCCACGGCCTTGTCCCTCCGACGGTCCGGTTCGCGCGATCTGCCGCGCCGTTACCCGGTCCACATTAGCCCGGAGAGGGGACGTGTCCGCCGCGCGGCGAAAACGCTCGCAGCGAACATCCGCCGGTCAGACCGGCGGCGACGGCCGGGGCCGGCCCGCCGGTCGCCGCCGGCGCCGCTCAGACGTCCGTCGGGTGCAGCGGGAAGCCGGCGATTCCGCGCCAGGCGAGGGAGGTCAGCAGCCCCACCGCGGTGTCGCGGGCGACCGGGCTCTCGCTCGACAGCCAGTACCGGGCCACGACCTGCGAGACCCCGCCCAGGCCCACGGCCAGCAGCATCGACTCGTCCTTGGACAGGCCGGTGTCCTCGGCGATGACCTCCGAGATGGCCTCGGCGCACTGCAGCGAGACGCGGTCGACGCGCTCGCGCACCGCCGGCTCGTTGGTCAGGTCCGACTCGAAGACGAGCCGGAACGCGCCGCCCTCGTCCTCGACGTACGCGAAGTAGGCGTCCATCGTCGCGGCGACGCGCATCTTGTTGTCGTTCGTCGACGCGAGCGCGGTGCGCACGGCCAGCAGCAGGGCCTCGCAGTGCTGGTCCAGGAGCGCCAGGTAGAGGTCGAGCTTGCCGGGGAAGTGCTGGTAGAGCACCGGCTTGCTGACACCGGCACGCTCCGCGATGTCATCCATGGCCGCCGCGTGGTAACCCTGCGCGACGAAGACCTCCTGGGCGGCACCCAGGAGCTGGTTGCGCCGGGCCCGGCGCGGAAGTCGCGTGCCCCGCGGACGCGCTGCCTCGGTCTGCTCGATGGCTGTCACGCCGCCTCCCACTTTCTCTAGAACACAGTGCGCCTTGCGCCGCGCGGCCATCGTACTTTTCGGTAACCGAATCTGGAGGGTTCAAGCCGAGTTTTCTCGCGGTACGGACCGCCGGTCACCCACCGGAGATGCTGGTCAGCGCTGGCTCAGCGGTAGTCGTCATCGTCCAGGGGAACCACCCGGGTCTGCTCGGCGGCATCCCCCTCGGAGGCTTCGCGCTGGCCGACGGGGGTGAGCGGATCGTCCCCGGTCGGGTTCAACTCCGTGTTCTGCTCCGCCGCGTCCGCCTCGGAGGCTTCCGCACCGAGGTCGTCCCGCAGCTCTGACCGGAAGGTGTCCGGTTCCGCAGGGTCGACAGTCATGGAGCACCCCTTTCCACCCTTTCCGCCCTTCCCCCTTACGAGCCTAGGAGGATCGCGGATACCCCGCTAGGCGGTTCCGCAAGCATCTGTGACGGCGAACACAAGAGGACCCGCGTGATCGTCTCGTAACATTGCCCCATGTCTTCGACCGAGCTGCCGGGCGTACGGTCCACCGACCCCTCGCCTTCCACCCAGTCGTCCCAGGTGGGGGGCGTACGCGTGGCCGATGGGGAGCAGGTGCGCACCGACCGGCTGCCCGGGCTGGAACTGGCCGTACGGGTCCGCCGGCCGGTCCGGGCCGGACTGCCGCCCGCGCTGTTCGTCCACGGGCTCGGCGGATCCTCGCAGAACTGGTCCGCGCTCATGGCGAAGCTGGCCGATTCCGTCGAGGGCGAGGCCCTGGACCTGCCCGGCTTCGGCTGGTCCCCGCCGCCCGCCGACCGGGACTACTCCGTCACCGGCCTCGCGCGCGCCGTCATCCGGCACCTCGACTCCGCCGGACGCGGACCGGTTCACCTCTTCGGCAACTCCCTCGGCGGCGCCGTCTCCACCCGGGTCGCGGCCGTGCGGCCCGACCTGGTGCGCACCCTGACGCTGATCTCCCCGGCCCTGCCGGAACTGCGCGTGCAGAAGTCGGCGGTGCCGACCGCGCTGCTCGCCGTACCCGGAGTGGCCGGGCTCTTCGGCCGCCTCACCCGGGGCCTGAGCGCCGAGCAGCGCACCCGGGGGGTGACGGACCTCTGCTACGGGGACCCCTCGCGGGTGACGCCCGAGGCGTTCGAGCTGGCCGTCGAGGAAATGGAACGGCGGCTCGCGCTGCCGTACTTCTGGGACGCGATGACCCGTTCCTCGCGCGGCATCGTCGACGCCTACACCCTCGGTGGCCAGCACGGACTGTGGCGCCAGGCACAGCGGGTGCTCGCACCGACCCTGCTGGTCTACGGTGGCCGGGACCAGCTCGTCTCGTACCGTATGGCGCGCAAGGCCGCCGCGGCCTACCGGGGGTCGCGTCTGCTGTGCCTGCCCGAGGCGGGGCACGTGGCGATGATGGAGTACCCCGAGGTGGTCGCGGCCGCCTTCCGGGAGCTGCAGGACGCCGCCGCCTCCACCGAGGGGCAGGGCTCCGAGCCGGACCCGGGCGCGGCGGAGCACACCGTGAACACCGACGAGGACGGCAAGGGCTGAGGACGTGGGACGACATAGCCGCAAGGAGTCGGGTCAGGCTCCCGGCCCCGGCTCAGGCCATCCGCAGCCGGCCGAACAGGCCGGCGCCCGGGCCGCGGCCCCGGCTTCGGCCGAGTGGGCCGAGCCGGCCGCCGCCCCCCGCGGGTACGCCGCCCCGCCGCGCCGCGAGCCGGTGTCGGCCGCGCGCGGCGGACACCCCGAACAGCACGAGCCCGGCGGCGCCTGGGGCGCGGCCGCCGGTACCGGTACGACGTACGGGGACTGGCGCGGGGCCCCGCGCACCCGCCCGGCCCACGACAGCCCGGCCCACGACAGCCCGGCTTTCGGCACTCCGGTGTACGACAGCCCGGCTTTCGGTACGCCGGTGTACGACAGCCCGGCTTTCGGTACGCCGGTGTACGACAGCCCGGCTTTCGGTACCCCGGTGTACGACAGCCAGGCCCTCGGCGCTCCGGCGCACCGCACTCCGGGTCACGGCTCCCCGGTCCACGACACCCCGGCCTTCGGCACCCCCGCGGTCGGCTTCCCGCAGGTCACCCTCGACGCGCCGATGACCTCCACGGGCGCGCACCGCCGGGTCACGGTCGGCGGGGACGCCTTCCCCGAGGACGCCTTCCCCGACGACGCCCTCACCACGACGGGGCCGCACCGCGCGGTCCCGGTCGCCGAGAACGCCGTCACCGCCACCGGCTCGCACCGCCGGATCCCCGCGCCGCGCACGCCGGTCGCCACCCCCGCGGAAGAGCCGAAGGGGGCTCCGTCCGCCGGCGGGCGCAGCGGCAAGGGCCGTACGTACGCCGGGATGGCCGCCGCGGCCGTCACCGTCGCGCTCGCCGTCATCGTCGCGGGCCAGGCCGCCTCCGAGAACGACAGCGGCAAGAACCCCGTGCGCGCCGCCGACGAGGGCAACAGCCACGCCGTCCAGGGCAACTCCGCCGCCTCCCGTTCCGACGGCCGGCCCACCCCGGACGCCTCCGCGGCGATCAAGGCCGCGCCGGAGCTCTCGTACGACCAGAAGATGGCGCAGCAGTTCCCCATCGACGAGAAGCTGAAGGGCCCCGGCGCCTTCGACACCGTGCCCGGTGTGGCGCAGGCTCCCGGCAAGGGGCGGGTGGTCCGCTACCGCGTCGACGTGGAGCAGGGGCTCGGCCTGGATCCGCAGCTGTTCGCCGAGGCCGTGCACCGCACGCTGAACGACGACCGGAGCTGGGGCCACGGCGGTACGAAGACCTTCGAGCGGGTGCCGGGCGGCGAGGCGGATTTCGTCATCACGCTCGCCAGCCCCGGGACCACCGGCGTCTGGTGCAGGAAGTCCGGCCTCGACACCACCATCGACAACGTCTCCTGCGACTCCGCGTCGACCGACCGCGTGATGATCAACGCGTACCGCTGGGCGCAGGGTTCGGCGACCTTCGGCCCGGACCAGATGTTCGCCTACCGCCAGATGCTCATCAACCACGAGGTCGGCCACCGGCTCGGCCACGGCCACGTGAGCTGCTCCACGCCGGGCGCACTCGCTCCGATCATGCAGCAGCAGACGAAGTCCCTGGACATCAACGGAATCCACTGCAAGCCCAACCCCTGGGTGTATCCCGGGAGTTGATGCAGGGCTTTGACAAGTGTCCGCTGGTCGGTCATTGTTCTCCGCATGTCGCACCTGCACACCGCCACCGCGAGCGCCGCCATTGAGCTGGCGCTGCTTGGTGTGACCGCGCACAGCGTGGCCGACATCTTCTGTCGCTGACGCCTCCCTGAGCGCGCGCGACTTCCCTTCCTTTCCGTCGTTCCGCCGCGCCCGGGGCTTCCAGCCCGCAGGTGCGGCTTCCTCCGTTCTTCCGTCCCGCCGTCGGCACGCCGCCGACCGCCCGGACCCCCCGGAGCACACACCGCTGCCCCTCGCGTGGCCTTTTCCGCATCTCCCTTCACGCCGAGAGGTCCTCTTTCCCATGGCCCGTCAGTCCCTCATATCGCGCCGCGTGGCCGCGGTCGCCGTCAGCGTCGTTCTGGCCGGGGGCGCCGCCGCCTGCGGGCCCACGGACGGCACGGACAAGGCCTCCGCCGGCGACAAGGCCGGCGCCGCCGGGGCCGCCCCGCAGAAGGGCGGCACCCTGACCGTCCTCAACAACGAGCCGCAGAGCGACTTCGACCCGGCCCGCCTGTACACCTCCGGCGGCGGCAACGTCCCCTCGCTCGTGTTCCGCACGCTCACCACCCGCAACCGCGAGGCCGGCCCGGCCGGCGCCAAGGTGGTGCCCGACCTGGCCACCGACCTCGGCAAGCCCAACGCCGACGCCACCGAGTGGACGTACACGCTCAAGGACGGGCTGAAGTACGAGGACGGCTCGCCGATCACCACCGCCGACATCAAGTACGGCATCGAGCGGTCCTTCGCCGCCGAGCTGTCGGGCGGAGCCCCGTACCTGCGCGACTGGCTGGTCGGCGGGGAGTCGTACGAGGGTCCGTACAAGGACGGTGGCAAGGGGCTCGACTCGATCGTCGTACCCGACGCGAAGACGATCGTCTTCAAACTCCGCAAGCCCGAAGGGGAGTTCCCCTTCCTCGCCACACAGACGCAGTTCGCGCCCGTGCCCAAGGCCAAGGACACCGGGGTCAAGTACGAGGAGCACCCGGTCTCCTCCGGCCCGTACAAGGTCGTCAAGAACGAGAACGACGGCGAGCACCTCACCCTGGAGCGCAACGCGCACTGGGACGAGAAGACCGACGAGGAGCGCAAGGCCTACCCGGACACGATCGACGTCCGCTCCGGGCTCGACGCGGCGGTCATCAACCAGCGCCTGTCCACCAGCTCCGGCGCCGACGCGGCCGCCGTCACCACCGACACCAACCTCGGCCCGGCCGAACTGGCGCAGATCGGGGCGGACAAGGAGCTGGAGGGCCGGATCGGCACCGGCCACTTCGGCTACGTCAACTACCTCGCCTTCAACCCCAAGATCGCCCCCTTCGACAACCCGAAGGTCCGCCAGGCCATCTCCTACGCGATCAACCGCACCAGCGTCATCAACGCCGCCGGCGGCTCCGCCCTCGCCGAACCCGCCACCACCTTCCTGCCCGAGCAGGAGGCCTTCGGCTTCACGAAGTACGACCACTTCCCGGCCGGCAAGACCGGAGACCCGGCCAAGGCCAAGGAACTGCTGGCCGAGGCGGGCTACAAGGACGGGCTGACCATCACCCTCACCCACTCCAACGCCCAGAACCGGCAGACCAGCCCCGAAGTCGCCACCGCCGTGCAGCAGGGCCTCGCCGCCGCCGGGATCACCGTCAAGCTGGAGGGGCTGGAGAACAACGCCTTCAACGAGAAGCGCTGGGACGTCAAGAACACCCCCGGCTTCTTCCTCTCCCGCTGGGGCGCCGACTGGCCGTCCGGCGCCCCCTTCCTCGCCCCGATCTACGACGGGCGGCAGATCGTCACCAACGGCAGCAACTACAACCACGCCCAGCTGAACGACCCGGCGGTCAACACCGAGATCGACGAGATCGCCAAGCTGACCGACCTCGCGGCGGCCGGCAAGCGCTGGGGCGCCCTCGACAAGAAGATCGGCGAGCAGGCGCTCGACGTACCGCTCTTCCACCCCGTCTACAAGCGGCTCGTCGGCAAGGACGTCAAGAACGTCGTCATCAGCGACTGGACCGGAGTCCTCGACGTCTCGCAGGTCGCGGTCAAGTGACGCTCCTCGCACAGCAGTCGACGTCCGGCCCCGGGGTCACCGCCCCGGGGCCGGGTGCCGGGCGGCAGCTCCTGCGGCGGCTGCGTGCACGGCCCTCGGCCGTGGCGGCGGCCGCCGTCCTGGCGCTCCTCGTCCTCCTCGCCCTCGCCGCCCCGCTGTTCGCCCACCTCACCGGCCAGGACCCCAACGCCTATCACGACGAACTCGTCGACTCCGCGCGCGGCGGCGTCCCGCTCGGCTCCTTCGGCGGGATCTCCGGCGAGCACTGGCTCGGCGTCGAACCGGGCACCGGCCGCGACCTGTTCACCCGGCTGCTCTACGGAGCCCGGATCTCCCTGCTCGTCGCGCTCGGCGCCACCCTCGTCCAGGTCCTCGTCGGAGTCGTCGTCGGACTCGCCGCCGCGCTCGGCGGCCGGTTCGCCGGCCAGGTCGTCAGCCGGGTCACCGACGTGATGATCGCCCTGCCCATGCTGGTGGTCGCCATCGCCCTCACCGCCGTCGTCCCGTCCGGGTTCCCGCGGCCGCTGCTGCTGATCCTGGTCATCGGACTGCTCGACTGGGGCGGCCTCGCCCGGATGGTGCGCGCCCAGACCCTCTCCCTCAAGGAGCTGGACTTCGTGGACGCCGCCCGGCTCTCGGGCAACGGCACCCTGCGGATCGCCCGCCGGGAACTGCTGCCCTCGCTGGCCGCGCCCGTCATCACCCTCGCCGCGATCAAGGTGCCGACCGCCATGGTGGTCGAGGCCTCGCTGTCCTTCCTCGGGGTCGGCGTGAAGCCGCCCACCCCCTCGTGGGGGCAGATGCTGTCCAGCGCCCAGACCTGGTTCCGCGCCGACCCCGCCTACGTCCTGCTCCCCGCCGGGCTGCTCTTCGTCACCGTGCTCGCCTTCACCGTGCTCGGCGACGCCGTCCGCACGGCCCTCGACCCGCGCGAGGACTCGCGGCTGCGGATCGGCACCAGAAAGGAGCGCACGGCGTGACCCGCTTCGTGCTCAAACGGACCGGCGGCGCACTGCTCGTGCTGCTCACCCTGTCCGTCGTGATCTACGCCCTCTTCTACCTGGTCCCCGGCGACCCCGCCCGCCTCGCCTGCGGGGAACGCTGCAACCCGGCACAGATCGCCCAGGTGCGCGAACAGCTCGGACTGAACGAGTCGGCGGTCGCGCAGTACCTGCACTTCCTCCAGGGCCTGCTGGTGGGCCGGGACTCCTCCGGCGGAGCCGGGCTCGTCCTGCACTGCGACGCGCCCTGCCTCGGATTCTCGTACCAGAACGACCAGCAGGTCACCGCGCTGCTGCTGGAGCGGCTCCCCGCCACCCTGTCGCTGGCGCTGGGCGCGCTCGTGATCTGGCTCGTGATCGGGGTCGGCACCGGACTGCTGTCCGCACTGCGCCGGGGCGGGTTCACCGAGCGGGCACTGACCGTGGTCACCCTGGCCGCCACCGGCACCCCCGTCTTCATCCTCGGACTGCTGCTGCTCATGGCCGTCTGCGCCTACCTCCAGTGGCTCCCCTTCCCGACGTACGTACCGCTCGGCGACGACCCCGAGCAGTGGGCGTGGAACATGCTGCTGCCCTGGGTCACCCTCGGCTTCTTCGAGAGCGCCAAGTACGCCCGGCTGAGCCGCAGTTCCATCCTGGAGACGCTCGCCGAGGACCACATCCGCACCTTCCGCGCCTACGGGGTGGGGGAGCGGGCCGTCGTGACCCGGCACGCCGTGCGGGGCGCGGTGGCCCCGGTGATCGCACTCAGCGCCGTGGACTTCGGCACGATGATCGGCGGCGCCGTGCTGACCGAGTCGCTGTTCGGGATCCCCGGGCTCGGCAAGACCCTCATCGACGGCGTACGGGTGGTGGACCTGCCCGTGGTGGTGGGCGTCGTCCTCGCCATCGGCGCGGCCGTCGTGATCGCGGGAGTCGTCGCGGACGTGCTGTACGCCGTCGCGGACCGAAGGGTGGTTCTGGCATGACGAACGCTTCGCTGGTGGACGTCACCGGCCTCACCGTCGACTTCCCGGCCGGCCGGCCGGGGGAGTGCGTACGGGCCGTGGACGGGGTGTCCTTCACCTTGGAACCCGGCCGCGCCCTGGGCATCGTGGGGGAGTCCGGAAGCGGCAAGTCCACCGTCGCGGCAGCCCTGTTGGGGCTGCACCGCGGGACCGGTGCGCGGGTCGGCGGCACCGTCCGGGTCGGCGGCACCGACGTGGGCACGGCCTCCCCGGGGGAGCTCCGAGAGCTGCGCGGGGCCGTCGCCGCGATGGTCTTCCAGGACCCGCTGAGCTCCCTGGACCCGTACTACGCCATCGGCGACCAGATCGCCGAGGTGTACCGGGTGCACGCCTCCGTGACGCGGCGTGCGGCGCGGGCCCGGGCGGTGGAGGTGCTGGACCGGGTGGGCATACCCGACGCGGCGCGCCGCTCCCGGGCGCGGCCGCACGAGTTCAGCGGGGGGATGCGCCAACGGGCCCTGATCGCCATGGCGTTGGCGTGCGAACCGCGGCTGCTCATCGCGGACGAGCCGACCACGGCGCTGGACGTCACCGTCCAGGCGCAGATCCTCGACCTGCTGCACGGGCTGCGCGAGGAGCGGGGGCTCGGTCTGCTGCTGGTCACGCACGACGTGGGCGTGGCGGCTTCGAGCGTGGACGCGGTGCTGGTCATGCGGGACGGGATGGTCGTCGAGCGGGGCCCGGTGGGGTCGGTGCTGTCGGCGCCGGCCGATCCGTACACCGTCGCCCTGCTGGCGGCCGTACCGAGGCTCGACGCGGTGGGGGCGCCGCCCCGGCCGGGGGCTTCACGGGCGCTGCCCGTACCCGCGCCCCACGCGCCGGCGGGCCCCGATTCGGAGGGGCCGGACGCGCCCGTCGTCGAGGCGTTTTCGCTGCGGAAGGAGTTCGGGCGGGGGAAGCGGCGGGTGGAGGCCGTGGGCGGGGTGTCGGTCTTCGTGCGGAGCGGGGAGACGCTGGGGATCGTCGGGGAGAGCGGCAGCGGCAAGAGCACCCTCGGGCGGATGCTCGTCGGGCTGCTGGAGCCCACCTCCGGGCAGGTCCGGCGGGACGGAGCGGTGAGCGCCGGGGTGGTCCCCGGGGTGCAGATGGTGTTCCAGGACCCGGTGTCCTCGCTCAACCCGCGCCGTTCCATCGGCGAGTCGATCGCGGACCCGCTCCGCGCGGCGGGCGGGAGGGACGGGCGGGCGATCCGGGACCGGGTCGGCGAACTGCTCGTCCGGGTCGGGCTGGAGGAGGCGCACTACGACCGGTACCCGCACGAGTTCAGCGGAGGCCAGCGCCAGCGCGTCGGCATCGCCCGGGCCCTCGCGCCCCGGCCCCGGCTGATCGTCTGCGACGAGCCCGTCTCGGCCCTCGACGTGACCACTCAGGCGCAGGTCACCACCCTGCTGGCCGAGCTCCAGCGGGAGCTCGGGATCGCCCTGGTGTTCATCGCGCACGACCTCGCCGTGGTGCGTCAGGTCAGCGACCGGGTCGCGGTCATGCGGGGCGGGGTGATCGTGGAGGAAGGGCCCGTCGACGAGGTCTACGACCGGCCGTCCCACGCCTACACCCGGGAGCTGCTGGCCGCCGTCCCGTCCCCCGACCCGGCCCTGGCCGCCGCCGGCCGGCTCGGCCGGCGCCGTGCGCACCGTTCGGACGAAGTCCTCGCGGTCTCCTCGTAGTTCTTAGCGTGCTCGAACGCGAACCGTACGGGAAAGTTACGACTCTTCACCCCTTCCGGTGGCGCGACGGACAACCGTCCGTCGCGCCTTCGGCATATCCGCTTGAGTTCGTATCCGGCGGGTCCCCGGACCGACGGAGACCGCCTGAAACGGGAGATCGGGGGTGCCACTCGTGCGGATCGGACTGCTCACGGAAGGTGGTTATCCGTATGCGACGGGGGAAGCGAGGCTGTGGTGCGACCGGCTCGTGCGCGGGCTTCCCCAGCACGAGTTCGAGCTCTACGCCCTGAGCCGCAGCGCCGAACAGGAGGAGCACGGCCGGGTGCCGCTGCCCTCCCACGTCACCCGGGTGTGCACCGCCCCGCTGTGGGCGCCGGCCGACGACGGGCGCAGCTACCGCCGCCGCGAACGCCGCCGCTTCGCCGCCGCCTTCACGGAACTGGTCCGCGGGATCTGCGGAGCCGACCCCGCCCGGTTCGCGGACGGGCTGTACGGGCTGGCCGCACTCGCCTGGGAACAGGGCGGGCTGTACGAGGCACTGCGCTCGGAGACGGCCGTACGGGCGGTGGAGTCCGCCTGTCGCGCCCCCGAGGCGAGCAGGGCCGTACAGCGGGCCCAGGTCGCCGACCTGCTGGAGTTCGTGGACGAACTGGAGCGGATGCTGCGGCCGTTGTCCCTCGACTGGTACGAGGACCTGCGCGAGGTCGACGTCTGCCACGCTGCCGCGGGCGGGGTGGCGGCCCTCCCCGGGCTCCTGGCCAAACGCTTCTTCGGAGTGCCGCTCCTGGTCACCGAGTACGGGGTCCAGCTCCGGGCCCACTACCTCGAACACTCCGCGCGCGAGGAGCGGCCGGCCGTACGGGCCCTCCTCGCGGCCTTCCACACCCGGCTGGCCGGCGAGATCTACTCCCAGGCCGACCTGCTCACCCCCGGCAACGCCCACGCCCGGCGCTGGCAGGAACGCTGCGGGGCCTCCCGCGAGCGACTGCGCACGATCTACCCCGGGATGGAGGCGGACCGATTCGCCGCCGTGGGCGAGGACCCGGAGTGCGGGGACCCGCACACGCTGGTCTGGGTCGGCCGGGTGGACCCCGCCAAGGACCTGATCGCCCTGCTGCACGCCTTCGCCGAGGTGCGCCGGGCCGAACCGCGCGCCCGGCTGCGGATCTTCGCGACCGCCGTCGGGACCGGCACCGGCGTCGCCACCGCGGGCCCCGGCGGCCCCGCCGGGGCGGGGAACCACGCGGTCGGGCACGGCTACCTGGCCGACTGCCGCTCGCTCGCCGCGCAGCTCTTCCCCGACGAGGCCGCGGACGCCCACGCGGTCGGCGAGAACCCGGTCACCTTCGAGGAGATCGGCGGACCCGACGTGCCGTCCCCGGCCCACGCGTACGGCTCCGGACGGGTGGTGGTCCTCTCCTCCGTCATCGAGGGCTTCCCCATCACCCTGGCCGAGGCGATGTTCTGCGGCCGGGCCACCGTGTCCACCGACGTCGGCGCCGTCGTCGAGGTGATCGGCGGCACCGGACTCGTCGTGCCGCCGCGCAATCCGCGCGCGCTCGCCGAAGCCTGCACCACGCTGCTGCAGGACCCCGAGCGGGCCCAGCGGCTCGGGTCGGCCGCCCGGGCCCGGGCCCTCGAACTCTTCACCGTCGAGCAGAACGTCGCCGCCTTCCAGGAGTCCTACCTGAGGCTGCTGGCCCGCGGCCCGGCCCGCCCCGACGGCGCCGGGGTGCCCTTCGAGCAGCCGCCCGAGGCCCGCGTCCCGGGCCACTGGGCCACCCCCACCTGGGCCGTCCCGCACCCCGAACCCGCCGCCCCGCACCCCGAACCCGCCGCCCCGCACCCCGAACCCGCCGCCCCGCCCGCCGACGACCCGGCCGGACCCCCGACCCGCGGGGACGACGCCGACACCCATCCGGGGCTCATGGTCCCCGCCGCGCGCACCGAACGCGCCCCGAGTCCGGAGGCCTCCCCATGACCGTGCCCCTGGACGAAGCCGTCCCTCCCCTGGACCCGCCGCCCCCGCCCCGCCGGGCCCGCTCCGCCGGGGACCCCGTCAAGGCGCTGCTCCACCGCCACCGCGAGCTCTGCGCACACGCCGTGGACCCGCTGGAGATCGCCGCCGGGCTGGAGGCGCACGGCATCACCGACCGCACCGCCGCACGCTTCCGCCACCGGGACGTCTTCTCCCTCGCGGAGGAGCTCTACGCCCGGACCCCCCGCGACGGGGCCCCGCCCGCCCCGCAGGCCGGGATCCCCGTCCACGCCAAGGCCGTACGGGGCTTCGGCTACGCGCTGCTGCCCGGAACGCTCGCCCTCGGAGCGGCCGCCGCCGCAGTGCCCTGGGCCGGAGCCCTGGCGGTGCTCGTCACCGTCGCCGCGCTCGGACGGCCCGGCCGGGCCACCGGGGGCCGGTTCACCGCCGCCGTGTACCTGCTGGCCGCCGCCGCCCTCGGCTGGGCCGTCCACCGGTACGGGACCCCGCTCGGGACCGCCCTGGCCGTGGCCGTCGCCCCCGGACACCTGGCCGGCGCCGTCTTCGCGGCCCGCGCCCGGCGCAGGCTCGCCGGAAGCCGGGCCCTGGAGGACTTCGCCGACGGGGTGAGACCGCTGCTCCTCGGGACGCTCGCGCTGTACGCCGCGGCCGCCGCGGGGGCGGCCGCACTGGCCGGGACCACCCCGGCGGTGGCCGTACCGCTCGCGGTGCTGCTCCTGCTGACCCGGCTGCTGCTCGGCCACGGAGCCCCCCGCGGAGCCCTCGCGGCGGCGCTGGCCCTCGTACTCGCCCTGCTCCCCGTCCCGGCGGCGCCGTTCGCCGCCGCAGCGGGGGTCCTCGTACCCGCCGTCCTCGCGCTGTCGCGGGCCTCCGCGCACGCACAGCGCCCCTGAACCTTCGGAAGCAGACACCGAAGCGCCGTACCCCCTGACCCGATCCACCCATCCAGCAAGGAGAAACAGAGACATGACCGGCCAGCCAACCAACCAAGGGGACGCGCGATGAGGGTGCTGCTGATCGGAGCCAACGGATACCTCGGGCGCTACGTCGCGGACCGGCTGCTCGCCGACCCCGCGGTCCAGCTCACCGCGCTCGGCCGCGGCGACGACGCCGACGTCCGCTTCGACCTCGCCACCGGCAGCCCCGGCGCGCTCACCCGGTTCCTCGACGCCGTCCACCCGGGCGTCGTCATCAACTGCGCGGGAGCCACCCGCGGCGGTGCCCGCGAGCTCACCCGGCACAACACGGTCGCCGTGGCCACGATCTGCGAATCGCTGCGCCGCAGCGGGTGCGGCGCCCGGCTCGTCCAGCTCGGCTGCGCCGCCGAGTACGGGCCCAGCCAGCCCGGGTCCTCCACGGCCGAGGACGCCGTCCCGAGACCGGGAGGGCCCTACGGAGTCAGCAAACTGGCCGCCACCGAACTCGTCCTCGGCTCCGGCCTGGACGCCGTGGTCCTGCGGGTCTTCTCGCCCGTAGGCCCCGGCACCCCCGCCGGATCCCCCCTCGGCCGGCTCGCCGAAGCCATGCGGCGCGCGATGCAGTCCGGGGACGGCGAGCTCAAGCTCAGCGGGCTCGGCGTCCAGCGCGACTTCGTCGACGTCCGGGACGTGGCGCGGGCGGTGCACGCCGCCTCGCTGTCCGCGGCCCAGGGCGTCGTCAACATCGGCACGGGCCGGGCCGTCCGGCTGCGCGACGCGGCCGCCGTGCTGGCGCGGGTCGCCGGATACGGAGGCTCGCTGCACGAGATCGACGTACCGCAGCACGGACAGCACCCGCAGGCGCACGGGCACCCCGGCCGGCCCGCCGGGCTCGCCGCCATCGGCTCCCCGCGCTCCGAGGCCACGGCCGAACAGCTCGCCGCCGTGACCGCCCAGCCGCCGTACCCCTACCCGGACGGCTGCGGAGCCTGGCAGCAGGCGGACGTCCGTACCGCCCGCGACCGGCTCGGCTGGCGGCCGCGGATCAACCTGGAGGAGTCCCTCGCGGACATCTGGATGGAGGCGGCGTGCCGCATCTGACCACCCCGCCGACGGCCGGCCAGGCCGCCACCGAGGCGGGCCGGCTGGGATTGGGGGTCCCCGGGTACGCGCACCCGCTGATGGCTCCGGTGGAGTGGGCCGAGCTGACCCGGCCCGGGACGCCGCTGCACTGGGCCGTCCTGAACGTCACGGACGGGCCGGGCGGCCGGCCCGACCCGCACTGCACGGACGCGGCGGCCAAGCTCCGCAGGTCGGGCGGCGCGATCCTCGGGCATCTCGCCATGCGGGACGGGGAGCGGTCCTTCGGGGAGCTCGTCTCCGATGCCCACCGCTTCCGGGACTGGTACGGAGTCGACGGCTTCTACCTCGCGGACGCCCCGGCCGGAAAGGCCGAACTGGCTGCCGTGCGCCGGGTCACGGACACCCTGCGGGGGCTCGGCGAGGGCCTGCGGATCGTCCTCGGACACGGCACCCACCCCTACGAGGGGTACACGGAAACCGCAGACCAGCTGGTCACCTTCGCCGGGTCCTGGGCCGACTACCGGTGGTCGCAGGTGGCGGAGTGGACGGCGGACCATCCGCCCGAGACCTTCTGCCACCTCGTGCACGGCGTACCGCGCACACACCTGGAGGAAGCGCTCCGGATCGCCCGCTGGCAGGGTGCCGGAACCATCTGGTTCACCGACCGGCGCGGGGCCGCTCCCCTGGACCCGTGGGCCTCGATGCCCGGGTACTGGGACGAAATCGTCTCGCGGATCGGACCGGGTGTCTCGGAATGAAGGAGGGCGTGGCAGTGTTACGGGAAGAACCACCGTTAAGACTTAACCATCTACGGAGTCCCCGTGTCGCTGCCACCCCTGGTAGAGCCAGCTGCTGAGCTCACCGTTGACGAGGTCCGTCGGTACTCCCGCCACCTGATCATCCCCGATGTGGGGATGGACGGCCAGAAGCGCCTGAAGAACGCCAAGGTGCTGGCCGTGGGCGCGGGCGGCCTCGGCTCGCCCGCCCTCATGTACCTGGCCGCGGCCGGCGTGGGCACGCTGGGCATCGTGGAGTTCGACGAGGTCGACGAGTCGAACCTGCAGCGCCAGATCATCCACAGCCAGGCGGACATCGGCCGTTCCAAGGCCGAGTCGGCCCGCGACAGCGTGCTGGGCATCAACCCGTACGTGAACGTGGTCCTGCACGAAGAGCGGCTCGAAGCCGACAACGTGATGGAGATCTTCAGCCAGTACGACCTCATCGTCGACGGCACGGACAACTTCGCCACGCGCTACCTCGTGAACGACGCCTGCGTGCTGCTGAACAAGCCGTACGTGTGGGGCTCGATCTACCGCTTCGACGGCCAGGCCTCGGTCTTCTGGTCCGAGCACGGCCCGTGCTACCGCTGCCTCTACCCGGAGCCGCCCCCGCCGGGCATGGTCCCGAGCTGCGCCGAGGGCGGCGTGCTGGGCGTGCTCTGCGCGTCCATCGGGTCCATCCAGGTCACCGAGGCCATCAAGGTCCTCACCGGCGTCGGCGAGCCGCTGGTCGGCCGTCTGATGATCTACGACGCCCTGGAGATGCAGTACCGCCAGGTCAAGGTCCGCAAGGACCCCGACTGCGCGGTCTGCGGTCCGAACGCGACCGTCACCGAGCTCATCGACTACGAGGCCTTCTGCGGCGTCGTGTCGGAGGAGGCCCAGGAGGCCGCGCTCGGCTCGACGATCACTCCCAAGCAGCTCAAGGAGTGGATCGACAACGACGAGCCGATCGAGATCATCGACGTCCGTGAGATCAACGAGTACGAGATCGTCTCGATCCCCGGCGCGAAGCTGATCCCCAAGGGCGAGTTCCTGATGGGCACCGCCCTCCAGGACCTGCCGCAGGACAAGCGCATCGTCTTGCACTGCAAGACGGGTGTCCGCAGTGCGGAAGTCCTCGCGGTCCTGAAGTCCGCGGGCTTCGCGGACGCGGTCCACGTCGGCGGCGGCGTCATCGGCTGGGTCCACCAGATCGAGCCCGAGAAGCCGGTCTACTAGACCCACCGGCAGTCACCCGGAGGGGCCGTACCTCGCGCGCGCGAGGTACGGCCCCTCCGGCGCGTCCCGGTGCGGGACGCCCTAGACGGGCGAGGTCGGCGCCGGGGACTTCGACGCCGTGCACACCGTGCCCGCGCCGGGGACCTTGCCGTCCAGCAGGTAGGAGTTCACGGCCTGCTGCACGCAGGGGTCGCCGCTGTTGTAGGCGCCGTGCCCCTCGCCCTTGAAGGTGAGCTCCACGCCGACGCCGGGGCCGAGCCGCTCCACCATCTTGCGGGCGCCCTCGTACGGGGTCGCCGGGTCACCGGTGTTGCCGATCACCAGGATGGGCGCCGAGCCGGGGGCGGAGACGTCCGGGGTGTTCCAGGCGCCGGCCACGGGCCAGTCGGTGCAGCCCAGCATGGCCCAGCCGAGGAAGTCCCCGAAGACGGGGGAGGCGGCACGGAACTCGGGCAGCTTCGCCTTGGTCTGCGCGAGCGTGTAGCGGTCCTTGGAATCGGCGCAGCTGATGGCCGTGTTGGCCGACCCGATGTTGCTGTACGTGCCCTTCGGGTCGCGGCCGTTGAGGGCGTCCGACATGGCGAGCAGCAACTGCCCCTGGCCGCCCTCGGCCTCGTCCAGACCCTGTTCCAGCAGGGGCCAGGCCTCCTTGGAGTACAGGGCGAAGGCGATGCCGTTGGTCGCGGAGTCCTCGGTGAGCAGCCGGTCGCCGGAGCCGGGGATGGGCTTGACCGCCAGCTCCTTCTGGAGCTTGACGATGTTCGCCTCGATCTCCTTGACGGTGCTGCCCTGGAGCTGGCAGGAGTCGCCGCGGTTCACGCAGTCCTGGGCGAAGTTGTCGAGCGCGAGCTGGAAGCCCTTGGCCTGGCCGAGGGCCCCCTCCTCGGAGTTCTTGGTCGGGTCGACCACGGCGTCGAAGACGGCCCGGCCGACGTTCCTGGGGAAGAGGTGGGCGTAGACCCCGCCGAGCTCGGTGCCGTACGAGATGCCGAAGTAGTACAGCTTCTCGTCGCCGAGGGCCTGGCGGATCCGGTCCAGGTCACGGGCCGCGTTCTCGGTGCCGACGTGGGGCAGCACCTTGCCGGACTTCGCCTCGCAGGCCTCCTTGTACTTCTTGGAGGTGGCGAGGAAGGCCTGCTCCTCCTCCGGAGTCGTGGGGCTGGAGTCGGAGGCGTAGTACGCGTCCAGCTGCTTGTCGTCCTCGCACAGCACGGGCGCGCTGCGGCCCACCCCGCGCGGGTCGAAGCTGACCAGGTCGTACCGCTCGCGCAGGGCCCCGTACTCCTTCGCCGCGCCGGGCAGCGTGGTGATGCCGGAGCCGCCGGGGCCGCCGAAGTTGAAGACGAGGGAACCGATCCGCTTGTCCTTGTCGCGGGCCTTGGCCCGGATCAGGGCCAGCGGGATCGTCTCCCCCTCGGGCTCGGCGTAGTCCAGGGGCACGTCGAGGACGGCGCACTGCCAGTCCTTGCCGGGGACCTGCCCGCCGCCCTCGGCGGCGGTGGGAGCCTGGCAGTCGCCCCACTTCGGTTTCTTGATGCCCTGGGCGGCGCCGTCCTTGCCCCTCTTCTCCTTGCCTCCGCCGTCGGAACAGGCACTGGTGGCGAGCAGCGCGGCGGCAGCGGCGGCGGCAGCGGCGACCCGCAAGGCGTGTGTGGGCATGTCTTCATCCTGTGCGCGCCCCGCGCGCCCCGCCCCCGAGCTGACCCGTCCGGGTTACGGGGGCGGGGCGTACGGGGTGAGCCGTCACTGCGCGGCGGTCGCCGCGGGGATGTCGACGCCGGCAGCCCTGCGGGCCGGCCAGAGGGAGGCGAGGAGAGCGCCGGCCAGGGCGAGCAGCACCCCGAGGGCGAGCCGGCCCCACGGGATGACCAGGGCGTATCCCGCGACGCTCTCCTGGAGGGTGTTGCCGAGGGCCCAGCCCGTGAAGATGCCCATGGCCGTGCCGACGGCCGCGCCGAGGGCGCCGACGAGCAGGGCCTCGATGCGGATCATCCGGGTCACTCCGGTGCGGTCCAGGCCGAGGGCGCGCAGCGTGCCGATCTCCTTGCGGCGTTCGAGCACGGACATCGCGAGGGTGTTGGCGATGCCCAGGGCTGCGATCACCAGGGCCATGCTGAGCATCGCGTAGAAGAGGGAGAGCTGGTCGCCGATGCCGCTGGTGTCCTCGGAGCGGATGGCCGCCTTGTCGAGGACGGACAGGGCCGGGTTGTCGCCGAGCGCCTTGACGACGCTCGCGAGCTGGGCCCGGCCGGGTCCGCCCGCGGTGGCCACGACGATCGAGTCGGTGTGCGGGGCGGGGTCGAAGCGGGCGACCAGCGAGTCGGGTGCGGTGATGCTGGGCAGCACCTTGCTCTGTTCGTCCGCGTGGTAGATCGCGCCGATGGTGAGCTCGCCCTGCTGGTCCAGCCGCTTCACGGGGAGGGTCTGGCCGACCTTCCAGCCGTTCTGCCGGGCCTTGTAGTCGGCGACGGCGACCTTGCCCTGACCGAGGCTGTCGAGGGAGCCCGCGGTCACCTCGTAGCGCAGGAGGCGGCCGATGGCCGCGGGGTCGACGCCGGTCAGGACCGAGCGGACGCCGCCGATCTGGTACTCGGTGGACTGGTTGAGCGGGCTGTAGGTGGCGCCGGTCAGCTTCTTGAGGGGTTCGGCGGTGGCGGGGGTCATCCGCTGCCCGCCCGCGGGGGCCTGCACCAGGTAGTCGGCGGTGATGTCGCGGGTGGTCGCGCCCTCGAGGTACCGGGTGGCGGAGGCGCCGAGGACCGACAGGCCCGAGGCGAGCGCGAGGGCGATGGCGAGCGCCGCGGCGGTGGCGCCCGTACGCCGCGGGTCGCGCACGGTGTTGCGGGCGGCGAGGTCGCCGTGCACCGGGCTGTAGCGGAGCAGCAGCGGCCGGAGCAGGGCGGTGAACGGCCGGGACAGGAGCGGGATGAGGGCGATCGCGCCCGTCAGGGTGAGGGCCGCGCCGAGGCCGATGACCGGCCGGGCGTCACCGTCGCCCGCCAGGGCCCCGTACAGGGTGGCGGCCGCTCCGGTGAGGAGCAGGGCGGCGCCGATCCCGGTGCGCAGGGAGCCGGTGCGCGCGGGCGCGGCGGGTTCGGCGGCGCCGAGCGCGGCCACGGGCGGGATGGCCATGGCACGGCGGACCGGCACCCAGGCGGCGATCACGGGCAGGACGGTGCCGACCACCAGTGCGATGACCACCGTGGAGGGCAGCAGGGTCAGCGGGGCGTCCGGGCTGTCGGCGGACGAGAAGAGGGCCTGGAGCAGGGCGGCGACCCCGGTGCCGGCCAGGATGCCGGCCACCGAGGCGACCAGGCCGACGAGCACGGACTCGGTCAGCAGGATCCGGCGGACCTGCTTGCGGGTGGCGCCGACGGCCCGCATCAGGGCCAGCTCCCGGGTGCGCCGGGAGACCAGCATGGTGAAGGTGTTGGAGATGAGGAAGGTGGCCACGAACAGGGCGACCGCCGCGAAGCCCACCATGATCTGGCTCATGGTGTCGCTGTGGCCGGAGGCGAGGTTCGCCTGGAGCCGGGCGAGGAAGGCGCCGGTGACCGCGGTGGAGTCCTTGGGGATCACCGCTTCGACCCGGGCGCGGAGCTGTGCGGCGTCGGTGCCGGGGGCGGCCGTGATCTCGATGTCGGTGTACCGGCCGGGCTGGAGGTACAGCCGCTGGGCGGTGGCGTTGTCGAACAGCACGCGGCTGCCCCCGGGGGACAGCTTCGAGGCGTCGGTGCGGAAGATCCCGCTGAGCCGGTAGGACTCGGCGCCGGTGCTCGTGCCGACGCGCACGGTGTCGCCGATGCGGTAGCCGCCCTTGGAGGCGGAGGCCTCGTCGAGGGCGACGGCCTTGCCGTCGACCGGGCCGGAGCCCTCCGTGAAGGCGTAGGCCGGGTCCGTTCCGTCCTTGCCCGGGGCGAAGTTGCCGCCCTTGCGGAAATCGGCGCTGCCCAGCAGCCGGCCCTCGCGGTCGGCGACGGCGGCGAAGCCGTCGACCCGGCCCGCGGCGGCGGCGACACCGGGAACCTCGGCCAGGGAGGCCGCGGTGCGGGCGTCGAGGGTGGCGGGCGGGGCGCCGGGCACGGTGCTGGGCGAGATGTTGAGGGAGATGCGGTCGAAGCCGGCGCTCGCCCGGTCGACGGCGGCCTGCTTCTGGCTGTCGCCGTAGACGAGGCTGCCGGTGACGAAGGTGACCCCGAGCATGACCGCGAACACGGTCATCAGCAGGCGGGCCTTGTGCGCGAGCACGTTGCGCAGGGCGGTACGGAACATGGGATGCGGATCCTGGGAGGCTGGCCCGGGGAGCGGGCGGGCGGCGGGGGCTGGCGGCTGGCGGCTGGTTCGTGCGGAAGCTCGTACGGGTCAGCTCGTGCGGGAGCGCGCGTCGAAGGCCTTCATCCGGTCCAGGACCCGGTCCGCGGTGGGCTGCACCATCTCGTCGACCAGCCGGCCGTCGGAGAGGAAGACCACGCGGTCGGCGTAGGCGGCGGCGACGGGGTCGTGGGTGACCATGACCACGGTCTGGCCCAGCTCGCGCACGGAATCGCGCAGGAAGCCGAGGACCTCGGCGCCGGCGCGGGAGTCGAGGTTTCCGGTGGGCTCGTCGCCGAAGATGATCGAGGGGCGGGCGATCAGGGCCCGGGCCACCGCCACGCGCTGCTGCTGCCCGCCGGAGAGCTGCGCGGGACGGTGGCCGAGCCGCTGCGAGAGGCCGGTCAGGGAGACCACGTGGTCCAGCCACTGCCGGTCGGGCTTACGGCCGGCGATGGTCAGCGGCAGGGTGATGTTCTCCAGCGCGGTCAGCGTCGGCATCAGGTTGAACGCCTGGAAGATGAACCCGATCCGGTCGCGGCGCAGCCGGGTGAGCTGCTCGTCGTTCAGGGAGCCGAGCTCGGTGGTGCCGATGCGGGCGGAGCCGGAGCTGAAGGAGTCGAGCCCGGCGGCGCAGTGCATCAGCGTGGACTTGCCGCAGCCGGAGGGGCCCATGATCGCGGTGAACCGGCCCTCGTGGAAGGAGATGCTGACGCCGTCCAGGGCCACGACCCGGGTGTCGCCGCTGCCGTAGACCTTCGAGAGGTCGGTGGTCGCGGCCGCGATGCCGGTGGGCAGGGAGTGCGGATGGGGGGTGACGGGGGCGGCGGTCACGGGGACTCTCCTCTTCGGCGCGGGAAGCTGCACTCCGAAGGGTGTCCGGGGGAGGTATCGGGGTCTGGGCCGCCGCGTATCGGAGGCGGCGCCGGTGTGTATCGGTCCCGTAGCGGGCGCGCGGGCGGGCTGCCGCTGCGCGGGGCGAGGTCCCCTACCCGCCCTTCGCCCGTTCCCCGGGGCTCCGCCCCGGACCCCCTCCGGAGGCTCCGCCCCGGGCCCTCTCGGGGCTGTGCCCCGGGCCCCCGTCGGGCTGTGCCCCGAACCCCCTCCGGAGGCTGTGCCCCGCGCCCTCTCGGGGCTCCGCCCCGGACCCCCGTCGGGCTGTGCCCCGGACCCCCTCCGGAGGCTGTGCCCCGGACCCCCTCCGGAGGCTCCGCCCCGGCCCCGTCGGGGCTGTGCCCCGGGCCCCTTCCGGGCTCCGCCCCGGCCCCGTCGGGGCTCCGCCCCGGGCCCCTTCCGGGCTCCGCCCCGGGCCCCTTCCGGGCTCCGCCCCGGCCCCGTCGGGGCTGTGCCCCGGCCCCCTTCCGGGCTGTGCCCCGGGCCCCTTCCGGGCCGTGCCCCGCGCCCCCTTCCGGGCTGCGCCCCGGGCTCCTGCCTCCTCCGGGCTGTGACCGGGAGCCCCTTCCGGGGTGTGCCCCGGGGGTGGGTGGGCTGGGGTGGTGGTCAGGTCGGGAGGTGGAGGGTGGCTTGGGCGCCGCCGGTCGGGGGGTTTTCGAAGTGGAGGTCGGCGCCCAGGACTTGGGCCTGGCCCAGGGCGATGGTGAGGCCCAGGCCGTGGCCCGTGCCGCGCTCCGCCCGGCCCGTGTGGAAGCGGCGCGGGCCGTGGGTCAGCAGGTCGGCGGGGAAGCCGGGGCCGTGGTCGCGTACGACGACCGTGCGGCCGGTGACCGTGACCCGGACCGGGGCCGCCCCGTGCCGGTGGGCGTTGACGACGAGGTTGCCGACGATCCGTTCGAGGCGGCGAGGGTCGGTCTCCACGCTCCCGGCCCGCTCGGCGAGGTCGACGTCGACCTCGGTGGGCAGGCCGGTGCGCGTCACGGCCTCGGAGACGACCGCGCCGAGCGGAACCCGTGCGTGGACCGGGAGTTCGGCGCCCGCGTCCAGCCGGGAGACCTCCAGCAGGTCCTCGACGAGCCCGCGCAGATCGCGGACCCGGGCCCGGATCAGGTCCTCCGTCTCGCCGGGCGGCAGCAGGTCCGCGGTGGCCAGCAGTCCGCCCACGGGCGTGCGCAGTTCGTGGGCCACGTCGGCGGTGAAGCGGCGCTCGTCGCGCAGCCGGCGGGCGAGGGTGTCGGCCATGAGGTCGACGGTGGCGGCGATGCCGGACACCTCGTCGTGGCCCTTGGTGGGCCCGGTACGGGCGTCCAGGTCCCCGTCGGAGATCCGCAGGGCCGTTTCGGAGACCCTCCGCAGCCGTCGGGCGAGCACCCCGGCTCCGTAGGCGGCCAGCGGGGTGGCGGCGGCGAGGGCGATGAGCGAGGCCACCGCCATGGTCCGGTCGAGCCGGTACAGCTCGCCGAACTCGGTGTTGATGGTGATCTGGACGGCCAGGACGGGGCTGCCCGGGCCGGCGACCCGCTGGGCGCCCCAGACCGTGGGGTCCGTGCTGCCGGGGACGTTCCCGCCGTAGGACACGTGCGGGTCGTCGTCGGTCGGGCTCTGCAGGGCGTACGGCAGGTCCGCGGGATCGAGCCGGGCGTCGCTCGTCAGGGTCTGGGAACGCCGGTAGACGTCCGTGGCCGAGGTGACCCTGCTGAGGGCCTGTCGTTCGGCCCGGTGCCGGATGTCGTGCGAGGTCCATCCGTGTACGAGGAGGCCCACGACGAGCGCGACCAGGCAGCCCGTGGCGGCGGCCAGTGCGGCGATCTTCCAGCGCAGGGTCAGCAGGGGCGGGCGGGGCCGGCCGGGGGAGGAGGTCACCGCTCTCAACGCCTGAGCTTGTAGCCGAAACCGCGGACCGTTTCGATCCGGTCCCGGCCGAGCTTGCCGCGCAGCCGCTGCACGCACAGGTCCACGACCCGGCTGTCGCCGTCCCAGCCGTAGTCCCAGACGTTGCGCAGCAGGGTGTGCCGTTCGAGCACGATGCCCGGGTGGGCGGCGAACTCCAGCAGCAGTTTCAGCTCGGTCGGGGTGAGTGCCACCGGGGTTCCGCCGACGGCCACGTCGAGGCCGCCGGTGTGGAGGGTCAGGTCCCCGAAGGTCAGCAGCTCGCCCTCGGCGGGGTCGTTCCCTTCGGCCGGGGCGGCCTCGTTCTGACCAGACGCCGGGGCGGGTGCGGGTGCGGGGGCGTAGGTGGCGCGCCGCAGCAGCGAGCGGATGCGGGCCACGAGCACGTTGGTGTCCACGGGCTTGACGACGTAGTCGTCCGCCCCGGCCTCCAGACCCGACACGATGTCCAGCCCGTCTCCGCGCGCCGACATCATCAGGACCGGGACCAGGCTGGTCTCCCGGACCTTGCGGCACAGGCCGATCCCGTCGAGGCCGGGCAGCATCACGTCGAGGATCAGCAGGTCGAACTCCTCGTCGCGGAAGGATTCGAGGCCGGTGAGCCCGTCGGCGGCGGCCCGCACCGTGTATCCGTAGCGTTCCAGGGAGACGGTGAACGAGCGGCGCATCAGCTCGTCGTCCTCCACCAGCAGCACGCGGACGGGCCGCGGGGAGGCGGGGGCCGGGGCGGGGGAGGACACGGAGGACGACTCCTGTTCGGCGGACGGGTACCTGTGAAGAACGATAGGGCCGCGGCCGCCGCGAACGGGCCGGCCACGGCCCCGGGGGCCGAACGGATGAGGAGCCGAGCGTCCGCGGATACCCGCCCGATACGAACGGGGACCCGGCCCCCAGCCCTACGGCGCCCGAGCGGCTCCGCCCTACTGCTGCGCCAGGACCTGCTTCGCCGCCGCGCGCCCGGTCGCGACGCAGGCGGCCACGCCCACGCCCTCGTACGCCGCACCGCACAGGGCGATGCCCGGGAGCTTGCCGGCGGCCTCGCGGATGCGGGCGACGCGCTCGCGGTGCCCGACGCCGTACTGGGGCAGGCCCCGGTCCCAGCGGGTGACGCGGGTGGCCAGGGGCTCTCCCATGGGTCCCACCGCGTGGTGGAGTTCGGCGATGGCCGAGCGGACCAGGTGCCGGTCGGGGCGGCTGAGCAGCTGGTCCTCGCCGATGCGGCCGATGGAGGCGCGGAGCACGAAGGTCTCGGGGGCCGCGTCGTGCAGCCAGGACCACTTGTTGGAGAGGAAGGAGGCGGCCTTGAGGGTGTGGCCGTCGACCGGCGGGACCAGGAAGCCGTTGCCCTGGGGGAGGAAGTGGGCCTGGGCGCGGGAGAAGGCCATGGTGATGACGGCCGTCGACGCGTGCGGGATCGAGGAGAGCTCCTCCTCGGCGATCGGGGAGTGGGGGCGCAGCAGCTCCGCCGCCGCGAAGGCGGGCAGGGCGAGGATCACCGCGTCGGCCTCCATCGTCAGCGCGCCGTCCCCGGTCATCGCCTGGACCCGCCAGCGGCCGCCGGGGCTCTGCTGGAGCGAGCGGGCCGTCGTCCCGGTGAGGATGCGGGCCCCGCAGGCTTCGGCGACGGCGGCCGGGAAGCGGCCGGTGCCGCCGACGACGCCCTGGACGGCCACGGCCGCCGAGCGGGGGGCGCCCGCGGCGCGCATCCGGCGCAGGGCCGGGAGGAGCGGGGTGCCCTGTTCCGCGAGAGCCGCGATCCGGGGCATGGCCGCGCGCAGTGAGAGCCGCTCGGCGAGGCCGGCGTAGACCCCGCCCAGCATGGGTTCGACGAGCCGGTCCACGGCCTCCTGGCCGAAGCGGCCGCCGAGGTACTCGGTGACCGAGCAGTCCTCGGTGAGCGGGGTGGCCGGGAGGGTCTCCTCGGCGGCGACGCGTGCGACGCCCTCGGGGGAGAGCAGTCCGGTGCCGATCAGTGCGGAGGGGTCGGTGGGGACGCCCATCACGTGGCCGGCGGGCAGCGGGCGCAGGGCGCCGTTGGTCCAGATGGTGGTGGCGGCCTTCGCGGGATCGCAGAGGGCCTCGCCGAGTCCGACGGCGGCGGCCAGTTCCACGGCCTCCGGGCGCAGGGCCATGAGGGATTCGGCGCCCTCGTCGACGGTGATGCCGGCGATGGTGCCGGTCCGGAGCTTCCCGCCGACCTTGGCGTGGCTCTCCAGGACGGTCACGTCGGCCTGGCCGCGCAACTGCCATGCGGCGGCCAGACCGCTGATACCGCCACCGATGACGATCACTGAACGCATTGTGTTCTCCCGTGGCCGGAGCCGTGGTCGATATGTTCCCATATGAAACATATGGGGGCGGGGTGAGTCAGCGCCTCATGCTTTCGGCCAGGATCCGGAGGTCCTCCTGGTAGGGGAAGCTGCCGGGCTCGTACGCGCAGTACGGGTCCGCTTCCAGCACGTCGCGCGTGAAGCCGTACGCCCGCGAGCGCGAGCCCCCGCACACCGTCTTGAACTCGCACGCCCCGCACTTCCCGCGCAGCAGCGCGGGGTCGCGGAGCTTGGTGAAGAGCGCCGAGCCGCGGTAGATCTCGGTCAGCGGGTGGTTCTTCACGTTGCCCGCGGAGAGCGGCAGGAAGCCGCTGGGGTGCACCTCGCCCGTGTGCGAGATGAAGACGAAGCCGCGGCCCGAGGACACGTCCATGGGCGGCCGGCGCACGGCCCGCTGCTCCCCGCCGAAGACCCCCAGCTCGCGGGCGCGGGCCGAGAGGCGCTCGTGGAGCGGGCCCAGGACGGGCTTCTCGCCGCGTGCGTCCAGGACGGTGCGCTGCATGACGACCCGCCGGAAGTGGTGGCCCTCCGTGGTCTTGGTGGCCATCACCGCCCCGCAGTCGTACAGGAAGTGCAGGACGTCCTCGATCTCGGCGGCGGTCAGCGAGTCCAGCTGCTCCCCGCGTCCGGTCGGGACCAGCACGAAGCCCGACCACAGCATCGCGCCCTCGCGCTTGACCAGCGCGGCGATGTCGGCCAGGTCCTCCAGGCTGTCGCGGGTGACCGTGGTGTTGATCTGGACCTTGAGCCCGAGCTCACGGGCGGCCCGCCAGCCCTCCAGCGTCCAGTCGTAGACCCCGGGCACCCCGCGGAAGGCGTCGTGCCGCTCGGCCGTCGAACCGTCCAGGGAGAGCGACAGCGCGATGGCCCCCGCTTCCCGCACCGCTACGAGGTTCTCGCGGGTCAGCGTCGGCGTCCCGGAGGGGGACACCGCGACGCGCAGCCCGAGCGAGGTCCCGTACGCGACGAGGTCGGTGAGGTCGGCGCGCTGGAAGGGGTCCCCGCCGGTGATCACGAAGAGCGGGCTGGGCTTGCCGAAGGCGGCGATCTGGTCCATCACCCGGCGGGCGTCGACCCCGTCGAGCTCCTCGGGGTGGCGCAGGGTCTGCGCCTCGGCCCGGCAGTGCAGGCAGGCCAGCGGGCAGGCCCGGGTGGCCTCCCAGATGACGATGAAGGGCCGGTCGGAGACCGCGTGGCGGGGGCTGCGGACGACCGAGGGGGCGGAGCGGGGGGCCGCCGGACCGGGGCGACGGGTCACGAGACCCGCTCCCAGCCGCGCTTGCTCGGGCGGTTGGCGAGCTGCTTCGGGTCCCGCTTGCGGTAGACCACGTACGGCCGGAACAGGTACTTCAGCGGCACGGAGAACATGTGCACCAGGCGCGAGTACGGGATCAGCGCGAACAGGACGAAGCCGAAGATGATGTGGATCTTGAAGGCGAGCGGGGCGGCCGCCATCAGGTGGTAGTCCGGGCTGAAGGTGAACAGGCTGCGGAACCAGAGCGAGATGCCGTCGCGGTAGTTGTACCCGTCCATCATTCCGGCCGAGTTGAGCATCGTGGCCGTCAGCCCGAGGACCATCGCGCCGAGCAGGCACGCGTACATCGCGTGGTCGCTGCGCAGCGTCGCCCGGCGCACGGCCGGGACCTTGAAGCGCCGGTAGACGAGGATCCCGATGCCCGCGGCGGCCGCGACGCCCGCGAGGGTGCCGGTGCCGAGCGCGATCAGGTGGTAGGCGTGGTCGCTGACGCCCACCGCGTCGGTCCAGCTCTTCGGGATCAGCAGACCCACGACATGGCCCAGGACCACGAAGAGCATGCCGAAGTGGAAGAGCGGCGAGCCGATGCGCAGCAGCCGCGACTCGTGCAGCTGCGAGGAGTGCGTGGTCCAGCCGAACTTGTCGAACCGGCCCCGCCACACCGTTCCCGCGATCAGCAGGGCGATCGAGACGTACGGGAAAACGCCCCACAGGAGGAGGTCCATCAGGCGGGCATCCTTTCGGGTGTCGTGGGCCAGGGAAGGTCGGTCGGAGCCGACAGCGGCAGGTCGGAGGGCATGTCGAGGCCCGGCCCGAAGGGTTCGAGCGCCGAGCCGGCGCCCACCAGCTCCTGCGGCGGCCCGTTCTTCGCGAGGGCCTTCGCCTCCGCCTTGGTCTCCGGGGAGGGGCCGGGCAGCGTCGCGCAGACGGCCTCCAGCACCCGGGCGTACGGGGACCCGGACTCGGTGAGCGCCAGGCGCAGCAGCTCCAGCCCGGCCCGGTGCTCCTGGAGCAGCTCGGTGCCTGCCTCCTCCTGGCGGGCGGCGAACTCCAGCGCCACCGGAAGGAAGTCGGGCAGCTCCTCGCCCGCGAACTCCAGCCCGAAGTCCCGGTAGATCCGCTTCAGCCGGACCAGGGACAGCCCGCGCCGGCGGGTGTCCCCGTCGATCCACCAGGTGAGGTAGAGGCAGCGCCGGTTGCGGGTGTCGAAGGTCGAGGTGTACTGGGAGCACAGCTCGATCGGGGTCTGCCGCTCGGCCTCGTCGAGGAACGTGCCGAGCAGTGCGGCCGGTTCGGCGGGCGCCCCGGCGAGGGCCGCACGCAGCCGCGGGAGTTCGTCGTGGAAGTAGTCGCCGGGGTACTGCAGGACGCAGCCCGCGACCAGGCGCAGCAGCGCATCACCGCTCAGCGCGTATCTGTTCACGAACTCCTCCTCGTCGTGCCGAGGTTGAGCATCACCCGGGGCTCGGGCAGCGCGCCGACGGGGCAGCCCTGGTCGGCGGCGTCCAGCGGGTGGGTCTCGGCGAGCGCCTCGGCGTCGGCGCGGGCCGCCGTCGGGATCACGAACCGGTCCTCGATCTTGGCGATGGCCAGCAGGCGGAACATGTCCTCCATCTCCTGCCCGGTCAGCCCGACGGCCTCGGCGATCGACTCGTCCTTCGCCTCGCCCAGGTTGACCCGGCGCATGTAGGCGCGCATCGCGGCCATCCGGCGCAGCACCGCCTCCACCGGCACGGTGTCGCCCGCGGTGAGGATCGCGGCCAGGTACTCGACGGGGATGCGCATCGCGTCGATCGCGCCGAAGAGGTTCCCGGCGTCCTCGCCGTCGCTGCCGGTGGCGGCGACCGCCTCGACGACGGGGGAGAGCGGGGGCACGTACCAGACCATCGGCATGGTCCGGTACTCCGGGTGGAGCGGGAGGGCGACCTGGTAGGTGGCGATCAGGTCGTAGACGGGCGAGCGCTGCGCCGCGTCGATCCACTCGTCGGTGATGCCGGCCGCGCGGGCAGCGGCGATCACGGCCGGATCGGACGGGTCCAGGAAGCACTCCACCTGGGAGGGGTACAGGTCGTGCTCGTCCTCGACCGCGGCGGCCTCGGTCACCTTGTCGGCGTCGTAGAGCATGACGCCGATGTAGCGCATGCGGCCCACGCAGGTCTCCGAGCAGACGGTCGGCATGCCGACCTCGATGCGCGGGAAGCAGAACGTGCACTTCTCGGCCTTGCCGGTCTGGTGGTTGAAGTACACCTTCTTGTACGGGCACCCGGACACGCACATGCGCCAGCCGCGGCACTGGTCCTGGTCGACCAGGACGATGCCGTCCTCCTCGCGCTTGTACATCGCGCCCGAGGGGCAGGAGGAGACGCACGCGGGGTTGAGGCAGTGCTCGCAGACGCGCGGCAGGTAGAACATGAAGCTCTGCTCGAACTCGAAGCGGATCTTCTCGCCGACCTCGTCGCGGATCTTCTCGACGATGGGGTCCTTCGGCGCGTTCTGCGGGGCACCGCCGAGGTTGTCGTCCCAGTTCGGACCCCACTCGATCTTGTCGATCGGCTCGCCGGTGACCTGGGAGACGGGCCGCGCGGTGGGCATGTCGTCGCCCGCCGGAGCCTCGGTGAGGTTCTTGTACTCGTACGTCCAGGGCTGGTAGTAGTCCTCGATCGCCGGCAGGTCCGGGTTCGCGAAGATCTTGCCCAGCTTGGCGAGGCGGCCGCCCGCCCGCAGGCGGAGCTTGCCGGAGCGGGTGCGCTCCCAGCCGCCCTTCCACTTCTCCTGGTCCTCCCAGCGGCGCGGGTAGCCCTGGCCGGGGAGGGTTTCGACGTTGTTGAACCAGACGTACTCGGTGCCCTGCCGGTTGGTCCACGCCTGCTTGCAGGTGACCGAGCAGGTGTGGCAGCCGATGCACTTGTCGAGGTTCATGACCATCGCGACCTGTGCCATGACACGCATGCTTAGAACTCCACCTTCTGGTCGCGGCGGCGGATGACCGTCACCTCGTCGCGCTGGTTGCCGGTCGGGCCGAGGTAGTTGAAGGCCCAGGTGAGCTGGGCGTAACCGCCGATGAGGTGGGTGGGCTTGAGCATCACCCGGGTCAGCGAGTTGTGGATGCCGCCGCGGCGGCCCGTCTTCTCCGTCTTGGGGACGCCGACCGTGCGCTCCTGCGCGTGGTTCATGTACACCGTGCCGGGCGGCATCTTGTGGGAGACGATCGCGCGGGCGGTGATCACGCCGTTGCGGTTGACCGCCTCGATCCAGTCGTTGTCCGCGACGCCGATCGCCTCCGCGTCCTGCGGGGACATCCACACCGTCTGGCCGCCGCGGCCCAGGGTCATCATGTAGAGGTTGTCCTGGTACTGGCTGTGGATCGCCCACTTGTTGTGCGGGGTCAGGTACCGGACGGCCACCGACTTCTGCTTCTCGTCGACCGTGCCGAGCTCGGGCTCCCCGTACAGGGTGTGCATGTTGAGCGGCGGCTTGTAGACGGGGAGGGACTCCCCGACCTCGTGCAGCCAGTCGTGGTCGATGAAGAAGTGCTGGCGGCCGGTGAGGGTGTGCCAGGGCTTGAGGTGCTCGGTGTTGATCGTGAAGGCCGTGTACCGGCGTCCGCCGGACTCGGAGCCCGACCACTCGGGCGAGGTGATCACCGGGACCGGGCGGGCCTGGGTGTCGGCGAAGCTGATCCGCTTGCCCTCGGCCTCGGCGGCCAGGTGGGCCATGTGCGTGCCGACCTTCTTCTCCAGCGTCTCGAACCCCTGCGTGGCCAGGCGGCCGTTGCTGGTGCCGGACAGCGAGAGGATCGCCTCGCAGGCCTGCTGGGCCGTCTCCAGGCGCGGGCGGCCGTCGGCGACGCCGCCGCGGACCGTGCCGTTCTTCGCGCCGAGGTAGGCGACCTCCTCCGCGACGTCGAAGGTGATGGCCTTCGTGGTCACGCCCAGCTCGTCCACCAGCGGGCCGAGGGCGGCGAACTTCTCGCCGACCGCGCCGTAGTCCCGCTCCACGACCGTCAGGTTGTACATGGTCTTGCCGGGAACGGGCTCGCACTCGCCCTTCGACCAGTCCAGCGCGACGCCGCCGGGCTGGGCCATCTCGCCGCCGGCCGTGTCGTGCTGGAGGGCCGAGGCGACCAGGTCCTTGCGCACGCCCAGGTGGGTCCCGGCGAGCTCGCCGAAGCGCTCCGCCAGACCCTTGAAGGCGTCGTAGTCGGACTTCGCCTGCCACGGCGGGTCCACCGCCGGGGTGAAGGCGTGCAGGAAGGGGTGCATGTCCGTGGAGGACAGGTCGTGCTTCTCGTACCAGGTGGCCGCCGGGAACACCACGTCGGACAGCAGCGTCGTGGAGGTCATCCGGAAGTCCATGGACATGAGCAGGTCGAGCTTGCCCTCCACGTCCTCCTCCCGGTACGTCACGTCCTTCGGCGTGCAGCGCGGCCCGTCCTCGGGCAGGTTGGAGTGCGTGCCCAGCAGGTGCTTGAGGAAGTACTCGTTGCCCTTGGAGCTGGAGCCCAGCAGGTTGGCCCGCCATACGTTCAGCACGCGCGGCCAGTTGCGCGGGGCGTCCGGGTCCTCGCCGGCGAAGCCCAGCTCGCCGCTCTTGAGCTGCCGGACCGTCTCGGCGACCGGGTCCTCGGCCGCGCCCAGCTCCAGGGAGTTGCGGTCGAAGGTCGGGTACGAGGGCATCCAGCCCATCCGGGCGCTCGCCGCCAGGCAGTCCGAGCCGGTCATGCCCTCGAAGGCGCCGGTGGCCAGCGGGGAGGCCAGGGCCTCGGCCGGCAGCGTGTCGTACCGCCACTGGTCGGTGTGCAGGTAGAACCAGGCCGCGCCGATCATCTGGCGCGGCGGGCGCGACCAGTCGGAGGCCGCGGCCAGCGTCGCCCAGCCCGTGACCGGACGGCACTTCTCCTGGCCGACGTAGTGGCCCCAGCCGCCGCCGTTGCGGCCCTGGCAGCCGGTGAGGGTGAGCAGCGCCAGGAAGGAGCGGTAGATGGTCTCCGAGTGGAACCAGTGGTTCGTGCCGGCGCCCATCAGGATCATGCAGCGGCCCTGCGAATCCTCGGCCGTCTTCGCGAACTCCCGCGCCACGCGCGTCGCCTGGGCCGCCGGCACGGAGGTCAGCGACTCCTGCCAGCCGGGGGTGCCCGGGGCGCTCGCGTCCTCGTAACCGGTGGGCCACACGCCGGGCAGGCCCTCGCGGCCCACCCCGTACTGGGCCAGCATCAGGTCGAAGACGGTGGTGACCAGCCGGTCCCCGCCCGCGGTCGCGAGGCGCCGTACGGGCACACCGCGGCGGATCGTGCCGCCCTGCTCGTCGTCCTCGAAGCGGGGCAGGGTGATCTCGACGGCCTCGTCGGCGGTGCCGTGCAGGGTCAGCCTCGGAACGGTGTCACCGAGGTCGAGGTTCCACTCGGGCTGCTCGTTCTTGCCCCAGCGGTGGCCCAGCGATCCGTTCGGCACGACGGCCTCGCCGGTCGCGTCGTCGATCAGCACCGTCTTCCACTGCGCGTTCTCCGTCTCCCGGCCCAGATCGGCGGCGGTGACGAACTTCCCCGGAACCAGACCCTGATCGGTCTCCTTGAGGGACACCAGGAAAGGCAGGTCCGTGTACTTCCGGACGTAATCCGTGAAGAAGGGGGTCTGCTTCTCGACGAAGAATTCCTTGAGGATGACGTGGCCCATCGCGAGGGCCAGCGCACCGTCCGTACCGGGGTGCGGGTGCATCCATTCGTCGGCGAACTTGGTGTTGTCCGCGTAATCCGGGGAAACGGCGACGACCTTCTGGCCGCGGTAGCGGGCCTCGGTCATCCAGTGCGCGTCCGGGGTACGGGTGACGGGGACGTTCGAGCCCCACATCATCAGGTACGCGGCGTCCCACCAGTCGCCCGACTCCGGGACGTCGGTCTGGTCGCCGAAGACCTGCGGAGAGGCGACCGGGAGGTCGGCGTACCAGTCGTAGAAGGACAGCATCGGCGCGCCGATGAGCGAGTGGAACCGGGCGCCGGCCGCGTGCGAGGCCATCGACATCGCCGGGATCGGCGAGAAGCCGGCCACCCGGTCCGGGCCGTGCTCCTTGATCGTGTGCACGTGCGCGGCGGCGACGATCTCCGTCGCCTCCTCCCACGTCGCCCGCACCAGCCCGCCCTTGCCGCGCGCCTGCTGGTACGTGCGCCGGCGGACCGGGTCGGACTGGATGTCGGCCCAGGCCTCGACCGGGTCGCCGAGGCGCGCCTTGGCCTCGCGGTACATCTCCAGCAGGGCGCCGCGCACGTACGGGTAGCGCACCCGGGTGGGGGAGTAGGAGTACCAGGAGAAGGAGGCGCCGCGCGGGCAGCCGCGGGGTTCGTACTCCGGGCTGTCGGGGCCGACCGAGGGGTAGTCGGTGGACTGGGTCTCCCAGGTGATGATCCCGTCCTTGACGTAGACCTTCCACCGGCAGGAGCCGGTGCAGTTCACGCCGTGGGTGGAGTACACGACCTTGTCGTGGCTCCACCGGTCGCGGTAGAAGGCCTCGGCGGCGCGGCCGCCGGTGTGGTGGACGGTCCGCAGGTCGTCGGAGACCTCGGCGGTCCTGAAGAAACTCCCCGCCTTGATCAGCGATTCGGCGGCGTCCTGGTGTCCGTCGCGTGTGTGGCGCTCGTGCAAGGCGACCCTCCAGGCCGGAATAAAAGGCGGTGCGTGGGGTCCGGGCAAGATGACCCAGACACGACGCTACGCCCGGCGCGGAGGCGAATCCGATGACAAAGGTCCCGTACGGGCGTGACCTAATTCCGGTCTTTCACAGGCCGGGCGGATGCCACGCTGGAAAGGGTCAACTCCGGTGCACGGCCGGAAATTACGCGACCGAATACCAATTAGCGGAAGGCTGGGGAGCGTGGCGCCGAAGAAGGCCTCCTGGATCCCGGACCAGCACGGGGCGTGGGCGATGCTCACCGTGCCCTTCCTCGCGGGCACGTTCCTCTCGCCGCGGCCCGGGTGGCAGCACGCCCTCCTCCTGGCGGCCTGGCTCCTCGGCTACGCCGCGGTCTTCCACGCCCAGCAGTGGCTGCGCCTGCGCCGGGTCGCCGCCCGGCGCCCGGCGGTGGCACGGCGGCACGTCCGCCCGGCGCTCGTCCTCGGCGCGGCGACCGCCCTGGCGGGGATCCCGCTCGCGGTGCTCCACCCCTGGCTGCTGCTCGCGGGCGCGGCGGCGGCGCCCTTCGTGGCCGTGAACTCCTGGTTCGCGCGGAACAACCGCGAGCGGTCCCTGCTCAACGGGCTGGCCGCGGTGGTCCCGGCCTGCGGAATGCTGCTGGTGGCCGCCCGGCTGGGCGGCGGAGGGCTGCCGTGGGCGCCAGCCGCCGCCTGCCTGCTGTACTTCGCGGGCACGGTCCCGTACGTGAAGACGATGATCAGGGAGCGCAACTCCCGTACGTACTACCGCGGTTCGGTGGCCTACCACGCGGTGGCCGCCGCCCTGGCGGCCCTCCTGTCCCCGTGGCTGGCGATCCCCTTCGCGGGCTACCTGGCCCGCGCCGCAGCCCTCCCGGGCCGCGGGCTCAAGGTGGGGGTGGTCGGCGCCGTCGAAGTCGTCGGGTCCGCCGCCCTGTTGGCGTCACTGCTGCTGCTCTTCTGAGGGGGCGGGCTCCAGCGGCGCGCTTCCGTAGGGCGCTTCAGAGGCGCGCTTCAGAGGGGCAGCGAGCGGAACTCGTCCAGGACGGCGAAGCCCGTCCGGTCGTACAGGCTCATCGCCACCTCGTTGCCGCCGAAGACGTTGAACATCAGCGCCCCGTCACCGCCCTGCCGGGCGGCCCACTCGCCGACGGACATCGCGGCCCGGCCGTAGCCCCGGCCGCGGTGCTCCTCGTACACCTCCAGCGAGAAGCCGAAGGTCACGCCCGGCAGGAAGCCGTGGTTCACCCAGCCCGTGCCGATCACCTGTCCGCCGGCCTCCAGCGCGTAGAAGGCGTGCCCGGGGGTCGCGCGGCCCTGCGGGAGGTAACGGGCGAAGTCCTCGTCGGACTTGGCCCCGGCCTGCTCCGGGGTCAGGGCCCCGGCCCGGACGATGTCCGCCACGTATGCGGCCACCTCGCCGGCGTACCAGCCGGGGTACTCCTCCTCGGTGAGCGGGCGGACGGTGAGGCCCGACGGCAGGACGGGGTGCTCGGCGGCGGCCCGCAGCCGGGTCTGGCCCCGCACGGGATAGCCGGCGAACAGTCCGGCGCTGCCTGCGCCTGCCCCGGCGCCCGCGGCTCCGCCGGTGAGGCGGACCTCCACCCGCTCCGCGCCCCGCTCGGCGCACCACCGCTCGGCCCACGTGCGGGCCGCGGCCGCCGCCTCCGGCTGTGCCGCCGTCAGGTCGTGGATCCGGCCCACGGTCGCCCCGTTGCCCTCGGACACCCCGACCACGATCCAGCCGGCGCCGTCCGTGGCCACCGTCCAGCCGTCGACCCCCTCCAGCGCCCGCTCCAGCAGGGCCCGGGCGAGGGGCTCCGTGCATCCCGCGGCCCGGTACCCGGCGAGCACCCGCTCCTCGAAGCCGGCCCGCCATCCGTCGTGGTCGGGCAGGACCCGTATTCCGTTCATCCGGCCACCCTAGGCAGGGCCGCCGACCGGGCTCCAGCGGTTTAGGGCCGCCCTGGATCGCTCAGATCGCTCAGATCGCTTCCTTGCGCGTCAGGAAGTTGAAGGAGACCCATCCCGGCAGCACCGGCAGCCAGAACGTCGCCACCCGGAACAGCAGCACCGAGGAGAACGCCACCTGGCCGTCCAGCCCCGCCGCGACCAGACCCAGCGTCAGCGCACCCTCCACCGCTCCGATGCCGCCCGGCGTCGGCGCGGCCGAGCCCAGCGCGTTGCCGGCCAGGAAGACCACGGCGATGCTCGCGTAGCTGATGTCCTCGCCGCCGCCGAAGGCGCGGATCGAGGCGTCCAGGCACATCACGAAGCAGCCCGTCAGCAGCAGCATCCCGCCGATGCCGGTCAGCAGCTTCTGCGGCCGCTGGAGCACGTCCAGCATGCGCGGGACCACGCCCGCGAACAGGGCCCGTACCCGGGTCGCCACGAACTTCCGGAGGAAGGGCACGGCCGTGACCACGAGCACCAGCACGGCCACCGTCAGCAGACCGGCGATCACCGTCCTCGACGGGGTCATCTCGGGGGTCTTCTCGGTCCCCGTCAGATAGCCGAAGGACAGCAGCAGCAGGATGTGGCTCGCCAGCCCGAACAGCTGCGAGGCGCCCACGCTGGCCACCGCCAGCCCGGGCCGGATGCCGGCCCGCTGGAGGAAGCGGGTGTTCAGCGCGACACCGCCGACCGCCGCCGGAGCCACCAGCTTCACGAAGGATCCGGCGACCTGGGCCACCACGGTCCGCAGGAACGACACCCGCTCGGGCACGAAGCCCAGCAGGCTCATCGCCGCAGCGAAATAGCTCAGCCCCGAGAAGGCGAGTGCCACCCCGACCCAGCCCCACCGCGCCTCGGAGATGGTGGTGCCGAAGTCGACGTGCGCGATCTGCGTGACCAGGAAGTACGCGCCCAGCGCGCCCGCGATGAACGACACCAGCGTGCGCGGCCGGATCCGCTCCAGCCGGGCCGGCTCCACCGGCGCCTGCGGGCGGATCAGCAGCACCTGCTGGCGGATCTGGCTCAGCAGGTCCTCCTCGCGGGCCCCGTCGAGCGCGTCGTCCAAGGCCTTCTTCTCGGCCTTCTTCTCGACCTTGTCGATGGCGGAGCGCGCCGAGCCGGGGGCGGAGTCCGCCATGCGCGCCGCCTTCGCCGCCCGCGAGGACTCCAGTACGGCTTCCCGCTCCCGGTCCGCCCGCTCCCGCGCCAGCTTGCGCAGCGTCGCCCGCGTGGAGCGGCTCAGCGCGATCGGCTGGAGCAGCGGCAGACAGTCCGCCACCGCGTCCGGGCCGAGCACCGACACCGCCGAGGCGACCGAGCGCTCGGCGCCGACCCGCAGGCCGAGGGTGGTGAGGAGCTGCGCGATGTCCATGCGCAGCACGAGGTCGCCGGCCGCGATCTCGCCGCCGCGCAGGTCGGTCAGGGTGATCGTGCCCCCCGGGGTGCCGGCGCTGCCGTCGGCGCTGGCGGAACGATCCACCACGAGGGCGTCCCCGGTGAGCCGCCGGTGCGCGATCCGCCGGGACTGCAGGGCCCGTACCTGCTGCCACGCGTTGCGGCTCAGCTCGTCGGTGATCTCCTCGTCGGCCAGCGCGTCCAGGCTCCGTCCGCCCAGGTGCTCGTAGACGAGCATCACGGCGTCCGGACCCAGCTCGGAGGTGGCGATGAGCTTGGGCGCGTTGGCCCCGGCGGCGATGGCCGCGTACGCGAGCAGGGCCTCCTGCTCCAGCGCCTGGCGCAGGGACTGCAGACTGCGCCGGGTGGTGATCCCGCGCAGCGTGAGCCGGCGCCACACCCGGTAGTAGAAGCCCTGGGCCTGCTGCTCCCGGTCCACGACGGTGACGTCGAGCGGCGGGCCGTCCTCCAGCGTCACGTGGTAGCGCCGCCCGCGGTCGCTGACCTCCGTGCTGTCGTGGCCCTCGGGGGACTCGGCGCGCATCGCGCTGACCGGCTGGAAGCCGACCCGGCGCAGGCCCGCGAGGAGGTTCTGCCCGGTGGGGCGGACGTTCGGCGAGCCGACGGCGTACAGGGTTCCGTACGCGACGCTCCAGCCGATCAGCACGGTCAGGATGATCGAGAAGGGGGTGGTGTAGCCGCCGACCAGCATCGCGAAGGCGTCCAGCAGCAGGACCACCCACAGCGCGACGCGCCAGCGCGGGCGCCGGGTCATTCCGACGGCGGTCATGTACGCGATCACCGGCGCGAGGTAGCCGTGCACCGGATCGGTGAGGGCCCCGCCGGCCAGGGTGGGCCGGGTGAGGGCCTCCTGGATGGTCTCGGGGGCCGCCTGGGAGACCCAGAGGTCGGTGGCGAGGGTGACCCCGTGCGCCAGGACGGCCGCGAGCACGCCGTCGGCGATGCGCAGTCCGTCGCGTTTGATCAGCCGCTCGATGGCGAAGGCGACCGGGACGAGGAGCACCGCGATGCTCGACACCAGCCCGGCGACCTTGATCAGCACGTCGGGGGCCTGCCCGGTGCCGTTGCTGATGTCGGCTTCCAGACCCGCGGTGGTGCCGTGGGCGAAGGCGGCGATGCCGAGGACGACGGCGATGCCGAGGATCCCGACGAGGAGGCGTACGAGGTCGGAGGGGCGGTGCACGCGGGCGGCGAGCAGCGGCTCGTCGACCTCGACCTGGTCGGCGGCCGTGGGGGCGTGGCCGTGCGGGGTCTCGACGTCCTCGAGGCCCGGTGGCGGGCCTTCGTCTGGGCGCGCGCCGTCGTTCATCGCCGCGCCGTCCGGAGGACTCACACCCTGCTCCCTTCCCGTCGCTTCCGTCTCTTCTTGATCACGTATCACGCGTCACCGCCCGGAAGATGGTGGCACGGACCGGCGGCCGCGCGGGGCAGCAGGGTGCGAGCCGGTCCGGAACACCGGCTTCCACGTTCTTCACGCCCCCTTGTCGGTCCGGTGCGGCACCATGGGCCGAATGAGCGAAGAGCTGCCGGCGTACGCGGAGCGGGTGCTGGAGGCGGCCGAGCGGATTCCGCCCGGCCGGGTGATGACGTACGGCGACGTCGCGGAGTGGCTCGGCGAGGGCGGCCCCCGCCAAGTGGGCCGGGTCATGGCCCTGTACGGGGGAGCAGTGCCCTGGTGGCGGGTGGTGCGGGCCGACGGCCGTCCGCTGCCCGGCAGCGAGCGCAGGGCCCTGGAGAACTACCGGGCCGAGGCCACCCCGCTGCGGCTCACCGGCGACGGCGAACCCCGGCTCGACATGCGGCGGGCGCGCTGGGAGGGGGACGGCGCGGACACGGCACGGGACGAAGGTCACATGTGACAGCTTCGGCCATGTGCGGCCCGGAGGGGTGGTCGAAGGGACGTGCGAAGCCCCGTACGGGGGATGCGTGGGACCGGATGGCAGCGAGGACCGGAGTCCCGGGGAAACTGCGCCCGCCGCGCGCCGTGCCGTAGCGTTGCCTCTTCGGCTTCGGTTTCGGCCACTGCTCCGGGCACCGCCCGGGGCACCGCTCCGGCCGGGGCTCCGGCCGCGGTCACGGGCACCGCCCGGGCCGTCACCACAGCAGCAGCAACCGCTGCGGCAGCGACCGCCGCAACGGCAGACCCACCAGGACCGGCACCCCACGTGAACACCTCTTCCTCCGAAGGCCACCGCACCGAGCGGCGGCGTACACGGAACCCGGACGCGTACCGCCTGGTGCGTACCGGTGCGGAGCGGGTGGATCCCCCTGTGCTGGACGCAGCGCAGCGGGCGGTGGTTGAGCACACCGGAGGTCCGCTGCTGGTCCTGGCCGGACCGGGCACCGGGAAGACGACCACGCTGGTCGAGGCGGTCGCCGCCCGCGTCGAGTCCGGGACCGACCCCGCGCGCATCCTGATCCTCACCTTCAGCCGCAAGGCCGCGGTGGAACTGCGCGACCGGACCGCCCTGCGGCTCGGCGGGGCCCGCGCCCCGCAGGCCACCACCTTCCACTCCTTCTGCTACGGACTGGTCCGCGCCCACCAGGACACCGAACTCTTCGCGGACCCGCTGCGCCTGCTCTCCGGCCCCGAGCAGGACGTCATGGTCCGCACCCTGCTCGAAGGCCAGCGCCGGATCCGCTCCATCCGCTGGCCGGACGACCTGCGGGCCGCGCTGACCACGCGGGGCTTCGCGGACGAGGTCCGCGCGGTCCTGGCCCGCGCCCGCGAGCTGGGCCTCGGCCCTTCCGCCCTCTCCGATTTCGCGTCCCGCCTCGGCCGCCCGGACTGGAAGGCGGCGGCGGCCTTCCTCGCCGAGTACCTGGACGTCCTGGACCTCCAGGGCACCCTGGACTACGCGGAACTCCTCCACCGCGCGGTCCTCCTGGCGGAGCGCACCCCGTCGCTCTCCTCCCTGTACGACGCGATCTACGTGGACGAGTACCAGGACACGGACGCCTCGCAGCTGCGCCTGCTGCGCGCGCTCGCCGGCCCCGCCCGCCACCTGACCGCCTTCGGCGACCCCGACCAGTCGATCTACGCCTTCCGCGGCGCGGACATCAACAACATCCTGGACTTCGAGACCTCCTTCCCCGGAGCCGGGATCCACGCCCTCACGACCTCCCGCCGCTCCTCCTCCGCCCTCCTCACCGCGACCCGCCACCTGACCACCCGCATGCCGGTGCCGCGCCTGCCCTCGGCGGCGGTACGGGCCCACCGCGCGCTCGCCTCGACCCGCGAGGGCGGCCGGGTCGAGGTGTTCACCTACCCGACGGCCGGCGCGGAACTGGACAACATCGCCGACATCCTGCGCCGGGCCCACCTGGAGGACGGCGTGCCGTGGCAGGACATGGCCGTCCTGGTCCGCGCGGGCGGCCGCACCCTGCCGCAGATGCGCCGCGCCCTGATCGCGGCGGGAGTCCCGGCCGAAACGGACGGCACGGACTCCCCCCTCCGCCACGAACCGGCCATAGCCCCCCTCCTCACGGCCCTCCGCACCCTCGCAGAATCCGCCCTCCCCCCCACCACCCCACCCGCCCCGGCCGGCGACCCGGCCGGGGGCGGCGGTGGGCTGCCCGACGAAGCCGACGCCGCCCCCGCCCTGCCGGGCCCGGAGACCCTGCCCGGCTCCGGGCTGCCCGGCTCAGCCGGCGACCCGGACGCGCCCCGCGACGAGCTGCCCGAGGGCGTCGGGACCGCCCCCGGCCCCGCCTTGTCGGGCGGGGAGGCCCTGCCCGGCTCCGGGTTGCCCGGCTCGGCCGGCGACCCGGACGCGCCCGGCGACGGGCTGCCCGAGGGTGACGGCGCCGCCGCCCACCCCGTCGGGGCCCTGCCCGCGGCGGGCGAGCTGCCCGAGGGCGTCGGGACCGCCCCCGGCCCCGCCCTGCCGGGCCCGGAGGCCCTGCCCGGTTCCGGGCTGCCCGGCTCCGCCGGTGATCCCGCCGGGGGCGGCGCCGTGGGCGAGCCTGCTCGGGATTCCGGGGCGGGTGGGCGGGAGGCTTCCCCCGCCGCCGAAGGCGGCACCGTCCTGTCCGGCTCCGCCGGGGCGGAGGGGGGCCTCCGCGACGGAGTCGGGGCCGCTTCCGGCGACGTGGAGCCCGGCCCCGGGGCCGGGTCCGCCGCAGGCGAAGGGTGGATCGGGGTCGAGGCCGCGCTCGTGCTGCTGTCCTCGCCGCTGGGCGGGATGGACGCCGCCGACCTCCGCCGCCTCGGCCGCGCCCTGCGCGACGAGGAGCGGGCCGCCGGGGTCCGCACACCCGCGCCCTCCGACGTCCTCCTCGCCCGCGCCCTCGCGGAGCCCGAGCGGCTCGTCGCCCACGACCCCGCCTACGCCCGCGGAGCGCAACGCCTCGGCCTGCTGCTGCGCAAGGCCCGCGAGCTCCTCGAAGGCGGCGGCACCGCCGAGGAGGTCCTGTGGACCCTCTGGGACGGCACCCCCTGGCCGCAGCGCCTCGAACGCAGCGCCCGCCGCGGCGGGCCCGCCGGCCGCAACGCCGACCGCGACCTCGACGCCGTCTGCGCGCTCTTCGACACCGCCGCCCGCGCGGAGGAACGTACCGGCGGCCGCGGCGCCCTCAACTTCCTCGAACAGCTCGAAGCCGAGGACATCGCCGGAGACACCCTCACCCCCCGCGCCGTCCGCCGCGAAGCCGTCCGCCTCATGACCGCGCACCGCTCCAAGGGCCTGGAGTGGGGACTCGTCGTCGTCGCGGGAGTACAGGAAGGCCTCTGGCCCGACCTGCGCCGCCGCGGCTCCCTCCTCGAAGCCGACCGCATCGGCCGCGACGGCCTCGCCGAGCCCCTCACCCCCGGCGCGCTCCTCTCCGAGGAACGCCGCCTCTTCTACGTCGCCGCCACCCGCGCCCGCGACCGGCTCGTCGTCACCGCCGTCAAGGCCCCCGCCGAGGACGGCGACCAGCCGTCCCGCCTGCTCACCGAGCTCGGCGTCCCCGTCAAGGACGTCACAGGCCGTCCCCGCCGCCCCCTCGCCGTCCCCGCGCTCGTCGCGGAACTCCGCGCCACCACCGTCGACCCCGACGCCTCGCCCGCCCTGCGCGACGCCGCCGCCCGCCGCCTCGCCCGGCTCGCCGTCCTCACCGACGACGAGGACCGCCCCCTCGTCCCCGCCGCGCACCCGCAGCGCTGGTGGGGGCTGTACGAGCCCACCCGCAGCAGCGTCCCGCTCCGCGACCGCGACCACCCGGTCGCCCTGTCCGGCTCCGCCCTGGACCAGCTCGCCAACACCTGCTCCCTCCAGTGGTTCCTGGGCCGCGAGGTCAAGGCCGACGCCCCCTCCACCGCCGCCCAGGGCATCGGCAACGTCGTCCACGTCCTCGCCGACGAGGTCGCCTCCGGCCGCACCCCTGCCGACCTCGCTGTCCTGATGGAACGCCTCGACTCCGTCTGGGACTCGCTCGCCTTCGACGCCCCCTGGAAGTCCCGCCAGGAGAAGGACAACGCCCGCGCAGCCCTCGAACGCTTCCTGCGCTGGCACACCACCGACCGCGGGGGCCGGGCGGCCGTGGCCACCGAGCACGACTTCGACGTCACCCTCGACGCGGGGGAGTACGCCGTCCGGGTACGCGGCTCCATGGACCGGGTCGAGGCGGACCCGCAGGGGCGCGCGTACGTCGTCGACTTCAAGACCGGCAAGTCCGCGCCGACCGCCAAGGAGGTCGAGCGCCACCCGCAGCTCGCCGTGTACCAGCTCGCCGTGCGCGAAGGCGCCGTCGACGAGGTCTTCGACGGCCTGCGCCCCGCCCCGGGCGGCGCCGAACTCGTACAGCTGCGCCAGGGCGCCGCCCAGCGCGAGGGCGGCGACACGGTGCCCAAGATCCAGGCGCAGCAGGCCCTGGAGGGCGGCGCCTCCGGCGAATGGGTCGGCGACCTGCTCGCCACCGCCGCAGGCCGGGTCCTGGACGAGCGCTTCGCACCCGCCCTCGGCAAGCACTGCGACCACTGCTCCTTCCGCGCCTCGTGCAGCGCCCGCCCGGAGGGTCGGCAGACGGTGGAGTAGCACTTCAAGCCGCCCGACACTTGAGGCCCGGGGCCCGGGGCCCGGGGCGAAGCCCCAGGCGCCTTCAGCCCGGCATCCGAGGACGGGGCCCAGGCAGAGCCGGGCAAGCCTTCGGCCTGTCCGGCGTTCTGGGACGGGGTCCGGGCGGAGCCGGGGAAGCCTTAAACCTGTCCGGTGTTTGAGGACGGGGTCCGGGCGGAGCTGGGCAAGCCTTCAGCCCGTCCGGCATTCGGGGACGGGGTCCGGGGCGGAGCTGGGCAAGCCTTCGGCCTGTCCGGTGTTCGGGGACGGGGTCCGGGCGGAGGTGGGGAAGTCTTCAGCCCGTCCGGCATTCGAGGACGGGGCCCGGGCAGAGCCGGGCAAGCCTTCAGCCTGTCCGGCGTTCGGGGACGGGGTCCGGGCGGAGCCGGGGAAGTTTTCAGCCTGTCCGGCGTTTGAGGACCGGGGTCCGGGCAGAGCCCGGGGAACGGTGGAAGGGCGGGTAGGGGACTTTCCCCCCCCGCCCCGCCCCGCCCCGCGCAGCGGCAACGCGGCCTCCGGGCCCCGGGCGCGGGCTCCCGGCCCCGGCACGGCCCCCGCCGCAGGGCCCCGCCCCGGACCGCGCTGTCGGAGCGGGCGGCTAGCCTTTTCATGTGCCCGCACGACCCTCCGTACCGCCGTCCCCGCCGCTCTCCCCGCCCGCAAGCGCGCCGCAGGCCCCGGCCCCGGCCCCGGTCCTCACCGATCCCGAGCAGCTCAAGGAGCTCCTGGGGATCCCCTTCACGCCCGAACAGATGGCCTGCGTCACCGCCCCGCCCGCCCCGCAGGTCATCGTGGCCGGAGCCGGCTCCGGCAAGACCACCGTCATGGCCGCCCGTGTGGTCTGGCTGGTCGGCACGGGCGCGGTCGCGCCCGAACAGGTCCTCGGCCTGACCTTCACCAACAAGGCCGCCGGCGAGCTGGCCGAGCGCGTACGGACCGCCCTCGCACGGGCCGGGATCAGCGATCCGGACCCCTCCCCGGCCGAGGCCGGCTCCGCGGGCGGCGAGCCGCGCATCTCCACGTACCACGCCTTCGCCGGGCAGCTCCTCAAGGACCACGGCCTGCGCATCGGCCTGGAGCCCAGCTCCCGGCTGCTCGCCGACGCCACCCGCTTCCAGCTCGCCGCCCGCGTGCTCCGCGAGGCCCCCGGCCCCTACCCGTCCCTCACCAAATCCGTTCCGGACCTGGTCAGCGACCTGCTCGCGCTCGACGGGGAGCTCTCCGAGCACCTCGTACCGCCGGACCGGCTGCGCGCGTACGACACGGAGCTCCTCTCCGCGCTCGCGGACGTGAAGCTGAGCAACGACGACCTCCGCAAGGTCCCGGAGACCGTCCGGGGCCGCCTCGAACTCCTCGAACTCGTCTCCCGCTACCGCGCGGCCAAACGCTCCCGCGACCTCCTCGACTTCGGCGACCAGATAGCCCTCTCCGCGCAGCTCGCCACCACCCGCCCCGAGGTCGGCGCCCTGCTGCGCGAGGAGTTCCGCGTCGTCCTGCTCGACGAGTACCAGGACACCTCGGTCGCGCAGCGGCTGCTCCTGTCGGGGCTGTTCGGCGGCGGTACCGGGCACGCCGTGACCGCCGTCGGCGACCCCTGCCAGGCCATCTACGGCTGGCGCGGCGCCTCGGTGGCGAACCTCGACGACTTCCCCGAGCACTTCCCCTACGCCGACGGCCGCCCCGCCACCCGCTTCTCCCTCAGCGAGAACCGGCGCAGCGGCGGCCGCCTCCTGGACCTGGCCAACGAGCTCGCCGCCCCGCTGCGCGCCATGCACGAGGGAGTCGAGGCCCTGCGCCCCGCCCCGGGCGCGGAGCGCGACGGCTCGGTCCGCTGCGCCCTGCTGGAGACCCACGCCGAGGAGCTCGACTGGATCGGCGACTCCGTCGCCCACCTGGTCCGCACCGGTACGGAGCCGCGCGAGATCGCCGTACTGTGCCGCTCGGGCGGCGACTTCGCACGGATCCAGGCGGCCCTGGTCGAGCGGGACGTCCCCGTCGAGGTGGTCGGCCTGTCCGGGCTGCTGCACCTCCCGGAGGTCGCGGACCTCGTCGCCGTCTGCGAGGTCCTCCAGGACCCGGGCGCCAACGCCGCGCTCGTCCGGCTGCTCATCGGGCCGCGCTGGCGGATCGGCGCCCGCGACCTGGCCCTGCTGGGCCGCCGCGCCCGCACCCTGATCTCCCGCGCCCCGTCCTCCGCCTCCGACGACGACCGCCTCGCGGCGGCCGTGGAGGGCGTGGACCCGGCGGAGATCGTGTCGCTGGCCGACGCCCTGGAGACCTTCCTGGACGGCGCGGGCCAGTCCGCCCCCGACCAGCTGCCCTTCTCGGCGGCCGCCCGGGTCCGCTTCGCGCACCTCGCCCAGGAACTGCGCGACCTGCGCCGTTCCCTCTCGGACCCGCTGATGGACGTCCTGCACCGCGTCCTGTCGACGACCGGCCTCGACGTGGAGCTGGCCTCGTCCCCGCACGCGCTGGCGGCCCGCCGCCGGGAGACCCTGTCGAGCTTCATGGACGTGGCGGCCGGCTTCGCCTCCCTCGACGGCGAGGCCTCCCTCCTCGCCTTCCTCGCCTTCCTGCGCACGGCGGCCCAGTACGAGAAGGGCCTGGACCACGCCCTCCCCGGCGGCGAGAACACGGTCAAGGTCCTCACTGCCCACAAGTCCAAGGGCCTGGAATGGGACGTGGTCGTGGTCCCCGACCTCTCCGCGGGCTCCTTCCCGAAGGAGAAGGCCCCGGAGGCCTGGACCTCGTACCCGAAGGTCCTCCCGTACGCCCTGCGCGGGGACGCGCCGACCCTCCCGCCCACCCCGGAATGGACCTCGCCGGGCCTGCGCGCCTTCAAAGCGGCCCTCAAGTCCCACAAGGCCGTCGAGGAACTCCGCCTCGGCTACGTCACCTTCACCCGCCCGCGCTCCCTCCTCCTGGCCTCCGGCCACTGGTGGGGCCCGACGCAGAAGAAGCGGCGCGGCCCGTCCACGTTCCTGACCTCCCTCTACGCACACTGCGCCGCGGGCCACGGCGAGATCGAGGTCTGGGCCGACACCCCGGCACCCGACGCGGAGAACCCGTCCCTCTCCACGGACGCCGCCCCGGACCACTCCTGGCCCCTCCCCCTGGACCCCACCTCCCTCACCCTCCGCCGCCGGGCAGCCACCCTGGTCGAGTCCTACCTCCACCCCCCGACCACCCCGCCCCACGAGGACGACGCGGGCCATCCGGGGCCTCCCGGCCACCGGCGGACGCCGGGCGACCGGGGCGCCGCGGGCCACCCCGGAACTCCCGGCCACCGGGGTGCCGCGGGCCACCCCGGAACTCCCGGCCACCGGGGTGCTGCGGGCTACCCCGGAACTCCCGGCGACCGGGGTGCAGCGGGCCACCCCGGAACTCCCGGCGACCGGGGTGCCGCGGGCTACCCCGGAACTCCCGGCCACCCGGGTGCCGCGGGCCACCAGGGGACCCCGGACCACCCGGAGTACCGGACCTCCCCGGAGGACCTCTACCTCTGGCCCCCGCACTGCGAAGACCCCGCCTACGACGAGGAGCCCCCGGCCCCCTGGCCGGACCCGGCCGACGAGCCTGCGGATACGCCCCTCCCCTGGCCGGACCCGGCCGCCGGGGCGGCCATGGCGGACGCCCCTTGGCCGGACCCGGCTGACACACCGGCCGCGGAGGCCGCCCGGCCGCGGGCCGGAGCGGGCCGGGCCGTACCCGCCGCCGCAGGCGGGACCCCGCAGGGGGTCCGGGGCACAGCCCCGGTTCCGGGAAGGGGCGGGGTGGGGGAAGAAGAAGCCCCACCGCCCCCGGACGACCTGTGGCCGGACGCCGGGTACCGGCCCGAACCCGGCCCGAGCCAGTCCGCGCCCGCCGACCCCCTGTGGCCGGAGGACGGCACCTGGGCCGAGCCCAGGCCGCGCCCGCGCCCCGCCGCGCCCGGCGCCGACTCCCTGTGGCCCGAGGACGAAGCCGGCCCGAGCCAGTCCGCGCCCGCCGACCCCCTGTGGCCCGAGGACGAAGCCGGGGACGCCGGCCGGGACGCGTCCCACCCCCGACGCCCTGCGAAGCCCGGCCGTACCGGCGACCCGTGGTCAGGGGCCGGCCCCGACCCCGGCCCCCTCACCCCCGAGGACGCACGGGCCATCGCCTCCTGGGACCGGGACCTCGACGCCCTGGAGGGCGAGCTCCGCCGTGCCCGCGAGGCCGTCCGCGACGTGGAGCTCCCGTCCGCGCTCTCCGCCAGCCAGCTGCTGCGCCTCGCCTCCGACGAGCAGGGCTTCGTACGCGACCTCGCCCGCCCCATGCCCAAGCCCCCGCAGCCCGCCGCCCGCCAGGGCACCCGGTTCCACGCCTGGGTGGAGTCCCGGTTCGACGAGCTGCCGCTGCCCCACCTCGACGTCCTCGACCCCCTCACGGACCTCCCCGGAGCCCAGCCTCCGGGAGGCGACGGTTCCGACCAGGACATCGCCGACGAGGCCGACCTCGACTCCCTCAAGGCGGCCTTCGAGCGCAGCCCGTACGCCGACCGGACCCCGTACCGCATGGAGGTCCCGGTCCAGCTGACCCTCGCCGGCCGGGTGATCCGCGGCCGGATCGACGCCGTCTACCGGACCGCAGCCACCGACGGCGCCCCCGATGACCCCGATGGCCCCGCCTACGAGATCGTCGACTGGAAGACCGGCCGCACCACCGAGGCCGACCCGCTCCAGCTGGCCGTCTACCGCCTGGCCTGGGCGGAGGCCACGAACACCCCCCTCGACAAGGTCACGGCAGTGTTCCTGCACGTCCGCAGCGGCCGCGTCATCCGCCCCCGCAACCTCCCCGACCGTGCTCGTCTTGAGCGGATCCTCCAAGGCAAAACGGACACGGAAAGCGACCATCGAACGGACGGCTAGGCTCGTGGCCATGAGCGACACCCCGGCGGACAGCGTCGTCCGCACGTACATCGACACCCACCGCGCGGCCTTCCTCGACGACCTCGCCGACTGGCTCCGCATTCCCTCCGTCTCGGCCCAGCCCGAGCACGCGGACGACGTACGGCGCAGCGCCGACTGGCTGGCCGCGAAGCTCAAGGAGACCGGTTTCCCGGTCACCGAGGTCTGGCAGACGGCCGGCGCCCCCGCCGTCTTCGCCGAATGGCCGAGCGAGGACCCGGCCGCCCCCACCGTCCTCGTCTACGGGCACCACGACGTGCAGCCCGCCGCCCTCGCCGACGGCTGGCACACCGACCCGTTCGAGCCGGTGATCAAGGACGGCCGGATGTACGGGCGCGGCGCCGCCGACGACAAGGGTCAGGTCTTCTTCCACACCCTCGGGGTCCGGGCCCACCTCGCCGCGACCGGCGCGTCCGCCCCCGCCGTGCACCTCAAGCTGCTGATCGAGGGCGAGGAGGAGTCCGGTTCCCCGCACTTCCGCGCCCTCGTGGAGCGCGAGGCGGCCCGCCTCGCCGCCGACGTCGTGATCGTCTCCGACACCGGCATGTGGTCCGAGACCACTCCCACCGTCTGCACCGGCATGCGCGGCGTCGCCGACTGCGAGATCGACCTGTTCGGACCCGACCAGGACATCCACTCGGGTGCCTTCGGCGGCGCCGTGCCGAATCCGGCCACCGTCGCCGCCCGCCTCGTCGCGGCCCTGCACGACGCGGACGAGCGGGTCACGATCCCCGGCTTCTACGACAACATCGCCGAGCTCACGGACGCGGAGCGCGCGCTGATCGCCGAGCTCCCCTTCGACGAGGCCGAGTGGCTCCGTACGGCCAAGTCGTACGCGGCTTCGGGCGAGGCCGGCTACTCCACCCTGGAGCGCGTCTGGGCGCGCCCGACCGCCGAGGTCAACGGCATCGGCGGCGGCTACCAGGGCCCCGGCGGCAAGACCATCGTGCCCGCCTCGGCGCACCTGAAGCTGTCGTTCCGCCTGGTCTCCGGGCAGGACCCGTACGAGGTCGAGACGGCCGTCACGGCCTGGGTCACGGAGCGCGTCCCGGCCGGAATCCGGCATTCCATCACCTTCGGGGCGCCGACCCGGCCGTGCCTGACGCCGCTGGACCACCCGGCCCTGCAGTCGGTCGTCCGCGCCATGAGCCGGGCCTTCGGCCAGAAGGTCCGCTTCACCCGCGAAGGCGGTTCGGGCCCGGCGGCCGACCTCCAGGACGTGCTGAACGCCCCCGTCCTGTTCCTCGGGATCTCCGTACCCTCCGACGGCTGGCACTCGCCGAACGAGAAGGTCGAGCTCGACCTGCTCACCAAGGGGGTCGAGACGGCCGCCTACCTCTGGGGCGACCTGGCCGCCCACTGGAAGCCGGCGTCCGCTTGAGCACGCCCCACCCGCCACCACCGCCACCGCACACCCGTCCGTCCTGCTGAGCCTGCCTGTGTCCCACCACCGGGGGAGTTGGAAGTACCTGTGAGCACCCATACCGAGTCCGAGCGTCCGATCTCGCTGGCCGCGCCCAGCGGAATCGACCGCGCCGCGCACCACCGCCTCGACGAGGCGTGGCTCGCCGCGGCCTGGAGCCACCCCAGCACCCGCGTCTTCGTCGTCTCGGGCGGCCAGGTCCTGATCGACGACACCCCCGACGGCGGCACCGAGATCGTGATGACCCCGGCCTTCGAGGCCCCGGTCACCGAGACCCACCGGTACTTCCTGGGGACCGACGAGGACGGCGTACGGTACTTCGCGCTGCAGAAGGACTCGCTGCCCGGCCGCATGGACCAGTCGGCCCGCCCGGCCGGCCTGCGCGAGGCCGGAATGCTGCTCTCCGCACGGGACGCCGGGCTGATGGTGCACGCGGTGGCGCTGGAGAACTGGCAGCGCATGCACCGCTTCTGCTCCCGCTGCGGCGAGCGCACGGTGGTCGCCGCGGCCGGGCACATCCGCCGCTGCCCGGGCTGCGGGGCCGAGCACTACCCGCGGACCGACCCGGCGGTGATCATGCTGGTCACGGACGACCAGGACCGCGCGCTGCTGGGCCGCCAGGTGCACTGGCCGGAGGGCCGCTTCTCCACCCTCGCCGGGTTCGTGGAACCGGGCGAGTCGATCGAGCAGTCCGTCATCCGCGAGGTCTGGGAGGAGGCGGGCGTCAGGGTCGGCGAGGTCGACTACATCGCCAGCCAGCCCTGGCCGTTCCCGTACAGCCTGATGCTGGGCTTCACGGCGCGCGCCGTCACCTTCGACATCACGGTCGACGGCGACGAGATCCAGGAGGCCCGCTGGTTCTCCCGCGACGACCTGCGTACGGCGATCGAGGCCGGCGAGGTCCTCCCGCCGGCGGGCATCTCCATCGCGGCCCGCCTGGTCGAGCTCTGGTACGGCAAGCCCCTCCCGAAGCCGGTCGCAACCGGCTGACCGGCCCCGCCCGCCCCTTCGGCTGCACCGGCGTGGGCCCCCGTTAGGACGGTGGGCCCGCGCCGGTGTCCGTCGTTGCCCGTCGGAGCTTCGTCAGGTCATGTTCAGGTACGGCAGGGGCCCGGCCGGCTGCGCGGCGGTCAGCCGGCGGATGACCGCGAGCGCGAGGAGCGCGCACAGGATGTTGAGGCTCTCGTCGACCGGGTTGCGGTAGTCCGTCCGGCCGAGCACCAGGAGGTGGAAGGCGACCGAGATCGGGCCGTCGAGGAGCCAGACGAACCACCAGGCGTTGATCAGCCAGGCGTCGCGGGGCGGGCCGCCCGCCCGGTGGATGTCGAGGGTGATGCGACGCGGCACCCACCACATGGCGAGCGGGATGACCCAGGCGCCGAGGGCGAAGCCGGGGGCGTACGCGTGGCTGCCCGGGGCGAGCACCTCGGCGTTGCCGCGGACGCGTCGGAACCAGAAGAGGAACGAGATCCAGCACGCCACCTGGAGCACGGCCGGGAACGGGACCATCTCCTCCGCGAGCCAGGGCGAGTCCTTGCCGCCGGTCGCGATGACGTAGACGTCGGTGAGGGCCGAGGTGGCGATCAGCGACTGGGCGACCAGGGCCGGCCCGGCCGGATTGCGGAAGAGGTGGCGGGGCCCGCGTACCGCGGCTTCCCCCACGGGCACGTTGTACTGGCTCATGCCTGCTCCCGCACGGCCCCGGAAGCGCTCCCGCGCAGTTCAAGATCCCCGCCGATGCGGAACACGGTCGTACTCACGTATGTGCTTCCTCCCCCTTGACCAATGTGATCAAGGGGCCACGCTAACAGGCCAGTTGACGGCCTCCCGTGCAACGCAGAAGCCCCCGCCGGGGCGGGGGCTTTCCGTGCGTGGAGTTCAGCACATCAGACGGCGAGGGCCTGCTTGACCTGGGCCAGGCTCGGGTTCGTCATGACCGACTCGTTGCCCGCGGAGGAGGTGACGAGGACGGTGGGAACCGTCTGGTTTCCGCCGTTCGCCTTCTCCACGAACGCCGCGGACTCGGGGTCGAGCTCGATGTTGATCTCGGTGTACGCGATGCCCTCCCGGTCCAGCTGCTTCTTCAGCCGGTTGCAGTAGCCGCACCAGGTCGTGCTGTACATCGTGACGGTGCCCGTGTCCTGCATGCTGCGCTCTCCTCTGTGAAGGCTCGGTGGTCCGAGTACTCGAACGCACGGGACCGCGCGGCCATTCCCGGACCCCGCATTTCGCACCGGTACGACCGGTGGTGCGGGCCTGTGGACAAGTTTCCCGCCCCCCTCACGAGACCTGGCAGCATGGCAGGGTGACATCAGCAACGCACTCCTCATCCATCACGCCCGGCGCCGACTCGGCCGACGCGGTGCTCCTGGGCCTGGACCCGGAGCAGCGCGAGGTCGCGACGACCCTGCGCGGGCCGGTGTGCGTGCTCGCGGGCGCCGGCACGGGCAAGACCCGGGCGATCACCCACCGCATCGCCTACGGGGTCCGTTCCGGCCAGCTGATGCCGGCGAGCGTGCTGGCCGTCACGTTCACCAACCGCGCCGCGGGCGAGATGCGCGGCCGCCTGCGCGAGCTGGGCGCGGGCGGGGTGCAGGCGCGGACCTTCCACTCCGCCGCCCTGCGCCAGCTCCAGTACTTCTGGCCCAAGGCGGTCGGCGGCGACGTACCCCGGCTGCTGGAGCGCAAGATCCAGTTCGTCGCCGAGGCGGGCGCGCGCTGCCGCATCCGCCTGGACCGGGGCGAGCTGCGCGACGTCACCGGCGAGATCGAGTGGGCGAAGGTCACCCAGACGGTCCCCGCCGACTATCCGGCGGCCGCCCGCAAGGCCGGCCGCGAGGCCCCCCGGGACCTCGCCGAGATCGCCCAGATCTACGGGACGTACGAGCAGCTCAAGCGTGACCGCGGCATGATCGACTTCGAGGACGTGCTGCTCCTCACCGTCGGCATCCTGCAGGACCGCCACGACATCGCCGAACAGATCCGCACCCAGTACCAGCACTTCGTCGTCGACGAGTACCAGGACGTCAGCCCGCTCCAGCAGCGGCTGCTGGACCTCTGGCTCGGCGAGCGCGACAGCCTCTGCGTGGTCGGCGACGCCAGCCAGACGATCTACTCCTTCACCGGCGCCACCCCCGACCACCTGCTGAACTTCCGCACCAAGTACCCGCAGGCCACCCTGGTCAAGCTGGTCCGCGACTACCGCTCCACCCCCCAGGTGGTCCACCTCGCCAACGGGCTCCTCGCCCAGGCCAAGGGCCGCGCCGCCGAGCACCGCCTGGAGCTGGTCTCCCAGCGCGAGACCGGCCCCGACCCGGTCTACGCCGAGTACACCGACGAGCCCGCCGAGGCCGAGGGCATCGCCCACCGGGTCCGGGACCTCATCGCCGCCGGGGTCCCGGCGGGGGAGATCGCCGTGCTCTACCGGATCAACGCCCAGTCCGAGGTCTACGAGCAGGCCCTCGCCGACGCCGGAGTCCCCTACCAGCTGCGCGGAGCCGAGCGCTTCTTCGAGCGCGCCGAGGTCCAGAAGGCGATCCTCGCCCTGCGCGGAGCCGCCCGCTCCGGGGGCAACGACCGGCTGCTGGACGACGTCGTGGAGCTCGGGTCCCAGGTCCGCGCCGTGCTCAGCTCCACCGGCTGGAGCAGCGAACCGCCCGCCGGCTCCGGTGCCGTCCGCGACCAGTGGGAATCGCTGGCCGCGCTGGTCCGGCTCGCCGAGGACTTCGCCCGCAGCCGGCCGTCCGCGACCCTGGCCGACCTGACGGTCGAGCTGGACGAGCGCAAGGCCGCCCAGCACGCCCCGACCGTCCAGGGCGTCACCCTCGCCTCGCTGCACGCCGCGAAGGGCCTGGAGTGGGACGCCGTGTTCCTCGTGGGCCTGACCGACGGCATGATCCCGATCACCTATGCGAAGACCGACGAGCAGGTCGAGGAGGAACGCCGGCTGCTCTATGTCGGCGTCACCCGCGCCCGGCACCACCTGACGCTCTCCTGGGCCCTCTCCCGGACTCCGGGCGGCCGGGGGGCCCGGCGCCCCAGCCGCTTCCTGAACGGGCTGAGGCCGGGCTCCCTGGCGCCGGGAAGCAGGCCGGGCGGTCCGCTCGACCCCGGGGCACGCAAGCGGGGCCGCCGCGGCCCGGCCGTGTGCCGGGTCTGCCGCAAGACGCTGACCGACGCCGGCGAGCTGAAACTGATGCGCTGCGACGACTGCCCTTCGGACATGGACGAAGGGCTCTACGAGCGGCTGCGCGACTGGCGCGCCGTCCAGGCGAAGGAGCAGGGGATGCCCGGCTACTGCGTCTTCACGGACAAGACGCTGATGGCCATCGCGGAGGCCGCGCCCTCGCAGGAGGGAGAGCTCTCGATGATCTCCGGCGTGGGTGCCCGGAAGCTCGAGCGGTACGGAGCCGATGTGCTGGCCATCTGTGCAGGTGAGGAGCCTGGGACGGAAGATCCTGACGACGCGTAGAAACTCGTCGGAAAAATAGTTTGCACATGCCCAGCGAAGCCCCATAGGTTCTTAGCAACGGAAACGGTGGCTTCTCCGAAGCCCCTGATCCGTGCTGTACTTATCCGAATACGCATGGGATCAGGCCTCCGGGCCGAAGTCCCCGAGACGCCGAGAGGAGGCGAGACCAGTGACCAGCTTCATCACCACCACCAAAATGACCGATCGCTCGGTCGCCGCTTCCTGCACGCTCGGCTCCTCCACGCTCCTTGCCCTCACGGGTACCGGTCTGCCGGTCACCGGTCTGTCTGCGATTTGCGCCGACAGCCCCGTCCGGCCCGCCGCCCCCGTCTCGCTGCTGGTCAGCGAGCGCAATGAGCGACCGACCAAGGCACCGGTGGCAGTACTGGCAGCAGAAGCTCAGGCGCATGGCGCCTATGCCTTTGCGGCCGCCGCCGGCGCCGGATCCCAGAAGACGCAGACGAAGAAGCAGCACCACCTGATGTGGGCCTACCGCGGGCTCGAACCCTGGAGTGATCCAGTCTGATCTGACGATCAGACCGGCGCCTTCAGGGCCGCGGAACCCCACCCGGGATCCGCGGCCCTTCTGTTTGTCCCCGAACGGGGACGACGGACCGAAGGGGCGAGGTACCCCAGCCGCCCCCGGCCGACCGGCCGGAACGACTAGACGAACAAGACGAGGAAGAAACCACCGTGCAACTCGAAGCGCACGCCCCGTCCGTACCGAAGACCCAGACCCTCTCCCCGCCCGCAGTCCCGGAAGGCTCCACCTTGACTCCCCTCACCGCGCTGACCGCGCTCGACGACGCCATCGAGAACCTCGGCGTGCCCGTCGCCTGCCGTACCTACGACCCCGAGGTCTTCTTCGCCGAGTCCCCGGCCGACGTCGAGTACGCGAAGTCCCTCTGCGGCACCTGCCCGCTGGTCGAGGCCTGCCTCGCCGGTGCGCTGGAGCGCCGCGAGCCCTGGGGTGTCTGGGGAGGCGAGCTCTTCGTCCAGGGTGTCGTCGTCGCCCGGAAGCGTCCCCGTGGCCGTCCGCGCAAGAACCCGGTTGTCGCGGCATGACCGCCAACGGAACCATCGACCGCCCCCTGACGCACGACCCCCTGAAGCAGGCCCCCATGTCCCCCCACGCCACCACGAGCGAGCAGCCGCACGGCTCCGCCACCGCAGACTTCATCACCGCCGGCGCGATCACCTCGCGTCAGAACAGGACCCGCGAAATGCAACTCATCCCAGAAGCCCTGGCTCGTGCCCATATGGACGACCGCATGCGTGAGGTCGACGCCGAGCGTCGCGCCGTACGCCTGGTCGCCGCGCGGCGCATGCAGCGTCGAGCCGAGCGCGTCTCGCTGCGCGCCCGGCGCGCGCTGGCCATGGCCGTCATGCACTAAGAGAGCCGGAGACGGCTCGGAAGAAACCACCGGAGGGACCGGCCCGAACGGGCCGGTCCCTCCGGTGCGTTGCGGACCGCCCACCGGCCCCGCGGGGATATCGTCTGGAGGTGGACCAGCCGACTCCCCGCCCGGCACCGCCGGGAACCGAGGCCCCGCCCGTCGTCTGCGCGCGCTGCGGCGCCCAGGCCCCGGCCGGCCCCCCGCCCACCTGGACCTGCTCCGTGGAGAACGGGACCAGAGAGTACTTCTGCGTCGACTGCGCGCGTGCGAACCTCCGCGCCATCGAAGGCCGCCTCGACTCCGCCTGGTGGTGAGCGCCGGCCCGGGACCGGCTCAGCCCTCTTCGGGCAGGAACCCCGGCAGCCAGGAGTCGAGTTCCTCGCGGAGCCTGACCGTCGAGCCCAGCTGACACAGCACCCCTATGGTGCTCAGCGTCACCCGGTGGATCAGCAGGTAGGAGGGCGGCAGATTGATCTGCCGGCCCAACTGGTGTGCGGGGGAGCGGGGGTCGGCGATCCGCGCGGCCTGGCCGCGGAGCCAGGTCCGGGTGAAGGTGAACTCCTCGGCCTCCGCCGGTTCGAGCATCGGCCGCAGGTAGTCGAGCACCGCATCGGCTTCCAGCTCGATGGACTCGCGTACGAAGCCCTCCCCGCGCAGGTGCCCGTAGACCCCCTCGGCATCACCGTCCAGCGCCATCCGCAGCGACCGGCCGATGGGCTTGGGCCAGCCGCCCGGCAGCCGGTCCACCGTCCCGAAGTCCAGTACGCCCAGCCGCGTCCGGCCGTCCGCCCCGGAGATCAGCCGAAAGTTGCCCGGGTGCGGATCGGCGTGCAGCAGCCCGGTGCGCGCGGGGCCGGAGAAGAGGAACCGGGCCAGTAGCTGTCCTGCGCGGTCGCGCTCCTCCGGGGTGCCGTCGGTTATCACCTCCGACAGCGGGGTCCCCTCGATCCAGTCGGTCACCAGCACCTGGTCGCCCTGGTGCACCACGTCCGGGACGACCACGTCCTCGTCGCCCTCGAAGGCATCGGCGTGCGTCCGCTGGGCCTCGGCCTCCAGCTCGTAGTCCAGCTCCTCCGAGACCCGGTCGCGCAGCTCCTTGATCAGGGGCTTGATGTCCATGCCCGGGATGAGCGGCCCCAGCAGCCCCGCGAACCGGCTCAGCTGCTTCAGGTCCGACAGCAGGGCCTCGCCGGCCCCCGGGTACTGGACCTTGACCGCCACCTGGCGGCCGTCGTGCCACACCGCCCGGTGCACCTGCCCGATCGAGGCCGCCGCCGCGGGCTTGTCCTCGAACTCCTCGAACAGCTCCCGCCAGTCCGCGCCGAGCCGCTCCGACAGCACCTGGTGCACGGTGGCCGCGGGCAGCGGCGGGGCCGCCTCCTGGAGCTTCGTCAGCGCGGCCCGGTAGGGACCGGCGACCTCCTCCGGCAGCGCCGACTCGAAGACCGAGAGCGCCTGGCCGAACTTCATGGCGCCCCCCTTCAGCTCTCCCAGCACACGGAACAGCTGCTCGGCGGTGCGCTGCTGGAGCTCGCGCGCCACCATCTCCGCGGACTTGCCGCCGATCCGCTTCCCGAGCCCCCAGGTGGCCCGGCCCGCTATGCCGAGCGGCAGCGCGGCCAGCTTGACGGTACGGGTGACCGCCTTCCGGGGAAGATCAGACATGCGCCCCTCCAATTCCCAGACAGCTGAGCCGCAAGCGGCGGTCCGGGGGAGTCCCCCGAAGGCCTTCCCGGCCAAAAGCATCCTGTCATGACCCCCGGCTCCCGCCCCCTCCGCATGCCCTGCGGCTCCAGCCCGGCGCGAGGGGGCAATCCAACGGTCGGCGGACGGCGGCTGCCCCGGTGGGCCAGCATGGACGGACGGCGGGCCGCGCTCGGGTGGTGGAGGTGCTGGGGGATGGCGGGACGGGGACCTTCGAGGCAGGAGCTGATCCGGCGACGCCGTTCCGGCGGCTTCATCGGCCGGCAGAGCGAGGTGAACGCCTTCCGCGACGCCCTGCGCCAGCCCCCGGAGGAGGCCGCGCAGTTCCTCTTCCACATCCGGGGGCCGGCGGGAGTCGGCAAGTCGACCCTGGTCCGACACCTGGAGACCATCGCCCGCGAGGGCGGGGCGGTCACCGCCTACGCGGACGAGTCGGTCGCGGACGTCGTCGAGACGATGGAAGTCATCAGCGTCCAGTTCGCCCAGCAGGGCCTGCCGCTGAAGGGCTTCGACAAGCTGCTGGCCACCTACCGCCAGCGCCGGCACGAGGCCGACGCGGGACTCCTCACCGCCGCGACGGGCACCGACCCGGCAGCGGGGGTCGCCCCGCCGCCCTCTTCGTCCAGCGTGATCGCCTCGCAACTGGGCCTCGCCGGACTCGGCATGATCCCGGGAGTCGGCGCCTTCACCGGAGCAGTGGACCCGAACCAGGTCGCCGCCGGTGCGGACCGGGTCAAGGCCCTCCTCAGCACCCGCCTGCGCAACCACGGTGACGTCGAACTGGTCCTCTCCCCACTGGACGCGCTGACCCCGGTGTTCCTCCAGGAACTCGCCGAAGTCGCCCGCAAGCACCCGTGGATCGTGCTGTTCCTCGACACCTACGAACGCACCGGCCCCCTGCTGGACACCTGGCTCCGCGAGGTGCTCGGCAGCGAACGCCACGGGGAGTTCCCCGCGAACGTGCTGGTCGTCCTGGCCGGCCAGTCGAAGCTGGCCGCCCGCACCTGGGAGGACTGGCACGACCTGGTCACCGACTGGCCGCTGGAGGTCTTCACCGAGACCGAGGCACGCGGCCTCCTCACCGGGAAGGGAGTCACCGACGAGCGGGTCGTCGAGGTGATCCTGCGCCTGTCGGGCCGCCTTCCGGTCCTGGTCTCCACCCTGGCCGAGACACAGCCGGGCACGGTGGAGGAGGTGGAGGAGATCGGGGACCCCAGCGGCGCCGCCGTCGCGCGGTTCCTCAAGTGGGTGCCCGACCCGGCACACCGCGCTGCGGCCCTGGCCTGCGCGTTCCCGCAGGAGCTGGACGAGGACGTCTACCGGGCGGCCGTCGAGGAGGAGGCGGCCGAACTCTTCGGCTGGCTCCGCTCGATGCCCTTCGTCACCGACCGCTCGGGCCACTGCCGCTACCACGAGGTGGTCCGCGACGCGATGCTCCGCCTCCAGCGCAGGCAGTCCCCGATCCGCTGGGAGCAGCTCCACACCCGGCTGGCCGATGCGATGCGGCGGCGCCGCGAGCACCTGGAGGAGGCGACGGCCCCGGCCGAGGGCTGGTGGTCGGACGAGACCTGGCGCGCCCACCGCCTCCAGGAGGCCTACCACCGCCTCTGCGCCGACCCCCGCACAGCCCTCCCGCCCGTCCTCCGCGACCTGGTCGACGCCTACGACCACGCCATCCCCACCCTCCACCGCTGGGTCACGACCCTGACCGCGGCGGCCCGCGACACCGACTCCCCGACCCTGACCGGCTGGTCCGAAGACCTCCGCGCGGCCCTCGACGGATCCGAGCCGGGCATCACCACGCTGACCCTGCTCCTCGCCGGAGCGGGTTTCGACGCCGAGGGCCGGGCCGCCGCCCTGACCTCGAGAGGCTGGGCCCATCAGATCGGTGAGCAGCACGAGAAGGCCAGGGCCGACTACACCCACGCCCTCGCACTGAACCCCCTTCTCCAGCGTGCCTACTCCGGGCGGGCACTCAGCCTGCAGCTCACGGGCAACGATCACGAGGCGATCGCGGACTACACACGGGCCATAGAACTCGGCCCGAACGATGCTCAGAGCCTGTTCAACCGCGGGGTGTTGCGCGACTGGTTGGGCCGGTACGAGGAGGCACTCTCCGACTTCGACCGTGCCCTCACGCTGTTCCCGGACGATCTGAGGTTCCTCGCCCGCCGCGGAGTCACCTATCGGGCAGCGGCCCGGTACGAGGAATCGCTGGCCGACCTTACGCGGGTTCTCTCTGCCCAACCACCCGATGCTGCCGCGATCTTGGTGGACCGGGCGGTCACGTTCGAGTCGCTGGGGCGCGACGAGGAAGCGTTCGACGACTACGCGCAAGCCATCGAGCTCGCCCCGGACAACGACTGGGCCTTCATCCGTCGGGGCCTCCTTCGCCGGAAGCTGCGGAACTACCAGGCGGCCCTGGCCGACTTCACGCGCGCCGTCGAGCTGAGGCCCGACAAGGCCGCGACTGCTTCCTGGAAAGCGGATCTCCACTATCAAATGGAGGACTTCGACGATGCGTTGGCAGGCTACGACCGGGCGATCGAACTCGATCAAGGCTATGGCTGGGCCCACACCGGCCGTGGGCAGGTCTTCCTGTCGCTGGAGCGATACGACGAGGCCTTGAGCAACTTCGGTCGCGCCCTCGCCCTCGGACTTGAAGAGCCGTTGGTGTTTCTGCTGCGCGCGATGACGTGGGTGAAGCAAGGCGGATTCGAGCAGGCCCTCGCGGACTACGACCGCCTCCAGGAGCTCAGCTCCGACAAGGGCTGGGGCATCAGGCGCCGGGGCGACTGCCGCCGCATGCTGGGCGCGCACGAGGAGGCCTTGGCCGACTACGACCAGGCGGTCGAGCTCCTGCCCGACAGTGCCTCCACGCTCACGGCCCGCGGACTGGTCCACCGTCTGCTCGGCCACTACGACGAGGCGCTCTCCGACCTCACCCGCTCCATCGCACTCGACCCCGATGATGCGTGGACGCACTACGAGATGGCCGTGGTCCGGGCCGTGCTCCGGCATCCGGAGCGCGACCGACATCTGGAGCGTGCTCTGGAGCTGCGGAGCTCTCCTGATGCCGGAGTGCCGGGTGTGCTCGAAGCGGACGTCCTGCTGCTCGCCCACTGCCTGAAGTCGGATTGGGGACAAGCCGAGCAACGCCTCGCGGAGTTCCTGGAAGACGCTCCTCTTCCGGGGCAGCTGCGCGCGCTGCTCGTCAATCTCCGCGATCTCGTCCCTGTGGTCCCGTCGGTCGAGCCCCGCATCGCACGGTACTTCCAGGTCGTCGAGGAGAGGACTGCCGCGCTTCCCCCACAGCCCCCTCACGCCCCCACCCCCTGAGCCGTCGCGACCGCCGCCGCCCCGCACGGGCAGTCCGGATGCGGATGCACCGGGGTGGACTGCCAGTGGAGGGTCGGGAGGGCGGCCTCCCAGCGGGTGGCCGTGGCGCCGGGGAGTTCGCCGTCGAGGAAGGACAGGGCATGGGCCGCGGCCAGGCCGGCCACTGCGGTGGACAGGCCCAGGTCGCAGGCGGCGGTGGTGCGCCGGCGGTGGGCCGAGCGCCACTGGACCAGCATGCGCGGCCAGGCCGGGTCCCGGTCGATCCGGTCGCGCTCCATGCAGCCGGCGCACGCGGTGGCTCCGGGCAGGACCAGCGGCCCCACCAGCCCGGTGCCCTCCAGGACCCCCGCGTACAAGTGGGGGGTGCCGGTGGCGACCCAGTCGGCGGCCGTCTGCGGATCGGGGGCCCAGGACTGCAGGCCGTCGCGGGGTGCGACCACCACCAGGGCGAGCCCCGGCTCCGGGCCCCCGCTCTCGCCGGTCCGCGGCCCGCGCCCGGGGGCGGCCTCCCGGACCGCCGTCCGCGCGGCCTCGGCGCGCAGCCGTCCCACACTGCCGGAGCCCAGGCCGCCGGGCGCCACGTCCGCGGGCTCCGTGCGGCCCCCGTCGAGCACCTCGACCCGGCCGATGCCCGCTCCCGCCAGGACCGAGGCGATCACCGCGCCCACCCTGCCGCTCCCGCGCACCTGAACCCGTATCACCCGCCGGGCGGCGACACCCTGTAGGTCCCCGCCCGGCCGGGGGCGGACCAGGGACAGCGACCCCAGGTCCGGGCCGAGCCGCTCGAGGGCCTCCGGCCGGTCCCGCACCGCCTGGGCGCGGGGGCCGCCCGCGGTGGCGTCGTCGAGCAGCCCGGCCGCCGCCAGCCTCCGCACCACCTCGTCGACCCGGCCGTCCGGGAGCCCCATCGCCCTGCCCTCCGACCGGAGCAGCTCCATGCCCCGCGTCCCGTCGATCAGGTCCAGGAGGGAGCCCGTCGCCGTGTCCACCGGCCCGAGCACCACCGCATGGGCGGGCGTCACACCGAATTGCACCGTCTGCAGATCCCGCCAGGCCCGTGCCAGTGCCGGCTTCACCTTCGGATACATCGTGGCCTCCCCCGATTCGCGGTTCGATTCACGCGCCGCATTCCCCGCGGCCGCGTTGCTTTCGCTTTCCGCAAGATTGCCCGGCAGGAGAGAGACCTGCTCAAGTTTGTCCACAGGTGAGGGGTATTAGGTATATGAAATGAATGACGAGCGTCCTCGGGGGCGCCCGTGCCGCCGACTGCGCAACGGTTCGTGTTCGACCCCGGGAGGGCGGGACTTCCGCCGCGGCGACCGGGTACCGTCATGGCGTGTCCGCCGATCCACCGAAGCGCGCCGTCGAAGTCCGCCGGAGCGCACGCCGCCGCAGGACCGTATCCGCCTACCGCGAGGGTGATCGTACGGTCGTCCTCATCCCTGCCCGGATGTCCGAGGCGGAGGAGCAGCGCTGGGTGGGCGTCATGCTCGACAAGCTCGAGGCCCAGGAGAGCAAGCGCACCTTCGGCGATGCGGAGCTGGCCGAGCGCGCCGAGCGCCTGTCCGAGCAGTACTTCGGTGGCCGCGCCCGCCCCCGCACGGTCCGCTGGGTCACCAACCAGAACACCCGCTGGGGCTCCTGCACCCCCGCCGAAGGAAGCATCCGGCTCTCGCACCGGATCCAGGGGATGCCGGAGTACGTCGTCGACTACGTGCTGCTGCACGAGCTGGCGCACCTCCTCGTGCCCGGGCACGGCCCCGGTTTCTGGGAACTGCTGGAGGCGTATCCGCGCACCGAGCGGGCGCGCGGGTACCTCGAAGGAGTCGTCGCCGCCGAGCGCCTTCCGAAGGTCCCGGCCGCCCGCGAGGAATGATCCGGATTTGTCCGCTATAACCCGGCCATGTCACGGCTCGTGATATGTACCGGGTCGGTACCGACTTGGCCGGATGTCCGAGGTTGGCGTTAGCCTGAGCGGCACGCATTCACAGTCGGGATGGGGGACGGTCTTACGTATGGCCAGGGAATTCCAACGCGGTCACAAGGCCAAAATCAGTGATCTGACGGCGGGCACGGACCTCTACGTGGGTGTCCAGATCGCCGGGCCCGGGCTCGCCATCGACATCAGCTGCTTCGGCCTCGACGCCGACGAACAGCTCTCGGACGACCGCTACTTCGTCTTCTTCAACCAGCCGAAGTCGCCGGAGGAGTCCATCCAGCTGCTGGGCGCACAGTCCGGTGACACGGAATCCTTCCGGGTGACCCTGGACCGCATTCCGGCCAACATCCACAAGCTCTCCTTCACCGCCGCCATCGACGGCGCCGGGCAGATGTCGCAGATCGGCCCCGGCTACATCCGCATCGTCGCGGGCGGCGAGGAGGTCGTGCGGTACTCCTTCACGGGCTCGGAGTTCAGCACCGAGCGCGCGCTGATGATCGGCGACTTCTACCTCAAGGACGTGTGGCGCTTCGCCGCCGTCGGCCAGGGCTTCGACGGCGGGCTCGCCGCGCTGCTCCAGAACTTCGGCGGCGAGGTCGCCGAGGAGGAGCAGCCCGCGCCGCAGGCGCAGGCCCCGGCCGGTGCGCCGGGCTTCGCCCCGCCCCCGCAGGCCGCCGCCCCGGCGCCCTCCTTCGGCGCTCCCGTCCAGGCGCAGCCCCCGGCCCCGGTGCCCTCCTTCGGCGCGCCGCCCCAGGCGCCCCCGCAGGCCCCCGCCCCGGCCCAGGTCCCGGCCCCCGCGCCGTACCAGCAGCCCGTCCACGCGGCCCCCACCATGGCCGCCCCGATGGGCGCCCCCCTGGCCCCGCCCGCCCCCGCGCCCTACGGGCAGGTCGCGCCGCCCGCCCCGGCCCCCGCGCCGTACGGGCAGCAGCCGCAGCCCTCGTACGGCCAGGTCCCCGGCCAGCAGCAGCCCGGCTACGGCCAGCAGCCCCCGTACGGCCAGCAGCCCGGCTACGGACAGCAGCCCGGCTACGGCCAGCCCCCGCAGGCGGTTCCCGCCGCCGGCGCCGGACTCGCCGCGGCCCTGCAGCCGTACAAGGAAGCCCCCACCGGCGCCCGCTGGACCCCGCAGAACCAGCAGCTCATGCGCGTCGACCTGTCCATGGGCGGCCAGGCCGTCCTCGCCCGCCAGGGCAGCATGGTGCTCTACCAGGGCAAGGTCGACTTCAGCTACAAGGGCGCGGGCTTCGCCGGCCGCGTCGTCGGCAACGCCACCGGCCAGGAGATGCAGCTGATGCGCTGCTCCGGCCGCGGCCAGGTCTTCCTCGCCGAGACCGGCGCCCACCTGCACGCCATCGAGCTCCAGGGCGACGGCATCTGCGTCTCCGCCGAGAACGTCCTCGCCTTCGACGAGTCGCTCCAGCACGAGATCCGCCGCATCGAGGGCCACGGCATCCCCGGCGGCGCCCTGTTCACCATGCAGTTCCAGGGCACCGGCACGGTGATCGTCAAGACGCACGGCGTGCCCGTCGTCCTGCCCGTCACCCCGACCACCTTCGCCGACAGCAACGCCATCGTCGCGTGGTCCTCGGCCGCCCAGGTGATCATCTCCAGCCAGGTCCGGCTGCGCCGCAACGCCTACCCCGGCCACAGCGGGGAGACCGTGAACCTCCAGTTCCGCGGCGCTCCCGGCAACTTCATCGTCGTCCAGCCGTACGAGGTCTGAGGGAGCCCCACATGAATGCCATGAACGCAATGAACCAGCAGCTCGCGGGCTACGCCCCGACCCCCGTCACGGCCCGCATGGAGAACCATGGCCGCGCGATGCTCAAGGTCGCCATGCAGAGCGGCCAGGACCTCTTCGCGCGCACCGGGTCGATGGTCGCCTACGAGGGCTTCGTGCAGTACGAGCCCAACCCGCCGGCCGTCCGCCAGATGGCCTCGCAGTGGATCACCGGCGAGGGCGCCCCGCTCATGAAGTGCACGGGCGACGGCCTGCTCTACCTCGCCGACTACGGCGCGGACGTCGTCGTGATCAACCTCAACAACGACTCGCTCTCCGTCAACGGCACCAACCTGCTCGCCTTCGACGCCCACCTCCAGTGGGGCGTCGAGCGGGTCAAGGGCATGGCCAAGTTCGCCGGCCAGGGCCTGTTCAACGTGTCGGTCGCCGGCACCGGCTGGGTCGCGATCACCTCGCGCGGCACGCCGATCGTCGTCGACTGCGGCCGCGGCGAGGACGAGACGTACGTCGACCCCGACGCGCTCGTCGCCTGGTCCCCGAACCTCAAGGTCAAGGGCAAGCGCAGCTTCAAGGCCTCGTCGATGATCGGCCGGGGCAGCGGGGAGGCCTACCAGATGGCCTTCTCCGGCCAGGGCATCGTCGTCGTACAGCCCAGCGAGGACAGCACCGACCGGCTCCGGGCCCGGGGCTGAGGGGGAGAAGACACACCATGCAGAGCTCACTTTTCGCCCACGCCGAGGCACAGACCCAGGAGCGGTACGCCGTCCAGAACCCGCAGCTGCTGCGGGTCTCGCTGACCGGCTCCGACGACGTGCTCGCCCGCAAGGGGGCGATGGTCGCCTACCAGGGGATCATCGACTTCGACGGCGAGTACCAGAGCGCCGGTCAGCGCGGTGCCCGCGCCCGCACCGGTGAGGGCCTCGACCTGATGCGCTGCTCCGGGCAGGGCACGGTCTACCTGGCCAACCTGGCCCAGTACGTCCACGTCGTGGACGTCGACCAGGAAGGCCTCACGGTCGACAGCAGCTACGTGCTGGCCCTGGACTCCACCCTGCACACCGAGGTCATCGCGGTGGACAGCCAGTACGGGATCTCCGGCTCCGGCAAGTACCAGCTCAACATCACCGGCCGCGGCAAGGTCGCGCTGATGACCTCCGGGCAGCCGCTGATGATGCAGGTCACGCCCGACAAGTACGTCAACGCCGACGCGGACGCCATCGTCGCCTGGTCCACCTCGCTGCGCGTGCAGATGCAGGCCCAGACCCACTCCAGCGGCGTCTGGCGGCGGCGCGGCAACACCGGCGAGGGCTGGGAGCTGAGCTTCCTCGGCACCGGCTTCGCCCTGGTCCAGCCCAGCGAGGCGCTCCCGCCGCAGAACGCCCAGATCGGGCAGGGCGCGGCCGCGCAGTTCGGCATGGGCCAGCACGGCGCCCACGCGCAGAACCAGAACAACGCCTGGAACTGATCCGGGATCCGGATACGGACAGACGCACGGAAGGGGCGGCCCCGCATCGGCGGGGCCGCCCCTTCCTCGTGTCCGACCGGCTCAGAGCCGCGCCAGCGTCGCCTCCAGCAGCCGCACCACGGAGGCGTCGGCCACCTCGGCCACCTGCGCGTACGGGAACCAGCGCAGGTCCAGCGACTCGTCGCTGATCGCTGCGAGGGCACCGGCCGGCGCCAGTACGGCGTACTGCACGTCCAGGTGCCAGTTGCACGGAGCCGGGATCGGGTGCCGGTCCAGGCGCACCGGCCCGCCGGCCACCAGGGTCAGCCCGTCGGCGATCCCGGACTCCTCACGGGCCTCGCGCATCGCGGCGTCGGCGAGGGTGGCGTCACCCGGCTCGCAGTGCCCGCCCATCTGGAGCCACATGCCCAGCTTCTTGTGCAGGGTCAGCAGGACGCGCTCGTGCTCCGGGTCGATCACCAGCGCACTGCCGGTGACGTGGCCCGCCTGGCAGGGCTTGTAGACCCCGTCCGGGTGGGCCGCCAGGTGCTCCAGGTAGACGTCGCGCAGTTCGGGCTGGCCCTCGTAGCCCTTCAGGACGAGGACCGCGTCTTCGTGCAGGCTCACTTGGTGTCGTCGCCGTCCTGGTCGCGCTTCTGGGCGGCCTCGCCCAGCATCTTGTCGATCTCCGAGAAGTCCAGCTGCTCGCGGTGCACGAACCCGTCCGGGTCGTCCAGGTCGGAAGCGGTCGGCAGCATGTCCGGGTGCTCCCACAGCCCGTCGCGCCCGTCCACGCCGCGCGCGTCGGTGAGCGAGGCCCACAGCCGCGAGGCGTCGCGCAGCCGGCGCGGCCGCAGCTCCAGCCCGATCAGCGTCGCGAAGGTCTGCTCCGCCGGGCCGCCCGAGGCACGCCGCCGGCGCATGGTCTCGCGCATGGCGTCCGCCGAGGTCAGCCGGGGCTTGGCGGCCTCGTGCACGACCGCGTCCACCCAGCCTTCGACCAGCGCGAGCGCCGTCTCCAGACGGGCCAGCGCGGCCTTCTGCTCGGGGGTGTCCTGCGGCTGGAACATGCCGCCCTGGAGGGCCTCCTGCAGCTGCTCCGGGTTGGTCGGGTCGAGCTGGCCGACCACGTCCTCCAGCTTCGAGGTGTCGACCTTGATGCCCCGCGCGTACCCCTCGACCGCGCCGAAGAGGTGCGAGCGCAGCCACGGCACGTGCGCGAAGAGCCGCGCGTGGGCGGCCTCGCGCAGCGCCAGGTACAGCCGGACCTCGTCGGAGGAGACGCCCAGGTCCTTGCCGAAGCTCTCGATGTTCAGCGGCAGCAGGGCGGCCTTGCCGGCCGGGCCCAGCGGGAGCCCGACGTCGGTCGAGCCCACGACCTCGCCCGCGAGGGTGCCCACGGCCTGGCCGATCTGCTGGCCGAACATGGCCCCGCCCATGGAGCGCATCATGCCGAGCAGCGGGCCCGCCATGGCCTGCATCTCCTCGGGCAGGACGCTGCCCATGGCCGCGCCGACGCGCTCGGCGACCGGGTCCACGAGTTCCTTCCACACCGGCAGGGTCGCCTCGACCCATTCGGCGCGGCTCCACGCCACGGCCGTGGCGGCACCCGACGGCAGCGAGGTGACCCCGTCGAGCCAGTGGTCGGCGAGGCGCACGGCCTCCTCGACCGCCGACTTCTCGGCGATGCCCACACTGGCGTCCTTGACCCCGTCCGAGGTGCCCTGGGCCACGGTCTGGCGGGCGATGTCCTTGGCCATGTCCCAGTTGACCGGACCGCCCTCGTAGCTCAGCATCTGGCCGATCTGCTGGAAGGCCGCGCCGAGGTCGTTCGGGTTCATGGAACCGAACATGGCCGCGAAGGGGTTGTCGGCGTCGCCCGGCCCGCCGGAGCCGCCGGGCAGGCCCGTGCCGAACCCGAACGGAGTCGGGCCGCTCTGACCGCCCTGGTTGCCCTTCTTCTTGCCCTCGTCGCCGTTGTCCGGCTCCTCGGGCGGAAGGCCGAATCCGAATGGGATGTCGCTCACGGGTTTCCTCGGCTCGTAGGGCCGCCGGCGGGAGCCGGCGGGCTTTGGTTTCGACAACACCACCCAGCGTAGACACCAGACCCGCTTCCGGGCTCGGTGCTCCGCCGGCTCCTGGGCTGCGGCAGGATGGACGTCGACTGGTGGGTGCGCGTCACGGTGCGTCCCTACTGAAGACAACCGCTGGAGACGCCTGGTGAGTTCCCCAGATCCGCACGCTTTGGACGAGCAGGGCCCGGACAACCGCCCTGAGCACGGCGAGGACGCCCAGGGCGTTCGCCGGACGCGAAACCCGGGCGGCTCCGCGCGCCGAGGCCCCGTGATCGCCGTGACCGGTGCCGCCTCGGGGGTGGGGGCGGCCCTGGTGGCCAGGCTGGCCGCGTCCGAGGAGGTCAAGCAGGTCGTCGCCATCGACGAGCGGCGCGGGGACTGCACGGACGCGCAGTGGCACCTCCTGGACGTACGGGACCCGGCAATCGCCGAGAAACTGCGCGGCGCGGACGTCGTGGTGCACCTGGCCCTCGACCTCGACCTGGAGACGGACCCGGCGGCCCGTACGGCGTACAACGTGCGCGGGACCCAGACCGTGCTCACCGCCTCCGCGGCGGCCGGAGTGCACCGGGTCGTGCTCTGCACCTCGGCGATGGTCTACGGGGCCCTGCCGGACAACGACATCCCGCTCTCCGAGGACGCCGAGCTGCGGGCCACCGCGGAGGCGACCGGGGTCGGCGACCTGCTGGAGATCGAGCGGCTGGGCCGCCGGGCTCCGCGCGCGCACCCCGGCCTGAACGTCACCGTGGTCCGCCCGGCCGTCCTGGTCGGCGGCACGGACACCGCCCTGACCCGGTACTTCGAGTCCCCCCGCCTGCTGGTGGTGGCGGGCTCCCGCCCGACCTGGCAGTTCTGCCACGTGGAGGACCTGGTCAGCGCGCTGGAGTACGCGGCCCTGGAGAAGGTCGAGGGGGAGCTCGCGGTCGGCTGCGAGGGCTGGCTGGAACAGGAGGAGGTCGAGGAGCTGAGCGGCATCCGCCGCATGGAGCTCCCGTCGGCCGTGGCCCTGGGCGCGGCGGCCCGGCTGCACCGGATCGGCCTCACCCCGTCCCCGGCCGGGGACCTCGCGTACACGATGCACCCGTGGGTGGTCAGCGTCAGCGGGCTGCACGCGGCCGGGTGGCGGCCGCGCTGGACCAACGAGGAGGTGCTGGCGGAGCTGCTCCAGGAGGTGGCGGGCCGGCACACCGTGGTGGGCCGCCGCCTGGGCCGCAAGGACGCCACCGCCGCCGGTGCCGCCGGTGCGACGGTCGCGCTGCTGGGCGCCGCCGCCGCGATCCGCGCCGCCCGCCGGCGCCGCGGCATCTGACCCCGGGCGGGGCCGGGCCGGCCCCGCCCCCACCGGGCCCGTGGGGGCCGCGCGGCTGAATGCCGCCGGGGCCTGCGGGCTCGTACGGCGGGGCCCGGTGGGCTGCGCCCGCGCCGCCACCAGCCCGTTTCTGTAGGAGGCTCCCAAGGGGGCCGGTGGGGCCCTGGTGAAACTGCTATTCCGCCGGGTCGGCGGCTAGGGCACGATGGAAGGTATGGCACCGCACTTCGACCACCCCGGCGAGCACGCCGCTCCGGACCCGATCCGGCTGCTCGAAATCCGTGACACCCCGCTCTCGATCGACGAGGTCTTCAAGGCCGTCGGCGACGACGCGACGGGCGGCACGACGCTCTTCGTCGGCACGGTGCGCAACCACGACAGCGGGGCGGACGTCGACCAGCTCGGCTACTCCTGCCACCCCTCGGCCGAGGCGGAGATGCGCCGCGTCGCCGAGCGCGTGGTGGAGAAGTACCCGGTCCGCGCCCTCGCCGCCGTCCACCGCATCGGCGACCTGGCCGTCGGCGACCTCGCCGTGATCGTCGCCGTCTCCTGCCCGCACCGCGGCGAGGCCTTCGAGGCCGCCCGCATGCTGATCGACGACCTCAAGCACGAGGTCCCCATCTGGAAGCACCAGACGTTCGCGGACGGCACCGAGGAGTGGGTCGGCGCCTGCTGAGGCAGGGGCCGGGGGCCGCCGATTGCCCCGTTCGGACGCGCAACACGCCCTCGATTTGCGTAACCCCCTCCCGGGCAGCAGCGTTGATGCCACCAACAACATGTACTTCGGGGTAGGGAGACACGCCCATGGCGTCTTTGGCGTGGTTGCTGATTCCGCTGTTCGCCGCGATCGGAGCGGCGATATGGGGCAGCTGGGCGGCACGCGACCGCACGACCGGTGACATATCCGAGCTCGCGGGCTACGCGCGGTTCCGTGAGGCCATGGGCCAGAGCGAACCGGGCGCGGCGAAGGCGGACGCGGACGCCCAGCGCAAGAAGGACACCGTGGACTCCGTCTGACGCGGCGCCGGGCCCCCGTACGGACCGGCCCCGGGGGCCGCTCCACAGGGCCGTCACGTACTGTCGATCCATGCCACGCCGCACTGCGACGATGCTCGCCTCCACCCTCATGCTGTTCGCGCTGCTCTGCGCGGGAGTGTTCATGAAGGCCCCGTACTCCGAGATGAGCCCGGGCCCGACCGTGAACACGCTCGGCGACTCGCACGGCGAGCCCGTCCTGAACATCTCGGGGCACAAGACGTACCCGACCACAGGGCACCTGAACATGACGACGGTCCGCGTCACCGGCGCGGACTACGACATGAACCTGCTGGAGGCCGTCTACGGCTGGGCCGCGGGCGACAACATCGTCGTCCCGCACGAGAACCTGTACCCGGACGGCAAGACCGAGCAGGAGTCCACGCAGGAGAACGCCGAGGAGTTCAGCCAGTCGCAGGAGAGCGCCAAGGTGGCCGCCCTCAAGCAGCTCGGCATCCCGGTCGCCGCCCGCGTGATCGTCGCCTCCGTGGTCAAGGGCAGCCCCTCCGAGGGCAAGCTGCACGCCGGGGACGTCATCAAGGCCGTGGACGGGACCCCCGTCAACGCTCCCGACGACGTGGCCAAGCTGGTCACCAAGCACAAGCCCGGCGAGCCGGTCGAGTTCACCATCGTGCCCGCGGCCGAGGCCGCCGAGGCCGAGAAGGCGCACCGCGAGCCCACCGGCACGACGAAGGTCTCGATCGTCGCGGGCAAGGCGGAGGGCGACGGTCACGCCGTCGTCGGCATCCGGGCCGGTACCGACCACACCTTCCCGTTCACCATCGACATCAAGCTCGCCGACGTCGGCGGCCCCAGCGCCGGGCTGATGTTCGCACTCGGCATCGTCGACAAGCTCACCCCGGAGAACCTCACCGGCGGCAAGTTCATCGCCGGCACCGGCACCATCGACGACGCGGGCAAGGTCGGCCCGATCGGCGGCATCCAGATGAAGACCATCGGCGCCCGCCAGGCCGGTGCCCAGTACTTCCTGACGCCCGCCGAGAACTGCGCCGCCGCCGCGGGCGACGTACCGGACGGGCTGACGCTCGTGAAGGTCTCCACCATCGACGACGCCGTGAAGGCGCTGGAGAAGATCAGCAAGGGGGACACGGCCGGGCTGACGCAGTGCGCCAAGCCCTGACCGCATCCGCGCCGGCCGCACTGGCCTCGCCGGCCCGCGTCGGCCCCGCCGACCTCGCCGGCTAGTCCAGGAAGGTCGCGGCCAGCGCCTCGGCGAGCCCGGGAACCAGCGTCGCGCCGGTCAGCACCTCGTTCGCCGAGTCCTTCTCCCGCAGCCGTACGGCCGACTCGCGCGTGCCGTCGCGCAGGACGCCCACGGTCAGCCGCACCTCCTGCCGTTCCGGGTGCCCGGCGACCCACTTGGCCAGCTGCTTGTCGCTGAGCCCCTCCGGTACGGAGGACTCCGCCGACGGCGGGAGCATCAACCGCTCCACCGTCAGCGCGCAGCCGAGGATCGACGGGGGCCAGGCGATGGTCCCCAGGAACTTGTCCAGCGGGGTTCCGGCCGGCACCTCGTCCTGCTCGATCGGGGTGAGCTGGTTCTTGCCGGTGTCGTCCTGGTCGAGGCCGAGCTGGCGGGCGACGCCCGGAGCCTCCTTGCGCAGCCTGGCCGTGTCGACCAGGGCGAAAAGCCGGGCGGGCTTGTCCCAGCCGAGGGTGGAGGCGTACTCGTCGATTTCGAGGACGGCACGGGTCAGCGGGCTTGCCGCCATAGGGGTGCCGGGGGACGGCGAAAGGTTGGACATGGGCAACATCCTGCCTCCTTTCCCCCGGATACCGGGAACTGACTAAAGCCTCAGTAAGTTGCATGAGTGGGCTCTACGATCGGGGGCCCATGCTTTGAAAAATCTCAGCATCACTTACACACAGCGACTTTCGAGGTGCGCACCTTGGCTTTCCAGATGCCGGACCGCGGCGGAGGCCCTTCCGGGCCACGGATGAGAGTCGGCCGCCCGTCCCGGCGCGCCCGGACTCTTCTGATGACCTTGGGCGTGCTGGCCGTCCTGGCCATGGCGTTCATCATGTTCGCCGGCTTCTGGACGGACTGGCTCTGGTTCCGCTCCGTCGACTACTCCACCGTCTTCACCACCACCCTGTGGACCAAGGTCGGCCTCTTCGCCGTCTTCGGCCTCCTGATGGCCGGTGCCGTCGGGCTGAACATCTGGCTGGCCCACCGGCTGCGGCCGCCGCTCAGCGCGATGTCGATGGAGCAGCAGAGCCTCGACCGCTACCGGATGACCGTCGCGCCGTACCGCAAGTGGCTGCTGCTCGGCATCTCCGCGCTGGTGGGCCTGATCGCGGGCGCCTCGGCGGCGGGCCAGTGGAAGACCTGGCTGATGTACGTGAACGGGGTGCCCTTCGGCACGAAGGACCCCCAGTTCAACCTGGACGTGTCGTTCTACACCTTCGACCTGCCCTGGTACCGCTTCCTGCTCGGCTTCGGCTTCGCCGCCGTCGTGCTCTCGGTGATCGCCGCCGCCGTCGTGCACTACCTCTACGGGGGACTGCGCGTCACCAGCCCCGGTGCGCGGGCCACCGCCGCGGCGACCGGCCACCTGTCGGTGCTGCTCGGCCTCTTCGTCACGCTCAAGGCGGTCGCGTACTGGCTCGACCGGTACGGCCTCGCCGTGAAGTCCAGCGATTTCAAGGCCGCGGACAACTGGACCGGTCTGCGCTACGTCGACGCCAACGCCTACCTGCCGGCCAAGACGATCCTCGTCGCCATCGCGGCGATCTGCGCGGTGCTGTTCTTCGCGACGCTGTGGCGCCGCACCTGGCAGCTCCCGGTCATCGGCTTCGGCCTGATGGTGCTCTCGGCGATCCTGATCGGCGGGCTGTACCCGGCGATCGTGCAGAAGTTCCAGGTCCAGCCGAACGAGCAGGCCAAGGAATCCCCGTACGTCCAGAAGAACATCAAGGCGACGCGCGACGCCTACGGGGTCGCCGACGCCTCGGTCACGGACTACGCGGGCCTGCCGGACCCCAAGGCGGACAAGAAGAAGCTCCGCCAGGACGCGAACACCACGGCGAGCATCCGTCTGCTCGACCCGAACATCGTGTCCCCGGCCTTCCAGCAGCTCCAGCAGAACAAGGGCTACTACGGTTTCCCGGCCACGCTGGCGGTCGACCGGTACAAGGGCCAGGACACGGTCATCGGGCTCCGTGAGATCAACCTCGCGGGCATCCCGAAGAACAACTGGATCAACGACCACTTCCGTTACACCCACGGATACGGCGTGGTCGCGGCCAAGGGCACCGAGGTGACCCCCAACGGCGAGCCGGTGTTCACCGAGTCGGGCCTGCCCGCGCGGGGCGACCTCGGAGAGTACGAGCAGCGGATCTACTACGGCGAGCAGACGAAGCAGTACTCGATCGTCGGCGGACCGCAGAAGGAGCTCGACTACGCCAACGACCAGGGCGAGAAGGAGACCACCTACCAGGGCGACAGCGGGGTGAGCCTGGGCAACCCGGTGAACCGCGCCGCGTACGCCCTGGCCTTCAGCGAGCCGCAGATCCTCTACTCGGGGGCCATCGACGACAAGTCGAAGATCCTCTACAACCGCACGCCCAAGGCCCGTGTCGAGGCCGTGGCCCCGTGGCTGACGATCGACGGTGCCGTCTACCCGGCGGTGATCGACGGCCGGGTCCAGTGGATCGTGGACGCCTACACCACCACCAACGGCTACCCCTACGCGTCCCGCACCCAGCTCGGGGACACGACGGCGGACTCGCTGACCAACTCCCAGCGCGCCGTGGTCGCGCAGGAGAACCAGGTCAACTACATCCGCAACTCGGTGAAGGCCACCGTCGACGCCTACGACGGCACGGTGAAGCTGTACCAGTGGGACACCAAGGACCCGGTCCTCAAGACGTGGATGAAGGCCTTCCCCGGCACGGTGAAGGACAAGAAGGAGATCTCGCCGACCCTGATGGAGCACCTGCGCTACCCGCAGGACCTCTTCAAGGTCCAGCGTGAGCTGCTGACCCGCTACCACGTCACGGACCCGCAGACCTTCCTCAGCGGCAGCGAGGTCTGGGCGGTGCCGGACGACCCGACCACCAAGGCGGGGACGGCGGTTCCGCCGTACTACCTCTCCATGAAGATGCCGGGCCAGAAGGACCCCAACCAGGCCTTCTCCCTCACCACGACGCTCACGCCGAACGGCAGGGACAACCTGAGCGCCTTCATGGCGGTCAACGCCGACCCCACCACCGCGGAGTACGGGAAGATCCAGCTGCTGAAGCTGCCGACCCAGAACCCGGTGGACGGCCCGAAGCTCGTCCAGGCGAGATTCAACTCCAAGCCGGAGATCGCCCAGGAGATCAACATCCTGAGCCGGGGTGATTCCCAGGTGGAGTACGGCAACCTGCTCACGGTCCCGCTCGACAAGGGAATGCTCTACGTCGAGCCGGTGTACGTGCGCGGCGGCGGCCTCAAGTACCCGCTGCTGAAGAAGGTCCTGGTGACCTACGGGGACCAGACGGCCTTCGAGGACACGCTGGAGAAGGCGCTGAACGTGGTGTTCGGTGCCGAGTCGGCGACCCCGCCCCCGGGCGACGGGACCACCACTCCGCCGGGCGACGGGACCACCACCCCGCCGCCGACCAGCCAGGACCCGACGGTCAAGGCGGCCCTGGCCGACGCGCAGAAGGCGGTCGAGGACGCCGACAAGGCGCTCAAGGCCGGCGACTGGGCGGCGTACGGCAAGGCCCAGAGCGATCTGCAGGCCGCGCTGAAGCGGGCGATCGACGCCGAGGCGAAGGTGCCGGCGCCCGCGGCGACGCCGACGCCCAGCGGATAGCGGTAATGGTTCCACCCCGCGTCGTGGTACGGTTGGTTTACCGACGCGGGGTGGAGCAGCTCGGTAGCTCGCTGGGCTCATAACCCAGAGGTCGCAGGTTCAAATCCTGTCCCCGCTACTGAAGACGAAGGCCCGGATCCGATGGATCCGGGCCTTCGTCATGTCCCATCGAGATTTTCGCCGACGCGGGGTCACTGAGGTGGGTGAGTTGGGGTGTGAGCGTGTTTGACTTGTCTCTCTGTGGGCATGTCGACAAAACGCTGTAGTGACCTCACTGACTGCGACATACCAGGTGTACGCGGGTAGCAGGTGATGCGACGATGGGATTTATGGGGGACAGGTCAACTCTGCTGGAGACAGGGCGGTTTGTGAGGGCGGACTCCGAATCGGATGCGGAGGCCGATGGGGCGGCTCAGGCCGTTGACGTGCAGACCGCGATGACCACGCAGTCGGTACGGACCACGGCCGCGGCGCCGACCACCCCGGACGTACACGTGTCGGGCGTATCAGACGCGTCTGTTGACGAGTTGTTCGACGACGCGGCCTTCGCGCTGACCGACGCCGCCAGCGACGCCGCGCTGGAGGCCCGGCACCGGGTCGCCGCCGACAAGGGGGACCCGGGCGCGATGAGCGTACTGGGCGCCCTCCTGCTGCGCCGCGGCGACCTCGCGGGAGCCGAGCCCTACCTCCGCGGAGCGACCGGGGCGGGCGACCGCGCGGCCGCGAACAACCTGGGCGTCCTGCTGCACCAGCGCGGCTACCCCGACGAGGCCGCCGGCTGGTGGCGCGTGGCCGCCGTGGCCGGATCCGCTCCCGCCGCGCACGCCCTGGGCCGCCACTACCGCGAGCGCGGCGACGAGCCCGCCGCCGAGTACTGGATGCGCCAGGCGGCGGAATCCGGCCACGCCCTGGGGGCCTACGGCCTCGCCGACCTGCTGGAGCACCGCGGGGACAAGGGCGTCGAGCGGTGGTTCCGCGCCGCCGCGGAGCAGGGGCACCGCGAGGCCGCGTACCGGCTGGCCCGGCACCTGCGCCGGGGCGACCCGGCCGAGGCCGAGCAGTGGTACCGGCAGGCCGCCGCGCGCGGCCACCGGCGCGCCGGGCTGCACCTGGGCGCGCTGCTGGAGGCGCGCGGGGAGCTGAAGGAGGCCGGGCGCTGGTACCTCACCTCCGCCAAGCAGGGCGAGGCGCGGGCGGCCTGCGCCCTCGGCTTCCTGCTGCGCGACGCCGGCGACGAGGAGAGCGCGGCCACCTGGTGGCTGCGTGCCGCGCAGGACGGCGACGGCAACGCGGCGAACGCGCTCGGGGCGCTGCACGCCGCGCGCGGCGAGACCCAGACGGCCGAGAAGTGGTACCGGGCCGCCATGGACGCGGGCGACCAGAACGGGGCGTACAACCTCGCGCTGCTCTGCGCCGCCCAGGAGCGGACCGGACCGGCCGAGCAGTGGTACCGCCGCGCCGCGTACGCGGGACACCGCGAGGCGGCCAACGCGCTGGCCATCCTGCTGCTCCAGGGCGGTGACGCGGAGGGCGCGGAGCCGTGGTTCTCGAAGGCGGCGGAGGCGGGGAGCGTGGACGCGGCCTTCAACCTCGGCATCCTCTTCGCCAGCCGGGACGAGGACCGCACGGCCCTGAAGTGGTACGAGCGGGCGGCCTCGGCGGGACACACCGACGCGGCGCTCCAGGTCGGCATCGCGCTGGTCCGCGACGGCGAGGAGCGGGCGGCGGAACGGCACCTGCGCTGCGCGGCCGGCGGCGGCAGCGCGGAGGCCGCCTTCCGGCTGGCCGCGCTGCTGGAGTCGCTGGCCCCGCCGCCGGAGCCGGTGGCGCTGGGCGAGCCCGTGGGCGGAGCCGCGCGCACCGAGAGCGAGGAGTGGTACGAGCGGGCCGCCGAGCTGGGGCACCGGCGTGCCCAGGTCCGGGTCGGCATGCTGGCCGCGGCGCGGGGCGAGCTGGCGGCCGCGGCGCGGTGGTACCGGGAGGCGGCGGAGGCGGGCTCCCGCAACGGCGCCTTCAACCTGGGTCTGCTGCTGGCGCGCGAGGGCAACGAGCCCGAGGCGGCGCTGTGGTGGACCCGGGCGGCGGTGGCCGGACACGGCCGGGCGGCGCTGCGGCTGGGGCTGCTCGCGGCTCGGCAGGGAGACCTGACGGAGGGCCAGAAATGGTGCGTGCGCGCCATGGAACTGGGCCCCGCGGAGGTCTCCGAGCGGGCGGCCCGGCTGCGCGACGCCCTGGCCGAGGAGCTGTCCGCGTAGCGTCCGCGAATCGATTTGCATCTGCTCGCCACCCTCGCGTAGAGTCGTGTTTACCGACGCGGGGTGGAGCAGCTCGGTAGCTCGCTGGGCTCATAACCCAGAGGTCGCAGGTTCAAATCCTGTCCCCGCTACTGAAGGCTCGAAGGCCCGGATCCTCTGGATCCGGGCCTTCGGTCGTTTCCGGATGCGTACGACGCGGAAAACGAGAGGAGGCCGGGAGCTCGATGAGCTCCCGGCCTCCTGCTGTTCTTCGGCCCGTCAGGCTCCGGCGCAGTTCGGGCACACCCCGCGGTACGTGACCTCGACCGCCGACACCACGAAGCCGAAGCGTTCGGTGTCCGGGAGGTCGGCCAGCGGGTTGCCCGCCGGGTGCACGTCGCGGATCGCGCCGCACTGGGCGCACACCAGGTGCTGGTGGGGGCGGTGGGCGTTCGGGTCGTACCGCTTGGCGCGCCGGTCCGTGGACACTTCCAGGACCTCGCCCAGGGTGACGAGCTCGCCCAGGGTGTTGTAGACGGTCGCGCGGGAGATCTCCGGCAGCCTGTCCACCGCACGGGCGTGCACCTCGTCGGCCGTCAGGTGAACGTGGTCACCGTCGAGCACCTCGGCCACGACGCGCCGCTGTGCGGTCATGCGCCATCCGCGTCCGCGAAGTCGTTCCAGCAGGTCACTCATACCACCAGCCTAGCAGCGAGGCGATTCGGTGTAACTCCCGATCGAGTGTCGACTTGGATGCTTACTTGACTTAGACAAAGTCCATCGTAGGATCGGTTACGTTAGGGCGCAGGACAGGTTTGCAGCAAATTTACGCAGGAGGCGCACGTGACGCAGGGACCGCTCACCACGGAGGCCGGAGCTCCGGTCGCTGACAACCAGAACAGCGAGACCGCCGGCATCGGCGGCCCCGTTCTCGTTCAGGACCAGCTGCTGCTGGAGAAGCTCGCCCACTTCAACCGCGAGCGCATCCCGGAGCGCGTGGTGCACGCCCGTGGCGCCGGCGCCTACGGCACGTTCACGCTGACCCGTGACGTCTCGCAGTGGACCCGGGCGAAGTTCCTGTCCGAGGTCGGCAAGGAGACGGAGACCTTCCTCCGCTTCTCCACCGTCGCCGGCAACCTCGGCTCCGCCGACGCCGTGCGCGACCCCCGCGGCTGGGCGCTGAAGTTCTACACCGAAGAGGGCAACTACGACCTCGTCGGCAACAACACCCCGGTGTTCTTCATCAAGGACGCCATCAAGTTCCCCGACTTCATCCACACCCAGAAGCGCGACCCGTACACGGGCTCGCAGGAGGCGGACAACGTCTGGGACTTCTGGGGTCTGTCGCCCGAGTCCACCCACCAGGTGACCTGGCTGTTCGGTGACCGCGGCATCCCGGCGACCTACCGCCACATGAACGGCTACGGCTCGCACACGTTCCAGTGGAACAACGAGGCCGGCGAGGTCTTCTGGGTCAAGTACCACTTCAAGACCGACCAGGGCATCAAGAACCTCACCCAGGCCGAGGCCAACCAGCTCGCCGGTGAGGACCCCGACTCGCACCAGCGCGACCTGCGCGAGTCCATCGAGCGCGGCGAGTTCCCGTCCTGGACCGTGCAGGTCCAGATCATGCCGGCGGCCGAGGCGGCCGAGTACCGCTTCAACCCGTTCGACCTCACCAAGGTGTGGCCGCACGAGGACTACCCGCCGATCGAGATCGGCAAGCTGGAGCTCAACCGCAACCCGGAGAACGTCTTCGCCGAGGTCGAGCAGTCGATCTTCAGCCCGGCGCACTTCGTCCCCGGCATCGGTCCGTCCCCGGACAAGATGCTCCAGGGCCGCCTCTTCGGCTACGGCGACGCCCACCGCTACCGCGTCGGCATCAACGCCGACCACCTGCCGGTGAACCGCCCGCACGCCACCGAGGCGCGCACCAACTCCCGTGACGGCTACCTGTACGACGGCCGCCACAAGGGTGCGAAGAACTACGAGCCGAACAGCTTCGGCGGCCCGCACCAGACGGACCGCCCGCTGTGGGTCTCCTCCGCCGTCACCGGTGGCACGGGCAACCACGCCGCGCCCTCGCACTCCGAGGACAACGACTTCGTCCAGGCGGGCAACCTCTACCGCCTGTACTCGGAGGACGAGAAGACCCGTCTGGTCGAGAACCTCTCCGGCTTCATCGCCAAGGTCTCCCGCGACGACATCGTCGAGCGCGCGATCAACAACTTCCGCCAGGCGGACGGTGACTTCGGCAAGCGTCTCGAGGCCGCGGTCCAGGCCCTCCGCGCCTGATCGGGACCTTGTCGTAGCAGGCCGACGGGCCGGTGTTCCCCGCGAGGGGGCGCCGGCCCGTCGGCCGTTCCTACGCCGGGACGGAGGCGGGCACGGTGGTGCGCCGCGCCGGGGCCCAGCAGCGGATCACATCGCGTACGGACACGATGCCCACCGGGCCGCCGTGCTCCAGGACGATCAGATGGCGGAAGCCGCCGTGGGCCATGGCCTCGGCGGCTTCCTGCACGGTGGCGTCCGGGGTGCAGAAGACCACGTTGTTGGTGGTGTGTGCGCCCACGGACTCCCGGTCGGGGTCGTGGCCCGCGCCGATCGAGTTGAGGATGTCGCGCTCGGTCAGGATGCCGATGCCGCTGTGTTCGGGGTCGAGGACGACGGCGGCGCCCACGCGCCGGCCGGACATCAGGCAGGCCGCCTGGCGCAGGGTGTGAGTGGGTCCGAGGGTGAGGATCACGGTGCTCATGGCGTCGCGGACGAGCATGAAGAGAGCCACCTCCTGGTGAGTCCCTCCGCTTGGGTGGGTGCGCGCGCGAACGGCCGCACTTAGAGAAGCCCTTCACAAGCGCACAAGCGGAGGAGTTTTCAGATTCCCACGCACACGGAGTGTCAGCAAGGAGGCGCGTAAGGGGCACATTCGGCACGGACGGGCGCAGGCCACCGCCGCGGCGGCGCGCGCCCGTCCCGCGTACGTCAGCCGCGCGGGCGCAGCAGGTCCAGCATCTGCGCGTGCAGCAGCCCGTTCGAGGCCGCCGCATTGCCGCCGTGTACGCCGTCCACCCCGTCCAGGCCGGTGAAACGGCCGCCGGCCTCCTCCACCACGACCGCCAGGGCCGCCATGTCCCACAGGTTCAGCTCCGGCTCGGCGCACAGGTCGAGCGAGCCCTCGGCCACCATCATGTACGGCCAGAAATCGCCGTAGCCCCGCGTACGCCAGCACGCGCGGGTCAGGTCCAGGAAGCCGGGCAGCCGCCCCTGCTCCTCCCAGCCGCTCAGCGAGGAGTAGGCGAAGGAGGCGTCGCCGAGGGTCGCGACCTTGGAGACGCCGAGCGGGGTGGTCTCGCCGAGCGCGCCCCCGGCGTAGGCCCCCTGCCCGCGCGCCGCCCACCAGCGGCGGCCCAGTGCCGGGGCGGACACCACGCCGACGACGGGACGGAAGGAGCCGTCGGCCTGCTCCGCCATGAGCGAGATCAGCGTCGCCCACACCGGGACGCCGCGCACGTAGTTCTTCGTACCGTCGATCGGGTCCACGACCCAGCGGCGCGGGCCGTCGCCCTTGAGGCCGTACTCCTCGCCCAGGATGGCGTCGTCGGGCCGCGCGGCGGTGATCCCGGCCCGGATGATCTCCTCGGTGGCGGTGTCGGCCTCGCTCACCGGGGTCATGTCGGGCTTGGTCTCGACCTTGAGGTCGAGGGCGCGGAACCGCTCCATCGTGGCGGCGTCCGCCGCGTCGGCGAGTTCGAGGGCAAGGCGCAGGTCATCGTCATACTCGGGCATGCCCGAACCCTACCGAGACGGCCGGGGCGACGCGGCGGGCGTCCACGGTGCGGCACGGGCACCCTTGACAGGATCTGTCGGTCCGTCAACTCTGGCGGAGACGTCGACCGGAGACGTCGAAGGGGAGGCGACGGTGCCCACGGCCCGGGAGTCCTTGCTCGAAGCGGCGGGAGCGGCGCTCGCGGCGCGCCCGTGGCCGGCCGTGCGGATGACCGACGTGGCGGCCGCCGCCGGGGTCTCGCGGCAGACCCTCTACAACGAGTTCGCGGGCAAGACGGGCCTGGGCCACGCGCTGGTCCGGCGCGACGCGGCCTGGTACCTCGACGGGGTGGACCGTGCCCTGTCCGCCCCGGGCCCGGGCGGGGACGGGTCGCCGGCCGGGCGGCTGGCGGCGGTCGCGGAATGGACCGTCAGCGCGGGCCGTGAGCGCGCCCTCGTACGGGCCCTGCTGACGGGGTGCTGGAACGGCAACTTACCCGTCCCGGCCGGCCGCGGGGTCCGGCCGGGACTGCCCGCGCTGGGGCCCGCCGAGCTGATCCGGGGGGTCCGCGAGCGGGCCCACGCCGTGTTCGGGGCGCAGGAGGGGGCGCAGCGGTGCGAGCTCGCCGTGCGGCTCGCGCTGTCCTACCTGGTCGCCCCGGCCGAGCCGCCGGGGCCGGGGCGGGCCGGGCTGCTCGGGCTGCTCAGTGGGACGAGCCCGAGAGCTGGAGCCCGATGACGCCGAGGATCACCAGGGAGATCGAGACCAGTTTCAGGGTGGAGACCAGGTCCCCGAGGAAGACCATTCCGTAGATCGCGGTACCGGCCGCCCCGATGCCGGTCCACACCGCGTAGGCCGGTCCCACGTCCAGTTTCTTCAGGGCCAGCGTCAGCAGGCCGAAGCTGCCGAGCGCGAAGCACGCGAAGGCGATCGTCGGCCACAGCCGGGTGAAGCCGTGCGACAGCTTGAGGCAGACCGCGAACCCCGTTTCCAGGATTCCGGCGACCACGACCAGCAGCCACGCCATGGCGTATGCCTCCCCGCGTCATGTGGCGCGCTCACGGGCCCGGCCCGGGCGTCACTTGGTGCGATTATGCATTTACCAGACATCGGGGACGGCAAACCCCGCCGGTCCTTCACCCTTCGATCAGGTGCCCGCCCGGTCAGTCGCCCTCGCGGCGCTCCCGCGTCTGCAGCAGCCGCCGCAGCGAGTACAGCCGCGCCGGATCCGCGTGGCCGTCCTCCACCCACTTGTCGAGCGCACAGTCCGGCTCGTCGTGGCTGCACGCGCGCGGGCACTCCTCCGTCCCCGGCACCAGCTCCGGGAAGGCCAGGATGACCCGCGACGGGTCCACGTGGTGCAGGCCGAAGGAGCGTACGCCCGGGGTGTCGATGACCCAGCCGTCCCCGCCCGGCAGCGGCAGCGCCAGCGCCGAGGTGGTGGTGTGCCGGCCGCGGCCGGTCACCGCGTTGACCACGCCCGTCGCGCGCTGGCGGCCCTCGGCCACCAGCGAGTTCACCAGGGTGGTCTTGCCGACGCCCGAGTGGCCGACGAAGGCGGTGATCCGGCCGTTCAGGTGCTCGCGCACCCGGTCGGCCGCGCCGCCCGTCGCCAGCTCCTCGCGGTTGGTGACCACGTAGTTCAGGCCGAAGGTCGAGTAGATCTCCAGGATCTTGTCCGCGGAGGTCAGGTCGGACTTCGTCAGGACCAGCAGCGGTTGCAGCCCGGCGTCGTACGCGGCCACCAGGCAGCGGTCGATCATCCGGGGGCGCGGTTCCGGATCGGCCAGCGCCGTCACGATGGCGAGCTGGTCGGCGTTGGCGACGACGACGCGCTCGTACGGGTCGTCGTCGTCGGCCGTGCGCCGCAGGACGGACTTGCGCGCCTCGATCCGCACGATGCGGGCGAGGGTGTCCTTCTTGCCGGACAGGTCACCGACGATCCAGACCCGGTCCCCGACCACCGCCGCCTTGCGGCCCAGCTCGCGGGCCTTCATCGCGTGCACGGTACGGTCCTCGACCAGGCAGGTCAGCCGGCCGCGGTCCACGGTCAGGACGAAGCCCTCGGCCGCGTCCTCGTGCTTGGGGCGGATGCTCGTACGCGGCCGGTTGCCCTTGGGGTTGGGCCGCTGGCGGATGTCGTCCTCGTCGGTGTGCTTCCCGTACCTGCGCATGGCCGGCCCTACGCTCCCACGCCCGCCGGAGCCGCTTCGGCCCGCGCGAGCATGTCCGCCCACATCTTCGGGAAGTCCGGCAGGGTCTTCGCGGTCGTCGCGACGTTCTCGATGAGCACGCCCTCCACCGCCAGGCCGATCACCGCGCCGGCCGTGGCCATCCGGTGGTCGTCGTACGTGTGGAACGTGCCGCCGTGCAGGGCGCGCGGCCGGATCCGCAGACCGTCCGCGGTCTCCGTGACGTCTCCGCCCAGCCCGTTGATCTCCTTGGTGAGCGCCGCCAGCCGGTCCGTCTCGTGCAGCCGCAGGTGCGCGACCCCGCGCAGCACGGACTCCGAGTCGGCCAGCGCCGCGACCGCGGCGATGCCCGGGGTGAGCTCCCCGACCTCGCCCAGGTCCACGTCGATGCCGTGGATCTTGCCGGTGCCGGTGAAGACCAGGCCCGCGTCGGTCAGCTCGCAGGAGCCGCCCATCTCCGTGAAGATCCGGCGCAGCGCGTCACCGGGCTGCGTGGTGCGGTGCGGCCAGTCCGGGATGGTGACCGTGCCGCCGGTGATCAGGGCCGCCGCCAGGAAGGGCTGTGCGTTGGACAGGTCCGGCTCCACGACCAGGTCGCGGCCGAGCAGGGCGCCGGGGGCGACCCGCCAGACGTTCTTCTCGCCGCCGGACTCGGGGGTGTCGACCTGGGCGCCCGCCGCGCGCAGCATCTCCACCGTCATCCGGATGTGCGGCATCGACGGCAGGTTGGTGCCCACGTGCCGGACCTCGACGCCCTGGTTGAAGCGCGGGGCGGAGAGCAGCAGCGCGGAGACGAACTGCGAGGAGTTGGTCGCGTCGATCTCGACGGTCCCGCCCTCCAGCGCCCCGCCGCCCTGGACGGTCAGCGGCAGCGCCCCGCGGCCGTCGTCGTCGATGCGGGCGCCGAGCGTGCGCAGCGCCGTGATGACCTGGCCCAGGGGGCGCTCGTAGGAGCGGGGGTCCCCGTCGAAGCGGATGTCGCCGGAGGCGAGGGTGGCGACGGGCGGCAGGAAGCGCATGACCGTGCCGGCATTGCCGACGTCCACCGTGGCCGGGCCGTGCAGCGCGGCCGGGATGACCCGCCAGGCCTCACCGGCCTGGCCCTCGCCGGCGGAGCTGGAGGAGACCGTTTCCTCGATGCCGACGCCCAGGGCGCGCAGCGCGTCGGACATCAGCTGGGAGTCGCGCGAACGCAGCGGGCGGCGCACCCAGCCGGGCTCGGAGGCGAGCGCGGCGAGCACCAGGGCACGGTTGGTGACCGACTTCGACCCGGGCACGGTGACGGTGGCCTGGACGGCGGTGTCGGCGAGCGGGGCGGGCCAGAGGGCGGGGAGCGCGGGGGTCTCGGTCATGGCCACCACTTTAGTGGCTTCCCACGGCCGCAGATCTTGATCGCCGGGGGCGTCTCGGCGGGCGGACGCGCGCCGGCCCGGATCGGATCAGCCGGCCAGGATGGGATCAGCCGGCCGGGATGGGATCAGTCGGCCAGGACGGGATCAGCCGAACCGGATCGCATCAGCGGGCCCGGATCGGATCAGAGGGCCAGCAGCCAGCGGCCGCCGCCGATGAGCGAGCACAGCGCCACCACGTGGAAGAGCAGCAGCCACACCACCGGGTGCACATGGGTGAGCCGTCCGAGCTGGTCCGCGTCGGAGTCGGGCGCCCCGCCGCCCCGCCGCTTGGCCCCCAGTTCGAAGACCGGCCGGACGCCGCCGAGCAGCAGGAACCACACCACGGCGTACGCGAAGACCGCCTGCACGTCCGCGGGGGCCAGCCAGGAGACCAGGACGAAGGTGGCGCCCGTGACCAGCACCGTCAGCAGTCCGTACGCGTTGCGGATCATCACCAGCACCGCCAGCAGCAGGGCGGTCGCCGCCCACAGCAGCAGGGTGATCCGGTGCGCCGACAGCAGGGCCGCCCCGCCGAGGCCGAGCAGGGAGGGCGCCGTGTACCCGGCGGCGGCGGTGAGGACCATGCCGAGGCCGGTGGGCTTGCCGCGGCTGACGGTGACCCCGCTGGTGTCCGAGTGCAGCCGGATCCCGTCCAGGCTGCGGCCCGTCAGCAGCGCCAGCAGTCCGTGACCGCCCTCGTGCGCGATGGTGATCGCGTTGCGCGACAGCCGCCACACCGGCCGGGGACCCACCGCGACGAGCGCCGCCAGCCCCGTCGCGATCACCAGCCACTGGTCGGGCGCCGCCTGTATGCCGGTGAGCCGGTCCCACAGGCCGGCCGTGGTGCTGGTGTTCATGAGGTGGCGGACTCCTTGTCGTGGCGATCGGGTGACATGGCAGTGTGGCAGCCATGTGCGGACGGTATGCAGCGAGTCGAGGACCCCAGGAGCTGGCCGAGGTCTTCGGGGTGGAGCGGTGGGAGCCGGAGGAGGCGCTGGCGCCCGACTGGAACGTGGCTCCGACGAAAGAGGTCCACGTCGTCCTCGACCGTCCCCTGAAAGACGCTCCGAGCCGGCGTCCGGTTCGCCAGCTGAGGGTCCTGAAATGGGGACTCGTCCCGTCCTGGGCCCAGAACCCCGACGGCGCCGCCCGGATGATCAACGCCCGGTCCGAGACCATCGCGGAGAAGCCGTCCTTCCGCCGCCCCTTCGCGCAGCGCCGCTGCATCGTCCCCGCGGACGGCTACTACGAGTGGGTCACCGCCCACGACGAGCGGCAGCTGGAGGTCGAGGGGAAGAAGAAGCGGGCGCGCAAGCAGCCCTACTTCGTCCTCCCCTCCGACGGCTCCGTCTTCGCCATGGCCGGGATATACGAGTTCTGGCGCGACCGGACCCTGCCCGACGAGCACCCGCTCGCCTGGTGGGCGACCTGCTCGGTGATCACCACCGAGGCCGAGACGGGTCCCCTCGGCGTCGCCCCCGCCGAGGGGCCGCGCTCGCTCGCCGACATCCACCCCCGGATGCCGCTGATGCTCACCCCGGACCGGTGGGACGCCTGGCTGGACCCGGCGCGGACCGACCCCGACGAGCTCCAGGCCCTGCTGGCCCCGCCGCCCGGCGGGCTGATGCGTGCCTATCCGGTGTCCACCGCCGCCAGCAACGTCCGCAACAACGGGCCCGAACTGCTGGAGGAGCTGGAGGGGCCGGAGGAGGGCACGCTCTTCTGACGGCATGATCGGGGCATGAGCAGCACGCGTGCCGAGCGCACCGAGAGCATCGACACCCCGGCGGGCGAGGCCCGCATCACCTGGCACCCGGCCCCGGCGGGCAAGGCCCGCCTGGTGCTCGCCCTGGGCCACGGAGCCGGTGGCGGGATCGAGGCCCGGGACCTGCAGGCCCTGGCCGCGGCCCTGCCCGCCCGGGGGATCACCGTGGCGCTCGCCGAACAGCCCTGGCGGGTCGCCGGCAAGAAGGTCGCCGCCGCGCCCAAGACGCTGGACGCGGGCTGGAACGCCCTGTGGCCCGCCTTCGCGGAGCCCGGGCTACCCGTCGTCGCGGGCGGCCGCAGCGCCGGGGCCAGGGTGGCCTGCCGGACCGCCGCGGAGCTGGGCGCGGCCGGGGTGCTCGCGCTGGCCTTCCCGCTGCACCCGCCCGGCCGGCCGGAGAAGTCCCGGGCCGGGGAGCTGCTGGGCGCCGGGCTCCCGGCGCTGGTGGTCCAGGGGGGACGCGACGCCTTCGGGCGGCCGGAGGAGTTCCCGGAGCGGGGAGCGCGCGGGGCCTCGTACGAGCTGGTGGAGGTGGAGGGCGGGGACCACGGCTTCGCCGTGCCGAAGAAGGCCGGTCCCACGCAGGAGGAGGCCCTGGCGGTGATCACGGGGGCGGTGGCCGAGTGGCTCGGCCGGCTCGCGGTGTGACGTACGACCGGGTCCCCGGGTGACTTTGGTCCGGAAACCGGGCCCTGACGGGGAATGCGCCACCCGGGCCGTCTGTTGTCCCGGATGTCGGTACGCACAGGAACACGTCGGAGGAGAGGCAACGCATGACCCAGGTCATCAGCCAGAACCGTCCGCAGGCCGCTGACCTGGACTGGACAGTGCTGCATGCGCCGGGGCGCGGCTCGGTTCGGGCGGCGGGCGACCGGGATGGTCGACTATTCTCCGATTCGAGCGGGTCCGCTTTCGGAGTCGCCACGCAGTCGGAGGAGGTGGGTCCTGTCGCTGGGACCGACGAAGGCCACGCGGAGGAGACGACCCCGGAGCGCAATGCGCGCTTCGAGAGGGACGCCCTCGGCTACCTCGACCAGATGTACTCGGCCGCCCTGCGCATGACGCGCAATCCGGCCGACGCCGAGGACCTGGTCCAGGAGACGTATGCGAAGGCGTACGCGTCCTTCCACCAGTTCCGCGAGGGCACCAACCTGAAGGCGTGGCTGTACCGCATTCTGACCAACACCTTCATCAACTCGTACCGCAAGAAGCAGCGCGAGCCCCAGCGCAGTGCGGCGGAGGAGATCGAGGACTGGCAGCTTGCGCGCGCCGAGTCGCACATGTCGACGGGTCTGCGTTCCGCCGAGTCGCAGGCTCTCGATCACCTGCCCGATTCCGACGTGAAGGAAGCGCTGCAGGCCATTCCGGAAGAGTTCCGCATCGCGGTCTATCTTGCCGACGTAGAGGGCTTTGCGTACAAGGAGATCGCGGACATCATGGGTACACCCATCGGTACGGTCATGTCGCGACTGCACCGTGGCCGCCGTCAACTCCGTGGAATGCTTGAGGACTACGCCCGTGAGCGCGGGCTCGTCCCGGCCGGCGCGGGAGAGTCGAACGACCTGAAAGGCTCGGGCTCATGAGCTGCGGAGATGCGCACGAGACGGAGTGCTCCGAGGTCCTGGACCACCTTTATGAGTTCCTGGACCAGGAGATGCCCGACAGTGACTGCACGAAGTTCGAGGCGCACTTCGGCGAGTGCAATCCCTGTCTGGAGAAGTACGGCCTGGAACAGGCCGTGAAGAAGCTGGTCAAGCGCTGCTGCGGATCGGACGACGTGCCGACCGACCTGCGCTCGAAGGTGATGGGACGGATCGAACTCATCCGTTCGGGGCAGGCCGTGCCGGATCATGACGTTACGGCCGCTTCGCCCGAGCCGGCCGTCGCCGAGCCGATGCCGGGATCAGCGGCGGGCTGAAAAAATCGGTTACCGGCCATCGTCGCCGGTGAACTGGTACCCGATTGAACAATCCCGAACAGCCGCCCCCGGAAGGGCACTTCCTTCACCCGAAGGTGGTAATCCGGGGGCGTCCGCATGGCGCAATGCAAAAATGTGGCCCACCTCGCTCCCGGGCCCACTTATTCTCCCCATTCGGTACTGGTTTGATTCGTACCTGACTTGCACGGCTCAGGGGGAGGAGAGCGCCATGCGGGTACTTCCGCCGTTGGCGCGCGCCTGCGTCCTGGGCGCCGTCCTGGCCGCCCTCGCGTGCGTTGCCCCGGCCGTCACCGGTTCCGCCACCCCGTGGCCCTCCATCGGCCTGCTCGCCGTGCTCTACCTCGGCTGCGAACTCGTCAAGGTGTGCCCGCTCATGGGCCGCCGGGTGCCCGACGGGCTCGGCTCCTTCTTCCCGGTGGTGCTGGCCGCCGTGTTCCTCCTGCCGCCGGCCGCCGCCGCCCTCGTCGCCCTGCCCGGCGCGATCGCCGGGACCGTGACGGCGCGGCCCGCAGGGGTGCGGCGCGTCTGGCACGGGGCGCAGCAGTCCATAGCCGCCTGGACCGCCGGGCAGGTCTACGGGCTGCTGGGCGGGCCGGGGGCGCTCGGCACGGGCTCCTTCGGCGGCACCGGGCCGGCGGGCCACGAGGGGCCCACAGGCCTGGCGGGACCCTCGGGCCCGGCGGGACCGGCCGCCTGGGTCGCCGACTTCCCGTACGTGATGCTGCCCGCCGCCGCCGCGGCCGTCGCCTTCTGCCTGGTGCTGACCGCCCTCGACGGCTGCATCCTGGCCGCCGCCGAACGCCGGCCCGCCACCACCGCCTGGCGGGGCTTCGGGACCAGGTCCCTCGCCCCGCACTGCGTGCACGGCCTCGCCGGACTGATGATGGCCGTCATGTGGCGCAGCCCGTACGGGCTCCCGGCCGCACTGCTCGTCATGCTGCCGATGTACATCTCCTGCTGGGTCTTCGCCCAGTACCACCGCGAGCGCGCCGCACACCAGGCCACCATCAGGGCACTGGTCCAGGCCGTCGACATCAAGGACCGCTACACGCGCGGCCACAGCGAGCGGGTCGGACAGGCCTCGGCGATGATCGCCCGCGAGCTCGGCATGGGCGAGGAACGCCTCGAAGTCGTCCGCATCGCCGGCATCCTCCACGACGTGGGCAAGCTCGGCGTCCCGACCCGGCTGCTGCGCAAGGACGGACCGCTGACCCCCGAAGAACGCAGGATCATCGAACTCCACCCCGAATACGGACACGAGATGGTGCGCGGCATCGGCTTCCTGGGAGAGGCCCGCGCGGCGATCCTGCACCACCACGAGCGGGTGGACGGCTCCGGCTACCCGTACGGGCTGACCGGGGAACAGATCCCGGTGCTCGCCCGGGTCGTGGCGGTCGCCGACGCCTTCGACGCGATGACCTCGACCCGTTCGTACAGCAGGGCCCGGCCGGTGGCGGTCGCCCTGGCCGAGCTGGAACGCTGCGCGGGGGCGCAGTTCGACCCGGACATGGTGCGGGCGCTGGCCGAGGCCATCGACCGGCAGGGCTGGCATCCGAAGGTGACCTCGGAGGACGACCTCCAGGTGATCCCCGCCGGCCCCGGCGAGGCGCAGGGGGCCGTGCGCGAGGCCGTGCCCGCCGGAGCCGCGCTGACCGGACTGCCCGCCCAGGCCGCCCCGGCCGGAGCCGCGTCCCAGGCCCGCACGGCCGGGAGCGGCCCGCTCCAGGCCGCCGCGGCCGGGGACCCCTGCCACTGCCTGCCGGGGCCCGCCGCCGAGCCCGGAGCCGCCACGGAGGCGCCGGGAACCCCCGGCTCCCCGTCCGCCCCCGCCGCGGGAGCCAACGCGTGAGGGGCTGGGCCGTCGGCACCGTCCGAGGGGCCGCCGGGGCGCTGACCCTGGCGGCGCTCGGGCACACCGTCTGGAACGGCCTGACCGACCCGGGCCTCGCCCTCGCCTTCGGCACCCTGATCACCATCGGCGAGCTCGCCCGCCGGGACAGCGGCGACGCCGCCCGTCAGCAGCCCGCGCCGCTCGGATCCGCCGGGGCGCTCGCGTACGCCCTGCTCGGGCAGAACGCCGGAGCCCCCACCCAGCACGGGGTCCTGCAGATCGTCGCCGTGGTGGTCACGGCCGCCCTTCTCGGGATCGTCCCCCACATCGCCCGGGGCCGCGGCCCCGCCCTCGACCACCTGGCCCGCCGCGTCCTCACCGTCACCTTCGCCGCCGTCTGCTTCCAGCCGCTCTACAACTCCGGGCAGCTGGAGCACCGGATCGGCCAGGGCCCGTACCTCGTGCTCTTCCTGGTCCTGCTCCTCGGGCTCACCGCCCTGTGCGACGCGGTCCTCGGCGCCGTCCTCGCCGGGGCACGGACCGGCTGGCCGTTCGCCCCGCTGCTCCGCGACGAGCTCCGCGCCCAGCTGGGCATCGGCTCCGCGATCTGCGCCACCGGGGTGGTCATGGCCCTCGGAGTGGCCGTCGCGGGGCTGTGGGCGGTGCCCGTCTTCAGCGTGCCGCTGCTCCTGACGCAGATGTCCTTCCACCGGATCACCGCCATCCGCACCACCTACCGCCAGACCATCACCTCCCTCGCCCGCGCCACCGAGATCGCCGGCTACACCCGGCCGGGCCACTCCCGCCGGGTCGCCGCGCTCAGCGTCGCCGTGGGCCGGGAGCTGGGCCTCTCGGAGCGGGAGATCACGGTGCTGGAGTACGCCGCCCTCATGCACGACATCGGGCAGCTCTCCCTCGTCGACCCGGTCCCGGACGGGGCCACCGCCGAGCTGCCCGAGGCCGAAGCCCGCCGGATCGCCGGGCTCGGCGGCGAGGTGGCCCGCCAGACGGGGGTCCCGCACGAGGTCGCCGTGGTCGTGGAGCTCCAGGCGGACCCGTACCGCGACCAGCCAGTCGCCGCCCGGATCGTGCGCGCGGTCAACGCGTACGACGACCTCGCGGGCGGGGCCCGTCACCCGGGCGGCTCATTGGAGGCCCTGGAGCGGCTGCGCCTGGGGACCGGGCACGACTTCCAGCCGGAAGTCGTGGAGTGTCTCGCCAGGGTGCTCGCCCGGGGCGGACGTGCCAGAGTCGTACCCGTCCCGCCTGGGTAACCCATGGGTAATGAGCGGCCGTCCGAGTGGGCATGGTTGGATGCCAGTGAGAGTGTTCCCAGCAGGAGAGTTCGCAGCAGGAGTGTCCCGAGCAAGAGTGTCCGGCAGGCGGGAATCGTGAGGATCTTCGGGAAGGTACGGCATCGGCCCTCCGCCTCGTGGCGGCAGGCCACCGACCGCGCGTTCACGCTGATCGGCGACGGTCGGTACGAGGACGCCGGCGCGCTGCTGACCAGAGCGGCAGACCTGGAACCCTGGCTGTCCGAGTCCTGGTTCAACCTGGCGCTGCTCCACAAGTTCCGCCACGACTGGGAGCAGGCGCGGGCCGCCGGGCTGCGCGCCGTGGCCCTGCTCGACCGGGAGACCGGCGCCCCGGACTGGTGGAACGTCGGCATCGCCGCGACCGCCCTGCAGGACTGGCCGCTGGCCCGCCGCGCCTGGCAGGCGTACGGGCTGAAGGTGCCCGGAGACCCGCACGCCGCGAGCGGGAGCGGTCAGGCCCACGGCGAACCGGTCGGCATGGAGCTCGGGAGCGCCGCCGTACGGCTGTCGCCCGAGGGCGAGGCCGAGGTGGTCTGGGGCCGCCGGCTGGACCCGGCCCGCATGGAGGTCCTGTCGATCCCGCTGCCCTCCTCGGGGCGGCGCTGGGGCGAGGTCGTCCTGCACGACGGGGTCCCGCACGGCGAGCGCATCACCGCGGCCGGGCCCTCGTACCCCGTCTTCGACGAGATCGAGCTGTGGGCGCCCTCCCCGGTGCCGACCTGGGTGGTGCTCCTGGAAGCGGCCACCGAGGCCGACCGCAACGCCCTGGAGCAGCTGGCCTCCGACGCAGGCTTCGCCGCCGAGGACTGGTCCTCCTCGGTGCGGCTGCTGTGCCGGACCTGCTCGGAGAGCGCCATGCCGAGCGGCGAGGGCGACGGCGAGCACCTGGACCCGCACGACCACAGCGAACCGGGCCATCCCGGCCCGCTGGGCCACCGCACGGCCGGCTCCGGATCCCTGTGGGTGCCCGAGCGGGAGTGCGGGATCGCCGCGCCCGCGGGCCTGGTGCGCGGGCTGCTCGACGGCTGGGTCGCGGACAGTCCGGACAGCCGGGAGTGGCGGGATCTCGAAGAGGTCTGCTGAGCCGGGGCCGTAGGCTGTACCGGCACATCGGTGACTGGTGGACTTACGGAAGGCGTACGGCGGACATGGCGCAGCAGGAGAACGACGTTGTCGAGAGCGTGAACGACGGGTACGTCGTCGACACCGAGGACTGTGAGGCGCGCGAGCTCGCCCACCGCGAGCGCGGCACCGCCCGCCCGATCACGGTGGTCGGCAACCCGGTCCTGCACCGGGAGTGCAAGGACGTCACCGAGTTCGGCGACGAGCTGGCGCAGCTCATCGACGACATGTTCGCCAGCCAGAAGGCCGCCGAGGGCGTGGGCCTCGCCGCGAACCAGATCGGCGTCGACGCCAAGGTCTTCGTCTACGACTGCCCGGACGACGACGGCAACCGCCACACGGGCGTGGTGATCAACCCGAAGCTCGTCGAGCTGCCGGCCGGCACCCGCGTCCTGGACGACTCGAACGAGGGCTGCCTGTCGGTCCCGACCGCCTACGCCTCGCTGGCCCGCCCGGACTACGCCGAGGTGACCGGCCAGGACGCGCAGGGCAACCCGATCAAGGTCCGGGGCACCGGCTACTTCGCGCGCTGCCTCCAGCACGAGACCGACCACCTGTACGGCTCCCTGTACATCGACCGCCTCTCGAAGCGGGACCGCAAGGACGCGCTGCGGCAGATGGAAGAGGGCACCCCGCGCTACGAGACGGTTCCGAACGCGTAGCCGCACCCTCCCGCAGGCAAGCGGCGCCCCGCTCCGGTCAGGAGCGGGGCGCCTTTCGCGCGGTGAGGCCCGGCAGGATCCGAAAGAGACGGCCTAGTCCCAGCCGAGGTCGCTCGGGTCGGCGGTGGCCGGGTGGCTGCCGACGGTCCGGATGGCGCGAGTCATGGGAACCCCCCTGTCGTATGTGAACCACCAAACCGTAGGGCGAACGCGATCAAGAAGGGGGAAGTTCTCGCTCAGCTGAGCGAACCGGCCCGATTTCAGGCCGCGGCCGGGCCCCGGAAGGTGCGGCGGAAGGCGTTCGGGGTGGTGTTCAGCGTCCGCAGGAAGTGGTGGCGCAGGGCGGCCGCGGTACCGAAGCCGCAGCGGCCCGCGATCGCGTCCACCGTCTCGTCGGTGGCCTCCAGCAGCTCCTGCGCCAGCAGGACCCGCTGGCGCAGCACCCACTGGTACGGGGTGGTCCCCGTCTCCTGGAGGAAGCGCCGGGCGAAGGTCCGCGGGGACATGTGCGCCCGCTCCGCGAGCTGCTCGACCGTGATCTCCTCCTCCAGGTGGCGGCCCATCCAGCCGATCACCTCGCCCACCGTGTCGCAGGAGGTGCGGGGCAGCGGACGCTGGATGTACTGCGCCTGCCCGCCGTCCCGGTGCGGCGGTACGACCATCCGCCGGGCGATGGTGTTGGCCACCTCGGCGCCCTGCTCCTGCCGGACCAGGTGCAGGCAGGCGTCGATCCCGGAGGCGGTGCCGGCCGAGGTGATCACCTGGCCCTCGTCGACGTAGAGCACGTCCGGGTCGACCCGGGCCCGCGGAAAGCGGCGGGCCAGGGCCGGGGCGTGCATCCAGTGCGTGGTGCAGCGCCGGTCGTCCAACAGCCCGGCGGCGCCCAGCATGAAGGCCCCGCTGCACACGCTCAGCACCCGCGCACCCCGGTCCACGGCCCGCCGCAGCGCCTCCAGCAGCGGCTCCGGGTACTCGCGGGTCGGTGCCTGGCGGTCGGCGGGCAGGCAGATCAGGTCCGCCTCCTCCAGCCGGTCGGGGCCGTGGGGGAGGGTGAGGCTGTAGTGCCCGTCTCCGACGGTGACCGGGTTCCCCTCCATCGCGCAGACGGCGAAGTCGTAGGTGGGCAGCCCCATCGCGCTCCGGTCGATCCCGAAGACCTCGCAGAAGATGCCCATCTCGAAGGGGGTGACCCCGTTCACGACGGCCACGGCCACGTTCTTCAGGGGGGAAGGCTTCAGCATGACCCCAGTGTGGCAGTAATTCGCCCTTCCATGACAGTCCTGCCACTGTCCGGTTCCTCCCGCCTTGGCGAGAGTGGAGTCATGAACACGTTCCTCGACTACCTCCTCGTCCTGGCCGTCGCCGCCCTCCTGGCGGGCCCCGCCCTCTACGGCGCCCTGCGGGAGCACCGCACCGACCGGCAGATCCGCACCGCCGCCGCACGCCGGGAACAGCAGGGCGCCCCCGCCCGAAGCCCCGGTCACCCCGGTGCCGCTCCCCACGGGCGGGGGCGCCGTCAGCAGATGAAGGCCGCCTAGAAGTCCTCGTCCAGGTCGACCGTGCCCTCGACCGCCACCTGGTAGGCCGACGGGCGGCGCTCGAAGAAGTTCGTCAGCTCCTGGACGCCCTGGAGCTCCATGAAGGTGAACGGGTTCTGCGAGCCGTAGATCGGCGGGAAGCCCAGGCGGACCAGGCGCTGGTCCGCGACGCACTCCAGGTACTCGCGCATGGACTCGGTGTTCATGCCCGGCAGGCCGTCACCGCACAGGTCCCGGCCGAACTGCAGCTCCGCCTCCACGGCCTCCTTCAGCATGTCGGTGACCTGCTGCTGGAGGGCGTCGTCGAAGAGCTCCGGCTCCTCCTTGCGGACCGTGTCCACGACCTCGAAGGCGAAGTTCATGTGGCAGGTCTCGTCGCGGAAGACCCAGTTGGTGCCCGTCGCCAGACCGTGGAGCAGGCCGCGGGAGCGGAACCAGTACACGTACGCGAAGGCACCGTAGAAGAACAGGCCCTCGATGCAGGCGGCGAAGCAGATCAGGTTCAGCAGGAAGCGGCGGCGGTCGGCGGCCGTCTCCAGACGGTCGATCTTCTCCACCGAGTCCATCCAGCGGAAGCAGAACTGCGCCTTCTCGCGGATCGACGGGATCTCCTCGACCGCGTCGAAGGCGGCCGCGCGGTCGTCCGGGTCGGGCAGGTAGGTGTCGAGCAGCGTCAGGTAGAACTGGACGTGCACGGCCTCCTCGAAGAGCTGGCGCGACAGGTACAGGCGCGCCTCCGGGGAGTTGATGTGCTTGTACAGGGTCAGGACCAGGTTGTTCGAGACGATCGAGTCGCCCGTCGCGAAGAAGGCGACCAGCCGGCCGATCATGTGCTGCTCGGAGGGCGTCAGCTTCGCGAGGTCCGCGACGTCCGAGTGGAGGTCGACCTCCTCGACGGTCCAGGTGTTCTTGATCGCGTCCCGGTAGCGCTCGTAGAAGTCCGGGTAGCGCATGGGGCGCAGGGTCAGTTCGAAGCCCGGGTCGAGGAGGTTCTTCGTGGTGTCGGTGGTGCTCATTACTGGCATGCCTCGCAGGACTCGGGGTTTTCAAGGGAGCAGGCCAGCGCGTCGGCGTCGACGGCCTGCGGGAGCGGAGCGGCGGCCGCCGGGACCGTGCTGCCGGAGGCGGCGCGGGCGATCTTCGTCGCGGGGCGGGAACGCAGGTAGTACGTGGTCTTCAGGCCCTGCTTCCAGGCGTACGCGTACATCGAGCTGAGCTTGCCGATGGTGGGCGTCTCCAGGAACAGGTTCAGCGACTGGGACTGGTCGAGGAACGGGGTGCGCGCCGCCGCCATGTCGATCAGGCCGCGCTGCGGGATCTCCCACGCCGTGCGGTACAGGTCGCGCACCTCCGCGGGGATCCAGCCGAAGCCCTGGACGGAGCCGGAGGACTCGCGAAGCGCCTCGCGGGTCTGGGCGTCCCAGACGCCGAGCCGCTTGAGCTCCTCCACCAGGTAGCCGTTGACCTGGAGGAACTCCCCGCTCAGGGTCTCGCGCTTGAAGAGGTTGGAGACCTGCGGCTCGATGCACTCGTACACGCCCGCGATGGAGGCGATGGTCGCCGTCGGGGCGATGGCCAGCAGGAGCGAGTTGCGCATCCCGGACTGCGTGACGCGGGCGCGCAGCGCGTCCCAGCGCTCCGGCCAGTTCAGCTCGACGTCGTAGTGGTCGGGGTGCAGGACGCCGCGGGCCGTGCGGGTCTGCTCCCATGCCGGGAGCGGGCCGTTGCGCTCGGCCAGGTCGCAGGAGGCCTCGTAGGCGGCGAGCATGATGCGCTCGGAGAGCTTCGTGGACAGGGCCTTCGCCGCGGGGGAGTCGAAGGGCAGCTTCAGCTGGAAGAAGACGTCCTGGAGGCCCATCGCGCCCAGGCCCACCGGACGCCAGCGGGCGTTGGAGCGGCCGGCCTGCTCGGTCGGGTAGAAGTTGATGTCCACGACGCGGTCGAGGAAGGTGACCGCGGTGCGGACGGTCTCGTCGAGCCGCTCCCAGTCGATGTCCCCGCCGTCGGCCCCCTGGACCACGAAGGCGCCCAGGTTGACCGAGCCGAGGTTGCAGACGGCCGTCTCGCCGTCGTTGGTGACCTCGATGATCTCGGTGCAGAGGTTCGAGGAGTGGACGACGGTGCCCGGCTCGGCGGTCTGGTTCGCCGTGCGGTTGGAGGCGTCCTTGAAGGTCATCCAGCCCTGGCCGGTCTGCGCGAGGGTGCGCATCATCCGGCCGTACAGGTCGCGGGCGGGCATGCTCTTGCGGGCCAGGCCCGACTCCTCGGCCTTGCGGTAGGCGGCGTCGAACGCGTCGCCCCACAGGTCGACCAGCTCGGGGACGTCGGCGGGGGAGAACAGCGACCAGTCGGCGTCGGCGTTCACACGGCGCATGAACTCGTCCGGCACCCAGTGGGCCAGGTTCAGGTTGTGGGTGCGGCGCTGGTCCTCGCCGGTGTTGTCGCGGAGCTCCAGGAACTCCTCGATGTCCGCGTGCCAGGTCTCCAGGTAGACCGCGGCGGCGCCCTTGCGGCGGCCGCCCTGGTTCACGGCGGCGACGGAGGCGTCCAGGGTCTTCAGGAACGGCACGATGCCGTTGGAGTGGCCGTTCGTCCCGCGGATCAGCGAACCGCGGGCGCGGATGCGGGAGTACGAGAGGCCGATGCCGCCGGCGTGCTTGGAGAGGCGCGCGACCTGGTGGTAGCGGTCGTAGATCGAGTCCAGCTCGTCCAGCGGGGAGTCCAGCAGGTAGCAGGAGGACATCTGCGGGTGGCGGGTGCCGGAGTTGAAGAGCGTGGGGGAGGACGGCAGGTAGTCCAGGCGGCTCATCAGCCGGTAGAGGGAGGCGACTTCCTCGACGGCCTGCACGGAGTCGTTCTCCGCGAGGCCGCAGGCCACGCGCAGCATGAAGTACTGGGGGGTCTCGATGACCTGGCGGGTGATCGGGTGCCGCAGCAGGTAGCGGCTGTGCAGGGTGCGCAGGCCGAAGAAGCCGAAGCGGTCGTCGGCGCCCTCGGCGAGCGCGTGCTCGACCAGCGCGTCGAGCCGGTTCGCGTGCAGGCGTACGAAGTCCGCGGTGCGGTCGGCGATGAGCCCCTCGCGGTGGCCGACCTCGACGGAGTCGGAGAAGGAGGTGGAGCCCTGGCCGGCGGCCTCGTCGCGGACGGCCAGCGTCAGCAGGCGGGCGGCGAGCCGGGAGTACGCCGGGTCCTCGGAGATCAGCCCGGCGGCCGCCTCGGTGGCGAGCGTACGGAGCTCCGCCTCGTCGGCGGCGGCGCTGCGGCCGCGCAGCGCGGCGGCGGCGACCCGGCCGGGGTCGGTGTCGGGCAGGTCGGCGGTCAGCTCGGTGAGCGTGCGCAGGAGCGCGGCCCCCGGACCCTCGTAGGCGGACGGGTCGGACTCGGCGCGCGGTGCGGAAGGCGCGATGGTCACGGGGGGAGCTCTCCCTCGCTCGGCTCCGGGATCACCGTTGGTGCGGGGCGCGAGGGGGCGCACGTGGGGGCGCGCGTGCCTGGCAGGGCCGTGCGCGTGCACCACGTGGCGTCCACCGGCCCAACCGCGAGGCCCGGACGTGTCTGCACCCGGTTCGGACGAGCCGGGCGCACTGTCGGCAGGTCCTCGGACTTGCGGATGCACCGAGCGGGTCGGTGCATTTCATACCGTTGCGGGACAGTTCCGGATTCTCACCGGATTCCCCTGCGACGACAGCGAGCATGAGCATACATGTGGGGGCCGGTGCTCGCGGTAGCCCCCACATGTTGTGTCGCTCCTCGCGGACGGCAGGCCCTAGAGCTCCAGGCGGTAGGTGAGCAGCGGCAGCCCCGGAACCGGGTACCAGTCCCGCTCGGGCGTCCGTACGAAGCCCAGCCGGTCGTAGATCCGGTGCGCCCCGAGCATCTTCTCCGTGGTCGACAGCACCAGGTGGCCCACGCCCTCCAGCTCCCGGGCGCGGTTCACGCAGGCCCGTACGAGGGCCTCGCCCGCGCCGCGTCCGCGCGCCGCCGGGGAGACGGCCAGCATCCGGAACTCCGCCTCGCCGGGGCCTGCGATGTCGCAGAGCGGGCTGCCGGGAGGGGCGAAGGTCACACCGCCGAGCAGCGTGCCCTCGTACTCCGCTACGAGCACCTCGCCGTCGGGAGCCCGGCCGGCGACGTCGCGCAGCCGGCTCAGGTAGGGGTCGTCCTCGGCGAAGTCGAGCAGTCCGTCGTCGAGGTACGCCCGTGCGGTGATCTCCCCGAGCTCTTCGTATTCGGCGGCCGCCGCCGTCCTGATGATGATGTCCATGGCATCGAGTGTGCGCCAGGGCAGGAAAAGAGGCCGCCGCGTTCCGTCGGGTGGACGGAACGCGGCGGCCTCTCGGCTTCCCGCCGGTTCAGCAGCAGCGGAACCCTTCGCGCGGGTCGCCCTCGCGGGCGTCCGTGCGGGCCCGTTCGAAGTCCCGGCGCGACGGGACCACCGCGTCCGGGTCGTGCGTACGGGCGTGGGCCACGTAGTGGTCGTAGGCCGCCTCGCCCGAGAACTCCCTGACGAAGAACCGGGCCCGGCCCAGCACGTGGCGCAGGCGCGTCACGCGGGTTCCCGTACGGAGTCCTGCGTGCGGCCCCCGCCCGAGTCGAGTCCGGCGGCGGCGAGTTCGGCCCGCTCCTCGTCGGTCGGGATCAGACCGGCCGGGGCGACGATCTTGGACTCGGTCCACGGGACCTCGGCGAGCGTGACCGACTCGGGCTTGCGGATGGCCGCCAGACAGGTCCGGGCGGCGTCCACGAGCACGATGATGATCAGCAGGGCGAAGAACACCGACAGGACGCCGTCCACCGTGGCGTTGGTGACCACGGTGTGCATCTCGTCCATGTTCTTGGCGGGCTTGAGGACCTTGCCCGCCTCGATCCCGTCCTGGTAGACGTCCCGCTGCGCGAAGAAGCCGATCTTCGGGTTGTCGGAGAAGATCTTCTGGTAGCTGGCGGTGAGCGTGACGGCCAGGTCCCAGGCCAGCGGAACGCCCGTCACCCAGGCCCACTTGAGGCGTCCGGACTTGATCAGCAGGGTGGTGCAGACGGCCAGGGCGACGGCCGCGAGCAGCTGGTTCGCGATGCCGAACAGCGGGAAGAGCTGGTTGATGCCGCCCAGCGGGTCCTTGACGCCGACCCACAGGAAGTAGCCCCAGCCGCCGACGACGACCGCGCTGGCGAACCAGACGCCGGGCTTCCAGCTGACGTCCTTGAAGGACTTGTGCACGTTGCCGAGGGTGTCCTGGAGCATGAAGCGGCCCACGCGGGTGCCGGCGTCCACGGTCGTCAGGATGAACAGGGCCTCGAACATGATCGCGAAGTGGTACCAGAACGCCTTCATCGAGGCGCCGCCGATCACGGCCGAGAAGATCTCCGACATTCCGAGTGCGAAGGTCGGAGCGCCGCCCGTACGGGAGAGCAGGCTGGTCTCCTCCACGTCCTTCGCGGCCTGGGCGAGGGCCTCGGGGGAGATGGCGAAGCCGAAGTTGGTCACGGCCTGCGAGGCCGTCTCCACGGTGGCGCCGACGACACCGCCGGGGGAGTTGATGGCGAAGTACAGGCCCGGGTCGATGATGCAGGCCGTGATGATCGCCATGATGGCGACGAAGGACTCGGTCAGCATCGCGCCGTAGCCGATGACCCTGACCTGGGTCTCCTTCTGGATCATCTTCGGGGTGGTGCCCGAGGAGACCAGCGAGTGGAAGCCGGACAGGGCCCCGCAGGCGATGGTGATGAAGACGAACGGGAACATCGAGCCGGCGAACACCGGGCCGTCTCCGCGCGAGGCGAAGTCGGTGACCGAGGGCATCTTCAGCGTCGGCATGGCGATGACCACGCCCACGGCCAGCAGCCCGATGGTGCCCACCTTCATGAAGGTGGAGAGGTAGTCGCGCGGGGCGAGCAGCATCCACACCGGCAGGACGGACGCCACGAACCCGTAGGCGATCATCCAGAGGACCAGCGTCTCCTTCTCCAGGGTGAAGAAGTCCGCCATCGAGGACTCGGCGACCCAGCCGCCCGCGACGATGGCGAGCAGCAGCAGCGCGACACCGACGACGGAGACCTCGGTGACCTTGCCCGGGCGCAGGACGCGCAGGTAGAAGCCCATGAAGAGGGCGATCGGGATGGTCATGCCGATGGAGAAGACGCCCCACGGGGAGTGCGCCAGCGCGTTGACGATGACCAGGGCCAGCACGGCCAGCAGGATGATCATGATGGCGAAGACGCCGATCAGCGCGGCGGCGCCGCCGACCGGGCCGATCTCGTCGCGGGCCATCTGGCCGAGCGAACGGCCGTTGCGCCGGGTGGAGAAGAAGAGCGTGACCATGTCCTGGACGGCGCCCGCGAAGATCACGCCCACGACGATCCAGATGGTGCCCGGCAGGTAGCCCATCTGTGAGGCGAGTACGGGACCGACGAGCGGTCCGGCGCCGGCGATGGCGGCGAAGTGGTGGCCGAAAAGCACCCGTCGGTCGGTCGGGTGGAAGTCGACACCGTTGTCAAGGCGTTCGGCGGGGGTGGCGCGGGTCTTGTCCACCTTCAGTACGCGGTTCGCGATGAAACGCGCGTAGAAGCGGTAGCCGATCGCGTACGAGCCGAGCGCGGCGGCGAGCAGCCAGGCGGCCGAGATCTCCTCGCCGCGCGAGAGCGCCAGCACGCCCCAGCCGATGGCTCCCACGAGCCCGACCAGCACCCACACGGCCACGGCCTTGGGGGACATGCCCCCAGATGGAGAAGGCGAGTCCGGCGTGATGCCCGGACTCGCCGCGTCCCGTGCCGACCGTGTGGCTCTCGGTTCCGGTTCCGTCATGATCCTCGTCCCCTCGTTGATCATCTGCGTGAGCGCAGGGAATCTACGGGGGGCCGCCCGCTGGACGTAACCCCCCGTCCGTATAGCGGAACGAGAGTCAACTACGAATCAGACGGCGGGGCGCTGGAGTCGGGCGACGAACTTGTAACGATCGCCGCGGTACACGGAACGCACCCACTCGACGGGCTCCCCGTCGGCGTCCAGCGAATGGCGGGAAAGCATCAGCATCGGCAGTCCGACGTCGGTGCCGAGCAGCCCGGCCTCCCGCGGGGTGGCCAGGGAGGTCTCGATGGTCTCCTCCGCTTCGGCGAGGCGTACGTCGTACACCTCGGCGAGGGCGGTGTAGAGGGAGGTGTACTTGACCAGCGACCGGCGCAGCGCGGGGAAGCGCTTGGCCGACAGGTGCGTGGTCTCGATGGCCATCGGTTCGCCGCTGGCCAGGCGGAGGCGTTCGATGCGCAGGACCCGGCCGCCGGTGGCGATCTTGAGGAGGCCGGCGAGGGTGTCGTCGGCCGTCACGTAGCCGATGTCCAGGAGCTGGGAGGTGGGCTCCAGGCCCTGGGCCCTCATGTCCTCGGTGTACGAGGAGAGTTGGAGCGGCTGGGAGACCTTCGGCTTGGCGACGAAGGTGCCCTTCCCCTGGATTCGCTCCAGCCGTCCCTCGACGACGAGCTCCTGGAGGGCCTGTCGCACCGTGGTGCGGGAGGTGTCGAACTCGGCCGCGAGCGTGCGCTCGGGCGGCACGGGGGTGCCCGGCGGAAGGGTTTCGGTCATATCGAGCAAGTGGCGCTTGAGTCGGTAGTACTTGGGCACGCGTGCCGTGCGGGTGGCCGCCCCGCTGTCCGGCTCCGTGATCGCCCCTTCGGTGGCCATCGCCGCCCGCCTTCCCGACTCCAGTTTCGTTGCCGTCACCGGCTCCTCCGATATGTGCGGTCACATCGTGACACGGGAGGGAGGGCGGGCCTCCTCCCTCCCCCAGGTGTCGGTCCGATAACGGACCGAGCACCCGCTCATTAGACCCTTGACACCCCTAAAGGTCTAGGCCAAGCTCCAGCTACTGGTCTACACCAATATGGATCAGATCCCGGCCCCACAAGCAGTACTTGGTGCTTTTTGAGTCACCGCGGCGGGCAAGGGAAGTGCAGGCAGCATCCCTGAGGAGGGTGGCGTGAAGCGCAAGCTCATCGCGGCGGTCAGTGTCGCGGGCATGATGGTCGGAGTCGCGGCGTGCGGCAACGGCGGCGACGACAAGCCGAAGGCCGACGCGGGTGGCGCCAAGGAGATCACCGTCTGGGTGATGGACGGCTCCGCACCGAAGACCTGGATCGACGCGGTCAACGCGGAGTTCTCCGCCAAGCACCCCGGTGTCACGGTCAAGGTAGAGGTTCAGCCCTGGAAGGGCATCCAGGAGAAGGTCACCACGGCCCTCTCCGAGAACACCCCGCCGGACGTCCTGGAGCTCGGCAACACCCAGACCGCCGGTTACGCGGTCACCGGTGGCCTCGCCGACCTGACCAAGGACAAGGCGAAGCTCGGTGCGGACGCCTGGGCGAAGAGCGGTCTGGCCTCGGCCGAGATCGACGGCAAGCTCTACTCCGCTCCGTGGTACGCGGCCAACCGCGTCGTGATCTACGACAAGAAGGCCTTCGAGAAGGCGGGCGTCACGGCGCCCAAGACCCGCGACGAGTGGGTCGCCGGCCTGGAGAAGCTGAAGGCGGCCGACCCGGCCACGCAGCCGATCTACCTGCCCGGCCAGAGCTGGTACGTCCTCGCCGGTCTCATCTGGGACGAGGGCGGCGACCTCGCCGTCAAGGACGGCGACAAGTGGAAGGGCGGTCTCGGTACCCCCCAGGCCGCTTCCGCGATGGAGTTCTACAAGAAGCTCCAGGCCTTCTCCACCGCCCCGAAGGACAAGGACGAGGCGAACCCGCAGCAGTCCACCGACGTCGTTCCCAAGGGTGGCGTCGCCTCCTGGATCGGCCTCGGCTGGGAGGCCGGCGGTGCCGAGAAGGCGCTGAAGGACGCGGGCAAGGAAGCCGACTTCGGTTACTTCCCGATCCCGGGCAAGACCGCCGACAAGCCGGGCACCGTCTTCCTCGGTGGCTCGAACCTGGCGATCGCCGAGCGCTCCAAGAACAAGGACCTCGCCAAGGAGTGGCTGGCCCTCGCCGCAGGCAAGGACCAGATGACCAAGTACGCCGCCGAGACCAAGGGCGCGCTGCTCCCGAACCAGGTCGGCGCGAACTTCGCCCCGGCCGCGGGCTCCTTCGCCGAGGCGATGGCCAAGGGCGGCGTCAACGGCAACATCACCCCGGTGACCCCGGGCTGGGCGAACGTCGAGACCGAGCCGAACCCCATCAAGGAGTTCATGACGAAGGTCCTGAAGGGTGACGACGCCGCCAAGGCGGGTGCGGACGCGGACAAGGAAATCGCGAGCCGCATCAACAAGTAACACCCCGAAGTACCCGTACTGAACGCACCGGGGGCGGGGGGGGGGGGGGGGGGGGGGGGGGGGGGGGGGGGGGGGGGGGGGGGGGGGGGGGGGGGGGGGGGGGGGGGGGGGGGGGGGGGGGGGGGGGG
>NZ_JBVJMS010000008.1:0-507233 GCF_055584085.1 Streptomyces sp. NPDC104226
CAGATGTGGAAGCCCGGTAACGGGTGGAGCTGACTGGTACTAATAGGCCGAGGGCTTGTCCTCAGTTGCTCGCGTCCACTGTGTTAGTTCTGAAGCAACGAACGGTTGCTGGTTTCTAGAGCTAGAACATAACTACAAAGTGTGCTTGTTCGCTCGAAACCGATTAGGGTTTCGGTGGTCATAGCGTTAGGGAAACGCCCGGTTACATTCCGAACCCGGAAGCTAAGCCTTTCAGCGCCGATGGTACTGCAGGGGGGACCCTGTGGGAGAGTAGGACGCCGCCGAACAATTTTTCAAAGGACCCTTGGTCCAGCGTTCAACGCTGGACCAAGGGTCCTTTTTGTTTTCCAGAGCTTTTCGCCGAAGCGCGGCCATGGGTTGGTTGCGCGAGAATGACTAGCGGTACCCCGAAGACAGGAGTCACACCCATGTCCAACTCTCCCGACGATCGTCCGGAGCGCGAGCCTCGTCGCAACGACGGCGGTGACAGGGGCGGCTACCGCGGGGGCCGTGACGACCGTGGCGGCGACCGTCCGCCGTTCCGTCGCGACGACCGTCCCACCGGTGGTGGCTTCCGTCGTGACGACCGTGGTGGCCGTCCGGCCGGCGACCGTCCGTCGTACCCGCGTCGCGACGACCGTGGTGGCGACCGTCCCACCGGTGGTGGCTTCCGCCGCGATGACCGTGGCGGTCGTCCGGCCGGCGACCGTCCGTCTTACCCGCGTCGTGACGACCGTCCCTCCGGTGGCGGCTTCCGTCGCGACGACCGCGGCGACCGCCCCTCCTTCCCCCGTCGTGATGACGACCGCGGTGGGTTCCGTGGTGGCCGTGACGACCGTGGCGGCGACCGTCCCTCCTACCCCCGTCGTGACGACCGTGGTGGGGACCGTCCCTCCGGCGGTGGCTTCCGCCGTGACGACCGCGGCGACCGCCCCTCCGGTGGTGGCTTCCGTGGGAACGACCGCGGTGACCGTCCCTCGTACCCGCGTCGCGACGACCGTCCGTCCTACCCGCGTCGTGATGACGACCGCGGCGGGTTCCGTGGCGGCCGTGACGACCGCGGCGGAGACCGTCCGTCGTACCCGCGCCGTGACGACCGCCCCTCCGGTGGCGACCGTCCGTCCTACCCGCGTCGTGACGACCGTCCCTCCGGTGGTGGCTTCCGTCGCGACGACCGGAGCGACCGCCCCTCGTACCCGCGTCGTGATGACGACCGTGGTGGGTTCCGTGGCGGCCGTGACGACCGTGGTGGCGACCGTCCGTCGTACCCGCGCCGCGATGACCGTCCTTCCGGCGGCGACCGTCCCTCCTACCCCCGTCGTGACGACCGTCCCTCCGGTGGTGGCTTCCGTCGCGACGACCGCGGCGAGCGTCCCTCGTACCCGCGTCGCGACGACGACCGCGGTGGGTTCCGTCGCGATGACCGCGGTGGCGACCGTCCGTCCTACCCCCGTCGTGACGACCGTGGTGGGGACCGTCCCTCCGGCGGTGGCTTCCGCCGTGACGACCGCGGCGACCGCCCCTCCGGTGGTGGCTTCCGTGGGAACGACCGCGGTGACCGTCCCTCGTACCCGCGTCGCGACGACCGTCCGTCCTACCCGCGTCGTGATGACGACCGCGGTGGGTTCCGTCGCGATGACCGCGGTGGCGACCGTCCCTCCTACCCCCGTCGTGACGACCGGGGCGGCGACCGGGGTGGGTTCCGGGGTCGTGACGACCGTGGTGGCGACCGTGACTTCCGTGCGGACCGCGACCCGATCAAGCGGCTTCCCATCGACGAGGACGTCACCGGTTTCGAGATCGACTCCGACGTTCGCCAGGAGCTGCTGAGCCTGCCCAAGGGGCTGGCCGAGGAGGTCTCCAAGAACCTGGTCATGGTGGCCCGGCTGATCGACGAGGACCCGGAGAAGGCGTACGCGTACTCGCGCATCGCCCTGCGTCTGGCCTCCCGTGTCGCCGCCGTGCGCGAGGCCGCCGGCTTCGCCGCGTACGCCAACCAGAAGTACGCCGAGGCGATCGCGGAGTTCCGCGCCGCCAAGCGGATGACCGGTTCGGTCGAGCTGTGGCCCGTCATCGCCGACTGCGAGCGCGGCCTCGGTCGTCCGGAGCGGGCGCTGGCCATGGCCGGCGAGCCCGAGGTGCAGAAGCTGGACAAGGCCGGTCAGGTCGAGATGCGGCTCGTGGCCGCCGGCGCCCGCCGGGACATGGACCAGCTGGACGCTGCCATCGTCACCCTGCAGAGCCCGGAGCTGGCCTCCAACTCCGTGCAGCCGTGGACCGCGCGTCTGCGGTACGCCTACGCCGACGCCCTGCTGGCGGCCGGTCGTGAGGACGAGGCGCGCGAGTGGTTCGCCAAGACCCTCGAGGCCGACAAGGACGGGGCCACGGACGCCTCCGACCGTCTCGCCGAGCTGGACGGTGTCGAGTTCGTCGACGCCTCCGACGTCGACGGCCACGAGGACTCGGACCTGGACGTCGAGGACGAGTTCGACGACGAGGACGACGACGACCCCGAGGTCGCGGCGGCCGAGCGTGCCTCGGACCAGGCCGAGTACTACGACGAGGACGACGACGAGTACGAGGGCGACCTCGATGCGGAGGTCGACGCCACCGACGAGATCGTCGTTCTCGACGAGGACGAGGACGACGACCGTCAGGACGACGGGCGTCGCGAGGCCTGAGTCCGTGACGACGGCCGAGTGAACTGAGAAGGGCGGTACCCCCGATGGGGGTACCGCCCTTTTTTCGTTGGTGCGGGGTCCGTCAGTCCACGCTGCGCAGGACCAGGCCGGTGGCCGGCTTGGGGCCGAAGGAGGTGGACTTGCGGGGCATCGTCACGCCCTGGCGGGCCAGTTCCCGTACGACCGACTCGCGTACGGGGTGCAGCAGGACGGCCGTTCCCCCCAGGCGCTCCGCCATCTCGATGGTGGCCTCGGTGTCGTGGATGTACGAGATCTGGTCGGGGGCGTCGGGGACGGACCAGAGGGTGTCGAGCAGGGTGGCGTGGAGGACGGTGGCGTCCAGTCGGCGCCAGGCCTCGGGGCGGTCGCCGCGGACCGTGCGCTCGATCAGGGCCGGCTCGGGGTCGGTGACCAGGTGGAAGCTGCCGTCGCCGGTGAGCAGGAAGGCGTTGCCGAGCTCCGCGGCCTCGGCCAGGGCCGCCATGGCCGTCGGCAGCGGGCCCTCGACGGTGCGGACCCGGAAGCGGCCGTCGAGGGCGGCCAGCGCGTCGGCCGGGGGCAGGCGCCGGAGCAGCCGGTGGATCGCGCGGACCTGGAGCGGGTAGCGGACGGTGTCGACGAGGAGGACCAGGCCGAAGTCCCAGGGGGTGGGGGAGCCGTGCTCCTCCTGGAGGCGCAGGTACGTCGCCCAGCGGTGGTGGCCGTCGGCGATCAGGGCCTGGCGGTCGCCCAGGTCGGTGGTGATCGCCGCCAGGTCGGCGGGGTCCGTGACGGCCCACAGCCGGTGCTGGAAGCCGTCTTCCGTGGTGGTGGAGAACAGCGGCGTGGAGCGGGCGGTGCGCTCGACGACCGCGGCCGCGCCCGCCGCCGGATCATCGCCGAGGTAGGTCAGGAGGAGCGGTTCGAGATTGGCCGAGGTGGCGCGCATCAGCCCGGCGCGGTCGGTGACCACGTGCGGCATGACGTCCTCGTGGGGGAGGACGATCCCGGCTTCGGCGGCGGAGAGGGCGAGGGCCCCGATGACCCCGCGCTGGAGGAGATCGCCCCGGCGCTGCTCGTAGACGTAGAGCGCGGGCACGGGGTCGGCGCTGAGGATGCCCTCCGCGAGCCAGTCGCGCAGTGTGTGCGCCGCCTGCTGGTTGCGGGCGGCGGGGGTGTCGGCCTGCGGGAGGATCAGGCGGACGATGTTGTGGGGGTCGGCGGACTCCAGGTGGTTGAGTCCGTCGGGGCGCACGACCACGTCGTACGGCGGCGAGGTCACGGCGGCCAGGCTGCCGACGCGCTCGGGGACATAGCGCAGGCCGTGGAACGGGATCAGGCGCAGTCCGTGGTCCGCGGTGCCAGATGTGGTCATTGGTGCATCGTAAGACGCGTCTCGCCATGCGGGATGATCGGGGGAGTACGGAAACCGGACAAGATCGATCGCATGAGGAGCCGACACCATGACGCGGCAGAGCAGGACCCTTCCCGCGGGCAGCGAGCGGAGTCTGCACCAGGCGTACGACACGGCCCTGCTGGACCTCGACGGGGTGGTGTACGCGGGCGGTGAGGCCATCGCGCACGCCGTGGACTCCCTTGCCGCGGCGCGGGCCGACGGGATGCACCTGGCGTACGTGACGAACAACGCGCTGCGCACCCCGGACGCGGTCGCCGAGCACCTGAGCGAGCTGGGGATCCCGACGGAGGCCGGCGAGGTGATCACCTCCGCGCAGGCGGTGGCCCGTCTCATCGCCGAGCAGGTGGAGCCCGGGTCGAAGGTGCTGGTGATCGGCGGCGAGGGGCTGCGGGTCGCCCTGCGCGAACGCGGGCTGGTGCCGGTGGACTCCGCCGAGGAGGAGGGGCTCGCCGCGGTGGTCCAGGGGTACGGAGGGCCCGACCTGCAGTGGTCGCGGTTCGCGGAGGCCTCGTACGCGATCAACCGCGGGGTGCCGTGGTACGCCTCCAACACCGATCTGACGATTCCCGGGGCGCGGGGGATCGCGCCGGGCAACGGGGCCGCCGTGGAGGTCGTACGGATCGCCACGGGCGCGGAGCCGCAGGTGGCGGGCAAGCCGCTGCCCCCCATGCACCGCGAGACCGTACTGCGGACCGGGGCGAAGCGGCCGCTGGTGGTCGGCGACCGGCTGGACACCGACATCGAGGGCGCCTTCAACGGGGACGTGGACTCGCTGCTGGTGCTGACCGGGGTGACGGACGGGGCGCAGCTGCTGCGGGCCGAGCCGAAGTACCGGCCGACGTACGTGGACCGGGACCTGCGCGGGCTGCTGACCGGGCAGCCGGAGGTGGTTGCGGCGCCCGGGGGCGGGTTCCGCTGCGGGAGCTGGACCGCCGTGGCGCTGGACGGCGTACTGGAGCTGCGCGGGGAGGAGGCCGGACCGGAGGGTGCGGGCGCCGACGGCGCGATGGACGGGCTGCGGGCGCTGTGTGCGGCGGCCTGGACGCAGGCCGGGGACGGCTCGTGCGGGCTGGACGCGGGGAAGGCGCTGGCCCGGCTCGGGCTGTAAGGGGGCGCCGGTCCCTTGCCCGGGCCGGTGGACGGCCGTGGTGCCCGGCGGTCCGTGGGGTGGGCTTTGGGCTGGTCCTTGGGGTGAACCGTCGGGACTCAAGGCCTGGCCGGAGGGCTGTTCGGGGGAGCTGGGGGTCCGGGAAGGTAGGTTAGCCTAACCTCTGTGTTGGTTGAGAGTCCCCCCGAACCGAGTGCGGCGCCGGCCGTCGCCACCCGCTCGCGCCACGGTGCGCGAGCCGCCGGTCTGCTCGCCGCCTTCGGCGTGCTCGCGATCGTCGTGGTGGCGAGCATCGCCGTCGGCGCCAAGCAGATGCCCCTCCACGAGGTCTGGCACGGCCTGTTCCACTACTCCGGGACGGTCTCCGACGTCGTCGTACGGGACCTGAGGGTCCCGCGGACCCTCCTCGGCGTGCTCGTCGGCCTCGGGCTCGGGCTCTCCGGCGCGGTGATGCAGGCCCTGACCCGCAACCCGCTGGCGGAACCGGGCGTCCTCGGCGTCAACGCGGGGGCCGCGGCCGCCGTCGTATCGGCCATCAGCTTCTTCGGGGCCTCCTCGCTCGGCGAGTTCGTCTGGTGGGCCTTCCTCGGCGCCGCCGTGGTCTCCGTGGTCGTGTACGTGCTCGGCGGCAGCCGCAGCGCCACGCCCGTCCGGCTGGCGCTCGCCGGTACGGCGGCCACCGCGGCCCTCGTCGGATACATCAACGCCGTGCAGCTGATGGACAGCAAGGCGCTGGACAAGCTCCGCTTCTGGACCGTGGGCTCGCTGGCCTCCGCGAACATGGACACCGTCCGTCAGGTGGCGCCCTTCCTGGTGGTCGGCGCGGTCCTCGCGCTCTGCCTGGGCCGGCCGCTCAACGCCATGGCCATGGGCGACGACACCGCGCGGGCGCTCGGCGCGCACCTGACGCGGACCCGGATCGGCGCGATGATCGCCATCACCCTGCTCTGCGGGGCCGCGACCGCGGCCTGCGGGCCGATCGTCTTCGTCGGCCTGATGATCCCGCACCTCGTACGGTTCTTCACCGGCCCGGACATGCGCTGGGTGCTCGCGTACTCGGCGGTGCTCTCGCCCGTCCTGCTGCTCGGCGCCGACGTCATCGGCCGGGTCGTCACCCGGCCCGCCGAACTCCAGGTCGGCATCGTCACCGCGCTGATCGGCGGCCCCGTCTTCATCTACCTCGTCCGGCGCAAGAGGATGGCCCAGCTGTGACACTGACCGACGCACCCCGCCCGGCGCGCGGGGGCCGGAGCGGGCCCCGGCCGGTGCGCCTGCCCGGCGGGATGTCGCTGCGCCTGGAGCGGCGCGCGCTCGGCGTGGGGGCGCTGCTCCTGGTCCTCACGCTGGCGGTGGCCGTCCTGCTCATCGGCACCGGCGACTTCGACATCGCCCCGTGGGACGTCGTACAGACACTGCTGGGCAACGGTGCGCCCGCGCACGAGTTCATCGTCAACGACCTGCGGCTGCCGCGGGTCCTGGTCGGCGTCCTGGTGGGCGCGGCCCTCGGCATGGCCGGCGCCGTCTTCCAGTCCGTCTCGCGCAACCCGCTCGGCTCGCCCGACGTACTCGGCTTCGGCTACGGATCGGCCGTCGGCGCGCTGCTCGTCATCGTGCTGTTCCACGGCAGTGCCGCGGAGGTGGCCGGCGGGGCCCTCGCGGGCGGGCTGGTGGCCGGAATCGCCGTGTACCTCCTCGCGTACAAGCAGGGCATCCAGGGCTACCGGCTGGTCCTCGTCGGCATCGGTGCCTCCGCGATGCTGACCGCCGTCATCCAGTACCTGCTGACGAAGGCGCAGCTCGTCGAGGCCACCCGCGCGATGGTCTGGCTGACCGGCTCGCTGGCCGGCCGGGACTGGGCGCAGGTCTGGCCGCTGCTGGCGACCTGCGCGGTGCTGTTCCCGCTGGTCCTCGGCCAGAGCCGGGCCCTGCGGATGATCGAGATGGGCGACGACGCGGCGTACGCGGTCGGGGTGCGGGTGGAGCGGACCCGGCTGCTGCTGATGGTGGCGGCGATCCTGCTCACCACCGCGGCCAGCGCCGCGGCCGGGCCGATCAGCTTCGTCGCGCTGGCCGCGCCGCAGCTCGCCCGCCGGCTGACCCGCTCGCCCGGGGCGAACCTGCTGACCGGCGCGCTGATGGGCGCACTCCTGCTGCTGGTGTCCGACTGGGCCTCACAGCGGGCCTTCGGCGCCGACCAGTTGCCGGTGGGCGTGGTGACGGGGCTGGTCGGCGGCTGCTACCTGCTCTGGCTGCTCGTCACCGAGCGCAGGGCGGGACGCATATGAGGAAGCCGGGGGAGTCGGGGGAGCAGAACGAGCAGGGGGACCGGAGGGGCATGAGCAACCAGAGGAGCAGGCAAGTGCAGCGGCTGACCGCGGAGAACGTGACCCTCGGCTACGACCAGCGGGTCATCGCCGAGAACCTGTCGGTGGAGATACCCGACCACTCCTTCACGGTGATCGTCGGGCCCAACGCCTGCGGCAAGTCCACCCTGCTGCGCGCCCTGTCGCGGATGCTGAAGCCTTCGCAGGGACGGGTGCTGCTGGACGGTCAGGCCATCGGGTCGATGCCGGCGAAGAAGGTGGCCCGGACGCTGGGGCTGCTGCCGCAGTCCTCGATCGCCCCGGACGGGATCACCGTGTCGGACCTGGTCTCGCGCGGCCGCTATCCGCACCAGGGGCTGCTGCGGCAGTGGTCGGCGGACGACGAGCGCATCGTGAACGAGTCGATGGCCTCCACGGGGGTCGCCGAGCTCGCGGACCGGGCAGTGGACGAGCTGTCGGGCGGGCAGCGCCAGCGGGTGTGGATCGCGATGGCGCTGGCGCAGCAGACGCCGCTGCTGCTGCTGGACGAGCCGACGACCTACCTGGACATCCAGCACCAGATCGAGGTACTGAACCTCTGCGCGGAGCTCCACGAGGAGCAGGGGCGGACGCTGGTCGCCGTCCTGCACGACCTGAACCATGCGGCCCGCTACGCCACCCACCTGATCGCGATGCGGGACGGGAAGGTCGTGGCGGAGGGGCCGCCGGCCGAGGTGGTCACGGCGGAGCTGGTGGAGCGGGTGTTCGGGCTGCGGTGCCAGGTCATCGCGGACCCGGAGACGGGAACGCCGCTGGTGATCCCCGCGGCGAGGGTTGCTCGCGCGGTGGGGTAGGTGGCTGCGGCGGCGAGCCGGCGCGGGCGCGCAGGTGCGGCGCCGTTGCCGGGGTTCCGCCCCGGGCCCCGCGCCTCAAACGCCGACGGGGCTGGTTCTCGGGGTCAGAGCAGGCTCTTGAGGCGGAGGAGGTCGCGGAAGCCTGCTTCCAGGCGGACGCGGCCCGAGGCCCAGGCCTTCGGGAACTTCAGGTCGCCGGCGACCAGGGCGACGAGATCGTCACCGGTCATCGCGAGCCGGATCTCGGCCTTGGCGGACGGCGGGCCGGGGGCCACCGCGTCCACGCGGATCCGGCCCCCGTCGAGGCGGCCCGTGAAGGTCCGGTCCAGGTCGGTGATGTGGCAGCTCAGCGAGCGGTCGAGCGCGGTCGCACCGCGCACGTCGCCTTCGGCCCGCGCCAGGTTGTCGGAGAGTTGGTCGAGTGCCGTACGGCACTCCTCGATCGTAGCCATCGTGATCCCGACCGTACCGCAGAGCCGCACGCCGTCGCGGGCACCCTACGCGGTAGCGTCGGGGGCATGAACGAAGAAGTACCCGCCGCGGCCCGGGCCCAGGAGCCGGACGAAGCCCCGGCCGAGCCCGACGGGCCGGTCGCGCTGGGCCTCGTACGCACTCCCACCGGGCACGCCGGGGCGGACGCCGCGCTGGAGCGGCTGGCGGACGTGGACCACCTCCCGGCGGACGGACACGTCGAGGTGTACGAGGATGTGCACAGGGGGCTGCGCTCCGCGCTGACCGCGCTGGACGCGACCGAAGGCCCCCGTCCGCACGAAAACAGGAGCTGAACCGATCGTGGCAGGAGTGGCACGCCGCCGCCTGGACGCCGAACTGGTACGCCGCAGCATGGCCCGCTCGCGCGAGCACGCCGCGCAGCTGATCGCCGCCGGCCGGGTGACCGTGGGCGGCAATACGGCGACGAAGCCGGCCACCCAGGTCGAGACCAGCGCGGCCCTCGTGGTCCTCAAGGACGACAGCGACCCCGACTACGTCTCCCGGGGCGGCCACAAGCTGGCGGGGGCGCTCGCGGCCTTCCAGCCCCAGGGGCTGCGCGTGGAGGGCCGCCGGGCGCTGGACGCGGGCGCCTCGACCGGAGGGTTCACCGACGTGCTGCTGCGCGCCGGTGTGGCGCACGTGATGGCCGTCGACGTGGGCTACGGGCAGCTCGCCTGGTCCCTGCAGAGCGACGACCGGGTCACCGTCAAGGACCGTACGAACGTCCGCGAGCTGACGGTGGAGCTGATCGACGGGGTGCCCGTCGATCTGGTCGTCGGCGATCTTTCCTTCATCTCGATCGGGCTGGTGCTGCCCGCGCTCGTACGCTGCTGCGCGCCCGACGCGGATCTGGTGCTGATGGTCAAGCCGCAGTTCGAGGTCGGCAAGGAGCGGCTCGGCAGCGGTGGCGTGGTGCGCAGTGCGGAGCTGCGCGCCGAGGCCGTCCGGGACGTCGCGGCGCAGGCGTGGAAGCTGGGCCTGGGCGTGCTCGGGGTGACCGCGAGCCCGCTTCCGGGCCCGTCGGGCAACGTCGAGTATTTTCTGTGGCTGCGGGCGGGGGCACCGGCACTCGACCCGGCGGATGTTGACCGTGCAGTGGCGGAGGGGCCGCAGTGAGTGATCTTTCGGGGGACCCGGCACGGCCGGGGGAGTCGCGGAAGCCGGGGGAGCCGGGGAAGTCGGGGAGGCGGACCGTCTTCCTGCTCGCGCACACCGGGCGGCCCGCGGCCATCCGCAGTGCCGAGCTGGTGGTGCAGGGCCTGCTGCGCAGCGGGCTGGGCGTACGGGTGCTGCGGCACGAGGCGGTGGACCTGCCGCTGCCGCCCGAGGTGGAGCTGGTGGCCGAGTCCGAGTGCACCCCGCAGGTGCTCGACGGGTGCGAGCTGCTCATCGTGCTCGGCGGCGACGGGACGCTGCTGCGCGGCGCGGAGTTCGCGCGCGGTTCCGGGGTGCCGATGCTCGGCGTCAACCTGGGCCGGGTGGGCTTCCTCGCGGAGGCGGAGCGGGACGACCTGGACAAGGTCGTGGACCGGGTCGTGACGCGCGACTACGAGGTCGAGGAGCGGATGACCCTCGATGTGATCGTGCGGACCAACGGGGATGTGCTGCACCGGGACTGGGCGCTGAACGAGGCGGCCGTCCAGAAGGTGTCCCCGGAGCGGATGCTCGAGGTGGTCCTGGAGATCGACGGGCGCCCGGTGTCCGGCTTCGGCTGCGACGGGATCGTCTGCGCGACGCCGACGGGCTCGACGGCGTACGCCTTCTCGGCCGGCGGGCCGGTGGTCTGGCCGGAGGTGGAGGCGCTGCTGATGGTGCCGATCAGTGCGCACGCGCTGTTCGCGAAGCCGCTGGTGACCTCGCCGGATTCGGTCCTGGCCGTGGAGGTGCAGACCGGGACCCCGCACGGGGTGCTGTGGTGCGACGGGCGGCGGACGGTGGAGCTGCCGGCCGGGGCCCGGGTGGAGGTCCGGCGGGGGACGGTGCCGGTGCGGCTCGCCCGGCTGCACCACGCGTCGTTCACGGACCGGCTCGTCGCGAAGTTCGCGCTGCCGGTGTCCGGATGGCGCGGAGCCCCGCACTAGGGCCGTAGGGGCCTGCCTGCATCGCGCGTACGTAAATAGCATGGTTGTTCGAGCGGGTTCGGGCGGGTGACGTCACATGGCACCCATGAAACCTCGGTATCGTCGTCCCGTGCTTGAGGAGATGCGGATACGGTCGCTCGGGGTCATCGACGACGCTGTGGTCGAGCTGTCACCCGGTTTCACCGCGGTGACCGGCGAGACCGGCGCGGGCAAGACCATGGTCGTCACCAGCCTCGGGCTGCTGCTCGGCGGGCGCGCCGACCCCGCCCTGGTGCGGATCGGGGCCAAGGCGGCGGTCGTCGAAGGGCGCATCGTCATGCGCCCGGACGCCCCCGCGGCGCTGCGCGCCGAGGAGGCCGGTGCCGAGCTCGACGACGGCGCCCTGCTGATCAGCCGGACCGTTTCCGCCGAGGGCCGCTCACGCGCCCACGTCGGCGGCCGCTCCGTGCCCGTCGGCCTGCTCGCCGAACTCGCCGACGACCTCGTCGCCGTCCACGGCCAGACCGACCAGCAGGGCCTGCTCCGGCCCGCCCGGCAGCGCCAGGCCCTCGACCGGTACGCGGGCGACGCCGTCGCCGTCCCGCTGGAGAAGTACGCGGCAGCGCACCGCAGGCTGCGCGCCGTCGCGGGAGAGCTGGAGGAGATCACCACCCGGGCCCGGGAACGCGCCCAGGAGGCCGATCTGCTCCGCTTCGGGCTCGACGAGATCGCCGCCGTGGAACCGCTCTCCGGCGAGGACACCGAGCTGGCGGCGGAGGCCGAGCGCCTCGGGCACGCCGAATCCCTGTCCTCGGCCGCCCAGGTCGCGCACGCGGCCCTCGCCGGCAACGTCGAGGACCCCGAGGGCGTCGACGCGGGCGCGCTCGTCGCCGGGGCGCACCGCGCACTGGAATCCGTACGCACCCACGACCCGGCGCTCGGCGCGCTCGCCGAGCGGATCGGGGAACTGGGCATCCTGCTCGGGGACGTGGCCGGGGAACTCGCCGGGTACGCGGACGACCTGGACGCCGATCCGCTGCGGCTGGCAGCCGTGGAGGAGCGGCGGGCGGCGCTGACCCAGCTGATCCGGAAGTACGGGTCCACCGAGATCGGGGTGGACTCCGTGCTGGAGTGGGCCGAACGCGGTTCCGTACGGCTGCTGGAGCTCGACGGCGACGACGAGCGGATCGACGAGCTGACCGCGGAGCGCGACGGACTGCGGCTGGAACTCTCCGCACTGGCGCAGGCGTTGACCGACGCCCGGAACGAGGCGGCGACCCGCTTCGCGTCGGCGGTCACCGAGGAGCTGGCCTCCCTGGCGATGCCGCACGCACGGGTCACCATCGACGTCCGGCAGACCGAGGACCCCGAGGGGGTCGAGGTCGGCGGCCGGCTCGTCGCGTACGGGCCCTCCGGCGCCGACGAGGTCGAACTGCTGCTGGCCCCGCACCCCGGAGCCCAGCCGCGACCGATCGCCAAGGGCGCCTCGGGCGGCGAGCTGTCCCGGGTGATGCTCGCCGTCGAGGTCGTCTTCGCGGGCTCCGACCCGGTGCCCACCTACCTCTTCGACGAGGTCGACGCGGGCGTCGGCGGCAAGGCCGCGGTCGAGGTCGGACGGCGGCTCGCGAAGCTGGCCAAGTCGGCCCAGGTGGTCGTCGTCACGCACCTGCCGCAGGTGGCGGCCTTCGCGGACCGGCAGCTGCTGGTCGAGAAGACCAACGACGGGTCCGTGACCCGCAGCGGCGTCACCGTCCTGGAGGGCGAGGACCGGATCCGCGAGCTGTCGCGGATGCTGGCCGGCCACGAGGACTCGGCGTCGGCGCGGGCGCACGCGGAGGAACTGCTCGCGGCGGCCCGGGGTCCGGAGTAGGGCGCGGGCGTCACCAGGCTGACGCCCGGCTAGCCCGTGTGGGTGAGGATCGGGGGTGCGGGGCGGTATCTCACCCGGGATCCGTACCCGTATGGTCCCGGAACGCGCGTGCGGACTGGCATTCTGAGCGACGTCCCTGCCCTTCTCCCTCACCCTGGAGCTTCGGCCCGTGAGCAGCTCCCCGGCCCCCGTCCCCGTCCTTCGCACCGTTCAGGTGCTCGGCGGCGCGAGCGGTGGTGCGCACGTGCGGTCGCTGGCCACCGGGCTCGCCGCGCGCGGCGTACGGGTCACCGTGTGCGGACCCGTCGAGACCGAGGGGGAGTACGACTTCACCGGCGCCGGGGCGCGGTTCACCCCCGACGCGGTGAGCGCCCTGCGGGCCGCGTGCTTCGAGGCCGACGTGGTGCACGCGCACGGCGTACGGGCGGGCATGCGCGCGGCGCTGGCCCTGCGCGGGCGGCGGGTCCCCCTGGTCGTGAGCTGGCACGGCGGCGGCCCCGGCAGCAGCCGCCTGAGCCTGCTCCTGGAACGGCACGTCGCGCGGGCCGCGGCGATCGTCCTCGGCGCCTCCTCGGCGCAGGTTGACATGGCCCGGCTGCGGGGGGCGCGGGACGCGCGGCTGGCGGCGGTGGCCGTGCCTGCCGCGGAAGGGGCTTCGGGGGCTTCTGGACCCTCCGGGTCCGCCGGGTCCTGGGAGGCTCCGGACCACGGAAAGCTGCGGGCGGAACTCGGAGCGGTGGAGCGGCCGTTGCTGATCGCGGTCGGGAGCCTGGTGCCGCGGCGCGGGTACTCCGTACTGCTGGACGCTGCGCGCGAATGGCGCGACCTGGACCCGATGCCCCTCCTGGTCATCGCCGGAGAGGGGCCGATGCGGGCGGAGCTCACGCGGCGCATCCAGGCGGAGCGCCTGCCGGTGCGGCTGCTCGGGCAGCGGCGGGATGCCGCGCGGCTGCTGGCGGCGGCCGATGTCGCCGTGCTGCCGAGCCGGTGGGAGGCGCGGTCGCCGCTCGCGCAGGAGGCTCTGCGGAGGGGCGTGCCGCTGGTGGCGACGGCGGTGGGCGGCGTGCCGGAGCTGGTGGGGGCGGCGGGTGTGCTGGTGCCCTACGGGGACGCGGGGGCGCTGGCCGCTGGGGTGGCCGGGCTGCTGGCGGATCCCGTGCGGCGGGGGGAGCTGGCGCTGGCCGGGCGGGCCCAGGCGATGACGTGGCCGTCGGAGGACGACACCGTGGCGCAAGTCCTGTCGGTGTACGACGAACTGACCTCGCGTCGCCGCTAGCCCCGGCTGCGGGTGTTCCGCTGCGCGTCGCCGAGTCCCCTACCTGCCCTTCCACCGTTCCCCGGGCTCCGCCCGGACCCCGTTGCCGCGTGCGGCGCCGTCGCCGGGGGCCAGCCCCCGGACCCCCGGTCCTCAAACGCCGGACGGGCTGGATTGTCCGGCTCCGCCGGAACGATTCAGCCTCGCCGGCGTTTGAGGCGCGGGGTCTGGGGCGGAGCCCCAGGAGGGGGCCGGGCGCAGCCCGGGGAACGGGCGAAGGGCGGGTAGGGGACCTCGCCCCGCAGGGCCGACCCAGCCGCACGCGCCCACCGGGCCTCGCGCCGGGACGGCAGGGGCGAGCACCCCGCTCGGCCACCGCCGGACGGAGTCCGGCGCAGCGACCCGAAGCCCGCGCAGCGGTGCGAGCGGCGCGTCAGGGAGGGGTGCGGCGCGTCAGGGAGGTGTGCGGGGCGTCAGGGAGGTGTGCTCCGCGTCAGGGAGGTGTGCTCCGCGTCAAGAAGGCGCCGTGGTGTGGCGGCGGGCGCGGAGGGCCAGGCTCAGGGAGAGGACGGTTTCAGGGTCGTCCAGGTCCGCGCCCAGGAGCTCCGAGATGCGGGCCAGGCGGTTGTACAGGGTCTGGCGGTTCAGGTGCAGCTCGCGCGCGGTCTCCGCCTTGCGGCCCGCGTGGGCCAGGTACGTCTCCAGGGTGGGCAGGAGCGGCGGGCGGGAGACCGTGTCGTGCACGCGCAGGGCGCCGATCGCCCGGTCCACGAAGGCCGCCAGGTCGGGGTGCTCGCGCAGGCGCCACAGGAGCAGGTCGATGTCCAGGCGGCGGGCGTCGTACCAGGGGCGGGCCGGCAGGCCGTGCGCGGCCGTGGCGGTCTCGGCGGCGTGGCGCAGGCCCGCCGGGACCGTGGCCCAGCTGCCGCACACGCCGACGACCACCGCCGGCGCGGCCCCCGCACGGTCCAGGCCCGCCCGCTCCACGCCGGCCCGCAGGGCCGCCGCGACCCGGTCCGAGACCGTCGTGCGTTCGGCGTCGGAGCGCAGGGAGACCAGGAGGGGGACGCGGCCCTCCACCGGCCGGACCCCGAGGAGCACCGGGACGCCGACGGAGGCGAGTTCCTCCAGGACGGCCCGGGCCAGGACGGCCCAGTTGCCGGAAGGGGCCAGGTCCGAGGAGAGCCGCATGACGATGGGCAGGAGCGGGCCCGGACCCGGTTTGAAGCCCAGGACGCGGGCCTGGGCGGGGGCGTCCTCCGCCGAGATGCGTCCCTCCGCGAGGTCGGTGAGGAAGTCGCCGCGGCCGCGCGCCGCGAGCTCGTCCTCCTGCCGGGCCTGCATCAGGACGACCGCCAGTACGCCGGCCGTCCGCTCCGCCGCCATCCGGTGCACGGGCAGCAGCGGCGCGGACACACCCAGCAGGACCAGCCGGGCCCGTACCGAGCCGGTGCCGCGGCCGCCTCCCGGGACGTCGACCACCACGGAGTTGCCGGAGGGCTCCGCGTCGCGCTGGCCCCGCAGGCCCTCCCACACCTGGAGCGGGTCCGCCGCTGCCTCGCCGGCGACCGGGCCCGCCGCGTACAGCAGTTGGCCGTCGGGGGTTTCCAGGAAGACCGGGTTGGCCGTGAAGTCGGCCAGGATGTGCAGGACTTGGGGGATGCCGCCGCCGTCGAGCAGGGCTTCCGTGCAGCGCCGGTGGACTTCCTCGGCCCGCTGGAGCAGTGCGTAGTGCCCGTTGACGATCTCGGTGTGGACCTCCTCCGTGACGGTCACGAAGGGGACTTCCCGGTGCAGCTGGACGAGGGGGAGGCCGACCGTCCGCGCCGTCTCCACCAAGGTCGCCGGGAGGCGGGTGAAGCGGGGCCCCAGCTCGACGACCAGGGCGGCGATGCCCCGGTCGGCGAGGCGGCGTACGAAGGCGCGTTGCTCGGCGGGGCGGGTGCCGAGGCCGAGGCCGGTGGTCAGCAGCAGCTCGCCGCCCTTGAGCAGGGAGGCGATGTTGGGGACCTCGCCGGCATGCACCCAGCGCACGGTCCGGCCGAGCCGGTCGGCGCAGGCCACCACCTCCGGGAGCCCGCTGCGCAGCCCCGGCAGCTCAAGTGCCCGCTGAACCGTGATCCCGCCCTGATTGTCCATATGCCGGACGCTACCGGGGCTCTTGTTCCGTGCACATCACCGGGCGGTCACGGGGTTCCATCTCCCCCCGTCCGGCCCGACAACTCGTCGGCCCCGCAGGGCGATTATCGGACCGCATGTCGATTGTGGCGTACGTCACCCGGGGTGGGGGCGAGTGCCTCGGCGCGTCCGTGGAGCGCTCCGCCTCCGGGCCGAGGGGCCTCAGGCGGGCGCGATGTTGTGGTTGAAGCGGAAGACGTTGTCCGGGTCGTACTCCCGCTTCAGCCGGCCCAGCCGCCGCATGTTCTCGGGACCGAGGCCGGCCGCGACCCGGTCACCGCCCTCGTCCCCGGTGAAGTTGAGGTAGACCGCGCCGGTGCTCCAGGGCCGGACGTCGGCGCGGACGTCCTTGACCCACTGGCGGCAGCGGTCGTCGTCGGCCGGGTCCTCCCAGGCGGCGAACGGGTGCACCGCCCAGGGCGCGTCGCGGAAGGACACCGGATAGTCGGCCGGGCCCTCGGCGATCGCGCCGCCCTGGGGCCACACCACGTGCTGGGTGCCGCTCGGCACCGGCATGGAGTCCGCGCGGGCGCAGAACACGTCCACGAACGCGTCGGGCGCACCGGTCAGGTACTCCGCCGACCAGTAGTTCCGCAGGCCCGGCGGATCGTCGAGCATGCACTGGAGGTCCGCGTAGGGGATGTCCGTCACCATCTCCGCCTCGTGCGGAACGGCCAGCAGCGGCGCGATGAGGCGGCGCAGCTCCTCCACGGGCCCCGCGTAGGTGACCAGTGCGCCCGCCAGCAGCAGGCCGACCAGGTGCGGCGGGACGAACTCCTCGGGCGGTCCGGTCAGGTAGATGGCGCCGCCGCCGGCCTCGCGCGGCCCGTCCTCCATGACGTCCCGGTACGTACGGACCATCTCGGGCCCGTGCTCGGGCAGGTACAGCAGGAGCGCGACGGACATGGCCGGCAGTTCGTGCAGCCGCAGGGTCAGCGCGGTGGCGACGCCGAAGTTCCCGCCGCCGCCGTGCAGCCCCCAGAACAGCTCGGGGTGGTCCTCCTCGGTCGCCGTCAGCATCTCCCCGTCGGCCGTGACCAGGTCCACGGCGAGCAGGTTGTCCACCGCCAGGCCGAACTTCCGGTCCAGCCACCCGGTGCCGCCGCCCAGCACGAAGCCGCCGACCCCGGTGGTGGAGACGCGGCCGCCGGTGGTCGCCAGCCCGTACCGCTCGCAGGCCCGGTCCAGGTGGCTCATCGTGGCCCCGCCCTCGACGCGGACGGCCGAGGCCCCGGGATGGACCGTCACCCCCTGCATCCGGCGCAGGTCCACGACCAGGCCGCCGTCGTTCAGGGACATCCCGGCCACGCTGTGGCCGCCGCCGCGCACCGCGACCGGCAGGTCGAGCCGCCGGGCGAAGCGCACGGCGGTCGCCACGTCCACCGCACTCTCGCACTGCGCGATGACGGCCGGCCTGCGGTCGATCATCCCGTTGTAGAGGCTGCGGGCCTCGTCGTACCCCGGATCCTCCGGAACCAGGACGGCGCCGGACAGATCCTCGCGGAGCTCGGCAAGTGCCGTGCCCGCCTTCGACAGGGGAGCCATGGCTGCCCCCTTCCGGGAGGTGCGGAAGGTGCGGAAGGTACGGAAAGGCCTACGACTCCTCCAGGTTAGTCAGCCCCCGTACGCCCCGCTCGCCGTCAGCCGCAGGGCCGTGTCGATCAGGGGGACGTGGCTGAAGGCCTGCGGGAAGTTGCCCACCTGGCGCTGGAGCTTCGGATCCCATTCCTCCGCCAGCAGGCCCAGGTCGTTGCGGAGCGCGAGCAGCTTCTCGAAGAGGCGCCGGGCCTCGTCGACCCGGCCGATCATCGCCAGGTCGTCCGCCATCCAGAACGAGCACGCCAGGAAGGCGCCCTCGTCGCCCTGCAGACCGTCCACGCCCGCCTCCTCGCCCGAGGTCGGGTAGCGCAGGATGAAGCCGTCGGGGGTCGACAGCTCGCGCTGGATCGCCTCGATCGTGCCGATCACCCGCTTGTCGTCCGGCGGCAGGAAGCCCATCTGCGGGATCAGCAGGAGGGAGGCGTCCAGCTCCTTGGACCCGTAGGACTGCGTGAAGGTGTTGCGTTCCTTGTCGTAGCCCTTCTCGCAGACGTCCTGGTGGATCTCGTCGCGCAGCTCGCGCCACCGCTCCAGGGGCCCGTCCGCGTCCCCGCTCTCGATCAGCTTGATCGTGCGGTCCACGGCCACCCACGCCATCACCTTCGAGTGCACGAAGTGCCGGCGCGGGCCGCGCACCTCCCAGATGCCCTCGTCGGGCTGGTCCCAGTGGGTCTCCAGGTAGCGGATCAGCTTCAGCTGGAGCAGCGAGGCGTAGTCGTTGCGCGCCAGGCCGGTCATGTGGCCCAGGTGCAGGGCCTCGGTGACCTCGCCGTACACGTCGAGCTGGAGCTGGCCCGCGGCGCCGTTGCCGACCCGGACCGGCCGGGAGTTCTCGTACCCGGGCAGCCAGTCGAGCTCGGTCTCGCCGAGCTCCCGCTCGCCCGCGATCCCGTACATGATCTGCAGGTTCTCCGGGTCGCCGGCCACCGCCCGCAGCAGCCACTCGCGCCAGGCGCGGGCCTCCTCGCGGTAGCCGGTGCGCAGCAGCGAGGACAGGGTGATGGCGGCGTCGCGCAGCCAGGTGTAGCGGTAGTCCCAGTTGCGGACCCCGCCGATCTCCTCCGGGAGGGAGGTGGTGGGCGCGGCGACGATCCCGCCGGTGGGGGCGTACGTGAGCGCCTTGAGGGTGATCAGCGAGCGGATCACCGCCTCCCGGTAGGGGCCGTGGTACGTGCACTGCTCGACCCAGTCCCGCCAGAACTCGGTGGTGGCCTCCAAGGCCTCCTCGGCGTCGGGCGGCTGCGGGGCGTCCTTGTGCGAGGGCTGCCAGCTGATGCAGAAGGCCTTCCGGTCGCCCGGTCCGACGGTGAAGTCGGAGTACGTGGTCAGGTCCTTGCCGTACGTCTGCGCCTCGGTGTCCAGCCAGACCGAGTCGGGTCCCGCCACGGCCACGGTGCGGTCGTCGACCCGGTGCACCCAGGGCACCACCCGGCCGTAGCTGAAGCGCATGCGCAGGGCCGAGCGCATGGGCACGCGCCCGCTGATGCCCTCCACGATGCGGATGATCTGCGGGGCGTGGTGCTCGCGGGGCGGCATGAAGTCGATCACGCGGACCGTGCCGCGCGGGGTGTCCCACTCGGATTCCAGGACCAGCGAGTCACCGCGGTAGCGGCGCCGGGTGGCACGCGGGGCCTCGGCGCCGGCCGGGAACGTCGGGCCGATCCGCCAGAACCCGTGTTCCTCGGTGCCGAGAATGCTCGCGAAGACGGCATGGGAATCGAAGCGTGGCAGGCACAGCCAGTCCACCGCCCCGTCCCGGCAGACCAAAGCCGCGGTCTGCATGTCGCCGATCAGTGCGTAATCCTCGATGCGCCCGGACACGTTGCATCTCCAGTCGAACAGCCACGTCCGCCCCGAAGGGCGCTTGCATTGCGCGATGCCGCGGATTCTCCGGTGATGTGGATGACCGCGTCCAGCCCATGATTCCGGAACCGGACGGGTTACGCCGTTCGCGGGGCCGCTCGGCAGGGATGTGATCGATATCCGAGCGGGACAAGACGGCACCCTAGTGATCCCCGTCAGCTTGGGGACAATGAGGTTCGGCCGAACGGGTGAGGGGCGGCGATGCCGGCGTGACGGACCGCGCGCAGGCCCCCGAGGACGCCCCCGCCGCGTGGCCGGAGGCGGACCGGCCCGGGCGCTGATAGGCTGGTATCCCGTGGACCGGTGGTCTGCCTGTGCGAATCAGGAGCCCCGAAACCGCAGCTTCGGCGCCCCCTGAGACCTTCCGGTTCGATGGTGGCCGGCGCCGGACGCACCTCACCTCGCGACCACGGGAGCCCCCTCTTGGCGATGCCGCCCAAATCCATGACGACCAAGCACATCTTCGTCACCGGGGGTGTCGCTTCCTCCCTCGGCAAGGGCCTGACGGCCTCCAGCCTGGGTGCGCTGCTGAAGGCGCGCGGTCTTCGGGTCACGATGCAGAAGCTCGACCCATACCTCAACGTCGACCCCGGCACGATGAACCCGTTCCAGCACGGTGAGGTGTTCGTCACCAACGACGGCGCCGAGACCGACCTGGACATCGGCCACTACGAGCGCTTCCTCGACGTCGACCTCGACGGCTCGGCCAACGTCACCACCGGCCAGGTCTACTCGCAGGTCATCGCCAAGGAGCGGCGCGGCGAGTACCTCGGTGACACCGTGCAGGTCATCCCGCACATCACCAACGAGATCAAGCACCGCATCCGCCGCATGGCGACCGACGACGTCGACGTCGTCATCACCGAGGTCGGCGGCACCGTCGGCGACATCGAGTCCCTGCCGTTCCTGGAGACCGTCCGCCAGGTCCGCCACGAGGTCGGCCGCGACAACGTCTTCGTCGTGCACATCTCGCTGCTGCCCTACATCGGCCCCTCCGGCGAGCTGAAGACCAAGCCGACCCAGCACTCGGTGGCGGCGCTGCGCAACATCGGCATCCAGCCCGACGCGATCGTGCTGCGCGCCGACCGCGAGGTCCCCACCTCGATCAAGCGCAAGATCTCGCTGATGTGCGACGTCGACGAGGAGGCCGTGGTCGCCGCGATCGACGCCAAGTCGATCTACGACATCCCCAAGGTGCTGCACACCGAGGGCCTGGACGCGTACGTCGTGCGCAAGCTCGACCTGCCCTTCCGCGACGTCAACTGGACCGTCTGGGAGGACCTCCTGGACCGGGTCCACAACCCCGACCACGAGGTCAAGGTCGCGCTCGTCGGCAAGTACATCGACCTGCCCGACGCCTACCTGTCGGTGACCGAGGCGCTGCGCGCCGGCGGCTTCGCCAACAGGGCCCGCGTGCAGATCAAGTGGGTCACCTCCGACGACTGCAAGACCCAGGCGGGCGCCGCGGCGCAGCTGTCCGACGTGGACGCGATCTGCGTGCCCGGCGGCTTCGGCGACCGCGGTGTCAACGGCAAGGTCGGCGCGATCACCTACGCCCGCGAGAACAAGGTCCCGCTGCTCGGCCTGTGCCTGGGTCTGCAGTGCGTGGTCATCGAGGCCGCGCGGAACCTGGCGGGCATCGAGGACGCGAACTCCACCGAGTTCGACGCCTCCACCGCCAACCCGGTGATCTCCACGATGGAGGAGCAGCTGGCCTTCGTCGAGGGCGCGGGCGACCTGGGCGGCACCATGCGCCTGGGCATGTACCCGGCGAAGCTCGCCGAGGGCTCCATCGTGCGCGAGGTCTACGGCGACCAGGCGTACGTGGACGAGCGCCACCGCCACCGCTACGAGGTCAACAACTCCTACCGCGGCGAGCTGGAGAAGAAGGCCGGTCTGGTCTTCTCCGGCACCTCCCCGGACAACAAGCTCGTCGAGTACGTCGAGTACCCGCGCGAGGTCCACCCCTACCTGGTGGCCACCCAGGCCCACCCGGAGCTGCGCTCGCGCCCCACGCGCCCGCACCCGCTGTTCGCGGGTCTGGTCAAGGCGGCCGTGGAGCGGCAGCAGGCCGCGAAGTAGTCGTACGGCACATACCGTAGACAGCCGGGGTACGGAGATCCGTACCCCGGCTGTCGCGCGTTGTGGAGGGCTTCGGGGCATGGAGATCAAGGACACGTCGGAATCCTGGGAGACGGTGTCGACCCAGCGGCCGTTCCAGGGCGCGAAGACGGCGGTGGCTTCCGACGAGGTGCGGATGCCCGACGGGTCCGTGGCCCGCCGCGACTACCAGGTGCACCCCGGGTCGGTGTGCGTGCTCGCCCTGGACGATGCGGGACGGGTGCTGGTGCTCAGCCAGTACCGCCACCCGGTGCGGCGGCGGCTGTGGGAGCTCCCGGCGGGGCTCCTGGACGTGGTGGGGGAGAACCCGCTGCACGGGGCGCAGCGCGAGCTGTACGAGGAGGCGCACGTCAAGGCCGAGGACTGGCGGGTGCTGGCCGACTTCTACGCGTCCCCCGGCGGCTCGGACGAGGCCACCCGGATCTTCCTCGCGCGCGGCGTCTCGGAGGCCGACGGCGAACGCTACGCGGAGTCCGGCTCGGAGGAGGCGGACATGGAGGTGGCGTGGGTCCCGCTGCCCGAGCTGGTACGGGGCGTCCTGGCGGGCGAGCTGGGCAACCCCGGGCTCGTCACGGGAGCCCTGGCCCTCTCGGCGGCCCTGGCCGCCGACCCGCCCCTGACCTCGCTGCGCCCGGCGGACGCCCCGTGGCAGGCCCGCCCGTACGAGGCGTAGGCCGTCCCTTCCGGATCCTGCCGGGCCCGCGGCGTGACGTTCCGACGTGCCGCGCGCGCGGCACGTCGGACAAGCTGCCCATCCGCTGATCCGATCGGGCGATTTGTCCGCCGCGCTCCACCCTGTCCGTCGCTCTGCGTGAACTACGCTCGCAATCCGAAGGCAGCGAGAGGAGCGGATCCGTGACGGATTTCGTCGGGCGGCGGCGTGAGCTCAAGGAGCTCCGCGAGGACATCGCGCGAACCGGGCTCGACACCCTCTCCGGCCGCAAGGCCAAGGCCCCGCGCGCCCGGGTGCTCCTCGTCGCGGGGCGCCCCGGCTCCGGCCGGACCGCACTCGCCGAGGCGCTGGTGCGCGAGATCGCCGACGACTATCCCGACGGGGTGCTGAAGGTCCGGCTCACCGCCCCCACGGGCGAGGCCGTCGCCACCGAGCGTGCCGTCCGCACCCTCCTGGAGGGACTCGGGCAGCCCACCCCGCCCGGCGCCGGCGAGGACGATCTCAGCTCCGCCCTGCGCACCGCCTTGGCCGGCCGCCGCATGGTCCTGCTCGTCGACGACGCCTGCGATCCGCACCAGGTCGACGCCCTGCTCCCGGACACCCCCGAGTGCCTGGTCGTCGTCACCGCGGAGGGCCCCCTGACCGGGATTCCGGATGTCCGCCCCTGCACCCTCGGCGGCCTCGACACCCCCTCGGCCGTCCGCATGCTGGTCCAGCGCATCGGCGACGTCCGCGCGGCCAACGACCCGCGCGCGGCCGAAGCCCTCGCCGAGGAGTGCGGCGGCCAGCCCGCCGCGCTCGCCCTCGCGGGCGGCTGGCTCGCCGCACGCCCCAAGGCCTCCGTGGCGGACGTGGGCAAGCAGCTGCACGACATGCCCGCCGGGGTCGGCGGCCCGCTCGCCAAGACCTTCAGGCTCGTCTACGAATCCCTCCCGCAGCCCGCCCAGCGGACCCTGCGACTGCTTCCGCTTGCCCCCGCGGGCCTCGTCGACTCCCACGTCGCCTCCGCACTGGCCGGCTGCTCCGTGGCCGCCGCGCAGTCGACCCTGGAGGACTTCGCCGCGCTGGGCCTGCTCAGGCCCGCCCACGACGGGCTGTACCTGCTGCCCGGCTGCCTCGCGCCGCTGCTCCAGGCCCTGCTGGAGGCCAAGGAACGGCCCGCCGAGGTCCAGCTGGCCCGGGCCCGGATGCTGGAGCGCACCGTACGGCTGCTGCTCTCCTGCCGGGCCATGGCCGAGCCGGACGAGGACGGCAACGACGGGCTCGGCGGCGCCGTCGGCCTGCCGGAGAAGCTCGACGGGGTGCCGCGCGCCCTGCGCTTCGCCGACCGGCGGGCGGCCGAGACCTGGCTGGACACCCGGCTGCCCGCACTGCTGGCCGCCGCCTCGCTGGCCGTGGCCGACGGGGAGCTGGACACCCTGGCGCGCAGGTTCGTGGCGGCGCTGGCCCGGGCCCTGTCGGAGCACCGCGGCACCGCCGCGGCCGCGCCGGAGCTGTACGGGCTGCACCGGCTCGTGCTGGACGTGGCCGAGCGGCGCGATCTGCACCGGGAGCAGGCCGCCGCGCTGCTGAACCTGGCCGATCTGGACGCCGGGACCGGCCGGACCCGGGAGGCGCTGGAGCGGTACCGGGCCGCGCTGGACGCGGGAAAGGCGGCGAACGACCCGTACGCCTCGGGCCGCGCGATGGAATCCGTAGGCGGCGCGCACCAGGAGCTGGGCGACTGGCACCGGGCCTCCGACTGGTTCGGCCGGGCGCTGTCCCACGCCCTCGCACGGGGGGAGCGTGCGGACGAGGCGCGGCTGTACGGGCGGCTGGGGAACGTGCACACGTACGCGGGCCGGTACGGGGAGGCGCTGCGGAGCTGGCGGGCGGCCTCGGCCGGCTACCGGAAACTGGCCGATGTCCCCGGCCAGGCAAAGGCGTTGAGCGAGATGGCGCGGATCCAGGAGTACGCGGGGCGGCCCGAGGAATCGCTGCACACCTGCCGCGAGGCGGTGGAGCTCGCGCGCAAGGCCGGCGACCTGCGGCTTCAGGCCGCGCTCCAGGTGCGGCTGGCGGACACGCTGGACCGGCTCGGCGATCCCGCGGCTGCCAGGCTGCACAGGTCCGCGGCCGACAGATTGCTGGGAGACGATCCCGCAGCCTGCGAAATCCGCAGCGATTCCGACTGAGATTATTGGTTTGCAAGGCTAGACAGCCGCTCATCCTTCATTAGACTGGCTTCACCAGGTCATCCTCTGGTGCATCCCGTTGCGCGTTCTTGTGGACGGGTTTGTATTGAAGTAGCCCGAAACATCCCCTGAGCCAAGGACCGTGAGCCACGATGAAGGTCGGCATCCCCCGCGAGGTCAAGAACAACGAGTTCCGGGTCGCCATCACGCCTGCCGGCGTGCATGAGCTGGTCCGCAACGGCCACCAGGTCTTCGTCGAGCAGAACGCCGGTGTGGGCTCCTCGATCACGGACGCGGAGTACGTCTCCGCCGGCGCCGAGATCCTGGGCACCGCCGACGAGGTCTGGGCCACCGCCGACCTGCTGCTGAAGGTCAAGGAGCCCATCGCCGAGGAGTACCACCGCCTCCGCAAGGACCAGACCCTCTTCACCTACCTGCACCTCGCGGCCTCCCGCGAGTGCACGGACGCCCTGCTCGAGTCCGGCACCACCGCCATCGCGTACGAGACGGTCGAGACGGCGAACCGCGCCCTCCCGCTGCTCGCCCCGATGTCCGAGGTCGCGGGCCGCCTGGCCCCGCAGGTCGGCGCCTACCACCTGATGCGCTCGGTCGGCGGCCGCGGCGTGCTCCCCGGCGGCGTCCCCGGCACCCACGCCGGCGAGTGCGTGGTCATCGGCGGCGGCGTCTCCGGCTGGAACGCCGTGCAGATCGCCGTCGGCATGGGCTTCCACGTGACCCTGCTGGACCGCGACATCAACAAGCTCCGCGAGGCCGACAAGATCTTCGGCACGAAGATCAAGACGATCGTCTCCAACGCCTTCGAGCTGGAGAAGGCCGTCATCGAGGCCGACCTCGTCATCGGCGCGGTGCTGATCCCGGGTGCGAAGGCCCCGAAGCTGGTCACCAACGAGCTCGTCGCCAAGATGAAGCCCGGAAGTGTCCTTGTCGACATTGCGATCGACCAGGGCGGCTGCTTCGAGGACTCCCGCGCGACCACTCACGCCGAGCCGACCTTCCAGGTCCACAACTCGGTCTTCTACTGCGTCGCCAACATGCCGGGCGCGGTGCCGAACACCTCCACCTACGCCCTGACCAACGCCACGCTGCCCTACATCGTGCAGCTCGCGAACCTCGGCTGGGTCGAGGCGCTGCGTCGTGACCCGGCGCTCGCGCTGGGCCTCAACACCCATGACGGGCAGGTCGTTTACCGCGAGGTCGCCGAGGCCCACGGTCTCGAGACCCTCGAGCTGAGCACGCTGCTCGGCTGATTCGTCAACGACTGACGTCAATCTCACGTATCCGGCCGGACCTTGCTCGCGAGGTCCGGCCGGAGGCGTTCCCGGGGTCGTCCGCGAGGCCGCTCAACTCGCCTCGAACGTAACCCTTTAACCCTTTCGCGCACCCGCGAAACTTCCCGGCGACAGCTCGTACGCCCTTGACAGAGTGGTGTTCGCTTGCCGACACATCGCGGCGGGTCCGGTGGATTGTGTTGCCGCTGAGTGGTGACACGCCATAGAGTCGCCAACCGTCGGCATGGTGCCACGCTGACCTATCGATAAGTGTCCTGGTCACGTCCGAGGAGGTAAGACGACTTGTGAATGAGTCGACATTTGCTCCTGGAGGTGGTCGAGCAGGAGGGCCTGCGCAGGGCCAGGGTCCTGCCGGAATCGAAGCCGTGGGATCCGTAGCGGTCCGCACCTTCGCAAACCACCAGCACATGACGACGCCCCAAAAGAGCATGGACGGCCTAGACGTGAACTCCAGGGCCGGCGACCCGAGCGGCGACAAGCCCGTGGGTTTCGCCGACTACGAACAGGTGCCCGAGGGGCACTTCTACGACCCCGACGCGGAGTACGAGCCCGACCCCGAGTACGCGGCCACTCTCGCCCCCGACGCTGCCCGCCAGCGCCGTGAGCGGATCGGCCCGACCGGACGGCCGCTGCCGTACTTCCCGATCCCGGGTCCGCTGACCGACCACGGTCCGGCGACGATCATCGCGATGTGCAACCAGAAGGGCGGCGTGGGCAAGACCACGTCGACCATCAACCTGGGTGCGGCGCTCGCGGAGTACGGGCGCCGCGTGCTGCTCGTCGACTTCGACCCGCAGGGCGCGCTGTCGGTCGGCCTCGGGGTCAACCCGATGGAACTCGACCTGACGGTCTACAACCTGCTCATGGAGCGGGGCATGTCGGCCGACGAGGTGCTGCTGAAGACGGCGGTCCCCAACATGGACCTGCTGCCGAGCAACATCGACCTGTCCGCCGCCGAAGTGCAGTTGGTCAGCGAGGTCGCGCGCGAGTCGACGCTGCAGCGGGCCCTGAAGCCCCTGCTGCCCGACTACGACTACATCGTGATCGACTGTCAGCCCTCGCTCGGTCTGCTGACCGTGAACGCCCTGACGGCGGCTCACAAGGTCATCGTGCCGCTGGAGTGCGAGTTCTTCGCACTGCGCGGTGTGGCTCTGCTGACCGAGACCATCGAGAAGGTGCAGGAGCGGCTCAACCCGGAGCTGGAGCTCGACGGCATCCTCGCCACGATGTACGACTCCCGCACGGTGCACAGCCGTGAGGTGCTGGCGCGCGTCGTCGAGGCCTTCGACGACCACGTCTACCACACGGTCATCGGCCGCACGGTGCGGTTCCCGGAGACCACGGTCGCCGGCGAGCCGATCACCACGTACGCCTCCAACTCCGTCGGCGCCGCCGCCTACCGCCAGCTGGCCAGGGAGGTGCTCGCCCGGTGTCCCGCCGAGTGAGTCTGCCCGGAGCCGACGAACTGTTCCGTACGACCGGGGGGATGGCGCTGACCTCCTCCTCGCCGAACTCGGCGCGGGGCGTGGAGCACGCGGCGGCGGCCGCGGAGGGCACGGCGGGAGAGGGCCGCAGCCGGGAGGCTGAGGCCGGCACGGAGCCGGGCGTCGGACCGCAGCGGCGTCCGCAGGAAGGTTCCGGTAACGCCGTCCCCGCCCCCACCCCCGGTCGGGGCAAGGGGCCGGGCCGCGGTGCGAACCGGCGGCCCAGCGGGCGCGAGCGGCACGACGAGAAGATCACGGTCTACGTCTCCGCGGAGGAGCTCATGGACCTGGAGCACGCGCGGCTGGTGCTGCGCGGGGAGCACGGGCTCGCGGTCGACCGCGGGCGGATCGTGCGGGAGGCCGTCGCGGTGGTCCTGGCGGACCTGGAGTCCCGCGGTGACGCGAGCATCCTGGTGCGGCGGCTGCGGGGCCGCTGAGCCCTGCGGGGGCCGGGCGGGCTCGTCCCGTCGGCTTCCGGCGGCCCTGCCGCGTGCGGCGACCCCGGTCCTCAAGCGCCGGACGGCTGGATTCGCCGGCGCACGTGGGAGCCTTGGGGGCCGGGTCGCCCGCCCGGTCAGATGCTTCCTCCGCACCACCCTGGACCGCGATGCCCTCTCCTGCCGAACCCGGCCAGCCGCCCCGCCGCTCCCTGGGCCGCGGCCCAGGTGCTCCCGTACCGGCCCCAGGGGCTCCGGGTGGGGCCGTGGAGGACTCGGAGCCCCCCGGCGGCCCCCAGGGGCCCGGGGAGGCCGAGGAGCCCGTAGAGGCTCCTTCTTCGGCTCCCGCAGCGGGTGAAGCCGTGGCGGACCCCGTCGGGGACGGGCGGTTCACCGTGCGGCTCGAGAACTTCGAGGGGCCCTTCGACCTGCTGCTGCAGCTGATCTCCCGGCACAAGATGGACGTCACCGAGGTCGCGCTGTCGGAGGTCACCAACGAGTTCATGGCGCACATCCGTGCCATGGGGCCCGACTGGGACCTCGACCAGACGACCGAGTTCCTCGTCGTCGCCGCCACCCTGCTCGACCTGAAGGCGGCCCGGCTGCTGCCCGTCGCCGAGGTCGAGGACGAGGCGGACCTCGCCCTGCTGGAGGCCCGGGACCTGCTGTTCGCGCGGCTGCTGCAGTACCGGGCGTACAAGCGGATCGCCGAGATCTTCCAGGACCGCGCCGAGGCCGAGGGCAAGCGCTACCCGCGCACCGTCGGGCTGGAGCCCCACCTCGCCGAGCTGCTCCCCGAGGTGGTCATCGGCATCGGCGGCGAGGGGCTGGCGCGGCTCGCGGTCAAGGCCATGCAGCCCCGGGCGAAACCGCAGGTGTACGTGGACCACATCCACGCGCCCCTCGTGAGCGTCCGGGAGCAGGCCGGGCTGGTCGTCGCGCTGCTCAAGGCCAGGGGCGAGGCCACCTTCCAGGAGCTCACCGAGGACGCCCCCGACACCCTGACCGTCGTGGCGCGCTTCCTGGCCCTCCTGGAGCTCTACCGGGAGAAGGCGGTGGTCCTGGACCAGGAGGAGGCGCTGAAGACGCTCACGGTGCGCTGGAGCGGCGGGGACGGGGACGGCATGCCGACGGTGACGGACGAGTTCGATCGGATCGTGGAGGTCAAGGAATGAACGACGTGACGACCCCCGTGGCCGCGCTGGCGCTGAAGCCGGCCCTGGAGGCCGTCCTCATGGTCGTGGACGAGCCGGCCACCGAGGCGCACCTGGCCAAGGTGCTGGAGCGGACCCCCCGCGAGGTCGCGGTGGCGCTGCGCGAGCTGGCGCAGGAGTACGAGGTCCAGGGCCGCGGCTTCGACCTGCGGCTCGTCGCCGGGGGCTGGCGGTTCTACAGCCGGGCGGACTGCGCGCCGGCCGTCGAGGCCTTCGTACTGGACGGCCAGCAGGCCCGCCTCACCCAGGCGGCCCTGGAGACCATGGCCGTCGTCGCGTACCGCCAGCCGGTCAGCCGGTCGCGGGTCTCGGCGGTCCGCGGAGTCAACTGCGACGGGGTCATGCGCACCCTCCTCCAGCGGGGTCTGGTGGAGGAGGCGGGGACGGAACCCGAAACAGGTGCGATCCTGTACAGGACGACGAACTACTTTCTGGAGCGGATGGGCCTGCGCGGCCTGGACGAGCTCCCGGAGCTCGCGCCCTTCCTCCCCGAGGCGGACGCGATCGAAGCCGAGACGCAAGAGGGTGTTCCGTCGTTCGATCCGGACTCTCCGGATACCGATGAAGACGACAAGACGACGGAACTTTGATGCGAAGCAGCGGCAACGGCAACGGTGGCGGCAACAGGAACAGCGGCGGCGGTGGCGGCGGGCGCGGTAGCGCCCCCCGCGGCGGCTCCGGCGGCGGTGGCGGCTACCGCGGTGGTGGCTCCGGCTCCCGCGGCGGCTCCTCCGGTGGCGGCTACCAGGGCGGTGGCTCGCGCGGTGGCTCGTCCGGTGGCGGTTACCAGGGCGGCGGCTCCCGTGGCGGCTCCTCGGGCGGCGGCTACCAGGGCGGCGGCTCGCGCGGTGGCTCCTCCGGTGGCGGTTACCAGGGCGGCGGCTCCCGTGGCGGCTCCTCCGGCGGCGGCTACCAGGGCGGCGGCTACGACCGCGACCGCGAGCCGGAGCCCCGCATCCGCAACCCCCGCCCCGAGCAGCGTCGCTACGACGTGGGCCCCGAGGGCGAGCGCAACGGCCGTGGCGGTGCCAAGGCGGGCGGCGGCGGTGCCCGCGGCGCGGCCGACGGCAACCGCGGTGGCGGCGCCCGCGGCGCTGCGGCCCGCGGTGGTGCCAAGGGCGGCCCGAAGGTCTCCCGTACCCCCGGCATCGGCGGCGCCGGCGGCCCGCGCATCGGCCCCGGCTCCCGCAGCGGCCGTGCCAAGCCGCGCGAGCTGGAGGCGCGGATCGAGGAGCGCGTGCGCGACCGGTACGCCGACAAGCCCGTGATCAAGACCCCGAAGACCTTCCCGGGCGCCGAGGAGGAGGGCGAGCGTCTGCAGAAGGTGCTCGCCCGGGCCGGCATGGGTTCGCGCCGTGCGTGCGAGGAGCTCATCGAGCAGGCGCGCGTCGAGGTCAACGGCGAGATCGTCCTGGAGCAGGGCAAGCGCGTGAAGCCCTCGGACGAGATCAAGGTGGACGGCCTGACCGTCGCCACCCAGTCGTACCTGTTCTTCGCGCTGAACAAGCCGGCCGGCGTCGTCTCCACCATGGAGGACCCGGACGGCCGCCAGTGCCTCGGCGACTACGTCACCAACCGTGAGACGCGCCTGTTCCACGTCGGCCGGCTCGACACCGAGACCGAGGGCATCATCCTGCTCACCAACCACGGTGAACTGGCCCACCGCCTCACGCACCCGAAGTACGGCGTGAAGAAGACCTACGTCGCCGCGATCACCGGCCCGCTGCCGCGCGACATCGGCAAGCGCCTCAAGGACGGCATCGAGCTGGAGGACGGCTACGCCCGCGCCGACCACTTCCGCGTCGTCGACCAGCTCGGCAAGAACTACCTGGTCGAGGTGACCCTCCACGAGGGCCGCAAGCACATCGTCCGCCGCATGCTGGCCGAGGCCGGCTTCCCGGTCGAGAAGCTCGTGCGGACCTCCTTCGGCCCGATCGAGCTCGGCGACCAGAAGTCCGGCTGGCTGCGCCGCCTGACCAACACCGAGGTCGGCATGCTCATGCGCGAGGTCGGTCTCTAGGACCCGGCCGGTAGCACGGCCCCACTCGGGCCTCCAGAACCCGCGGTGCCTTCGGGCGCCGCGGGTTTTTTGGTTGTGCCGCCCCCCGGACCCTGTTTATAGTCAATCTGACCATAAAGAGAGCGGAGAGCGGGGGCGTCATGGGATGGCAGACGAGCTGGACCGAGATCCTCGGGTTCGGCACGGGCGCCGTGTGCGTCTGGCTGGTCGCCCGGCAGCACATCGCCAACTGGCCGATCGGCATCGCCAACAACGTCTTCTTCATCGTGCTCTTCACCCAGGCCGGCCTGTACGCCGACGCCGGGCTGCAGATCGTCTTCATCGCCCTCGCCGCGTACGGCTGGTGGTCCTGGACCCACGGGAACGGCCCGGGCTCCGTCGCGGCCCTGCCGGTGCGCCGCACCACCACCGCCGAGTGGGCCGCACTGGCGGCCGCGGGAGCGGTCGCGGTGCTCGGCCTGACCCTCCTGCTGAGCCGGGCCACCGACTCCACCGTCCCGTTCTGGGACGCGCTCACGACCGGGCTCTCGCTCGCGGCCACGTACGGCCAGTGCCGCAAGCTCGTCGAGTCCTGGTGGCTGTGGATCGCGGCGGACCTCGTCTACATCCCCCTGTACGCCTACAAGGGGCTGTACCTGACCTCCCTGCTCTACGTCGGCTTCCTCGCCCTGTGCGTCGCCGGACTGCTCGGCTGGCGCCGGGCGCTCCCGGCCCGCGTGGCACCGGCGGCGGTGACGGCGTGAAGCGCCACGGCCACGGGCTGGTCCTCGGCAAGTTCTATCCGCCGCACGCCGGCCACCACCACCTGGTGCGCACCGCCCAGGACCAGTGCGAGCGGCTGACCGTACTGGTCTGCGCGGCCTCGGTGGAGTCCGTACCGCTCGCCGACCGGGTCGCCTGGATGCGCGAGGCGCACCCGGGGGCCGAGGTGGTCGGCGCGGTCGACGACATCCCGGTCGACCTCCAGGACCCGGCCGTCTGGGAGGCGCACATGGCGATCTTCCGGCGCGCGGTGCGCGGCCCGGTCGACGCCGTCTTCACCTCCGAGGCCTACGGGACCGAGCTGGCACGGAGGTTCGGCGCCGAGGAGGTCTGCGTGGACCCCAGCCGCACCCTGTTCCCGGTGTCCGGCACGGCCGTACGGGCCGACCCCGCCGGGACCTGGGAGTTCCTGGGACCCGCCGTACGGGCGGCGCTGACCCGGCGGATCGTCGTACTCGGCGCCGAATCCACCGGCACGACCACGCTCTCGCGGGCCCTGGCCGAGCACTGGCGCGGGCGCGGCGGGGTGTGGGCGAAGACGGGCTGGGTCGCGGAGTACGGGCGGCGCTACAGCGAGGAGCGGCTCGCGGCCGCCCGCGCGGCGGACCCGGCGGCGACCTGGGCCGACATCGCCTTCACCTCGGCGGAGTTCCCGGTGATCGCACGGCGGCAGGACGCGGACGAGGAGCGGGCGGCCCGGCTGGGATCACCGGTGCTCTTCTGCGACACCGACTCCTTCGCCACCGGCATCTGGCACGAGCGGTACACGGGCGCACGCAGCGCGGAGGTCGAGCGGATCGCCGCCGGGACGCGGCGGGACCTGTACCTGCTCACCGACCACGAGGGCGTTCCCTTCGAGGACGACGGGCTGCGGGACGGGGAGGAGGTGAGGCCGTGGATGACCGGGCGGTTCCTGGAGGAACTGGAACGGACCGGAAGGCGCTTCCTGGTGGTCCGCGGGGACCGCGCGACGCGGCTGGCGGCGGCGGTGGCCGCGGTCGACGGACTCCTGGCGGAAGGCTGGCAGTTCGCGGACCCGCTGCCGGAGCGGGTGGCCGGGCAGGACCGGAACCAGGTGCAGCACGTGCCCGGGCAGACCCGGCGAGCGGGGGAGCGGAGCCGATGAGTGACACAGGACACAGCGGACCGGGACACAGCGGACCGGGACGCGGCGGAACCGGAGCCGGGCCCGCGGGGAAGTACGACCCGCACGCCTTCGCACCCTTCGCGGTGACCGTCGACCTCGCCGTCCTCACCGTGCGCGGCGGGATCCTGCACGTGCTGCTGATCCGGCGCGCGCAGGAACCGTACGCGGGCGCCTGGGCGCTGCCCGGCGGCTTCCTGCTGCCGCGGGAGTCGGCCGAGACGGCCGCCCGGCGCGAACTGGCCGAGGAGACCGGCCTGTCGGCGCAGGTGATCGACGCCCTGCACCTGGACCAGCTGCGCACCTACAGCGAACCGGACCGGGACCCCCGCATGCGGGTGGTCTCGGTGGCCTTCACCGCGCTCGTCCCCGACCTGCCGGAACCGGCGGCCGGAGGCGGCGGGGACGCGGACCGGGCCCGCTGGGTGCCGGTGGGCGAGGCCGGCGCGCCGTCCTTCGGACTGGCCTTCGACCACGCGGAGATCCTCGCGGACGCCCGTGCCCGCGTGGGCTCGAAGCTGGAGTACAGCTGCCTCGCCACCGCCTTCTGCCCGCCCGAGTTCACCCTCGGCGAGCTCCAGGCCGTCTACGAGACCGTCTGGGACACCGCCCTGGACCGCCCCAACTTCCGCCGCAAGGTCCTGGCCACGCCCGGCTTCGTCGAAGCCGTGCCCGGAGCCGCCCGGCTCACCGGCGGCCGCGGCAAACCGGCCGCGCTCTACCGGCCCGGACCCGCGACCACCCTCCACCCGCCCCTGCTGCGCCCCACGGAAGGACACACACGATGACGACGACCACCGGCAAGAGGGCGGCCACCGGAGCGCTCCTGGGACTGGCCCTGGGAGACGCCCTCGGCTTCCCGACGGAGTTCAACGACGTGCCCCGGATCCTGGCGAAGACCGGCCCCTGGCGGCAGATGGACCTGCCCCGGCCGGCCATCGTCACGGACGACACCCAGATGACGCTGGCCCTCGCCCGGGGCATACGGACCGCCGCGGAGCGGGGCCGGGTGGGGCCGCTGCGGCTCGCCCGCCCGGTCCGGGAGGAGTTCGTGGACTGGTACCACTCCCCGGAGAACAACCGGGCCCCGGGCCGCACCTGCCTGAAGGCCTGCAGCCTCCTCAACCATCCCGAACGGGACTGGCGCGACGCCAGCCAGCTCGGCTCCAAGGGCTGCGGGGCGAACATGCGGGTGGCCCCGGTCGGCCTGGTGCCCGGCTGGACGGAGGAGGAGCGGGCCGGCGCGGCCCAGCTCCAGTCGGCCCTCACCCACGGCCACCCGACCGCACTGGCGGCCTCCGACCTGACGGCGCGGGCGGTGTTCCTGCTGGCGCAGGGCACCGAGGTGACCGGCCTGGTCGGCCAACTGCGCTCGTACGCCCTGGAGAACCGCACCCGCTACCACGAGCGCTGGCTCGGCGACCTCTGGACGCGGACGGCCTCCGACGCCTCTGCGGAGTCCTTCATGGCGCGCGGCTGGGACGAGTGCCTGGAGGTCCTGGACCGCCTCGCGGCAGCCCTGCGCACCCCGTCCCCGGAAACCGACCCGTGCCTGACGACCGGCGACGGCTGGATCGCCGAGGAGGCCCTGGCCACCGCCCTCCAGTGCTTCCTGCTCTTCCCGGAGGAACCCCTCCTGGCCCTGCGCCGCGCGGCCTGCACGGCGGGCGACTCCGACTCCATCGCCTGCCTGGCCGGCGCCTTCGCCGGCGCCCACCTCGGCGCGGACGCCTGGCCCCGCGACTGGGAGGGCCGCATCGAGTACCGCGCGGAACTCCTGTCCTTCGGCACCCTCTGGGACGCGTGAACCATGCTGGACGCGATGGCCGCCGACCTGACCTCCGTCGTCGAGGAGCAGCCCGACCCCCTGCTCTTCGCGACGGTCTCGGGAGCCCACCTGTACGGGTTCCCCTCCAAGGACTCCGACGTCGACCTGCGCGGAGCGCACCTGCTGCCGGCCGCGCAGCTGCTCTCGCTGCGCGACCCGGAGGAGACCCGCAGCCGGATGTGGTTCCGGGACGGCACCGAGATGGACCTGGTCACCCATGACCTGCGCAAGTTCGTCCGGCTCATGCTGAACCGCAACGGCTACGTCCTGGAGCAGCTGCTGTCCCCCCTGGTGGTGCACACGACGCCGGCGCACGAGGAGCTGGTCTCGCTGGCGCCCGGGGTCCTGACCTCGCACCACGCCCACCACTACCGGGGTTTCGCGAACACGCAGTGGCGCCTCTACGGGAAGACGGGCGAGCTCAAGCCGCTGCTCTGCACCTTCCGGGCGCTGCTCACCGGCGTCCACCTGATGCGCTCGGGGAGGGTGCAGGCCCACCTGCCCACGCTGCTCGACGAGGTGCCGGAGGCCCCGGCCCATCTGGCCGGGCTGATCGAGGCCAAGGTCGAGGCCGAGCACGGTGCGGCCGACGGCATCGCCGCCGGGCGGGTGGAGCGGGACTTCGAGGCCCTGCACGCGGTCCTGGAGGACGCCCAGGGCGCTTCGCGGCTGCCGGAGCACGCGGACGCCTTCGACGCGCTCGACGAGTTCGTCGTACGGCGCCGGGCGGGGTAGGAGCCGGCCCGGCCCGGGCCGGTCAGGCCAGGGCCGATGTCCGGCGGGTGCGGAGGAGGAAGTCCTCGACCCGGGGGAGGTCCGGGGATTCGGGGAGGGGGGTCGTGGTGAGGGCGGCTTCGCTCTGTTCCTGGAGGAGGGTCATCCAGGCGTCGACCTCCTCCCAGGTGAGCTCGCCGCGGCGGACCGCGAGGAGGCGCTCGCGGTAGGGGGTCGCGTCGATCACCAGGCGGCCCGTGCGGAGCAGGTCGCGGCAGGACAGGAGCAGGCGCAGCAGGTGCATGGCGTGCTTCCAGCGCGGGGCGCCGTGGTTGCGGAGGTCGCCGAGGAGTTTGCCGCGCTGGGAGACGGCGTACCGGCTGAAGGTGGCGTGGGCCCGGCGGGAGAGGAACGCACCGCGGAGCGAGAGGAGTTCCTCGCCGACCGGGGTGAGGTCCTCCACGAGAGGGGAGTGGAGGACCTCCAGGATGTTCGGGTTGGCGCGCAGCGCGAGCTCGCAGAAGCGCTCCAGCTCCCACGAGAACTCCTCGTCCCGGGGCCCGTCCACGTGCGTCGGCGGCTTCTCGAAGCGCCAGAACAGAGGCGTCGGGGCGAGGTAGACACCGCGCCGGTCGGTGTCGCTCGCCTCCGTCGCCAGACCGAACGCCCTCGAACCGATCACGCACGAGTAGACCGTGTGGTCCCTGACCAGGGTGAGTTCGAGCGGTTCGGGGGTCGGTTCGTTCGCGTGCGCCTCGTTCATCCGGTGAGGCTAGTGTCCGGGCCCGGGGCTAGGCGAGCGAGATTTCGCCCGCCGGGGAGACGGTGATCTTCTTCTCCTCCAGCGGCTTGGTGGCCGGGCCCTTGGTCACCGCGCCGTCCGTGTCCTTGAACTTGCTGCCGTGGCACGGGCAGTCGATGGTGCCGGCCTCGACCTTGTTCACGAGGCATCCCTGGTGGGGGCAGACCGCCGTGAAGCAGCGGAAGGAGCCCGCGGTCGGCTGGGTGACGACCAGCTTCTGGTCCTTGATGACCGTGCCGCCGCCGACCGGCACCTCCGAGGCCTTGATCAGGGCCTTCGCATCGGATGCCGGAGCCGAGGACGAGGCGGACGCGGAGGTCTGCGCCGTGGGCGCGCTGCCGCCCTCGGCCGAAGGCTTCGGCTCGTCGGCTCCGCCGCAAGCGGTCAGCACGCCGCCTGCCAGGACGCTCGCGCCGGCCGCCAGTACCGTGCGCCGGGCGGCGGGGGTGGGGTCGCTCATGACTTCTCCTCGGGTGATCGCCGGGATGGCGAGAGGCATCCTGGCGCGTGACGGGCTCCAGGAACACCCCGCCACGCCTTGACTCAGCCCTCCGGCAGCCAGGGAACCAGTTCCGTCGGCGTGCCGGGGGCGCGTACCACCTCCCACACGCGCACCACGGCCTCCCGGTTCAGCGGTCCGTGGACGTGCGGGTAGCGCAGGCCGGCTTCACCCTCCCGGCGGACCTCGGAGGTGAGGGCGCGCTCGTCGAGCTCCACGGCGAGCAGGGTCCCCGGTACGTCCGAGTAGTCGGAGTAGTGCGTGCCGGCGATCGCGAGCACCGTCTCCGGATCCGCCGAACAGTGCACGAAACCCTCGGAGTCGAGGGAGGGCGGGGCGTACGGGCGCGCGGGGTCGGCGGTCCAGTCGGAGAGCGGTACGAGGTGGAAGATCATGCCGATCGTTCTACCGCAGTCGGTGCACGGCACTGCGCCAAGTGGCAGACGCGCCCGAGTTGGGTGACATTGTCCGTATCTCGAAGCCGGGTGCGCCGATGTCCGCGTGCCCGGTCCCTCTTCGAAAGGCATCACCATGGCGGGCAACGACCTCGGCTCCCTCCTCGGCTCCCTCCTCGGCGGCGGCAGCGGTGGACAGGGCGGCAGTGGCGGCGGCAACATCCTGGGCTCCCTCCTCGGCGCCCTCATGGGCGGCGGCGGTGCCGGCGGCGCCCAGGCGGCCGGAGGGGCGGGGAACAACCCGCTCGGCGGGCTGCTCGACATGCTGACCAAGTCGGGTCTGACCGACCAGGCCCAGTCCTGGGTCGGCACCGGCGAGAACCAGCCCGTCAGCGGCGCGGAGATCGCCAAGGCCCTGCCGGACGAGACCCTGGCCAAGGTCGCCGAGCAGGCGGGCGTCACCCCCGAGGTCGCCGCCGACCAGATCGCACAGTCGCTCCCGCAGGCCGTGGACCAGCTGACCCCCGAGGGCTCGGTCCCGAGCGGCTCGCTGGAGGACATCATCAAGCAGCAGAACCTCTGACCCACCCCGCGCGGCATCGCGCGGCCGTCGCACAGCACCGTGCGACCCCGGTCCTTTCCGGGAGCGGTTCCCGAGGGCCCGGCGGCCCCGTCCCAGCGGACGGGCCGCCGGGCCCTCGGGGCATTCCTGCTGGTTACCCTGTGGCACGTACCGCCGTCCCGCCCCTTGTACACCTGGAGAGCACCCCGTGAGAACTGCCGTCGTCATCGGAACCGGACTGATCGGCACCTCCGCGGCGCTCGCCCTTGCCGCCCGCGGCATCGCCGTCCACCTGTACGACCGCGACCAGGGGCAGGCCCGTACGGCCGCCGCGCTGGGCGCCGGCACGGAGGAGCCCTACCAGGGCAAGGCCGACCTCGCGGTCATCGCCGTACCGCCCGCGCACGTGGCCGCCGCTCTCGCCGACGCCATTGGACGGGACCTGGCCCGCGCCTACGTGGACGTGGCCAGCGTCAAGGGCGGACCGCGCCGGGAGCTGGAAGCGCTGGGCGTGGACACGAGGCCGTACATCGGCACCCACCCCATGGCGGGCAAGGAGCAGTCCGGACCGCTCGCCGCCTCCGCCGACCTCTTCGAGGGCCGGCCCTGGGTGCTCACGCCGACCCGGGAGACCGACCACGAGGTGCTGAACCTGGCACTGGAGCTGGTGGCGCTGTGCCGGGCCGTCCCGGTCGTCATGGACGCGGACGCGCACGACCGGGCCGTCGCGCTGGTCTCCCACACCCCGCAGCTCGTCTCCAGCATGGTCGCGGCCCGGCTGGAGGAGGCCGACGAGACCGCGGTGCGGCTGTGCGGGCAGGGCATCCGCGACGTGACCCGGATCGCCGCCTCCGACCCGCGGATGTGGGTGGAGATCCTCTCGGCCAACCCGGGACCGGTGGCGGACGTGCTCGCCGGGATCGCGGCCGACCTGGAGGAGACCGTGGAAGCCCTGCGGGGCCTGCAGTCGGCCGACGAGGACAAGCGCCTGGACGGGGCGGCGGGCATCGAGGACGTACTGCGCCGCGGCAACGCGGGACGGGTCCGGGTCCCGGGCAAGCACGGTGCCGCGCCCGCGGTCTACGAGACGGTGGCCGTCCTCATCTCCGACCAGCCGGGCGAGCTCGCCCGGATCTTCGCCGACGCCGGCCGGGCCGGGGTCAACATCGAGGACGTGCGGATCGAGCACGCGACGGGCCAGCAGGCGGGCCTGGTCCAGCTGATGGTCGAGCCCCGGGCCGTGGCCGGCCTCCAGGCCGAGCTGCGCGAACGCGGCTGGGCGCTGCGCCAGCCGTAGCGCCGTGGCCGCCACAGCGCCGCAGGGCCCGTAGGCCTCGGAAGCGGGCCCACGCCCGCCCCGGGCCCGCCCGCCGCCGCCCCGGTGGGCGGCGGCGAAAAGCCCGGTAACCTGGAGGAGGGGCGCTATTGGCGCGCCCGGACACGTACGCGCAACCAGGAAGGTGCCCGCACCGTGGAAACCGCAGCTCCGACCGCCGTGATCGTCGCCATCGACGGTCCCTCCGGCACGGGCAAGTCCAGCACTTCCAAGGCCGTGGCCGCCAAGCTCGGGCTGCGCTACCTGGACACCGGTGCCCAGTACCGGGCCATCACCTGGTGGATGATCACCAACGGCATCGACATCGAGGACCCGCAGGCGATCGCCCTCGCGGCGGGCAAGCCCGTCATCGTGTCCGGCACCGATCCCTCCGCCCCCACCATCACCGTCGACGGCCAGGACGCCTCCGGCCCGATCCGGACCCAGGAGGTCACCTCCAAGGTCAGCGCCGTGAGCGCCGTCCCCGAGGTGCGCACCCTGATCACCGAGCTCCAGCGCTCCATCGCCGCCGAGGCGGCCGACGAGGCCGACGGCATCGTCGTCGAGGGCCGGGACATCGGCACCACCGTGCTGCCCGACGCCGACCTGAAGATCTTCCTCACCGCTTCCGCCGAGGCCCGTGCGGCCCGTCGCAGCGGCGAGCTGCGGGGCAAGGAGGCCGCGGACCTCGCGGCCACCAAGGAGGCGCTGATCAAGCGCGACGCCGCCGACTCCGGCCGCAAGACCTCCCCGCTGGCCAAGGCCGGCGACGCGGTCGAGGTGGACACCACCGAGCTCACGCTGGACCGGGTCATCGAATGCGTGGTCACCCTCGTGGAAGAGCGGCGCACAGAGAAGCGGGGCCGCGCGTGAGCGATACGCCCTCCCTCAAGGGTGCGGCGGTCGGCCGGCGGATCGGCATCGGGCTCATGTACGGCCTCTGGAAGCCGCGCGTGCTGGGAGCCTGGAAGGTACCCGCCACCGGCCCCGTGATCCTGGCCGTGAACCACTCGCACAACATAGACGGCCCCATGGTCATGGGCACCGCACCGCGACCGCTGCACTTCCTGATCAAGAAGGAGGCGTACGTCGGCCCGCTCGGCCCCTTCCTCGACCGGATCGGGCAGGTGAAGGTGGACCGCTCCGGCGCCGACCGGGGAGCCATCAGCCGCGCGCTGGGAGTCCTGGAGAACGGCGGAGCCCTGGGGATCTTCCCCGAGGGCACCCGGGGCGAGGGAGACTTCGCCTCGCTGCGCGCAGGGCTCGCGTACTTCGCGGTCCGCTCCGGCGCCCCCATCGTGCCGGTCGCCGTCCTGGGCAGCACCGAGCGTTCCGGCCGCGTCGTGAAGGCGCTGCCGCGGCTGAAGAGCAGGGTCGACATCGTCTTCGGCGATGCCTTCGACGCCGGGGACGGCAGTGGCCGCCGTACCCGCACCGCGCTGGACCAGGCCACCGTACGCATCCAGGACCGGCTCACCGCCCACCTGGCCGACGCCAAGCGCCTGACCGGGCGCTGAGCGAGACTTGACCTAGTAGTGGAACCGCGCTGCGCGGGCCCCACCGATCACCACGAACGACGAGGAACGGACTTCATGAACGACCAGCACGACCACGGAGCACTTGGCGATGCCGAGTACGCGGAGTTCATGGAGCTCGCCGCGGAAGAGGGCTTCGACATCGAGGATGTCGAAGGCGCGCTAGAGGAAGCCGGTCACGGCCCGCTGCCCGTCCTCGCCGTCGTCGGCCGCCCGAACGTCGGCAAGTCGACCCTGGTGAACCGCATCATCGGCCGCCGCGAGGCGGTCGTCGAGGACAAGCCCGGCGTCACCCGCGACCGCGTCACCTACGAGGCCGAGTGGGCCGGCCGCCGGTTCAAGGTCGTCGACACCGGCGGCTGGGAGCAGGACGTCCTCGGCATCGACGCCTCCGTCGCCGCCCAGGCCGAGTACGCCATCGAGGCCTGCGACGCGGTCGTCTTCGTCGTGGACGCCAAGGTCGGCGCCACCGACACCGACGAGGCCGTCGTCCGCCTGCTGCGCAAGGCCGGCAAGCCCGTCGTGCTGTGCGCCAACAAGGTCGACGGCCAGAGCGGCGAGTCCGACGCGGCCTCGCTGTGGTCGCTGGGCCTCGGCTACCCGCACCCGGTCTCCTCCCTGCACGGCCGCGGCACCGGCGACATGCTCGACGCCGTCCTGGAGGCCCTGCCCGAGGCCCCCGAGCAGCGCTTCGGCACCGCCGTCGGCGGTCCGCGCCGGATCGCGCTCATCGGCCGTCCGAACGTCGGCAAGTCCTCCCTCCTGAACAAGGTGGCCAAGGAGGACCGCGTCGTCGTCAACGAGCTGGCCGGCACCACCCGCGACCCGGTCGACGAGCTGATCACGCTCGGCGGGATCACCTGGAAGTTCATCGACACCGCGGGCATCCGCAAGAAGGTCCACCTCCAGCAGGGCGCCGACTACTACGCCTCGCTGCGTACGGCCGCCGCCGTGGAGAAGGCCGAGGTCGCGGTCATCCTGATCGACACGACGGAGAACATCTCCGTCCAGGACCAGCGCATCATCACCATGGCCGTCGAGGCGGGCCGCGCGATCGTGATCGCGTACAACAAGTGGGACCAGCTCGACGAGGAGCGCCGCTACTACCTCGAGCGCGAGATCGAGACCGAGATGCAGCAGGTCGCCTGGGCGCCCCGGGTGAACGTCTCGGCGCTCACCGGCCGTCACATGGAGAAGCTGGTCCCGGCCATCGAGACCGCGCTCGCCGGCTGGGAGACGCGCGTCCCGACCGGCCGTCTGAACGCCTTCCTCGGCGAGATCGTCGCCGCCCACCCGCACCCGATCCGTGGCGGCAAGCAGCCGCGCATCCTGTTCGGTACGCAGGCGGGCAGCAAGCCGCCGCGGTTCGTCCTCTTCGCCTCGGGCTTCCTGGAGCACGGCTACCGCCGCTTCGTCGAGCGCCGCCTGCGCGAGGAGTTCGGCTTCGAGGGGACCCCGATCCACATCTCGGTCCGCGTCCGCGAGAAGCGCGGTGCGCAGCACAAGAAGAAGTAGCAGCAGGGCGCTGCCGGGCTAGTAGCCCCGGCGCGGAGCGGGCGGCAGGGCCGCCGGGATGTGCTGCATCCCGGTCTGGTGCTGCCGCCCGTTCGCGTATCCGGCGCCGGCGTACGAGTACTGCGGCTGCGGGGCGGGGGTGGACGGCTGCCAGGCGTCCGCGTGCTGGCCGGCGTGCTGACCCGTCGGCTGCCATGAGGAACCGTTCCAGCCACTCCCGTAGGAACCGGCGGAGCCCGTCCCGGAGCCGCTGCCGTACGAGCCCGCGCCGCCGGTGTACGCGCCGCTGTAGGGGCCCCCGTACGAGAACGCCGTAAAGCCGAGGTCCTCCTCGCCCGTGCGGTCGCCGGGCAGGGCCCGGAAGGCGCGCAGGTACTCCGAGCACAGCCTGTCGTAGATGGGGGTGTGCGAGGCGGCAGGAGAGCTCCCCAGCTCCCGTACGGGGCGCATCGGGGGGACGCTGCTCGGATAGGACGGGGCGCGGGAGACATCGTAGGAATGCACGTATCAGCCAACGAAACGGGCGGCTCGCGGATGCGGGGTCGCGGGGCGGAAAACGCAGATCGCCGGGGGTGCGCGGGACGGACCGCGCACCCCCGGCGCACGCCGCCCGGCCCCCGTGGCGGGGGTCGGACGGCAGTCTCGGGGACGGAAGGCAGAACGGGGAGCGGGAGCCCGGGAAGGCCCGGGGCGGGGAGCCCGGGGAAGGCTCCCGGGTGCCGGGGCCTCAGGCGCCCGGGGTGCCCGCCAGCGGCATCGAGGCGGCGACCAGCTTGCCGTTGCGGGCGGCCTTGTCCAGGGCGTCGCGCAGCAGGTCCTCGCGGGGCTGCTGGCCGATGGTGCCGACGGGGGCCGCGTACACCAGGACGCGCTGCGTCTTGTTGACGGCGGCCCGCCAGCCGTCGGTCACCGACAGCGGCCGGTGCGCCTGCCACCAGGCGATCTGACCGGGCTGGAGCACCGAGTGCAGCTGGCCGGCGGCGAGCAGGATCGACCAGCCGCTCAGGGCCTGCGGGACCTCTTCGGTCTCGGTCATGGGGATGAAGCCCTGCTCGATGAGGAGCGGGAGGAAGTCGTCGCCGGGACCGGTGGTGCCGGGGCGCGCGATGGGCGCGGTCGGCTCCACCACGAGGGCGGGGTGCAGCTCGCCGTTGATCAGGATCAGGCCGCTGGTGATGCCGAGGACGGCCTGGCCGCCGGGCACCGACTGCGGGACGTCGCCGGCGGGGGCGGCCGCGGCCGCCGGGGCGGGGCTGTCGCCCGTGATGGAGCGGACGGCGCCCTGGAGGTCCGCCTCGGGGACGGAGACGACCTGCGAGGGGATGCAGCCGGCGTGGGCGAAGGCCAGGACGGCCGTCTCGTCGCCGACGAACAGCACCGTGCTGGTCTGCTCGCGCTCGGAGTCGCCGGGGGTGCGGCAGGACGTGCAGTCGTAACTGCCCGGGGACCCGTCACCCGCGAGCAGCCGCTCGGCCTCCTCGTCGCCGATCTCGGCACGTACCTCATCACTGACTTCGAGCATGCGCGGCACGGGGTGGCTCCTCGGTAGGCGTGCGGGGCCGGGGGGTTCCGGCTCGCCGGGCTCAACGGGGGAGTGGCGGCCGGGGTCACGCCGTTTGAGGGAACGGAATCGAACCGGACCCCCGAAGGAGTGAACGGTCCGACCGGGCCGTTGTTTTCGTGCCAACTCTTTTTTGGTTGTGCGCAGTTGATGGTCGGTGCTGGCCGTTTGGGAGGTGGGCCGAGCGGGTGGGGGCGCGCGGGGCGCGGTGTGGCGCGCGCGGGGGGCGGTACGGGGCTGCGTAGCGTGACGCGATGCGCAACTTCGGGGTTCCGGGTGGGGTGGGCGCGGCGGCGCTGGTGCTGGTCGCGGTGGTTTCGGCGTCGGCTTTGGCTTCGGTTTCGTCGGCGTCGGCGGCGGTCGTGGCGCCGCCTCCGCCGCGGCCGGGGGCGCCCGGGCGGGCAGTGGACTGCGGGCCCGGCGGGACGTGGCCCTGGGACTGCGTGGCCGACTGCGAGAGCGGGGGCCGCTGGGCGGTGAACACGGGGAACGGCTTCTACGGCGGACTGCAGTTCTGGCAGCCGACGTGGGAGGAGCACGGGGGGCTGGCCTTCGCCCCGAGGGCGGACCTCGCCACGCGGGAGCAGCAGATCCGGGTCGGCGAGGAGCTGCTCGGCAGCCAGGGCTGGGAGGCGTGGCCCGTGTGCGCGAAGCGGTACGGGCTGGCGGGGCGGATGCACGTGGTGCGGTCGGGGGACACCCTGGTGGGGATCGCGCGGAGGCATGCGGTGCGGGGTGGGTGGCAGGCGCTCTACGCGGCGAACCGGGGGGTGGTCGGGCCGCGGCCGGAGGTGTTGCGGATCGGGACGCTGCTGACGCTCCCGCCGTCCGCGCGGAAGGAGGCCCCGGCCGGCCCGGCCCCGACGTCACCGGCTCCGGCTCCGGCCACGACCCCGGCTCCGGCCACGACCTCGGCCACGACCCTGACTCCGGCCACTGCCCCGGCTCCGGCCACGACCCCGACTCCGGCCACGGCCCCGGCCCCGGCCCCGGCCCCGGGTACGGTTCCGGCCGCCGGGCCGTCCGTTGCGCCGAGCCGCTCGGGGGCGGCGGGGCCGCGGCCGTAGCGGGCCGGCGCGGGTGGTCGTCCCTGCGGGGCGAGGTCCCCTACCCGCCCTTCCACCGTTCCCCGGGCGCTGCCCGGACCCCGCGCCTCAAACGGCGGCGGGGCTGGGAGGGGTACCGGGCTGCGCCCGGACCCCCTGGGGGCTCCGCCCCAGACCCCGGTCCTCAAACGCCGGACGGCTGGATTCGCTGCGCCCGGCCCCCGGGCCTCAAACGCCGGACGGCTGAAATGCCGGAGCCCGGGCCTCAAGCGAGGGCGGCTGAGAGGCCGGGCTCCGGGCCTTGGGCGCCGGACGGGCGAGAGGTCGGACCCCGGTCCTCAGGTGCCGGGCGGCTGGGAGGCACAGACCCCGGGTCTCGAACGGCCACGTGGGCCGGGGGTCAGGCCGGGTGGCCCAGGGCTGGGTCGTGGTCCGGGGTGGGCTGGGAGGGGATGCGGGCTCCGGCCGGGGTGGGTTCGGATGCGGGCTGGGCGGGGAGGTGCACCGCGGTGGCCTCGGGGTCCGGGCTCTCCATCGTGCGGGGGAGCTTCAGGGCCATGGCCGCGCCCGCCAGGAGCAGGCCCGCGCTGACGACCAGGGTCACGTGCAGCCCGTGGACGAAGGAGTGGCGGGCGGCCGAGAAGAGGGACTCGCCCGCCGGGCCGCCGAGCCGCGCCGCGATCTGGTAGGCCTCGCCCAGCGAGTGCGAGGCGCCGGCCGAGTCGGCCTGCGACACGCCGGGGACGGAGGCCAGGCCGGGCGCGTAGGCCGCGTTCATCACGCTGCCGAGCAGGGCGATGCCCATGCCCGCGCCCAGCTGGTAGGAGGTCTCCCCGATGGAGGCGGCGCCGCCGGCCGTCGCGGCCGGGGCCTCGCTCAGCATGGACTCGTAGGCCGCGAACAGGGTGGTCTGGAGGCCGAAGCCGAGGAGGACGAAGCCCACGGTCAGCAGGACCGGGCGGTCGTGCTGACCCATGAGGGTCAGGAGGAGCACCGCGAACGCCGTCAGGACGAAGCCCAGCGAGACCATCCTGCGCGGCCCGGTCCGGGCCAGCGTGTACGAGCCGGTCGCGCCCGCGGCCATCGCGGCGAAGGTGAGCGGCAGCAGGCGCAGCCCGGTCTCCAGCGGGCTCAGGTGCAGTACGAGCTGGAGGTACTGGACGGCGATGAGCTCCAGGCCGACCAGCGCCAGCATGGCCAGCACGATGCAGCCCACGGAGGTGGTGAAGGCCGGCCGGGAGAACATCCGCATGTCGATGAGCGGGTGCGGGCGCCGCTTCTGGCGGCGGACGAAGAGCACGAGGAGCGCCGCGCCGATGACGAGGGGGACCAGTGCCTGCGGGTCGGCGAGATGGCGCTCCGCGCCGAGCCGCTTGATGCCGAGGACCGCGCCGAGCACACCGCCCGCGGCCATGAGCGCGCCGAGCACGTCCCAGGGCCCGTCGGAGGAGCCCTTGGACTCGGGCAGCAGCCACCGGCCCAGCGGCAGGATCATGATCATGAGCGGGATGTTGATGAGGAAGACCGAGCCCCACCAGAAGTGCTGGACCAGGAAGCCGCCGAGGACGGGGCCGCTGGCGGCGCCGACGGCGGCCACGGCCGTCCAGATGCCGATGGCCAGGGCCCGCTCGCGCCGGTCGGGGAAGACCTGGCGCAGGATCGACAGGGTGGCCGGCATGATCATCGCGCCGCCGACGCCCAGCAGGGCGCGGGCGGCGATCAGGACCTGGGCGTTGTCGGCGAGGGCGGCCAGGGCCGAGGCCGCGCCGAAGAGCCCGTAGCCGAGCAGCAGGATGCGGCGGCGGCCGACGCGGTCACCGAGCGTGCCGAAGAGGATGAGGAGGGAGGCGCAGACCAGCGGGTAGGCGTCGACGATCCAGAGGAGTTCCATCGGGCCGGGACGCAGGTCTTCGGTGACGGAGGGAACGGCGACGTGCAGGATCGTCGCGTCGAGTGCGACGAGCACCAGGCTCACGCAGAGGACCGCGAGGACGGCCCAGCGGTTGGCCCCGCCGGAGCCCGCGCCGAGTCGCCGCAGTCGCTGCCAGGGGGAAGGGTTCCTGTCGCCGGTCACGTTCGTCCCCGACATGCATGTACCTCCCAGGTGATCCCTCGCACTCGGCGGACCAGCGTTCTCGGAGCCGCGGATGGGGAGGGCGGCGTCCTACGGGGTCCGGCGTCGACACGCGAGTGAACAGTCAGCGTACGCGAGTTCGGCTGTCCGACACGTGGTCAAGCTCTCATCCCGCCGCCGGCTGCGCTGTGGTGTGCGCCACTCGTTCCACCTCGGCCCTTCCTGTCCGGGCGCGATTGCCCCGGACCTCGATAATCATGCCCGTGAAGGATCTTGGATTTCGCCGGGCCGCGCCCGCTCTGACCGTGTTCGTGGCGGTAAGGCTGCTCGGGCTGACCGTGCTCGCGGTGTGGGGGGCGGTGGCCGGCAGCAGTGCGCACACGCTGCTCTCGGCCCGCTGGGACTCCCTCTGGTACGCCCGCATCGCCGCCGAGGGGTACGGGTACGAGGTGGCGCTCCCCAACGGCGACGTCCACTCCAACCTGGCCTTCTTCCCGCTGCTGCCCTGGCTGGAGCGGCTGGTCTCGGCCGTCACCGGGCTCGGGTACGGCTCCGCGGGCCTGGTGGTGTCGGCGCTCGCCGGGCTCGCCGCGGCCTGGGGGATCTTCGCGGTCGCCGAGCTCGTCCACGGCCGCCGGGCCGGGGTGTTCGCCGTCGCGGTCTGGGCCGCGCTGCCCGTCGGGATCGTGCAGTCGATGGCGTACAGCGAATCGCTGTTCACCGCACTGGCCGCCTGGAGCCTGTACGGGGTCCTGCGCGGGCACTGGCTCATCGCCGGTCTGCTCGCGGCCGGGGCGGGGCTGACCCGCCCGGTCGGCGCCGCCGTGGTCGCGGCGGTGTGGGTGGCTGCCGCCCTGGCCCTGCGGGCCGGGGAACGCTCCTGGCGGCCGGTGGCGGGGGCGCTGCTGGCGCCGCTCGGCGCGGCGGCGTACGTGCTGTGGGTGGGCGCGCGCACGGGCGGCGGCCTGACGGGTTACCTCGACGTGCAGGGCGGCTGGGGCAACGGCTTCGACGGCGGCCTGGCCTTCGCCCGGTTCATCGGGGAGCGGCTGGCCTCCCCGGCCTTCCCCGCCGGGATCGGGCTGATCGCCGGGGTCGCACTGGTGCTGTGGCTGTACGCGCTCTGCGTGCGGCGGCGCCAGCCGGTACCGCTGCTCGTGTACGCCGGGATCGTGGTGGCGCTCGCCCTGTGCGCCTCCGGGTACTTCGGCTCCAAGCCGCGGCTGCTGCTGCCGGCCTTCCCGCTGGTGTTCCCGCCGGCGGTGGCGCTGGCCCGGTGGCGGACGGGCCGGGCGGCCGCCGTCCTGGGCGCGCTGGCCGCGGCGTCGGCGGGGTACGGGGCCTTCTGGCTCAACGGGTCGGGGCCGCCGTAGGCCGTGGCGGGAGGGTCCGGAGGCCCGAGGTCACGGAATGGAGCGTTCCACTCCATCTTTCGGCAAACGAATTGACCAGGACTGATAAAGGCGGCCTAAGCGTGTGGGGAAATGGTCGGAGGAAGGGACGTTCCCCGCTCCAACCAAAGGCCGAATACCGGGAATTAAGTCCCGCGTGAGACCAACTCCACATCACATGGTCATCACAAAGCCCGTGATTCGACCGGGGCGCCCATCGGCGCGCGGTAACGTCGATTGAGTGCGTACCGATCAAATCCTGCCCAGACTGGAGCGGGTGTTCGCCCGGCTGGACCGGGAACCAGAGCGACCGGCTCATCTGCAAACACCGCGGATGAGCCGGCACCGCGTCGTGCTCCTCGGAGCGACCCTCGGCATCTACCTGGCGATCGTGGTCGCGGTCCTGACCACTTCCTGGCTCGTCCGCCTCGACTGGCAGATCATGTTCTTCCGGCCGTACGAGCAGTGGCCGCAGCTGCACGCCTTCCTCGACTACCTCGTCGTCCTCGGACAGCGCGGCCCCACCGCGGTCATGGTCGCGGCCTGGCTCGGCTGGCGGTCCTGGAGGCAGCACACCCTCCGCCCGCTGATCACCCTCGGCGTGGCACTGCTGCTGCTCAACATCACCGTGGGCGCCGTCAAGCTCGGCCTGGGCCGGCTCGGTCCGCACTACGCCACCGAGATCGGCTCAGCCGAGCTCTTCGCCGGCGGCGATATATTTCCCTCCGGCCATACCGCCAACGCCGTGGTGACCTGGGGAATCCTGGCCTACCTGGCCTCCACGGTGGTCACCCGCCGGGTGCTCTCCCTGGTCTCCGCCGTGGTCTCCCTGAGCGTCGGCGCCACCACCGTCTACCTCGGCACCCACTGGGTCAGCGACGTGCTGCTCGGCTGGCTCGCCGGCCTGCTCGTGCTGCTTGCGCTGCCGTGGTTCGAGCCCGCCATCGCCAGGGCCGAGGCCTACGTCTTCGACCTGCGCGCACGGCTGCGCAGCCGCGTGGAGGCCGGGCAGGTGCCCGAGGGCCTCACCGGGCTGCTGGTCCCGCTGCTCTCGGCCGGCGGCAAGTGGCGGCTCGAGCGGGCCGCCGCGGAGCCGTCGGGGCGTCAGCCGGCGCAGTCCGTACAGCCTGCGCAGTCCGTACACCCCGCGCAGTCCGTACAGCCCGTCGTCGTGCTGCGGCAGCCGGGGGCGGCGGAGGCCGCACAGGTTCCGGTTCCGGCGTCCGCATCGGCTGCCGCCTCCGCTTCCGCCGGACCCGCTTCCGCTTCCGTGCAGGCCGCCGGGCACCAGCCGGCCGCCCGGCCCGCCGCCCACCTCTCCGGCCGTCCGCACCTGATCCGTTCCGAGCGGACCCCGGGCGCCCCGGCCGGCAGCCGCCGTCCGGCCCACGCGGAGCGCGCCCCGGCGCGCGGCGCGGCGCCCCGCCCGGCCACCGGCGGCTGAGCCGGACGGTACGCACCCCCTCCGCTCGCACGTCCACGGCGGGCCCCGGTCGACGACCGGGGCCCGCCGTCGTGCGTCCGGGCCGGCGGCCGCGGGCCATTGCGCCGCCGGACCCACGGCGAAAGGCCCGGTACGTCAGCGGCGCGCCCGGACGTTCCTCCATACCGGGTCACGCTTGTGTCACGGATTGTCCACAGTCCCCCACGGCGGAGTTCGTCCGGACCTTTTATTTCCCGTCCCGCGACACGCCCGGGGGGAATTCTGTTTCGAATTCCCCCGCAACTTCGCGGAATTGTGGGCGGAGCGCACTCCGGGCGCCCTCCGCTTCCTCACAAATCCTTCACTTCCGCGGTCGCTTCACGCGGTTCCAGTGACCTGCCGAGCCGATCTCGCGCGGCCCGGATCCGGTCCGTCAGCTCGGCCGGCTCGACGACCTCGAACTCACAACCGAGCATCATGATGTGAATCACGAGGACATCGAGGTTGACCGCTCCGGTGCGCAGGATGCAGCTCTGCTCGTCGAGCGGCTCCAGGGTCCCGTCAGCCGGCCCGACGACCCGCGCCGCCTCCTGCTCGGACACCCGCAGCCGGACGACCGCGCGGGCCGCGTACACCCGCTGGGAGATGCCCCGGGCGACGTACGCGGCGAGGTCCTCGGCGGGCGGCGGGCGCGGGGTGAAGCGAGGTCCGTGCGGGGGCCTCGGCTCGATCCGGTCCACCCGGAAGGTCCGCCAGTCCTCCCGGTCCAGATCCCAGGCGACGAGGTACCAGCGGCGCTCGCTGCACACCAGCCGGTGCGGCTCGACGGTCCTGCGGGTGACGGTCCCCCCGTGGTCCCGGTAGCCGAAGCGCAGCCGCTCGGCGTCGCGGCAGACGCCGGCCAGCTCGGTCAGCACGGAGGATTCGACGGTGGAGGCGCCCGCCCCGCGGAACATGGGCACGGTGAACCGGTTCAGCGCGGACACCCGGGAGCGCAGCCGCGACGGCAGCACCTGCTCCAGCTTCGCCAACGCCCGTACGGATGCCTCGCCGATGCCCTCCACGCCGTTCCCGGCGGCGGTCCGCAGCCCCACGGCCACCGCGACGGCCTCGTCGTCGTCGAGGAGCAGGGGCGGCATCTCGGCCCCGGCCCCCAACTGGTACCCGCCGCCGGTGCCCGGACTTGCGTTCACGGGGTAACCGAGCTCCCGCAACCGGTCCACGTCGCGGCGCACGGTCCGCGCCGTCACGCCGAGCCGGCCGGCAAGGTCGGCCCCGGTCCATTCCCTGTGGGCCTGCAACAGGGACAACAGGCGCAGCAGCCGCGCGGAAGTATCAAGCATGTCCGCAGTCTGCCCGCAGGACCGGGACCGGGGTCACACCGGCAGCGGGTGGACCGCGGACCGGCGGACCGACAAACTTGCGGCGCTAGGTTTTGTGATCCCGGTCTGCCAGGAGGCGCAGTGTCCTTCGTTCCCACCGACCCGCTCGGGCTCGACGAACTCCTCACGCCCGAGGACCTCGCCATCCGCGACACCGTCCGCGGCTGGGCCGCCGACCGGGTCCTGCCGAACATCGCCGAGTGGTACGAGAACGGCGAGCTGCCCGGGATCCGGGAGATCGCCAAGGAGCTCGGCGCCCTCGGCGCCCTCGGGATGTCGCTCCAGGGATACGGCTGCGCGGGCGCGAGCGCCGTCCAGTACGGGCTCGCCTGCCTGGAACTGGAGGCCGCGGACTCGGGGATCCGCTCGCTGGTCTCCGTACAGGGCTCGCTGGCGATGTACGCGATCTGGAAGTACGGCTCCGAGGAGCAGAAGCAGCGGTGGCTGCCCGGCATGGCCGCGGGCGAGCTCATCGGCTGCTTCGGGCTGACCGAGCCGGACGTCGGCTCGGACCCGGGCGCGATGCGCACGCACGCCAAGCGGGACGGCTCGGACTGGGTGCTGAGCGGCCGCAAGATGTGGATCACCAACGGCTCGGTGGCCTCCGTGGCCGTCGTCTGGGCGCAGACCGAGGAGGGGATCCGAGGGTTCGCCGTCCCCACGGACAGCGCCGGATTCTCCGCCCCGGAGATCAAGCACAAGTGGTCCCTGCGCGCCTCGGTGACCAGCGAGCTGGTCATGGACGACGTACGGCTGCCCGCCGACGCGGTGCTCCCGGGCGTCACCGGACTCAAGGGGCCGCTCGGCTGTCTCAGCCACGCGCGGTACGGGATCGTCTGGGGATCCATGGGCGCGGCGCGCGCCAGCTTCGAGTCGGCGCTGGACTACGCGAAGACGCGCGAGCAGTTCGGACGGCCGATCGGCGGCTTCCAGCTCACCCAGGCCAAGCTCGCGGACATGGCGCTGGAGCTCCACAAGGGCATCCTGCTCGCCCACCACCTGGGGCGGCGGATGGACGCGGGGACCCTGCGGCCGGAGCAGATCAGTTTCGGCAAGCTCAACAACGTCCGCGAGGCCATCGAGATCTGTCGCACCGCGCGGACGATCCTCGGTGCCAACGGGATCTCCCTCGAATACCCCGTCATGCGGCACGCCACCAACCTCGAATCGGTCCTCACCTACGAGGGCACCGTCGAGATGCACCAACTCGTGCTGGGCAAGGCGCTCACCGGGCTCGACGCCTTCCGCTAGGCCGGGTGGGGCCACAGGATCGCCGGGAGGGCCGGAAGGAACCGCGGGCGGCCGGTGAGGGCCTTGCTCAGCTCTGGTTGAAGAAGTCGCGCGAGCGGCCGCCGGGCTCGCCGCTCACGATCTGGGTGTCGGCCGGGGTCAGCAGGAAGACCCTGGTCGCCACCCGCTCGATCGAACCGCGCAGACCGAAGGTCAGACCGGCCGCGAAGTCGACCACGCGCTTCGCGTCGCCCGGGTCCATCGAGGACAGGTTCACGATGACCGGGACACCGTCGCGGAACAGCTCGCCGATGCCACGGGCATCGCGGAAGCCGTCCGGGGTGACCGTCGCGATGCGGCGGCCCTGCTCGACGGCGGACTCCGAGGCCACCTTGACGCGCGGGTCCGTGACCCACTGCTCGCCGGGGCCGACCACCGAACCCCCCTGCGGGGCCTCCGCGTAGTCGTCGTCGTAGTAACGCTCGTCGTCGCTGTCCTCTACGAGACCCAGCCAGGCACTCGCCTTGCGCACCGAACCCATGGACGCCTCCTTTCATCGCGGTCAGTTCTGTCTTGTCTTCCGCGTCCCTATCGTCGTCCATGATGCTGACAACGCGCCAAGTGGATAGCCGCCGCGCAGGGGTTTCGTGACGGTACTGGTGCAGAACATCCGTTGCACGGTCAAGGATCCCGGCGGGTACCGCTGCTGACTGAGTGAAAATACGACCGGTGCATCCGTACGGGTGAGGGACGGGGGCGTACGGGTGACGGCCGGTCTCGCTACCATGCCCGTCAGCACGCGTATGACACACGGGGGAATCGTTTTGTTCGGCATCGTCAGACCCTGCACGCATCGGCTCGGAGAGCGGTTCAAGACGGAGTGGATGGCCCATCTCTGCGGGCTGTGCCTGGCACTTCGGGGGGACCACGGCCAGTTCGCGAGGATCGTCACCAACTACGACGGGCTGCTCGTCTCCGTTCTGACGGAGGCTCAGTCCGGTCCCGCCCCGGGCTCCCGGCGCACCGCCGGGCCCTGTCCACTGCGCGGGATGCGCACCGCGGCCGTGGCCAACGGCGAGGGTGCGCGGCTCGCCGCCGCCGTCTCGCTGGTCCTGGCCTCCGCGAAGGTGCGCGACCACGTGGCCGACCGCGACGGCCTGTTGGCCCGCGCCCCGATCGCCCTCGCGGCGCGCCGGGTGGCCCGGGGCTGGGACCGGGCGGGTGCCCGTACCGGGGCCTCGCTCGGCTTCGACACGGCCGTGCTCGTCGACGCCGTGGACCGGCAGGCGGGCATCGAGACGCTCGCCGGAGCCGGCACGCCGGTGCTCGTGGTGACCGAGCCGACCGAGACCGCGACGGCCGCCGCCTTCGCCCATACCGCGACCCTCGCGGGTCGGCCAGGCAACGCCCCCGCGCTCGCGGAGGCGGGGCGCTACTTCGGGCGGCTCGCGCACCTGCTGGACGCCGTCGAGGACCAGGCCGCGGACGCGGCGGCGGGTGCCTGGAACCCGCTGACCGCCACCGGGACCCCCCGCGCCGAGGCCCGCAGGCTGTGCGACGACGCGCTGCGGGGGATCCGGCTGGCGCTTCGGGAGGTGGAGTTCGCCGACGCGGGGCTCGCCCACCGGCTGCTCGTGCACGAGCTGCGCACCTCGGTGGACCGGGCCTTCGGGACGGCCGGCTGCGCCCACTCCCATCCGGCGGCGGGCGCGGCTGCCGCCGGGCCGGAGGGTTCGTTCGGGCCGCCCCCGGTGGACTTCGGCCCGCCGCCGGCGCCCCCGCGCAAGCCGCGCCGCGACCTGCTGCCGGGCTGCGCGGTGGCCCTGGGGCTGTTCTGCACCTGCCAGCTGTGCTGCACGGAGCACGAGGGCCCGTGGTCCCGGGAGAAGAAGGAGCCGTGGTGCAACAACTGCGACTGCGGTCCGAACTGCGACTGTGACTGTGGGTGCGGCGACTGCTGCTGCTGTCCCTGCGACGGCTGCTGAGGAGGTCCGGGCTCCGTTTTCGGCCCCCGGTTCGGCCGGATTGGTTTCGGCTTGGTTCCGGCTTGGTTCCGGGTTGGTCCGGGCTCGGACCGACGCTTCAAGCCGTCGATAGGTTGGGGCGATTTCCGGCCGTTCCGTGAATCGGTGTGCGCCGGCCGGCAGCACGGCCTGGGCTGCGGCAAGGGAGCGCTTCGGCCGAGACGGCCCACGCGGAGCGGACAGTGGCCGGAAACAGCCCTTGCCCCGCAAGGCTGTCGCCGGAAAACCTTCGATAGCATTTACGGGGTTTGTCAGGGTCACGGCGAACGGCGATCCGCCTGCCGTGGTCCTGACGACCAGACAAGCCGGGGCGTCGCACGTGCCCCGGGCTTCGATTTCCTTCGGGAGGACAATAAGTGACGATCAAGCGCAACTACCGTTCCCGGTTCGTCGCCGTGGCCGCAGGCATGACCGCCGTGGCCACCATCGCGGTTCCCGCGTCGGCGGCAGAGGCCCCGGGCGGCAGCAGCGTCATGGCCGAGCGCCTCGCCGCGGCGGATGCCTCGGTCCTGCGGGCCGACGTCCCGGGCACTGCCTGGGCCGCCGACCCGTCCACGGGGACCGTCAAGGTGACCGTGGACTCCACGGTCTCGGACGCGAGCATAGAGAAGATCAAGAAGGAAGCCGGGGCGAACGCCTCGGTGGTGCAGATCGAGCGCACCCACGGCAAGCTGACGACGCTGGCCAGCGGTGGCGACGGCATCTGGACCACGCAGTGGCGCTGCTCCATCGGCTTCAACGTGCGCAAGGGCAGCACGTACTACGCCCTGACCGCGGGTCACTGCGTCAAGGGCTCGGGTGCCTGGTACACCAACGCGGCGCGTACCACCAAGATCGGTCCGGCCGTCAGCGGCAGCTTCCCGGGCAACGACTACGGTCTCATCCGGTACGACAACAAGGCCATCAAGAAGTACGGCAGCGTCGGCAGCCAGGACATCAGCTCCGCCATCAACGCCACCGTGGGCCTGAGCGTCAAGCGCCGCGGCTACACCACCGGCATCCACGGCGGCAAGGTGACCGGCCTGAACTACACCGTGCACTACACCAGCGGTGAGACCGTCACCGGTCTGATCCGGACCAACGTCTGCGCCGAGCCCGGCGACAGCGGCGGCGCGCTCTACTCGGGCACCCGCGCGGTCGGTCTGACCTCCGGCGGTAGCGGCAACTGCACGTCGGGTGGTACCACCTACTTCCAGCCCGTCAAGGAAGCGCTGTCCCGTTACGGCGTGAGCGTCTACTAAGCCGCACGCTCCACAGCTCCACAGCTCCACAGCTCCACAGCTCCACCGCTTCATCGCTGGACCCCCTCCCGCCTGCCGGGTGGGGGTCCAGTGCGTTGGTGTATGCGTGCGTTCGTGGCCATTGGCGCTCCTTTCGGTTTCCGGCCCGGCCGGTGTGGAAGGTTTCAGCGGCATGAGCGCTGACGCAGAAGATCCGATCGCCGCCCGGAAGCGGCGGCACGAGCATCGGGTGGACACCGCCCCCGCACCGTGCGGACCCCTCGCACTGACGGGCCGTCACGGGCGCGCCGGCGACCCGGAAGGTCGAATTCCGGCCGTTCCGGGGTGCCGGCGGGCCGTGCCCGGAGGTCTGACCCCGACCGCCGGGCGCGCGGGCGGGATCACCCTGGACGGCGAGCCCCTCCCCACCGCCGGCGGCTCCGTCACCGTGGACCTCGACCGGGGCCGGCACCCGGCGCGCACCTTCGCGGACCCCTTCGCATGCCTCTCCATCCCGCCGGGCGACACCCTGCCGTTCGTGACCGCTGCGGGCGAGGGGCGGCCGAAAGGCGCCCTTGCTAGCGGTATCTGACGCCAGGAGACTCCCGTCAGCGTCTCTCGGGGCTTGTCAGGGGCACGTCGAACGGCATCCTCTTCCGCCGTGCTCCCGGCCGCCCTCCACGGGCTCCGGCAACCACCCACCCCGCCGGGCCTCCGATCCCCACTCGGGAGGACGACAAGTGACGATCAAGACCCTCATCCGTTCCAGGCTCTTCGCCGTGGCCACCGGCATGGCCGCCCTGGCCGCCCTCGCGGCGCCCACCGCCGCGCACGCCGACGGCGGCTTCAGCGCGGACCGGCTCGCCTCCGCCGGCGCCTCGGTCCTGCGCGCCGACGTCGCCGGCACCGCCTGGCATACCGACCCCGCCTCCGGCACCCTCGTGGTCACCGCCGACTCCACCGTCTCGGCGGCCGACATCGCCAGGATCCGCAGCGAGGCCGGAACGAACGCGGCCGCCCTGCGCATCGAGCGCACCCCCGGCAAGCTCAGGAAGCTGGTCTCCGGCGGCGACGCCATCTACGCCTCCGGCTGGCGCTGCTCGGCCGGATTCAACGTGCGCAGCGGAAACACGTACTACATCCTGACCGCCGGCCACTGCACCGACGGCGCGGGCACCTGGTGGACCAACTCCGCCCACACCACCGTCATCGGCCCCACCGTCGGCTCCAGCTTCCCGAACAACGACTACGGGCTCATCCGCTACGACAACGCCGCCGTCGCCCACCCCGGGACCGTCGGCAACCAGGACATCACCAGCGCCATCAACGCCACCAACGGCCTGGCCGTCACCCGCCGCGGCTCCACCACCGGCATCCACAGCGGCACGGTGACCGGACTCAACGCCACCGTGAACTACGGCGGCGGCGACGTCGTCTACGGGATGATCCGGACCAACGTCTGCGCCGAGCCCGGTGACAGCGGCGGCCCGCTCTACTCCGGCACCCGCGCGGTCGGCCTCACCTCCGGCGGCAGCGGCAACTGCTCCTCGGGCGGCACCACGTTCTTCCAGCCCGTCGTCGAGGCGCTCAACGCCTACGGCGTGAGCGTGTACTAGCCCCGCTCCGGGGCCGCGCCACGGACCCGTGCGCCCCCGCCGCACCCCTGGACGTCCTCCCGCCTTCTGGGAGGATGTCCAGGGCGTTCGTGTCCACGGGGGGAGCGGGTTTCTGCATGAAGCGAATCGGCGTGACCGGGCACCGGTCGATTCCGGACGAGCTGCTCGGCCATGTGGAGGAGGGCCTGCGGGCCGTGCTCGGAGGCCACGAAGGGCCGTTGGAGGCCCTCTCCAGCCTCGCCGAGGGAGCGGACCAGCTGTTCGCCGCCATCGCGCTGGAGTACGGCGCCGACCTCACCGTGGTCATCCCCAGCGGGGACTACGAGGAGGGCTTCGAGGCCGCCGGCGCGCTGGACCGGTACCTGGGGCTCAAGCGCCGGGCCGCCCAGGAGATCCGGATGGACTTCGCCCGCTCCACCGACGCGGCCTACTACGCGGCCGGCACCTACATCGCCGATTCCTGCGACCGCCTCGTCGCCGTCTGGGACGGCCTGCCCGCCCGGGGGCACGGCGGCACGGCCGAGATCGTCGCCTACGCCCGCGCGCTCGGCAAACCGGTCACCGTGATCTGGCGGGAGGGCGTGGCCCGGGACTGAGGCCACGCCCTCCCGCCAGGTCAACTGCTGTGCCGGGCCAGCCAGTCCGTGTGTTGCGGGGACACGTACCGCTCGGTCTCGTAGACCGCGCTCGGCCACTGCGTCTCGGTGATCGTCGTCTGCATCACGACCATCATCGCGGAGAGGTCCTGCTCGATCAGGGTGTGCGCCTCGATCAGCGGATGGTGACGCCGCACCTCGTTCCAGGCGATCCCGGCTATCGCCGCCGCGCTCAGCAGCCCGGTCAGCGCCGGCCCCGGCCCCGAACCGAACGCCCCGAAGAGGGCGAACAGCAGCGCCAGCAGGGTCAGCAGCACGATCGACCACGACCACAGGGCCGTCGCCCGCCGGGACACCTCCGTCTTGCGCTGGTACCAGTTGCGCTGCTCGATCAGCCGGTCACGGACGTAGGTCTCCCTGCGGACCTGGTAGTCGAGCCCCCGCAGCCGGAACATCGCACCGGTGATCTCCCCGCCCTCCGGCACCAGACCGGCGGTCCGCGGATCCTCCCAGCCCATCTTCCGCAGTTCGTTCAGTCCCGCCTCCAGCCGGGTCCGGTACGTCTCCTCGGCACCCGGGACGTCGCTGCCGAAGGGCGCGCCGTGGACGGCGTACCGCCAGGCCAGCGATTTGATGAACTCGGCCGCACTGCGGTTCAGTTGCCACTGCGGACGGGCCCGGCGCCGGGTGGCCCGTACGCCCACGCCCAGCACCCCGGCGTAGGCGAGCACGCTCAGCAGCCCGGACAGGTAGGCGGAGCCGACCTTCGGCCCCTCGGGCAGTGCGGCGATCGCGGCGGCCACCACGAGCAGCAGCAGCTGCGCGCGGGTGGCCTGGGTGGACTCCCGCTGCCGGGAGATCGCCGCCTGGTCGGTGTGGTGGAAGAGGGCCGGCAGGTCCTCGTTGCGAAAGGTCATGCTGTCACTCACAGCGAACCCCCCAGTCTGCTGTTCTTCTGCGTCTACAGGGGAGATGCGGGGGCGGCGCCCGGCGGGAGCCGCCCCCGCGGATCACACCGCCAGGGGCTCCAGGTCCCGGTGGACCCGGCGCTCGTCGCGTGCGTACCGGGTCAGCCCGTGGTCCTCGCCGAGCAGCCGGGTCAGCTCGGCCACCGCCTCGGACCGCAGCCGGTTCGCCTCCTCCTTGCGGCCCATCATGTCCAGGCTGACCGCCATGTTGGAGGAGCTGGCCAGGGTTTCCGGATGGTGCACGCCCAGCGCCTCGCGCAGCCGCATCACCGAGATCCGCTCCAGCTCCAGGGCGCCCTCCGGATCGCCCAGGTCGGCCCGGGCGTTGGCCAGGTTGAGGTGGGCGAAGATGGTGTGCGGATGGTTGTCTCCGAGCACCTCGCGCATGTGCCGGATGGTCTGGCGCAGCATCGTCTCGGCGGTGTCCGCCGCCCCCGTGCCCCAGTGGAACACCGCGAGGTTGTTGACGGCGGCCAGGGTGTACGGATGCCGCTCGCCCGGCACCTTCACGTACTCGTCCACCACCTCCTGGGCCAGGTCCCGCGCCCCGCCCGGGTCCCCGGTCGCGAACAGGTCGGCGGCCAGGTTCAGTTCACAGGCCAGCAGGTCGGGGTTGACCGAGGTGTACTTGGCCCGGTACCGGTTGCGGGTCGCCGTGGTCAGCCGCAGCGCGTCCTCCACGTCCCCGGCCCTGCGCAGCGAGACCGCGAGGTTCTTGGCCGCCGACAGGGTGCCGGGGAAGGCCCGGCCCAGGGTCCGCTTGTAGATCTCGTACGTGCGGCTCAGCAGCTGCACCGAGTCGTCGTACCGGCCGACCTCGCGCAGGTCGCGCGCCAGGTTCTGCGCCGAGGACAGGGTGTACGGGTGGTCCGTGCCCAGCACCTCGGTGCGCCGGTCGAAGACCTCCTGGTCGATCTCCCTGGCCCGCGCGTACTGCCCGATCATGCGCAGGTTCAGCGCGAGGTTGTTCGCCGCGGCCAGGGTCCGCGGGTGGGCCTCGTGGAAGATCTGCCCGAAGCCCTCGTGCGCGGCGTTGGCCAGTTCCATCGCCTCGCCGTAGCGGCCCAGCGCCCCCAGGTCCATCGCCAGACCGCTGGTGGTCATGTACGTGTGCGGGTGCGAGGCGCCCAGCGCCGCCTGCTGGCGCTCCAGCGTGCCCTCGTCCAGCTCCATCGCCTCCACGAACCGGCCCTGCGAGCGCAGGATGTTGGAGAGGTGGAAGCGCAGGTAGAGGTACTGGAGGTCGTCGCCGCCCAGGGTCTCGCGCCAGGTCTCGCGCAACTCCTCGCCCAGCGCGTACGCGGCCTTGAAGTCGCCGCGCTTCCAGAGGTAGCGGACGCGGTCGATCAGCAGCCGGCGGGTCTCCGGCTCCTTGCAGTACCGGGCCTCCGACGGGGTCAGGTGCGGCCAGATGGTGTTGAACCGCGGCCAGGTCTCGGGGTTGTCTATCGGCTCGTCGTCGTCCGGCCGGGCACCCGCCAGGATCCGGTGCACCGCGTGCCGGGCCTCGCGCTGCTCCTCCTCGGAGAGCTGCGCCCGGATCACGGCCTGTACCAGGCGGTGCACCTGGATGCTGTTGCTGACCTGGTCGACCTTGGCGAGGGCGAAGCGGCCGATCTCCCGGATGACGCGGCCCAGGACGAGCTTCTCCTGGAGGGAGGAGTCGTACGGCTTGAGGGCGTCGATCATCTCCTTGCTGTACAGCAGGTTCGCCGAGATCGGCTCGGGTGCGAAGAAGGCGCACAGCTGGAGCAGCCGCACGGCCGCGGGGGAGCGGGACTGCAGCCGTTCTATGGAGACGTTCCAGGTGGCGGCCACGGGCTCCGGGTAGCCGGGCGGCTGGTTCAGCGCCAGTACCCGGGCGGCCTGCTGGGCCAGTTGCTCGATGTACGCGGACACCGGGGTCGCGGTCTCCGCGATCCAGGCGCCCGCCTGCTCGACGGCCAGCGGCAGGTCGCCGACCGCGACGGCCACCTGCTCGGCGTCGTCCTTGCTCAGCCCGGGGGCCCGGCGCTGGAGGTGCTCGATGGACTCCTCGCGCAGGAACACGTCCACCGGGAGGGCGTCGCCGTACTGGGACCAGGACTGGTTGCGGGAGGTGACCAGCACGTGCCCCGGGCCGCCCGGCGGGAAGTACCGCTTGAGCGTCTCGGGATCGTCGGCGTTGTCGAAGACCAGCAGCCAGCGCGAGGAGGGGACCCCGCGCCGCAGCAGGTCGATCGCCTCCTGGGAGGCGGCCGACATGTCCTCGCCGGTCTGCGCGCCGAGCCGTACGGCCAGTTCCGCGAGGGCGGCGACCACGTCGTCGGTCTGCTCGGCGGAGATCCACCAGACCAGGTCGTAGTCGGCCATGAACCGGTGCACGTACTCCAGCGCCACCTGGGTCTTGCCCACTCCGCCGAGCCCGAACAGGGTCTGCGGCTGCGGAAGCACCACGGATATGCCGCCGCCGAGCTGGTCGCGCATCCGCTCCAGCACGATGGAGCGGCCGGTGAATCCGGGGTTGCGGGGCGGCGCGTTCCAGATCTTCGGGACCGTCCCCGGGAAGCGGGGGCCGGGCGCGGAGGCGCTGGCCACGGTGTCGGGCAGCGCCATCGGCCGCTCCACCGCGCGCAGCAGCGCGGTCGTGGCGTGCACCTCGTCGAGGCGGAACAGGTCCACCGGATTGCGGTCGATGTACGGGGTGGACAGGCGTACGTCGCCCACGCGCAGCGGCACCAGCTGGCGGCGGCCCCCGGTCGGGTCCTCGGCGGCGGCCCGCTCCCACACGTCCACCGCGCGGGCGGACTTGAGGTAGGCGCTGGAGAGCAGCACCACGGTCCGCGCGGCGGTGTCGACGCTGATTCCGTTTCCGCCCAGGGTGTCCCCGCCGGCGGTGGCCGGGGTCCGTTCGGCGGAGACGTCCCGGGGGACGACCCGGAAGCCGGCCCGGGTGAGCACCGATTCGATCCAGTCGGCCCACATGCGGTTCTCGGCGACGTAGGAGAGGAAGAGGTCCGCGGGCAGGGCGGGGCGGCGCCGGGTGAAGGCGTCGCGGATCCGCAGGCGCACCTCCTCGCCGATGGCCGGCATCGAGGTGACGTCGCCCTCGGTGACGACGGTGGTGAGCCGTTCGAAGGCGGAGAGCAGGGAGTTGGTGAGCCCGGCCTCGTCCCCGAAGGTGGCCAGGGTCTCCTCGTAGGCGTAGTAGGGGCGGTACGGGATCTCCACCGCGCCCCAGTAGGAGGTGAGGTCGTCCCCGATCAGGCCGTTGGGGAAGCGGTCGAACTTGATCCGGGCCAGCGCGCGGCCGGCGTCGGCCTTCTCCTTCTCGCCCTCGTCGATGCGCATCGGGACCGGGTAGATCTTGATGCCGCGGTCGTTGAACCGCTCGTCGATCTGCCGGGCCACGGAGGCCGCGCCGTCGATGGACTGGTCGGACAGGGTGAAGCAGTCGACCAGGACGTCCGGCAGGTGGACGGTGCATATGTCCGCGATGTCGGAGAGGCCGGTGCGGCTGTCGATCAGGACGTAGTCGTAGTTCCGCTTCATGTCCGCCCGTAAGGCGTCGAAGAAGAGCCCGCCGCCGAGCCGGTCGTAGAAGTTGTCCCAGTCGAAGGTGGAGACGGTCGCCGAGTACTCGCGGTTCTGGCGGCCCGCCGAGACGAAGTCGAGCGTCCCGCCGTCGGGGAACTCCCAGCCGAGGGTCTCGGGGGTGAGCGAGACGGCGTGCGGCTGGATCCGCGCGTAGTCCTTGTGCCAGTCGTCGGCGCGCTGCACCGGGCTGGTGGCCGCCCACGCGTACTCGCTGATCAGGTCGATGACACCGGTGGTGGCGCCGAGGGTGGAGGGGTCCAGGAAGGGGTGGAAGAAGCGGTGCAGGCCGGGAGCCTCCAGGTCCCAGTCCACGGCGAGGACCCGCTTGCCGTTGGCGGCGAGGATCCAGGCGGTGTTGGCGAGCGCCATCGTGCGGCCGGTGCCGCCCTTGTAGGAGTAGAAGGTGACGATGCGCCCCTCGCGGTGCTCGTCACGGCTGCTGTGCTCGCCGTCACGGCTCTGGCTGTCACGACTCGCTGTCATCCGTGTCCCCCCGGTCGTTGTCGTTGTTGTCGATGGGCCCGTTGGGCCCGGTGGGCCCTCTGGACCCGATGGGCCCGTTGGGCCTGCCGTACCCGTTGCCCGTGTCGCCGGCGGTGGGCGGGAAGGGGGCGGGCGGTGGGGCCGGAGGCCCGTTCATCCCCATCGGGCCGAGCAGCCGGGGCCGCTCGGTGCCGGCCGCGGGGCTGCCCGCCGGCGGATAGACCTGGGCGTGTCTGAGGAACTGCTGGGCGGCGGCCTCCACCACCTGCGGCAGGATCTGACCGAGCGTCTCCATGTTGGCCACGCCGTTGGCGGCGGCCCGGCAGGCGGCCCGGCCCTGGCTCATCTTGACGGGCATGGTGTCCTCGAGCCGGTGGGCCAGCTCGCTCTCCTTGGCGCGGCTCTGGTGGTCGTACCGGTTCCACGGCACGACCACGTTGATCCACGGCCGGGACTCCTGGTCGAAGGCGGCGAGGCGCAGGCGGCGCTGTTCGTCCTCCACCGCCCACCGGTCCACGATGAGGATCTCGGGCCGGGTCGGCGGCTGTTTGGAGTCGAAGTGCCCGGCCTCGTCGTCGAACGACCCCACGGACGTCTGGTAGTTGAGGTTGCGGACCAGGTCCTCGGCGACGTAGGCGATGGGCCGCTGCGAGACCGGGTGGTACGGGTTCCAGTCCAGCGCGCTGTCCCCGTAGTACTCGGGGCTGCGGCCCTCGGGCAGGTCGTGCCGGGAGGCGGCGGCCACGGTGACGTGCAGGGTGCGCGCGGTGGCGCTGGGGGTGCCGTTCGGTGAGCCGAAGGCGCTGGGCACGAGGCGGTAGTCGAGTGGCCGGATCGGATCGAGCCGGACGGTTTCGGCGACCCGGACGATCCGCTTGGCGAGTTCGTACACGGCGCTCTCGTACTGCTCGGCGTAGCCCCGCAGTTTGATCAGCCCGTAGAGCCCGTCGGTGACGTACCGCTCGCCGAAGGTGTTGTGGTTGAACTGCAACCGCTCGGCGGGAAGCGGTAGTTGGGAGGGGGGTACCGGTACCCATAATGCGGGCACGATGGCCTCGGCCGGCTGGTTGCTGAGCGCCACGTGGTGGATGGTGCGCTGCGCGAAGGCGAACCACTCCTTCCCGCACATTTCGCTGGCGAAGTAGCGCGGCGAGAACAGGGGGACGAAGACCCGGCAGGTGGCGAGCGCCGCCCCGAGCCGTTCCGACCAGCCCTCACCGCTGCGTATCTCCCGGTCCATGAAGCCGGCCTCGGCTCCCGCGGGCAGATTCGTCAATGCCATGACATGGCTGCAGAGGTCGCGGAAAAGCCGCTCCACCCACATGTCCGGGTCCGGTCCTCCCGCTCCGAACCTCGGTGTATGCGCATAACTGAGAAAAAAGTACGGCTGCACTGATGCGGGCACACGACCCCCGTCCCGAAGATGCGAGCGAAGAAACATCATTCCGGAGCTGCTCCGCCACATCCCCTCATCGTTCAGTCAATCAGCGTCTGTTTTCGGTCATCCATTCAAGCGCGTGATCGACGGCATGCGGAAGGGCGAAGAGCATGGTCGACGCCCCGCCGATCCGCCCCCGGCGAATCCCTTCTTCCGGGAACGCCCTGCCGATCTCGGCGAAATCGCTGTCATCCAGCGCGATGTCCTCGTACGCGGTCCACCCTTCCCGCTTCGGACCTTCAGGCTGCCCCCCTGAAGACCCCGGTTGGTTCACCTTCACCACACACTCGTACATGCGCAAGGGGGGCTTCGGAATTCGATACTCCGCGAGATGGAAAGCGGTGCAGACAGAAAATCCCACATTGATCATGAGTACCTTCCACCCCTCCCCGCACATCTTTCCCAGGGGTGATTCCTCGCCCAAATGGCTGGTCAGCGGATGTGCCGCGCACAGCTTCCGGGCGCCTTCACCGACCGCGGAGAAGGAGGTCTGCGGATGCCCGCTGCGCGCCGCACCCGGGGCGGTGCGCACGGCTTCGGCGAGGACCCCCATGCCCTGGCTCGGGGTGCGCGCCGGGTCGAAGGCGGGCATGCGCGCGCGGAAGGCCCGTACGCCCTCCTCGGTGAGGCCGGCGATCCGTGCCAGGTGCGCGCTGGAGGTCTTGGAGTTCTGCGGGGTGAAGGCCGGCGCCGCGAGGGTGCCGCCCGGACCGACGGCGGCCACGAGGGCGTCGCGCAGCTCCTCGGCGCGCAGACCGGTGCCGCCGAGCGAGGCGTGCACCAGGAGGCGCATGCCGGGGCGGACACCGAGCGCGTGGAGGGGGCCGGTCACGCGTCGACCGTCTTCAGTTCCCAGCGGAGCTGCTCCACGAGCCGCTTTCCGGTGCTCGTCAGCTCCGCCGCCCCCGACAGCCGGTCCAGCGCCCGGTTGATCCGGTCCAGCCCGCCCGGCTCGGCGGTGGCGGTCGCCCGCCGGTAGGCCTCGACGGCCACCCGCTCGTGGACGTCGGCCAGCAGCCGGGACACCGGGACCGGGCGCTCCCGCCACGGCGAGGGGTGCTGCCATTCCCCGTCCAGCGCGTACAGGTCGGCCACCTCGGTCAGCGCCTGGAGGCCCGCCCGCCGCCGCCCCGTCAGCAGCGCGAGCGCGGTCTCCGCCACCCCCGCCGCGTACGGCACGCCGAGCGCGCCCGGACCGTGCCGCCCGGCCTCGCCCCAGCCGCGGGCCCGGGGCCCGCCCGCGAGGGGCGTCAGGGTGGTCAGCCCGGTGGCGGCCGCCCGCGCGAACTCGGGCACCGAGGCGTGCAGCAGGGCCCACGCCGCGTCGAGGCGCTCGCGCCACTCCCCGGCCTCCCCGGCGCCGAGCCGCAGCCGGGGCGGGCGGGCGAAGCAGTTGCGGTGCGGATCCAGGTCCTCCAGTGCCACCGGGACCGCGTCCGGCCCCGGCGACCAGGTGCGTACGGGCTGCCAGCGCGCGTCACCCGCCGCCGGGCCGAAGCGGTGCTCGGGGCGGCCCTCCTCGCGGACGGCGTACCCGCCGTCGGCGGCGTGCAGGGTGGCCCGGCCCTCGGTGCCGGGCTCGCCCAGGCGCAGCAGGCCGAGCGTCGGCAGGTACACCTCGCCGTCCCGGTAGACGACCTCGGCGGGCAGGTCGAGCCCGCCGCGCAGTACGGCGGCGGCGGCCAGCGCGGTCAGCCGGCGGGCCGCCCGGGTGGCGTCGGGGCCTTCCTGGCCGGGGTCGAGGCAGGCCATGACCCAGGTCCGGGTGAAGGGGTGGGCCAGTACGGCGTCCAGCGCGTCCGCGCCCGCGCGCCCGGCCCGCTCCACGGCGCCCAGCACCCGCCAGGCCCGGTCCCAGTCGGAATCACCCGTGCGGCGGTCGTTCAGGAGGGCGAGCAGGTCCCGGGTCAGCTGCTCCTGGGACCCGGCCAGCTCGGCCGGGTCGGACAGTTCCGGCGCGCTCGCGCGGGCACTCGTACGCCCCTCCACGCCGTCGACGAGCTCGCGCAGGTCGGTGCAGTAGACGGAGGGGTTGTCGAAGGTGCCGGGGGCTTCCGCGCCGGACGGATCGACCGGACCGGCCTTGTAGCGGTGCGTGTAGAGCCCGCCTCCGCACGAGCGTACGACGGGGCACCGGCGGCACGTGTCGCTGACGCCGGCCAGTCCCAACTGGCGCGCACGGACTCCGGGATGGGCCGCGACCAGGTCGAAGGGGTGGTCGAAGACGTTGAACCCGGTGGCTGCGGCGCCCTCGAAGGCGCTCTTGAGGGAGTCGACCTGTTCGAGGTTCCCGTCGGTCTCCACCACGACGAGATCGGTGGGCGCGAGGCCGAGGGACTCGGTGAGGCTGGGGCCGCCGGCCAGGGTGGAGAACAGCGAGTCGAAGAGCCGGACGGGCACCGGGCGGCCGCGGCGGTCCCAGTGGTCGAAGACCCGCAGCAGCCAGCGCGCGTAGGTGTCGGGGGCCTCGTCGGGGCGGACCGGGGGCGTCTGCCAGGTGGCGTGCGGGAGGAGGAAGTCCACGCGCGGCGGGTCCAGTTCGACGAGGGCGTCGAGGACGGCCACCGGATCGTTGGCCACGTCGATGGTGCAGAGCAGGCCCTGGTAGAGGTGGCGGTAGGGCTCGGTGCGCAGGAGGTCCACGGCGGCCAGGACCAGGGGGTGGCTGGTGCGCCCGTCGGCGAAGCGCCGGTGGCGGTCGTTGGCGGCGCGGTCCCCGTCGAGGGAGACGCTCACGCTGACGCCGAACTCCGCGAAGAGGTCCAGATAACGGCGGCTGAGCTGAAGGCCGTTGGTGTGCATGCGCAGGTCGAGGGAGGCGATGCCGTCGAGGGCGCGGGTGAATTCCTCGCACACGAGCCGGAGCCGGGCGGTGCCCGCGAGAAGCGGTTCCCCTCCGTGAAGGATGACCGTGACGGAGGGGAGTGCGTGGGACTTTGCGTGTTCGGCGAGACGCGACGCGGTGCGGGTGATCACCTCGGGGGAGATCACTTTGGGCCGGGCGCGCCAGCTCTGATCTGCGTGTTCGTAGACATAGCAATGATCACAAGCAAGATCGCATCTGCTGTGAACTTTCAGGACGATCTCGCGAAAAGCGATCAGGCCGGTCATTCCACCAGTCTAGAGCGCCGACTTCCTCGTCAGAGTGCAGAGTTGAAGATGGGCGTCTGAACCTTTCGACCGGATTCCGTCGGGAGGACGCGACCCAGGCTCGCGGCCGCGCGCGCACCGCGGACGTCGATCCGGTCGAGCGGGACGCGGGTGGCCGTGACGGTGCTGGCCGGGTGGGTTGCGGAGGTGTTCATGACGCCGTCCTCGGGGAGGTCATGGGGAAATGGGAGGAGGACAATGGCGAGGAGAGCCACTGTCTGGCGCGGACTTTACCTGCCCGACCGGTGATCGGCTTGCCGAACTGCGCAGGTCATTGTTACAGGATGATGTCCTGGTCAGGGCCGATCGGGCGGCAGTGGCAAACGCGATCGAATTCGCTCGCTCCCGGCGTTCGCCCGTTTGCCTCACGGGGGATTCTTTCCGTTTGCGGGCCTGCTGCCGCCCCCGGACTTCACCCCGATATGGCGGCGGCCGCGCGCCCCGGCGCTGCGGCCGGTTCCAGGCCTCCGACCTGGCTGCATGCCCCTGCATCCCCGGAGCCGGCCGGCGCGGAGCGGGGTCGGGTACGGGGGCCGGCGGGCCGGGACCCGGCAGGGGCCTGGTCGTCCTTCCGCCGGTCTGGAGCGCGTACTGCTTTGCCGGAGCGTCGAGTTGAAGCCGGGCTGTGCCCAGCCCAGCCCAGCCGCACCGATGTGACGGGCACGAGGGGTCATGGAAGGGCAAGGGGAAACGGACGCGGCGGGGCTCCCCCTCCTACGCCGGCTGCTGCTCGTTGACGGGAGGTGCGGGGACTTCCCGGAGCAGCCAGGTCAGTACGTCGGGCAGGGCGCGCAGCGCCGCGAAGTGCGCGGCGGCCGGGTCGATGTTCGTGGTGGCGCCCGGGATGCGGCCGGCCAGCCAGCGGGAGTGGCCCACGGGGGAGAACACGTCGAGCTCCCCGTGCCAGATCAGCACGGGGCAGCGGATGTCCGCCGGGTCGAAGCCCCAGGGGCCGCTGAAGGCGATGGCGTCGTCGATCCAGCCGTAGGCGGAGGTGCGGACCCCCTCGCGGTAGTTGCGCAGCAGCATGGCCCGCAGACCCACGTCGGCGACGATCATGCGGTCGCTGTCGGTCAGCTCGCGGCGCAGTTCGTCCAGGAGCCGGCCCGGGTCCTCCGCGATCCCGGCGGCGCGCGGGATCAGCCGGGCGGCGAGTTCCTCGGGGTCGCGGCCCGCGGTGGAGTGCTCCCGGATGTTCGAGGGGGACATGCCCTCGAACCAGTCCAGGTCCTCCGCGTCCCGCGGTGCCAGGGAGACCAGGGCCGCGGTCCGCAGGACCCGGTGGGGGAGCAGGGCGGCGCAGGCCAGCGCGCCGGGGGCGCCGCCGGAGCGGCCGGCCACGGCGAAGTGCTCCAGGCCCAGGGAATCGGCGATGGCGGCGACCTCGGTGGCCACGTCGGCGACGGTGCGGCCCGGATGGCGGTCGGAGCCGCCATAGCCGGGGCGGTCGTAGGCGATGAGCTGCACCCGGCGCTGGTAGAGGACCATGCCCCGGGGGGCGGGGCCCAGGCGGCTGCCGGGCGTGCCGTGGAGCAGGAAGACGGGTTTGCCGTGCGGGTCGCCCCAGCGCTCCACCGTCAGATTCCGTCCGTCCGCGACGCGCACCTGACTGCGCACGCGCTCCCTCCCTCACGGTCGAAGCGACTCGTCATCGTGATTGTGCTCGCTGGGGGCGGAGTGCGGTAGGGCGCACTTCGTCAGAAATTCTTGTGAAAGTTTTCACAAGCGCACAGGGGTCTTAGGTCCTTGAGTATTTGCGCAGGTCAGAGGGGTGATGGGGGAGGGGTGAACAGGTGTGAACGGCCCTTCGACCCGGCGGTAAAGGGCTTTTTCGGCGGCGCGGCTTCCGCTTTTGGGTGTCGAATTGAGTCATCAGGAAAGCGGTTCAGGTTGAGTCGAAATGAAGGAGTTCCTGCCATGCAGGCGAACGAGATGGTGGATGGACTGGTCCAGGGGGCGCTCACGGCGCTCGACCAGTTCTCGTCGTTCAACCAGGAGCAGGTCGACCACATCGTCAAGAAGGCCTCGCTGGCCGCGCTGAGCCAGCACGGCGAGCTCGCCCAGCTGGCCGTCGAGGAGACGGGCCGCGGCCTCTTCGAGGACAAGGCCGTCAAGAACCTCTTCGCCTGCGAGCACGTCGTGAACTCGATGCGCGGGCTCAAGACCGCCGGCGTCATCCGCCGCGACGAGCTGAACGGCATCACGGAGATCGCCGAGCCCGTCGGCGTCGTCTGCGCGATGACCCCGGTCACCAACCCGACCTCCACCACGATCTTCAAGGCCCTGATCGCCCTGAAGACCCGCAACCCGATCATCTTCGCCTTCCACCCCTCCGCGCAGAACTGCTCCGCCGAGGCCGCCCGCATCGTCCGCGACGCCGCCGTCGCCGCCGGCGCCCCCGCCGACTGCGTCCAGTGGGTCACCGCCCCCTCCATGGAGGCCACCGGCGCCCTCATGAACCACCCGGGCGTCTCCACGATCCTCGCGACCGGCGGAAACGCCATGGTCAAGGCCGCCTACTCGTGCGGCAAGCCGGCCCTGGGCGTCGGCGCGGGCAACGTCCCGGCGTACGTCCACAAGAGCGCCAAGCTCGGCCGCGCGATCCACGACATCGTGCTCTCCAAGGCCTTCGACAACGGCATGATCTGCGCCTCCGAGCAGGCCGTCATCCTCGACACCGAGATCTACGAAGCGGGCCTCGCCGAGTTCAAGCGGCTCGGCGCCCACGTGCTCTCCGCCGCCGAGAAGACCAAGCTGGAGCAGTTCGTCTTCGGCACCACCGCCTACGCGGCCGACACCGACGGCGCCAAGCTGAACCCGGCGGTCGTCGGCAAGTCCCCGCAGTGGATCGCCGAGCAGGCCGGCTTCACCGTCCCGGACGGCGCCTCGATCCTCCTCGCGGAGTGCAACGAGGTCGGCGCGAACGAGCCGCTGACCCGCGAGAAGCTGTCCCCGATCCTGGCCTGCCTGAAGGCCTCGGACACCGATCACGGCCTCGAACTGGCCGCCGCGATGGTCGAGTTCCACGGACTGGGCCACAGTGCCGCGATCCACGCCGAGGACGAGGAGCTCGTCGAGGAGTTCGGCAAGAAGGTCAAGGCGATCCGCGTCATCGCCAACTCGCCCTCCACCTTCGGCGGCATCGGCGACGTCTACAACGCCTTCCTCCCCTCGCTCACCCTGGGCTGCGGCTCGTACGGACACAACTCGGTGTCGAACAACGTCACCGCGGTCAACCTGATCAACGTCAAGCGGATCGGACGGCGCAACACCAACATGCAGTGGTTCAAGGTCCCGCCGAAGATCTACTTCGAGCGCAACTCCATCCGCTACCTCGGTGAGATGGACGGCATCAGCCGCGTCTCGATCGTCACCGACAAGACGATGGTCTCCATCGGCTTCGTGCAGAAGGTCGTCGACATCCTGCAGGCCCGCGAGGGTGCCGTGTCGATCCAGATCATCGACAACGTCGAGCCCAACCCGGAGCTCTCCACCGTCCAGGCCGGAGCCGCGATGATGCGCGACTTCAAGCCCGACACGATCATCGGCCTCGGCGGCGGCTCGCCGATGGACGCCGCGAAGATCATGTGGCTGATGTACGAGCGCCCGGAGGTCGAGTTCGCCGACACGAAGGAGAAGTTCTTCGACGTCCGCAAGCGCGCCTACAAGTTCCCCTCGCTCGGCGAGAAGGCCAAGATGGTCGCCATCCCGACCACCTCGGGCACGGGCTCCGAAGTCACCCCGTTCGCCGTCATCTCCGACCCGGCCGCGGCCCAGAAGTACCCGCTCGCCGACTACGCGCTGACCCCGAACGTCGCCATCGTCGACCCGATGCTGCCGATGGGCCTCCCGCCCAAGGTGACCGCCGACTCCGGCTTCGACGCCCTGACGCACGCCACCGAGGCCTACGTCTCCGCCTACTCGAACGACTACACCGACGGTCTGTGCCTCCAGGCCATCAAGCTCATCTTCGAGAACCTGCAGCGCTGCGTGGTCGACGGTCCGAACGACTTCGAGGCCCGCGAGAAGATGCACAACGCCTCCACGGTCGCGGGCATGGCCTTCGCCAACGCCTTCCTGGGCATGGTCCACGCCATGGCGCACACCCTGGGCAACACCTTCCACGTCGCCCACGGCCGCACCAACGCGCTGCTCCTGCCCCACGTGATCCGCCACAACGGCACGGTCACCCACAAGGCCACCCCGTGGCCCAAGGCCGAGGTCTACCGGGCGCCGGAGCGCTTCCAGGAGATCGCGAAGATGCTGGGCCTGCCGGCCGCCACGGCCGCCGAGGGCGTCGAGTCCTACGCCAAGGCCGTCGAGGAGCTGCGCACCAAGTGCGGCATCCCCGCCTCCTTCGCCGAGGAGGGCGTGGACGAGCAGGCCTTCATCGAGGCCCTGCCCACCCAGGCCATGAACGCCTACGCCGACCAGTGCGCCCCCGCCAACCCGCGGATGCCGATGATCGACGACCTGAAGCAGCTGATGCGCCAGGCGTACTACGGCAACGCCGAGGGCGCCCCGGCCAAGAAGGCCGCCGCCAAGAAGAAGTAGCCCTTCAGGAAGAGGCAACCCTTCTTCCCACCGAGAACCTCCGCTAAGGAGCGGAAAAGCCCGCCCGGGACGCTAAGGCCCGGGCGGGCTTTCCACATGTCCGGGCGGGTGAGCGGTCAGGCGTGCGGGATCAGCAGGGCTGCGGCGGAGCGGGCGCGCTCCAGGGAGGTCGCCCGGTCGGCGCCGCGCTCGCCCAGCACCACCCGGGTGCTCAGCCCGTCCAGCAGCGCCAGCAGCTCCGAGGCCCGGGCGGGGACGTCCAGGCCGGCGGCGAAGCGGCCCTGCTCCACCCCCTTGGCGAGGAGCGCCTCCAGGTCCCGCTGCCAGCCGTCGTCGATCTCCTGCTGGGCGGCGCGCAGCGGCTCGTTCGAGGGGATGCGGGCCCACAGCTCGATCCAGAGCGTCCAGCGCGGATCGCGGGGGCCGCGGGGCAGGTAGAGCTCCAGGAAGAGTGCGAGCTTGCGGTGGGCGGTGACCCGGCGTGCCAGCAATTCGTTCCGCTCTTCGGCCAGTTGGCGCTCGCTCCAGTGCAGGGCGGCCAGCAGGAGCCGGTCCTTGCTGCCGAAGTAGTACAGGATGTGGCCGCCGCTGGTGCCGAGCCGTTCGGCGAGCGCGGACATGGTGAGCGTCGCCAGCCCGTCCTCGGCGATCGCCGCCATGGCCTCTTCCAGCATCCGCTCCTGGGCGATCTGCCCGTCGCGCCGCCGTGCCGCTCCCGCTGCCACGTGTGCCGCCTTCCCGATCTTCGTGGGCCGACCCTATCCCGGACAGGGTCTTGACGGGGTCCCGGTCGGGGGCGCATCTTGAATGCCATTCAAGAACTTAGAACGCCGTTCAAGATTCCTGCGGCGGTTCGACAGGTCACCGGGACGAAGGTCAGGGGCAGCGCGCATGGCACAGCAGGAGACGACGGCCGACGTCGACGAGGTCTTCAGAGTCGAGACCCACGGCATCGACCCCATCCCCGACGCCGAGCGGCACGGTGGGGCCAAGGACCTCTTCTGGCTCTGGTTCGGGTCGAACCTGACCTTCACCTACGTGATCAACGGAGCCCTCGCCGTCGCCTTCGGCCTCAGCTTCTGGCAGGCCACCGCCGTGGTCGTGCTCAGCGGCCTGTCCTTCTTCGCGATCAGCGCCGCAGGCCTCAGCGGCATCCGCACCGGCACCGCCACCCTGGTCATCTCCCGGGCCGCCTTCGGCGTCCGGGGCAACTGGCCGGCCGGCGTCCTCAACTGGGTGGTGAGCATCGGCTACACCATCGTCAACACGGTCGTCGGCACCCTGGCGCTGGAGGTCTTCTTCGCCGAGACGGGCCTGGGCGAAGGCACCCTGATCAGGGCCGTCGCGCTCGGCATCACCCTCGCGCTCACCTTCGCCGTCGCCATGTGGGGACACGCCACGGTGCAGTTCGCCGAGCGCTGGATGGCCTACGTCCTGGCCGTCGGCTTCGGCGCCCTGCTGGTCTTCGTCCTGCCCGGCGCCGAGACCACCGCCCCGGCCGACGCCCTGGCCCCGGGCCTGTCCGGCTGGAGCCTGGCCTTCGTCGTCATGCTCGCCGGCCCCTTCTCGTACCTGCCGATGCCCGCCGACTACACCCGCTACCTGCCCCGCACCACCTCGCTGAAGTCGATCACCTGGATGGGCGCGCTCGGCGGGTTCGTCTCCTCCGTCGCCCTCGGGATCGCCGGTGTGGCGGCCGCCACCCAGACCGACATGACCGACGCCGTCGCCGGCGCGGAGAGCCTGCTGCCCGGCTGGTTCCAGCCGCTGTTCCTGGCCCTGGTGCTGGGCGGCTCCGTCACCAACTCGATCATCACGCTCTACTCCTCCAGCCTGAACCTCCAGGTCCTCGGCATCCCGTGGAGCCGCGCCCGGGCCATCGTCATCAGCGCCGCCGTGACCGCCGCCGGATCGCTCGCCGCGCTCTTCCTCACCGACTTCACCACCTCGCTGCTGTCCTTCCTCTCCCTCCTGATCATCGTGTTCGCCCCCTGGGGCGGCGTCTTCCTCGCCGACATGCTGCTGCGCCGCTGCCGCTACGACTCCGACGCGCTGCACGCCGGGAGCGCGGGCGCCTACTGGTACCGCTCCGGCTACCACCCGGCCGGCATGACGGCCCTGCTCGCCGGCATGGCCTTCGCGGCCCTGACCTGCGACTCCGAGCTGTGGACCGGACCCCTCGTGGCCCCGCTCGGCGGCGCCGACCTCACCCTGCTCGGCTCGGTGGTCTCCGGGCTCACGTACTGGGCCCTCGCCCGGCGGACCCCCGCCTACGTCCCGGCGGCCTAGGCCGCCCCTCTCGCCGCGTTCCCTCGCCCGCATCCCCTCTGCACAGGAGCACCACCCCATGCCGTACGCCGCCGCCCCCGCCGATCTGCTCCTCACCGGAGCCCGCATCCACACCGTCGACCCCGAGCTGCCCGAGGCCGAAGCCCTCGCCGTGCGCGACGGGCGGATCGTCTGGGTCGGCCCGGACGCGGAGGCCGCCGACTGGGCGGGCCCGGACACCGAGCGGATCAACGCGGGCGGCCGGCTCGTGCTGCCGGGGTTCATCGACGCCCACAACCACGTCCGGCTCGGCTCCGACGACGCATGCGTCCAGCTCGCCGGGGTGCGGACGCTCGAAGCGATCCTCGACCGCATCGGCGCGTGGCGGGAGGCCAACCCCGAGGCCGACTGGATCGAGGCCGAGGCCTTCGACTACTCCGCGATCCCCGGCGGCCGCATGCCCACCGCCGCCGACCTGGACCCGGTCACCGGGGACACCCCCGCGATCGTGCTCTCGTACGACGTCCACACGGCCTGGCTGAACACAGCGGCCATGCACCGGCTCGGCGTCGCGAAGGACCGTACCGACCTGCCCTTCGGCACGGCGGCCGTGGACCCGGAGACCGGTGAACCCACCGGTTTCGTCAAGGACTTCGCCATCAAGGGGCTCTCCCGCGACGGCCACCGCGCCCTGCGCGACCTGGGCGTCCCGTGGGCCTCCCCGGACCGCCAGTACGGGCGCCTCGCCAAGAGCCTCGACGACGCGATCGGCTTCGGGATCACCACCGTCGTGGAGCCGCAGAACTCCCTCGACGACCTGGAACTGTACGACCGGGCCCGCGCCGAGGGCCGGCTTCGCTCGCGGATCGTCGCCGCACTGTTCCACCCGCGCGGCACGACCGAGGAGGACCTCGACCTCTTCGAGGCCGCGGCCAAGGTCCACGCGGGGGACCGCTTCCGGGTCGGCCCCCTCAAGCTCTACATCGACGACGTGGTCGAACCGCGCACGGCCGCGCTGCTGGAGCCGTACACCGGCTGCGGAGCGCACCGCGGCGAGACCTTCTACCCGGCGGAGGAGTTCGCCGGGCTCCTCGCCCGGCTCGACGCGCGCGGCTTCCAGTGCTTCGTCCACGCCACGGGCGACCGGGGCATCCGCACCGTCCTCGACGCCGTCGAGCACGCCCGGGCCGTGAACGGCCCGCGCGACGCCCGCCACCAGGTGGTGCACGTGGAATGCCTGGACCCCGAGGACGTACCCCGCTTCGCGCAGCTCGGCGTGGTGGCCTGCATGCAGCCCCGGCACTGCGCGCCGGAGATCGCCGGTCCGGGCCAGGACTGGGCGGAGAACGTGGGGGAGGACCGCTGGCACAAGGCGTGGCCGATGCGGAGCCTCGCCGACGCGGGCGCCGTCCTGGCCTTCTCCAGCGACTGGAACGTCGCCGAGATGGACCCCATGATCGGCATCTACACGGCACTGACCCGGCGCCCGCTGGACGGCGGAGACCCGTGGCAGGAGCAGGAGACGGTGGACGCCCGCACGGCGGTGTACGGCTACACGATGGGCTCCGCGTACGCCAACTTCCTCGAACAGGACCGGGGTTCCCTCACGGTCGGCAAGGCGGCCGACTTCGTGATCCTGTCCCGGGACATCCTCGCGGTGGCCCCGGAACAGATCCCCGGCACGGTCGCCGAAACGGTGGTGGTGGCGGGCGAGGTCGTCCACCGGGCGGGGTAGGGCCCGGCGGTGCGTGGCCGGCCTACCGCTTCGGCCAGTACCAGAGGGGTTCGTCCAGGGGGCCCTCGCGGTCGGCCACCTCGGTTTGGCCGAAGTCCTTGAGCAGGGTGATGGTCCGCAGGTCCACGCGGTGGCGGTGGACGCCCGAGGCCAGGGCGTCGGCCAGGGGGGCCGCGTGGGTGACCACCACCGTCTGGGTGGTCCGGGCCACCGTCAGGATCAGGTCCGCGAGAGGGCCCAGCAGGTCGGGGTGGAGGCTGGTCTCCGGCTCGTTGAGCACCATCAGGGCGGGCGGGCGCGGGGTCAGCAGGGCTGCCGTCCACAGGAGGTAGCGCAGCGTTCCGTCGGAGAGTTCCGCCGCGCCCAGCGGGCGCAGCAGCCCGTGCTGGTGGAGCTCCAGGGCGAAGCGGCCGTCCCGGTCGGAGACGGCCACGGAGCTGCCGGGGAAGGCCGCCTCGACGGCCGTGTCGAGGGCCGCGTGGTCGCCGGTCTCCCGGATCGTCTGGAGCGCGGCCGGCAGGTCGGAGCCGTCCGCGGCGAGCACCGGCGTACGGGTTCCGACGCGCGGGGTGCGGGCCGGCGCGTCGGCGTCCGTGCGGACGTGGTCGTAGAACCGCCAGGAGCGGATCAGCTCGCGCAGGGCCAGCAGGTCGGGGGCCAGTTGCGGGTCCGCGAGCTCGCTGAGCATGGAGTCGTACGGGCGCAGGGCGCCCTGGGTGCGGTGCCAGCCGCCGTCGGCGGTGCGGGTGCGCACGGCGGGCCCGGCGCGGTCCGAGAGCAGGGCGGCGGGGCGCAGCACCGGCCCGGCCCAGGTGCATTCCCGTTTGATCTCCGGGTCCAGGCCGAAGAGCGAGTCGGGGACGGGGGAGGGGTGGCCGAAGTCCACCGCGTAGCCGAACTCGTCCCCGGCGAAGCCGAGCCGCAGGCTCACCGGTTCGGAGCGCACGGTCGGCTCGACCGCGTACCGGCCTTCGCGTACCGCCCGGCCGGTCTTCTCCGGGCCGGCCCACAGGGTGGAGGGCAGACCGCCCTCCCGGGCCAGCGCCGCGACGGCGCCGCCCCGCGCGGAGTCCGCCAGCAGCCGCAGGGACCGGTACAGGCTGGACTTGCCGGTGCCGTTGGCGCCCGTCACCACGGTGAGCCGGCCGAGGGGGACGATGAGCCTGCGCAGGGAGCGGTAGTTCTCCACCGCGAGCGTCGTGATCATGCGGCGGTCAGGCCTCCGGGTGCTCTTCGGGGGCCAGGAAGCGGCCCATCGGCAGCACCTGGCGGCCCCAGGTGCTCGCCATGATCTGCCCGGCGAGCAGGTACGTGGCTCCGAGCGCGGCCAGCAGCCCGCTCCAGCCGGTGATCCGGTTCCAGACCACCGAGCCGGTGAACCCGCTGACGGTCATCGCCACGAAGACCACCAGCACGCAGGTGAACGTGGACAGCAGCACCAGGTGGATCCGCCAGCTGCCGATCCACAGCACGAACACCACGAACACCCACGGCAGCGTGAACAGCCCGCTCACGTCCCCGCGCAGCGCCGGATCGGTGGCCGGGAGCACCCACTGGAGCAGACAGGCCTTCGCCATCCAGAACAGCCCGAAGCCGCCGAAGACCGTGGCGTGCCAGGTGTCGCCGCGCTGCGCCTGGAAGAGCCCGGCCAGCAGCTGGGCGAGCCCGCCGATGAAGAAACCGACCAGCGGCAGCACGGAGTGACCGAGCTTCTCGGGGAAGACGCCCGCGTCGATGCCGGTGGCGATGACGGTGACGACGATGAAGCCGGTGAGGCCGAGGGCGCCCAGCTGGGCCTGCGCGCTGGGCTCCATCCGCTTGACGGAGACGGCCTGTTCGGCGGGGCCCTGGCGGTTGCGGAGGTGCACGGGGTTGTTCATCGCGCGGCTTCCCGCTCCGGCAGGGTGTCCGGACCTTCGGGGAGCCCGCTGCCCACCGGGGGGCCCGCCTTGCCCTTGCGGCCCGCCGCACAGGCCATCGTGATCGCGGAGCCGAGCACCGCCCAGCCGCTCAGGACCAGCAGCGGACCGGTGATGTCATTGCCCTTGAAGTACGCGATCGAGCGCGCGGCGTACGTGCCCGCGCCCGGCGGCAGCCACGGGCCGATGGCCTTCCAGAACGGCGGCAGCAGCGGGTACGGGTAGGCGCCGCCGGCGCTCGGGTTGCCGAACACCACCACCAGCAGGATCGCCAGGCCGATGCCGACGACGCCCGCGAGGCCCTGGAAGGCCAGGGTGATCGCGCCGACGGAGAAGACGACGAGGGTGCCGAGCCCCCACAGGGCCCAGATGCTGCCGGGCAGGGCGTCCAGGACCGGGTCGGCGATCACCGCGCCGAGCAGCCCGGCCGCGATGGAGTACGCCAGCAGGGTGCCGAGCCGGATGATGCCGCGGTGGATGTTCGCGGGCCGGGCGCCCGCGCTGATCGCGAGGATCGCGGCGCACAGGTACCCGCCCACGCACCAGCCCACGACCAGGTAGAACGAGCTCAGTCCGCGCCCGTCGCCGGCGGCCACCGGGGCCACGTCCACGACGCGGACGGTCCGCCCCTGGGCCTTCTCGACGCGGCCGACGATCTCCTCGACGGCCTGGGACAGGGAGGCCCCGGCGCCGCTCGCGACCAGCAGCTTGTCGGTGGTGCCGGCCGGGTCGACGATCAGCGCGCCGTCCACGTCCCGGTTCTGGATCTGCCGCAGCGCCGTCGCCTCGTCCTGTACGGCACGCGGGTCGAGCGGCTTGCCGGGCAGCGCGGAGAGCTGTTTCGCCGTCTGTGCGGCGATCGGTGCGGCGGGCGCGGCCACGGCGATCGGGATCTCGCTCGGCTTGGGGTGATGGAAGGCCCCGATGTAGGAGGTGATGAAGGCGAGCTGGAGCGCCAGTACGCCCAGGACCAGGAGAGCGGCCCGGGCGGTGACGGCGTCCTTGATCTCGGCGAGGAAGCCGCCGGACTGCCCTTGGTCTGCGGGAGTGGGCTGGGTCATGTCTCACACGCTCGGCGTACCGGGCGCCCGGCGCAGCAGGGGTGGGCCGAACGGATGACGGCCGTCGGGGCTGGGCCACCAGGGTGCACCGCGGATTTTTTACCGCCGCGTAACTTCCCAGTTTTGCTACTCGCCCGTAATTTGACGGCTGCAGCACTCCCCTTGTGATCCGGATCACGGGATGCACCCCCACGCACGTCCCGCGCCGTCCCTCGTCATCCCCCCCTTGAACCGCGAGGAGATCACACGATGCTGCCCTGGAGACGCCTGCTCCGCCCGCTGGCCGTCCTCACCCTGACCGCCGCCGCGCTCGTCGCCCCCACCGGAGCGGCCCAGGCCGCATCGGCGCCGAGCAGCGGCTGGAACAACTGGTCCTGCAAACCGTCCGCCGCCCACCCCCGGCCCGTCGTCCTGGTCCACGGAACCTTCGGGAACTCCGTCGACAACTGGCTCGGCTTCGCCCCGTACCTCGTCCACCGGGGCTACTGCGTCTACTCCCTCGACTACGGGCAGCTGCCCGGCGTCCCCTTCTTCAACGGCCTCGGCCCGATCGAGCAGTCCGCCGGACAGCTCGACGTCTTCGTGGACAAGGTCCTCGCCGCCACGGGGGCCGCCGAGACCGACATCGTCGGCCACTCCCAGGGCGGCATGATGCCGCGCTACTACCTGAAGTTCCTCGGCGGTGCCGCCAAGGTCAACGCCCTGGTCGGGCTCGCCCCCGACAACCACGGGACCACCCTGCTCGGCCTCACCAAGCTCCTCCCGTACTTCCCCGGGGCCGGGGACCTGATCAGCGAGGCCACCCCGGGCCTCGCCGACCAGATCGCCGGATCGCCCTTCCAGAACAAGCTCAACGCGGGCGGGGACACCGTCCCCGGAGTCGCGTACACGGTGATCGCCACCCGGTACGACGAGGTGGTCACCCCGTACCGGAGCCAGTTCCTCACCGGGCCGAACGTCCGCAACGTGCTGCTCCAGGACCTGTGCGCGGTGGACCTCTCGGAGCACGTGGCCATCGGGCTCACCGACCGGATCGCCTGGCACGAGGCCGTCAACGCCCTCGACCCGGCGCACGCCGAGCGGACCACCTGCGCGTCCGTCTTCTCCTGACGGCAACGGCAACGGCAACGGCAACGGCAACGGCAACGGCAACGGCAACGGCAACGGCAACGGCAGCTGAAGCGGCTGCTGATACCGCGACGGCGGGCGGCCCCGACGGGCCGCCCGCCCCGCTCGTCAGCGGCCGTGGCGGCCCGGAGTCGCACGGCGGCGGGCCAGCCCGAACAGCACGGCCGCACCGGCGGCCAGGATGCCGGCCCCACCGATCGCGATCAGCGGGGTCGTGCTGCTGCCGCCCGTCTCCGCGAGACCGGTCCCGCTCGTCGAGGGGATCGGGGACGGGGCTCCGGCGCCGTTGGTCTTCGGGTCGTTGTCCCCGTGCCCGTTGTGCTCCACCGTGGACTTGCCGGCGCCCGCGGAGATCTGCTCGTCGGTGGGAGCCGACGGGACCTCCGAGGGGAGCGTGGACGGCTGCTGCGAGGGCACGGAACTCGGCTTCGAGCTGGGCCTGGAACTCGGCTTCGAGCTCGGCTTCGCGCTCGGCTCGGCACTGGGCTTGCCGCCGTTGTCCTTCCCGAACACCACGTCGGAGCAGGAGTAGAAGGCCTCCGGGCTGTCCGAGCGCTGCCAGACGCTGTAGATCAGGTGCCGGCCGGTCTTGTTCGGGACGGTGCCGGAGAAGACGTAGTCGCCGTTCTGCATCCCCGGGTCGGTGACCTTCACGAAGGGCGCCGGCTCCAGGTCGGACCACTTCAGCGGCTTCGACGGGTCGTAGCCGTCCTTCGTCACGTACAGCTCGAAGGAGCCCTTGTGCGGGGCGGTCCCCTTGTAGCGGAAGGTGTGCGCGCCCGATGCCATCGGGCTCGCCGGCCAGTCGGCGCGCGCCAGGTCCAGCCCCCGGTACTTGTCGTTGCCAGCCGAGCACAGCTGTCCGTCCGGGATCAGCGCCCTGCTCTTGCCGGCCGCGTTGGCGATGTTCACCGCGTTCCAGTCGTAGAACGCCTGCGCCCCGCTCGCCGCGACCGCCGCCTTGCAGGCAGCCGACTTCGGGGACTCCGGTCCCTCCGCGTAGCACGCCGCCACCCGGCTGACCGGGTCCGTCATCGAACCGTGGGCGGCCGCCGGGGCGACGGCGTACGCGGCCACCGCGAGCGGGGCGAGACCGGCTGCGATGCGGGCGGCGGTACGGCGTGCGGGCATGGTGGATCTCCTCTGGGCACGGCACAGGGCTGCGCGAGTCGTGGGTGCGCCGGAGGACCGGGGCTGTGCGGCGCCGCCCCTCACGGGTTCGCGGCGCCGCCCCCGGCCCTCCCTGGCTCAGCCAAACTAACCGCCCTGCACCCGGGTTCCCCCGGGTTCCGGCCCCTGGAGCCGATCCTTAGGGCCCCGTTAAGGAGCCACTAAGCGGGCCCTACAGAAAGCGCCCGGCGAGGCCCTGGATCAGGCCATCAGGGCGCCCAGACCGGCCGTCGAGCGGGCCTGGGCGTCCAGGGCGTCGAGAGCCCGTACCGCCTGGGCGGCCGCTTCGGGGTCGGTGTCGGCGAGCCCGCTCTCGGCGAACTCGTCCTCGTCGAGCCGCAGCACCGTGCTCCCGTCGGCCGACACCCACAGGTCGAGGTCCAGGTCCTCGATCAGGATCACCCCGTCCCGCACCGACGCCGGGCGGGTGACGTCGCAGTACCAGCCCTTGAGGACGCCCTCGCCCGTCCGCACCTCCTTGACCGCGTACCAGCGGTCGCGCCAGAAGTGCTCGGTGAACACGTCGCCCGGTTCGAAGCGGACGAAGCCGAAGTCGCGTACCCCGGGGGCGGCCCAGGGGGCCCGTACGGTGATCCGGGTGCCGGTGTCGGCCACCAGCTCGGCCGGGTAACTGATCTTCGTACGGCCCGCCTTGGTGAGGGTGACGGTCAGTCGGTCGGTCATCGTGCTCTCCCCTGTTCCCCTGGTCTCACAGCTGCTTGGCGTAGCGGGTCTCCGTGGCGCACACCTCGTACCCGAAACGGGCGTTGACGGCGAGCATCGGAGCATTGCCGGTGTCGTTTCCGGTGAACGCCTCCGTGCAGCCGGCCGCGCGGGCCCGCAGCAGCGAATCGATCTTGGCCAGTCCGGCCAGTCCCCGGCCGCGGAACGGGCGCAGGGTGGCGGTCATGGCGGAGGAGTACCGCCCGGCCCCGTCGGTGTGCGCGGCGGTGAAGCCCGCCACCCGGCCGTCCACCAGGACCACGGTGGTGAGCTCCCGGTCGAGGTACGGGTGCTCCCAGGTGCCCCGCAGCCAGTCCTCGTAGTCGTCGAACTCCACCGGAACATCGCCCGGTTCGTCCAGGGTCGCCGCCGCGTCCGCCTCGAAGAGCGGGCGCGGATCGGCGGCGAAGGCCGAGCCGGTGCGCAGCTCCACTCCGTCCGGCAGCTCCCCGGGCAGCGCCGGCAGGTCGGCCGTGACGAGGTCGAGCCGCAGGAAGTGCGCCGAGCGGGAGGGCCGGTAGCCGCGGCGCTCGGCGAAGGCGCGGTGCGCCGGCTCGTCGAGCACCCAGGCGAACGCGGCCCGTGCGCGCGCGGCCCCGAGATGCTCCTCGGCCGCGTCGAGCAGCGCGCTTCCGGCCCCCAGGCCGCGGTGGGCGGGGTCCACGTAGGCGTTGACGAAGCCCTGTCCCGGCTCGGGGCTCTCGTGGGCGATGCCGACCTGGGCGGTGCCGACGACCAGGCCGTCGGAGTTCTCGGCGACGAGGAGGCGGTAGCGCTTGTCGGGGTGGGCCGAGGCGAGCTCGTGGGCCACGCCGTCGACCGTGCCGATCATGAAGGGGAGGGCGGCGCGGCGCACCCGTACGACGGACTCGGCGTCCCGCGGGTCGGCGGGGCGCACCTCGCGAATGGTGGTGATCACCTGTGCGACGGTAGGGCGGCAGAGCGCCCAGCGCCTGCGAATTTCCCGGCGGATGGGGGACAATCGGCCGCGTGACCTCGACTTCTCCGCAGCTGAAGATCCGCATCGACGGCGCTCCGGGCGCCGCCGCCCCGTACGAGCAGTTGCGCTCCCAGATCGCCTCCGGGGCGCGGGCGGGCCGGCTGCCCGCCGGGTTCAAACTGCCGACGGTCCGCGGGCTCGCGGAGGACCTGGGGCTGGCGGCGAACACGGTCGCGAAGGCGTACCGGGCGCTGGAGTCGGACGGCGTGATCGAGACGCGCGGCCGGGCGGGCAGCTTCGTGGCGGCGTCTGGTGACGGTCCGGCCCGGGAGGCGGCCACCGCCGCGCAGGCCTACGCGGAGCGGGCGCGACGGCTCGGCCTCACCTTCGACGAGGCCACCGCCGCGGCGCTGGACGCGCTGCGGGCCCGGTACGCGGACTGACACCCCGGGCCCTGTCGCCCTGTCGGCCTGGTCGCCGCCGCCGGACGGCGCCCCTGTCCGGCGGCGGCGCTGCCTGGTGGCGCCCCCTGCCCGGCCGTGCCCCGCGGGTCAGTCCTTGCGCGGGAACAGCCGGGCCTGGAGGTGGTGCTGCATGGGCTGGCCCACCGCGGCCATCTCCTGCACGATCGTCAGCCCGCCCTCCTGGAGGGCGTACCGGCGTCGCATGCCGGTGACCTCCTTGGCCCGCGGGGTCAGCCCCACCGTGTCGGTGGCCATCTCGATCTCCGTACCGGAGACCCGTCCGACGTACGTCTCGACGATGCCCGTCGGGTGGGCGAGCGTGACCTCGACCGAGGCGTCCGGGAGGATGCGCCACCATCCGGTCTCCCGGCCGGCGGGGCGCACGGCCGTGCCGGAGTCGTCGATCAGCCACGCGCGGGACTCGTAGACGAGGAAGGGCCGGCCGTCGTGGCTGAAGGTGATCTCCTGCTCGTACCGGAACCCGTGCTCCAGGGTCGGGTACTCGCCGCTGCCCCGTCCGTGCCAGCGTCCGACGAGGCCGAGCACCGGCTGGAGCTGCGGGTGCGGCTCGGGGCCCTCGCCGAGGACGTGGCTGTCGGGGAAGGGATTCTCCTGCGCCGGTTCGAGCACGGTGCGTTCTCCTGTTCGTGGGTCCCCCGGAGGTGCGGACGGCCGGCGGGGGCCTTCGGCCGCGCCCCCATTCTCCTCGGCGTACGCGCCGGACCCGTGCGCGCCCCGCGCGGTGGGACCCGTGGGCCGGGCCGCCGCCCATGCGCGCCCCGCACCTACAAGTACAGCCCGGCCTCCGTGTCGTGGCCCTGCGTCGGCAGCAGCGCGGTGGGGCCCGATGCACCGCGGCGCAGGGCGAAGAGCTCCGCCAGCGTCGCGCCCTCGCGGGAGACGCCCTCGTCGGTGCCGAGCCAGTCCACCGCCTCGCGGTGCGTCAGCCGGCCGATCTCGATGCGGGCGAGGCACCGCCCCGGCCGGACCACCGCGGGGTGGAGCCGCTCCAGGTCCTCGTTGGTCGTGACGCCCACCAGGACGTTGCGGCCCTGGCCGAGGAGGCCGTCCGTGAGGTTCAGCAGCCGTGACAGCGCCTGCCCGGCGGTGTGCCGGGCCTCGCCGCGGATCAACTCGTCGCAGTCCTCCAGGAGCAGCAGCCGCCAGCGGCTCTTCGCCGTGCCCTCGTCCTCGCCGATCGCGATGTCCATCAGGTAGCCGATGTCGTTGAACAGCCGCTCCGGGTCCAGGACGCAGTCCACCTGGCACCAGTCCCGCCAGGACCGGGCGAGCGTGCGCAGGGCGGAGGTCTTCCCGGTGCCCGGGGGGCCGTGCAGCAGGAGCAGCCGGCCGGCGATGTCGTCTGGGGTGATCTTCATCAGCCGGTCCATCGCCCCGGCCACGGGAGCCGTGTAGTTGGGCCGCACCTCTTCCCAGGTGCCGGCCGCGATCTGCCGGGTCGTGCGGTAGGGGCCGCGGCGCGGGGAGACGTACCAGAAGCCCATCGCGACGTTCTCGGGCTGCGGTTCGGGCTCGTCCTGCGCGCCCTCGGTGGCCTCGCCCAGCACACCGGCGGCGAGTTCCTCGCTGACCGCCGTCACCGTGACGTCCGCTCCCCGGCTCCAGCGGGAGACGAGCATGGTCCAGCCCTCGCCCTCCGCGAGCGTCGCGCTGCGGTCGCTGTCGCGGGCGGAGCGCAACACCGTGGCCCCGGACGGCAGCAGGGTCGCGCCCGGCTTGACCCGGTCGATCGACACGCTGTGCGAGTGGGGCTGCTCGCCGGACGCGAAGCGGCCGAGGAACAGTGCGTCGACCACGTCCGACGGGGAGTCGCTGTCGTCGACGTTGAGCCGGATCGGCAGCGCGTCCTGAGGGTTGGCTGGCATGGCGCCCATGATCCGGCACGAACTGGCCTCATGCACCCGTGTTTCGCTGGATCGAGTGGCGGGATTCCCTCTTCAAACGCCGTGCGGGTGAAGATTCGCGCCGCAGGTCCACCCCGAACATTCTTGGCATGGACACTTCCAGAAGGCCTCGGTTCCTTGTACCACGGACTCAGGAGTAACTCCTGAGTAACCCCCACAAGGAGCCGCACACATGAGCATGAGAATGCCTCGTTTCGCTGCACTGGCCTCCGCCCTGTTACTCGCTGCGGGCGCAGCCCTGTTCGGAGCCGGTCCGGCCACCGCCGCCGCCGACTTCGGCTACGTCGCCCTCGGCGACTCCTACTCCTCCGGCGTCGGTGCCGGCAACTACGACAGTGCTAGCGGGAACTGCAAGCGCACCCCCCGCGCCTACCCGGCCCTCTGGGCCGCCGCGCACTCCCCCCAGACCTTCTCCTTCGCCGCCTGCTCGGGTGCTCGTACGGGTGATGTGATGAGCAGCCAGCTCACCTCGCTGAACGCCGGCACCGACCTCGTCAGCATCACCATCGGCGGCAACGACGCGGGATTCTCCGACGTCATGACCACCTGTGTGCTCCAGTCCGAAGCCACCTGCGTCAGCCGGGTCAACCAGGCCAAGGCGTACGTCGACTCCACCCTCCCCGGCCAGCTCGACCAGGTCTACAACGCGATCCACAGCCGTTCCCCGGGCGCCCGCGTGGTCGTCCTCGGCTATCCCCGCTTCTACAAGCTGAACGGAAACTGCGTGGCCGGGCTCTCGGAAGGCGAGCGCAAGGCCATCAACGGCGCCTCCGATTACCTCAACGCCGCCATCGCCAAACGCGCCGCCAACCACGGCTTCGCCTTCGCCTCGGTCGCCGGTGCTTTCACCGGGCACGAGATCTGCTCCGGCAGCGAGTGGCTGCACAGCCTCAACTGGCTGAACATCGGCGAGTCCTACCACCCGACCGCCGCCGGACAGTCCGGCGGCTACCTGCCCGTCTTCACCAGCGCTGCCTGACGCGTCAGGGCCCGGCGTGTTGCTGCCCGACGCGTCACGGCCCGGTGCGTCACGGACTGGCCGTCGGACCCGGGTTCGGTGACGGGGAAGAGGTGGGTCCGGACGTGCTCGGAGAGGAGGCCCCGCCCGTCGGGGTCTCCTCCTCGCACGTCACCGAGAACTCCAGCCAGGCCGAAGCCGCCTCCGACGGCGCCCGGACCTCCAGCCGGACGGCATCCTCGAAGGTCGCGTCCGGGTCGTTCGTCAGCTCCGTGTGGTCCAGCCGTACGCTCGTCGGCCCGCCCGCCGGGTACGCGAGGGTCCGCCAGTCGGGGCCCGAGGTCCTGCCGCTGCGCGTGGCCCACCGGTACTCCACCATCGCCGGGGTCCGCTCCACCGTCACGGTGGCGGTGAAGGAGGGCGCCTCGCCGGCGGGCGCCGGGCACTCGCCGCGGTAGGTGTCCCGGAGGGCCTGGACGGCGGACAGGGTGATGCCCGGCGGCGGCGTCGCCGAAGGAGAGGGGGAGGGGGAAGGGGAGGCGGAGGGCGAGGGGGATCCGCTCGGCGAGGGGGTCGGGGAAGGCGAAGCGCTCTGCGTCACCGGCGGTGCGGTCGTCGCACCCCCGTCGCCGTCGCCGCCCGTGTCGCGGTTCTTCAGCAGCAGCCATCCCAGCAGCAGCACCACCACGAGCAGCACCACGATCCCGCCGCCCAGCACCAGCCCGGCCCCGTTGCCCCCGGTCGCCCCGTTCCCCCCGGTGTCCGGGGGCAGCGCCCGCGCCGACCCGGTACCGGCCGGCGGCAGCGGCGGGGTGGGGTGTCCGTACCGGTTCTGCATCACGGAGGTCGGGTCGTCCGCGCCGATGCCCGCCCCCGTCGCCGAAGCCGTCGCGGGGCCCGACACCGGCCCGCCGGAGGCGCGTACGGTCCCTCCCGCGCCGACGATGCGCAGCATCCGGGCCGCCTCGGCCGCGGACAGCCGCTCCGCGGGATCCTTGACCAGCAGCCCCTCCAGGACGGGCGTCAGCGGCCCGGCGCGCCGCGGCGCCGGGACGTCCTCGTCCACGACCGCCCGCAGCGTGGCCACCGGGGAATCCCGGTGGAACGGGGAGACCCCCTCCACAGCCAGGTACAGCATCACCCCGAGCGCCCACAGGTCCGACCCGGGACCCGGCTCGCGCCCCAACGCCCGCTCGGGCGGCAGGAATTCGGGGGACCCGACGACCTCGCCCGTCATGGTGATGGCGGTGGAGCCCTCCAGGCTCGCGATTCCGAAGTCGCCGAGCACCACGCGGCCGTCGTTGGCGATCAGCACATTGCCCGGTTTGACGTCCCGGTGCAGCACCCCCGCCTCGTGTGCGGAGCGCAGTGCGGCCAGCACCTGTTCGCCGATGTGCGCGGTCCGCTGCGGGGTGAGCGGCCCGTCGCCCTCCAGGACCTCCGCGAGGGAGAGTCCCCGTACGATCTCCATCACGATCCAGGGCCGGCCGTCCTCGGTGGCCACGTCGTAGACGGTGACCACGCCCCGGTGCGAGACGCGGGCCGCGGCCCAGGCCTCCCGCTCCAGGCGCCGGTACATCCGATCCACCTCGTCCGCGTCCATCCCGGCCGGGGCGCGCACTTCCTTGACGGCGACCTCGCGCCCCAGGACCTCGTCCCGGGCCCGCCACACCATCCCCATCCCGCCGCGGCCGAGCGGACCCAGCAGGCGGTAGCGTCCGGCGACGACGCGGTCGCCGGCCCCGTCCCCGTTCGACGCGGACTCAGTCACCGAAAGCCTCATTCACGCGCGCCCCCAGGGGTGTTACCGGACGATCACTCCAAGTTAGCGCAGAGCGTGCGCCGTGGCTCCGGTCACGACAGGAGTCACGCAGTCGGCGCCGATGCGGTTCCAGCGCCGCCGAACCCCGGTGGATTTAGCGGAGAGTGACGATCGACTCCGCTGAGTAATCGTCAACTCCCGCTCGCCACACGGGCAATTCACACCACCGGGATACCCGTGCGCGACGTGGGGACGATAGGGTTACCCTGCCCGGTGGGCCGGGTGCCCTCATACGGGTGGGGAGAGACATGGAACAGATAGCAATGCGCAGCAGGCCGCCCCGCGTGCCTGCCATCACCTGCGGCAGTGGTGCGACCAGTTCGCGCCTCGACCGCCACCTCGCGGTGCTCGGCGGTCCGGCCGTCCCGCACCGCGAGACCGCCGAGGCGACGCTGCTCATGCGTGAGCTCACCTCGCGCGACCACACGCACCGGCTGCGGAGCCGGAGCGCGCGCGTATCGCTCTTCGCGCCGCTGCGGAGGCTCCGGCGCACCCTCTTCGGCAGCCGCCGTTCGTAACCGTCCGTCCGGGGGGTGTACCCGCCCCCGCAGCGCCGCCGCTCAGTACCCGGCCTGATCAACCCTGCCCAGTCAGCGGACCACACCGTCCCGGCGCAATGCCGTGATCTGTTCGCCCGTCATCCCCAGGGCGTGCAGCAGGGCTTCGGTGTGTTCGCCGAGCGCCGGCACCGCACCCATGTGCGGTGCCGCGCCGCCGGGCAGTCCGATCGGCGGCAGCAGGGCCCGCAGCGGGCCCGCAGGCGAGCCCACCTCCCGCCAGCGGTCCCGGGCCTCCAGCTGCGGGTGCGCGGCCAGCTGTGCCACCGAGTTCAGCCGTGCGCAGGCGATGCCCGCCGCCTCCAGCCGCTCGATCGCCTCGTCCGAGCCGAGCCGGCCCAGCGCCTCGGCGACCACCGCGTCGGTCTTCTCCCGGTTCGCGGTCCGCGCGGAGTTCGTCGCGAATCCCGGATCATCGGCCAGCTCCGGACGCTCCAGGAGCCGTTCGGCCAGCCGCCGCCACTCCCGGTCGTTCTGCACCGACAGCAGCACCCGGTCGCCGTCCGCCGTCGCGTAGGCGTCGTAGGGCGCGATCACGGCGTGTGCGAGGCCCGTCCGCACCGGCTGCTCCCCGCCGTGCATGGTGTGGTGCAGCGGATGCCCCATCCACTCGGCGAGCGCGTCGAGCATCGACACCTCCACCCGGCCGCCGCGCCCGGTGATCCCGCGGCGCAGCAGGGCGGCGAGCACGCCCGAGAAGGCGTACATGGCGGCCGCGATGTCCGCCGCCGGGATGCCCGCCTTGACCGGCTGCTCCGGGGTGCCGGTCACCGAGACCAGGCCGGCCTCGCACTGGACGAGCATGTCGTAGGCGCGCTTGTGGGCGTACGGGCCTTCGGGACCGTATCCGGAGACGTCCACGGCGACCAGCCGGGGGTAGCGGGCGCACAGGGCGGCGGAGTCGAGCCCGAGCCGGGCGGCGGCCCCCTGGGCGAGGTTCTGCACGAACACGTCGGCCCCGTCGAGCAGCCGGTGCAGGACCTCCCGCCCGCGCGGGTCCTTCAGGTCGAGCGCGAGCGACTCCTTCCCCCGGTTGGCCCACACGAAATGCGAGGCGAGACCATGCGCGGCGGTGTCGTAGCCGCGCGCGAAGTCTCCGCCGTCGGGCCGCTCGACCTTGATCACCCGGGCGCCGAGGTCGGCGAGCTGGCGGGTGGCGAAGGGTGCGGAGACGGCCTGCTCGACGGAGACGACGGTGATGCCGTCTAGGGGGAGGGGGTCGGTGAGCGCATCGGTAGCCATGGCCCCTGCCTACTCGATCCCGACCGGGCTGTCACGCGCGCCGGGTCGCCGCTCCGGCCGGCCGGACCGATCGGGCGCGCCCCGGACCCCGCGCTTAACATGCCGGCGGATGCACATCCAGCCTCGCCGGCGCTTGAGGCGCGGACCCCGGGGCGGAGCTCCGGGTTCTCTCAGCCCGTCCGGCGTTTGAGGACCGGGGCCGGCCCGGCCCGGGGAACGGTGGAAGGGCGGGTCGGGGGCTGCCCCGCAGGGCCACCCGCCCCGCGGCCCCCGCGCCTCAGAGCAGTGCGAACTGCCCGCCCGGCCCCTCCTCCTGGTGGTCCAGGACCGAGGCCGGACGCCGGGCCCAGTCCGGAGGCGGCAGCACCCCGGCCGCCCGCAGCTCGGCGGGGGTCAGTACCGGCCCCGCCTCGAACGCCGCCCGCTCCGGCTCCAGTTCGGCCAGCAGTGCCAGGGTGGTCACCAGGGTCAGCAGCTCCGAGGTCCAGCCCTGCGGCCACTCCGCCGGACCCACCGCGTCCAGCCCCTCGGCCTCCGGATCCCGGTGCGCGAGCCGGGCGGCGAACCAGGTCTCCAGCACGCGGACCCCCTGGACCTCGTACTCCCACGCCCCGGCCGGTACGGGCGACACGGTGCCGCTGCCCGAGCCGCCCCCGACCGTCAGGGTCTCGCTCTCCGGGTCGTACGCGAGCTCGCGCGGCCACGCCGGCAGCGCCGAGCGGACGTACGGCCGGCGCCCGCCGGGCAGCCGGGGCGCCTCGCCGCCGCGGGCCCCGCGCAGCTGCACGGAGAGCAGCCGGTGGCCCAGCTCCAGCCCGGCCCGCCAGCGCGTGGCGTCGGCGGTGAGCGGGACCTCGTACCCCCGGGGGCCGGTGCGGCCGGCGGTGAGGATCCAGCAGAGCACGTCCTCGGGGGTGACCCAGGTGCCGTACCGCTCCCCGAGGAGGTGCTGGAGCCCCGGGGCGAGATTGGGCTCGGCGCCGCCCGGGCGGCGGTGCAGCGGGCGGATCCGGCCGAGCCGGCCGGCCGGGAGGTGCGCGGTGACCAGCAGCGCCGCCGACTGCGCCGGCTCCACGGCGAACAGCTGGTGCTCGTCCAGCACCCGCCACAGCTCGGGGCGGGCCAGGTCGATGAGCCGCTGGTCGGGCAGCAGCCACTGCTCGTCGAAGGGCTCGCGCAGGATCCGTACGGGGTCGGGGCGCGGCCCGGGCGTGTCCGCGAAGCGGGCCGTGGAACCGGCGCGCTGACCCGGCAGCGCCGCCGCCCCGGCGCCCGTGCTGCGGGCCCGGGTGGGGCGGAACAGCCGCTCCCGCTCGGCGCCCTCGGCCGCGGCCAGGGCCGCCCACCGGGCGCGCAGGGTCGCCGGATCGGGGGCCGCGACCCAGGCCCGGCCCAGGCGCAGGGAGCCCACGGCCCAGGGCATCAGATCGTCCAGCAGCGGGTGCGGACCGTCCGGCAGCCGGTCCCGCGGGGATGCGTCAGCGCTCACCCGGCCGATGGTAGCGACGCCACCCGGTGACCGGGCCGCGTCCAGGCCGGAGAGTTAGGCTCCCTATGTAGGGATCTGCCCGGATCCGGACGGAGCCGGGCCGACCGGACGCACCGGGAGGCGGACATGAGTCAGTACGACGAGTACTCGACCCCGTCGCAGGCCGAGGGGGAGCGGCTCGACGAGGACCTGGACGAGAAGCAGAAGAAGCTCCGCCACGCCCAGACGCAGCGGACCACGCCGTCCCAGGCGGAGGGCGAGCGCGGAATGGAGGACGACCGGAAGTAGCCGCCCCCCGCCGACAGCGCGGTCACCGCTCAGTGAGCGCCGCGGTCGGGCCTCAGTGCGCGTCGACGGTCACGGTGAAGGAGAACCGGTCCCCGCGGTACCGGATCCGCGCCACGTCGACCACCCGGCCGGAGCCGTCGTAGGTGACGCCCGTGTAGTGCAGGATCGGGCTCAGCAACGGCACGTCGAGCAGCTCGGCCGTGAGCGGGTCGGCGAGCCGCGCCTCCACGGTGTCGGTGATCCGGCTGATGTCCACCTTCGCGATGTCGCGCAGCACCTTCGTCATCGGCCAGCGCTCCAGATCCGCCAGGTCGATGGCGTCGGCGAGCTCCGGACGCACCGCATTCTCCGCCCAGTTGGTCGGCTCGCCGCTCTCGCTGTCGCGGCGGAGCCTGCGGTACGTGACCACCTCGGCGGTGTCCGGGAAGTGCTCCAGCAGCTCCCCGGACACCGCCGTCCGCTCGTGCCCGAGGATCGTCGTACGGTCGCCCGACTGCTGCGCCACGATGGCGTCGACCGAGCCGAGCAGCCGGACCGGGGCCCCGCGCAGCGCCCCCGGCTCGATGAAGGTCCCGCGCCGCCGGTGGCGGCTGATGAGCCCCTCGCTCTCCAGCTCCTTGAGCGCCTGCCGCATGGTCAGCACGCTCACCCCGTAGTGCTCGGCGAGCTGCTCCTCGGTGGGCAGGCGCAGCGAGGCGTCCGCGGTGCGCCCGAGTATCGAGGCGCGCAGCGACTGGGAGACCTGGTACCAGAGCGGCAGCTTCCGGTTCAGTACCAGCGAGTCGGGGGCGAAGGCGGTCACGGGTGGTTCTCCGTAGGACGGTGTGGGCGCGGCGGTGGCGGCGCCGCGCGGCATGCTCGTGATGTTAGGCGCGGAAGTGGCGCTCCAGCCCCTCCCAGACGTCGTCGTAACCGCTCTGGAGGTGGTCCGCGCCGGCGGCCTGGGCGGTGGCGGTGATCGGCCAGCGGGTCTCGAACATGAAGGCCAGGCCGTCGTCGATCTTCTGCGGCTTCAGCTCGGCGGCGCTCGCCCGGTCGAAGGTCTCCCGGTCGGGGCCGTGCGCGGACATCATGTTGTGCAGGGAGCCGCCGCCGGGCACGAAGCCTTCCGCCTTGGCGTCGTAGGCGCCGTCGATGAGCCCCATGTACTCGCTCATCACGTTGCGGTGGAAGTACGGCGGGCGGAAGGTGTCCTCGCCGACCAGCCAGCGCGGCGCGAAGACCACGAAGTCCACGCCCGCCAGGCCCGCCGTGTCGGAGGGCGAGGTCAGGACCGTGAAGATGGACGGGTCGGGGTGGTCGTAGCTGATGGAACCGAGGACGTTGAAGCTGCGCAGGTCGTAGACGTACGGGACGTGCGTGCCGTGCCAGGCGACCACGTCGAGCGGGGAGTGGTCGTAGGTGGCGGTCCAGAGGTTGCCGCAGAACTTGTTCACCACCTCGGTCGGCCGGTCGGCGTCCTCGTACGCGGCGACCGGCGCCCGGAAATCGCGGGCGGCGGCGAGCCCGTTGGCGCCGATGGGGCCGAGGTCCGGGAGCTCGAAGGGGCGGCCGTAGTTCTCGCAGACGTATCCGCGGGCGGTCTCGTCCTGGAGCTCCACGCGGAAGCGGACCCCGCGCGGGATCAGCGCCATCTCGCCCGGCCGGGCGCTCAGCAGGCCGAACTCGGTGCGCAGCAGCAGCCCGCCGCGCTCGGGGACGATCAGCAGCTCGCCGTCGGAGTCGCTGAACACCCGGTCGGTCATGGAGGCGTCGGCGGAGTACAGGTGGATGGCCATGCCGGACCGCTGGGTGGCGTCGCCGTTTCCGCCCAGGGTCCACAGGCCCGCCAGGAAGTCCGTACCGGGGGCCGGGTCGGGCAGCGGGTTCCAGCGGAGCCGGTTCGGGTCGGCCGGCGCCTCCGTGAAGGGCGCGCTGCGCAGGGCGCCGTTGTCGGTCCGGGTGAACGGCGGGTGCGCGGCCGAGGGGCGGATCCGGTAGAGCCAGGAGCGGCGGTTGTGGGAACGCGGCTCGGTGAACGCGCTGCCGCTGAGCTGCTCCGCGTACAGGCCGAGGGGGGAGCGCTGGGGGGAGTTCCGGCCGATCGGCAGCGCGCCGGGCACGGCCTCCGAGCTGTGCTCGTTGCCGAAGCCGGTGAGGTACTCCAGCCCCTCCGCCGTCTTCCTGGCCTGCTCGCTGCCGCCGCTCATTGCACGCTCCCGGTCTGCCGAAGGAATCCTATGCCTGACAGTAGGATTCCTCGGCTCGCGCGTCAACGGGGGGATTCCGATCAGTCGGCCGCCGGGCGGGCGGTAGCAGGGTCCTCGCCCCGCGACGGCCGGGTACTGGCCGGGCTCCGGTGGGTTCCGGGTCACGACTTGGCTCGCCGGGGTCCTATTCCTGCGCGAGGGGATCCCAAAAGATGAACATTCCTCTACTCTCACGCGCATGTCGTGGACCCGCAGGTTTCCTGCCGTGCCGGCGGCGCTCCTCGCCGCCCTCCTAGCGCTCCTGTCCCTCCTCGTCGCCGCGCCCGCCGCGCACGCGCACGAGGAGCGCCCCGTCGACCTCCCCGACGGCACCGGCTCCGTCCCCGCCTACCGCACGGGCGAGCCCGACCTGATCGTCTGCAAGACCGACCGGCCCGCCTTCGAACGCCGGATATCCGCCTTCCCCGACCCCCTCAAGCAGCGCAACCTCGTCCTCTACGAGCGCTGCGAGAAGAACGGCTTCCGCGACCTCCAGGCCGCCGTCGACGCCGTGGACCGCCCGGGCATGAACATCGCGATCCTCCCCGGCCTCTACGAGGAGGAGCCCTCGCTCCCCAAGCCGACCGGGGAGTGCGCCTCGCTCAAGGCGCCCAACTCCTCGCTCGGCTACCAGATCCTGACGTACGAGCAGCAGGTGGCCTGCCGCCACAACCAGAACCTCGTCGCCATCCTCGGCAAGACCGACCTCCAGATCGAAGGCACCGGAGCCTCCCGCGAGGACGTGGTCATCGACGCCAAGTACCAGAAGCTGAACGCGATCCGAGCGGACAAGTCCAACGGCATCTACTTCCGCAACTTCACCGCCCAGCGCACCACCTTCAACTCGCTGTACGTCCTCGCGGGCGACGGCTTCGTCATCGACGACGTGCTGACCCGCTGGAACGACGAGTACGGCTTCCTGACCTTCGCCAGCGACCACGGCCTGTACAAGAACTGCGAGTCCTACGGCAACGGCGACTCCGGCATCTACCCGGGCAGCGCCTCGAACATCAACGACGGCCGCGGCTACGACGTCCCCCGCTACTCCATCGAGATCACCGGCTGCCGCAGCCACCACAACATGGTCGGCTACTCCGGCACCGCGGGCGACTCGGTGTACGTGCACGACAACGAGTTCGACCAGAACATGGGCGGCGCCTCGATGGACAGCGCCTTCCCCGGCCACCCCGGACTCCCGCAGAACCACGCCCGCTTCGAACGCAACCTGATCCACGACAACAACGCCGACTACTACCACTTCGTCGCCGACGGCACCTGCGCCAAACCGCCCGCGGAGCGCGGCTACGAGCAGGGCGTGGTCTGCCCGCAGATCTCCATGCCCCCCGGCACCGGCATCATCACGGCCGGCGGCAACTGGAACCTCTACGAGAACAACTGGGTGTACGGGCACCAGCGCGCGGGCTTCTTCCTCTCGGCCGTGCCCGCCTTCATCCGCGGCGAGGAAGAGCTCTCCAAGCAGACCGACACCTCCCACCACAACCGCTACGCCGGCAACATCCTGGGCAAGGACAAGTCCGGTGCCTCCCGCCCCAACGGCATGGACGTGTGGTGGGACGGCCAGGGCCGGGGCAACTGCTGGCAGCAGGGCCCGGACGGCTCCACCCCGGGCACGCTCCCGCAGTGCGGCGAGCGCCGCGGAGCGGTCTCCGGCAGCTCGGCCCGGCTCGCCGGCGAACCGGTGAAGCTGGCCCAGCTCATGGTCTGCGCCGACTACAGCGTCCAGGCGCGCAAGCTTCCGGCCGGCTGCGACTGGTACGGCTCCCGGGGCCTCCAGCGGGTGGAGACCCAGCTCGCCCTCGCCGTCGCGGCGGTCCTCCTCCTCGTCGGCGGCCTCCTGTGGTGGCGCCGCCTGCGCCACTCCCGCCCGGCCGGGGTGGCCGCGCTGCTCGGCCTCGCGGGCCTGGCCCTGGACGTGGCCGGCTCCACGATGGGCCTGGTCGGCACCTTCGTCCCGGCGCTGGCCCTGCTCTGCCTCGGCCTGTGGTGGACCGGCACCGGCCTCGCCCTGCGCCCCACCCGGCCCTGGCTGGCCCGCCTGACCCTGCTGCTGGGCGCGCTCACCCTCCTCGACGCCTTCGACAAGGCCGTGCTGATGGTCCCCTGGATCCCGCTCAGCCCCGCCTGGATCCGGTCCCTCGTCGCGGTGCTGTGGATCCTCTGGGCCGTCGTCGCCGCAGCCCGCCCCGGAGGCACCCCGGCCCGCCCGGCAGGCCCCGGCCCGGACCCGGCCGGCGACCGGGTCCCCGTCCCCGCAGGCCCGGCCCCGACCCGCAGCGCCGAAGCCGAGTCCGAGGGCGGCGCCGCTGCCGGGGGAGACCAGCCGTGACGAGCAACCCGAGCAACCCGGGCACCCCGGGCACCCCGAGCAACCCGGACCACCGTGGCACCCCGGATCACCAGGGCCATGCGGAACACCAAGGCCACGCGGACCACCAGGTCGGCGGCCGCTCCGAGCAGCGGATCCGGTGCGACGTCTGCGGTACGCCGCCGGGGCGGTCCCGCCCCTACCGCCCCTACCGCCCCTCCCGCCCCTCCCGCCCGTCGCGCCGGACGGGCCGCGCGGCGACGCTGCTCGCCCTGGCCCTGCTCCTGGCGGGCGGCGCGGCGACGGGCTGCGGGGGGCGGGCCACCACCCACCACAAGCCCGGCACCACCCACGAGCAGGCCTCCGGCAAGGTCGGCACCCTCCTCACCGCCGACGACGGCGCCGGCCACCGGCTCCGCGAGGTCCCGGCCGAGGGCGCGCCGGAAGTCCGGCTCGCCGCCCGGCCGGACTCCGAGGACGGCTGGAACCTCCAACTGACGGTGACGAACTTCCGCTTCACCCCCGACAGCGCCGGCGGCGCCGCCCTCCCGGGTGCCGGCCACGCGCACCTGGAGCTGGACGGCCGCAAACTGGCGCGCCTGTACGGCCCTTGGTTCCACCTGCCCGCCGCGCAGGTACCCGCGGGCGGCCCGCACACCCTGACCGTCCGCCTCTACGCCGACGACCACACGGCCTGGGCGGTGGCGGGCAAACCGGTCGAAGCGGCCCTCGAACTCGCCGCCGGATCAGGCCAGTCCACCCACTCGCACTCCCCGACCGCACCGTCCCCCACGGCCCCGGAGGCCGCGCAGGACGCGGACCGCACGGTGACCATCACCGTGCGGGACGGCAAGGTCAGCCCGGCCCCGGGCCGGGTCGAGCTGACGCGCGGCGACCGCGTGGCCCTACGGGTCACCAGCGACCGCGCCGACACCCTGCACGTCCACGGCTTCGACAAGGAACTCGCCCTGCCGGCAGGCCAGGAGGCCACCCTGATCCTGACGGCCGACCGCACGGGCCTCTTCGAGGTCGAGACCCACGAGTCCGGCCTCGTCCTGACCCAGCTCCTCGTCCGATGACGCTCGCGCACGGCATCGGCTCGCAGCACGATCTGCCCATCTCTCCCTTCTACGCCTTCGCCGGCGCCTTCACCGCACTGTTCGTCTCCTTCCTCGCGCTGGGCCTCCTCTGGTCGGCCTCCCGCTTCCGCGGCGACCGCTCGGGCGCGGCCCTGCCCGCAGGGATCCAGCGGGTGGCCGACGCGCCGGCCACCCGCACCGCCCTGCGCGGGCTCGGCCTCGCGGCCTCGCTCGCCGTCCTCCTGCACCTCCTCCTCGGCCCCGACGACCCCGCCCGCAATCCCGCTCCCGGCGCCGTCTACGTCCTGCTCTGGGTCGGCCTGGTCCCCGCCTCCCTCCTCTTCGGCCCCGTCTGGCGCCTCCTCAACCCCCTGCGCACCCTGCACCGCCTGCTCGCCCGACTGCCGGGGAAGTCCCGACCGCACCGCCCGCTCCCCGCCCGGCTCGGGCAATGGCCGGCCGCCGCCGGGCTCTTCGCCTTCACCTGGCTCGAACTCGTCTCTCCCGATCCCGCCTCCACCACCACCCTCCTGATCGCCCTGACCGCCTACGCCACCGTCCACCTCCTGTGCGCCGCCCGCTACGGCGAACGCTGGTTCGCCGACGCAGACGCCTTCGAGGCGTACTCCGCCCTCCTGGCCCGGCTCTCCCCCCTCGGCCGTCGCAGCGACGGCCGCCTGGTCCTCCGTAACCCCTTCCACGGACTCGACGCGACACCCGAGCGGCCCGGACTCGTCGCCACCGTCTGCGTCCTGCTGGGATCCACCGCCTACGACGGCTTCTCCGACAACCCCGCGTGGATCAACGCGATCCAGACCTCCCCCCTCGGACGCACCCCGGCCGCCACCCTCGGACTCGTCGGCGCCGTCGCCCTCGTCGCCGCCCTCTACTGCCTCTGCGCGGCGGTCACCCGCCTCGTCTGCGGCCCGCACCCCGGCCCGCTGACCGCCTTCGCCCACTCACTCGTGCCGATCGCCCTCGGCTATCTCGTCGCCCACTACTTCTCCCTCCTGGTAACCGAAGGGCCACGCACAGTCATCATGGCAGTGGGCACTGACAACGCCCCGGAACCCTTGTCCCCCTTGGGTCCCGGCGGCCTCGCCGCCCTCCAGGTGATCGCCGTGGTGACCGGCCACGTCCTCGGCGTGATCGCCGCACACGACCGCTCCGTACGCCTCTTCCCGCCCGCGAAAGCCGTCGCCGGGCAACTCCCGCTGCTCGCGCTGATGATCACGTACACCGTGGGCGGCCTCAGCCTGCTGCTGAACTGAGGCGGCCGAACCGGTACCGCCGCCCAACCGGGAACCCGGGAGCGGCATGATGGACCCCGTGCCCCCAGCCCACTCCCTGCGCCGGACGCCGATCCAGCAGCGCAGCGCCGACCGCCTCGCCCGGATCCTCGACGCCTGCGCGGAGCTCCTCGACGAGACCGGGTACGAGAACCTCAGTACCCGGGCCGTTGCCCTGCGGGCCGGTGTGCCGATCGGTTCGGTCTACCGGTTCTTCGGCAACAAGCGGGCCATGGCCATCGCCCTGGCCCACCGCAACCTGGACCGCTACGCCGACGGCATCGAGCAGCGTCTCGCGGACCTCGCGGACACCGACTGGCGCCCGGTGGTCGATGCGGTGCTGGACGAGTACCTGGTCATGAAGCGGAGCGTGCCCGGCTTCGCCCTCGTCGACTTCGGGGTGCCGGCGCCACCGTCCGAGGGGCCGGCCTCCGACCCCAACCACCTGGTGGCGGTCCGCCTCACCGAACTCCTCGGCGCCCACCTCGCCCGCACCCCGGACGCCACCCTGGAACGGGCCGTCCTGGTCGCGGTCGAGGCCACCGACGCCCTGATCCAGCTGGCCTTCCGCAACGATCCGGACGGCGACGCCGCCATCGTCGCCGAAACGCGCGCGATGATGCACGCGTACCTCGCACGCGTCCTGGACTGACGGCCCGAGGTCCGAGGCGCGGGCCCCGGGCTCCGGGCCCCGCCCCGGACGGGGATCACCCCTGGCCGAGCGGCTGCGCTGTGCCTTCGAGGCGGCCAACCACCACCAGGCCGCCGTCCGGCGTGCGCCGCGCGAGGACGCCCGTGCGCAGGTACCCGTCGGGAGTGAAGGAGCGCGCGTTGCGGCCGGGGGCCCGGTAGTAGCCGCGGACGGTGTAGGGGCCGCGGGCCAGGAGTTCGCCCGGCTCCCCGTCCGGGAGTTCCTTGCCGTCGGCGTCGACGACACGGATCTGGTCGTCGGGGGAGAGCGGACGGCCCTGCGTCGTGAGCACGGCCTCGTCCGGATCGTCGGGCCGGGTGAGCGTGAGCATCCCCTCGGGCGCGGCGAAGACCTGCTGGAGGCTGCAGTCCCACTCGGCGGTCACCCGTTCGGCGGTCGCGGGCTCCAGGGGCGGGGTGTTGCCGCCGACCTGTACGAGGCGCAGGCTGCTCACGTCGGCCCCGGCCCCTGCACCCGCGTCGAGCCAGAGCCGGGCTGCGGCCGGCGTCAGCGCGGCGACGGTGACCCGCTCGCGCGCGACGGCCTCCCAGTGGGCGGCGGGTTCCTCGTCCTCGACCAGGACGACGGTGCCGCCCACGGTCAGGGTGCCGATGATGCCGGGGCCGCCGAAGGCGAGGTTGAGGTCGGAGGGCAGCGCGGCGAGGTACACGTCGTCCTGGGTGAGCGAGACCAGCTCGGCCGCGGCCCGCGCCTGGTAGGCGTAGTCGTTGTGGGTGCGCGGAACCAGCTCGGGCGCCTCGCCGGGACCACCGGAGAGCAGGAAGAACGCCACCTGGCCGGCGGTCAGTGCGAGCGCCGGTTCGGGCGGTGAGTCGAGGGAGTCCAGCGGGAAGTAGTGGCAGCCCGCCGTGTCGGTCCTGAAGCCGCCGTACGGGTCCGAGGTGCCCGGCGGTTCGAAGGTGAACACCCGGCGCAGGAAGGGGCCCTGCGCCGCGATCCCCGATGCCATCGCCGTGTGGTCGAAGCCCCGGTACGTCGCCGGGCCGACGTAGCCGGTGGCCTCGGAGACCTGGACCACGTGGGACACCTCGGGCGCGCGGTGCGAGACCGGGCAGAGGACGGGCACCGCGCCGGCCCGCATCAGGGCGAACACGGTGACGACGAGCTCGGGAACGGCGGGCAGCTGGACGAGGACCCGCTGCCCGGACCGCAGGCCCCGCAGCCGGAGCCCGGCGGCCATCCGGCCCACGCGGCGGTTCAGGGCCGCGTACGTGATGCGGGTGTCGCCGTGGACCAGCGCGGTCCGCGGTCCGTACTGCAGGGCCCAGCCGCGCAGCAGGTTGTCCAGCGTGTTGCCCCGCCAGTGGCCGGACGCCCAGTAGTAGTCGGCGAATTCCTCGGGCCAGGGCGTACAGCCGTCGAGCGTGGATGTCATCCGTCAATCCAAACCGCCCCTCCCCGCGGGGGGCAATGTGCTTTCCCGACCAAGGGCGCTGAAACGCGTCGGCCGAAGGCCCAATCGGCGCCGCTGACCAGGGAGAACGGTCGCGGCGCACAGGGGCCGGTGCGCATGTGCGACGGGTCGGGGCGGGCCTGCGCGGGGTGTCCGGCCCCGACCGCCTGATGCGCGTCCGCAGTCCGGGAATCCGGCCCGCCGCCCCGGATCCGGGCCGGGCCCGGCCCGCCGCCCCGTACCGGAGCCCCGCCCCGCCCTTGGCCGCACCCCCTCCCCGGATTCCGTGTGCCGCGGACCCTCCCCACCGTGCCTACCGGTCGGTATGCTCGGTGCCGCTCGCGCGGGTCCGGCGCCCGTGCCCCGTGCCGCAGCCTGCTGCCCCCTGGAGGGCCCATGCCCCGCACCGCCCTGCGCATCTGCCCCCTCTGCGAGGCCACTTGCGGCCTCACGCTCACCATCGAAGGCACCACCGTCACCGGGGCCCGAGGCGACCGTGACGACGTGTTCAGCCGCGGATTCATCTGCCCCAAGGGCGCCGCCCTCGGTGGCCTCGACGCCGACCCCGACCGGCTGCGCACCCCCCTCGTGCGACGCGACGGCCGGCTCCGCGAGGCCACCTGGGAGGAGGCCTTCCAGGCCGTCGCCGATGCGGTACCCGCCCTCGTGCAGGCGTACGGACCCCAGTCCGTCGGCGTCGTCCTCGGCAACCCGAACGTCCACACCATGGCCGGCCAGCTCTACCCGCCCCTGCTCCTCAAGGCCCTCGGCACCCGCAACCTCTTCACCGCCAGCACCCTCGACCAGATGCCCAAACACGTCTCCAGCGGCCTGCTCTTCGGGGATCCCTTCGCCATTCCCGTCCCGGACCTCGACCGCACGGACTTCCTCCTGCTCCTCGGGGCGAACCCGGTGGAGTCCAACGGCTCCCTGTGCACCGCACCCGACTTCCCCGGCCGGCTCAAGGCGCTGCGCGCACGGGGCGGCACCCTCGTCGTCGTCGACCCGCGCCGCACCCGCACCGCCAAGCTCGCCGACCGCCACCTCGCGCCGCGCCCCGGCAGCGACGCGCTGCTGCTCGCAGCCCTCGCCCACACCCTGCTCGCCGAGGAGCTGACCGATCCCGGCGTGCTCGCGGAACACACGCAGGGCATCGGGGAACTCGGCGAAGCACTCGACCGTTTCACTCCCGAGGCCGTCGCCCCCGCCTGCGACCTCACGGCCGAGGAGATCCGCGCGCTCGCCCGGGACCTCGCGGCCGCGCCGACCGCCGCCGTCTACGGCCGGATCGGCAGCTGCACCGTGGAGTACGGCACGCTCGCCAGCTGGCTGGTCGACGTACTGAACATCCTGACGGGCAATCTCGACCGGCCGGGCGGAGCCCTGTTCCCGCTCTCCGCGACCGACCGCGCACCCCGGCCGGCCGGACCCGGCAAGGGCTTCGGCCTCGGCCGCTGGCACAGCCGGGTCAGCGGCCACCCCGAGGCCAAGGCCGAACTCCCGCTGGCCGCGCTGGCGGAGGAGATCGACACCCCGGGGGAGGGGCGGATCCGGGCCCTCGTCTCCATCGCGGCGAACCCCGTGCTGTCCGCCCCCGACGGCCGGCGCCTCGACGCGGCCCTGGCCGGGCTCGACTTCATGGTCAGCATCGATCCCTACCTCAACGAGACCTCCCGCCACGCCCACGTGGTCCTGCCCCCCGCGCCGCCCTCGCAGAGCGCCCACTTCGACTTCGCCTTCAACACCTTCGCCATCCGCAACCAGGTGCGCTATTCGCCGCCCGCCGTTCCGCTCGAAGACGGGCGCATGGACGAGTGCGAGATCCACGCCCGTCTCGTCCTCGCCGTCTCCGGCATGCACGGAACCGACCCGGGAGCCGTGGACGACCTGGCCATCGGGGCCACCCTCGCCCGGGAGTGCGCCGACCCGGACTCCCCGCTGCGCGGGCAGGACCCGGCGCGCCTCGCCGGGCTGCTCGCGGGCGGCACCGGCCCCGAGCGCCGCCTCGACCTGATGCTCCGGCTCGGCCCCTACGGAGACCGGTTCGCCGCGGCCGCGGACCTCTCCGGGAGCGCTGCTACGGAAACCGGCGCGGGCGCACCCGACGGCGCGGCCGGCCCCGACCCGGCCCCCGCCCCCGCGACGCCGGCGGCTCCGGGCGGCGACGGCCTCGGACTGGACCGGCTCCGCGCCCATCCGCACGGAATCGACCTGGGCCCGCTGCGGCCCCGGCTCCCGGGCCTGCTGAGGACGCGCAGCGGCAGGATCGAGCTCCTCCCGGACCCGATCGCGGCCGAACTCCCCAGGCTGCGCGGGACGCTCGCCGACCGTCCCGCCGCCCTGGTGCTCGTGGGCCGCCGCCACCTGCGGTCCAACAACAGCTGGCTGCACAACGTCCCGGCCCTCGCCGGAGGTTCCAACCGCTGCACCCTGCAGGTCCACCCCGACGATGCCGCCCGGCTCGGCCTCGCCGACGGCCGTCCGGTCCGGGTCACCGCCGACGGCGGCAGCCTGGAGGTCCCCGTGGAGGTCACCGACACCGTCCGCACCGGAGTCGTGAGCCTCCCGCACGGCTGGGGCCACGACCGCCCCGGCACCCGCCTGGCGGTGGCCGCGGCCGTGCCCGGAGTCAACGTCAACCAGCTCCTCGACGGCAGCCGCCTCGACCCGCTCTCCGGTACGGCCGTACTCAACGGATTCCCCGTCGAACTGACACCCATCCCCTGAGCTGGGGTTTTGCTCGTATTGCTCACGCGTGAACGTCTTGTTGGCCGCTGGAGGGGGCGCCTAGGTTCCCCCACATGCTGACCTTCCTCGGCTTCGCCATGATCGCGACCTTCCTGGTCCTGATCATGCTGAAGAAAATGTCGCCCATCGCGGCGCTCGTCCTCATCCCCGCGCTCTTCTGCGTGTTCGCCGGACAGGGCGCGCAGCTCGGCGGCTACGTCATCGACGGAGTCGGCAAGCTCGCGCCGACCGCCGCCATGCTGATGTTCGCCATCGTCTACTTCGGCGTGATGATCGACGTCGGCCTCTTCGACCCGATCGTGCGCGGCATCCTGCGCTTCTGCAGGGCCGACCCGATGCGCGTCGTGGTCGGCACCGCCGTCCTCGCCGCCGTCGTCTCGCTCGACGGCGACGGCTCGACCACCTTCATGATCACCGTCTCGGCGATGTACCCGCTCTACAAGCGCCTCGGGATGAGCCTGGTGGTCATGACCGGGGTCGCGGCCACCGCCAACGGCGTCATGAACACCCTGCCCTGGGGCGGCCCCACGGCCCGCGCCGCCACCGCGCTCAAGCTCGACGCCGCCGACATCTTCGTACCGATGATCCCCGCGCTCGCGGTGGGCCTGCTCTTCGTCTTCGTCCTGGCCTACGCCCTCGGCCTCAAGGAACGCCGCCGCCTCGGCCTGCTGACCCTCCCCGCCGGCGCCGGGCGGTCGGCGGAGCCGGCCGAGGAACTCCTGGTCGCGGCCGGGACCGGCCCGGCCGCCGCCGGAAGCCCCGAGGCCTCCCTCCCGTCCCCCCGCTCCACGGGACCCGCCCCGCACGCCCCCGCCGACGGCGCCACCCCCGCCGAGGACGGCTTCCAGGGCCTCGACCCGCACCGCCCGACCCTGCGGCCCCGCCTCTACTGGTTCAACGCGGGCCTCACCGTCGCCCTGCTCACCGCCATGATCATGGAACTGCTCCCGATCCCGGTGCTCTTCCTCCTCGGGGCCGCCCTCGCCCTCACCGTCAACTTCCCCCACATGCCCGACCAGAAGGCCCGGATCGCCGCCCACGCCGAGAACGTCCTGAACGTCGCCGGAATGGTCTTCGCCGCCGCCGTCTTCACCGGCGTGCTCACCGGCACCGGCATGGTCAAGCACGTGGCCGACTGGCTCGTCGGCGCGATCCCCGAGGGCATGGGCCCGCACATGGCCCTGGTCACCGGCCTGCTCAGCCTGCCCCTCACCTACTTCATGTCCAACGACGGCTTCTACTTCGGCGTCCTGCCGGTCCTCGCCGAGGCCGGAGCCGCCCACGGGGTCTCCCCGCTCGAAATCGCCCGCGCCTCCCTGGTCGGCCAGGCCCTGCACATGTCGAGCCCGCTCGTTCCGGCCGTCTACGTCCTGGTGGGCATGGCCAAGGTCGAGTTCGGCGACCACACCCGGTTCACCGTGAAATGGGCGGCCCTGACCTCCCTGGTGGTCCTGGCGGCAGGGATGCTTTTCGGCATCATCTGACCGCGCCCGCCCCTGGCGACACAAAACTACCGACGCTAGTTTGTAGGGTGTTGGCGACGTCAGGATCGTGCGTGCTCGGGAGGATTGCCATGAAGGCCCATGACGGGATGTACATCGGCGGCGAGTGGCGGGCCGCCCTCGGCCACGACCGCATCGAGGTCCTGAACCCGGCCGACGAGCGGCCCATCGCCTCGGTCCCGGCAGGGACGCCAGAGGACGTGGACGCGGCCGTACGGGCGGCCCGCGCGGCCTTCCCCGCCTGGGCGGCCACGGCTCCGGCCGAGCGGGCGGCCCTCATCGGGGCCCTGCGCGACGTGCTGGTCGCCCGCAAGGGGGAGATAGCCGAGACCATCACCGCCGAGCTCGGCTCGCCGCTCGGGTTCTCGGAGATGGTCCACGTCGGGGCGCCGATCGCCGTGGCCTCCTCCTACGCCGAGCTCGGGGCCTCGTACGCCTTCGAAGAGCGGATCGGGAACTCGACCGTGCTGCTGGAGCCGGTCGGCGTCGTCGGGGCGATCACCCCCTGGAACTACCCGCTGCACCAGATCGTTGCCAAGGTGGCGCCCGCTCTCGCCGCAGGCTGCACCATCGTCCTCAAGCCCGCCGAGGACACGCCGCTGACCGCACAGCTCTTCGCCGAAGCCGTGCACGAGGCGGGGATCCCCGCCGGGGTCTTCAACCTGGTGACCGGCACCGGCCCGGTCACCGGCCAGGCGCTGGCCGCGCACGAGGGGGTCGACCTCGTCTCCTTCACCGGATCCACCGCCGTCGGCAAGCAGATCGGCGCCACGGCCGGCGCCGCCGTCAAGCGGGTCGCCCTGGAACTGGGCGGCAAATCGGCCAATGTCATCCTGCCCGGCGCCGACCTCGCCAAGGCCGTCGCCGCGGGCGTGGGCCACGTCATGAACAACGCCGGCCAGAGCTGCAACGCGCTCACCCGCATGCTCGTCCACCGGGACGAGTACGAGGAGGCGGTCTCCCTCGCGGCCGCCGCCGCGGCCAAGTACGCCTCCGGCGACCCCCTCGACCCGGGCACCCGCCTCGGCCCGGTCGTCAGCGCCAAGCAGCGCGACCGCGTCCGGGGCTTCATCACCAAGGGCCTCGAGGAGGGTGCGCGCCTCGTCGCGGGCGGGCCCGAGGCGCCGCACGAGCAGGGGTACTTCATCGCCCCGACCGTGTTCGCCGACGTCACGCCCGAGATGACCATCGCCCAGGAGGAGATCTTCGGCCCCGTGCTGTCGATCCTGCCCTACGCGGACCAGGACGAGGCCCTGGCCATCGCGAACGGCACGGACTACGGGCTGGGCGGGGCGGTCTGGGCCGGCGACGAGGCGACGGCCGTGGCCTTCGCCCGCCTGATGGACACCGGCCAGGTCGACATCAACGGCGGCCGCTTCAACCCGCTCGCGCCCTTCGGCGGGTACAAGAAGTCGGGCGTGGGGCGCGAGCTGGGCCCGCACGGCCTCACCGAGTACCTCCAGACCAAGTCCCTGCAGTTCTAGCCGACCTCGAACACCCGGAGACGACGAACATGGTCCGCGCCGCCATCCTGCCCGCCGTCGGAGCCCCCCTGGAGATACGGGACATCGTGCTGCCCGAACCCGGCCCCGGCCAGGTCCGGGTGCGGCTCGCCGCCGCGGGTGTCTGCCACTCCGACCTCTCCCTCACCAACGGCACCATGCGGGTCCCCGTACCCGCCGTCCTCGGCCACGAGGGCGCGGGCACGGTCCTCGCCGTCGGCGAAGGGGTCACCCACATCGCCCCCGGCGACGCCGTGGTGCTCAACTGGGCCCCGTCCTGCGGGCAGTGCCACCACTGCGCGATCGGCGAGGTCTGGCTCTGCGCCAAGGCGCTCACCGGGGTCGGCGCCGTGTACGCCCACGACGCCCTGGGCGCCGAGCTGCACCCCGGGCTGAACGTGGCCGCCTTCGCCGAGGAGACGGTCGTCGCGGCCAACTGCGTGCTGCCCGCCCCCGCCGGGATCCCGCTCGCCGAGGCCGCGCTGCTCGGCTGCGCGGTCCTCACCGGCTACGGAGCGGTCCACCACAGCGCCCAGGTCCGCCCCGGCGAGTCGGTGGCCGTCTTCGGCGTCGGCGGCGTGGGGCTGGCCGCCCTCCAGGCGGCCCGGATCGCGACGGCGGGGCCGATCGTGGCCGTGGACGTCTCCCCGGACAAGGAGGAACTGGCCCGGGCGGCGGGGGCCACGGAGTTCCTGCTCGCCTCCGAGACGACCGCCAAGGAGATCCGCGCGCTCACCGGCGGCCACGGCGCGGACGTGGCCGTCGAATGCGCGGGCCGGGCCGCGAGCATCCGGGCCGCCTGGGAATCCACCCGGCGCGGGGGCCGTACGACGGTCGTCGGCATCGGCGGCAAGGAGCAGCAGGTCACCTTCAACGCCCTGGAGATCTTCCACTTCGCCCGTACGCTCACCGGCTGCGTCTACGGCAACAGCGACCCCGCGCGGGACCTCCCGGTGATCGCCGCCCACGTCTTGGCGGGCCGCATCGACCTCGGCGCGCTCGTCACCGACCGCATCACCCTCGACGGCATCCCGGCGGCGTTCGACGCGATGCTGGCGGGCAAGGGCGGCCGCTCCCTGGTCATCTTCTAGCCCCGGGCGGGCCCCGTCCGGGGCTGGCCGGGGGGTCCGGGCGTCAGGGGGTTTCGTGGAGGGCCGCGTACTGGAGGGCCAGGCCGTCCAGTAGGGCCGCCAGGCCCGTCTCGAAGGCGCCCTCGTCGACTTCGAGCCGGCGTTCCGCCAGCAGGTGGGCCTGGCCCAGGTGCGGGTAGTCCGACGGGTCGTATGCCGTCTCGTCGTCGACGAAACCACCGGCGAAGGAGGCCACCGCCGAGCCGAGGATGAAGTACCGCATCAGCGCACCGATCCGGGTCGCCTGCGCCGGCGGCCAGCCGGCCGCGGTCATGGCGCCGAAGACGGCGTCGGCCACCCGCAGTCCGGCCGGCCTGCGGCCCGGCCCGCGCGCCAGCACCGGCACGATGTTCGGATGGTCGGACAGCGCGGCCCGGTACGAGTGTGCCCAGTCGTGCAGGGCGACCCGCCACTCCCGGCCGTCCCCGGCGTCGAACATCGACAGGTCGACCCGCGCGCTCACCGCGTCCGCGACCGCGTCCAGGATCTCGTCCTTCGTGCGGAAGTGGTTGTAGAGCGAAGGCCCGCTGACCCCGAGCGCCGCCGCCAGCCGCCGCGTCGAGACCGCCTCCAGTCCCTCGCCGTCCACCAGAGCGCCGGCCGCCTCGACGATGCGGGATCTGCTGAGGAGGGGCTTGCGCGGTCTGGCCATGCGCCACATAGTAAGCCTGCCGCATTTAAACTAGCGGTGGTAATTAACGACCTGCCCCGACCGACCCCATCCCGTCCCCACCCGGAGGTGCCCGGTGAATCTGGAGCTCAGCGAGGAGCAGTCCGCCGTCCGCGATCTCGCCCGCGCGTTCACCGAGCGCGAGATCGCCCCGTACGCCGCCGAGTGGGACCGCGCCGAGAGCGTGGACCGGGCCATCGTGAAGAAGCTCGGCTCCGTCGGCTTCCTCGGCCTGACCGTCCCCGAGGAGTACGGCGGCTCCGGCGGAGACCACCTCTCCTACGTCCTGGTCACCGAGGAACTCGGCCGCGGGGACTCCGCCGTGCGCGGCATCGTCTCCGTCTCCCTGGGCCTGGTCGCCAAGACCGTCGCCGCCTGGGGGAGCGAGGAGCAGAAGCGCGCCTGGCTGCCCCGCCTGTGCTCGGGCGAAGCCCTCGGCTGTTTCGGGCTCACCGAGCCCGGCACCGGCTCCGACGCCGCCGCCCTCACCACGCGCGCCCGGCGCGAGGGGGACTCGTACGTGATCAGCGGCAGCAAGATGTTCATCACCAACGGCACCTGGGCCGACGTGGTCCTGCTCTTCGCCCGGACGAACGAGGACCCCGGCCACCGCGGGATCTCCGCCTTCCTCGTGCCCGCCGACTCCCCGGGCCTGACCCGCCGCGAGGTCCACGGCAAGCTGGGCCTGCGCGGCCAGGCCACCGCCGAACTCGCCCTCGACGGCGTACGCGTGCCCGCCTCCGCGATGCTCGGCCCCGAGGGCAAGGGCTTCTCCGTCGCCATGTCGGCCCTCGCCAAGGGCCGGATGTCCGTGGCCGCAGGCTGTGTCGGCATCGCCCAGGCCGCGCTGGACGCGGCCGTCTCCTACGCGGCCCAGCGCGAGCAGTTCGGCAAGCCGATCGCCCACCACCAGCTGGTCCAGGAGCTGATCGCCGACATCTCCGTGGACGTGGACGCCGCCCGGCTGCTCACCTGGCGGGTCGCCGATCTGATCGACCGCGGTCTGCCCTTCGCCACCGAGTCCTCCACCGCCAAGCTCTTCGCCTCCGAGGCCGCCGTCCGCGCCGCGAGCAACGCCCTCCAGGTGCACGGCGGTTACGGCTACATCGACGAGTACCCGGCCGGCAAGCTGCTGCGCGACGCCCGCGTGATGACCCTCTACGAGGGCACCAGCCAGATCCAGAAGCTCCTCATCGGCCGCGCCCGCACGGGGGTTTCCGCCTTCTGAGCCCGAACTTCCCGAGGGCGCACCGAAGTTCCTGAGTACGTACGTGAGTACGTGCACGGATGTGCCGCGCCCCCGCCCGCCCGAAGCTGGACCCATGAACGAGACACCGGTCAAGCAGCAGAACACGGGCGCCTACTACGGCCAGGCCGTCGCCTCCTTCGGCATCGCCATCGCCGCGGTCGCCCTGGGGATCTACAACCTGGAGGCGAACGGCTGGGTCCGCGCCTTCCTCGGCATCGCCGTCCTCTACCTCACCACCTCGGCCTTCACCCTCGCCAAGGTGATCCGCGACCGCCAGGAGGTCACCCAGATCGTCACCCGGGTCGACCAGGCCAGGATGGAGAAGATCATGACGGGCTACGACCCCTTCGCCGTCCCGAAGCAGCCCGCTCCCCAGGATCGCTAAGCGCTTGCTCACCACCCTCCGGTAAGCTGTTCATTCCTACAGGCCGACGAGGGTGAGCGAGTGATGGACAGCGTGGAGGAGATCGGCGGCTACCGGCCGTGGTCGGAGGTCACCCCCGACGCGGCGCGGCGACTGCTCGTCGCCGCCGTGGAGGCCTTCGCGGAGCGCGGGTACCACGCCACCACCACGCGGGACATCGCGGGGCGGGCCGGCATGAGCCCGGCCGCGCTCTACATCCACTACAAGACCAAGGAAGAGCTGCTCCACCGGATCAGCCGGATCGGCCACGACAAGGCCCTGGAGATCCTGGACACCGCGGCCTCCGGCCCCGGCAGCGCCGCGGAGCGGCTCGACGCGGCCGTACGGTCCTTCGTGCGCTGGCACGCGGCCCATCACACCACCGCGCGCGTGGTCCAGTACGAGCTCGATGCCCTCGCTCCGGAGCACCGCTCCGACATCGTGGCCCTGCGCCGGCGGAGCGACGCGGCCATCCGCCGCATCCTCGCCGACGGCGTCGCGTCCGGTGAGTTCTTCGTCCCGGACGTCCCCGGCACCACCCTCGCCGTGCTGTCGCTCTGCATCGACGTCGCCCGCTGGTTCAGTGCGGACGGCCGCCGCACGCCCGACGAGGTCGGCGCGCTCTACGCCGGCCTCGTGCTGCGCATGGTGGGCGCGGGAGCGGAGGAAGTTCAGAAGTAGTAGCGGGACACCGACTCGGCCACGCACACCGGCTTGTCGCCGCCCTCGCGCTCGACCGTGACGGTGGCCGACACCTGGACTCCGCCGCCCGCCTCCGTCACCTCGGTGATCAGCGCCGTCGCGCGCAGCCGCGAACCGACCGGCACCGGCGCCGGGAAACGCACCTTGTTCACCCCGTAGTTGATGCCCATGCGCATGCCCTCGACCCGCATGATCTGCGGTACCAGGCTCGGGAGCAGCGACAGCGTGAGGTATCCGTGCGCGATCGTGGAGCCGAAGGGTCCGGACGCCGCCCGCTCCGGGTCCACGTGGATCCACTGGTGGTCCCCGGTGGCGTCCGCGAAGAGGTCGATCCGCTTCTGGTCCACCTCCAGCCAGTCGCTCGGGCCGAGCGGTGCGCCGATCCCGGCGGTGAGCTCCTCGGCGGACGTGAAGATCCTCGGCTCGGACATACCCGTACCTCTCCCTGGCGAATAAGCGCTTGCTCAGCGCTGCTCAGCATGCTGGGGCCGTCGTGGATCTGTCAACGAGGTACCGGGCACCGAATCCCGGCCCGGCCGATTACCCTCGGCGGTGTGCCGCAGATTCCCGAGAAGGTCCATGAACTCACCGTCGGCCAGCTGTCCGCGCGCAGCGGCGCGGCCGTCTCAGCGCTGCACTTCTACGAGGCCAAGGGCCTGATCAGCAGCCGCCGCACCTCCGGCAACCAGCGCCGCTACACCCGCGACGCCCTGCGCCGCGTGGCGTTCGTACGGGCCGCCCAGCGGGTCGGCATCCCCCTCGCCAGCATCGGCGACGCACTCGCCCAGCTCCCCGAGGGCCGCACGCCCAACCGCGAGGACTGGGCCCGGCTCTCCGAGAGCTGGCGCACCGAGCTCGACCAGCGGATAGCCCAACTCGGCCGTCTGCGCGACCATCTGACCGACTGCATCGGCTGCGGATGCCTCTCCCTGGAGAACTGCGCGCTCTCCAACCCCGACGACGTCTTCGGCGAACGCCTCACCGGCTCCCGGCTGATGTGAGGTTCCGCGCGCGGACCGCCGCCGCGACCAGCTCGGCGTTGGACCGCGCCGCCCGCCCGTCCGGCAGGTGCAGCACGTCTCCTACGCCGATCCGCGCCCCGGTGCCGTACCGCGCGGCCAGCCGCAGCACCGGCCAGGCCGCCGTCCCCCGCCCGAACAGCAGCACCGGCACCGGGGGCAGCCGGCGCAGCAGCTCGGCCACCGGCCCCGGGTCGGCGCAGGCCGGCTCGGCGACGAGCCGCACCCGCGCGGGGTCCCGTACCGGCCAGGCCAGGAACCGCGCCAGCGGTTCCGGCGACCCGCCCACCGGGACCTCCGCGTCCACCGCCACCCCGCGCTCCAGCAGCTCTTCGGCGAGTTCCCGGGCTCCCGGCTCCGCGAACGGCACCACCGCCCGGTCGGGCAGCACCGCCCAGCTCCGCACCCGCGCCGACCGCCCCGCGTGATCCGGCTCGGCCCCCGCGCTCACGGCCACGGAGACGGCCGCCCCGCCGCCGGTCCCGGCCCCGAGGCCCGCCTCGCGCAGGGCCTCCAGCAGCGGCCCCACCACCCGCGGCGAGAGGCTCTCGCGGCCGCACGGCGTGCGCGCATGGACCAGCACCTCGCGGCCCCCCGCGGCCACCGCGGCCCGTGCGGCATCCACCAGATCCGCGGGGCTCATCGGCACGGCCGGTCCGTCGGCAGCATTCCGAGACCCGTTGAGCGCCACCACCAGAGTCGGCGCCGCTCCCGCTCCGGTCCCCGCCGAGGCCGTGCTCACGCCGCGCCCGCCAGATCGGCCCCGTGGAGCGCCGTCTCCGCGAGCGCCGGTCTCGGCACCACGATTCCGCAGCCCGCGCACACCGGCCCGTCCCACGCCCACCCGGCACCGGCCGCAGCCCTGCCGGGGTCGGACCCGGGCCCGTCGGACCGACCGCTGCCCCCGCCCGGCAGCTCGGACCCGGCACCGGCGGCCCCGCCGCTGCCCCCGCCCGGTCCGCCCGGCCCGCCCACCCGGGTTCCGGCGGCCACCGCCGCCACCGGCCAGTGCAGTTCCCGCTCCCCGCACACGGGACACCCCGTCCCCGGCTCCGACTCCAGCGCGTCCACCAGCCGTCTGAGCACCTCGCCCAGCGCCCCCTGTGGTCGCACGCCCGGGTCGGCGCACCGCACCACCGCGTCCCCGCTGCCGCTCCACGCCCACTCGGGCCGCCGCAGCCCGTCGTGCTTCTCGCGCCGACGGCGCGCCGCGAACTGCCGTTCGTACTCCAGCCAGACCGCGCGCGCCTCCTCCAGCTCCTCCAGCGCGGCCACCAGCCGCGAGGGGTCCGCCGCCCGGTCCTCGGGCCCGATGCCGTGCCGGTCGCACAGGTGCCACCAGGTCGCGCGGTGCCCGTACGGGGCGAACCGCTCCAGGCAGCGCCGCAGCGAATGGCGCCGCAGGGCCCTGTCGTTGCGCGCGTCGCGCACCTGATGGGCCAGACTCCGGAATCCCGCCATCACACCTTCACCTCCGCAGAGCGCCCGGCACCGGGCGCCGTGCCCGCCGCGCTGTGTTCGCCGCGTGTGTGCGACACAGGACCGGCGCTGTGTGCCCAACATGCCCGGCCCGGTGCGGGCGCATGCGGGGGCGGTCGAGGCGTACGGGTGGCACATGGCCGGAACTCAGCGCCCCATGCGCCCCGCGGCCACCACCAGCCGGGCCAGCTCCTCGTGGCAGATGTCGCTGTGCGCCCCCGACGGAGCCCCGCCGCGGCGGACCACGGAGCCCGCGTCGACGCTGACGCAGCCCGCGGCGGGCAGGCCGTCGCGCAGGGCCGCGTCCAGCGTCAGTCGCGGGGTCCCCGGCACGCCCCGTACCCCGTCGTGCCCGATCGCGCCCCACCGCTCGTCGAAACCGAGCAGACCGGCCGAATCGCCGGCCATCCGGGAGGCCAGCGGGTAGAACACCTTGAGGGAGGAGTCGTAGGGGGAGTGGCAGGCCGTCAGCGGACCGTCGACCCTGGCCTGCAACCCGCGCAGGGCGCCCCCGCGTCCCCGGTCGTGCGGCAGGCTGTCGGCGAACGCGTAGTGCGAGAAGGCCCCTTGGAGGACGGTCAGGGACTTCACGTTCCGCGCCCCGGACGGCAGTGCGCGCAAGGAGAAGGAGACCACCCGGCCGCCGAAGCTGTGGCCGATGAGGTGCACCCGCAGGGCCGGGCGGCGGCCGGCCAGCTCCGCCAGCAGCGGCCCCAGGCCGTGCTCGCCGACCACCCCGGCCCGGGCCTTCATCTGGTAGTACGTGGCCTGGCGCAGCACCTCCTTGGCGCCGTTCCACAGCGTCCGCAGGCCGCCGCCGGCCGAGAAGCCGGGGGAGTCCCCGGGGAAGGTGGCGCCCGCCTCGGCCAGGGCGTCGGTGAACTCCCGGCACACCCGCAGCACGTCCCCGCTGAGGAAGTCCGGCACCTCGCGCGGGGCGAAGGCCGCCGCCAGATCGTCGCCCGTACCCACCCCGTCCACCCCGGCCAGCTCCCGTACGAGCGCACCGAACTCGGTGAAGTCGCCCTCCCGGGTGGGCCGTTCCTCCAGCAGCTCGGCGATCCGGTCCAGCTCCGCCGCCCGTCCCGGCCAGAACGCGCCGAGGGCCCGCCGGGTGACCGGGTCCAGAGCCGTTCCGTGCCCCGGCCTCCCGACAGCCTCCCCGGCCCCCTCCACGGCGCCGCGGGCGTCGAAGTCGGGTATCGGCTCGTCCGCGAACCGGATCGAGGGCCACACGACCCCCACGTACCCCAGCCGCACCCCGGTCCCCACCAGGTCCGCGAAGGGGGTGTAGAACCGGTCGAAGAGCCGGACCGCGGTGGACCGGTCGGAGTTCCATCCGTGGGCGAAGACCAGCAGGTCCGTGGCCTCGATCCCGAAGACCGCCTCCCGGGAGCCCGGGCCCGCGTCGCCCTGCGCGTCGAAGGTCAGCTCCACGTACGGACGGGCCCCGATCCCCGCCGCCCCCGCAGCCCCCACGGGCACCGCCCCGCCGATGTGCACCATGACGCCCCCCTCCACGCCGTGTCCCTGTCCGCAGCATCCTGCGGAACGGGCCGCCCGAACAGCCCCTGCGCACCCACCGGTTCACGGATACAGCAGGTACTGCTCCCGTGCCGCCGCGAACCCCGCCAGCCCCGCCGCCCAGTCCGCCGCGATCTCCTCCACGCCCGCCCCCGCGTCGACCATCCGCCGGACCCGGTCCGAGCCCGTCAGCCGGTCGATCCACTGGTCGGAGCGCCAGGCGAAGCCGCTCCACACCTGCCGGGCGGTGACCAGCAGCCCGATGCCGGCCCGTACCGGATCGAAGGCCTCCCGGTCGTGGACGAGCAGCCGGACCCCGCCGCAGGTCTTCCCGGCGTACTTGGAGAAGGAAGGCGTGAAATAGGCCTCCCGGAACCAGACCCCGGGCAGCTCCAGGGCGTTCGCCGCCTCCGCCCACCTCCGGTCCACGCCCTCCGCGCCGACCAGCTCGAAGGGGGTGGTGGTGCCGCGCCCCTCCGACAGGTTCGTCCCCTCGAACAGGCAGGTCCCGGCGTAGGCCAGGGCCGTGCCCGGCGTCGGCATGTTCGGGCTCGGCGGCACCCAGGGCAGCCCGGTCCCCTCGAAGAAGGACTCCCGCCGCCACCCGGCCATCCGCACCACCTCCAGCCGCGGGGCCGCGCCGGCTCCCCGGAGGAACTCGCCCGCGAAGAGCCCGGCCAGCTCGCCCGCCGTCATCCCGTGCGCCAGCGCGATCGGCTCCCGGCCCACGAAGCTCGCGTACGGGCGCTGCAGGACGGGCCCGGCCGCGCGCCGGGCGCCCACCGGGTTGGGGCGGTCCAGCACCACCACCGCCTTGCCGGCGAGGGCGGCCGCGCGCATGCAGTCGTAGAGGGTCCAGATGTAGGTGTAGAAGCGGGCGCCGACGTCCTGGATGTCGAAGACGACGGTGTCGACGCCGGCCGCCGTGAAGACGTCCGCGAGGCGCTGCCCGCTCTTGTCGTACGTGTCGTACACGGGCAGGCCGGTCGCCGGATCCCGCCCGGCCCCCTCCGAACCGCCCGCCTGGGCCGTGCCCCGGAAGCCGTGCTCGGGGCCGAACACCGCGACCAGGTCCACGCGGCGGTCCGCGTGCAGGACGTCGACCAGGTGGCGGGCGTCCGCGGTGATCCCCGTCGGGTTGGTGACCACGCCGACCCGCTGACCGGCCAGTACGGCGTACCCGTCCGCGGCGAGCCCCTCGAACCCGGTCCGCACCCGCCCGGCACGCCCGCCCGGGGCGCCGGCTCCGGGGACACCAGGCCCGAAGGCTCCCGTTCCCGGGGCGCCCGCCCCCAAGGTGCCCGCGGCGCCGGCCGCCCCCGCCAGACCCAGCAACCCGCGTCGCGACAGCGTCATCGGGCCAAAGTAGGGCTCCGCACCCTTCCGCCCGGACATACCGACTGGTTAGTCTGCCCGGATCCGGCAGGCACCGGCCGGCACCGGCACGCTGCGCCGACGCCGCGCAGACGACGAGGCACCACCACACGAAGGGCGGACCCGTGAACGCGTTCCAGGACCAGCGAGTCGTCGTCACCGGCGCGGGCGGCGGCATCGGCGCCGCCCTCGCCCACCGCTTCGCCGCGGAGGGGGCGACCGTGGCGGTCAACGACCTCGACCCCGCCAAGGCCGCCGCGGTCGCGGACGCGATCGGCGGCCGTGCCGTCGCGGTGCCCGGCGACGCCTCGGCCGTGGCCGCGCAGGCCCGCGAGGCGCTCGGCGGCACCGTGGACGTCTACTGCGCCAACGCGGGCCTCGCCTCCGGCGGCGACGCCTTCGCCGAGGAGGCCGTCTGGGAGTCGGCCTGGGACGTCAACGTCATGGCCCACGTCCGCGCCGCCCGGCTGCTGCTGCCCGACTGGCTGGAGCGGGGGAGCGGCCGGTTCGTGTCCACCGTCTCGGCCGCCGGTCTGCTGACCATGATCGGAGCGGCCCCGTACAGTGTCACCAAGCACGGCGCGCTCGCCTTCGCGGAGTGGCTCTCGCTGACCTACCGCCACCGCGGGCTCCAGGTCCACGCCATCTGCCCGCAGGGGGTCCGGACCGACATGCTCACCGCCGCCGGATCGGCGGGCGAGCTGGTCCTCGCGCCGACCGCGATCGAGCCGGAAGCGGTCGCGGACGCACTGTTCGACGGCATGGAGAAGGGCCGGTTCTTGATCCTCCCGCACCCCGAGGTCGCGGACTACTACGCGACCCGGGCCACCGACCCGGACCGCTGGCTGAGCGGCATGAACCACCTCCAGCGCACATGGGAGACCCGGTGACCACCCCCACCCCGTCGCCGGACCTGTCCACCTCGACCCCGGACCTGTCCACCTCGACCCCGGACCCGTCCACGTCGGCCTCGGACCCGTCCGCCTCGGACCCGTCCCCGTCGGCCCCGGACCCGTCCGCCTCGGCCCCGGCCCCGCCCTCCCGCTACGCCGCCAAGCCCTGGCTCGGTCTGCTCACCCCGGTCCAGCGGGCCCCGATCGCGCCCCCGCCCAGCGTGCTGCACGCCTTCCGGGCCGCCGTCGCCCGCGCGCCCCGGCACACCGCGCTCGCCTACTTCGACGGCCGCCTCACCTACGCCGAGGCCGACGCGCTCTCCGACTCCCTCGCCGGCCACCTCGCCGCCCACGGCACCCGCCGCGGGGACCGGGTCGCCGTCATGCTCCAGAACACCCCGCACTTCGTCCTCGCCGTCCTGGCCGCCTGGAAGGCCGGAGCGGTCGTGGTCCCGCTCAACCCCATGTACAAGTCCGGCGAGGTCGGCCACATCCTGCGCGACTCCGGCGCCACCGCCCTGGTCTGCGAGGCCGGCGCCTGGGAGGCGTACCTGGCCGGGGCAGTCCGCGGGACGGGCGTACGGGTCGCCCTGACGGCGCACGACACGGACTTCCAGACCCGCAACGACCCCCGGATCTTCCCGGTGTCCGCCGGCGCACCGGGGCCCACCGGCGCACCGGTGTCCGCCGAGGCACCGGGGCCCGACGGGGTGCACCCCGCCGACCTCCACACCGTGGCCCACCAGGGCCACCCCGCCCCGCCCGACCCGGACCTCGCGGCCGCCGACACCGCCCTCATCAGCTACACCTCCGGCACCAGCGGCACCCCCAAGGGCGCCATGAACCCGCACGGCGCGCTCACCCACAACGCCGTCCGCCAGGTGACCGGCCACCCCCTCCCCGAAGGGTCCGGCTACTTCGCGCTCGCCCCGCTCTTCCACATCACCGGGATGGTGTGCGAGCTCGCCGCCTGCTTCACCAACGCCGGCACCCTGGTCCTGGCCCACCGGTTCGACGCCGGAGCCGTCCTCGACGCCTTCCTCGAACACCGCCCCGCCTACACCGTGGGCCCGGCCACCGCCTTCATGGCGCTCGCCGCGCACCCCGGGGCCACCCCCGACCACTTCGCCTCGTTCCGGGTGGTCTCCTCCGGCGGCGCCCCGCTGCCGCCCGCCCTGGTCGCGCGGCTGCACGCCGCCTACGGCTTCTACCTGCGCAACGGCTACGGCCTCACCGAATGCACCGCCCCCTGCGCCTCGGTACCCGTCCACCTCGAAGCCCCCGTGGACCCGGCCTCGGGCACCCTCTCCGTGGGCGTGCCCGGCGCCGACACCCTCGTACGGATCCTCGACGAGAGCGGCGCCGAGGTCCCCTTCGGCGAGACCGGGGAGATCGCCGTACGCGGACCCCAGGTCGTCCCCGGCTACTGGGGCCTGCCCGAGGACACCGCCAAGGCCTTCCCGGACGGCGAACTGCGCACCGGAGACGTCGGGTTCATGGACCCCGAGGGCTGGCTCTACGTGGTCGACCGCAAGAAGGACATGATCAACGCCTCCGGTTTCAAGGTCTGGCCGCGCGAGGTGGAGGACGTGCTCTACACCCACCCCGCCGTGCGCGAGGCGGCGGTCGTCGGCATCCCCGACCCCTACCGCGGGGAGAGCGTGAAGGCCTACGTCAGCCTGCGCCCCGGGGCCGAGACCGACCCGGCGGAACTGTCCGCGTACTGCGCCGAACGCCTCGCCGCGTACAAATACCCGCGCCGGGTGGAGATCCTGCCTGTCCTTCCGAAGACGACCAGTGGCAAGATCCTGCGACGGGAACTGCGCGAACGCGACCTCGGCTGAAAACGGCCGGACCGCGTCCGCACGGCACCCCACCCGCGAGGACCACGAAAGGGAGGCGACAGCCATGGCCGCCAAGACCACGACGGAGACCGTCGGGGCGCACGAGGCCCCGGTACCGCGCCGGCTGCTCGCCGTCGCGACCAGGCTGTTCGCCGAACGCGGCTACGACCGCACCTCGGTCCAGGAGATCGTGGAGGCGGCCGGGGTCACCAAGGGCGCGCTCTACCACTACTTCGGATCCAAGGACGACCTGCTGCACGAGGTGTACGCGCGCATGCTGCGGCTCCAGCAGCAGCGGCTCGACGCGGTGGCCGATTCCGACGCCCCGGTGGAGGAGCGGCTGCGCGCCGCGGCCGCCGACGTGGTGGTCACCACGATCGAGAACCTGGACGACGCGGCGATCTTCTTCCGCTCCATGCACCAGCTGAGCCCGGAGAAGTCCAAGCAGGTCCGGGCGGAGCGCCGGCGCTACCACGAGCGCTTCCGCGCCCTCGTCGAGGAGGGCCAGCGCAGCGGGGTCTTCTCCGACGCCACCCCGGCCGACCTGGTGGTGGACTACCACTTCGGCTCCGTCCACCACCTGTCGACCTGGTACCACGAGGACGGCCCGCTCACGCCGCAGCAGGTAGCCGACCACCTCGCGGACCTGCTGCTGCGGGCGCTGCGCCCGTAGCGAGCACGGGGTAGTCGTTGTACCCCTCCGCCCCCTGTACGTGCATCAGGAACTCGGAGCGGATCTCGTTGAGCGGGGCGTCCACGCGCAGCCGCTCCACGAAATCGGGGTTGGCGAGGAAGCCCCGGCCCAGCGAGACCAGGTCGGCGCCCTCGGCCAGGAGCCGTTCGGCGGCGCTCTTGCCGCCGTCGGCCGCGAACTGCTCCCGGGAGAGCAGCTGGTTGGCGATCAGCGTGCCGGGCCAGGCCTTGCGGTGCTCCTGGAAGCGGTCCCGCTGCTCGCCGGCGTAGAGGACGTGGAGGTAGACCGGGTCGATCTCCGCCAGGGCGGCCAGCAGTGCGGGATAGATCTCCTCGGTGTCGCCCTCCTCGATGCCGTTGACCGTCACTCCGGGCGAGATCCGTACGCCGACCCGGTCCCGGCCGACGGCTTCGGCGACGGCCCGGACCACCTCGACGGTGAACCGGATCCGGTTCTCCACCGGGCCGCCCCACGCGTCGGTCCGCAGGTTGGTGCCCTGCGCCAGGAACTGGTGGGGCAGGAAGCCGTTGGCGGCGTGCACCTCCACCCCTGCGAAACCGGCCTCCACGGCGTTGCGGGCCGCGGCCCGGAAGTCGGCGACGGTGGCATGGATGTCCTCGGTCGTCATGGCGCGCGGAGCGGCGGCGTCCCGCAGCCCGCCGGGGGTGTGCAGCTGCTCGGGGAGCCGTACGGCGGAGGGCGCGAGCGGGACGTGCCCGCTGGTGTCGGGGTGACCGACCCGGCCGCCGTGTTCGAGCTGGAGGAACATCGCCGCGCCGCCGCCCGGGGTGCCGGTGCCCGCGCGCACCGCGTCGGTGACGCGGCGCCAGCCGGCGATCTGCTCCGCGGTGTGGATGCCGGGGATGTTCGGATAGGCCTGCCCCACGGCGCTCGGAGCGGTGCCCTCGGCGATGATCAGGCCGGCCGAGGCGCGCTGGGCGTAGTGGACGGCCATCAGCTGCCCGGGGACTCCGTCGGCGCCCGCCCGGTTGCGGGTCAGGGGCGCCATCACCAGGCGGTTGGGGAGTTCGAGCCCGCCGAGGGTGGCGGACCGGAAGAGCGGGGATGCGGTGGGGGCCTGCTGTGTCTGCGTCATGCCGGGTACCGTAGAACCTGACGCCGATGTCAGGTTCAAGGCGGGACTCGGGACGGAGTGCACATGAGGATCGGGGAGTTGGCGGCGCGCACCGGGGTCAGCGAGCGTTCGCTGCGCTACTACGAGACCCAGGGGCTGCTGGTCTCCGACCGGACGCCCGGCGGCCACCGCGACTACACGGAGCGGGCGGTGGACCGGGTCATCCGGATCCAGGAGCTCTACGCGGCCGGCCTGCACAGCACGAAGATCGGGCAGATCCTGCCCTGCATGCGCGATGCGGACGGCGGGCCGAACGTACGGGCCACGCCCGCGCTCGTCGCCGAGCTGAGCGCGGAACGGGACCGGATCGACCGGCTGATCGCCGATCTGCTCCGGTCCCGTGAGGTGCTGGACGAGGTCATCGACGCGGCGGCGGGCCGCACCGTGACGCCCTAGGGCGAAAGAGACGGCCTAGCCGAGGGGTGCGACCTTGCGGCCCCAGGTCTCCTTGGCGACCACGGCGAAGGAGACGTACCAGGCGACGCCCGCCGTGAAGAGGCCGAGGAAGCCGCCGGTGTGGCCCAGCGCGGTGCTCTGCGCCAGGTCGCCGAGGGCGAGGAACAGGAAGGTCAGCGCGAGCGAGACGAACAGCACGCGGTGCGCGACGTCCAGCTTCATGGCGGCGATCGACATGTACGCGGTGAAGATGAACCAGGCCACCAGGAACCAGCCGGTCGCCACGTGCGCCTGGTCGGCCGGCAGCGTCGGGACGACGAACTTCACGTAGCCGGCGAAGGACATCCAGAACGCGCCGTACGAGACGAACGCCGTGGTCCCGAAGGTGTTGCCGCGGCGGAACTCCATGACGCCCGCGACGAACTGCGCGAGACCGCCGTAGAACAGCGCCAGCGGCAGGACGACGGCGCTCAGCGCGGCGTTCGAGATCAGCCCCGAGTTGAAGAGGCTGAGCACGAAGGTGGTGAGGGCGAACGCCGCCAGGCCCAGCGGGCCGGGGTTGGCCATGGCCTGCGGCGCGGCGGCGGGGGCGGCCGTGACCTGCGGGGCGGTCGGCGCGGGAGCGGGCAGGGTGGTGCTGGGCATGACGGGGCACTTTCGGTGGGGGACATTCCAAGATATCGGACATCTCGGGCTGGTCTGGACCACTTACGGCCGTCCCGGGCGAGCCGATGGACCCCCGGCGGCGGGCCGATGGACCCGTCCCAGCCCGCCGCCCGCCGCCCGCCGCCTTCGGGCGGCTACCGGTACCGCTTGAGCTCCCGGTGCGCCAGCGAGCGCTGGTGCACCTCGTCCGGCCCGTCCGCCAGCCGCAGCGTCCGCGCCGCCGCCCACAGCTCCGCCAGCGGGAAGTCCTGGCTCACCCCGCCCGCACCGTGCAGCTGCACCGCGTCGTCCAGGATCCGCACCACCGCCCGCGGAGTCGCGATCTTGATGGCCTGGATCTCGGTGTGCGCACCCCGGTTGCCGACCGTGTCCATCAGCCAGGCCGTCTTCAGCACCAGCAGCCGCAGCTGTTCCACGGTGACCCGGGCGTCCGCGATCCAGTTCTGCACGACGCCCTGCGCGGCCAGCTCCTTGCCGAAGGCGGTACGCCCCACCGCGCGCCGGCACATCAGCTCGATGGCCCGCTCCGCCATGCCGATGAGCCGCATGCAGTGGTGGATCCGCCCCGGCCCGAGCCGGGCCTGGGCGATGGCGAAGCCCCCGCCCTCCTCGCCGATCAGGTTCCCCGCCGGGACCCGGACCCCGTCGAAGACGACCTCGGCATGACCGCCGTGGTCGTGGTCCTCGTAGCCGTACACCGTCATCGCCCGCCGGATCTCGACCCCCGGAGCGTCCCGGGGGACCAGGACCATGGACTGCTGGCGGCGCGGGTCGGCGCCCTGCGGATCGGTCTTGCCCATGACGATGAAGACCTTGCAGTCCGGGTTCATCGCCCCGGAGATGAACCACTTGCGCCCCGTGATCACGTACTCGTCGCCGCTCCCGGAACGCTCGATCCGGGTCTCGATGTTCGTGGCGTCCGAGGAGGCCACCTCGGGCTCCGTCATCGCGAACGCGGACCGGATCTCCCCGGCCAGCAGCGGCTCCAGCCACTGCTTCTTCTGCTCCTCGTTCCCGAACTGCGCGAGCAGCTCCATGTTCCCGGTGTCCGGAGCCGCGCAGTTCGTCGCCGTCGGCGCCAGGTGCGGGCTGCGGCCGGTGATCTCGGCCAGCGGGGCGTACTGGAGGTTGGTCAGCCCGGCGCCGTACTCGCGGTCGGGCAGGAAGAGGTTCCACAGCCCCTGCCGGCGCGCCTCGGCCTTCAGTTCGCCGAACACGGCCGGGGTGTCCCAGGGCGAGGCCAGCCGCGCGCGCTGCTCGGCGGCGACGGCTTCCGCCGGGTGGACGTACTCGTCCATGAACGCGAGGAGCCGTCCCCGGAGTTCCTCGGTACGGGCGTCGAATGCGAAGTCCATCGGGGGTTCCTCAGCCTTCGTGCGGTTGCCGGAGTGTGGTCAGACCGTGCTCGATGAAGACCGGGACCAGCTCGCCGATCCGGTCGAAGCCCGCGCCCACGGTCTGCCCGAGCGTGAAGCGGTAGTGGATGCCTTCGAGGATCACCGCGAGCTTGAACCAGGCGAAGGCCGTGTACCAGGAGACCTGCGAGACGTCCCGGCCCGAGCGGGCCGCGTACCGCTCGATCAGCTCGGCGGGAGCCGGATGGCCGGGGGCCGCACTGGTCGTGCTGACGGGGGAGTCGGTCAGCCCCAGGTCGGAGCTGTACATCACCAGCAGCCCGAGGTCCGTCAGCGGATCGCCGAGCGTGGACATCTCCCAGTCCAGCACCGCCCGGATCTCATCGGTGCCGGAGGAGGTTCCCGCGATCAGCACGTTGTCCAGCCGGAAGTCCCCGTGCACCACCGTGGGCGGCGGGGAGCCGGGCAGGGCGCTCCCGAGCGCCCCGTGCAGCTCGTCGATCCCGGCGAGCTCCCGCCCCCGGGACGCCGCGAGCTGCTTGCCCCAGCGGCGCAGCTGCCGGTCCAGGAAGCCCTCGGGCCGCCCGAAATCGCCCAGGCCCACCGCCTCCGGGTCCACGGCGTGCAGATCGACCAGGGTGTCCACCAGGCCCAGCACCGCCCGCCGGGTCCGCTCGGGACCGAGCGCGGCGAGCTGGCCGGCCGTCCGGAACGGCACCCCGTCCACGTACTCCATCACGTAGAACGGCGCGCCCAGCACGCCCTCGTCCTCGCACAGCAGCAGCGGCTCGGGCACCGGAACCGCCGTGCCGTGCAGCGCCGCGATCACCCGGTGCTCGCGCCGCATGTCGTGCGCGGTGGCCAGTACGTGCCCCAGCGGCGGCCGGCGCACCACCCACCGGGAGCTCCCGTCGCCCACCTCGTACGTGAGGTTCGAGCGGCCGCCTTCGATCAGCCGGCCGGTCAGCGGCCCGCCCACGAGACCCGGCAGCGCCCGGTCGAGATGGCCGCGCAGCCGCTCCAGATCGAGGCCCCGCGGGCCGGCGGGGGCCGCGGAAGGAGCGGCGGGGCGATCCGGTGCGGGGACCGGGTCGGGGGCCGGGTCCGGGGCTGAGGTCATGGTGCGCGCCTCCGTGCGGGGTTGACGACGACGGAACGATCGCGACCCATGATGCCGACCAGTCGGTATGCCGTCCAGTGCCCGAGCCGAAGCGGCCTCCGGCCGGCCCGGTCACGCGTGGCAGAGGATCGGCGTACCGCCGTTCATCACGGTCATGTCCCGCAGCACCGCCAGGATGTCCAGCGGGACCCCCTCGGGCTCCCCGGCCAGCTCCGCGTACGCCCGGTGCAGGTTGGCCACCAGCCGCTCGCTCTCCCGCCAGCCGGCGAACTCCCCGAGATCGGCCTGCCGCGCCGTCTCCAGTGGGGTCAGCCCCTTCGCGCGGCCCTCCCGGGCCAGCTCGGCCACGTACCGCAGATAGCGCTCGGTGGCCTCGTACGCACCGGGATCCGTCAGCGGACCGTGGCCCGGTACGACCGTCTCCGCGCCCAGCGAGCGCAACAGCTCCAGCGCCCGCAGCGAACCGGCCAGCGAGCCCATCGCCAGGAACGGCGTGCCCTCCGCGAAGACCAGGTCACCGGTGAAGACGATCCGCTGCTCGGGCAGCCACACGACGGAATCGCCCGTGGTGTGCGCGACGCCCGGGTGGAGGACCCGCACCTCGGTCTCCCCGACGTACAGCGTCATCCGGTCGCCGTACGTCAGATCGGGCGCGGTGATGTCCAGCGAGCCGAAGTCGGTCGCCGGCCAGATCAGCTCCAGCTGGCGCCCGGCGGCGAGCTGCTCGGAACGCGCGTTCTCGTGTCCCAGGACCAGAGCCTCCGGGGCGAACACGCCGTTGCCGTAGGTGTGGTCGCCGTGGTGGTGGGTGTTGACCACCGTGCGGGGGAGCGGCGCCCCCGCGGCCAGCACCGCCGCGCGCAGGGCCAGCGCCCGCCGCTCGGTGGCCGCCGTGTCGACGAGCAGCGTCCGGCCGCCGCCGGTCACGAAACCGGCGTTGTTGAGGCACCAGCCGCCGTCCGGCTGCACGTAGGCGTAGACCCCGGGAGCGGGCTGGACGACGTACGGCTCTGCGGCGGGCATCTGCGCTCTCCCCGGGTTGCTGTGACGGGCCTTCGGCATCCTGCCAGTCACGGCGGCCCGGGGGGAGAGGGGGTTCGGTCGTCAGCGTTCGTCGGTGGTCGTCAGTGGCCGTCAGTGTTCGTCAGTGGTCGTCAGTGTTCGTCGTAGTGGTCGTCGTGCTCCGCATGCCGGTGCCCGTCGTGCAGGTAGTCGACGTGGTCGCCGTGCCGGACCGAGGCGTGGCCGCAGTCCGCGCCGTGGGCGTGCTCGTGCGCGGTGTGCGGGGCGTGCCCGGAGGGCTCGCATTCGTCCCAGTGTCCGGAGTGCTCGCGGTGCAGATGGCCGTCGTGCGCGTAGTCGACGTGGTCGCCGTGCTCGACCGCCTGGTGTCCGCAGTCGGGCCCGTGGGCGTGGGCGTGCTCCTGTGCGGGGTGTTCCTGGTGCAGAGTCGTCATGACCCCGACGCTAGTGCGGAACACCCCGGTTCACCCCTTGTGTCCGCTACGCGCCGCGGTGGCGTCAGAAGGCGGACCATCGGTTCGTCGGCTCACACGATGAGCGCCATCGCGCACACGGCCAGGCCCACCGCGCACGCCGTCGCGGCCAGCGCCGCACCCATCGCGAGCCCGGCCGGCCGCGCCGCCGCCAGCTCCCGCACCCGACGGTGCGCCACCCCCATGAAGGCGAGCCAGAGCAGCGCGACCACCGCGCACCCGGCGACCGCCACCAGGGAGCCGGACCCGTGCAGGGCCTGGCGCAGCGCCAGTACGGCCACCACCGCGCAGGACAGGGTCGTACGCCGCCATGCGAGCCGGGTCCGCTCGGGCTGCAGCCCCGCGTCACGGCCGCCGGGGCCCTCGCGGTCGGCGGCGTCGGCCGGGGCGCTCACCGCCCCTTCGTCCAGCCGAGCAGGACGACCACCACCATGGCCACCGCGACCAGCCCGACCCCCAGGCTCAGCACCACCGGGAACCGGGACATCGGCAGGTCCTCGCCGCGCCGCATGGCCCGCTCGCACCGCACCCAGTGGTTCACCGCGCGCAGGGAGCAGGCCGCGCCCACCGCGAGCAGCGCGAAGGCCATCGCCACGCGCACCCCCCACCGCAGGTCGGGCAGGAACTGGTCCACGGCGAACCCGCCGCCGATCAGGGCCAGGGCGGTCCTGATCCAGGCGAGGAAGGTCCGCTCGTTGGCCAGCGAGAAGCGGTAGTCGGGGGTCTCGCCCTCGTCCCTCACCCGAGCCGGTGCGAACCACAGCCGCACGTCCTTGACGAAGTCGATCACCAGGCCAATCTACTGGCGTCCCCCTCCGGCGGCCTCTGCGGCACCGGGCCGGCCGCGCCCGCCCGCACCGGCCCCCGGGCCGTCTCCTTCGGATCCTGCCGGGCCCGCGAGAGGCGGCCTACCCCTGCCCGGCGCGGAACTCCCGGAGCCTGCGGTACGCATCCAGCCCGTCCGGGACCCACGGCCAGGAGCCGTCCGCGACCCGCCGGTCCACCTCGTCCTCGGGCAGCCACGTGTGCCAGGCCACCTCCGAGGCCTGCGGCCGGACCGGCAGCTCGCAGCGGACCTCGTGCACGTAGCTCCACCAGGCCCCGCCCGGGCCCTCGTGCAGGAACTTGAACAGCGGCTCGGGCTGCTCCAGCCCCGCCACCCCCAGTTCCTCCTCCGCCTCCCGCAGCGCCGCCTCCGCGTAGCTCTCGCCGGCGCCGACCACCCCGCCCACGAACATGTCGTAGCACGAGGGGAAGACCAGCTTCGAAGCCGTCCGCCGGTGCGTGAAGATCCGCCCCTCCCCGTCCCGCGCCAGCACGAACACGCAGCGGTGGATCAGCCCGCCCGCGTACACCTCGCCCCGCGGCGCGCGCCCCGTCACCCGGTCCTCCCGGTCCACCACGTCCAGTACCTCGTCGGCCGCGCCCATACCGTGATCCTTCCGTGCCTGTTGACTGGTTACTGCTCCGTAGCTAAGGATCGCCCCACCATCGACGGAGGACGGGTTCCACATGACGTACGACGCAGACGTGATCGTGATCGGGGCCGGGCTCGCGGGCCTCGTGGCCACCGCCGAGCTCGTCGACGCCGGCCGCAAGGTCATCCTGCTCGACCAGGAGCCCGAGCAGTCCATCGGCGGCCAGGCCCACTGGTCCTTCGGCGGCCTGTTCTTCGTCGACTCGCCCGAACAGCGCCGGATGCGGATCAAGGACACCCGCGAGCTGGCCCTCCAGGACTGGTCCGGCACCGCCGGCTTCGACCGCGAGGAGGACGCCTGGCCGCGCCGCTGGGCCGAGGCCTACGTGGACTTCGCGGCCGGCGAGAAGCGCCCCTGGCTGCACGCCCAGGGCGTCCGCTTCTTCCCCGTCGTCGGCTGGGCGGAGCGCGGCGGCTACGACGCGAACGGCCACGGCAACTCCGTCCCCCGCTTCCACATCACCTGGGGCACCGGCCCCGGCCTCGTCGCGCCCTTCGAGCGCCGGGTGCGGGCCGGGGTGGCCCGCGGGCTGGTCCAGCTGAAGTTCCGCCACCGGGTCACCGGGCTCGCGCGTACGGCGGGCACCCTCGACACCGTGACCGGCGAGGTCCTGGCCCCCTCCGACGCCGTACGCGGCACCGCGAGCGGCCGCGAGGCCACCGGGGAGTTCTCCCTGCGCGCCCAGGCCGTGATCGTGACCAGCGGCGGCATCGGCGGCAACCACGACCTCGTACGGGCCCAGTGGCCCGCCCGCCTCGGCAACCCGCCCGCACGGATGCTCTCCGGGGTCCCGGCCCACGTGGACGGCCTGATGCTCGGCATCGCGGAAGGGGCGGGCGCCAGCCACATCAACAAGGACCGGATGTGGCACTACACCGAGGGCATCGAGAACTGGGACCCGATCTGGGCCCGGCACGGCATCCGCATCCTGCCCGGCCCGTCCTCGCTCTGGCTGGACGCCACCGGCAAGCGGCTGCCCGTACCGCTGTTCCCGGGCTTCGACACCCTCGGCACCCTCGACCACATCATGAAGACCGGCCACGACCACACGTGGTTCGTCCTGAACCAGCGGATCATCGGCAAGGAGTTCGGCCTCTCCGGATCCGAGCAGAACCCGGACCTGACGGGCAAATCGGTCCGCGGGGTCATCGACCGGGCGCGCCAGGCCGTCCCGGGCCCGGTGAAGGCCTTCATGGACAACGGCGCCGACTTCGTCGTGGAGAAGGACCTCTCCGCGCTGGTGCGCGGCATGAACGCGATCACCAAGGACGGACTCCTCGACGAGGAGACGGTCCGCCGCGAGATCGTCGCCCGCGACCGGGAGATCGCCAACCCCTTCACCAAGGACCTCCAGGTCACGGCGATCCACGGCGCCCGCAAGTACCTCGGCGACAAACTGATCCGCACCGCCGCCCCGCACCGGATCCTGGACCCCGCGGCGGGCCCGCTGATCGCCGTCCGGCTCTCGATCCTGACCCGCAAGTCCCTCGGCGGCCTGGAGACCGACCTCTCCTCCCGGGTCCTGACCGCCACGGGAGAACCCCTCCCGGGCCTCTACGCGGCGGGCGAGGCCGCCGGCTTCGGCGGCGGCGGCGTCCACGGCTACCGGGCCCTGGAGGGCACCTTCCTCGGGGGCTGCATCTTCTCGGGCCGGGCGGCAGGTCGCGCGGCCGCAGCCGCCGTGTAACGTCGTTGACGTGACCGACAGCAAGAACATCAACAACCCGGTGGGCCAGGGCGGCGGCCAGCGCAAGAAGCAGTCCCGCGCCGAGCGCCAGAACAACGGCCCGCACCGCAACCTCGACCGCCAGGGCGCCGAGGACCGCAAGGCGGAGATCCTGCGCAAGATGCGCGAGAAGGCCGCCGCGGCAGCCGCCGCCGAGCAGACGGACGACGAGACCCCGAAGAGCTGACAGCCGGCGCCGCCGCGGGGCGGCACGGCATGCGGCAGGGCCCGGAGCGCGACGCGCGCTCCGGGCCCTGCCGCCGTTCCGGGCTCCTCAGGGCAGGCGGGCCACCAGACGGAACCGCTCCGCCACGACCGGGGTGTCGTCGTCGACCGTGAAGTGCGGGTCGCCGACGGCCTCCCGCATCTGCGGGCCGTGCCAGAAGGCCTCGTGCCCCGAGCGCCATTCGGCCACTGACGCGAATCCCTCGCCCTCGTCCAGCGCGTGCCGCAGGTCCACGTCCGCCAGCCGCAGGACCCGTACGTCCGTCACCTCCAGGACACCCACCGGACGCCCGGCGGAGTCCACGATCACGAAACGCTCGCCCGCCACGGGCAGCGGATCCCCGGCCGCCTCGTAGTCGGCCAGGACGCCCGTGGTCGTGGTCTTGGCGCCGCTCAGGACGGCCGCCACCAGCTGGTCGCGCAGCGGCCCGGGGAAGGCGAACTCGATGGGCGGGAGATCCTCGTAATCCGTCACGCCCCCAGTCTACGAACCGGCGCGCGATCCGGCCCGGCTGCGGGCGCCCGCGCCGGCGGGCCGCCGACAACCTGCCGCGAACCGGAACAACCACACCAACTCGCTCTCCTGGAAGACCAGTTGAAACGAGCCACGCAGTGGACTGGACCTTGACTCGGAGCTGTGCGTACCGCTTTGCTGTGCGTGATCTTCCAGCCACTCCGACCAACTGCCCGCGTCCTGGAGGGAAACCCGCGGATGCCGCCCCCTCCGCCGCCCCTCGGCCGCGCCCGCAAGCGGGACGCCCAGCTCTTCGACCCCGCCCTCTGTGACACCGAACTCGTCGACGTGCGCGCACAGTTCACCCAGGGCCGCTGGGCCAAGGCGCGCTCCCTCCTCGTCACCACGGGGGACGACTGGGACCGCCGCGGGCACCGCCTCGTGGTCCTCGCCGAAACCCCGGCCGCCACCGCCTGGGCGCGCGAATGGCTCCTCGCCGAACCGGAGAGCGCCGACGCCGTCACCCTCCTCGCCTGCGCGGCCGTCTTCGGCGCCCTGCGCCGCAAGGGCACCCCCGAGGCCGCCGAGGAGGCCTGCCGCCGCGCCGCGGCCCTGCTCCCGGCCGACCCCACCCCCTGGCTCGGCCTGCTGCTCCTCACCCGGGCCTTCGGCACCGAGGAGGAGTTCAGCCGCCACTTCGACCAGGTCCGGGCCCGCCACCGCGAGCACCACCACGCCCACCACCTGATGGTCTCCCGACTGGCCGAACGGGCACCCGCCGCCGGCAGCGACCCGCTCCACGAGGTCTACGACTTCGCCGCCTGGGCCGCCGAGGAGTCCCCGGCCGACTCCCCGCTCGCCGTCCTCCCCGTCATCGCGCACGCCGAGCGCTACCGCGTCCTCGCCACAGGGCAGGGCCGCGGCCCCGGCGCCGGAGCCGAGCACTGGTCCGGCCGCCGCGCCCGCCAGGTGCTGCGCTCCGCCTTCGACTGGTGGCTGGAGTGGGAGCGCGAGGACCACCCCCGCAACCGGGTGGACCTCAACTACCTCGCCCACGCCAAGCTCTGCGAGGGCCGCCCCGCCGAGGCCGCCGCCCTCTTCCAGCGCATCGGCAGCCACGCCACCCAGGCCCCCTGGTCCTACCCGGACCGCGACCCGCACAAGGCCTTCCTCGCCGCACGCAGCGCCGCGCTCGGCACCGCCTGACCCCGGCCCGGCCGGGGCCCGTACAGGCCCGTACCGGCCGGCACGAAGAGCTCCAGCCCGTACCGCCCAGCACGTACCGCTCAGAAAGTGCCGCCCAGTCCCCGCCTGAAAGGACACCCCCGCCATGCCGACGGGCAGATCCACCACGCTCACCGACCCGGCCGGCCAGGCCGAGATCCGTACGTACAAGGGCCAGGACCGGGCCCTGCGCGCCGACCGCCTCGGCACCGCGGGCCTGCTGCTCTCCGTGCTCGCCGCGAGCGCGCCCCTGATGGTCGTCGCGGGGGTCATGCCCACCACCTTCGGGGTCATGGGCATCGTCGGGCAGCCCCTGCTGTTCGTGATCCTCGGCGCCGTCCTCGCCCTCTTCAGCGTCGGCTACGCCGAGATGAGCCGGCACGTCCACAATGCCGGCGCCTTCTACGCCTACATCGCGCGCGGACTGGGCCCCACCGCGGGCGCGGGCGCCTCGTTCGTCGCCCTCGTCGCCTACAGCGCCATGCAGGTCGGCGTCTACGGCATCCTCGGCTTCGAGATCTCCGGCCTCTTCGCCACCTACCTCGACACCGAACTCGCCTGGTGGATACCGGCCCTGGCCGCCGTCGTCCTCACCGGCGCGCTCGGCTGGCTGAAGATCGACCTCAACGCCAAGGTCCTCGGCGTCCTCCTGCTCATCGAGGTCCTCCTCGTCGTCGTCTTCGACGTCGCCGCCCTCGGCAAGCCCGGCCCCGACGGCCTCTCGCTGCACGCCTTCAACCCCGAGACCCTCACCGGCGCGGGCCTCGGCACCGCCCTGTGCTTCTGCATCGCCGCCTTCGTCGGCTTCGAGCAGTCCCCGGTGTACGCCGAGGAGACCAGCAAGCCGCACATCGTCGTCTCCCGGGTGATGTTCCTCGCCGTCGGCTTCGTCGCCCTCTTCTTCGCCCTCAGCGCCTGGGCCCTCTCGGTTGCCACCGGGCCCGGCGAAGTGGTCAAGGCCTCCGCCGAAGCCGGTCCCGGCCTGCTCTTCCAGCTCACCGAGGCCCGGCTGGGCACCGCCTTCACCGACGTCCTGCACGTCCTGTTCGTGTCCGGCATGTTCGCGGCGATGCTCAGCTTCCACAACGTCGTCGCCCGCTACGCCTTCGCCATGGGCCGCGAGGGACTGCTCCCGGCAGCCTTCGGCCGCACCAACAAGGGCACCGGCGCCCCCGCCACCGGCTCGCTCCTGCAGACGGTGGTCTCCGTCGTGGTGGTCCTGGCCTTCGCGTTCACCGACGGCACGCCGGCCGGCGACCCCACCGTGCCCGTCCTGCACCTGTTCACCTGGATGGGCAGCGTCGGCGCCCTCGGCGTGACCCTCCTCATGGCCACCGCCTCCTTCGCGGTCATCGCCTTCTTCGTCCGCCGCGGCACCGCCGGCGCCCAGCTCTGGCGGCTCGGCGCGGCGGGCCTGGCCGGCCTCGCGCTGCTCGCCATCGTCGTCTACACGGTCAAGGACTTCGGCGTCCTGGTCGGCGCCCAGGAGGGCTCCGCGCTGAGCTGGGCCCTGCCCGGCATCATCGCCGCCGCCGCCCTCGTGGGCCTGGCGTACGGCCTCTTCCTGCGCTCCGGCCGCCCCGCGGTGCACGCCCGCATCGGCCTGGGCAACGAGGCCTTCCGCCTCGACCAGGCGGCGGAGTCGGCCGAAGCCGCGATCCCGGCCCCGCGCGGCTGACCCGACCTGTTCCGTACGTACGAAGAGGGGCCCCGCCACGGCGGGGCCCCTCTTCGCGCATCCCCTACGGGTCAGGCCTTCTTGACCACGCCGGACTTCAGCTGCATGGCACCGAAGCCGTCGATCTTGCAGTCGATGTCGTGCCCGTCGACCCCGTCGATGAGCCGGATGTTGCGCACCTTGGTACCGGCCTTGATCCCCGAGGGGCTGCCCTTGACCTTGAGCGCCTTGACGACGGTCACGGTGTCGCCGTCGCTCAGCACGTTCCCGACGGCGTCCTTCACGACCTGCTCGCCGGCGTCCGCGCCGTCCTCGGCGCCACCCTCGGCGGGCACCCACTCGTGCCCGCACTCGGGGCACACCACGAGTGCGTTCATCTCGTAGGTGTACTCACAGGAGCATTTCGGACAAGGAGGGAGGTTCTCGTTCATCCGGACAGAATATCCCGAACGGACCATCGGGATCCTCTGTGCCGAACCTGCCCCCAACGCAAAAAACCCCACGTGAAGTGGGGTTTTTGCTTGGTGTCCGAGGGGGGACTTGAACCCCCACGCCCGATAAAGGGCACTAGCACCTCAAGCTAGCGCGTCTGCCATTCCGCCACCCGGACAAGGTGTCTGTCTCGCGTCCCTCGCGGGCCGTTCCGACGTGGAAAACATTACCAAACATTCCGGGGTCCTCGATCACACCCCCCGGCGGCCGGGGATCGCCCTTGGGGGAAGCGGTCCGGGGCGCGAGGATGGAGGCAGTTCGGAACTGATCAGTGGGAGGAAGCAGCGTGAGCGAATCGGGCGCGGGCAGGACCGTCTCCGGCGAGGACGAGGTCGTCGACCTCTGCCGGGACCTCATCCGGATCGACACCAGCAACTACGGCGACCACTCGGGGCCCGGCGAGCGCAAGGCGGCCGAGTGGGTCGCCGAGCAGCTCGCCGAGGTCGGGCTGGAGCCGCAGATCTTCGAATCGCACAAGGGCCGCGCCTCGACCGTGGCGCGGATCGAGGGCGAGGACCCCTCCCGTCCGGCGCTGCTGATCCACGGGCACACCGACGTGGTCCCGGCCAACGCCGCCGACTGGACCTACGACCCCTTCGCGGGCGAGATCGCCGACGGCTGCGTGTGGGGCCGCGGCGCGGTCGACATGAAGGACATGGACGCGATGACGCTGGCCGTCGTGCGCGACCGCATGCGCAGCGGCCGCAAGCCCCCGCGCGACATCGTGCTGGCCTTCCTCGCGGACGAGGAGGCGGGCGGCACCTACGGCGCCCGGTACCTCGTCGACAAGCACCCCGACCTCTTCGAGGGGGTGACGGAGGCGATCGGCGAGGTCGGCGGCTTCTCGTTCACGGTGAACGAGAACCTGCGGCTGTACCTGGTGGAGACCGCCCAGAAGGGCATGCACTGGATGCGCCTGACGGTGGAGGGCACCGCCGGCCACGGATCCATGACCAACAACGACAACGCCATCACGGAGCTCTGCGAGGCCGTGGGGCGCCTGGGCCGCCACACCTGGCCCGTCCGGGTCACCAAGACCGTCCGGCACTTCCTGGACGAGCTCTCGGACGCGCTGGGCACCCCGCTGGACCCGGACGACATGGACGCCACGCTCGCCAAGCTCGGCGGCATCGCCAAGATGGTCGGCGCGACCCTGCGCAACTCCGCCGCCCCGACCATGCTCGGCGCCGGCTACAAGGTCAACGTCATCCCCGGCCAGGCCACCGCCCACGTGGACGGCCGCTTCCTGCCGGGCTACGAGGAGGAGTTCTTCGCCGACCTCGACCGGATCCTCGGGCCGCGCGTGAAGCGCGAGGACGTCCACGCGGACAAGGCGCTGGAGACGGCCTTCGACGGCAAGCTCGTGGACGCCATGCAGACCGCCCTGAAGGCGCACGACCCGATCGCCCGCGCGGTCCCGTACATGCTCTCCGGCGGTACGGACGCCAAGTCCTTCGACGACCTCGGGATCCGCTGCTTCGGCTTCGCCCCGCTCCAGCTTCCGCCGGAGCTGGACTTCGCCGGGATGTTCCACGGGGTGGACGAGCGGGTGCCGGTGGAGGGTCTGAAGTTCGGCGTCCGGGTGCTCGACCGGTTCATCGGCGAGTCCTGAGGCGCGCGGGGCGATCGATGAGGGCGTAGCTAACGCGCGGGAATCGGGAAGGTGTGCGGAATCCACTGAGAAGAGTGAATGCACTCATACGCTCGTAGCCCCGGTGATCCCTCCTCGTTACAGGTGGTGCGGTCCGCGGCTGGGACCGCGCTTGCCTACTAGGAGGAACAATGCTCAAGAAGGTTGCCGCCGCTGCGGCTGTCACCGGTGGTCTGGTTCTCGCGGGTGCGGGTCTGGCCGTCGCCGACGCTGGTGCCCAGGGTGCGGCCATCGGTTCGCCCGGTGTCCTGTCCGGCAACGTCGTCCAGGTTCCGGTCCACGTTCCCGTGAACGTCTGCGGTAACACGATCTCCGTGATCGGCCTGCTGAACCCGGCCTTCGGCAACACCTGCGTCAACGCCTGACGTTTCTGAAGTTCTCGGCCCCGGAGCGCATTCCAGCGCTCCGGGGCTGCCGGGCTTTAAGGGCCCGATGACGATCTTTCGGCGTACCAGGCGGGGGAGCCTGAGCAGCCTGTGCGCCGACCGTGAGTGCACGTGCGGAGCGCGTGCGTGCACGACGCACACACCAGGGGACGAAGTACAGATGCGACGACAGGTACAGGTCACCGGCAGGAAGACCTTGATCACCATGGCGGCCGCGGGGGGTCTGCTCGCGCTCGGAGGGGGTTACGCACACGCGGACTCCGGCGCTTCCGGCCGTGCCGCCCACTCACCGGGACTGCTGTCCGGGAACGCCCTCGAGGCCCCCGTGGACGCGCCGCTGAACGCCTGCGGGAACACGGTGACGGTGGTGGGGGCCCTGAACCCGGCCTTCGGAAACCACTGCGCGAACCTCTCCGGCCGCGGCCCGGGCCGCCCGCAGCACCCGACCCACCCCCAGCCCCCGACCCACCCCGAACACCCGGGCAACCCGGACGAGCCGTGCGACGAGGACACCGGCCCGGGTCACCCGGGCGGTCCCGGCGGCCACGGGAATCCGGGTGGACCGGGTGGGAGCGGCAACCCGGGTGGTCCGGGTGGCCACGGGAATCCGGGTGGACCGGGTGGGAACGGGAATCCGGGTGGTCCGGGTGGGAACGGGAATCCGGGTGGTCCGGGTGGGAACGGGAATCCGGGTGGTCCGGGTGGGAACGGCAACCCGGGCGGTCCCGGCGGTAACGGAACCCCGGGAGGGCCGGGTGGCAACGGCAACCCCGGCGGTCCGGGTACCGGGCAGCAGCCCGGAACTCCCTCCGGACCCGGGGCGGGTACCGGTACGGCTCCCGGCACCGGATCGGTGACCCCGGTGACGCACCCCGGCCAGGGGACCGGCACCGGAACCGGCCCGGCCCCGGCCGGGGGACTCGCCGCCACGGGCTCCGGTGACGTCCTCACCGCCGGACTGCCCCTGGCCGCGGGCATGCTGCTGGCCGGCGCCGTGCTCTACCGCCGGGCGCGCAGCGCGGCCTGACGGCCCTTCATGACGCGGGTCCCTCCCGGGGGGCCCGCGTCACCAGGTCGCGCGGACCTGACGGATGATCCGGCGGCGCAGTCGCACGCGGCGACTGCCGTCCCGAAGCAGGGTCAGCCGGTCGAGCTCCCAGTGCCCGTACTCGGCGTGTTCGGTCAGCAGGCGGGTCGTTTCCTGACGTGGAACCCCGCGGGGCACGTACAGGTCGACGAATTCGTATTCCGTCATCGCGTCCATTCTGCTCGGGGTGTCAAGGGTGCGCCGGTGGCGTGGACGACGTGGCGCAGTGCAGGAAGGTCGAAGTCCTGCGGGATCCATACCCAGATCAGCCCCGGTTGGACTCCCTCATGGCGGGATGCGCCGACGGCCCGAACGCGGATCCGCAGGCGGCGCTGCGCTCCTGAGCGCCAGCTCACTCGGATTCTGCGTGCGGGCAGAGCCCTGCTACGGATAGCTTTTGCACTATGTCTGATGCCGCTCTGCCCACTGTTGCCGAGGTACGCGCCGCCGCCGAGGCGGTCAAGGCCGCGCTCGACCGTCACCTCGCCGCGGTCGAGAGCAGGACCGGGGACGATGATCCGGACGTCTACGCCGCGTTCAACGAACTCGCCGCCGCCGCCGAGGAGTACGACGAACTCCTCTACGACCGGTACGACGAGGTCACCCCGTTCGAGATCCCCACTCCCGAGGACGGGCTCCCGTACACCGGCCCGGCCGAGCCCGCCGCCTTCAGCGTGCTCATCCGCCGCGACTACGCCGTCGTCGAACCGGCGCGCCTGATCGCCCAGGCCGAACGCGTCGTCGCGCACGACCGCGAGGCCGAACTCGCCCACGACGGCGGCACCGCCGACGCCCTCGGCGTGCTCTTCGGCGAGTACGAGCCGGATGAAATCGCCTCCCGCGCCAAGGACTTCGGGCTGGAGGAGGGCGATTCCACGCTGTGGATCGCCGCCTCGGAGGAGGTCGCGGAACCGGGGGAGTGGCTCAGTGCACCCTTCGCGCACATCGATCCGCAGGACGTCATGCACCGCTTCGACGTCAGCTCCGTCTTCGACGACGAAGAGGGCGGGGACGAGGACGAGGCCGGGGACGGCGAGCGCGCCGAGCGGGGCCTGACCACGGCCTGACCCCGCCCGCGCAAGACCTCGTACGGAACGCACGGCGGCCCCCGTCCCGGGTGGGACGGGGGCCGCCGTGCGTCGCGTCGACCCGGGCCGCGCCTACACGGACTCGGATGCGAGGAGTCCCCGCAGCAGCACCGTCAGGCGGGTCGTACGGGGCTTCGCCGGCACCTCCGCGACCGCGCGGGGCAGCGCCTGGTCCACCCCGTGCACCACGGACAGGTGCCGCTCGGCCCGGCCGAAGGCCGTGTACACCCAGTCCCGGGACAGGGCCTGAGCCGCGTCCCCGGGCAGCACGACGACCGCCGCGGGCCAGCGCGAGCCGACGGCCTGGTGCGCCGTCACCGCCCAGCCGTGCCGCACCTGCGACTCCACCCGCTCCTTCGGTACGACGATCCGCGCGCCCGCGGCTCCGGCCAGGTGCAGCCCCTGCGCGTCCGCCGACACCACCCGGGCCGGCAGCGCCCGCCCGGCGGAGGGCACGTGCACCACCCGGTCACCGGGGTCGAAGCCGCCGAACCGGCCGGGGCCCGGGTTCAGCCGCTCCTTGAGGGCCGCGTTGAGCGCGCGGGTGCCCGCCGCGCCGCCGTGGCCCGGGGTGATCACCTGGACGGCGTCCGCCGGGATGCCGAAGGCGCGGGGCACCGACTCGGCGACCAGCTGCACGGTCCGGTGCACCGCCTCCCCGGCGTCGCGGACCGGGACGATGACGACCTCCTTGCCGGGTGCGTCGACCTGGTTCAGCTCGCCGACCGCGATGGAGGAGACCAGCTCGCCGATCGGGCCCGGGTCCGGGATCCGGGAGACGAGCTGCGGGCAGGCACGCGCCGCGAGCACATCGGCGAAGACCCGGCCGGGACCCGCGGAGCCGAGCACCGCGGGGTCCCCGGACAGCACCAGGCGGGCCCCGTCGGGGACGGACTCCACCAGCAGGGCGGCCGTCTCCACGTCCAGCTGGGGGGCGTCCAGGACGATGAGCAGGTCCAGCGCGAACTGCCCGTCCGCGTCCCGCCCCGGGCCCTCGGCGCCGGACAGCAGGCCCGCCACGGTGACGGCCCCCTCGGCCGGGGCGTGCGCGGCCAGGCAGACCCGCAGGCCGAACTCCCGCGCGGCCGCGGCCAGTGCGCGGGGCTCGGCGCGGGCGGCCTCCCCGCCGGTGTGGGTGACCAGACCGTGCCCGGCGGCGGCGCGGACCAGTTCGGCGCCGGGGCCGGTGGCGGCCTTGTCCCAGTCGGCGGGGTCCGTGAAGGTGTTGGCGATGCGGGCCAGGCCCTCGGCGAGGCTCTCCTCGGCCATGGCGGAGCCCTCCAGGCCCACCAGGATCCGTACCGGCTGCTCCTCGTCCTCGGCGGACTCGCCGACGGGCGGTCCGACCGGCTCCTCGAAGGCCAGCGCGGCGCCCTCGCCGACGGCCGCCTCCAGGGCCTGCGCGGGGTCCGGAACGCCGTACTGGGCCAGGGCCGACTCCAGGGTGGGGGCCTCCAGCACGGTGTGGCCCTTGGCGGCGGCCTGGGCCAGCAGCCAGCTCACCAGGGCCGCGGCCCGCCGCTCGTCCCCGGGGCCGGTCGCCCCGGCGCCGAGCAGGGCGCGGGCGAACCCGTCGGCCTGGGTCGGCCGGACCCCGGCCACGGCCAGCAGCCGCCACGGGGACTCGGCGAGCTGCTCGGCGGCGTCCTCGCCGAGCGCGAGGGCGGCCTGCGGGGCGAGGGCCTCGGGGGCTCCGCCGCGCGCCAGGACGGCGCGGATCGCCTGGACGGCGTCGGGGGAGGGGGCGGTCGCCTGCGGCGCGGGTGCGGGGGTGGGGGCGGACGCCGGGGTGCGCGCCGGGGCGGGCGCGGGGGTGGAGAGCGGCGTGCGGGGCGCCGGGGGCGCGCTGAACGCGGCCGGGGGCTTGCCGCCGCTCTCCACGGCCCGTACGGCGGCCAGCAGGTCGGCGGCCGTGCCGCTGAGCTTGGCGCCGGACTCGACGGGGGCTTCGCGTTCCGCCTTGCGGCGGGCGATGCGCTCCCGCTCGATCTTCTGGGCGGCCAGTTCCGCGGCGGCTTCGCTGAGCTGAGGTGCGGCCTCGGCGGCCCCGTCCGCGCCGGCGGCGGCTCCTGCCTCCGCTTCCGGGTCCGCGGCGGAGTCCGCTTCCGCCTCCGGGTCGGCTTCCGCTTCCGGGGCGGTGTCGGCTTCCTCATCGGCGTCCGCTTCCGGGTCCGTCCCGGGCTCCGCTGCGGCGTCGGCGTCGGCGGTGGTGAGCCCTGCGGGGCTTTCCCCCACCCCGCCCCTTCCCGAAACCGGGTGCTCCGCCCCCGGACCCCCGGCCGGTTCCCCGGCTCCGCCGGCCTGGGCCTCGCCCTCGGCCTCGGCGGGGCTGTCCTGCCCCCCGGCTCCGTCGGCGTCGCCGGCCTGGGCTTCGGCCTTGGGCTCGGCGGGGCTGTCCTGCCCCCCGGCTCCGTCGGCGTCGCCGGCCTGGGCTTCGGCCTTGGGCTCGGCGGGGCTGTCCTGCCCCCCGGCTCCGCCGGCTCCGTCGGCCTGCGTTTCGCCCTCGGCGGGGCTGTCCTGTCCCCCGGCTTCGGCGGCGTCGACGGCCTGGGCTTCGGCCTCGGGCTCGGTGGGGGCGTCCTGCGGGGCGTCCGGTGCCGGGGCCGCGTCGGCTTCGGCCGGGGGCGCCGGGGCAGCGGCGTCGGCCGGTTCTGCCGCGGCAGCGGGGTCGCTCACAAGGTGCTCCAGTCCTGATCGGGGTAGCGGTGGACGGGCGCCGAGACGTCGTCCAGCGCTTGGCGGATCTCCTCCGGAAGACTAAGGGCCTCCACCGACAGGGCCTGCCCGAGCTGCGCCGACGTGCGCGCGCCGACGATCGGCGCGGCCACCCCGGGGCGGTCCCGGACCCAGGCCAGGGCCACGTGCAGCGGGGTCACCGCGAGGCCGTGGGCGGCCGTGGCCACCGCGTCCACGATCCGGCTCGCCGCCTCGTCCAGGTAGGGGTCCACGAAGGCGGCCAGGGTCTCCGAGGCGCCCCGGGAGTCCGCGGGGGTGCCCGACCGGTACTTGCCCGTCAGGACGCCCCGGCCGAGGGGGGAGGACGGGAGGAGGGACAGGCCCAGGTCCAGCGCCGCCGGGACCACCTCGCGCTCCACGCCGCGCTGGAGCAGGGAGTACTCCATCTGTGTCGAGGCCAGCCGGGTCCGTACCCCCGGCGCCGCGAGCTGCCAGGTCGCCGCCTTCGCGAGCTGCCAGCCGCTGAAGTTCGACACGCCCGCGTACCGGGCCCGGCCGCTGCTCACCGCGATGTCCAGGGCCTGGAGGGTCTCCTCCAGCGGGGTCCAGGGGTCGAAGGCGTGGACCTGCCAGAGGTCGACGTAGTCCGTGTCCAGCCGGGACAGGGAGTCGTCCAGGGCGGCGAGGAGATGGCCGCGCGAGGCATCGAAACGGCGGTCCGGATCCGCGACCCCGCCCGCCTTCGTCGCGATCACCAGATCCCGCCGCGGGACCACGGAACCGATCAACTGCCCGAGGAGGTACTCGGCCTCCCCGCCCCCGTACACGTCGGCGGTGTCCACGAGCGTGCCGCCCGCGTTCCAGAACGTCTTCAACTGCGCGGCCGCTTCCGCCTCGTCCGGTCCGTCCGCCGACCGGCCCCAGGTCAGTGTGCCGAGACCGATCCGGGAGACGCGCAGTCCGGTGCGGCCGAGATGCCTCTGCTCCATGAGGGCTGAGACTACTGCGGCGCTGACGCGGGGCACCTGGGCGCGCTACAGTCCCCGCAGACCCACGTTACTGATCGGTAAACAGGCAAGGGGACCACACATGCGGCTCGGCATCAATCTCGGCTACTGGGGCGCTGGCATGGACGCCGACAACCTGGCCGTCGCGCAGGAGGCCGACCGGCTCGGCTACGACGTCTGCTGGGCCGCGGAGGCCTACGGCTCCGACGCGCCGACCGTGCTCGCCTGGGTCGCGGCCCAGACCGAGCGCATCGACGTCGGCTCCGCGATCCTGCAGATCCCGGCCCGTCAGCCGGCCATGACGGCCATGACGGCCGCCACCCTCGACTCCCTCACCAAGGGCCGCTTCCGGCTCGGCCTCGGCGTCTCCGGACCGCAGGTGTCCGAAGGCTGGTACGGCGTGAAGTTCGACAAGCCGCTCGCGCGGACCCGCGAGTACGTGGAGATCGTCCGCAAGGCCATGACCCGCGAGCGGCTCTCGTACGAGGGCGAGCACTGGACGCTGCCGCTGCCCGGCGGGCCGGGCAAGCCGCTCAAGCTGACCGTGCACCCCGAGCGCGAGCACATTCCGCTCTACATCGCCGCCATCGGGCCGAAGAACCTGGAGCAGACCGGCGAGATCGCCGACGGCGCCCTGCTGATCTTCCCGGCCGCCGAGCACCTGGAGGCCACCGCCCTCACCCACATCCGGGCGGGCCGCGAGAAGGCCGGCCTGACGATGGACGGCTTCGACGTCTGCCCGACCGTGCCGCTGGCCCTCGGCGAGGACGTGGCAGGCCTCGCCGACATGTTCCGCCCGTACACCGCCCTGTACGTGGGCGGCATGGGCAGCCGCAAGCAGAACTTCTACAACCAGCTCGCCCAGCGCATGGGCTACGAGAAGGAGGCCGCCGAGATCCAGGACAAGTACCTGGCCGGCGACAAGCAGGGCGCGGCCGCCGCGGTCCCGCACTCGCTGATCGACTCCACCACCCTGCTGGGCCCGGTGGAGCGCATCGCCGACGGGATGAAGGCCTACGCGGAGGCGGGTGTCACCACCCTGACGCTCGCCCCGGCCGGCTTCACCCTGGAGGAGCGCACCGCCGCACTGCGGGCGGGCGTCGAGGCCATGGAGCTCGCCGGACTGGCCTGAGCGGAGCAGCGGGGCCGGAGCAAGCCCGGGCCCGGAGGTCTGCGGCCGTGGTGGGGGCTCGGGGGGTCTTCCCCGCCACGGCCGACACAGCCAACAACGCACCGGACGACCCCCGGGTTACGCACCGGGCGTCATCTCGGGGCTTCGTTCATTCGGACGAGCGGCGCGCCCCGCGGGTTGCCCGCCCGGGCAGGCGGCGTTTGACTCGATGCATGCTCTCTGCGCGCAGCCTGTTCCAGGAGATCGTCGAGAACGACGAGTCCTTCCAGCTGTTCTGTTCCATCGCCGCCAGCGGGGAGTCCCAGGGCGGCTGGGAGAACGCCCGGATCGCGGCCCTGGTGCCCGAAGGCATGCGCGATCTCGGACCCAAGATCACCCGGCACGGGGCCGACGAGGACAAACACGGCCGGATCTTCAACGCCCTGCTGCGCAAGCGCGGCCTGCCGCCCGTCCCGGTCCCGCCCGAGACCGACTACACGATGCTGCTGGAGCGCCGCGGCATCGGCCTCGCACACGACAAGCTCCGCCGCGACGAGCCCCTGACCGAGCGCGACATCACCGTCTACCTCGCGCACAGCCGGGTCACCGAACAGCGCGCCGCCGACCAGATGGACATGCTGGTCAGGCACTTCGGGGACCACCCCGAGCTCGGCAAGGCCATTCGCATGATCAGCCACGACGAGGACAACCACCTGGCCTACTGCCACGAGGAGCTGCTGCGCCTCGCCCGCGGGGGCCACGGCCGCACCATCCAGCAGGTGCTGCGGGAGAGCGCGCTCGTCGAGATCGGCGTCTACCGGGACGTGAGCCTGGCCGTGATGGGTCACATGGGGCGGATCCTGCACTGGCCCGCACCGAAGGCGGCCGCGCTGGCCGCCGGGATCCGGGGCATGTACGCGTACGAGCGGCTGGCCGGCTGGCACCGGATGGTCTCCCTGCGCCGGCCGGCCCGCTCGAACGCGCTGGGCGGCCCGGTGACCACGGCGGCCGAGTTCGCGTAGCGGACCGGCCGGGGGCGGTCGGAGCCCACCGCGGGTCGGAGCCGGCCGCAGGTCAGAACCAGCCGCGGGTCGGAGCCCACCGCGGGTCGGAGCCGGCCGCGGGTCAGAGCCAGCCGCGGCGCTTGAACATCCGGTGCAGGCCCAGACACAGGGCCACCATCACCAGTACCACCAGCGGATAGCCCCACCGGTGCTTGAGCTCCGGCATGTGCTCGAAGTTCATCCCGTAGATCCCCGCCACCATCGTCGGCACCGCCGCCATGGCGGCCCAGGCCGAGATCTTGCGCATGTCGTCGTTCTGCCGGACGCCCATCTGTGCCAGGTGCGCGGCCAGCGCGTCCGAGAGCAGCCGGTCCAGGCCCTCGATGTACTCGTTCGCCTTGGTCAGATGGTCGGCGACGTCGCGGAAGAACGGCTGGGCGTGCTCGTGCACGAAGGGCACGTTCCCGAAGGCGAGCCGGTCCATCGGCGCGAGCAGCGGACTCGTGGCCCGGCGGAACTCCAGGACCTGCCGCTTGAACCCGTAGATCCGGGCGGCGGTGTTCTTGCTGTCCGAGGGGTTCGGAGCGAAGACCTCCGCCTCCAGCTCCTCCAGATCCGCCTGGAGCTCGGCGGCCACCTCGATGTAGTGGTCCACCACCGCGTCCGCGACCGCGTACAGCACCGCCGTGGGGCCGTGCTTGAGCACCTCGGGCTCGTGCTCCAGCCGGTGCCGCACCGCGGCCAGCGCGGCCCCCTCGCCGTGCCGGACGGTGACGACGAAGGAATCGCCGATGAAGACCATCAGCTCGCCCGTGCTCACCGTGTCCGAGGCGTCGTCGTACATCACCGGCTTGAGGACCACGAACAGCGAATCGTCGTAGACCTCCATCTTCGGCCGCTGGTGCGCGGTCAGCGCGTCCTCCACTGCCAGCGGGTGCAGCCCGAACTCGTGGCTGACGTGCTCGAACTCCTTCTCCGTCGGTTCGTACATGCCCACCCAGAGGAAGGCGTCACCGGTGGCACGCGCCTCTTCGAGGGCATCGGAGAAGTCGTCGGGCGCCGCGGAGCGGCGGCCTTCGCGGTACATGGCGCAGTCCACAATCACCCGCGCATTGTTCCCTGCCCCGGCCCCGACCGCACGCCGACGGCACCGCATACCCTTCTGCCATGGCCACGCTGATCCTCGTACGACACGGGCGGTCCACCGCCAACACCGCAGGGCTGCTCGCCGGATGGACCCCGGGGGTGACCCTCGACGAGCACGGAGCCGCACAGGCCGCCGCGCTGCCCGGGCGGCTCGCCGCCGTGCCCCTCGCCGCAGCCGTCACCAGCCCGCTGGAGCGGTGCGCCGAGACCCTGGCCCCGCTGCTCGCGGCCCGGCCCGGACTCGCCCTGCACACCGACGAGCGGATCGGCGAGTGCCACTACGGCGACTGGTCGGGCCGCAAACTCTCCGAACTGTCCGAGGAACCGCTGATGCGCATCGTCCAGCAGCACCCCTCGGCCGCCGCCTTCCCCGGCGGCGAGTCCATGCGCGCCATGCAGGCCCGCGCCGTGGACGCCGTCCGCGACTGGAACGCGCGGATCGAGGAGGAGCACGGCACCGACGCCGTGTTCCTGATGTGCTCGCACGGGGACATCATCAAGTCCCTTGTCGCGGACGCCCTCGGCATGCACCTCGACCTCTTCCAGCGGATCCACGTCGACCCCTGCTCGGTCACCGCGATCCGCTACACGCCGACCCGGCCCTTCCTGCTCCGGCTCGGCGACACCGGCGACTTCGCCTCGTTCGCACCCCGCGAAAAGGCCTCCCCGGACGCCGCGGCGGCCCAGGACGCCGCGGAAGCGGGCGGCGAGGCGGTCGTAGGGGGTGGTGCGGGCGCGGTGTGATCGAACGGCGCAGTAGGGTGGACGGGCCAACCCATGGGCGCAGCCCTGCCCCTGCTGCCGACGCTTGGAGACTGGACGTGCCCCGTCAGGTGTTCCTCTACGACCCACCGGACCGTTTCGTGGCCGGCACGGTCGGCCTGCCTGGACGCCGTACGTTCTTCCTGCAGGCCTCCACCGGCCCCCGCGTCACCTCCGTCTCCCTGGAGAAGACCCAGGTGGCGGCGCTCGCGGAGCGGATGGAAGAGCTGCTGGACGAGGTCGTACGGCGCACCGGGGGCAATGCCCCCGTCCCGGCCGTGGCCCCCGCCGAGGCGACCGACACCGCGCCCCTCGACGTCCCCGTCGAGGAGGAGTTCCGCGTCGGCACCATGGCCCTGGCCTGGGACGGCGAGGACCAGCGCATGATCGTCGAGGCGCAGGCCCTGGTGGAACTCGACGCCGACTCCGAGGAAGACCTCGCCGAGGCGGAGGAGCGGCTGCTCCAGGACGAGGAGAACGGTCCGCCGATGCTCCGGGTCCGCCTCACCGGCGCCCAGGCCCGGGCCTTCACCAAGCGGGCCCTGGACGTGGTCAACGCGGGCAGGCCGCCGTGCCCGCTGTGCAGCCTCCCGCTGGACCCCGAAGGGCACGTCTGCCCGCGCCAGAACGGCTACCGGCGCCAAGCGTGAACACGACGGGGGAAACGGCGGAACGGGAAGCACTGCTGGCCCACGGGGAACTCACCGTCGTCGGCCGGATCCGGGAGGCGTCCAACGCCGTCCTGCTCTGCACCGTCACGCACGACGGCGCCAGCACCGACTGCGTGTACAAGCCGGTCAAGGGCGAGCGCCCGCTGTGGGACTTCCCCGACGGCAACCTCGCCCAGCGCGAAGTCGCCGCCTACCTGGTCTCCGAGGCCACCGGCTGGGGGCTCGTGCCCCCGACCGTGCTGCGCGACGGACCGTACGGCGAGGGCATGGTCCAGCAGTGGATCGAGACCGGGGAGTCCCCGGAGGCCGAGCTGCTCGGCCTCGTGGACGGCGAGGAGGCGGGGGAGGGCTGGAAGCCCGTCGCCTTCGCCGAGGTCGGCGAGGGCCGCACCGCGCTCCTCGTGCACGCCGACGACGAGCGGCTGCGCCGGATGTCCGTCCTCGACGCCGTGGTCAACAACGGCGACCGCAAGGGCGGCCACCTGCTGCCCGCCCCCGACGGACGCATCTACGGCATCGACCACGGCGTGACCTTCCACACCGAGGACAAACTGCGCACCCTGCTCTGGGGCTGGGCGGGGGAGCCTCTGACGGAGGAAGCGGGGACGGTCCTGACCGCCCTGGAGGCCGCACTGGCCGCCGGGCAGCCCCTCGCCACCCGACTGGCCGAACTGGTCACCACCGCCGAGCTGGCCGCCGTACGGGCCCGCGTGGCCCTGCTGCTGCGCACCGGGAAGCATCCGCAGCCCTCGGGGCAGTGGCCCGCGATCCCCTGGCCGCCCGTCTGACCGGGCCGGGGCACGCAGCGGGCCACACGCACAGAACCGGCCATGGCGCAAGAGCGCCGATCCGGACAACAGTGCAGGTCCGGTTCGTTTTCGGAACACCCGTCCGGTTAGGCTCGAGACATGCATGCCTGGCCCGCTTCTGAGGTCCCCGCCCTGCCTGGCAAGGGCCGCGACCTCCAGATCCACGACACCGCGACCCAGGGGACGATCACCCTCGCCCCCGGTCCCGTCGCCCGTATCTACGTCTGCGGGATCACCCCGTACGACGCGACCCACATCGGTCACGCGGCGACCTACAACGCGTTCGACCTCGTGCAGCGCGTGTGGCTCGACACCAAGCGGCAGGTCATCTACGTCCAGAACGTCACGGACGTCGACGATCCCCTGCTGGAGCGGGCCCTGCGCGACAACCAGGACTGGACCGAGCTCGCGGAACGCGAGACGGCCCTCTTCCGCGAGGACATGACCGCCCTGCGGATGCTGCCGCCCCAGCACTACATCGGCGCCGTCGAGGCCATACCCGGCATCGTGCCGCTGGTCGAGCGGCTGCGCGACGCGGGCGCCGCCTACGAGCTCGACGGCGACGTCTACTTCTCGATCGAGTCCGACCCGAACTTCGGCAAGGTGTCCAACCTGGACGCCGAGGCGATGCGGCTGCTTTCGGCCGAGCGCGGCGGCGACCCCGACCGCGCGGGCAAGAAGAACCCCCTCGACCCGATGCTCTGGATGGCGGCCCGCCCGGGCGAGCCGAGCTGGGACGGCGGCTCGCTGGGCCGCGGCCGGCCCGGTTGGCACATCGAGTGCGTGGCCATCGCCCTGGACCACCTGGGGATGACCTTCGACATCCAGGGCGGCGGCTCCGACCTGGCCTTCCCGCACCACGAGATGGGCGCCTCGCACGCCCAGGTCCTGACGGGCGAGTTCCCGATGGCCAAGGCGTACGTACACGCCGGGATGGTCGCCCTGCACGGCGAGAAGATGTCGAAGTCCAAGGGCAACCTGGTCTTCGTGTCGGCGCTGCGCCGGGCCGGCGTGGACCCGGCGGCGATCCGCCTGGCCCTGCTCTCGCACCACTACCGCGCGGACTGGGAGTGGACCGACGAGGTCCTCGCGGAGGCGGTGGCCCGGCTGGGGCGCTGGCGCGCGGCCGTCTCCCGCCCCGACGGCATCCCGGCCGACGACCTGGTCGAGGAGGTCCGCGAGGCCCTCTCCGACGACCTGAACGCGCCTGCCGCCCTCGCGGCGGTGGACCGCTGGGTCGAGCGACAGCTCGTCACCGACGGCGACGACGAGTCGGCGCCGGGCCTCGTCTCCCGCACGGTCGACGCCCTGCTGGGCGTGGCCCTGTAAGCACCCGGGCGAAGTCCGGGGCATGGCGAAAGGGCGGGGCGGGGAGAAGATCCCCCGCCCCGCCCTCGTCGTACGGCTACGCCTCCGGAGGCGTTCCCTCCTCGTCCGGCGAGGCTGCCGGAGGGGCCGGGGGCTCGTCCCCGGAACCGGACGGCTCCGGCTTCCGCTTCGGCGGCCGTGTCAGCCCGCCGGAGGTGTCCCGCAGGTACGACCCGTCCCCCGGCTCCGCGCCGGACGGATCCCGCCGCCGCAAGTACCGCTCGAACTCGCGGGCGATCGCGTCCCCGGACGCCTCGGGCAGGTCCGCGGTGTCCCGCGCCTCCTCCAGCGTCTGGACGTACTCCGCCACCTCGCTGTCCTCGGCGGCCAGTTGGTCCACGCCCAGCTGCCACGCCCGCGCGTCCTCGGGGAGTTCGCCCAGCGGGATCCGGATGTCGATCAGGTCCTCCAGCCGGTTCAGCAGCGCCAGCGTCGCCTTCGGGTTCGGCGGCTGCGACACGTAGTGCGGCACCGCCGCCCACAGGGACACCGCCGGCACCCCGGCGTGGGTGCAGGCCTCCTGCAGGATGCCCACGATCCCCGTCGGGCCCTCGTACTTGGTCTCCTCCAGGTCCATCGTCCGCGCCAGATCCGCGTCCGAGGTCACCCCGCTGACCGGCACCGGGCGGGTGTGCGGGGTGTCGCCCAGCAGCGCCCCCAGGATGACGACCATCTCCACGCCCAGCTCGTGGGCGAAGCCCAGGATCTCGTTGCAGAACGAACGCCACCGCATGGACGGTTCGATGCCCCGCACCAGCACCAGGTCGCGCGGTTTGGTCCCGCCGATCCGGACCACCGACAGCCGGGTCGTCGGCCACGTGATCTTGCGTACCCCGTTGTCCAGCCACACCGTCGGCCGGTTGACCTGGAAGTCGTAGTAGTCCTCGGCGTCCAGAGCCGCGAAGACCTCGCCCTTCCACTCCCGGTCCAGGTGTGCGACCGCACCGGAGGCCGCGTCACCCGCGTCGTTCCAGCCCTCGAACGCGGCCACCATGACCGGGTCGATCAGCTCGGGCACGCCCTCAAGCTCGATCACCCAGGTCTCCTTCCGAAGTTCCCTTGTGTACGTGGGCCAGCCTAAGCCTTGATGAGGCACCGGCCACAGCCCACGACAGAGGGGCGGTTCCCCCCTGGAACCGCCCCTCTGCCCACTCACGCCACCGCTTATGCCTTGTCGGCCAGCATCTCCTCGACCCGGCCGCGCACTTCGGCGCTGTCCAGACCCCGGACCGTCACCGTCGTACGGCGGCGCAGCACGTCGTCCGCCGTCTCGGCCCACTCGTTGTCCCGGGCGTAGGCGACCTGCGCCCAGATCTCCGGCCCGTCCGGGTGGATCCGCTCGGCCAGCGCCGGGTCCTCGTTCGCCAGGCGCGCGATGTCGAAGGCCAGCGAACCGTAGTGCGAGGCCAGGTGGCGCGCGGTCAGCGGGTCCATCCGGGAGCCCGGCTCACGGTCCACGAGCAGCCGGTGCGCCACCGCGTTCGGGTTGGCGACACCGGGCAGCGCGATCCGGCGTACGAGCGACTTCACCGGCTCCATGTCCTCGGTCAGCGGGCTGCCCGGCAGCTTGGCCAGCTTCTCCATGACCACGCGGCCGATGTGCCGGTAGGTGGTCCACTTGCCGCCGGCCACCGACAGCATGCCGCCCGCGCCCTCGGAGACGACCGTCTCGCGCTTGGCCTTCTCCACCCCGCCGGGGCCGCCGGGCAGCACCCGCAGGCCCGCGAAGGCGTACGTCATCAGGGAGCGGTCCAGATCCGCGTCCTTCACCGAGAAGGCCGCCTCGTCCAGGATCTGCTGGATGTCGGCCTCGGTGGCGCGCACGTCCGCCGGGTCGCCCTCGTACACCTCGTCCGTGGTGCCCAGGAGCAGCTGGTCCTCCCACGGCAGGGCGAAGGTGATGCGGTACTTGTCGATCGGGGTGGCCATGGCGGCCTTCCACGGCGACTTGCGCTTCATCACGATGTGCGCGCCCTTGGAAAGGCGGATGGACGGCATCGAGTGCTTGTCCTCCATGCGCCGCAGGTGGTCCACCCACGGGCCGGTGGCGTTCAGCACGACCCGGGCGTCCACACCGAACTCGGTGCCGTCCAGGCGGTCCTTGAGCTCGGCGCCCGAGACCCGGCCGCGCGTCATGCGCAAGCCCGTGACCTCGGCGTGGTTCAGGACGACCGCGCCCGACTCGACGGCCGCGCGGACCGTCATCACGGCGACGCGCGAATCGTTCATCTGGTGGTCGTAGTAGACCGCGACGGCCTTGAGGTCGTCCGTCTTCAGGCCCGGGTTGTCGGCGGCGGCACGGGCCGGAGAGATGATCTTGCCCATGCCGTCGCCGAAGGCCGACAGCGCCGAGTACGCGAACACGCCCGCGCCCAGCTTCGCCGCACCCACCGGACCGCCCTTGTAGACCGGGAGGTAGAAGGTGAGCGGGTTGACCAGGTGCGGGGCCACGTCCTTGGCCAGCACCCGGCGCTCGTGGTGGTTCTCGGCGACCAGCTTGACCGAACCGGTCTGCAGGTAGCGCAGGCCGCCGTGGACGAGCTTGGAGGAGGCCGAGGAGGTGGCGCCGGCGAAGTCGCCGGCGTCCACCATGGCCACCCGCAGCCCCGACTGCGCGGCGTGCCAGGCCACGGAGGTGCCCAGGATTCCACCACCGATGACCAGCAGGTCGTACGTGGCCTTCGCCAGCTGCTCACGGGTCTCGGCACGGCTCGCGTTCGAACCGGCGGTCGGGTGCGTACCCAGCGTGGGGACGCTCTGCAGGGTGCTCATATCTCGTGACTCCTACTTACTCGTCGATTGCGCCGGCCGTGCGGTCAGCTGGCGTCTTCGTCGTCGACCCAGCCCATGGACCGCTCGACGGCCTTGAGCCAGCTCTTGTACTCGCGCTCCCGCTGCTCGGCGGGCATCCGCGGGGTCCACTCGGCCGCGCGGCGCCAGTTGGCGCGCAGGGCGTCGGTGTCGGGCCAGAAGCCGACGGCCAGGCCGGCGGCGTAGGCGGCGCCGAGGCAGGTGGTCTCGGCGACCATCGGGCGCACCACGGGGGCGTCCACGAAGTCGGAGAGGGTCTGCATCAGCAGGTTGTTGGAGGTCATGCCGCCGTCGACCTTCAGGGCGGCGAGCTCGACGCCCGAGTCCTTGGTCATGGCGTCGGTGATCTCGCGGGTCTGCCAGGCGGTGGCCTCCAGGACGGCACGGGCGATGTGCGCCTTGGTGACGTACCGGGTGAGGCCGGCGATCACACCGCGGGCGTCGGAGCGCCAGTACGGGGCGAACAGGCCGGAGAAGGCGGGCACGAAGTAGGCGCCGCCGTTGTCCTCGACGGAGGAGGCCAGCGTCTCGATCTCGGCCGCGGTCTTGATCATGCCCATCTGGTCGCGCATCCACTGGACGAGCGAGCCGGTGACGGCGATGGAGCCCTCCAGGGCGTAGACCGGCTTCTGGTCGCCGATCTGGTAGCCGACCGTGGTCAGCAGGCCGCTGTAGGAGTTGATGATCTTGTCGCCGGTGTTCATCAGCATGAACGTTCCGGTGCCGTACGTGGACTTCGCCTCGCCCTCGGCGAAACAGGTCTGGCCGAACAGCGCGGCCTGCTGGTCGCCGAGCGCCGAGGCGACCGGGACGCCGGCGAGGACGCCGTCCTTGACGTGGCCGTACACCTCGGCGGAGGACTTGATCTCCGGGAGGACGCCCATCGGCACCTCCATGGACTCCGCGATGCGCTCGTCCCACGACAGGGTGTGCAGGTTGAACAGCATGGTGCGCGAGGCGTTGGTGACGTCGGTGACGTGCACGCCGCCCTGGGCGCCGCCGGTCAGGTTCCAGATGACCCAGGAGTCCATCGTGCCGAAGAGGATGTCCCCGGCCTCGGCGCGCTCGCGCAGGCCCTCGACGTTGTCGAGCAGCCAGCGGATCTTCGGGCCGGCGAAGTAGCTGGCCAGCGGCAGGCCGGTCTCGCGGCGGAAGCGGTCCTGGCCGACGTTGCGGCCGAGCTCCTTGCACAGGGCGTCGGTGCGGGTGTCCTGCCAGACCAGCGCGTTGTGCACCGGCTCGCCGGTGTGGCGGTCCCACAGGACGGTGGTCTCGCGCTGGTTGGTGATGCCGACGGCCTTGACGTCGGCCGGGTCGATCTCGCCCTTGGCGAGGGCCCCGGCGACGACCTCCTGGACGTTGGTCCAGATCTCGGCGGCGTCGTGCTCGACCCAGCCCGGCTGCGGGAGGATCTGCGCGTGCTCCTTCTGGTCGACCGAGACGATGCGCCCGTCACGGTCGAAGACGATGCAGCGGGAGGAGGTGGTGCCCTGGTCGATCGCGGCGATGAAGGGGCCGGTGCTGCTGGTCATGGTGGCTGCTCCTGGCAAGTGTCGAAGTAGGCGGAATCAGAATGGCGGTGCGGGTGGTGCCGTGGTGCCGATTGCTGATCAGGCGAACGCGATGTTGTACAGACCGCCGGCGAGTGCGGCGCCGGCCAGCGGGCCGAGGACCGGGATCCAGGAGTAGCCCCAGTCGGAGCCGCCCTTGTTGGGGAGCGGCAGCAGGGCGTGGACGATGCGCGGGCCGAGGTCGCGGACCGGGTTGATCGCGTAACCGGTCGGGCCGCCCAGCGAGAGGCCGATGCCGACGACGACGAACGAGGTGATCAGGACGCCGATCACGCCGAGGCCCTTGCCGTTGTCCTGGAGGCCCTGGGTCAGGATGGCCAGGACCAGGACGGCGGTGCCGATGATCTCGGTGGTGAGGTTCTGGACGACGTTGCGGATCTCGGGGCCCGTGGAGAAGATGCCGAGCACCGGGCCGGCCACGTCGTGCGGGTGCGGGTCCTCGGGGCCGAGCTTGGCGTCACGGATGTGCTCCGGGTCGGACAGGTGCGCCCGGAACTGGCCGTAGTAGGCGAGCCACATCAGGACCGAACCGATCATGGCGCCGAGCAGCTGGCCGGCGAAGTAGACCGGGACGTCGCCCCAGGCGCCGTCCTTGATCGCGATGCCGACGGTGACCGCCGGGTTGAGGTGCGCACCGGAGAGCGGCGCCGAGACGTATGCGGCGATCAGTACCGCGAAACCCCAGCCGAAGGTGATCGCGAGCCAGCCGGCGCCCCGCGCCTTGGAGCTCTTGAGCGTCAGGGCGGCGCACACGCCGCCACCGAGCAGGGTGAGCAGGGCGGTACCGATGGTCTCGCCGATGAAGATGTCGGAGCTGGACACCCGCGACTCCTTTGTCGTTCAGGGGGCGGTGAACCACCGGGTCCCTCCGGTGGCCCACGCACTCGGTGAGTGCTGCACCGGTCGTTGCCTCGCCACACCCTAACGCCTATTGCCGTTAGGTGTTCGGCAATGCCGACCGATGAACGGCAGTTTTCCGCCCGGGTGAAGCGGGCGTCAAGGGTTGACCAGGCAAAGAACCGGATCGTTACCAGACAGTAGGATCGCCTAAATTAGGCCATCGGATGATCATAAAACGCCAAAAACCACCCAATTGCCACTTGGCGTGGCCATTGGGTGGTCAGGAACGAGCCGTCCGGGTCAGGCGGGTGTCAGAAGCGGCCCGCCCCGAGATCGCGCGAAACCGACCGCGCGCAGTCCCGTACGGAGGCCACCAGGGACGCCCGCGGCTCCCCGGACTCCCCGCACACGCGTTCCACCGCGCCCGCGACGGCCACCGCGCCCACCGGCATCCTGCGGCGGTCGTGGATGGGGGCCGCCACCGAGGCGATCCCCTCCCAGGTCTCCTCCACGTCGCCCGCCCAGCCGCGGGCCCGGATCAGCGCCAGCACCTCCTCGAAGGCGCCGCCGTCGGTGACCGTACGGGGCGTGAACGCCTCCCGCTCCACCTCCAGCGCCTGCGTGTGCGCCACCGGGTCGTACGCGGACAGCACCTTGCCCAGGGCCGTGGAGTGCAGCGGCTGCATGGCCCCCACCTCCAGCACCTGACGGCTGTCGTCGGGGCGGAACACGTGGTGCATGATCAGCACCCCGCTCTGGTGCAGGACCCCCACGTACACGCTCTCCCCGCTCGCGCGGGCCAGGTCGTCCGTCCACACCAGGGCGCGCGCCCGCAGCTCGTGGACGTCCAGATAGCTGTTGCCCAGGCGCAGCAGCTCCGCACCGAGCTGGTAGCGGCCCGAGGCCGCGTCCTGCTCCACGAAGCCCTCGGCCTGCAGCGTGCGCAGGATCCCGTGCGCCGTGCCCTTGGCCAGGCCCAGGGCGGAGGCCACGTCCGAGAGCCCCAGCCGGCGCTCGCCGCCCGCCAGGAGCCGCAGCATCGCAGCGGCTCGTTCGAGCGACTGGATGTTCCGTGCCATCGCGCAGCCTCCTGCTGACGTAGTTCGACAATGCTGAACACTATCGGTCGATGCCGACTTCCTGCATGACGAGGGCGACACCCCGAGGGCGCGTCGTCCCAGGCGTCGTCCAAGGTGCCGTCCCGGCCGTCGTCCAGCAGGGCCCGGCCGAAAGTCGCCGTCCCCCGCGCACAGAATGCAGTCCGCCACGTGGGACGCCCTCACCGGGGCGGGATGTGCACCGTTACCCTGGCCGCGTGCACCCTTGACACAGAGGGGGTGCAAAGCCGACAGCCGTCGCATCCCAGGGAGCTCAACCATGGCCTCGTTGCCGAACCCGCCCGCTGACACCCAGACCCGGGCCGATGCCCTCCGTCAGGCACTGAAGACCCGCGTGGTCGTCGCCGACGGAGCCATGGGAACCATGCTCCAGGCCCAGGACCCCACCCTGGACGACTTCCAGCAGCTCGAAGGCTGCAACGAGGTCCTCAACGTCACCCGCCCCGACATCGTGGCCAACGTGCACCGTGAGTACTTCGAGGCCGGCGTCGACTGCGTCGAGACCAACACCTTCGGCACCAACTACGCCGCCCTCGCCGAGTACGACATCGCCGAGCGCAACCACGAGCTGTCGGTGGCCGGCGCCCGCATCGCCCGCGAGATCGCCGACGAGTTCACCGCCTCCACCGGGCAGCAGCGCTGGGTCCTCGGCTCCATGGGCCCCGGCACCAAGCTGCCCACCCTGGGCCACATCGACTACGGAACCATCCGCGACGCCTACCAGATCAACGCCGAGGGCCTGATCACCGGCGGTGCCGACGCGCTCCTCGTGGAGACCACCCAGGACCTGCTGCAGACGAAGTCCTCCATCGTCGGCGCCCGCCGCGCCATGGAGGCCCTCGGCGTCTCCGTCCCGCTGATCTGCTCCGTGACCGTGGAGACCACCGGCACGATGCTCCTCGGCTCGGAGATCGGCGCCGCGCTCACCGCGCTGGAGCCCCTGGGCATCGACATGATCGGCCTGAACTGCGCCACCGGCCCCGCCGAGATGAGCGAGCACCTGCGCTACCTCGCGCGCAACTCCCGCATCCCGCTCTCCTGCATGCCCAACGCCGGCCTGCCCGTCCTCGGCAAGAACGGCGCGCACTACCCGCTGTCCGCCGCCGAGCTCGCCGACGCCCAGGAGACCTTCGTCCGCGAGTACGGCCTCTCCCTCGTCGGCGGCTGCTGCGGCACCACCCCCGAACACCTGCGCCAGGTCGTGGAGCGCGTCCGCGGCCTGAACCCGGCCGTCCGCGAGCCCAGCCCCGAGCCCGGCGCCTCCTCGCTCTACCAGACGGTCCCGTTCCGCCAGGACATCTCGTACATGGCCATCGGCGAGCGCACCAACGCCAACGGCTCCAAGAAGTTCCGCGAGGCCATGCTCGAAGCCCGCTGGGACGACTGCGTGGAAATGGTCCGCGACCAGATCCGCGAGGGCGCGCACATGCTCGACCTCTGCGTGGACTACGTCGGCCGCGACGGCGTCGCCGACATGCAGGAGCTCGCCGGACGCTTCGCGACCGCCTCCACCCTGCCCATCGTGCTGGACTCCACCGAGGTCCCCGTCCTGCAGGCCGGTCTGGAGAAGCTCGGCGGCCGCGCCGTCATCAACTCGGTGAACTACGAGGACGGCGACGGCCCGGAGTCCCGCTTCGCGAAGGTCACCCGCCTCGCCCAGGAGCACGGCGCCGCACTGATCGCGCTGACCATCGACGAGGAGGGCCAGGCCCGCACCGTCGAGCACAAGGTCGCCATCGCCGAACGGCTCATCGAGGACCTCACCGGGAACTGGGGGATCCGTGAGTCGGACATCCTCATCGACACCCTGACCTTCACCATCTGCACGGGCCAGGAGGAGTCCCGCAAGGACGGCATCGCCACGATCGAGTCGATCCGCGAGCTCAAGCGCCGCCACCCCGACGTCCAGACCACGCTCGGCCTCTCCAACATCTCCTTCGGCCTCAACCCGGCCGCCCGCGTCCTGCTGAACTCCGTCTTCCTCGACGAGTGCGTCAAGGCCGGCCTCGACTCCGCGATCGTGCACGCCTCCAAGATCCTGCCGATCGCCCGATTCGACGAGGAACAGGTCACCACCGCCCTCGACCTGATCTACGACCGCCGCGACGGCGACTACGACCCGCTGCAGAAGCTGATGGCCCTCTTCGAGGGCGTCAACACCAAGTCCATGAAGGCCGGCCGCGCGGAGGAACTCCTCGCCCTGCCGCTGGAAGAGCGCCTGCGGCGCCGCATCATCGACGGCGAGAAGAACGGCCTGGACGCCGACCTCGACGAGGCCCTCCAGACCCGCCCCGCCCTCGACATCGTCAACGACACCCTCCTGGAGGGCATGAAGGTCGTCGGCGAGCTGTTCGGCTCCGGCCAGATGCAGCTGCCCTTCGTCCTCCAGTCCGCCGAGGTCATGAAGACCGCCGTGGCGCACCTGGAACCCCACATGGAGAAGAGCGACGACGAGGGCAAGGGCACCATCGTCCTCGCCACCGTCCGCGGCGACGTCCACGACATCGGCAAGAACCTCGTCGACATCATCCTCACCAACAACGGCTACAACGTCGTCAACATCGGCATCAAGCAGCCGGTCTCCGCGATCCTGGAAGCCGCCCAGGAACACAAGGCCGACGTCATCGGCATGTCCGGCCTGCTGGTCAAGTCCACCGTGATCATGAAGGAGAACCTGGAAGAGCTCAACCAGCGCAAGCTGGCAGCCGACTACCCGGTCATCCTCGGCGGCGCCGCCCTCACCCGCGCCTACGTCGAACAGGACCTCCACGAGATCTACGAGGGCGAGGTCCGCTACGCCCGCGACGCCTTCGAAGGCCTGCGCCTCATGGACGCCCTCATCGCCGTCAAGCGCGGAGTCCCCGGCGCCACCCTCCCCGAACTCAAGCAGCGCCGCGTCGCCAAGCGCGCCACCCCGGCCCTCGTCGAGGAGACCGAAGAGCCCGGCGGCCGCTCCGACACCTCCACCGACAACCCCGTCCCCACCCCGCCGTTCTGGGGCACCCGCGTCGTCAAGGGCATCCCGCTCAAGGACTACGCCTCCTGGCTCGACGAAGGCGCCCTCTTCAAGGGCCAGTGGGGCCTCAAGCAGGCCCGCGCCGGCGGAGCCACCTACGAGGAACTCGTCGAGAGCGAAGGACGCCCCCGCCTGCGCGGCCTCCTCGACAAGCTGCACACGGAGAACCTCCTCGAAGCCGCCGTCGTCTACGGCTACTTCCCCTGCGTCTCCAAGGGCGAGGACCTGATCATCCTCGACGACGCCGGCAACGAGCGGACCCGCTTCACCTTCCCGCGCCAGCGCCGCGGCCGCCGCCTGTGCCTCGCCGACTTCTTCCGCCCCGAGGAATCCGGCGAGACCGACGTCGTCGGCCTCCAGGTCGTCACCGTCGGCTCCAAGATCGGCGAAGCCACGGCCAAGCTGTTCGAATCCGACTCCTACCGCGACTACCTGGAGCTCCACGGCCTCTCCGTCCAGCTCGCCGAAGCCATGGCCGAGTACTGGCACGCCCGCGTCCGCGCCGAACTCGGATTCGGCGGCGAGGACCCCGCCAAGGTCGAGGACATGTTCGACCTGAAGTACCGCGGAGCCCGCTTCTCCCTCGGCTACGGCGCCTGCCCCGACCTGGAGGACCGCGCCAAGATCGCCGACCTCCTCCAGCCCGAGCGCATCGGCGTCCACCTCTCCGAGGAGTTCCAGCTCCACCCCGAGCAGTCCACCGACGCCATCGTCATCCACCACCCCGAAGCGAAGTACTTCAACGCACGCTGAGACGTCCCGAAAGCACACCGAGACGTAATTCAGCGCACATCGAGACGGACCGGCGTACACTAGTCGGTCCCATACAGGCCGGTCACCTGTTCCCCCGGGCACGCCCCCGGAGGTGAGGTGACCGGCCTTGTCGTCCCCCGAGGACCTGTCGAAAGGTGCGCGCATGACGAGCACAGTCCCCGCCCCCGTCGCCCGTACGGCCGACGGACACGCCCTGCAGGCGGTGCTGCTCGACATGGACGGCACCCTCGTCGACACCGAGGGCTTCTGGTGGGACATCGAAGTCGACGTCTTCGGCGAACTCGGCCACCGCCTCGACGAATCCTGGCGCGACATCGTCGTCGGCGGCCCCATGACCCGCAGCGCCGGATTCCTCATCGAATCCACCGGCGCACAGATCGGCCTCGCGGAGCTCAGCGTCCTGCTCAACGAGCGCTTCGAAGCCCGCATCGCCGACCGCGTCCCCCTCATGCCCGGCGCCGAACGCCTCCTCGCCGAACTCGCCCGCCACAACGTGCCCACCGCCCTGGTCTCCGCCTCCCACCGCCGCGTCATCGACCGGGTCCTGCTCACCCTGGGCCGCGACCGCTTCACCCTGACCGTCGCCGGCGACGAGGTCGCCCGCACCAAGCCCCACCCCGACCCCTACCTCCTCGCCGCCCGCACCCTCGGCGCCCACCCCTCCCGCTGCGCCGTCATCGAGGACACCGCCACCGGCGTCGCCGCCGCCGAAGCCGCCGGATGCCGGGTCGTCGCCATCCCCTCCGTGGGGCACATCGCACCCGCCCCCGGCCGCACCGTCGTCGGCTCCCTCGAAGACGTCGACCTGCCCTTCCTGCGCTCCCTCATCACTCCGCTGAACTGACCGCGCACGCTCCGTACCGGGAGCCCCGCCCCCAGGACCAAGGTCCCGGGAGCGGGGCTCCCGCGCATTTCCCCGGAGGCCGAAATTCCATCCCGGCCGGGGGAGTTGTCCCAGGTGACCTTTGTCACCCGCAAAGCCCCCTTCGCACCACTGCGCGCCCTCCCACACCACCCCTTGTGTCCCCATTGATCAGCACCTGACCGAATCTGCGCACCACCCCGCGCACACCCCCCGGTCAACTCCCGCAACAGAGCGACAACACCCCCGCGCCACACGGTTCAAGCCACCCCTCCGCAGGCCACTAATGTCGATCCGGGCACTGCGCCGCACCTCAGCCGTCCCGGACACACACCCCTGTATCCGGAACCGCGTGGACCGATCGTCACACCACCGGCCCGATCGTTCCGCCCAGAACGGGCGACCGCCGCGATGCCCTCCACGCCAGCTTTGAACAAGTGCCGGGTCGAGGGAGTACTTCCAGCATGAACCGCAAGACCATGGCGCTGACGGCAGCCGCCGGACTGCTCACCCCCGCGCTGACCGCCTGCGGCAGCACCGGCGGGACCGGAGCAGGATCCGGAACGATCGTCGTCGGCACCACCGACCGGTTCGAGGCAGCCGACTACGCCCCCGCCCCGCTCGACCCCGCCTACGCCTACGACGCCGGCACCTGGAACATCCTCCGCCAGACCGTCCAGACCCTGATGCACACCCCGCGAGGCGGCGGCCAGCCCGTCCCCGAAGCAGCACACGACTGCCGCTTCACCGACACCGGCAACGAAAGCTACCGCTGCGTCCTGCGCACCGGCCTCACCTTCGCCGACGGCAGCCCCCTCACCGCCCAGGACGTCAAGTTCTCCATCGAACGCGTCCTCGCCATCAAGGACGAGAACGGCCCCTCCTCGCTGCTCTCCACCGTCGACACCGTCGAGACCAAGGGCACCGACACCGTCGTCTTCCACCTCAAGACCGCCGACGCCACCTTCCCGCAGAAGCTCTCCACCCCCGCCGCGGGCATCGTCAGCGCCAAGAAGTACGACGCCAAGAAGCTCCGCACCGGCTTCACCGTCGACGGCTCCGGCCCCTACACGATGAAGGCCGAAGTCAAGGACAACCGCCTCGTCCGCGCCGTCTTCACCAAGAACCCGCACTACAAGGGCGACCTCAAGCTCCAGAACGACAAGGCCGAACTGCGAACCTTCGACGACTCCGACGCCATGGGCAAGGCCCTGGAGCGCGGCGCCGTCCACATGGTCTCCCGCACCCTGTCGCCCGCCCAGATCACCGAACTCTCCGCCAAGCCCCCCAAGGGCATCAAGCTCGTCCCCATGCCCGGCCTGGAGATCCGCTACATCGGCTTCAACACCGACGCCCCCGCAGTCAAGGACAAGGCCGTACGCCAGGCCCTCGCCGCGGCCGTCGACCGCAACGCCCTCATCACCAAGGTCTACGGCAAGTCCGCGCAGCCCCTGTACTCACTGGTCCCCACCACCGTGAGCGGCCACGTCAACTCCTTCTTCAACAAGTACGGCGAAGCCAACACCGCCAAGGCCGCCGACCTGCTGAAGGCCGCCGGGATCAAAACCCCCGTCAAGCTGACCCTCAACTACACCAACGACCACTACGGCGACGGCACCGCGGCCGAGTTCGAAGCCCTCAAGGCCCAGCTGAACTCCACCCAGCTCTTCGACATCACCGTCCAGGGCGCCGACTGGGCCGCCTTCAGGCCCGCCCAGAAGAAGGGCGACTACGCCGCCTACGGCCTCGGCTGGTTCCCCGACTACCCCGACGCCGACAACTTCCTCGCCCCCTTCCTGGAGCAGGACAACTTCCTCGGCACCCCGTACGCCAACACCACGGTGCGCACCAAGCTCATCCCCGAATCGCGCCGCGCCGTCGACCGGGGCGTCGCCGGACCCGCGATCGCGGAGATGCAGGACATCGTCGCCGAGGACGTACCCGTCCTGCCCCTGTGGCAGGGCAAGCAGTACGTCGCCGCACGCGACGGGATCACCGGAGTGGAGTGGTCGGTCAACGCCATCTCCGACCTCCAGCTGTGGGAACTCGGCCGCGGCGTCAGCGGCTGACACCCGCCCGCCAGGCCCCGGTGCCACCTCCCGGCACCAGAACCAGACGAGCCAGTAAGACTGAGAAGGATGTTCGCGTGAAGACACGGAACCAGTGGTTGGCAGCCCCCCTCGGAGCGGCCACCGCCGCCGCGCTGCTGAGCGGTTGCGGTGCGACCGACGGCTCCAACGCCGGCAGCGGCAAGGGCGTCGTCATGGGCATATCCGACAAGGTGAAGGCCACCGACCCCGCCTCGGGCTACGACCCCGGCTCCTGGCTGCTCTTCAACAACGTCTTCCAGTCCCTGCTCAGCTTCCCCAAGGGCGGCACCAACCCCGAACCCGACGCCGCACAGTCCTGCGGCTTCGTCGGCGGCGAGAGCAAGACCTTCACCTGCACCCTGCGCGGCGGCCTGAAGTTCAGCAACGGCAACAGCCTCACCTCCAAGGACGTCAAGTACTCCTTCGAGCGCACCCTCAAGATCAACGACGAGAACGGCCCCGCCGTCATGCTCGCGTCGATCGGCAGCATCGACACCCCCGACGACAAGACCGTCGTCTTCCACCTCAAGGCCCCCGACGCGACCTTCCCCAGCAAGATCGCCTCCGGCGCCGGCTCCATCGTCGACCACACCCAGTACCCCGCCGACAAGCTCCGCACCGACGGCAAGGCCTTCGGCTCCGGCGTCTACAAGCTGGACTCCATCAACGACAAGAGCGCCTCCTTCTCCGTCAACGACAGCTACAGCGGCAAGGCCAAGCCGAAGAACAACGGCGTCACCATGAAGTTCTTCAACGAGGACCAGGCCGCCCTCAGGAAGGTCCTCGAAAGCGGAGACGTCGACTTCGCCTTCCGCGGCCTCGCCGCCAAGGACATCGCCGGCCTCGCCTCCCAGACCGGAGACCAGAAGGTCGAGGTCGTCCAGGGCGCCGGCGCCGAAGTCGAACACCTCGTCTTCAACACGGCCGACCCCGTCGCCGGGAAGCTCCCCGTCCGCAAGGCCATCGCCTACCTCGTCGACCGCGAAGCCCTGGTCCGAGAGGTCTACGACGGCACCGCCACCCCGCTCTACTCCATCGTCCCGGCCGGCATCGCCTCCCACACCACCGCCTTCTTCGACCGCTACGGCGGCACCCCCCAGCCCGAGAAGGCCAAGGCCGTCCTGCGCACCGCCGGCATCAAGGACAAGGTCAAGATCACCCTGTACTCGACGCCCAGCCGCTACGGCCCCTCGACCGACCAGGAATTCCAGCTCATCGCCAAGCAGCTCAACGACAGCGGCCTCTTCGAAGCCGACGTCAAATCGGTCGAGTTCGAGCAGTACGAGAAGGACATCCAGGACGGCAAGTACGGCGTCTACGTCAAGGGCTGGGTCCCCGACTACCCCGACGCCGACAACTTCACGCAGCCCTTCTTCGGCCCCGACAACGTCCTGCACAACAACTACGACAACAAGGAGATCACCGGGACCATCATCCCGTCGACCTCCGCCAAGTCCGACCGCTCCACCGCCAGCGGCGACTACGCCCGCCTCCAGGACATCGTCGCCGACGAGATCCCGCTCCTCCCGCTCTGGCAGAGCAAGCAGTACGCCGTCACCCGACAGAACGTGACCGGCCTGCAGTGGTCCCTCGACGCCTCCACCGTCTTCCGCTTCTGGGAGATCAGCAAGGGCTGAGCACCACCGGCACGACAACGGGCCCGCCTCCGCACCAGCGGAAGCGGGCCCGAACCCGTACCTGCGAAAAACGCCCGAGGCCGCCGGCCCGCAGCGACCCGAGCCGCCTACTGACCGGCCCCCGGACGCACCAGACCGCTCTCGTACGCGTACACCGCCGCCTGCACCCGGTCACGCAGACCCAGCTTCGTCAGCACGTGACCCACATGCGTCTTCACCGTCGTCTCGCTCACGAACAGATCCGCCGCGATCTCCGCATTCGACAGCCCCCGGGCCACCAGCTTCAACACCTCGACCTCACGCTCCGTCAACGAAGCGATCATGTCCGGAACGGCATCCTCACCCGACGGCAGATGCCCCGCGTACTTGTCCAGCAACCGCCGAGTGATGCTCGGCGCCAGCATCGCCTCGCCACCCGCCACCACCCGGATCGCCTGCACCAGCTCCGCCGCCGGCGCATCCTTCAGCAGGAACCCACTGGCCCCCGCCCGCAGCGCCTCCACCACGTACTCGTCCAGATCGAACGTCGTCAGCACCAGCACCTTCGCCGGACCGTCCCGCCCCGGACCCGTGATCTGCCGCGTCGCCTCCACCCCGTCCATCCGCGGCATCCGGATGTCCATCAGCACCACATCGGGCTGCAACGCCCGCACCTGGTCCAGCGCCTGCAGACCGTCCCCGGCCTCGCCGACCACCGCCACGTCCTCCTCGGCCTCCAGGATCATCCGGAAACCGGTGCGCAGCAGCGGCTGATCGTCGACCAGCAGTACGCGGATCGCCACGGGGTCTACCTCGCGTTCATCGGAATCGGTCGGACCCCAACGGGGGAACCCCGCCCATTCTGCCCTGCCCCCGAGATCAGGACTCGCCCCGCCCGGCGGACGGCAGCGCCAGCGGATAGACCGGGGGAGTACCACCGAACTCCGGACACACCGCCTGATGATCACACCAGCCGCACAGCTTCGACTGCCGCGGCCGCCAGTCACCCGTCTCCGTCGCCTCCCGGATCGCCTCCCACAGCGCCAGCAGCTTGCGCTCCATCCGCTCCAGGTCCTCGATCACCGGGTCGTACGTCAGCACGTCCCCACTGCCCAGATACACCAGCTGCAGCCGCCGCGGCACCACCCGCTTCAACCGCCACACCACCAGCGCGTAGAACTTCATCTGGAACAGCGCACCCTCCGCATACTCCGGCCGCGGCGCCTTGCCCGTCTTGTAGTCGACGATCCGCACCTCACCCGTCGGCGCCACGTCCACCCGGTCGATGATCCCGCGCAGCCGAAGCCCCGACTCCAGCTCCGTCTCCACGAAGAACTCCCGCTCCACCGGCTCCAGCCGCGTCGGGTCCTCCAACGTGAACCACCGGTCCACCAACGCCTCGGCCTCGTCGAGCCAGCGCGCCAGCCCCGCCCCCTCGTCACCCCCCGGGAACAGCTCCAGCAACTCCGGCTTCGACTCCACCAGCCGGTCCCACTGCCCCGGAATCAGCGCCTTCGCCCGCGGCGCCGTCCGCTCCGCCGCCGGATGATCGAAGAGCCGCTCCAGCACCGCGTGCACCAACGTCCCCCGCGTCGCCGCCGCACTCGGCTTCTCCGGCAACTTGTCGATCACACGGAACCGGTACAACAACGGACACCGCATGAAATCGCTCGCCCGCGAAGGCGACAGCGAAGAAGGCGCCACGGCCACCGCCTGCGCGGGCACACCACCGGGCACCGAACCGGGCACCACACCGGGCACCGGAGAGGTCACTGCATCGTCCGGACCGCTGCCGGGGCTCGTCGTCATAGACAAAACCCTACGACCCGCCACCGACAGCACGCGCATACCATCGACGCCGACCCCCCTCGCACTGCATGATCGGAGCATCACACCGCGCAACGGCGCACCCCGGCACCACGGGAAAAAGACACCGGAACCACCGGCGCACCACCGCACCGGACAGCAGCGAACGAAGGACAACCGTGGCAGACACCGACGAAACCGGCGAGCGCGCGGGCCGGCGCTCAGGACCGGGCGGCGGACTCCTCATGGGCCGCCCCTTCGGCGTACCCGTCTACGTCTCGCCCAGCTGGTTCCTCGTCGCCGCCCTCATCACCTGGGTCTTCGGCGACCAGCTCGACCGGATCCTCCCCGACCTCGGCATCCTGCGCTACCTCGTGGCCCTCTTCTTCGCCGTCGCCTTCTACGCCTCGGTCCTCGTCCACGAACTCGCCCACACCATCGCCGCCCTCCGCTTCAAACTCCCCGTACGCCGCATCCAGCTCCAGTTCTTCGGCGGCGTCTCCGAGATCGAGAAGGAATCCGAAACCCCCGGCCGCGAATTCGTCCTCGCCTTCGTCGGCCCCCTCCTCTCCCTCCTCCTCGCCGGCGCCTTCTACCTCGGCATGAAATCCGTGGAACCCGCCAGCGTCCCCGGCGTCCTCCTCGCCGGCCTCATGATCTCCAACCTCCTCGTCGCCGCCTTCAACCTCCTCCCCGGCCTCCCCCTCGACGGCGGCCGCATGCTCCGCGCCGTCATCTGGGGCATCACCGGCAAACCCATGACCGGCACCATCGCCGCCGCCTGGGTCGGCCGCGCCCTCGCCGTCGCCGTCCTCCTCGGCCTGCCCCTCCTGAACTCCACCGGGACCCTCGGCAACCGCACCGGCGGCATCGGCGGCATGGACACCGTCATGGACGCCCTCCTCGCCGCCATCCTCGCCGCCATCATCTGGACCGGCGCCGGCAACAGCCTCCGCGTCGCCCGCCTCCGCGAACACCTCCCGGAACTCCACGCCCGCAAACTCACCCGCCGCGCCATCCCCGTGGAAAACGCCACCCCCCTCTCCGAAGCCCTCCGCCGCGCCAACGAAGCCGGCGCCCGCGCCCTCGTCATCGTCGACGGACTCGGAGACCCCACCGGCATCGTCCGCGAGAGCGCCATCGCCTCCGTCCCCGAACACCGCCGCCCCTGGGTCGCCGCCGGCACCCTCGCCCAGGACCTCACCGACGGCATGAAGGTTTCAGCGGACCTCACCGGCGAAGAACTCCTCGACCACCTCCGCACCACCCCCGCCACCGAATACCTCGTCCTCCAGCCCGACGGCGCCATCTACGGCGTCCTCTCCACCCTCGACGTCGAGAAGGCCTTCGTGAAGGCCATGGCACGGCCCCAGTCCTGAAGCCAATACACTGGTCACATGTCCGAACCGACCGGTGCCGCCCGCCGACGCGGGCCCTTCGAGGTCGGGGACCAGGTACAGCTCACCGACCCCAAGGGCCGCCACTACACGTTCACGCTCGAAGCCGGGAAGAATTTCCACACCCACAAGGGTTCCTTCCCGCACGACGAGCTGATCGGCTCCCCCGAGGGAAGCGTTGTCCGCACCACGGGCAACGTCGCCTACCTCGCGCTGCGTCCCCTGCTCCCCGACTATGTCCTGTCCATGCCCCGCGGTGCCGCCGTGGTCTACCCCAAGGACGCAGGCCAGATCCTGGCCTTCGCCGACATCTTCCCCGGCGCCCGCGTCGTGGAAGCAGGCGTGGGCTCCGGCTCCCTGAGCAGCTTCCTGCTGCGCGCCATCGGCGACCAGGGCATGCTCCACAGCTACGAGCGCCGCCCCGACTTCGCCGAGATCGCCACGGCCAACGTCGAGCGCTACTTCGGCGGCCCCCACCCCGCGTGGCAGCTGACCGTGGGCGACCTCCAGGACAACCTGTCCGACACGGACGTCGACCGCGTGATCCTCGACATGCTCGCCCCCTGGGAGTGCCTGGAGGCCGTCTCCAAGGCGCTGGTCCCCGGCGGCATCCTCTGCTGCTACGTGGCCACCACCACCCAGCTCTCCCGCACCGTCGAATCCATCCGCGAATTCGGCTGCTACGCCGAACCGCAGCCCTGGGAATCGATGATCCGCAACTGGCACGTCGAGGGCCTGGCCGTCCGCCCGGACCACCGCATGATCGGCCACACCGGCTTCCTCGTCACCGCCCGGCGCCTCGCCGACGGCGTCGAGCCGCCCATGCGCCGCCGCCGCCCCTCCAAGGGCGCCTACGGCGAGGACTACGAAGGCCCCGGCAGCCAGTCCGCCGCCAAGACCGCCGACACGGCCGAAGCCGCCGACCGCGGCTGACGACCGCAGCTGACGACCAGGACCGGCCCGCCACCCGGCGGGCCGACCCGCCCCACCAACAAACAGACGCTGTGGCGCAGTTCCCCCCGAACAACCGGGAACTGCGCCACAGCGTCTTTTCGTTGTCCTGCGGGACGGCCCCGCACAAGCACCCCGGCCGGCCCGGACCCACCCGTTCCACCCCGATGTGAGGTGTGGCACGATGCTGGCTCCCCGTCACCCTTCGCACAGGAGACACCCCGCGTGCCGCACAGCCCCGCCGAGCCGGCGCAGAGCACCCCCGCCCCGGCGCACCACCGGGCCCGGCCCGTCCACTGGCTGGCCACCGCCTCGGCCCTGGCCGCCGTAGTGGCCGCCGCCGGACTCCTGCAGCCCGACCCCGCCACCGGAGCCTCCGCGGGCCCCGTACGCGGAACCAGCGCCGCGGGCCCCACGAGCCCCGCCAACGGCCCCGAAGAGGCCGCTCCCGACGCGCACGCCGTCACGTACCCCCTGGACTGCAAGGGCGCCCCGCAAGCCGTCACGGCCACCGCGGAAGGCGACCTCGACGGCGACGGCCGCCCCGAAACGGTCGCGGCCGTCCGCTGCGACGCCGGCTCGGGCACCCCGCCGCACGCGATCTACGTCCTCGCCCGGGACCCGGCGAAGCCCGCGAGCCCCCGCGTCGTCGCCACACTCCTCGAAGCCGGCCGCAAGCAGACCGCGACCGACCTCACCGTCCGCGACGGAGCCGTCACCGCCGCCCTCCTCGGGTACTCCTCGCCCGAAGTGCCCCGCTACAGCCCCGACACCAAGCAGCTCGCCAAGTGGCGCTGGACCGGCGGAAAATTCCGCCAGGAGCTTACGAACTCGACCCCCACAGGTGTTTGAACCGTCACTCCGCGTCCGGACCGAAAACCTCGACCCTGTCCGAAACCCGCCTTACGTGGATGCAATCCCCGGGACATTCCTTCGCGGAATCCACCACGTCCTGCAGCAGCACCAGCGGAACCGGAGTGGTCGCCCCCGCCTCCACGAGCAACTCGTCAGCCGGGCTCTTCACGTACGCCAGACCATCGATGTCCAGCTCGAACACCTCCGGTGCGTACTGCACACAGATGCCGTCGCCAGTGCAGAGGTCCTGGTCGATCCAGACCTCGAGCGGCTCTCCGGCCACGCCGCCGGCGCCCGCTTCCTGCCCGGTGGCCGCCTCCTGCTGCACGGTCATATCTCCTGCCGTTCCCTGCTCTGAGTGATCCATCCCGGTCACAACGCGCAGCAAGTCGCACGAGCTCTGACGGGTGTTGAACAGTTCGACCTTACAACCGGCTGCTTTCCGATGTTGATGGGTGGGTATTTCCTTGACGGGAGGGAGTACGCAAGGGTGAAGATCGGACACACCCCTACCGTCTTTGTGATCTAGGGGTTTCAATCACCACCAGCCCAGGTAGGGTCAGAAAGCGTCCAGCTCCCCTTGGAGGAGGTGAGGACCGTGGCAGCCCACGACGACGACATCAACCGCGGCATCCGGCCCGGGCGAGGGTCTGAGGACCCCGCCGGCCAGGTTGCCTATCTCGAGCAGGAAATCGCCGTCCTGCGACGTAAGCTCGCCGACTCTCCGCGACACACGAGGATTCTCGAAGAGCGGATCGTCGAGCTCCAGACAAACCTGGCAGGCGTCTCCGCACAGAACGAGCGGCTGGCGAACACCCTGCGTGAGGCCCGCGACCAGATCGTGGCCCTCAAAGAAGAAGTCGACCGGCTCGCACAGCCGCCGGCCGGCTTCGGAGTCTTCCTGCAGTCGAACGAAGACGGAACCGTCGACATCTTCACCGGCGGCCGAAAGCTCCGCGTGAACGTGAGCCCCAGCGTCGAACCGGAAGACCTCCGGCGCGGCCAGGAGGTCATGCTCAACGAGGCCCTCAACGTGGTCGAGGCCATGGAGTTCGAACGGGCCGGGGACATCGTCACCCTCAAGGAAATCCTCGAGGACGGCGAGCGCGCCCTGGTGGTAGGGCACACCGACGAGGAAAGGGTGGTGAGGCTCGCCGAGCCGCTCCTGGACGTCACCATCCGCCCCGGCGACTCCCTGCTGCTCGAACCCCGCTCCGGCTACGTCTACGAGATCGTCCCCAAGAGCGAGGTCGAAGACCTCGTCCTCGAAGAGGTCCCGGACATCGACTACGACAAGATCGGCGGCCTGGGCGACCAGATCGAACTGATCCGCGACGCAGTCGAGCTCCCCTACCTCTACCCCGACCTCTTCAAGGAACACGAACTGCGGCCCCCGAAGGGCATCCTGCTCTACGGCCCTCCCGGCTGTGGCAAAACGCTCATCGCCAAGGCCGTGGCCAACTCCCTTGCCAAGAAGGTCGCCGAGGTGACCGGCAAGGCCGCCGGTAAGTCCTACTTCCTGAACATCAAGGGCCCCGAACTCCTCAACAAGTACGTCGGCGAGACCGAGCGGCACATCCGCCTCGTCTTCCAGCGTGCGAGGGAGAAGGCGAGCGAGGGCACCCCCGTCATCGTCTTCTTCGACGAGATGGAATCCCTCTTCCGCACCCGCGGATCCGGAGTCAGCTCGGACGTGGAGAACACCATCGTCCCCCAGCTGCTCGCCGAGATCGACGGCGTGGAAGGCCTGGAGAACGTCATCGTCATCGGCGCCTCCAACCGCGAGGACATGATCGACCCGGCCATCCTGCGCCCCGGCCGGCTCGACGTGAAGATCAAGATCGAGCGCCCCGGCGCCGAGGCCGCCAAGGACATCTTCGCGAAGTACCTCAAGGCCACCCTGCCCCTGCACACCGACGACCTCGGCGAGCACCAGGGATCCACCGCGGAAACCGTCCACAGCATGATCCAGACCGTCGTCGAGCAGATGTACGCCGAAACCGAGGAGAACCGCTTCCTCGAGGTCACGTACGCCAACGGCGACAAGGAAGTCCTCTACTTCAAGGACTTCAACTCGGGCGCGATGATCCAGAACATCGTGGACCGTGCGAAGAAGATGGCCATCAAGGCCTTCCTCGAGCACAACCAGAAGGGCCTTCGCGTCGCCCATCTCCTCCAGGCTTGCGTGGACGAGTTCAAGGAGAACGAAGACCTGCCCAACACCACCAACCCCGACGACTGGGCCCGAATCTCCGGAAAGAAGGGAGAGCGGATCGTATTCATCCGCACCCTCGTCACCGGAAAGCAAGGCGCGGACACCGGACGCTCCATCGACACGGTGGCCAACACCGGTCAGTACCTCTGACAAAGCGGGCCGGCTGCGGGCGCCCGGCAAGGGCACCCGCAGCCGACTGCTTTACCCACAGCACTTCCCAGCACTTCTCAGCACTTCCCAGCTCTTTTCAGCCGGTGACAGGGCAAAGTCAATGACTGAAATGATCTCCCCACCAGCGCGGAGTGGTTCTAGGCTCTTCCATACCGCAGGTCGCGCAGTGCGGGGACGGGCACCGCACACGACGCACCGGAGCACCAGCGGTACTTGAGCGCCGCTCCCGAACGGGAGCGCCGCCGGGCAAGGAGGGCCGCATGACCGTACGGCGAGTAATGGGGATCGAGACGGAGTACGGGATCTCCGTCCCGGGGCACCCGAACGCCAATGCCATGCTCACCTCGTCCCAGATCGTCAACGCCTACGCGGCGGCGATGCACCGGGCGCGACGCGCCCGCTGGGACTTCGAGGAAGAGAACCCGCTGCGGGACGCCCGCGGCTTCGACCTCGCCCGCGAGGCCGCCGACAACAGCCAGCTCACCGACGAGGACATCGGCCTCGCCAACGTCATCCTCACCAACGGCGCACGCCTCTACGTCGACCACGCACACCCCGAATACAGCTCCCCGGAGATCACCAACCCGCTCGACGCCGTCCTCTGGGACAAGGCCGGCGAGCGGATCATGGCCGAAGCGGCCGTCAGGGCCGCCCAGCTCCCCGGGGCCCAGCCCATCCACCTCTACAAGAACAACACCGACAACAAGGGCGCCTCCTACGGCACGCACGAGAACTACCTGATGAAGCGGGAAACCCCCTTCTCGGACATCGTGCGCCACCTCACCCCCTTCTTCGTCTCGCGCCTCGTCTTCACCGGCGCCGGCCGCGTCGGCATCGGCCAGGACGGTCGCGAACACGGCTTCCAGATCAGCCAGCGCGCCGACTACTTCGAAGTCGAGGTCGGCCTGGAGACCACCCTCAAGCGCCCCATCATCAACACGAGGGACGAGCCGCACTCGGACGCCGAGAAGTACCGCCGGCTCCACGTGATCATCGGCGACGCCAACCTCTCCGAGATCTCCACCTACCTCAAGCTCGGCACCACCGCGCTCGTCCTCTCCATGATCGAAGACGGCTACATCAACGTCGACCTCGCCGTGGACCAGCCCGTACGCACCCTCCACCAGGTCTCCCACGACCCCGACCTCCAGCACCTCATCACGCTGCGCAGCGGGCGGACGCTGACCGCCGTACAGCTCCAGATGGAGTACTGCGAGCTGGCCAGGAAGTACGTGGAGGAGCGTTTCGGCTCCGATGCGGACGAGCAGACCAAGGATGTACTGGCCCGCTGGGAGGACGTACTGGGCCGGCTGGAGACCGACCCGATGAGCCTGTCGGGGGAGCTCGACTGGATCGCGAAGCGGGAGATCCTGGAGGGCTACCGGCGCCGGGACGGCCTCGAATGGGACGCGGCCCGGCTCCACCTGGTGGACCTCCAGTACGCGGACGTACGGCCCGAGAAGGGGCTGTACAACCGCCTGGTGGCCCGCGGCAAGATGAAGCGGCTACTGGACGAGGCGGATGTGGACCGGGCGCAGAGCAAGCCTCCGGAGGACACCCGGGCCTATTTCCGGGGCCGGTGCCTGGAGCAGTACGCGGACGACGTGGCGGCGGCCTCGTGGGACTCGGTGATCTTCGACCTGCCGGGCCACGACTCCCTCCAGCGGGTCCCGACCCTGGAGCCCCTGCGGGGCACCCGGGCCCACGTGAAGGAGCTCCTGGACCGCTGCCGCACGGCGGAGGACCTGGTGCGGGTGCTGTCGGGACGGTAGGCCTTGCCGGCCCCCCGGGCGGGGGCTGAAAGGCCTCCGGCCCGGGAATCATGAAGACACCCGGACGTTATGAAAGTACCGGGACGGATGTCGGGACCTCCTTGTAGGGTCCGACGTAGAGTCTGATCTTGAGGGATCCCGAATTCGCGGGGTCTTTCACGTGAGCGTGCGAACCGAGCGGGGTGAGCTAGACATGGCGACCAAGGACACCGGCGGCGGACAGCAGAAGGCGCAGCGCTCGACCGAGGAGGTCGAGGAGGCCGCGGTCGAAGAATCGACCGACCTCAAGGAGCGACAGGAAAAGCTCTCCGACGACGTCGACTCGGTACTCGATGAAATCGATGATGTGCTCGAAGAGAACGCCGAGGATTTTGTTCGAAGCTTCGTTCAAAAGGGTGGTCAGTAAGGCCCTTTTGCCTTCGAAGTGAAGGTGAGCCTGCTGGGCTTGGGTCATGTCTACGGAAACGAAGCTATGTCGTGGATGTGGCCGCCAGCAGCCGCTCAGCTCATTCGCTGCGAACCGCGCCACCAAGGACGGCCTGCAGGCCCGATGCCGGGAGTGCGTGGCGGCGTACGGAGCCGACTACTACCGGCGGCGCCGGGCAGAAAAGGGCAAACAGGTTTGGGAGAGGGCGGAAGTCCCGTCGGGGTGGAAGCAGTGTCGTTCATGTGGCGAAGTCAAGCCGCATAGCGAGTGGCACAAGAATGCAACTGCGCCTGACGGGCTCGCTACTTGCTGTAAGCCCTGCAAAGCGGCTCGTGGGCGAGCGGGGCATCTCAAGCGGTCCTACGGGATCACCGAGGCCGAGCGGGACGCGATGATCGAAGCTCAGGGCGGTGTCTGCATCCTCTGCCAAGAGAGTCCGGCGGAGCATGTGGATCACGATCACCGGACGGGTAAGGTCCGAGGCGTACTTTGCTTCGGCTGTAACGCAGGAATCGGGCAACTCAAGGATCGGCCGGACGTCTTGAGGCGTGCAGCCGCTTACGTGGAAGGAAACCTGTGGAACCCAACACTCGTAGCACAGGGCGTCTACCGGCAGCCTTCCTGACGCCGGGGTCGTCGTCCTTCATGGACTTCTTGGGCGCGCACCAGCCCGAGATGCTCCCGGGCAACCGGAAGCTGCCCGACGGGGTCGTCGAGGCGCCGCACGGGACGACCATCGTGGCCGTCACCTTCCCCGGCGGGGTGGTGCTCGCCGGTGACCGGCGGGCGACCATGGGGAACATGATCGCGCAGCGGGACATCGAGAAGGTGTTCCCGGCGGACGAGTACTCCGCCGTCGGCATCGCCGGCACCGCCGGTCTGGCCGTGGAGATGGTGAAGCTGTTCCAGCTGGAGCTGGAGCACTTCGAGAAGGTGGAGGGCGCGACCCTCAGCCTCGAGGGCAAGGCGAACCGGCTGTCGACCATGATCCGGAGCAATCTGGGCATGGCCATGCAGGGGCTGGCCGTCGTGCCGCTCTTCGCGGGGTACGACGAGGCCAAGGAGAAGGGGCGGATCTTCTCCTACGACGTGACCGGCGGCCGCTCCGAGGAGCACGGGTACGCCGCGACCGGGTCGGGTTCGATCTTCGCCCGTGGCTCGATGAAGAAGCTGTACCACTCCAAGCTGACGGAGGAGGAGGCGACGACGCTCGTCATCCAGGCGCTGTACGACGCCGCCGACGACGACTCGGCGACGGGCGGCCCGGACCTCTACCGCCACATCTACCCCATCGTCAGCGTGATGACGGAAGAGGGATTCCGCAGGCTGTCGGACGAGGAGTCCTCGGAGCTGGCCCGCAAGATCACGAACCGTCGGCTGGAGCAGCCCGACGGTCCGCGCGCCGCACTGCTCTGACCCGTCCCGCCCTGACCTCCTCGTCGTCCAGAAGAAAGGGACGGAAAGCCGGTGTCGACTCCGTTCTATGTGTCACCCCAGCAGGCCATGGCCGACCGGGCGGAATACGCCCGCAAGGGCATCGCCCGTGGTCGCAGCCTTGTTGTGATCCAGTACGCCGACGGCATCGTGTTCGTCGGTGAGAACCCGTCCCGCGCGCTGCACAAGTTCAGCGAGATCTACGACCGGATCGGCTTCGCGGCCGCCGGCAAGTACAACGAGTACGAGAACCTGCGGATCGGCGGTGTGCGCTACGCGGATCTGCGCGGATACACCTACGACCGCGACGATGTGACGGCCCGTGGGCTGGCGAACGTCTACGCGCAGACGCTCGGCACGATCTTCTCGAGTGCGGGGGAGAAGCCGTACGAGGTGGAGCTGGTCGTGGCCGAGGTCGGCGCGACGGCGGCCGGGGACCAGATCTACCGGCTGCCGCACGACGGGTCGATCGTCGACGAGCACGGGTCCGTGGCCGTGGGCGGCAACGCCGAGCAGATCAGTACCTACCTCGATCAGCGGCACCAGGACGGGATGACCCTGTCCGAGGCGCTGAAGCTGGCGGTGCAGGCGCTGTCGAGCCAGGCGAACGGTGCCGACAAGTCGATTCCGGCGGAGCGCTTGGAGGTGGCGGTGCTGGACCGTACGCGGGCCCAGCAGCGCAAGTTCAAGCGGATCCGCGGCCGGCAGCTGTCGCGGCTGCTGGAGGCGGACGTTCCGGCGGCCGTCCAGGCGGATGCCGTGTCGAACGACGAGGCTCCCGAAGAGGAAGCCGAGTAGAGCGGGACGTGTGTGCGTGAGCGCCCCTGGCCTTCGGGCCGGGGGCGCTTTCGCGTTCCCGGGGGCTCAGATGCGCGGTGCCGGGCCCGTGGAGTCGCGTACGACGAGGTGGACCGGGATGTCGACGGGTGGCGCGGGGGTGCGGGGGGTGCCTTCGAGGACGGCGAGGAGGGCGGTCATGCCCTGTTCGCCGACGCGTTCGGCGGGGAGGTGGACGGTGGTGAGTTCCGGTTCGACGGCGGTGGCGAGGGCGAGGTCGTCGAAGCCGGATACGGAGAGGTCCTCGGGGATGCGCAGGCCGAGGCGGCGGGCGGCTTTGCAGGCGCCGGCGGCCAGGATGTCGTCGTCGCAGACGACGGCGGTGGGGCGGCGGTCCGCGGGGGTGTCGAGGGCGGCTTCCATGGCCGTACGGGCGGCTTCCACGCTGAGGTCGGCCCGTACGGTGCGCAGCTCGGTGCCGGGCGGCAGGTGGGCGGCCAGGGCGTCCGCGCGGACGTCGAAGGTCCAGGAGTCGATGGCGGAGGCGAGGTGGAGGAAGCGGTGGTGGCCGTGGGCGAGGAGGTGTTCGGCGGTCTGGCGCATGCCGTCGGCGATGGCGAGGTTGACGTGGGCGTCGGCGGTGTCGGCGGTGGGGTCGCTGTCGAGCATGACGAGGGGGAGTCCGTCGCCGCCGAGGGCGTGGAGGGCGTCGGCGGCCATGGAGGAGGCGATGACTCCGTCGAGGGCGGCGCGGGCGGAGGCGAAGGGGTCGCGGGCGGGGCCGGTGCCGTCGGGGGAGGGGTAGAGGACGACGCCGAAGCCGTGTTCGGCGGCGATGCGGGCGGCGCCGGTGTAGACGCGGGCGAAGAACTCGTTGGTGAGGGCGGGGACGACGAGGAGGGCGGTGCGGGTGGAGCCGAGGCGGAGGTTGCGGGCGGCGAGGTTGGGGCGGTAGCCGAGTTCGGTGGCGGTGTGGCGGACGTGGTCGGCGGTGCGTTCGGAGACGCGGCCGCGCCATTTGTCGCCGAGGACGAGGGAGACGGTGGCCTGGGAGACCCCGGCGGCGGTGGCCACGTCGCGGCTGGTGGGTCTCGTCACACGGTGCTCCTGTAGTGCGAGGTCGCGGGGGGTGTGGGTGTCGGGTGGGTGGACCGTCCGACTGTGGTCATGGTACGTATGACCGGTTACGTTATACGTATTACTTGGATGACTCCCGGCTGGGTCCGGGCAGAAGGGGGCGGACATGGCCGCGGGTTACGCGGAGCTGCTCAGGACCCGGCATGCCGCGAGGCTGCTGGTGGGCACGCTCATAGGCCGGCTGCCGAACGGGACGGGGCCGATCGCGATCGTGCTGTTCACCCGGGCGGAGGGGGGCAGCTACAGCCTGGCGGGAGCGCTCGCGGCCGCGTACGGGGTGTCGAACGCGGTGGGGCAGCCGCTGCTGGGGCGGGCGGTGGACCTGTTCGGGCAGCCGCGGGTGCAGTTGCCGGCGGCGGTGGTGTCGGCGCTGGGCATGGTGTGGCTGGCGCTGGCCGGTACCGGGTCGGCGGTGGTGGCGTACGCGGCGGTGGTGATCGCGGGTCTCTTCACGCCGCCGCTGGAGGGCGGGCTGCGGGCGCTGTGGCCGAGCGTGCTGGGCGGCAAGGAGGAGCGCGTGCACGCGGCGTACGCGATGGACGCGGTGGCCCAGGAGGTCATGTTCACGGTGGGGCCGCTGCTGGTGACGCTGTGCGTGGCGCTGTGGGATCCGGCGGTGGCGCTGCTGGTGCTGAACGGGATCGGGGTGCTGGGTGCGCTGTCGGTCGTGGTGTCGGAGCCTTCGCGTACGTGGCGTTCGGAGCCGCGGGAGGCGCACTGGCTGGGAGCGCTGCGCTCGCCGGGTCTGCTGGCGTTGCTGGGGGCGTTCTTCTTCGTGGGGACGGCGCTGGGGTCGATCACGGTGGCGGGTGTGGCGTACGCGGACGAGCACGGTGGTCAGGCGGTGTACGGCTGGCTGATGGCGGCGCTGGGTCTGGGTGCGCTGTGCGGTGGGGTGCTGTACGGGGCGCGGCAGTGGGCGGGTGCGCCGGAGCGGCGGCTGCGTGTGCTGGTGGCGTTGCTGGCGGTGTGTTACCTGCCGTTGATGCTGGTGCCGGGTGTGGTGGCGATGACGGGGTTCGCGGCGCTGGCGGGGGTGTTCCTGGCTCCGGCTCTGGCGTGTGCGTTCATCGTGGTGGACCGGCACGCTCCGGTGGGCACGGTGACGGAGGCGTTCTCGTGGCTGGTGACGTTCTTCGGGGTGGGTGCGGCGATCGGTACGGCGGCGGCGGGTCCTTCGGTGGAGGCGGGGGGTACGGCGGCGGGGTTCGCGGTGGCGAGCGTGGCGGGGGCCGCGGCGCTGCTGGTGCTGACGGTGACTCAGCGGGTGCTGGCGCGTCCGGGTGCGAGCCGCGCGGTGGCGGGGGCTGTGCCGGGGCCGGGGTCTGAGCCCGGTTCGGCGGCGGGGGTCGCGGCGGGTTCGGCGGGGCCGTTGGAGGGCTCTGCGGAGGCGTCGGCGACGGGGTCTTAGGCGGGGCCTGCGGGCGTCCGAGGGGCGACTGGGGGGCGGCTGAGGGGCGCGGAGGGGGCGTGTGGGGGCGGTCCGGCGGCGGTCGGAGGGCGGTGGACGGGTGGTCGGCGGGCGGTCGGTGGGGTGGCCCCTCGGGAAAATGATCGAAACGGCGCCTGCGAACTCGGTTTCAGAACAGAGCAGAAGGCGTAATGTTCAGTCATGGACCGCCGCATTTTCGGGCTGGAGAACGAGTACGGCGTCACGTGCACGTTCAGGGGACAGCGCCGACTGTCTCCTGACGAAGTGGCGCGCTACCTCTTCCGCCGTGTTGTGTCATGGGGCCGCAGTAGCAATGTCTTCCTGCGGAACGGCGCCCGCCTCTACCTCGACGTGGGTTCGCATCCGGAGTATGCAACTCCCGAATGCGACAACCTGATCGAACTGGTCACCCACGACAAGGCCGGCGAGCGCATTCTCGAAGGCCTGCTCGTCGACGCCGAACGCCGCCTGCACGAGGAGGGAATCGCGGGCGACGTCTATCTGTTCAAGAACAACACCGACTCGGCGGGAAACTCGTACGGCTGCCACGAGAACTACCTGGTGGCCCGGCACGGGGAATTCTCCCGGCTGGCGGACATTCTGATCCCGTTCCTCGTCACGCGGCAGCTGATCTGCGGTGCGGGCAAGGTGCTGCAGACGCCCCGGGGCGCGGTCTACTGCGTGAGCCAGCGGGCCGAGCACATCTGGGAGGGTGTCAGTTCGGCCACGACCCGTTCGCGGCCGATCATCAACACCCGGGACGAGCCGCACGCGGACGCGGAGCGGTACCGGCGTCTGCACGTGATCGTGGGCGACTCGAACATGTCCGAGACGACCATGCTGCTGAAGGTCGGGGCGACCGATCTGGTGCTGCGCATGATCGAGGCGGGCACGGTGATGCGGGACCTGACGCTGGAGAACCCGATCCGGGCGATCCGGGAGGTCAGTCACGACATCACGGGTCAGCGCAAGGTGCGGCTCGCGAGCGGCCGGGAGGCTTCCGCGCTGGAGATCCAGCGGGAGTACTACGACAAGGCGGTGGACTTCGCGGAGCGCCGGGGCATCCGCGAGGGTGTCGTGGACCAGGTGCTGGAGCTGTGGGGCCGGACGCTGGACGCGATCGAGGCGGAGGACCTGGACCGGATCGGGACCGAGATCGACTGGGTGATGAAGTACCAGCTGATCGAGCGGTACCGGGCGAAGCACAACATGACGATGTCGAACCCGCGGGTGGCTCAGATAGACCTCGCGTATCACGACATCCACCGCAGGCGCGGGCTGTACTACCTGCTGGAGCGCAAGGGGCAGGCGGCGCGGATCTGCAACGACCTCAAGATCTTCGAGGGCAAGTCGGTGCCTCCGCAGACGACGAGGGCGCGGCTGCGGGGTGATTTCATCCGTCGTGCGCAGGAGCAGCGGCGGGACTTCACGGTCGACTGGGTGCATCTGAAGCTGAACGACCAGGCGCAGCGCACGGTGCTGTGCAAGGACCCGTTCCGGTCGGTGGACGACCGGGTGGAGAAGCTGATCGCGGGGATGTAGGGCGGCGCGCGGCGTCGCGTGCATCGCACTGATCTTGGCCAGGGCCTCGTACGGATCTCGTACGGGGCCCTGTCCACGCCTTAGAGTGGCGATGACCTATGTGCCGTCTGAGATCTGAGGAACACGTGCGCCGACTTGCCGGCCTGCTTGTCGTACCCCTTCTGCTGCTGTCGACAGCGGCCTGTGGCGACAGCGGCTCCGACTCCGCCGAGATGAAGAACGGGGCGCCCGCGATCACGAAGGGTGCCAAGTTCGGTGAGACCCCCACCCTGGCGAAGGGGGCGGGTACCCCGCCGAAGGAACTGAAGGTGGTGACCGTCAGCGAGGGTGACGGCCCGGCGCTGAAGAAGGGCGACATCGCCCAGGTCAACTACCTGGGGCAGGTCTGGGACGGCAAGGAGCCGTTCGACCAGAGCTTCGGCAAGGGCAAGCCGTTCGACGTGACCATCGGTGCCGGCCAGGTCATCAAGGGCTGGGACCAGGGCCTCGAGGGCAAGAAGGTCGGCAGCCGACTGGAGCTGGTGATTCCGCCGGCGCTCGGTTACGGCGAGCAGGGCTCGGGCGACAAGATCAAGCCGAACGCCACGCTGGTCTTCGTCGTGGACATCGTCAAGGCCACCTCCGTGCCGGTTTCGGCCACGGGCAAGGAGGTCCCGCAGACGGACGCCGCCCTGCCGAAGGTCGGTACGAACACGGACGGCAAGGAGGTGACCGTGACCGTCCCGAAGGACGGTGCGGCGCCGACGAAGCTCGTGTCGAACTACGTCCTGGAGGGCGACGGCGCGGTCGTGAAGGACACCGACAGCGTGGTGGTCAAGTTCCACGGCAAGACGTGGAAGGACGACAAGACCTTCGAGAGCACCTACAGCTCCGACCAGTCGGTGACGTGGCCGCTGTCGGAGCTGTCGGTCAAGGGTCTGAAGGACGGGATCGTCGGCAAGAAGGCCGGCAGCCGCATCCTGCTGGTCATCCCGCCGGACCAGGGCTTCGGCGACAAGGAGCAGGGCACCATCCCGGCCAACTCGACGCTGGTCTTCAGCCTCGACATCCTGGCCGTGGTGTAAGACTGTCCGGGTTGTACCCCCTGTTCGTAAGTTTTTGAGGAGCAGTTCCGTGAGCGACAAGCTCGAGAAGCCCGAGATCGACTTCCCCGATTTCCCGGTCCCGGCGGACCTCGTGATCGAGGACATCTGGGAGGGCGAGGGCGCCGAGGCCAAGGCCGGTTCCCCGGTTTCCGTTCACTACGTGGGCGTGGCCTACTCGACCGGTGAGGAGTTCGACGCCTCCTGGGGCCGCGGCGCGCCGCTTCAGTTCCAGCTCGGCATCGGTCAGGTCATCTCCGGCTGGGACACCGGCATCCAGGGCATGAAGGTCGGCGGCCGCCGCAAGCTGGTCATCCCGCCCCACCTCGCCTACGGCGACCGTGGCGCCGGTGGCGCGATCAAGCCGGGCGAGACGCTGATCTTCGTGTGCGACCTGATGGGCGCCTGACCGGTTCGCTGTGATGTGACGCCGTGAGGCGTGCGGGGCCCCTGTCTTCGAGGCAGGGGCCCTCGCTTTTGCCCAGGACCGTCGGGGCGGTACGGTCAGCGGTCACGAGGGTGTACCGGGGACACGACTCGAAGGTCTGGAAGGGCGGATGGGCGTCGATGGCGATTGCCAAGGCCGAGCGGCTGATGAATCTGGCGCTGTGTCTGCTGGGGACGCGTCGGCCGCTCAGCAAGCGGGAACTGCGCGGTTCCATCGAGGCCTACATGGAAGCCGGGAACGACGAGTCCTTCAACCGCATGTTCGAGCGGGACAAGGATGATCTGCGGGAGCTCGGGCTGGTCATCGAGACCGTCGAGAACCTGGAGGGCGAGACCGGCTATCTGGCCCGCCGTGATTCCAACCGGCTGCCTCCCGTGGCGCTGGACGCCGAGGAGGCCGCGGCCCTGGGGGTCGCGGCCAAGGTGTGGCAGCAGGCGCGGCTCGCCGGGGCGGCCAGTGGGGCGCTGCAGAAGCTGCGGGCCGGCGGCATGCCGGAGGCCTCGGACCCGTTCGAGGGGCAGCACAGTGCCATCGAGCCGCGGATCCCGGTGCACGAGGCGGCCTTCGAGCCGCTGATGCTGGCCTGTCGTGATCGCCGGCCGGTGGTGTTCGACTACCGCAAGTCCACCGCGGCCCGTCCCGAGGCCCGGCAGGTGGAGCCGTGGGCCCTGGAGTGCTGGCGCGGCCACTGGTACCTGGCGGGCTTCGACCGCGACCGCGGGGCGGAGCGCGTGTTCCGGCTTTCGCGGATCACGGGCAAGGTCCGGTCGCGGGCGGCCAGGTACACGGCCGAGGTCCCGGACGTGGTGACCGTACGGGAGACCGTGGCGCGGTGGGCCGGGGAGAGCGCGGAGCGTTCCGCGCTGATCCGGCTGCGGGCGGGGGCGGGCTATCCGCTGCGGTCCCGTGCCACGGCGGTGCGGGAGGGGGCCGGCGGCGAGGGCTGGGACGAGCTGGAGATCCCGTACGGGCACGGGCTGGACGCCTGGCTGGTGGAGTTCGGTCCCGATGTCGTGGTGCTGGAGCCGGCCGATCTGCGGGCCGACGTGGTGGACCGGCTGCGGGCCGTGGCCAAGGGCTGATCCGGCCGCGCGGGATCCGTGCGGGGAGCCGCGCGGGAGCGGGTGGACCGGGTGGACCGGGCAAGAACATCGAGCAACGCCCTGAGGGGGAGACGTACCAGCATGGCTGCCAACGCCATCGACCAGACGCGCCGGATGCTGTCCCTGGTGACCTATCTGCGCGAGCGCCCGGGTGCGCACATCGCGGACGTGGCCCGGGCCTTCGGGATCACCGAGGACGAGCTGATCTCGGACCTCGACGTGCTGCCCATGTGCGGGACCAGTTTCCGGGGCGGTGACCTGCTCGACATCGACACCGACGGGGAGCGCATCTGGTGGCGCAACCCCGATGCCTCGGGGGAGTCCACCGCCGAGCCGCTGCGGCTGGCCGCCGACGAGGCGACGGCGCTGCTGGTGGCCGCCAGGGCCGTGGCGACGCTGCCCGGGCTGCGCGAGGGGGACCGTCAGGCGCTGCTGCGGGCCACCGCGAAGCTGGAGGCGGCCGCGGGCGAGGTGGCCGGGGCCAGTTCCCGGCTGTCGGTGACCTTCGAGTCCGAGGGCGGGGTCTTCGCCGATGTGGACCGGGCCATCTCCGAGCGGCGCCGGCTGTGGCTGCGCTACTACTCGCCGGCGCGCGACGAGCTCACCGAGCGCGAGGTCGATCCGATCCGGCTGTTCGCGGTGGGGCACACCTACCTGGAGGGGTGGTGCCACCTGTCGGAGGCCCGGCGGACCTTCCGGCTGGACCGGGTGGCCGAGATCCGGCTGCTGGACGAGCGGGCGGATCCGCCCGCCATCGAGCCCCGTGATCTGTCCGAGGGGCTGGTCCAGCCGGCCGCCGAGGATCCGGAGGTCGTGGTGGAGGTCGGTCCGGGCGGGCGCTGGGTGGCGGAGTACTACCCGCACGACAGTGCCGAGGAGCTGCCCGAGGGGGGTCTGCGGATCACTTTGCGCACCCCCGACCCGGGCTCTCTGCGGCGTCTGGCGCTGCGGCTGGGCCGCGAGGGGCGGATCGTCGCCCCGGTGGAGCTGGCGGACAGTGCCCGGCGGGCGGCCCGTGAGGCGCTCGCGGCGTACGAGGACGGTGCGGCCGTGGACGTGGCGGCCGGGAGCGGCGCCGGCGGGGAACGGGGCTGAGGGGCCGAGGGGGGATCCGCGCGATGTCGGTCGCGTTCAAGGCGTCCTGTCCCGACTGCCGGGCCCGCTTCGAGCTGGACGCGGGTTCCCTGCGGCTGGCCATCGGCGGCAGCCGGCGTACGACCTTCTACTCCTTCACCTGTCCCGAGTGCGGGGCTCCGGTCCGCAAGCCGGCCGGTGAGCGCATCGTGGAACTGCTGACCGGTGGCGGCGTGAGCACCCTGCGCAGCGTGTGAGCCGCGCGGTGGCCTAGGCTCGTCGCATGCTGTGGCCGATGTTCGCAATCGCTCTGGGTTTCCTCGGGCTCGCCGTCCTCGGGGTGCTCGCCGTGCGGGTCTTCGTGGAGGTGCGCAGGCTGTCCGTCCAGGTCGCGGACGCCGGTCGGCGGATCTCGGAGGCCTCCGCCGACCTGGAGCGGGCCGCCACGGGCCTGGCCAGGGCGGGGCGCTCGGTGCGGCCATAGCCATCGTCGGGCAACCGTCGTACTGTCTGACCACGCAATCGGTGATGCCCCGGGGCATTGCCCGGCGTTAACCCCCGGGGGTTACGATCCTTGTCAGAACGGCTTACCGGTCTCGGTCGGGCCGTCTTGACCACCACAACCAGCCGTTTCGGTGAGAAGGAAGACACACATGATCGGCAACCTGAAGCCCCTCGAGATCCTCCTGATCGTCGCCGTGATCTTCCTGCTGTTCGGTGCCAAGAAGCTTCCCGACATGGCCCGCTCGCTCGGCAAGTCCGCCCGGATCCTCAAGAGCGAGGCGAAGGCGATGAAGAAGGAGGGGGAGGCGGAGGACGCCGCCGCCGCCGCTTCCGTCGCCGACCCGGCACCCCAGCAGGCCACGGCCCCGCGCACGATCCAGGCGTCGCCCGGCGACGTCACCAGCGCCCGCCCCGTGAACGAGCCCAACCACACCAAGCAGGGCTGACCGCGGCCGCTTCGCCGGTCGCGCTCCACCAGTCAACTGCAACGAGACAAGGGACGTGGGTTGCTCAAGTCTGCCCGCAAGCAGGAGAAGCAGGACCGGAAGGCAAAGGACGCCGAAGGGCGGATGCCTCTCGTCGAGCACCTGCGTGAGCTGAGAAACCGGCTGCTGAAGGCGGTCCTCGGGATCCTCGTGGTCACCATCGTGGCCGCGTTCTTCTACAAGGACCTGATCGACTTCATGATGAAGCCGATCCTGGAATCCGTCGGCTGCACCAACGGCGTGGTCACGCAGCGCAACGGGAAGCCCTGCGCCGCCATGACGGTCAACGGTCTGATCGCGCCCTTCTCCATCGCCCTCAAGGTCTCGCTCACCGCCGGCGTGGTGCTCTCCGCGCCGGTGTGGCTGTACCAGCTGTGGGGCTTCGTGGCCCCGGGCCTGCACAACCACGAGAAGAAGTACGCCGTGGCCTTCGTGGGGGTCGGCGCACCGCTGTTCGGCGCCGGCGCGGTCCTGGCGTACAAGGTCCTGCCGCAGACCGCGGTGATCCTGCTGGAGTTCACGCCGGAGAACGCGGCCAACCTGCTGCCGGTCGACGACTACCTCGACCTGATCACGCGCATGGTCGTGGTCTTCGGTCTCGCCTTCGAGCTGCCGCTGCTGCTGATCCTGCTGAACGTCACCGGGGTGCTGACCGCGAAGCGGCTGGCGAGCTGGTGGCGGGCGATGGTGCTGGGCATCACGATCTTCGCCGCCTTCGCGACGCCCACCGGTGACCCGCTGACGATGCTGGCGCTGGCCGCTCCCATCGTCGCGCTGTACTTCATCGCCCTGGTGATCTGCTACCTCAACGACCGCAGGCGGGTGCGGAACAACCCGGACGCGGGTCTCGACGACGACGAGGCCTCCGAGGTGGACCTGACGCCGGCGGCGGTGGGTGAGGTCGAGCCCGTGGCGGCTCCGGGCGCCCTGCCCGAGCAGGCCGACGGCGGACGCCAGCGGATCAACGGCTACGACGACGCCACCTGATCGACGCGGGCCGCATCGGGGGGTACATTCCCGCGGGTGAGTGCTGAGATCACCCTCTTCGTCAATCCCACCGCAGGAGGCGGCCGGGCCGCGCACGCCGCGCAGCCGGCCGCTTCCGCGCTTCGCGGGGCCGGCTTCTCGGTGCGGACCGTCGTCGGGGGCGATGCCCCCGACGCCCTGGCGCGGCTGCGCGCCGCGGTGCGCGAGGGCACCGGCGCGGTGATCGCGGTCGGCGGGGACGGGATGGTCTCCCTCGCACTGCAGGCGCTCGCGGGCACGCTGGTGCCGCTCGGGGTGGTCGCGGTGGGCACCGGGAACGATTTCGCGCGCGCGATGGGACTGCCCGTACGGGAACCCGCGCGGGCGGGCCGGCTGGCCGCCGAGGCCCTCAAGGAGGGCCGGGTCCGCGAGATCGACCTCGGCCGGGTGGCCGGGGAAGGGGCCGGCGCCGGGGAGGGCGCCGGTGGGACCTGGTACGGGACCGTGCTGTGCTCCGGCTTCGACTCGCGGGTCAACGACCGGGGCAACCGGATGCGGCTGCCGCTGGGCCGGTTCAAGTACGACCTGGCGATGGCTCTGGAACTCGCCGCCTTCCGGCCCTTCCCGTACCGGATCACCCTGGACGGCGGCCGGGTCCTGGAGACCGAGGCCACGCTGGTGGCCGTCGGCAACGGCTCCTCCTACGGTGGCGGCATGCGCATCTGCGCGGACGCGGTGCCCGACGACGGGCTGTTCGACGTCATAGTCGTCGGCGACTGCAGCCGGACCACGCTGCTGAAGGTCTTCCCCCGGGTCTACAAGGGCACCCACCTCGGCCATCCGAAGGTCACCGTCCACCGGGCCGCGGAGGTGACCCTGGAAGCGGCCGGCATCACGGCCTACGCGGACGGCGAGCCGCTGGGCCCCCTCCCGGTGACCGCGCAGTGCGTCCCGGCGGCCCTGCGGCTCCTGGCGTAGGGCGTCCGGGCCCGCGCAAAAGATCGCGACTGTTGTCAGAGGCGACGGGTAGGCTCGAAGACAAGATGACCGAAGAACTCTCTCCCGCCGAGCGGTACGCCGCTGCCCGGATCCGCGCCGCCGAAGAGGCCTCGGCCCTGGCGCCCTTCCGCGAGATGTACGAATTCGACCTGGATCCCTACCAGATCGAGGCCTGCAAGGCACTGGAGGCCGGCAAGGGCGTCCTCGTCGCCGCGCCGACCGGCTCGGGCAAGACCATCGTCGGCGAGTTCGCCGTGCACCTGGCCCTCCAACAGGGCCGCAAGTGCTTCTACACCACGCCCATCAAGGCCCTGTCGAACCAGAAGTACGCCGACCTCGCCAAGCGCTACGGCGCCGACAAGGTCGGCCTGCTCACCGGCGACAACAGCGTCAACGCCGATGCTCCGGTGGTCGTGATGACCACCGAGGTGCTCCGCAACATGCTGTACGCGGGCTCGCAGGCGCTGAACGGCCTGGGCCACGTGGTGATGGACGAGGTGCACTACCTCTCCGACCGGTTCCGCGGAGCCGTCTGGGAGGAAGTGATCATCCACCTCCCCGAGTCGGTGACCCTGGTCTCGCTGTCCGCCACCGTCTCCAACGCCGAGGAGTTCGGCGACTGGCTCGACACCGTGCGCGGCGACACCGAAGTGATCGTCTCCGAGGAGCGGCCCGTACCGCTGTGGCAGCACGTCATGGCCGGCCGGCGGATCTACGACCTCTTCGAGGAGGGGTCCGACCACGGCGGCCGCGGCTCCGCGCGCCGCGAGGTCAATCCCGACCTGCTGCGGATGGCGCGCGAGGAGAACTCCAGCCGGTACAACCCGAAGGACCGGCGGCGCGGAAAGATGGTCCGCGAGGCCGACCGGGAGCGCGAGCGGCGCTCCCGCGGCCGGATCTGGACCCCGTCGCGCCCCGAGGTCATCGCCCGGCTGGACAACGACGGGCTGCTGCCCGCCATCAACTTCATCTTCAGCAGGGCCGGCTGCGAGGCCGCCGTCCAGCAGTGCCTGTACGCGGGGCTGCGGCTCAACGACGACACGGCGCGGCTCAAGGTGCGCGAGATCGTGGAGGAGCGGACCGCCTCCATCCCCACGGAGGACCTGCACGTCCTGGGCTACTACGAATGGCTCGAAGGGCTGGAGCGGGGCATCGCCGCGCACCACGCGGGCATGCTGCCCACCTTCAAGGAAGTCGTCGAGGAGCTGTTCGTACGGGGCCTGGTGAAGGCCGTGTTCGCCACGGAGACCCTGGCCCTGGGCATCAACATGCCGGCGCGCACGGTGATCCTGGAGAAGCTCGTCAAGTGGAACGGCGAGCAGCACGCCGACATCACCCCCGGTGAGTACACGCAGCTCACCGGGCGGGCCGGGCGGCGCGGCATCGACGTCGAGGGCCACGCGGTGGTGCTGTGGCAGCGGGGCATGGACCCGGCGGGCCTGGCCGGGCTCGCGGGTACCCGTACGTATCCGCTGCGCTCCAGCTTCAAGCCCTCGTACAACATGGCCGTCAACCTGGTCCAGCAGTTCGGGCGGCACCGTTCGCGGGAGCTGCTGGAGACCTCCTTCGCGCAGTTCCAGGCCGACCGCTCGGTCGTCGGGATCTCCCGGCAGGTGCAGCGCAACGAGGAGGGCCTGGACGGTTACCGGGAGGGCATGACCTGCCACCTGGGGGACTTCGAGGAGTACGCGCGGCTGCGCCGCGACCTCAAGGACCGCGAGAACGACCTGGCGAAGCAGGGCGCGGCCCAGCGGCGGGCGCAGGCGGCCAGCTCGCTGGAGAAGCTCAAGCCGGGCGACATCATCCACGTGCCGACGGGCAAGTTCGCCGGGCTGGCGCTGGTGCTGGATCCGGGGGTGCCGGCCGGGCGTTCCAACGGGCACCGCGGGCACGAGTACACCGAGGGTCCGCGCCCGCTGGTGCTCACCGTGGAGCGGCAGGTCAAGCGGCTCGCCGGGATCGATTTCCCGGTGCCGGTCGAGGCCATCGAGCGGATGCGGATCCCCAAGACGTTCAACGCCCGTTCCCCGCAGTCCCGTCGGGACCTGGCGTCCCAGCTGCGGTCCAAGGCGGGGCACATCACGGTGGAGCGGCACGCGCGCGGGCGGGCGGCCGCGGCCGACGACCGGGAGATCACGAGGCTGCGGACCGCACTGCGGGCGCACCCGTGTCACGGCTGCGACGAGCGCGAGGACCACGCGCGCTGGGCGGAGCGCTACTACCGGCTGCAGCGGGACACGCGGCAGCTGGAGCAGCGCATCGAGGGCCGGACGAACACCATCGCCCGTACCTTCGACCGGATCCACGCACTGCTGACGGATCTGGACTACCTGCGCGAGGACGAGGTGACCCCGCACGGGCGGCGGCTCGCGCGGCTCTACGGAGAGCTCGACCTGCTGGCGTCGGAGTGCCTGCGGGCCGGTGTCTGGGAGGGGCTGAGCCCGGCCGAACTGGCCTCCTGCGTCTCGGCGCTGGTCTTCGAGGCGCGGCAGTCCGACGATGCGGTGGCGCCGAAGGTGCCAGGCGGCGCGGCGAAGGCCGCGCTCGGCGAGATGGTCCACATCTGGGGCCGGCTCGACGCGCTGGAGGAGGAGCACGGCATCAACCAGGCGGAGGGCGTGGGCCAGCGCGAGCCGGACCTCGGCTTCGCGTGGGCGGTGTACCAGTGGGCCTCCGACAAGAGCCTGGACGAGGTGCTGCGCGAGGCGGAGATGCCGGCCGGTGACTTCGTGCGCTGGTGCAAGCAGGTCATCGACGTGCTGGGGCAGGTGGCCGCCGCGGCGCCCTCCGCCGCTTCCTCCCCGGAGGGGGGCAGCACGGTGGCCCGCAACGCCCGCAAGGCGGTGGACGCGCTGCTGCGTGGTGTGGTGGCCTACAGTTCGGTGGGTTAGCCGGACTTGTGGTTTCCTCCAGAAGTGGTCATGGCCGGATCTCATCTCTTGCCATGATCACTTCGGTGTGTCCCGTGAGAAAATCGGAACATGACTGGGGGAACGGACGAAGGGCCGAGACGGGTCGGTCGTCCGCGGGCCGATCAGCAGAGACCGGTGAGCGGCCGGCCGCCGCGCGAGGAACTCCTCTATGCGGCGGCCGAGTTGTTCACGGTCCAGGGGTACGCGGCCACCACCACGCGCGCCGTGGCCGAACGGGCCGGGATGCGCCAGGCCACGATGTACCACTACTTCGGGGGCAAGGAGGAACTCCTCGCCGAACTCCTGGAGTCCACGGTCGCACCCTCCCTGGAGCTGGCCCGCCGGCTGGCCCGGGATGCGGGGCGGCCCGCCGGACGCCGGCTCTGGGAGCTGTGCCGCTCCGACGTGATGCTGCTGTGCGGGGGGCCGTACAACCTGGGCGCGCTCTACCTGTTGCCGGAGGTCGCCGGTGCCCGCTTCGCCCGCTTCCGCCGGATGCGCCAGGAACTCAAGGACATCTACCGGGAGTTGCTCGACGGCACGGGCGTCGGGGCCGAACTCGCCGATGATCGGGCCGGGCTGGTGCTCCGCAACGACCTCGTCTTCGGTCTCATCGAAGGCGTCATGCTGATCCACCGCTGCGATCCGGGGCGCCCGGTGGCCTCCTTCGCGGAGGCCACCGCCGACGCGGCCCTGCGGATCGCGGGCGTCGACTAGGCCGCACCCCCTAGGGACCCGCCTCCCAGCCGGGCCGGTCCTCCCAGGCCTGCAGGCTGCGGGCGCTCTCGATGCGGTGCGCGATCCCGGTGACGGGATCGGTGAACTCCAGGGTGCGGGCCAGGAGCTGGAGCGGGCGCCGGTAGTCCTCGGGCGCCGGATCGCGGACCAGCGGATAGACCGGGTCGCCCAGGATCGGCAGGCCCAGGCTGTTCATGTGCACCCGCAGCTGGTGGGTGCGCCCGGTGTGCGGGGTAAGCCGGTAGCGCCCGGTGCCTCCCCGGACCGCCAGGAGTTCGGCCAGGGTCTCCGCATTGGGCTCGGCTCCCGCGACCTCCGTCGCCGCCATCACCCCGCGGACCTTCTCGATGTGGCTGCGCAGGGTCCGGGGGAACTGCACCGCCGGGTCGTGGGGCGCGAGCGCCTCGTACTCCTTGCGGATCCGCCGCTCCTGGAACATCAGCTGGTAGGCGCCCCGGTCCTCGGGCCGGATGCTGAACAGCACCAGCCCGGCGGTCATCCGGTCCAGCCGGTGCGCGGGGCTCAGCGCGGGCAGGCCGAGCTCCACCCGGAGCCGGGCCAGGGCCGTCTGGAAGACGTGGCTGCCGCGCGGGGTGGTGGCCAGGAAGTGCGGCTTGTCGGCCACCAGCAGGTGCTCGTCGCGGTACACGACCCCGATGGGGAAGGGCACCACGGGCTCGGGCGGCATGTCCCGGTGGAACCAGAGGAAGCCGCCGGGCTCGTACGGGTCCTGCGGCCGCAGCACCCGGCCGCCGACGCCCAGCACCCGGCCGTCGCGCAGCAGGCGGTCCATGGACTCGGCGCCGCGCGTGCCCTCGTAGCGTGCCGTGAGGTACGAGCCCAGGTCCGGCCAGGTCCCGTCCGGGTCGGGGGGCAGCCGCATGCGGACCGGGTCGATGCCGGAGACCTGGGGCAGGGGCGCGTCGGGGATGTGGGATCTGCGCTTCACCGGGTACAGGCTAAGCGGCTACGGGCGGGTGAAGGTGCCCAGGTGGTCGGCGTCCAGGTACTCCACGCGCAGGGTGCCGTCGCCGAAGGTCACCCCGGTGCGGCCGGCCCTGTTCTCGCCCACCGTCTGGAAGCTGAAGACGTCGCCGTCGTAGTGGGTGAGCGGATAGCGCTGGGGTGCGGGGCCCAGCGAGAGGACGAGCCCGCCGCCGTCGGGGTCCGTGGTGACGGTCGCCTTGCCGTAGTACGGGTTGTCGTACGTCCCGGTGTACGCACTGTCCGCCTTGGCGGGCTTCGCGCCGGCGGGCGGCTTCGCGTAGTCGGTGGGGGAGTGGCCTTCGAGCCCGGCGTAGAGGGAGGCGGTGAGCGGGAGCCAGTCGGTGCGGGCCTTGCCGTACTCGGCGACGTCGAAGAAGTCCAGGGCCACCGCGTCGGGCAGACCCACCGGGGAGCCGTTGGTCAGGACGACGATGCCGAGCTTCTCCAGGGGGAGCATCGTGACGTTGGTGTTCGCGCCGAGCAGGAAGGCGCCCGAGTGGCTCAGGCGGAGCCGGCCCGCCTGGTCGTAGCTGACGTTCCAGCCGAGTCCGTAGAAGCCGCTGGTCCCGGTCGGGGTGACCGGCACCGAGACGATCTCGGGAAGGTGGGTGCGCGCGAGGTTGTCGGCCGGGACGACCTGCTTCCCGTCGAGCTTGCCGTCGCCGAGCTGGAGCCGCAGCCAGCGGGCCATGTCGCGGGCGGTGGAGCTGACCCCGCCCGCCGGAGCCTGGGCGTCGGGGTTGCGGACGAAGCTCGGGCTCCAGGTGCCGTCGGGGTTCTCGGTGTGGATGGCGGCCCGGTCGGCGGCCCGCTCGTAGGCGGAGAACTCGGTGCTGGTGCGGGTCATTCCGGCGGGCTTGAACAGGACGTCCTCGGACAGCTTCTGCCAGCTCGCGCCGCGTTCCCGGGCGACGGCCTCGGCGGCGGCGGTGAAGCCGAAGTTGGTGTAGTTGTAGCTGGCCCGGAACGGGGAGAGGGGCTCCAGGCGCAGGTGGTCGAGGATGTACGACTGGTCGTAGCCGAGGTCCTCGAGGAGGTCGCCGGCGTGGTCGGGCAGGCCGCTGCGGTGCGACAGCAGGTCCGCGGTGGTGACGTGGTCGGTGACCCACGGGTCTTTCAGGGCGAACCCGGGCAGCTCGACCCTGCGGTCGAAGTCGCCGGGGGCCTCGAGGGCGCCGGCGACGACGGTGGAGGTGATCGGCTTGGAGACCGAGGCGACCTGGAAGACGGTGTCCGGTCCCACCGGCGCCGGGTCGCCGACGCGGCGCAGGCCGAAGCCCTTGAGGTAGACGACCTTGTCGTCGTGGACGACGGCGACGGAGACACCGGGGACCCCGGTGCGGCGCATCATGTCGGCGACGGTGGCGTCGAGGCGCCGCACCGCCGCGTCGACCTGGGCGTCGGTGATCTGGGCGGTGGGCGCGGGCGGCGGGGTCGGCGCGGCGGTCGCGGTCCCGGCCGTGGCCAGGAGGGCGGCTGCTCCGGCTGCCGTGAGTGCGCGGAGCGTACGCATGGAGCCATTGTGCGGCCGAACGGGCGATCCCGCCTCGCGTGGGCCGCCTGGCGGCGGCCGGGGGCCGGGATCCGGGCCGCCCAGTGCCCCGGAGGCCCGGCCTGGACGCGGTGGACGCCCGCCGCGGGGTGCCCGTGCGGGCGGGGTGGGCTCGTCCCTGCCCGCCCTTCCGCCGTTCCCCGGGGCTCGGCCCCGGACCCCGCGCCTCACATGCCGACGGGGCTGGATGTGCCGCTGCGCAGCACCGTTCCCCGGGCTCAACCCGGACACGTACGTGCGCTCCGCGGCCGGCGGGGCTGGATGCGCCGCTGCGCAGCGCCGTTCCCCGGGCTCAACCCGGGGCCCGTGCGTGCGCTCCGCGGCCGTGCCCTCACACGTCGGGCGGGCTGGAACTCCGCTGGGCCGGAGCCCGGTGCCGGGTCAGGATGCGGCGCCGGCCAGGGGGCGTTCCTGTTCGGCTTCCACTTCCGCGTTCCAGTCCCGCTTGATCGCGCGCCAGCCCTCGTCCGTCTGGCCCAGGCGCCAATAGCCGGAGATCGACAGGCGTTCGCGCGGGATGCCGCGGTCGATGCGCAGGTGGTGGCGCAGGGATCTGACGAAGCCGGCCTCGCCGTGCACGAAGGCGTGGACGTCGGTGGAGGGGAAGGCCAGGGCCTGGACGGCCTCGGTCAGCGCTTCCCCGATCGGGCGGGAGCCGCGGTGGATCCAGACCGGGACGATGCCGTCGGGAGTGGCGATCTTCAGCTCGTCGTCCGGGCCCTCGACCTCCACGAGCGCGTGGACCAGCGCCCCGGCGGGCATCCGCTCCATCGCCGCGCCGATCGCCGGCAGGGCGCTCTCGTCGCCGACCAGGAGGTGCCAGCCCGCGACCGGGTCCGGGGCGTAGGCCCCGCCCGGCCCGAGGAAGCGTACGAGTTCACCCGGTTGGACGCGGGCGGCCCAGGGGCCGGCCAGTCCTTCGTCGCCGTGGACCACGAAGTCGAGGGTCAGTTCCAGGTGGGCCGGGTCCCAGGCGCGCACCGTGTACGCGCGCTGGCGCGGCCACTCCTCGCGGGGGTGGTCCGCCCGGATCCGGTCCAGGTCCCAGGGGGTGGTGTACGTGACGCCGTCCGGTGCGAAGAGCAGTTTCACGTAGTGGTCGGTGTACGTGCCCGCACCGAATCCGGCCAGACCGGCACCGCCCAACACGATCCGCACCATGTGCGGACTCAACCGCTCGGTCCGCACGACGACTGCGGTGCCGACCTTGCGGGCGCGTCCTTCTGCCACGACGTCTCCCTGACTTTCCGACCCTGACTCCGTGAAGCTTAGGATTACCTAAGTTAGCACCTCAGGGGCGGAGTGCGCTGCCCAGACGTTCCACGGCTCCACTCAGGCCCCACCGGTGGGCGAGCGCGGCCACCAGATCCGGCTGGGCCGGGACGGCCGGGAGCGCCGGGTCGAACGCCGGAAGCGGAACGTCCGAGGCGACCTGGACGACCTTGGGGGCAACGGCCAGATAGGGCCTTGATTCGTCCAGCCGCTTGCGCTGTGTGGGGGTCAGCTTCGACTTCGGGTCCTCGATCGCGGCGATGATCCCGGCCAGGTTCCCGTAGGCGTCCAGCAGCTTCGCCGCCGTCTTCTCGCCGATGCCGGGGACGCCCGGCAGACCGTCGCTCGGGTCCCCGCGCAGCAGCGCCAGGTCGGCGTATCCGGGGCCGTCCACCCCGTACTTCTCGCGGAGCCACGCCTCGTCGGTCACCTGGAGGGTGCCCACGCCCTTGAGCGGGTACAGCACCCGGCGCCGCTTCGCGTCGTCGACCAGCTGGTACAGGTCCCGGTCGCCCGTGACGATGTCCACCGGGCCGGTCGCGCGGCCGGTCAGGGTGCCGATCACGTCGTCGGCCTCGTAGCCGGGGACCCCCACCCGGGCGATGCCGAAGGCGTCCAGGGCCGCCTCGATGATCGGGACCTGCGGGGCCAGGGTGTCCGGGGTCTCCTCCACGTCCGGGCCGCTTTCCGTCTCCTGCGCGACCCGGTGGGCCTTGTAGGACGGGATCAGCTCCACCCGCCAGTGGGGCCGCCAGTCGGCGTCCATGCAGGCCACCAGGTCGTCGGGCCGGTGGTCCTGCACGAGGCGGCCGATGAAGTCGAGCAGGCCGCGGACGGCGTTGACCGGAGTGCCGTCGGGGGCCTTCACGGAGTCCGGCACGCCGAAGTACGCGCGGTAGTAGAGGGAAGCGGTGTCCAGGAGCATCAGGCGTCGTGTCGTCGTCACGGTCACGATGATGCACTGAGGGCAAACGGAAAGTGGCGCAGGTACGGCCTGCTCTGCCCGTGAGCGCGAAACCGGGGGCGGTTGCTGCGTAAGGTGCTTACAGCACACCGATGTGCGAAGTGGGATGTGCGAGGCACCGGGCCGATCGAAACAGGGCCGGGCCAACCGAAACAAGGGGAGGGCAGCCCCGCCATGGACGACAGGGACGGCACCGACGGCAAGCACGGCACCAGCGCGACGACCGGCGCGGACGACAAGGAGCGGGACCGGGACAAGGACTCCAAGGAACCGCTCCGGGTGGGCGTGGCCGTGCGCAAGAGGCGCCGGGCCCTGCACCTGACCCTCGCCGCGGTGTCCGCGCGCAGCGGACTGTCGGTCCCCTTCCTGAGCCAGATAGAGAACGAGCGGGCCAGGCCCAGCATGCGGTCACTCGAACGGGTCGCGGACGCGCTGGAGACCACGGCCGTCGATCTGCTGGCCGCCTCCGACACCGCGCGCACCGTGGACCTCGTACGGGCCGGCGACGATTCCGCGCTGACCCCCGTCCCGGGCGTACGGCCCCTCGTGCGCGGGCACCACCAGCTGCACGCCCTGGAGTTCACGGGGGACCAGGACGCGGGCCGCGAGTACCAGCACCGCAACGACGAGCTGATGTACGTGGTCTCGGGCGCCTGCCAGGTGGAGGCCGAGGGGCGGGCGTACCGGCTGGAGAACGGCGACGCGCTGTTCCTGTCCGGCGGGGTGCGCCACCGCTGGCGGGCCGTCACCGAGGACACCCGGATCCTGATCGTCGCGGTCGGCGAACACATCCACGCGACCTCCGAGCCGCCCTCGCCGGGACACTGACCGGATGCGGGTCGTTTCGCTGGTGCCGTCGCTGACCGAGGCGGTGGCCGTGAGCGCGCCCGGGTCGCTGGCCGGGGTGACCGACTGGTGCACACACCCGGCCGCCCTGGGGGACGCGGTGCGCATCGGGGGCACGAAGAACCCCGACGTACGGGCGATCGCGGAGCTGCGCCCGGACCTGGTCCTCGCCAACGAGGAGGAGAACCGGGCCCCCGACCTGGCGGCGCTGCGGGAGGCCGGGCTGGAGGTCCTGGTCACCGAGGTACGGGATCTCCCGCAGGCGTTCACCGAGCTGGACCGGGTCCTGGTGGGGGCCATGGGGCTGGAGCGGCCCCGGTGGCTGGCGGAAGCGGAGGCCGCCTGGGCCCGCGCGGAGCCGGCCGGAGAGTGGCGGACGGCCTTCGTGCCGGTCTGGCGGAGGCCCTGGATGGTGCTGGGCCGTGACACCTTCGCGGGGGACCTGCTGGCCCGCCTCGGCGTGCGCAACGCCTACGCCGGGCACCAGGAGCGGTACCCGAGGATCCCGGCGGCCGAGCTGGCCGCCGCCGGCTGCGAGCTCGTGGTGTTCCCGGACGAGCCGTACCGCTTCACGCCCGGGGACGGGCCCGAGGCCTTCCCCGGCATCCCGGCGGCGTTCGTCGACGGCCGCCACCTGACCTGGTACGGCCCCTCGCTGGCCGCGGCCCCGGAGGTGCTGGGGGCGGCCCTGCGGGCCTAGCGGGGTGCGGCCAGCAGGCGGCCGGCGGCGAGGCCGCGCAGGGTGTTCGCGGCGGCCAGGAACCAGGCGGTCAGCAGGGCCAGGAAGAGGGCCGCGGCCAGCCAGGAGAAGGCGGTGAGGCCGGTGTGCCGGGCCAGTCCGGCGGCGCCGGTGACGCAGGTGCCGACGGGGAAGGTCAGCGCCCACCAGGTCATCGCGAACCCCATGCCGTCCCGGGCGGCCCGCACCAGCATCGCCGCGGCCAGCGCCAGCCACATCAGGGCGAATCCCATCACGGGGACTCCGTAGACGACCGCAAAGGCGGAGAAGGCGCCGGAGTAGGCACCGGTGTTCGACTCGGGAGCCATGTCGGCCAGCGAGTTCACCGCGGTGGTCGACTGCCCGAGGGGGCCCAGGACCAGGAACAGGGTCGGGGTGAGGGCCAGGGGGAGGGGGCCGCTGACGATCAGCCGGCCGAACACCAGGGGGAGCAGCAGCAGGGTCGCGAGCAGGCTGAGGCCGAACATCGCGTAGCAGCCGAGCAGCATGGCCTCGCGGGCCTGGCCGGCGGGGAGGTGGGGGATGAGCAGGGGGCCGAGTGCGGCGGAGACCATGGGCGCTACCACCGGCAGCAGCCAGACGGGGGTGGCCTGGTGGGCCTCGACCTTGTGCCGCACCACCATCAGGTAGGGGACGGCCACGGCCGCGAGGAGGCCTATCGCGGTGCCCGCGGTGAACAGGACCGTGTCCACGGCGATGGCGGCGGGGACGCCGATGAGGTCCTTGCCCACGATGAGCGCACCGCCGCCGACGGCCAGTAGCGCCATCGACAGGCAGCCGTAGAAGGGGGCCACGGCGGGGTCCAGGAGGTGGGCGCGGGCCTGGTCGCGGTGGTGGAGCCAGTGGCCGGCCCGCGCGGTCAGCAGGACCGCGAGGGCGGCGGTGGCCAGCACCCAGAAGATCTGGCAGGCCACGCGCTGGCCGGGGAGCTGGTACGGGAGGGTCGCGCCGGCATTGGCGATGATCGCCGTGCCCATGACGGAGGCGTACCAGTTGGGGCCGAGATGCCGCAGGGAGGGGGCCTTGCGGGTACCGGCGCCGGGGGTCGCGGGGGCAGCGGGGGTTCCGGGGGTGGTGGGACCGGGGCGTACGAGGGTGGTGGCCATGGGTCCAGCGTCCCGCCGGGCGGGGCCGGACGGCAGAGGTGATCTTCCTATGAGGGCATAAACTGAAGTTATGGGCAATGCGCAGGGTAGTGAAGAGTGGGTCGAGGGGCAGCTTCCCCTGGCACACCGGGTCCCGGACCTGGGGGCCATGGAGCTGCTGCTCGCGGTCGCCCGCGTCGGCAGCCTGAGCGCCGCCGCGCGCCGGCTCGGGATCACCCAGCCCGCCGCCAGCAGCCGGATCCGGGCGATGGAGACCCGGCTCGGGGTCGCGCTCGTGGACCGCTCCCCGCGCGGATCGACGCTGACCGCGGAGGGTGCGCTGGTCACGGACTGGGCCCGGCGGGTGGTGGAGGCGGCCGAGGCCTTCGACGCGGGCGCGCAGGCACTGCGGGGCCGCCGCGACTCCCGGCTGCGGGTCGCCGCCAGCATGACCATCGCGGAGTACCTGCTGCCCGGCTGGCTGATCGCCCTGCGCGGGCAGCGGCCGGACACGGCGGTGTCGCTGCACGCGGGGAACTCGGCGGTGGTGGCGGAGCAGGTGCTCGCGCACGAGGCGGACCTCGGGTTCGTGGAGGGGCTGAGCGTGCCGGAGGGGCTCGACTCGGTGGTGATCGCACAGGACCGGCTCGTGGTGGCGGTGGCTCCCGGGCATCCGTGGGCGCGGCGCTCGCGCGGGGTGGAGCCGGCGGAGCTGGCGGCGACCCCGCTGATCCTGCGGGAGCGGGGGTCGGGGACCCGGCAGGTCCTGGACGCGGCGCTGGCCGGGAGCGGGGGGCTGGCGGAGCCGCTGCTGGAACTGGCCTCCACCACCGCGGTGAAGGCGGCGGCGGTGAGCGGGGCCGGGCCGTGCGTGCTGTCGGAGCTGGCGGTCGGGGACGAGATGGCGGGGCGGCGGCTGGTGTCCGTGCCGGTGCTCGGGGCGGGGCTGGAGCGGGAGCTCCGGGCGGTGTGGCCCGCGGGGGCCCGGCCGGCGGGGCCCGCGCGGGATCTGCTCGCGCTGACCCGGCGCTGACCCGCCGGCGCGGAGCCGGCGCTGGCCCGGTGGCGCCCGGTGGCGCTGACCCGCTGACGCGGAGCCGGCGATGGCGTGCAGGCGGCCCTGCGGGGCGGAGTCCCCTACCCGCCCTTCCACCGTTCCCCGGGCTCTGCCCGGACCCCGCGCCTCAAACGCCGGCGGGGCTGGGTGGGGCCCCGGGCTCTGCCCGGACCCCGTGCCTCAAGCGCCGGCGGGGCTGGGTGGGGCCCCGGGCTCTGCCCGGACCCCGTGCCTCAAGCGCCGGCGGGGCTGGGTGGGGCCCCGGGCGCTGCCCGGACCCTGCGCCTCAAACGCCGGCGGGGCTGGGTGGGGCCCCGGGCGCTGCCCGGACCCCGCGCCTCAAACGCCGGCGGGGCTGGGGGAGGCTCCGGGTGCTGCCGGGACCCGGTCCTCAAGCGCCGGACGGGCTGGAGGGGTGCCGGGCTGCGCCCGGACCCCCTGGGGCTCCGCCCCAGACCCCGGTCCTCAAACGCCGGGCGGCTGAAAGGCCCTCAGCGCCGGGCGGCTGAAAGGCTCTCAGCGCCGGACGGCTGAAAGGCCCTCAAACGCCGGACGGCTGAAAGACCCTCAAGCGGCGGGTGGTTGGGAGGCCCGGGTGTCGGAGGCTGCTGTGATCAGGGCCGACATGACGCGGGTGTCCTTGTCCAGTTCCGGGTGCCATTGGACGCCCAGGGTCCAGGGGGCGTCGGGGAGTTCGATGGACTCCACCGTGCCGTCGGTGGCGTGGGAGGAGGCGATCAGGCCCCGGCCCAGGCGGTCGACGGCCTGGTGGTGGTAGGTCGGGACCTCCGACTCCTCCGGGACCAGGGCCGCGTACAGCGTGCCGGGGACCGGGCGGACCGGGTGCCAGGAGACCACGCCGGGGCTCAGCACGTGGCCGTCGATGTGCTGGATCAGCGTGCCGCCCAGGGCCACGTTCAGCGCCTGCATGCCGCGGCAGATGCCCAGGAGGGGGGTTCCCGAGGCCAGCGCCGCCGTGATGAGCGCGAGCTCCCAGGCGTCGCGGACGGTGGCCGCCGGTCCGGTACGGGGGTCGCGCGGAGCCCCGTACCGGACCGGGTCCACGTCCGGGCCGCCCGCGACGACCAGGCCGTCCAGCCGGCTCAGCACCTCCGCCGCCGTCTCCGGTTCGTCCGGCGGGAGCAGGACGGCGGTGCCGCCCGAGGCCTGGACGAGCTCGTAGTACCCGGTGGGGATGAGGGCGGTGGGGACGTCCCACACCCCGTAGCGGGTGGACTTCTCGACGTAGGTGGTGATGCCGATGAGCGGCCTGGGCAAGGGAGTACCTCCGGGAGGAGCGGGCGGTGCGAGGGGAGGGCGGTGGGTCAGTCGCGGGAGAGCTCGGCCTCCGCTTCCGCGAGTGCCGCGAACTCCTCCTCCGGGGCGGAGGCCACCAGGTGGTGCCGACTGTAGAACGCGAAGTAGGCGAGGGCGACGGCGTACACGGCCAGGGCGATGAATGCCGCGTCCTTGTCCACCAGGAAGGTGGCGACCAGGGCCGAGAGGGCGAGGGCGAAGGCGATCGAGGACGTGACGATGCCGCCCGGAGTGCGGTACGGGCGCTCCAGGCCGGGCTCGCGGCGCCGCAGCACGATGTGGGAGAGGGCCATGAGGGCGTAGCTGATGGTCGCGCCGAAGACCGCCATGTTCAGCATGCGCGGGCCGTTGCCGGTGGCGGCGGCCAGGGCGAAGCCGATGGCGCCGGGGATGAGCAGGCCGAGGTACGGGGCCTTGCGCTTCGAGGTCAGGGACAGGAAGCGCGGGAGGTAGCCCGCCCGGGACAGGGCGAACAGCTGGCGGGAGCCGGCGTAGATGAGGGAGAAGAAGGAGGCCACCAGCCCGGCCAGGCCCGCGTAGTTGACGAAGGTCTTCAGCCAGGAGAGCCCGGGGTCGCCCTCCAGGGCGACGACCAGCGGGTTGCCCGCGTCCTTGATGGCGTCGGCTCCGCGCGCACCGGTCGAGGCGAGGAAGGTGACCAGGGCGAGCAGGACCAGGATGCCCATGGAGATCGACAGGGCGCGCGGTACGGAGCGGACCGGGTCCTTGGCCTCCTCGGCGGCCAGCGGCACGCCCTCGACGCCGAGGAAGAACCACATGCCGAAGGGGAAGGCGGCCCAGATGCCGAGGATGCCCAGCGGCAGCCAGGAGCTCGCGCCGGCGGCGGTGGTGTCGACGGCGATGTTGTCGAGGTTGGCGGGGTCGAACTGGGTGAACGCGCCGACGGCGAAGACGACCAGCGCTATCACGGCGATGGCGGTGACGATCAGGGAGAAGCTCAGGGCCTCGCCCACGCCCCACAGGTGGATGCCGATGAAGACGGCGAAGCAGGCGAGGTAGACCGGCCAGCCCGAGGTGAGGCCGAAGAGGTTGAGCGACTCCACGTAGTCGCCGATGAAGATGGCGATGGCGGCCGGGGCGAGGATGTACTCGATGAGGATCGCGGTGCCGGTGAGGAAGCCGCCCCAGGTGCCGAGCGCCCGGCGGGCGAAGCCGTAGCCGCCGCCCGCGGTGGGCAGGATCGCCGACAGTTCGGCGAGGGAGTAGACCAGGCACGCGTACATCGCGCCCATCAGGACGGTGGCGATGGCGAGGCCGCCGAAACCGCCCTGGGCGAGTCCGATGTTCCAGCCGGAGAAGTCGCCGGAGACCACGTACGCGACGCCGAGACCGGTCAGCAGCAGCCAGCCGGCGCTGCCGCGGCGCAGGGTGCGGCGCTCCAGGTAGCCGTCGGTGCCGTTCTCGGGGGACTGTGCTGTTTCGGGTACGGCTGCCAGCCGTGCGCCGGTGTCGTCGGCCATGTGCGCTCCTGCCTAGGGCAATGGTTGTGGGGCGTACCTTTGCCGCTCGGGCGTGGCGGGCGCAAGACCCCTGCGTTAAACGGGGGTTACGAAAGGCTCTCGGCCGCGGCGGGGCGCCCCGCCGCGGGCGCTCCGTCAGGCCAGGAACCCCCGCAGCAGCGCGGCCGTGCCGCAGCAGTGCTCGCGCATCACCGCGCGGGCCGCCTCCGGGTCCCGGTCCAGCACCGCCTCCACCAGCGTGCTGTGCTGCTGCTGCGAGTGCTCCAGGTTGCGCACCAGCAGCGGGATGCAGTCCAGCAGGTCGTTCACGGTGGCCCGGACGGCCGCGTACTGGGCCGTCAGGGTGGCGGATCCGGCGAGCTCGCACAGGGTCAGGTGGAAGAGCGTGTCCTGGCGGCGGTAGTCGGGCAGCGGGGCGTCGTGGGTGGCGGTCAGCGCGCCGAGCAGCCGGTCGGTGTCCCGCTCCGACAGCCCCTGGGAGGCGCACAGGCCGGCCGCGCCCACCTCCAGGACCTCGCGGAAGCGCAGCACGTCCTCGATGTCCACGCCCGCGACCCGGCGCCGCAGCTCCTCCTCGGTGCCCCCGGCCGGCGTGTCGGGGCGGGGCAGCACAAACGTTCCGCCGTACCGTCCGCGCCGGGCCTCCACCAGGCCCTGGTCCTGCAGTACCTTCAGCACCTCGCGGAGCGTCACCCGGCTGATCCCCATCCGCTCGGCCAACTCGCGCTCCGGCGGCAGCCGTTCCCCGCCCGGTACCAGTCCGAGCCGGACCACCTGGAGGATCTGCTCCAGCGCCTCCTCGAAACCGTTGCCCGCCCGCACCTGTCGCAGTACGGGATTGAGCCGCCTGCCGGCCTCGTCCTCGCTCGCCGTATCGGTCATCTCGCCTCCTCCCCTTCCCAAGCAATGGTTCTATTCAATACCTTAGGCCCCCTCGGCTCACCGAAGGAGAGAATCCCGTGGTAGACCGCAAGCCGCCGCTTTCGCCCGAGGAGCTCCGCGCTCTCGTCGCCAGCGGTGAAATCGACACAGTGGTCCTGGCCTTCCCCGACATGCAGGGGCGCCTCCAGGGCAAGCGGTTCGCCGCACAGTTCTTCCTCGACGAGGTCCTCGCCCACGGAACCGAGGGCTGCAACTACCTCCTTGCCGTCGACACGGACATGAACACCGTCGACGGGTACGAGATGTCCTCCTGGGACCGGGGCTACGGCGACTTCGCCATGCACCCCGACCTCTCCACCCTGCGCCGGATCCCCTGGAACCCGGGCAGCGCCTTCGTCCTCGCCGACCTGGCCTGGAACGACGGCTCGCCCGTGGTCGCCGCGCCCCGGCAGATCCTGCGCCGCCAGCTCGAACGCCTCGGAGAGCTCGGGTACACCGCGATGGTGGGCACCGAGCTGGAGTTCATGGTCTTCCTGGACACCTACGAGCAGGCCTGGAACTCCGACTACCGCGGTCTGACCCCCGCCAACCAGTACAACACCGACTACTCCATCCTCGGCACCGGCCGCGTCGAGCCCCTGCTGCGCCGCATCCGCAACGAGATGCAGGCCGCCGGCCTGGTCGTGGAGTCGGCCAAGGGCGAGTGCAACCTCGGCCAGCACGAGATCGTCTTCCGCTACGACGAGGCGCTGACCACCTGTGACCAGCACTCCGTCTACAAGACGGGCGCCAAGGAGATCGCCGCGCAGGAGGGCGTCTCGCTCACCTTCATGGCCAAGTACGACGAGCGCGAGGGCAACTCCTGCCACATCCACCTCTCGCTCACCGATGCCGACGGACGCAACGCGATGGCCGGTGAAGGACCGGACGCGCACGACCACGGCGGCATGTCCCCCGTGATGCGGCACTTCCTGGCCGGCCAGCTCGCCGCGCTGCGCGACTTCTCCCTTCTCTACGCCCCCAACATCAACTCCTACAAGCGTTTCCGGCCGGGATCCTTCGCGCCGACCGCCGTCGCCTGGGGCGTGGACAACCGGACCTGCGCGCTCCGGGTGGTCGGCCACGGCCGCTCCATGCGCTTCGAGAACCGCCTGCCCGGCGGCGACGTCAACCCGTACCTCGCCGTCTCCGGCCTGGTCGCGGCCGGGATCTACGGCATCGAGAACCGCCTGGAGCTGCCCGAGCCCTGCGCCGGCAACGCCTACACGGCCGACTTCGCGCACGTGCCCACCACCCTGCGCGAGGCCGCCGAGCTCTGGGAGAACAGCGAGATCGCCAAGGCCGCCTTCGGCCCCGAGGTCGTCGCCCACTACCGGAACATGGCCCGCGTCGAACTGGACGCCTACGACTCCGCCGTGACCGACTGGGAACTGCGCCGCTCCTTCGAACGCCTCTAGGAACCCGGGCCCGGAGCCCGGGACCCGCCCCACGGACCCCGCGCGCCCCCCTTTACCGGAACCACCGCACCCACCGCACCCGAACGTCTGAAAGGCCACCACGTGTCCGATGCGCTGGAAGTCTTGAATCCGGCCACCGAGGAACTCGTCGCCGTCGTCCCGGCCGCCACACGGGACGACGTCGACGCCGCCGTCGTACGGGCCACCGCCGCCCAGCGGGCCTGGGCGGCGGCCGCGCCCGCCGACCGGGCCAGGCTGCTGCGCCGCTTCGCCGCCGTCGTCGACGGGCACATCGAGGAACTGGCCCTGCTGGAGGTCCGGGAGGCGGGCCACACCATCGGGAACGCCCGCTGGGAAGCCGGCAACGTCCGTGACGTGCTCGACTTCGCCGCCGGGGGCGTGGAACGCCTCTCCGGCCGTCAGATCCCCGTCGCCGGCGGCATCGACGTCACGTTCCTCGAACCCCTCGGCGTCATCGGCGTGATCGCGCCCTGGAACTTCCCCATGCCGATCGCCGCCTGGGGCCTGGCCCCGGCGCTGGCCGCCGGCAACGCGGTCATCCTCAAGCCCGCGGAGACCACCCCGCTCACCGCGCTGCGCCTCGCCGAGCTCGCCCTGGAGGCCGGACTCCCCGAGCACCTGTTCCAGGTGCTGCCCGGCCGGGGCGAGGTGGCGGGCGACGCCCTCGTCGAGCACCCGGGGGTGGCCAAGATCGTGTTCACCGGCTCCACCCGGATCGGCAAGCGGATCATGGCCAAGTGCGCCGACCGGGTGAAGCGCCTCACCCTCGAACTCGGCGGCAAGAACCCCAACATCGTCTTCGCCGACGCGGACCTGGAGGCGGCGGCGGCCTCGGCCCCGATGTCCTTCCTGGACAACACCGGGCAGGACTGCTGCGCCCGCACGCGGATCCTCGTACAGCGCTCCGCGTACGACCGGTTCATGGAGCTGCTCGCCCCCGCCGTCGAGAAGGTGGTCGTGGGGGACCCGTACGACGAGAACACGCAGATCGGACCGCTGATCTCGCGGGTGCAGCTGGACCGCGTACGGTCCTACGTCACCGATGACCTCACGGTCGTCCGGGGCACCGCCCCCGAGGGCCCCGGCTTCTGGTACCCCCCGACCCTCGTCACCGGCGTCGACCCCACCGCCGCCGTGGCCACCGAGGAGGTCTTCGGACCGGTCGCCGTCGTCCTGCCCTTCGAGGACGAGGAGGACGCCGTACGCCTGGCCAACGCCACCGACTACGGCCTCGCCGGCTCCCTGTGGACCCGCGACGTGGGCCGCGCGCTGCGCGTCTCGCGCGCCGTCGCCGCGGGCAACCTGTCGGTCAACTCCCACAGCAGCGTCCGCTACTGGACCCCCTTCGGCGGCTACAAGCAGTCCGGACTCGGGCGCGAGCTCGGACCCGACTCCCTCACCGCTTTCACCGAGACCAAGAACGTCTTCATCAGCACGGAGGCCTGACACACATGACCACCGACTCCACCCCCTCCACCGGCTCCGCCGAAGAGATCGTCTGCCGCCGCCTGGTCGGACGGACCGCCGTCATCACCGGAGCCGGCAGCGGCATCGGCCTCGCCACCGCCCGCCGGCTGGCCTCGGAAGGCGCCAACGTCGTCTGCGGCGACATCGACGAGACCGCGGGCAAGGCCGCGGCCGAAGAGGTCGGCGGCACCTACGTCAAGGTCGACGTCACCAGCCCCGAGGAGGTCGAGGCCCTCTTCAAGACGGCCTTCGACACATACGGCTCCGTGGACATCGCCTTCAACAACGCCGGCATCTCGCCCCCGGACGACGACTCGATCCTCACCACCGGCCTGGAGGCCTGGAAGCGGGTCCAGGACGTCAACCTGACCTCCGTCTACCTCTGCTGCAAGGCCGCCCTGCCCTACATGCAGCGCCAGGGCCGGGGCTCCATCATCAACACCGCCTCCTTCGTGGCCCGGATGGGCGCCGCCACCTCGCAGATCTCCTACACCGCCTCCAAGGGCGGCGTGCTCGCCATGTCCCGCGAGCTCGGCGTGCAGTTCGCCCGCGAGGGCATCCGCGTCAACGCCCTCTGCCCGGGGCCCGTGAACACCCCGCTCCTGCAGGAGCTGTTCGCCAAGGACCCCGAGCGCGCCGCCCGCCGGATCGTGCACATCCCGCTGGGCCGGTTCGCCGAGCCCACCGAGATCGCCGCCGCCGTCGCCTTCCTCGCGAGCGACGACTCCTCCTTCATCAACGCCACCGACTTCCTGGTCGACGGCGGAATCTCCGGCGCGTACGTCACCCCTCTCTAAACGTTCACCTCCCCACCACCCACCCGACAGCCGGGCGTCGCACGACGCCCGGCTGTCGTGCTCTACCGTCCGCGACGATCTTGAAGAAGAACCAGGAGAACCCACCTCAGTGACCCGACCCAGTTCCGCGCGGCGGCTCCAGGCCGTCTGCGCCGCCGTCGCGATAGCCGCCGGCACCCTCGTGGCCGCCGCTCCCGCCGCCCAGGCGGCCCGCCCCGGCGGGCACTGCACCACCCCCCGGCTCAAGGGCGCCGGGGCCCCTTGGTACGCAGACAACCAGGCCCGGCTGCAGCAGCTCATCGACGACTACGGCACCTGCAACCCGTACCGGCCGAACCGCAACAAGCCCGTCGCGGTCTTCGACTGGGACAACACAGTCGTCAAGAACGACGTGGGCGACGCGCAGATGTTCTGGCTGCTGCGCAACGGCAAGATCCGCCAGCCCGCCCGGGGCGACTGGGCCGGCACCAGCCGCTTCCTGACCCCGGCCGCCGCGCAGGCCCTGGCCGAGGCCTGCGGCTCCCTCGCGAAGCCCGGAGCCCCGCTGCCCACGGGCACCCCCGAGGGAGCCGGCTGCGCCGACGAGATCAACGCCGTCTACGGCACCGCCGCCACCCGCGCGGCAGCCCCCGCCTTCGCCGGCTGGGACCGCCGTACGACCGAGCCCGCCTACGCCTGGCTGCCGCAGCTCATGCAGGGCTGGACCGCGCGCGAGATCCGCGGCTTCGCCGCCGCCGCGCGGGCCGAGAACCTGGCCGCCCCGGTCGACGCCAAGCAGCAGGTCGGCTCCACCACCGCCACCGGCTGGGTGCGCTACTACGACCAGCAGAAGGAGCTCATCGCCGGTCTGCAGAAGGCCGGCTTCGACGTCTGGATCAGCTCGGCCTCGCCGCAGCCGGTCGTCGAGGTGTGGGCCGAGGGCGTGGGCATCGACGCCCGGCACGTCATCGGCATCCGCAACACCACCACGTACGGCGGGAAGTTCACCTCCCACCTGCAGGGCTGCGGGTCCGTCGCGGACGGCGCCGACACGATGATCACGTACATCGACGGCAAGCGCTGCTGGATCAACAAGGAGATCTTCGGGGTCCGCGGCGCCGCGGCCGAGAAGGTCCAGCCGGCCGCCCGCCGCCAGGTGTTCGCCGCGGGCGACTCCGACACCGACATCTCGTTCCTGCGCGACGCGACCGTGCTGCGGCTCGTCGTGAACCGCAACAAGAACGAGCTGATGTGCCGCGCGTACGACAACAGCGACGGCAAGTGGATCGTGAACCCGATGTTCATCCAGCCCAAGAAGCAGAAGGCCGCGCCCTACCCGTGCGCGACCACCGGCTTCACCGGCCGTGACGGCACCCCGGGGCCCGTGCTCCGGGGTGACAGCAGCGTCATCCCGGACCAGACGGACTCCGTCTTCTAAGGCCCGGGGCCTGAAGCCCGAGGCCCGAGGCCTACAGGAAGGTGCGGCCCTCGCCCCGGTAGGTCGGGGCGGTGGCCGTCACCCGGTCGCCCTCGACCAGGTGCAGGGTGTCGAAGCGCTCGCACAGCTCACCGGCCTTAGCGTGCCGGAACCAGACCCGGTCGCCGATCAGCAGATCGTCGGCCGGGCTGCCGAGCAGCGGGGTCTGCACCTCGCCGGCCCCCTCCTGCGGGTCGTAGCGCAGACCCTGGGGCAGGTACGGGACCGGCAGCCGGTCCGGGCCCGGTGCGCCCGAGGCCGGGTACCCGCCGCCGAGCACCGTGACCACCCCGACGCCGGGGCGGCGGACCACCGGCTGGGCGAAGAGCGCCGCGGGGCGGCCGGTGAACGAGGTGTAGTTGTCGAACAGCCGCGGCACGTAGAGCCCCGACCCGGCGGCGATCTCCGTGACCGCGTCCTCGGCGGCGGTCTGCTGGACGCTGCCGGTGCCGCCGCCGTTGACGAACTCCAGGTCCGGCACCACCGCGCGCACGGCCCGTACGGCCTCGGCCCGCCGGGCGGCCAGCTCCCTGCGGGCCGCGCCCTGCATCAGCCGGATGGCGCGCGACCTCAGCGGGCGCCCCGCGAGCGCGTCGCCGACCCCGGCCACGTGGCCCTCGTAGCCCATCAGTCCGACCACACGGAAGCCGGGCCGGGCGCTCACCGCGCGGGCCAGCTCGGCGAGCTGCGCGGGCTCGCGCAGCGGGGAGCGGCGGGCGCCGACGCGCACCCTGCCCCCGAAGAGGTGCAGGGCGGTGTCCAGCTCCAGGCAGACCCGGATCTCCTGGGCGCCGCCGTCGCGGGCCCGGTCCACGAGCTCCAGCTGCGCGAGGTCGTCGACCATCACGGTGACCGCGCCGGCCAGCTTCGGATCCGCGGCGAGCTCGGCGAAGCCGGCCCGGTCGGCGGACGGGTAGGCGAGCAGCACGTCCTCGAAGCCCGAGCGGGCCAGCCAGATCGACTCGGCGAGGGTGTAGGACATGATTCCGGCGAACCCGGGCCGCGCGAGGACCCGTTCGAGCAGCGCGCGGCACCGTACGGACTTGCTCGCCACCCGGACCGGCTTCCCGCCGGCGCGACGCACGAGGTCGTCGGCGTTCGCGTCGAACGCCTCCAGATCCACGAGGGCGAGCGGAGCGTCGAGATGGGCGGTGGCCCGGTCGTAACGGGCCCGGTCGGCGGCGGGGGAGTTCATGGGCGGCAGCCTGCCAGATGGGTGTACCCGTGGGTAGGGGTTTCGGGCAGGCCGTGGGACCACCGGCCAGGTCAGGGGCGGGAGAGTCGCCGGCGTCACAGTTCGCTTCCGGCCGGCCCGGGCCCCCTTCGGGACGGGGGCGCGGCAGTGCGCCCGTGTGTCCCGTCGCTCCTCACCGGGCGGCGTTCCGGCCCTGACGGGCGCGTAAAGTAAAGGCAGGCAGCCGACGGGAACGGGGGGCTGAGCCGCCGGATGAGTACGTCCACACCGCACGGCGGGGTCCTGACCGCGCCCGACCGGAGCCCGGTGCCGCCACGGCGGCGCCGCGGAACGGTCCTCGCCGCCGCCCTGTGCGGCCTCCTCGGCCTCGGTCTCACCGGTGCGGCCGGCTACAAGGCCGTCTCCGACCACCGGGCCGCCCAGCGGGCCCTGACCCCCGAAGCCGCGTACCGCAAGGCCGCGTCCCTCTGGCACAGCACCCCCGTGGACACCCTGTTCCCGCCCGTCCTCGACGGCCAGGACGCCGGGCCGGGGGGCGCCGACCGCACCTGGACCCGGATCACCCCCGCCGCCGACGCCGGCTGCGCCGAGGCGCTCGCGGCCGACTGGCAGGCGCTGTTCGCCGGAACCGGGTGCACCCGTGTGCTCCGCGCGACCTACACCGACGCCACCCGCAGCTCCCTCGTCACCGTCGGCATGGTCTTCACCCCCGCGGACGCCACCGCCATGGACGCGCTGCGCGGCCGCCTGACCGCACCGACCGGCTACGGGTTCCCCGACAACCGCCGCGCCGCCTGGACCGCCTCCGTGCTCGCCGAGGCCCCGGTCGTCGTCTACGCCGTCTCCGCCTTCGCCGACGGCCGCCGTCTCGGTGCACCCAGCCCCGCCGAGGACAAGATGGCCGAGGACGCCAGGGGACGCGTGGCCAAGGCGGGCCTCGGCCACGAGGCCAAGGCCGTCGCCGACCTGATCGAACGGACCGTGCGCGGCCTCGCGCTCTCCCCGCAGGGCCGGCCGGTCCCGCAGACGTCACCGACGTCACCGACGTCACAGGATCCGTCCGCGGATCCGCAGGCTTCGGACCCGCAGTCCCCGACGGCGACCCGGGAGGCCGCTCGATGACCCGCCGAGCCCTGCTCCCGGCCGCCCTCGCGCTCGGAGCCCTGTTCGCCGTCACCGCCGCGCCGCCGGCCGCCGCCGACGCCATCCGCGACCGCCAATGGGGGCTGACCGCCCTGCGCGCCGAGGAGGCCTGGGGCACCACCAAGGGCGACGGGGTGACCGTGGCCGTCCTCGACACCGGGGTCGACCCGACCCACCCCGACCTGGTCGGCCAGGTCCTGGAGGGCGCCGACCTCGTCGGCATGGGCGCCGGAAAGGGCGACCCGGAATGGGCCCGCCACGGTACGGCCATGGCGGGGATCATCGCCGGGCACGGCCACGGCTCCCTCGGCCTCGGAGGCGTCCTCGGCATAGCCCCCCAGGCGAAGATCCTTCCGGTCCGGGTGATCCTGGAGGAGAAGGACCCCAAGCGGGACCAGGCCCGGGAGAACAAGGGCGGCGCCCTCGCCGAGGGCATCCGCTGGGCCGCCGACCACGGCGCCGACGTGATCAACCTCTCGCTCGGCGACGACAGCAGCTCCGCCCACCACGAGGCCGCCGAGGACGAGGCCGTCCAGTACGCCCTGGGCAAGGGAGCGGTCCTCGTCGCCTCCGCCGGCAACGGCGGCGAGGACGGCGACCGCATCTCTTACCCGGCCGCCTACCCCGGGGTCATCGCCGTCACGGCCGTCGACCGCAAGAACAAGAAGGCCCCCTTCTCCACCCGCAACTGGTACGCCACCGTCAGCGCCCCGGGCGTCGACGTGGTCATCGCCGACCCCAACCGCCTCTACTACGAGGGCTGGGGCACCAGCGCCGCCTCCGCCTTCGTCTCCGGCGCGGTCGCCCTGCTCAAGGCGGCCCACCCCGACCTGTCCCCGGCGCAGGTCAAGAACCTGCTGGAGGACACCGCCTCCAGCTCCCCGCCCGGCGGCCGCGACGACTCCCGCGGCTTCGGCCTGGTGGACCCGGCCGCCGCCCTCCAGGCCGCGGACGGGATGGCCCCCGAACCGGTGCTGCCCGTACCCGTCGCGGCCGCGAGCCGCTACTTCGGTGCCGGCCCCGACCCGGTGCCCGACCGCGGGCCGTGGGCCCGCTTCGGAGCCCCGGCGGGCGTGGCCGGCGGGCTGGCCCTGCTCGTGGTGGCCGGCGTACTGGCCCGGCGGCCCCGGGCCGGACGGTGGGATCCCGATGCGGGATAGGCTCGGTGAACTGTGGCGAACAAAAACATTCCCGACCCCGGTTTCTCCGACGACGACGGCTCCGCCGACCCCCGGCTGAGCGCGGCCCTGGCCGCCTGGGCCGAGGACAGAGCCAAGGAGCCGGAGGTGCTGGCGGCCCTCAAGGGCGCCCGCCTGCTGGTTCCCGTCGTGGCCGTCCTCGGCGAGGTCGAGACCGACCCCGAGACCGGACTCAAGCGCGAGAAGACCAGCGACATGGCCGTCCCCACCCTGCAGGCGGGGGACCGGCGGGCGCTGCCCGCCTTCACCTCCATCGCCTCGCTGGCCCTGTGGGACCCGGCCGCCCGCCCGGTGGCGGTACCGCTGCACCAGGCCCTGGCCGCCGCCGTGCACGAGAAGGCCGACACCGTCGTCCTCGACCTCGCCGGACCGGTCCCGTACCAGCTCGCGGGCCCCGCGCTGCTCGCGCTCGCCGAGGGCCGCACGGACGCCGGTCCGCTCGCCGACCCCGCCGTGCGCGAGGCCGTACGGGCCGTCGTGACCGCCGAACCGGCCGTGCTCGGCGCCCACCTGGGCCCGGGCGGCGCGGACGCCGACGGAACCCTGGCGATCGTGCTGGCGGCCGGGCCGCAGGCCGCGGCGGCGGCCCGCCGGGTGGCCGAGGCCCTGGCGGCCGACGAGACCCTGCGCGCACGCCTCGTAGGCGGACTGGACCTGGCGCTGCTCCCGGAGGGGGCCCCGGTCCCGCCCGGCGAGCCGCTCTTCACGCGCTGACCCCGGAACGCACGAGGGCGCCTCCCGGCATCGGGAGGCGCCCTTCCTGCTGTCCGCGGAGTCACGCGCGACAGCGGGGTCACGCGTACAGGGGCTACGCGTACACGGGACCCGTGAACTTCTCGCCCGGGCCCTGCCCCGGCTCGTCCTGCACCAGCGAGGCCTCGCGGAAGGCGAGCTGGAGGGACTTCAGGCCGTCGCGCAGCGGGGCGGCGTGGAAGGAGCTGATCTCGGTGGCGCTCGCGGTGACCAGCCCGGCCAGGGCGGTGATCAGCTTGCGGGCCTCGTCGAGGTCCTTGTACTCGGAGTCGGGCTTGTCCAGACCCAGGTTGACCGCGGCCGCGCTGAGCAGGTGGACGGCCACGGTGGTGATGACCTCGACGGCCGGCACGTCCGCGATGTCGCGGGTCAGGTCGTCGTAGTCGGGAGCGGCCGGGGACTCGGCGGATTCGGGCGTGGAACCGGAGGGTGTCGCGTCAGTCATGTGCCACACGATATGCCGTGCGGCGGGCTTGCAACGCGGGTGCTAGTATGTACTTCGACCGGCCGGACACTCCTGTGCCCGGCCCACAAGTGGAGGCTCCGATTCTCCCACCCGACCACCCTCACGGGAGGCGGGTCACCGGTCAGGCGGTATCCATCGTTCCGTACGGACGATGGAAAGCTGCCCGATTTTGCGCCCCGCGGTTCGCACGCGACGGTGCTCCGGTTGTATTGGAGCCCTCGTCTGTGCCCGGCGGGGCTTTTTTCATACTCCGCCGCGGTCGGTCTGACGGAAAAACGTCAGCGGCTGCCCTCCAGGCAGCCGTGTGGTGCTACCGAGGAGGATCCATCAGCACCGAGCCCCGCATCAACGACCGGATTCGCGTTCCCGAGGTACGACTCGTCGGCCCGAGTGGCGAGCAGGTCGGCATCGTGCCGCTTGCCAAGGCGCTTGAGCTCGCGCAGGAGTACGACCTCGACCTGGTCGAGGTCGCGGCGTCCGCACGCCCGCCGGTCTGCAAGCTCATGGACTACGGCAAGTTCAAGTACGAGTCGGCCATGAAGGCCCGTGAGGCGCGCAAGAACCAGGCGCACACGGTCATCAAGGAAATGAAGCTCCGGCCGAAGATCGACCCGCACGACTATGACACCAAGAAGGGTCACGTCGTTCGGTTCCTCAAGCAGGGCGACAAGGTCAAGATCACGATCATGTTCCGTGGTCGCGAGCAGTCCAGGCCGGAACTCGGCTACCGACTGCTGCAGCGTCTCGCTTCGGACGTCGAGGAGCTCGGCTTCATCGAGTCGAACCCGAAGCAGGACGGCCGAAACATGATCATGGTTCTCGGTCCGCACAAGAAGAAGACCGAGGCGATGGCCGAAGCCCGCGAGGCGCAGGCCGCCCGCAAGGCCGAGCGCCAGGGTGCTGCGGTCAGCGACGAGAGTGGTGCCGAGGCCCTGGCCGCGGACGCCGCGCTCGAGGCTGAGAACGCCGCACTCGAAGCCGAGGACGTGCAGGGCGCTTCCGACGAAGCGGCCGACGCGGCCGAGGCCGGCACCGACGAGGCAGCCGCCTCGGACGAGGCCTCTGCCCAGGCCTGATTCCGAGGCAGCCCGTCTCGGATCACCGATACAACATGACGCTCCCGCGAGCCGGCCCCCACCAGGGCCGGTGGGAGCGCCACCGACGAGGAGATAACGGCGCTATGCCGAAGAACAAGACGCACTCCGGGACCAAGAAGCGCTTCAAGATCACCGGCTCCGGCAAGGTGCTCCGCGAGCGCGCCGGCAAGCGCCACCTGCTCGAGCACAAGTCGTCCCGTGTCACCCGCCGCCTGACCGGCACCGCGGAGATGGCCCCCGGCGACGCCGCGAAGATCAAGAAGCTTCTCGGCAAGTGACGTCCTCCGCTCCCTTGCCGGGAGCGGGAGCACGTCAAGACCGGGACCCCATCGAATTCGGGCCGTGTGAAGACAACCACGGCCCCGCTACAAGGAGTTAAAAGTGGCACGCGTCAAGCGGGCAATCAACGCCCACAAGAAGCGCCGGGCAATCCTCGAGGCTGCCAAGGGCTACCGCGGTCAGCGTTCGCGCCTGTACCGCAAGGCCAAGGAGCAGGTCACCCACTCGCTGGTCTACAACTTCAACGACCGCAAGAAGCGCAAGGGCGACTTCCGTCAGCTGTGGATCCAGCGCATCAACGCTGCTGCCCGCCAGAACGGCATGACGTACAACCGCCTCATCCAGGGTCTGAAGGCCGCCAACATCGAGGTGGACCGCAAGATCCTCGCCGAGCTGGCCGTCAACGACGCCAACGCGTTCGCCGCGCTGGTCGAGGTTGCGCAGAAGGCCCTCCCGGCCGACGTCAACGCCCCGAAGGTCGCTGCCTAAGCAGCACGCCCTCAAGGCCGCAGTAACCGCAGTACTTTGCCCGGACCCGCAGGCCTCGCGCCTGCGGGTCCGGTGCGTTGATCACCGAGTTCGACTGAGTTCCACCCGCTGTACGCACGGAAGCGAGCCGACCGCATGGGCACCCCCGCCGAGCTGATCTCCCCCCGGTCCACCCGGGTGGCCGCCGCCAGGCGCCTGGCGCGACGCAATTTCCGCACCAAGGAGCGCCGCTTCATCGCCGAGGGCCCGCAGGCCGTGCGCGAGGCCGTGGAGCACCGCGGCGCCGGCGGCGAGTCCACGCTCATCGAGCTGTTCGCGACCGTCGAGGCCGCCGAGCGCTACGCCGACATCGTCGACGCCGCGTACGCCGCCGGGGCCCGCGTCCACTACGCCTCCGACGAGGTGCTCGCTGAGGTCTCGCAGACGGTCACCCCGCAGGGCCTGGTCGGCGTCTGCCACTTCCTCGACTCGCCGTTCGAGGAGATCCTGGGGGCCCGGCCCAAGCTCGTCGCCGTCCTCGCGCACGTCCGCGACCCCGGCAACGCCGGTACGGTGCTGCGCTGCGCGGACGCCGCCGGAGCCGACGCGGTCGTGCTGACCGACGCCTCCGTGGACCTGTACAACCCCAAGTCCGTACGCGCCTCCGTGGGCTCCCTCTTCCACCTCCCGGTGGCCGTCGGCGTACCCGTGGAGCAGGCCGTCGAGGGGCTGCGCGCGGCCGGCGTGCGGATCCTCGCCGCCGACGGGGCCGGCACGGACGACCTCGACGCCGAACTCGACGCGGGCACCATGGGCACCCCCTCGGCCTGGATCTTCGGCAACGAGGCCTGGGGCCTGCCCGAGGAGACCAGGGCGCTCGCCGACGCGGTCGTACGGGTCCCGATCCACGGAAAGGCCGAGAGCCTCAACCTCGCCACGGCCGCCGCCGTGTGCCTGTACGCCTCCGCGCGTGCACAGCGGGCGCCCGGAGGGTGCCGCTCCGTGACCCCCAGCTAGTAATGTGGCGGCCCGAGGGGCCCACTGTGGTACTCGGAGATGTGGGGTACGGGGACATGACCGTCGGTACGAACAGCTCACCAGGTGCCGCCAAGGCGGCCGGTGCACCCGTCCTGGAGTCCGTGCCCCAGCCGGCCGCCCCCGCCGCCCCGTTGCCCGTGCAGCAGCCCCAGGGAGCCCCTGCCCCGCCCGCGCGCGATCGGAGCGCCCCGCAGGAGGCGGACGGCCACGGCGAGTACGCCGCGCTCGGGATCGACCCCGACGACCTGCCCGACGGGCTCGTCATCGCCGACGCCGCAGGCCGGGTCGTCTGCTTCAACTCCGCCGCCGCCCGGATCACCGCCCTCTCGGCGGCCCGGGCCCTCGGCCTCGACATCGAGCGCGCCCTCCCGCTGGAGGACCTCGAAGGCCGCCGCTGGTGGGCGCTGACCGACCCCTACGGAGGCCTCGCCACCCGGCGCGGACAGCCCGAGCGCAACCTGCTGCTCCCCGGCGGCCGCGAGGTGCTCGTCTCCGCCAGCTACGTACGCACCCACCCCAGGGGCCCGGTGCGCCGACTCGTGATCACCCTGCGGGGCACCGAGGCCCGGCGGCGCACCGAGCGCAGCCACGCCGAGCTGATCGCCACCGTCGCGCACGAGCTCCGCTCCCCGCTCACCTCCGTGAAGGGGTTCACGGCGACCCTGCTCGCCAAGTGGGAGCGGTTCACCGACGACCAGAAGCGCCTGATGCTGGAGACCGTCGACGCCGACGCGAACCGCGTCACCCGGCTCATCGCCGAGCTCCTGGACATCTCCCGCATCGACTCGGGCCGCCTGGAGGTGCGCCGCCAGCCGGTCGACATCACCACGGCCGTGGGACGGCACGTCCAGGCGCTCACCGCGAACGGGCAGGCCCCGGAGCGGTTCCTGGTCAGTGTGAGCCGGCCGCTGCCCGACCTGTGGGCGGACCCGGACAAGATCGACCAGATCCTCGGCAACCTGCTCGAAAATGCGGTGCGCCACGGTGAGGGAACCGTCACCATCGACGTGACGCCGACCAGCTTCGCGAACGCCGCGGGGAAGACCGAGAAGGGAACCGCCGTCACCGTGACCGATGAAGGCCCTGGTATCCCCGAAGAGTCGATGAAGCGCGTCTTCACGCGCTTCTGGCGCGGCAGCAAGCGCGGCGGCACGGGCCTGGGCCTCTACATCGTCAAGGGCATTGTCGAAGCCCACGGCGGCACCATCACGGTCGGCCGCGGCCCCGGCGGCGGCGCCGAGTTCCGATTTATCCTGCCCGTCGGCGCGCCCGCGTACCTCACGCAGTAGACCTGCGGAGGGTCTCGCCAGGCGGCCCACGGGCTCCTTCACCCCCGGCGACCTTTAGACTCGACCTTTGGCACCTTTGTGTCCTAGTGCCGAGCGCGTCCTGCGCGTCGCGCGGGGGACCACCAGCCAGCCATCGGAAGTACGGGAAGAGATGTCGGCACCGAACAAGTCGTACGACCCTGTCGAGGTCGAGGCACTGAAACCGGAAGAGATCGAGCGCATGCGGGACGAGGCGCTCGCCGCCTTCGCCGCCGCCGGCGACCTCGACGAGCTGCGCGAGGCGAAGACGGCGCACATGGGCGACCGCTCGCCCCTGGCGCTCGCCAACCGCGAGATCGGCGCGCTGCCCCCGCAGGCCAAGGCCGCCGCGGGCAAGATCGTGGGCCAGGCCCGCGGCGCCGTGAACAAGGCGTTCGGGGCCCGCACCGTCGCGCTCGAAGCCGAGCGCGACGAGCGGGTGCTGGTCGAGGAGGCGGTGGACGTCACGCTGCCCTACGACCGCGTGCCCGCCGGCGCCCGGCACCCCCTGACCACGCTGATGGACCGCATCGCGGACATCTTCGTGGCCATGGGGTACGAGGTCGCGGAGGGCCCCGAGGTCGAGGCGGAGTGGTTCAACTTCGACGCCCTCAACTTCACGCCCGACCACCCGGCTCGCCAGATGCAGGACACCTTCTTCGTCAAGGGCCCCGAGGGCACCGAAGGCGACGAGTCCGGCGTCGTGCTGCGCACCCACACCTCCCCGGTGCAGGCGCGCTCGCTGCTGGAGCGCAAGCCCCCCGTCTACATCGTGTGCCCGGGGCGGGTCTACCGCACCGACGAGCTCGACGCGACGCACACCCCGGTCTTCCACCAGGTCGAGCTGCTCGCCGTGGACGAGGGCCTGACCATGGCGGACCTCAAGGGCACCATGGACCACATGGTCCAGGAGCTGTTCGGCGAGGGCACCACCACGCGCCTGCGCCCGCACTTCTTCCCCTTCACCGAGCCGTCCGCCGAGATGGACATGCAGTGCTACGTGTGCCGCGGCGAGTCGGTGGGCAACCCCGACCGCCCGTGCCGTACCTGCTCCAGCGAGGGCTGGATCGAGCTCGGCGGCTGCGGCATGGTCAACCCGAAGGTGCTCATCGCCTGCGGTGTGGACCCGGAGAAGTACAGCGGGTTCGCCTTCGGTTTCGGCATCGAGCGGATGCTGATGTTCCGGCACAACGTCGAAGACATGCGAGACATGGTCGAGGGTGACATCCGTTTCACCCGGCCGTTCGGGATGGAGATCTGATGCGGGTCCCGCTTTCTTGGCTGCGGGAGTACGTCGACCTCCCCGCAGGTGAAACCGGTCGCGACGTCGCGGCCAAGCTCGTCGACGCCGGCCTCGAGGTCGAGACCGTCGAGCAGCTCGGCGGCGGGCTCAAGGGCCCGCTCGTCGTCGGCCAGGTGCTGACCATCGAGGAGCTCGAAGGCTTCCGCAAGCCGATCCGCTTCTGCACGGTGGACGTCGGCTCGGCCAACGGCACCGGTGAGCCGCAGGAGATCGTCTGCGGCGCCCGGAACTTCTCCGTCGGCGACAAGGTCGTCGTGGTCCTGCCGGGCGCGGTGCTGCCCGGAGACTTCGCGATCGCCGCGCGCGAGACGTACGGCCGCACCTCCCACGGCATGATCTGCTCCGGCGACGAGCTGGGCATGGGCGACGACGGCACGCACGGCATCATCGTGCTGCCGCCCGAGCACGAGGCCGGCACCGACGCGATCAAGCTCCTGGAGCTGGTCGACGAGGTCCTGGACATCGACATCACCCCGGACCGCGGCTACTGCATGTCCATGCGCGGTGTGGCCCGCGAGGCCGCCACCGCGTACGGCCTGCCGCTGCGCGACCCGGCACTGCTCGACGTGCCCCAGCCGAACTCGTACGGCTACGAGGTCAAGATCGACGACCCGCAGGGCTGCGACCGCTTCACCGCGCGCACGGTGACCGGCCTCGACCCCGAGGCACGCTCCCCGATCTGGCTCACGCGCCGCCTCCAGAAGGCCGGCATGCGCCCGATCTCGCTCGCCGTCGACATCACCAACTACGTGATGCTCGAACTCGGCCAGCCGCTGCACGCCTACGACCGCTCGCGGATCGACGGCGCCATCGGCGTCCGCCGGGCCGAGCAGGGCGAGAAGTTCACCACCCTGGACGGGGTCAAGCGCACGCTCGACGCCGAGGACCTGGTGATCACCGACAACAGCGGCCCGATCGGGCTCGCCGGTGTCATGGGCGGTGCCAACACCGAGATCGCCGACTCCGTCACCGACCCCGAGACGGGCGCCGTCACCGGCACCACCGACGTGGTCGTCGAGGCCGCGCACTTCGACTCCGTGTCGATCTCGCGCACCGCCCGCCGCCTCAAGCTGTCCTCCGAGGCGTCCAAGCGCTTCGAGCGCGGCGTCGACCCGCAGGCCGCCGCCGCTGCCGCCCAGCGCACCGTCGACCTGCTCGTGCTGCTCGCGGGCGGCACGGCCGAGGCCGGCGTCACCGAGCTCACCGCCCCGGGCGCCCCGCGCACCATCGCGATGAGCGCGGACCACCCCGACAAGGTCGCGGGCATGGAGTACGGCCGGGAGACCGTCGTACGCCGCCTGCAGGAGGTCGGCTGCGACGTCTACGGCCAGGACGAGCTCGTCGTCACGGCGCCCTCGTGGCGGCCCGACCTCGCCGAGCCCAACGACCTCGCCGAGGAAGTCATCCGGCTGGAGGGCTACGGGAACCTTCCCTCCACCCTCCCGCAGGTGCCCTCCGGCCGAGGCCTGACCGCCCGGCAGCAGCTGCACCGCCGGGTGGGCCGCGCGCTGGCCGGCGCGGGCTACGTCGAGGCGCTCAGCTACCCCTTCATCGGGGAGGGCGTCTTCGACCAGCTCCAGCTGTCCGCGCACGACGCCTCCCGCCAGGTCGTCAAGCTGGTCAACCCGATCTCCGACGAGGAGCCGGCGCTGCGCACCACGCTGCTGCCGGGTCTGCTCGGCGCGCTGCGCCGCAACGACAGCCGGGGCAGCCACGACCTCGCCCTCTTCGAGACCGGCTCGGTCTTCCGGGCCGCCGCGCAGCCGGGCGTCGCCGTACGCCTCGGCGTCGACCGGCGTCCCACCGACGAGGAGATCGCCACCCTGAACGCGGCCCTGCCCGCGCAGCCGCGCTACGCCGCGGTCGTGCTGGCCGGTGCCCGCGAGCAGGCCGGCTGGTGGGGCAAGGGCCGTCCGGCCGACTGGGCGGACGCGGTCCAGGCGGCGCGCTCGCTGGCCGTCGAGGCCGGTGCGGAGCTCGTCGTGCGCCAGGGCCAGTACGGTCCCTGGCACCCGGGCCGGTGCGCCGAGCTGATCGTCACCCTGGACGGGGTGGAGACGGTCATCGGCCACGCCGGTGAGCTGCACCCGCGCGTGGTCAAGGCGATGGGCCTGCCGGCCCGCACCAGCGCCATGGAGCTCGACCTGGACCGCCTCGCGGCGGCCGGCGGCGAGGCCCTCCAGGCGCCCCGGATCTCCTCCTTCCCGGTGGCGACCCAGGACGTCGCGCTGATCGTGGACGCGTCCGTGCCGGCTTCGGCCGTCGAGGAGGCGCTGCACAAGGGCGCGGGTGAACTGCTGGAGTCCCTGCGGCTGTTCGACGTGTTCGAGGGCGAGCAGGTGGGCGAGGGGAAGAAGTCCCTCGCGTACGCGCTGCGCTTCCGTGCGGCGGACCGGACGCTGACCGCGGAGGAGTCCACGGCCGCCCGTGACGCGGCGGTCGCCCTCGCGGGCGAGCGTACGGGGGCGGTGCTGCGCGGCGCGTAGCCGCTGCCGCCGCTCTTCGTGGCACCGAGGGGGTGCATCCCGATCAGGGGGTGCACCCCCTCACCCGTACCCGGCGCCGTGTGGCCCCTGCGGGGCCGGCTGTCCCCTACCCGCCCTTCGCCCGTTCCCCGGGCTGCGCCCGGACCCCTCCTGGGGCTCCGCCCCAGACCCCGCGCCTCAAACGCCGGCGAGGCTGGATATATCCGGCCCCGCCGGGCGAAATCCAGCCCCTCCGGCGTTTGAGGAGCGGGGGTCCGGGGGCCGGCCCCCGGGAACGGCGCCGCACGCGGCAAGGGTCCGGGCGGAGGCCGGGGGCCACGCGGGCCGGGCCCGGTGGGTGGGCCCGGCGCGCGTTCGGTCCGGCTCGGCCGGGGCCCGGCGACCAACCAGGACCCGGCGGAGCCGAAGCGCGCCGCCCGCCTGCCGTGGAGTGTCGGGCAGACAACAGGACGGGCGGCGCGGTTGACGGGTCGTCGCACTGTACGAGGGGGAGCCGACGACCCGAGCTACCTCTTGGCGAGGCCCTTAAGTGAAGCGCTCGCCGGGGCCCCCGCGGCAGGGTGCGTATCGCATTTATGCGCGTACTCCGTTCACACCCCGTGTGAACCCCGCACCCACTAGCCTGGTTGCGACGAGCCCTTGGAGGGGCCCATGCAGCCCAACGCCCTGCTCGACGCCCTCCTCGCCGAGGCGGGCATGTCCCACGCCGGACTCGCCGCGCACGTGAACCAGGCGGGCCGCACCCGCGGACTCGCCCTGAGGTACGAACACACCGCCGTGACGCGGTGGTTGAAGGGGCAGCGCCCGCGCGGGCAGGTCCCGGACCTGATCTGCGAGGTCATCGGGGGCCGGCTGCGGCGGCCGCTCTCCCTCGACGACGTCGGCTTCGGGGTGCCGGGGCAGCCCGCCGACGCCAGCGGGTCCCCGCTCAGCGGCTTCGTCGACCGGGCGGCCGCCCTGTGGCGCTCCGACGGCAACGGGCGCCACGGGCCCGACGCCGGGGCGGTCACCGGTACCCCCGCCGTGATCCCGGTGTGGGAGTGGGAGAACCCGCCGGAGGACGCCGACGTGTCCCGCGCGGGGCCGACCCGCGTCGGACCCGAGCACGTGGAGATCCTCAAGGCCGCCCGCGCGCACTACGAGCTGATGTACCGCAGGGCCGGCGGCGTGGCCACCCGTGACCGGGTCGTCCGCTTCCTCGGCACCGAGACCGCCCCCCTGCTGCGCGGCAGCTACTCCGACGGTCTCGGCCGCAGCCTGCACCGGGCCGGGGGCTCCCTGGTGGCCGTGGCGGGGATCTGCGCCTACGACTCGGACGCGCACGGGCTGGCCCAGCGCTACTTCCACCAGGCGCTGAGGCTGGCCAAGGCGAGCGGGGACCGGGGGCTCGGGGCCTATGTGATCGCGCTGATCGTCAACCAGTGCCTGCACCTGCGGGAGTTCCGCCAGGCCGTGGCCTTCGCCGAGGCGGCCCTGCGCACCGCCGGCCGGCACACCACCCCGGCGCTGGCCGCGGACCTGTACGCCATGCAGGCCAAGGCCTATGCCCAACTCGGCGACTCGGCGGCCGCGTTGGCCTGCATCCGCAAGGCGGAGGAGGCGGCGGAGCGGATCCGGCCCGGTACGGAGCCGGACGAGACGGGGTACGTGCAGCCCGGGCTGGTCAACGTACAGGTGGCCGAGGCGCTGCTGGGGATGGGGGACCTGCGGGCGGCCCACGAGCAGGCCGTGGCGGCGGTCGGGACGCCCGCGCACGACCGGGGCCGGGTGCACCGGCTCGCGATGCTGTGCGAGATCCAGCTGCGCCAGGGCGAGGCCGATCAGGCGGTGGCCGCGGCGGCCGAAATGGCCGAGCGGGCCAAGGGGATGGAGTCCCTGCGCCTGCGCGACCGGCTGCGGGCGGTCCGGGAACAGCTGCTGACCAGCGGTTGTTCGGGTGCGCAGGAGACGGCCGAGCTCATCGACGGGGCGCTGCGCGTTCCGCTGTGACATCCCCCGTGGCGTTCTCTGCGCCGCCCTTTGCGCGTTCCCCTGGGCCCGGGTGAACTGCTGCCATGTTGCCACCTACTCGATCGGAAGGTGGTAGAACCGTGCAGTGGATGAACCTGAGTGAGCAAACCGTGTACACGAACCGCTGGTTCGACGTGAATCTCGCCGATGTGGAGCTCCCCGACGGCCGGCACCTGGACCACTTCGTCATCCGGCTGCGCCCGGTTGCCGTCGCCACGGCCGTCAACGAGGCCAACGAGGTGCTGCTGCTGTGGCGCCACCGCTTCATCACCGACAGCTGGGGCTGGGAACTGCCCGCCGGGGTCGTCGAGGACGGGGAGTCCGTGGAGCGGGCGGCCGCCCGCGAGATGGAGGAGGAGTCGGGCTGGCGGCCCGGACCCCTGCACCACCTGATGACCGTCGAGCCGTCCAACGGGCTGACCGACGCCCGCCACCACCTCTACTGGGCGGACGGGGCCACGTACACGGGCCACCCCGAGGACGACTTCGAGTCCTCGCGCCGCGAGTGGGTACCGCTCAAGCTGGTCCCCGACATGATCGCGCGCGGCGAGATCCCGGCCGCCAACATGGCGGCCGGACTGTTGCTCCTGCACCACCTGCGGCTCGGCTGAGCCGCAGGTGGCCGGCCGTACGGGTCAGCTGTACGGGTAGAAGCCCGAGCCGGTCTTGCGGCCGAGACGGCCGGCGTCGACCATGCGCTGGAGCAGCGGGGGAGCCGCGTACAGGGGCTCCTTGAACTCCGCGTACATCGAGTCGGCCACCGAGGCCACCGTGTCCAGACCGATGAGGTCCGCGAGCTTCAGCGGGCCCATCGGGTGGGCGCAGCCCAGCTCCATGCCGTTGTCGATGTCCTCGCGGCTCGCGATGCCCGACTCGAACATCCGGATCGCGGACAGCAGGTACGGGATGAGCAGCGCGTTGACGACGAAGCCGGAGCGGTCCTGGGCGCGGATCGCGTGCTTGCCCAGCACCTGGCCGACCAGGGCCTCGGAGCGCTTGACGGTCTCGTCGCTCGTGGTCAGCGCCGGGATCAGCTCGACGAGCTGCTGCACCGGGGCCGGGTTGAAGAAGTGGATGCCGATGACCTGGTCGGGACGCGAGGTCGCGACGGCCAGCTTGACCAGCGGGATCGAGGAGGTGTTGGAGGCGAGGATCGCGTCCGGGCGGGTGATCACCTGGTCGAGGACCTGGAAGATCTCCGTCTTGACCTGCTCGTTCTCGACGACCGCCTCGATGACCAGGTCGCGGTCGGCGAACTCGCCGAGATCGGTGGTGAACGACAGGCGGGCCAGGGTCGCGTCCCGCTCCTCCTCGCTGATCTTGCCGCGTTCGGCGGCCCTGGTCAGAGAGGTGTGCAGCCGGGTCCGCCCGAGTTCGAGGGCCTCGCCGGTGGTTTCGGCGACCATCACCTCGAGCCCGCTCCGGGCGAACACCTCAGCGATGCCCGCGCCCATCTGGCCACAGCCCACTACGCCGACGCGTGCGATGTCGTCTGGGAGGTCCGTCACATCGTGCCTTTCGCTGCTCTCCATCGCGGGTCCCCCGTACTCGTGCAGTGGTAACTGCGTTCCGGCGCCCGCCACGATCCCCGACGTTACCCCCGTCGTTGCCCGGCGTGTCGGGCCGGGGCGGGCATGCTGGGCGGACACGAGGCAATGTCACGGAACGGAACGGAGTCGTCACATGGCGTCCATCGGGAGGCGGAGGGTGCTCGCCGCGGCGGCGGGGGTGCTGGCGGCGGTGGCGGCGGCCCCCGCGCAAGCGGCCGGGCCGGAGGCGGACGGGACCGGCCGGGAGGAGCGGGCGGAGGGGGCGGGTGCGCCCGCGTTCCGCGGGATGTGGGTCGCCTCCGTGCAGAACGTGGACTGGCCCTCGCAGAGCGGGCTCTCCGCGCGGGAGCAGCGCGCCGAGCTGCTGGGTCTCCTCGACACCGCCGTCGCCCGCCGCCTCAACGCGGTGATCCTCCAGGTCCGGCCGACCGCCGACGCGATGTGGCCCTCGGCGCGCGAGCCCTGGTCCCAGTGGCTCACCGGCGAGCAGGGGGTCGACCCCGGCTGGGACCCGCTCGGCACGGCGGTCGCCGAAGCGCACGCCCGCGGGCTGGAACTGCACGCCTGGTTCAACCCGTACCGGGTGGCCAACCACACCGACCGGAGCCTGCTCGTCCCCGAACACCCGGCCCGCCGGAACCGGGGCTGGACCGTGGCCTACGGCGGCAAGCTGTACTACAACCCCGGGCTGCCGGAGGTCCGCCGCTTCGTGCAGGACGCCATGCTCGACGCCGTCGCCCGCTACCCCCTGGACGGGGTGCACTGGGACGACTACTTCTACCCGTACCCCGTCGAGGGCCGCGATTTCGACGACGACGCCGCCTACGAGCAGTACGGCCGGGCCTTCGCGACCCGTGCCGACTGGCGCCGGCACAACACCGACACCCTGGTCCGCGAGATGTCCGAGCGGCTGCGGGCGCTGCGCCCCGCGACGCGCTTCGGCATCAGCCCCTTCGCCGTCTGGCGCAACTCCGACCGGGATCCGCTCGGTTCGCAGACCCAGGCGGGCGTCGGCACGTACGACGACCTGTACGCGGACACCCGCAAGTGGGTGCGCGAGGGCTGGATCGACTACATCGTGCCCCAGGCGTACTGGCAGATCGGCCACCCGTCCGCCGACTACGCCGCGATCGTCCCCTGGTGGGCGCGGACCGTCGCCGGCACGCGCGTCCAGCTCTACGTGGGGGAGGCGCTGTACCGCTGCGACGCGCAGAGCTCCACGGCCGCCTGGCGCGATCCGCGCGAGCTGTCCCGGCACCTGAGGTTCGCCGCCGGGTACCCGGAGGTCCGCGGCCACGTCTACTTCTCCGCGAAGCAGGTGGTCACGGACCCCAACGGGGCGATGGCCCGGGTGGTCGCCGACCACTATCCGACGGCGGTGGCCGTGCCACCGCGCTGACCGGGCCGTCTTCGGGGGCCCTCAGGGGCGGCCCGTCAGTGGTCGTGGTCGGCGGGGTGCTTCACGACGCAGTCGGGGCCGGGGGACATGACGGCCTCGTGTCCGTCCGTGAAGCGGACGCGGTAGGGAGGGGTGCCGTTCTCTCCCAGGACCTGGGTGATCTCACCGACCTTGTCGTGCTGGCCCACGATCCTGCCGTGCTGAACCAGCTGGTCGCCCTCGGTCGCGCGCATGCTGACCTCCTCGGTGGCGGTCCGTTCCGGTGCTAGCAGTTTAGGTCGTTCAGCCCCTTTTTGGCCCATCGGGCCGCTGCGTGACCGCGATGCAGACGAGCACCGCGCAGGCGGCGACGGGCGCGGCCGGGGACAGCTCCTCGCCGAGCAGCAGCACCGACCACAGCAGGGTCAGCAGCGGCTGCGCGAGCTGGAGCTGGCTCGCGCGGGCCGCGCCGATCTCGGCCATGCCGCGGTACCAGACGTACAGGCCGAGGAAGGAGGAGCCGACCGCCACCCAGACCAGCCCGGCCACCCCGCGGCCGGTCAACTCCACCGGCTCGTACGCGAGCCCGAGCGCGGAGCCGACGAGGCCGATGGGCAGGCACAGCACCAGCGCCCAGGCGATCACCTGCCAGCCGGGCAGCAGCCGGGCCAGGCGCCCGCCCTCGGTGTACCCGGCCGCGCACACCAGCAGTGCGGCGAAGAGGAAGGCGTCTCCGGCAGAGAGGGCGCCGCCGCTCTGGGCCACGGTGAACCCGAGGACGACGACGGCGCCGGCCACGGCCGCGGACCAGAAGCGGCGCGAGGGCCGGGCCCCGGTGCGCAGCGAGGAGACGACGGCCGTGGTGAGCGGCAGCAGGCCGACCACCACGGCGGCGTGCGAGGTGGTGGAGGTCTGCAGGGCCAGGGTGGTCAGCAGCGGGAAGCCGACGACCACACCGCCGGCGACGACCGCCAGCCCCGCCCAGTGGGCGCGGGCGGGCACCGGGACGCGCAGGGCCACCAGGAAGGCGGCGGCCGTCAGGCCCGCGAGCAGACAGCGCAGGCCGAACAGGGACCAGGGGCCGAAGCTCTCCAGGCCCCAGGCGGTGCCGGGGAAGGTCAGAGAGAAGGTGACGACTCCGGCCGCGGCGAGGGTGGTGCCCCCGAGGGCGGGGCGGCGGATCCCGGTGCCGGTTCCTCGAACTGCTATCGCGTTGGGGAGAGTAGCGCTATTCTGTGCTGTCATGTACGAGCGTAGCAGTGTCGCGGAACTGGCGGAATCCCTTCGAGTCGAGTTGAACCGCTACTCGGTGGGTGGAAAGCTCCCGTCGAGCAGGGCCCTGGTCGAGGAATACCGGGTCAGTCCCGTCACCGTGTCCCGGGCCCTCGCCCAGCTCGCCGCCGAAGGCCTGGTGGTCACCCGCCCCGGAGCCGGGGTCTACCGCGCGCAGCCCCGGGCCCAGGCCCCCGCGCCCGGCGACACCTCCTGGCAGGCCGTCGCCCTGAGCGCCGAGGACGCAGGGGAGGTGGTCCCGCGCTCCGTGGACGCCTCCGGAGTGCTGGTCACCCTGGCCGCCCCGCCCGTCGGGGTCATCGAACTGCACAGCGGCTACCTGCATCCGGCGCTCCAGCCCGAGCGGGCCATGGCGGCGGCCCTCGCCCGGGCCGGCCGACGGCCCGGGGTGTGGGGGCGGCCGCCCGTGGAGGGGCTGCCGGAGCTGCGGGACTGGTTCGCGCGGGAGATCGGCGGGGCGGTCGCAGCCGGGGACGTCCTGGTGACCGCGGGCGGTCAGAGCGCACTCGCCACCGCCCTGCGGGCGCTCGCCCCGCCGGGGGCGCCGATCCTCGTCGAATCCCCGACCTACCCGGGACTGCTGGCTCTCGCGCGGGCCGCCGGGTGCCGGCCCGTGCCGGTCCCGGTGGACGCGGACGGGGTCCGGCCGGAGCTGCTGGCCGCCGCCTTCGAAGCCACCGGGGCGCGGGTGTTCGTATGCCAGCCGCTGTTCCAGAACCCGACCGGGGCCGTCCTGTCCGGCGAGCGGCGGGGAGAGGTCCTGCGGATCGCCCGCGCCGCCGGGGCGTTCGTGCTGGAGGACGACTACGCGCGGTCCCTGGCCCACGAGGACTCGGGCCCGCTGCCCGCGCCGCTCGCCGCCGAGGACCCGGACGGGGTCGTCGTCCACGTGCGCTCCCTGACCAAGGTCACCTCGCCCAGCCTGCGCGTGGGAGCACTGACGGCCCGCGGCCCGGTCTTCGACCGGCTGCGCGCCATCCAGGTCGTGGACAGCTTCTTCGTGCCCCGGCCCCTCCAGGAGGCCGCCCTGGAACTGGTGGGCGCACCCGCCTGGCCGCGCCACCTCAAGACCGTGGCCGCCGAGCTGCGCCACCGCCGGGACGTCCTCGCGGGGGCGCTGCGGCGGGAGCTGCCGGAGCTGGAGGTGCCCCATCCGCCGCGCGGCGGCTACCAGTTGTGGGCGCGGCCCGGCGGGGGCGGCGACGACGCGGCCTTCGTGGCGGCCGCCCTGCGGGCCGGGGTCGCGGTCGCGCCGGGACGGCCGTACTTCTGCGCGGAACCTCCCGGTCCGTTCGTCCGGCTGAGCTTCGCCGGGGTGTCCGGCGCGGGCGAACTGACCGAGGCCGTCCGGCGGCTGCGCGCCGGGCTTCGTCTCGACGCTTGACCTCGTGCGACACGCGGATCACCATCGCCGCATGCATGTTCGGGTTTCGCTAGTCGCAGCAGCCCGTAGTACCTCGCTGCTCGCCGAGCGCTTCGACGACGACCGCCCCCTCGACGTAGACGGCTGGCGCGCGGTGGAATCCGCCGCGCGCGGGCTCGTACCCCTGGGCTCGGCCGAGCTCCGCTACTGTTCGCCGACCTCGCGCAGCCGGGCCACCGGTACCGCCCTCGGCTACGCCCCGATGGCGCAACCCGCCCTGCGGGAGTGCGACATGGGCCACTGGCGCGGACTCACCCTGGCCGAGGTGGCGGCTCGGGACCCCGCGGCCGTGGACCTCTGGCTGACCGACCCGCGAGCCGCGCCGCACGGCGGGGAGTCCCTGCTCGCCTTCATCGCCCGGATCGGCGGCTGGCTCGACACCCGGCCGGCCGACGACGGGGGAGCGATCGTGGCGGTGGCGGAGCCTTCGGTGGTCCGGGCGGCGCTCGTCTACGCGCTGAACGCGCCGCCGCTGACCTACTGGAACGTGGACGTCCGCCCCCTGTCCACGCTCACCCTCGCCGGCCGCCCGCACCGCTGGAGCCTCTCCCTCCCGGCGCCGGTCTAGTGGCGTGACCGGCCACGGCACTAGATCATTTAATCGGTTGAAGCGCAGGTGGGGCGTGCTTAGCCTGCGGGCATGGACGACAGCACAGACGCGAACGGCTCGGGCATTCGGATCACCACGCTCGCCGAGCGGCCCGAACTGGCGGACCGGCTCTGGGACATGAAGGACTCGTGGCCGGAGTTCGCCCAGCACGACGCGCTGGCCTGGCTGTTGTACCCGCGGATGGTGGCCGAGTTCCCGGAGTACGTCCTGATCGCCACGGACGGCGACACGGTGGTCGCCCGGGGCTTCAGCGTGCCCTTCGCGCAGCACGCGCCCGGCCGTGACGGGGTGCTCCCCGCGCAGGGCTGGGACCGGATCCTGATGTGGGCCTTCTCCGACCGACGGCGCGGGGTCGAGCCCGACACCGTGAGCGCGATCGAGATCAGCGTCGCCACCGGCCGGCAGGGCGAGGGCCTCTCCGGCCGGATGCTCGCCGCAATGCGGGAGAACGCCCGCGCGCGCGGCTTCGCCGAGGCGGTGGCGCCGGTGCGGCCCAGCGGAAAGCCGGCCGAGCCGGACACCTCGATCCACGAGTACGCGTACCGCACCCGCGAGGACGGCCTCCCGCACGACCCGTGGCTACGGGTCCACGTCCGGGCGGGCGGCGTCATCGACTCGGTGGCCCCGCTGTCGATGACGATCACCGGCTCCGTCGCCCAGTGGCGGGAGTGGACCGGCCTGCCCTTCGACACGGCCGGCCCGGTCCGGGTGCCGGGCGCCCTGTCCCCGGTCCACTGCGAACCGGAGCAGGGCTTCGCGGTCTACGTCGAGCCGAACGTCTGGGTCCGGCACGCCCTCGCCCGGACGGCCTAGAGCAGCGCGATGGGCGCGGTGGCCGAGGAGGGGAGGTAGATCCCGCCGACGCCGGCGTAGGTGGCCCGGTAGCCGCGCAGGAGTTCGTCCAGCGGGATCGTCGGCCGGGCCGGGGTGTCGCAGCGGGCGGCTCCGAACTGGTCGGTGACCGCGGTGCACAGGGGCCGGCCGCCGACGGTGGTGAAGGTGACCGGTACGCCGTCCAGCCCGGCCGGGGCGTCCGCGATCCGCACGGTGGTGCTGAGGTTCCTGACCCCGAAGAGCAGCCCGTTCAGCTTCGCCGGCCCGGCCGTGGTGAGCGTGGCCACGGCGGGCCGGACCTGCTCGGGCGCCGCGCAGAGCTGGGTGCCAGGGGCGTAGACCTGCCCGGTGGGGCAGGCCACGACGGTGGCGACCCCGCCCGCGCACTGGACGTAGAACCGCTGGTCCTGCAGGCGCGGCAGTCGCCCGGTGGCGCCGCCCGCGCACGAGCCCTCGGCGGCGCTCACGGGTGCGGCCCCCACTCCCAGCGCGAGGACCGCCCCGGCGGCCAGCGCGGCGAACGAGGCGGCCCATCCCTTGCCGGCCGGACCCTTGCCGATACGTAACACCCTTGCCCCCAGCTCACTCACTGTGACGAAATGAATACGAAGTGACTATAGGGACGGCCGTGTGGCGGGCGCAACGCTCTCAGGGCATCGCCAGAGAGTGCGAATATCCGTCGGCTTGAACGCGTTCAAGCCGACGGAGTCCGGTCACGGGACCACGGGACGGACCAGGGGTACGGACATGGGGCATGGCTGCGGGCACGACGGGCGCTCACCCGTGGCAGTGGGGGAACGCCCTGGCCGCGCTGATCATCCCGGTGCCCCTCGCGGGGAGCCGGGCAGGATCCGAAGGAGACGGACTAGCGGCCCCGGGGCTTACCGCGCTTGCCGGTGGACTTGGCCGTGGCCTTGCCGCCCTTGGGGGCACCGGACCGCGGGTTCCTCGCGGCCGGCTTGCCGCCCGACTTGGGAGCGGGCTTACGGGCCGGCTTCGCCTTCTTCTGCTCGGGCTCCGGCTGGGTGCGGCCGCGGCCGCGCGAGCTGTTGACGGTCCGCCCGCGCACGATCCCGATGAACTCCTCCACCAGGTCGGGAGTCTCCTCCGCCTCGGGCCACGACAGCGCGACGCGCGACTCGGGGGCGTCCAGCAGGGTGCGGTAGGTGAGGTCCTTGCGGTGGTGCAGCCGCGCCAGCGACTGGGGCACGATCAGCACCCCGATGCCCGCGGCCACCAGCTCGATCGCGTCGGCCGTGGTCTCCGGGCGCTGGAACGCGGCCTTGCCCGGCAGCTGCTCCCACCCGAGGGTGTCGTCCAGCGGGTGCAGCACGATCTCGTCGGCCAGCTCCGCGATCGACAGCTCCTCGGCCGCGGCCATGGGGTGGTCCTTCGGGATCACCACGACCGTGGTCTCGGTGTAGAGCGGGATCGCGCTGAGGTCCGTGCGGTCGATCGGCAGCCGGACGAACCCGGCGTCGGCGCCGCCGCCGCGCAGCAGGGCGGGGGCTTCGGCCGGAGCGACCTGGACGAGGGTCAGCGGAACGTCGGGCAGACGCTCCTTCCAGATCCGGACCCACTTCGTGGGAGTCACCCCGGGGACGTATGCGAGCTGGAACGACGGGGGTGTCCGGGAGTCTGTCACCCGGCCAGATTACCGGCCGTGGTCGGAGGGGGCGCACATGCTCGATACCCTTGACCTCATGACGTCGCACCAGACCACCCAGACCATGAAGCCCGCTACCGCGGCGAAGAAGCTGGGTGTGTACCTCGAGGCCACCCCCGCAGAGTTCCAGGAGGGTGTCGTCTCGCGCACCGAGCTGACCGCCCTCCAGGCCGAGCCGCCGCAGTGGCTGCAGGACCTCCGGGCGAACGGCCCGCACCCCCGTCCGGTGGTCGCGTCGAAGCTCGGCATCTCGATCGCCGGTCTGGCGCGCGGCGGTGTCACCGAGCCGCTCACCACGGAGCAGATCGAGGCCCTCAAGCAGGAGATGCCGGAGTGGCTCGCGAAGGAGCGCGCCACCCAGTCCGACGTCCGCAAGGAGACCGTCCGCATCAAGCAGATGCAGGCGGAGAAGGCCGCGAAGGCCGCCGAGAAGGCCGGGAAGTAGTCTCCCGTCCGGTCTCCTTCGGGCGGCCTGCGGGCTTCCTTGCGGCCCCCCGTGGCCCGCACCGGCCGTGAGATGCTGGTGCGCGTGACGATCGAGGACCTGGTGCGGCTGCGGCGGGCCCGGGACGTGATGGACCGCGACTACGCCGAGCCGCTGGACGTACCGGCGCTGGCCTCCGTCGCCCTCATGTCGCCCGGGCACTTCTCCCGCAGCTTCCGGGCGGCCTTCGGAGAGACCCCGTACAGCTACCTGATGACCCGCCGCGTCGAGCGGGCCAAGGCGCTGCTGCGCCGGGGCGACCTGAGCGTGACCGAGGTCTGCTTCGCGGTCGGATGCACCTCGCTCGGGTCGTTCAGCTCGCGCTTCACGGAGCTGGTCGGCGAGACGCCCAGCGCCTACCGGGCCCGCCGGCACGAGGCCGGCGCCGCCATCCCGGCCTGTGTGGCGAAGGTCTTCACCCGGCCCGTGCGGAACTCCGCGGGCAACGGGGGAGCGGGATCCGCGGCCGCGTCGTAGCGTCGGGGCATGACCATCAAGATCTCGCAGTGCTTCATCGCCGTCGACGACCACGACAAGGCGCTCGCCTTCTACCGTGACGCCCTCGGCATGGAAGTGCGCAACGACGTCGCCTTCGAGGGGATGCGCTGGGTGACCGTCGGCTCGCCCGAGCAGCCCGACGTGGAGATCGTCCTCGAACCGCCGCTCGCCGATCCCGGCGCCTCGCCGGCCGACCGCCAGGCGATGGCGGAAATGCTGGCCAAGGGCGTGCTCCGCGGGGTGATCTTCGCGACGGACGACGTGGACGCGACGTTCGAGCGCATCCGGGCCACCGGCGCAGAGGTGCTCCAGGAGCCCGTCGACCAGCCGTACGGGGTCCGCGACTGCGCCTTCCGCGATCCGTCCGGCAACATGCTCCGCTTCAACCAGCCCCGCAGCAGCTGACCCGCAGCGGCTGACCCGCGCTCCCGCGGGGCCTCACCCGGCGGCGGCCCACCCCGGGACCGTCGGCAGCACCGTCTCGGCGACGCGCCGCACGACCGCGTCGTCGGGCACCCTGCCGTCGGAGCGCCACAGGGTCAGCTCGTAGGAGCTGCCGTCGTCCTGCGGGCCCCGGGCCACCACCAGGGTGCGGGTCGGGACGCCGGTGCCGGTGCTGGTATTGCTGCCGTCCAGCCTGAAGCTGATGCTGAGGGTGCGGTCCGAGTAGAAGGCGGCCGGATGCCCCAGGACGGTCACCGTCGGCGCGCCGCCCCCGAGGAGTTCGGCCACGGTCGCGATCTTCAGCCCGTCGTCCGAGGCCCTCAGGTGCACGGTGTAGGTCTCGAGGTCGACCCTGCCCGAAGGGGTGTGGATCGCGGTGTCGCCGCCGACGGGCTTGAAGGTGCTGCCGCCGCCGTTCGCGTTCTTCACGGCCTCCCCCGGAGTACCCAGCAGGTCCGCGAGGTCGGGGCGGTGCAGCGCGGCGCACAGCTGGTCCCCGGACACGTCCGCCGCCTCGGTCACCGCCTCCGCGGGCGTCTTCTCCGACTGCCCGTGCGAACAGGTGACGGGCTTGGGCTCGACGCCCGCACTCGCCGCCCGGTCGTTTGCCCAGAGGCCGATTCCCACGGCCCCGAACAGCGCCACGGCTGTGAGGCCCTGGCCTATCGCGGCGCCCTTGCTGATCGTCAGACCGTCCCCGCCCATGTCCCCCACCTGCTGTGTTCCCCCGATATGTGCCCGGGGAACGTAACCCGTGATCACCGGGCGGACAAGCGAGTAACACTGGGGGAGCAAGGCCGGATGATTGCTTTGCATAAACGTGCGCTCGTACGTATAGTCATGCCATCGAGGAGGAGGGTCCGATGGTGGTACGTGTAGCGGTGGCCGGTGCGAGCGGATACGCGGGCGGGGAGGTGCTGCGCCTGCTGCTGGCCCACCCCGAGGTCGAGATCGGCGCACTGACCGCCAACTCCAACGCCGGGCAGCCGCTCGGTGCGCTCCAGCCGCACCTGGTGCCGCTGGCCGGACGCGTTCTGGAGGCGACCACGCCCGAGGTGCTCTCCGGTCATGATGTCGTCTTTCTCGCCCTGCCGCACGGCCAGTCCGCCGCCGTGGCCGCCCAGCTCGGCGAAGAGGTCCTCGTCGTCGACATGGGCGCCGACCACCGGCTCCAGAACTCCGCCGACTGGGACACGTTCTACGGCGCCCCGCACGCCGGGACCTGGCCCTACGGCCTTCCCGAGCTGCCGGGCGCCCGCGCCGCCCTGGCCGGCTCCAAGCGCATCGCCGTCCCCGGCTGCTACCCGACCGCCGTCTCGCTCGCGCTGTTCCCGGCCTACGCCGCGCAGCTCGCCGAGCCCGAGGCCGTGATCGTCGCCGCCTCCGGCACCTCCGGCGCCGGCAAGGCGCTCAAGCCGAACCTGCTGGGCTCCGAGGTCATGGGCTCCATGAGCCCGTACGGGGTCGGCGGCGGCCACCGCCACACGCCCGAGATGGTGCAGAACCTCAGCCCCGTGGCCGGCCAGCGGGTGTCCGTCTCCTTCACGCCCACGCTGGCGCCGATGCCCCGCGGCATCCTGGCCACCTGCTCCGCCAAGGCGCTGCCGGGCACCACGGCCGACGCGGTCCGCGCCGCGTACGAGAAGGCGTACGCGGACGAGCCCTTCGTGCACCTGCTGCCCGAGGGCCAGTGGCCGGCGACCGCCTCCGTCTACGGTTCCAACGCCGTTCAGGTCCAGGTCGCGTACGACGAGACCGCGCAGCGGATCATCGCGATCAGCGCCATCGACAACCTCACCAAGGGGACCGCCGGCGGCGCGGTCCAGAGCATGAACATCGCCCTCGGCCTCCACGAGAGCCTGGGTCTTTCCACGATCGGAGTCGCCCCGTGAGCGTCGCACGGGCAGCCACTCGGCTGCAGACGACGACGATGGCCGCACGGGCGCGCTGCGCGGGCGGAGAAGCGAACGAGGAGATGCCGTGAGCGTCGCACGGGCAGCCACTCGGCTGCAGACGACGACGATGGCCGCACGGGCGCGCTGCGCGGGCGGAGAAGCGAACGAGGAGATGCAGTGAGCGTCACGGCAGCACAGGGGTTCACGGCGGCGGGCATCGCCGCCGGGATCAAGGCGAACGGCAATCCCGACCTGGCCCTCGTGGTCAACAACGGGCCGCGCCTGGCCGCGGCCGGCGTCTTCACCTCCAACCGGGTCAAGGCCGCGCCCGTCCACTGGTCCGAGCAGGTCCTGCGCGGCGGCACGGTCAGCGCGGTCGTCCTCAACTCCGGCGGCGCCAACGCCTGTACCGGCCCCAAGGGGTTCCAGGACACCCACGCCACCGCGGAGAAGGTCGCCGACGTCCTGAACGGGCTCGGCGGCGAGGTCAACGCCGGCGAGGTCGCCGTCGCGTCCACCGGCCTGATCGGCGTCCTGCTCCCCATGGACAAGCTGCTGCCCGGCATCGAGACCGCGGCCGCCGCGCTCTCCGCGGACGGCGGCGAGGCCGCGGCCATCGCCATCAAGACCACCGACACCGTGCACAAGACGGCCACGGTCGCCCAGGACGGCTGGACCGTCGGCGGCATGGCCAAGGGTGCCGGCATGCTCGCCCCGGGCCTGGCCACCATGCTCGTCGTCCTCACCACCGACGCCGACCTGGACGGCGCCACCCTCGACCGGGCGCTGCGCGCCGCGACCCGCACCACCTTCGACCGGGTCGACTCCGACGGCTGCATGTCCACCAACGACACGGTGCTGCTGCTCGCCTCCGGCGCGTCCGGCCGGGTGCCGGCGTACGAGGCGTTCGCGGAGGCCGTGCGCACGGTCTGCGACGACCTGGCCCGCCAGCTGATCGGCGACGCCGAGGGCGCCAGCAAGGACATCCGCATCGAGGTCATCGGCGCGGCCACCGAGGAGGACGCGGTCGAGGTCGGCCGGTCCATCGCCCGGAACAACCTGCTCAAGTGCGCCATCCACGGCGAGGACCCGAACTGGGGCCGCGTCCTGTCCGCGATCGGCACCACGCAGGCCGCCTTCGACCCGGACCGGCTGAACGTCGCCATCAACGACGTCTGGGTGTGCAAGAACGGCTCGGTCGGCGAGGACCGCGACCTGGTGAGCATGAAGGGCCGCGAGGTCCGCATCACCGCCGACCTGTCCACCGGTTCGCAGTCCGCCGTCATCTGGGCCAACGACCTGACCGCCGAGTACGTTCACGAGAACAGCGCCTACTCCTCATGAGCACTGCACGCAGGCACACCGCCCTGCCCAAGGCCGAGATCCTCATCGAGGCCCTGCCCTGGCTGACCCGGCACAACGGCAAGGTCGTCGTCATCAAGTTCGGCGGCAACGCCATGATCGACGAGGACCTGAAGGCCGCCTTCGCCCAGGACGTCGTCTTCCTGCGCCAGGCCGGCCTGAAGCCGGTCGTCGTCCACGGCGGCGGCCCGCAGATCAACGCCCAGCTCGACAAGCAGGGCCTGGTCAGCGAGTTCAAGGCGGGTCTGCGCGTCACCACGCCCGAGGCGATGGACGTCGTACGGATGGTCCTGGCCGGGCAGGTCCAGCGCGAGCTGGTCGGGCTGCTCAACCAGCACGGGCCGCTGGCCGTCGGCATGACCGGCGAGGACGCCCACACCATCACCGCCACCAAGCACCTGCCCGAGATCGAGGGCGAGAGCGTGGACATCGGGCGGGTCGGCGAGATCACCGCCATCGACACCGGCGCGATCGAAGCGCTGCTGGCGGACGGCCGGATCCCGGTCATCTCCTCCATCGCGCGCAGCGCCGACGACCACCACGTGTACAACGTGAACGCGGACACGGCCGCCGCGGCGCTCGCCGCCGCACTCGGCGCCGAGACGCTGATGGTCCTCACCGACGTGGAGGGGCTCTACGCGGACTGGCCCAACAGCGACGAGGTCATCAGCCGGCTCACCGTCAGCCAGCTGGAGAAGCTGCTGCCCGAGCTGTCCAGCGGCATGGTCCCGAAGATGGAGGGCTGCCTGCACGCCGTCCGCAACGGGGTGACCACCGCCCGGGTGATCGACGGGCGGGTCCAGCACTCGATCCTGCTGGAGATCTTCACGGACGAGGGCATCGGCACGATGGTCGTGCCCGACGCACAGGCAGCAGACACCCAGGGAGGGGACCCCGCATGACCGGCAACCAGGAGTTCGCCGCCCGCTGGCAGGGCGCGCTGACCAACAACTACGGCACCCCCGCGCTGGCGCTCGTACGCGGAGAGGGCGCGCAGGTCTGGGACGCGGACGGCAAGCAGTACACCGACTTCGTCGGCGGGATCGCGGTCAACGCCCTCGGGCACGCGCACCCGGCCATCGTCACCGCCGTGACCGAGCAGATCTCCACCCTGGGCCACGTGTCCAACCTCTACGCCTCCGAGCCGGTCCTCGCGCTCGGCGAGCGGCTGCTCCAGCTCTTCGGCCGCCCCGGCAAGGTCTTCTTCTGTAACTCCGGTGCCGAGGCCGTCGAGGCCGCCTTCAAGATCGGCCGGCTGACCGGCCGGACCCACATGGTCTCCACCACCGGCGGCTTCCACGGCCGCACCATGGGCGCCCTGGCGCTCACCGGGCAGCCCGCGAAGCAGGGCCCGTTCCTGCCGCTCCCCGGAGACGTCACGCACGTCCCGTACGGCGACGTGGAGGCCCTGCGGGCCGCCGTCACCGAGGAGACCGCGCTCGTGATCATCGAGCCGATCCAGGGCGAGAACGGCGTGGTCGTCCCCCCGGCCGGATACCTGACGGCCGCCCGTGAGATCACCCGGGCCACCGGCACCCTGCTCGTCCTCGACGAGGTGCAGACCGGCATCGGGCGCTGCGGCCAGTGGTTCGAGCATCAGGCCCACGAGGGCGTCGAGCCCGACGTCGTCACCCTCGCCAAGGGGCTCGGCGGCGGTCTGCCGATCGGCGCCGTGGCCGCCTTCGGGCCCGTGGCCGACCTGCTCCAGCCCGGCCAGCACGGCACCACCTTCGGCGGCAACCCGATCGCGTGCGCCGCCGGCCTCGCCGTGATCGACACCGTCGCGGCCGACGGTCTCCTCGACCAGGTCAAGGAGCGCGGCGAGCGCTTGCGGGGCGGAATCGAAGGATTCGCACACCCGCTCGTCTCGCACGTCCGCGGAGCGGGCCTCCTGCTGGGTATCGTGCTGACCGAGCCGCTCGCAGCGCAGGTCCAGCGCGCGGCTCAGGACGCCGGCTTCCTGGTCAACGCGCCCGCCCCCGACGTCGTACGGCTCATGCCCCCGTACGTGCTCTCCGAGGCCGAGGTGGACGCGTTCCTGGAGGCCCTGCCCGGCGTGCTCGACGCAGCGAAGTCCGCCGCAGGCGTGGACGGATGATCAAACGGGGAATGGGACGACGATGAGCCAGGCGCAGGAACACGAGCCGAACGGGCAGTCCGTTCCGCAGACCCGCACCGCCCGCCACCGCCGGATCGTGGACATCCTCAACCGGCAGCCGGTCCGCTCCCAGAGCCAGCTGGCCAAGCTGCTCGCCGACGACGGGCTGAGCGTCACCCAGGCGACGCTCAGCCGCGACCTCGACGAGCTCGGCGCGGTGAAGATCCGCAACACCGGGGGCGAGCTGATCTACGCGGTACCCAGCGAGGGCGGCTTCCGCACCCCGCAGGCGCCGCTCGGCGAGTCGGCGAAGGAGGAGCGCATGCGGCGCCTCTCCGGCGAACTGCTGATCTCCGCGGAGGCCTCCGCGAACCTCGTGGTCCTGCGCACCCCGCCCGGCGCGGCCCAGTTCCTCGCCTCGGCGATCGACCAGGCCGAACTCCAGGCCATCCTCGGCACGATCGCGGGCGACGACACCCTGATGCTGATCAGCCGCGACCCGGCGGGCGGTCAGGCCCTCGCCGACCACCTGCTGAGGCTGGCCCAGAAGGAGGGCTGAGCCGACGGCTCCCGGTGTGCGGGGGCGCCGGTCCGTCGGTCCGGCGGTTCGTCGGAAACACGGTGCCGGTCCGGCGCCGCCGCACGTAGCCTCGGGGCGTGCTCCAACTCGTCCTCGTACTCGCGGTGTTCGTCATGAACGCCGCCGTCTACGGGCCCCTCGCCCGGCGGTGGCGGCGCCGGGCCCGGATCCGGCGCGAGGTCCTCCGGCTGGTCGCAGGCCTGCGCCTCGGGCCGTACCAGGTCGCCGCGATGGCGCACGGGCAGGCGGTGGCGGCCGCCGCCGAACTCCTCCTCGACGGATACCTCGGCATCGACGGCGAGGGCGCCGTGCTCCTGACGGAGACGGGCCGCGATCCCGCCCGGACCCCCTCCCACCCGCTGCCCGCAGCCCTGCTGGAGGCGGTGCGGCGACACGATCCCGAGCCGGTGTCGATCGGCTGGATCGACCGGAACGACGAGGAGTACGGGGCCCGGCGCCGAGCCCACCGTGCCGAAGCGGACGCCCTGCTGCCCGAGCTCCCGCGCATGCCGCCGGACGAGGAGCCCGGGTGCCTGCGGGGCTGCTGCGGCTGCGCGGGCCTGATCCTGCTCCTGGTGTGCTGGATGGTGGTGGCCGAGCTGCTGGTGTTCTCCCGCCCGCACGGACCGGCGCAATGGGCGGCGGCCGCCGTGACCGCGCTGGGCCTGGTGTCGCTCTGCTACGCCGAAGCCGCCCGCCGGGCCGTCCTGGCCCGCACGGAGTGCGGCGACCCCTTGGGCGACCGGATGCGGGCCGAGGTCCACCCCGCCGTGGCCGCGCTGGACGAGGAGCAGCGGGTCCGCGTGCTCCGCAGCGCCGACGACCACGGCCGCTGGCGCGGGGCGGACCGGGTGGTCTCCGAGGACGGGGACGACGACGGGGACGAGGACTGGGGCTGGGGCTGGGGCGGCGGGGACGACGGGTGGGAGGACGCCTACCACTACCGGGCCTCCGACGAGCCCGCCGGAGAGGCGGGCCCCGGCGCCCTTCCTAGTAGCGGGTGACCGCGAGCGGTCCGTCCGCGGTGCCGATCGCGATGTGCGGCCGCCTGCGCGGGTCCGCCCAGCGCAGCACCGCGCGCATCGCGTACTCGGGGACCGAGACGCAGCCGGCCGTCGCGCCCTTGCCGTCGACGTGCAGGAAGATGCCCGCGCCCCGGCCCCGTACCGGCTCCTCGTAGTTGAAGGCGATGACCAGGGCGTGCGCGTACTGCTTCTCGTACGTGGTCAGGTGCTCCGCCTCGCCCGGCGCGCAGTCCGCGGGCAGCGGCTCCACCCAGCGGTTGTAGCTCGCCGAGGAGTTGTCCTGGCACCACCAGGAGTCGGGGGTCACCTCCCGGTAGCGGTACGCGGTACCGGCCGGGGCGTCCGCGATGCCGAAGGCGTAGGGGAGCGCGTACAGGCCGGCCGGGGTCGTGTTCGTCCCCTGGACCCTGCTCGCGCCCTCGGTCAGCCCGTTCGCGCCGAAGCGGGCGGGCGCGCTCCCCACCGCGTGCCAGCGCCCTGCCCACCGGTCCCACCAGGTCAGGCGCCCGGTCGTGGAGCCGGGGGCCGGAGCCACGGCGGTGATCAGCTGGCTGCCGCCGCCGGTGTCCGCGAGTCGGGCGGGCAGCGGCGGGGCACCCTGGGGGCCCTGGAGCAGCAGGCTGGTGACGGTCAGTGAGGCGGCGAGGAGCGCGGTACGCAGCACATGTCAGACGGTACGGGGCGGAAGGGGCAACGGCAGGCCCGGCAGGCCGTCGATGCTCACCGCGATGTGTTCCTTCTTCTCGCAGTACTCGCTGAACTCCTCGTCCGTCTTGCGGCCGAAGTACTCCGCGTGCAGCGTGCGCTCGCCCTGGTAGTCCATGAAGGGGACGGCGAACCCGCACACGGTGGCTATCCGCCGGGTCCGCACGAGGATGACGGCGCGGGCCGAGGGCCCGTCCGCGTCCCCGAACCGTTCGAGCAGCCCGTCCCAGCGCGGGTCGTCGCGGAAGACGGCCTCGCCGTCGCCGTGGATGCGCACGATGTTCGGCGGCCCGCTGAACGCGCACCACATCAGCGTGATGCGGCCGTTCTCGCGGACGTGCGCGATGGTCTCGGCGCCGCTGCCGCCGAAGTCCAGGTAGGCGAGGGTCGTCTCGTCGATGACGACGAGCGTCCCGGCGCGGCCCTTGGGGGACAGGTTGACGTGCCCGTCACCGTCGAGCGGAGCGGTCGCGGTGAAGAAGACCGGCTGCTCCTCGATGAAGGTGCGCATGCGGCTGTCGATGCGGTCATAGAGCTTTCCCATGGTCCGATTATCGGCGTGTCCAGGGGTGGGCCAGGACCGCATTTTCACCAGGTGAGACGTGCATGGCGCATCTCACCCCAGCTGAGCTCGACGTAGTACCGCCGGTACAGGGCCCGCAGCCGGGCGGGCTCGAGAGCCCCCCGACGGACCGTCGCCCGCCAGTCCCAGGTCCGCAGCAGGCCCAGCGCCACGCGCCGCAGGTGCGGGTCCGGGTCGTCCAGTGCGGCGGTCAGTACGGGCAAGGCCTCGTCGGCGGCCCGGGCCGCGAGCAGCCGCAGGGCGGACCGCCGGACGTGCGCAGGGCGGTCCGCCCCGGACCGAGCGACCAGGGGGTCCGTCGCCAGCCGGCCGGCGTCGTTGCGCAGCGACCGGGTCACCTCGCGGACCACCGCCGGTGACGGGTCGTCCAGCAGCGGGACCAGAGCCTCCGGTACGGACGCGGGCCCGCCGAGCAGCCGCAGTGCCGCAACCGCAGCCGCCCGGACCCGGTCGTCACGGTGGCCGAGCAGCCCGGCCGCCACGACCGCGTCCGCCCGCTCGCCGCACTCCGCGAGCCCGAGGAGGGCCCCCGGCTCCGGGGAGTCCGCGGCGCACAGGAGGAGGTACGCAGCGCGTGCGTCGGCCCCGTCCCGCCGGAGCAGCCACCGGGCGCAGGCCCGCACACTCCCCGAGGGGTCGGCGAGGTACCGGTGGGCCTCCGCGGTCCGGCCGGCCGCGCGCAGGCCGGTGACGCCCGCGGCCCGTACGGAGCCGACGCGGGAGGCCAGCAGGGTGTCGACCGCGGAGTCGTCGGGCCCGTGCGCGGCCAGGGTGGCCGTCGCGGCCCGCATCCACAGGTCCCGTACGACCGCGTCGGACTCCCCGGCGGCGCGGCGGGCCAGCTCGGGAGCAGTGAAGGCCTCCGGCTCTTCCAGGCGGATCCGTACGGCCGCGCGGCGGGTCCGCAGGTCGCGGTGGGTGCACAGCTCCGCCAGGACGGCCGCGTACCGGGGCGCGCGCAGGGCCGCCTCGAACTCCGCGACGGCCCAGCGGCCCTCATGGCGCTCCGCCAGGCGCAGCACCATCGGGGTCAGGGTGCGCAGGGCGTCCTCCCCGGTGTCGCGGAGCGCGCCGCCGAGGACGCGCCGGGCGGCCTCGCGGACCTGCGGGGACCAGTCGGTGCAGCGCAGGACGACCAGCGGCAGCAGTCCGGGCACGCCCGCGGCCCCGGCGAGGGCGCGCTCCCGGATCCGGCCGTCCCAGTGGCACAGCGCGGTCGCGGGGTGCGCGCCGAACACTTCGGGCTCGTACGGGGCCAGGTACCGCACCCCGATGTCCAGTGCGGCCCAGGCGGCCGGGTCGTCGGTGTCGAGCACCTCGTCGAGCGGGGGTTGCGTGCCGTCGGTGAGCTTCACTGCGGCGTCCCGGCCCTCGTACAGCGCCCACCGCGGCCGCTCCTGCAGCAGCTTGCGGGCCCAGCCGCGCACGGCGGGGTCGCGGTGGGAGGTCAGGGACCGGGCGATCCGGCGCCGGACCACCGGCGGCCGCAGCTCCAGCAGGGCCAGTCCCGCGGCCCGGACGGGCTGCGGGCGGCCGGGCGCGAACAGCTCGAGCAGCCAGGACTCCGGCCGCGTGCGGGCGTACGGGACCACCAGCGGGCGTGCCGCCCGGGCGGCGGGCCGATGCGGGTCGGCCAGGTACGGCAGCAGTTCCTCCGGCGTGGCGGCGCCGTGCCGGCGCAGGCCGTGGACGGCCGCGGCCCGCACGCGTCCGTCGGGGGCCCGGGAGAGGAGTCGCAGCAGGGGCAGGTCCGTGCCGTCCCCGGCTTCGGCCAGTCCGAACACCGCCCCGGCCGTGGGGGAGTCCGCGCACAGCGCGCGGTAGAGGGCGAGCGGGTCCTGCCCGGCGGCGCGCACCTCCTGGCGGGCGGCCTCCCGCACCCGCGCCGAGGGGTCCGCCAGGTACGGGGCCGCCCCGCCGGCCCGTCCGGCCCGGCACAGGGCATGGACGGCGGTCACCCGCAGGGAGGCGCGGCCCTGGGAGAGCAGGGAGTCGACGAGGGGCTCCGGCAGGGCGCCCGGCCGGGTCTCCAGCGCGGACCGGGCGGCTTCCTCGCAGCGCCTGCGCACCACGCGGTCCCGGGTCACGGCGGCGGTCCCCAGCAGCAGTTCGGGCGTCAGGCTCCCGGTCTCCAGGGCCAGCCGGAGGGCCTCCCGCCGGACCTCGGGGGTCCGTCCGGTGAGGACGAGCCCGGCGGCCCGGTCGGCCGCGAGCAGCCCGGAGCGCAGCGCCGTGTGGCTGATGCGGGAGTCGGGGTCGCAGATGAGCTCCGCGACGCGGTCAGCCGGGAGCAAGTCCTGGGCCAGCGCGGCCCGGACGGCGGCGTGGCGGGTCTCCGGGTCCTGGTCCTCGGCCAGCGCGAGGACCAGGTCGGTGGAGGGCGGCCCGAGCCGGTTGCGGCACAGCTCCCAGGCCCAGGCGCCGTGCGGGCGCGGGCTCAGGAGCAGGGCGAGGGGCGCCAGGGCGCGTACGAGGTCCGCCGGGACGGCGTCGGGAGCGGTGCCGGCCGCGGTGTCGCCGGCGGCTGCGCCGGCAGCGTGCGCCGTACGTGCCGCGTCCAGTTCCCGGGCCAGCACCGACCGCGCCCGCTCCCGTACGGCCTCCTCCGTGTCGGCGCACCGGATCAGCACCAGCGCCAGGACCTCGGGCCGCCCGCTCGCCCGGCCGAGGGCGGCCTCCCGCACCCGGGGGTCGGCATGGCACAGGCAGAGCGCGAGCTCGGCGGCGGCCGGGGGAGCGGCGCTCCAGGTCACTCCGTGTCCGTCGTGCCAGTGCGGGGCGGTGCTCCAGTCGGCGAGCTCCCGGTCGTCGAACCAGTGCGGGCCCACCCGGACGGTGCCGGAGTAGGTCCACCGCCCGGAGGAGAAGAAGGTGGCCATGTTGACGCCCACGTCGAGCCGCGCCCAGGCCTGCGGACCGTCGCCGTCGAGGGCGCGCGCGGGCTCCTTGCCGTGCAGCAGGCGCTCGGCGGGTGACAGGAACGTGGTCTTGGACAGGGGCGGCAGTATCTCCATCCGGGCACTGTAGGTGCTCATCACCGCGCTGACCTCCTGTTATTCGCACCACCCCCACCCTTGATTGACGAATCATGCAGAGCAATGCATAGTTATGCCTATCGCTGGATGCACCGTGTAAGGAGAAACCCGTGACCGAGCGCGTCGTACTCGCCTATTCAGGCGGCCTGGACACCTCCGTCGCCATCGGCTGGATCGCCGAGGTGACGGGCGCAGAGGTCATCGCGGTCGCCGTGGACGTCGGTCAGGGCGGCGAGGACCTGGACGTCATCCGCAAGCGGGCGCTCGCCTGCGGTGCGGTCGAGGCCGAGGTCGCCGACGCCAAGGACGAGTTCGCGAACGAGTACTGCCTCCCGGCGATCAAGGCGAACGCCCTCTACATGGACCGCTACCCGCTGGTCTCGGCCCTCTCGCGGCCGGCCATCGTCAAGCACCTCGTGGCCGCCGCCCGCAAGCACGGCGCCACCACCGTCGCCCACGGCTGCACCGGCAAGGGCAACGACCAGGTCCGCTTCGAGGCCGGCATCGCCGCCCTCGGCCCCGACCTCACGTGCATCGCCCCGGTCCGCGACTACGCGATGACCCGCGACAAGGCCATCGCCTTCGCCGAGAAGGCCGACCTGCCGATCGCGACGACCAAGAAGTCCCCGTACTCCATCGACCAGAACGTCTTCGGGCGCGCCGTCGAGACGGGCTTCCTGGAGGACATCTGGAACGCGCCGATCGAGGACATCTACGAGTACACCGCGGACCCCGCCCTCCCGCGCGAGGCCGACGAGGTCGTCATCTCCTTCAAGGAGGGCGTCCCGGTCGCCGTCGACGGCAAGCCCGTCACCGTGCTCCAGGCCATCCAGCAGCTCAACGAGCGCGCCGGGGCCCAGGGGATCGGCCGGATCGACATCGTCGAGGACCGCCTCGTGGGCATCAAGTCCCGCGAGGTGTACGAGGCGCCGGGCGCGATCGCGCTGATCACCGCCCACCAGGAGCTGGAGAACGTCACCGTCGAGCGCGAACTGGCCCGCTACAAGCGGCAGGTCGAGCAGCGCTGGGGCGAGATGGTCTACGACGGCCTGTGGTTCTCCCCGCTGAAGCGGGCGCTGGACGGCTTCGTCAACGAGGCCAACCAGCACGTCAGCGGCGACATCCGGATGACCCTGCACGGCGGCCGCGCGGTCGTCACCGGCCGCAAGTCGGACCAGTCGCTGTACGACTTCAACCTCGCGACCTACGACTCGGGCGACACCTTCGACCAGTCGAAGGCCCAGGGCTTCATCGAGATCTTCGGCCTGTCCTCGAAGATCGCGGCCCGTCGCGACCTCGCCTGATCTGACACCGTAGTACGAACCGTCTCCCCGTTACCTCCGCGACGGGGAGGCGGTTGCACATCCGAAGCCATGCACGTTCTTGAGGAGCAGTAGCTGTGAGCAGCAACAACGGTGGCGACGTCCGGCTCTGGGGCGCCCGGTTCGCCGACGGTCCCGCCGAGGCCCTCGCGAAGCTGTCCGCGTCGGTCCACTTCGACTGGCGCCTGGCCCCGTACGACATCGCCGGCTCCAAGGCCCACGCCCGCGTGCTCGCCAAGGCGGGCCTGCTCACGGCCGACGAGCTCGGCCGCATGATCGCCGGCCTGGACCAGCTCGCGGCCGACGTGGAGGACGGCTCCTTCACCGGCACCATCGCCGACGAGGACGTCCACACCGCGCTGGAGCGGGGCCTGCTGGAGCGGCTCGGCGCCGACCTCGGCGGCAAGCTGCGCGCCGGCCGGTCGCGCAACGACCAGATCGCCACCCTCTTCCGCATGTACCTGCGCGACCACGCCCGGATCATCGGCGGCCTCGTCGCCGATCTCCAGGACGCGCTGGTCGGCCTCGCCGAGCACCACGCCGACGTGGCCATGCCGGGCCGGACCCACCTGCAGCACGCGCAGCCGGTGCTCTTCGCCCATCACGTACTGGCCCACGTGCAGGCCCTGTCCCGGGACGCGGAGCGGCTGCGGCAGTGGGACACCCGGACCGCGGTGTCCCCGTACGGCTCCGGCGCCCTCGCGGGCTCCTCGCTCGGCCTGGACCCGGAGGCGGTCGCCGCCGAACTGGGCTTCGAGCGCGGCTCGGTCGGCAACTCCATCGACGGCACGGCCTCGCGCGACTTCGTCGCCGAGTTCGCCTTCGTCACCGCGATGATCGGGATCAACCTGTCCCGGATCGCGGAGGAGATCATCATCTGGAACACGAAGGAGTTCTCCTTCGTGACCCTGCACGACGCCTTCTCCACCGGGTCGTCGATCATGCCGCAGAAGAAGAACCCGGACATCGCGGAGCTGGCGCGCGGCAAGTCGGGCCGCCTCATCGGCAACCTGACGGGCCTGCTGGCCACCCTGAAGGCCCTTCCCCTGGCCTACAACCGGGACCTCCAGGAGGACAAGGAGCCGGTCTTCGACTCCTGCGACACCCTCGAAGTCCTGCTGCCGGCCTTCACCGGGATGATGGCCACTCTCACGGTCAACCGGGACCGGATGGAGGAGCTGGCCCCGGCCGGCTTCTCGCTCGCCACCGACATCGCGGAGTGGCTGGTCAAGCAGGGCGTGCCGTTCCGGGTGGCGCACGAGGTGGCCGGCGGCTGCGTCAAGGAGTGCGAGGGGCTCGGCATCGAGCTCGACGAGCTGACGGACGAGCAGTTCGCGAAGATCTCGGAGCACCTGACCCCGGAGGTCCGTACGGTCCTCAACGTCAAGGGCGCGCTGGCCTCCCGCAACGGCCGCGGCGGCACCGCCCCGTCGGCGGTCGCGATCCAGCTCACGGAGCTGAAGGCCGACCTGGTCATCCAGCACGCCTGGGCGGCGCACAAGAACTGACGGTGGTGCCCGCAGGGGCGGCCGGAGCCTCCAGGGCCCCGACCGCCCCTGCGGTGCGTCCCGGGTCGGGCGCGGACGACGGTGGTCGAGAAGGGCCGGTCACCGGACCCAGTCCGCCAGTGCGTCGAAGTCGGCCCGGAGCAGTCCGATCCGCTCGTCGATCCGCATGAGCAGCGCGTGTGCGGGGTGGCGCTGCTCCACGTACGCGCGGTCCATGTCCGTGATGTCGTCGTCGATCCAGGCGAAGGGCCGCTCGCCCGCGTACTCCAGGACGTACTGGGTCTTCCAGAACGTCCCGCGCGGTGCGCGCCCGTGCATCTGCGGCCAGTCGATCCAGGGGAGGTCGGGCAGGCCGAGGTGCGGGCCTATCCACTCGTTCGCCTCGCCCTTCCACGTGGTGGCCCAGACGAGCTCGTACGCATCCGCGAGCGCGAGCAGCTCCGTCCCGTGGTCCGGATTCAGCCAGACCCGCAGCGGCTTCGCGCTCTCCGTCTGCGTCCAGCCCGTGGGCCGCATCCGGTGCGTGCGGTAGCCCTCGGGGCGCCGCTGGGGCTTGGCCGCGTAGGGGTTCAGCGGTCCGTCCACGTCGATCAGCAGCAGTGGCTTCGGGTTCATCACGGCAGGATTCCTTTCGGTGCCCGAGGGGGCACCTCATTTATTTGATGAGACACTGACGTCTCATTCGGGCTATGCTTGTCTCATGGCCATGGATCGTGATCAGGTGCTCCGCGCCGCCGCCGCCCTGCTCTCCCGCAAATCGACCGCCACGATGGACGAGGTCGCGAAGGCCGCCGGCATCGGCCGCGCGACCCTCCACCGGCACTTCGCCGGGCGCGACGCCCTCGTACGGGCGCTCGAAGAGCTCGGCATCCGGGAGTTCGAGGTGGCCTTCGACGAGGCCCGCCTCGACGAGGGCACGGCCATCGAGGCGCTCCGCAGGCTCGTCGCCGGAGCGGAGCCCAACGCCGAGCTGCTGGCCTTCCTCGTCACCGAGAACCAGCTGTTCGAGGGAGACCAGGTCAACGAGGGCTGGGCCCGCCTCGACGCCCGCGTCGGCGCCCTCTTCCGGCGCGGCCAGAGCGAGGGCGACATCCGCATCGACCTGAGCCCCGCCTGGCTCACCGAGGCCCTCTACGGGCTCATCGGCACCTGCGCCTGGGCCGTCATGGACGGCCGGGTCGCGGCCAAGGACTTTCAGTACATGATCACCGAGTTGCTGCTCGGTGGCGCACGACGGAGTGTGGAGAAATGACCCGAACCGAACAGCTGACGCACGCGAAGGGGGCGGAGGGGAAGAAGCGGGGGCGCTGGCTCGCGCTCTCCGTGCTCGTGCTGGCCGTCCTGCTGGTCGCCGTCGACGCCACCGTGCTGGGTCTCGCCACGCCCGCCCTCAGCGAGGACCTGAAGCCCTCGGGCACCCAGCTCCTGTGGATCGGCGACATCTACTCCTTCGTCATCGCCGGCCTGCTCGTCTCCATGGGCTCCCTCGGCGACCGGATCGGCCGCAAGAAGCTCCTCCTCGTCGGCGCGACCGCCTTCGGCGCCGTCTCGGTCCTCAACGCCTACGCCACCAGCCCCGAGATGATGATCATCGCCCGGGCCCTGCTCGGCGTGGCCGGCGCGACCCTGATGCCCTCCACCCTCGCGCTGATCCGCAACATCTTCCACGACCCCAAGGAACGCAGCCTCGCCATCGGCATCTGGGGCGCCACCGCCTCGGCCGGCGCGGCCGTCGGCCCGGTGGTCGGCGGAGCCCTGCTCCAGCACTTCTGGTGGGGCTCGGTCTTCCTCATCAACCTCCCCGTGATGATCGTCCTGGTCATCGTCGGCATCAAGCTGCTGCCCGAGTCCAAGAACCCGGTCGCCGGCCCCTGGGACCTGTTCAGCGTCGCCCTCTCCCTCGTCGGGATCATCGGCGTGGTCTACGCCGTCAAGCAGGTCGCCACCCACGGCATGGGCTGGGAGGTGTGGGTGGCCGCCGCCATCGGAGCCGGCGCGCTCTACACCTTCGTACGACGCCAGTTCGCACTGACCTCCCCGCTCCTCGACATGCGGCTCTTCAAGCACCGCGGCTTCTCCGGCGCGGTCCTCGCCGACCTGCTCACCGTCTTCGGCCTGTCCGGACTGGTCTTCTTCCTCTCCCAGTTCCTCCAGCTCGTCCAGGGCCGCGACCCGCTCGAAGCGGGCCTCGCGGAACTGCCCGCCGCCGTCGGCGCCGTGGTCACCGGCCTGGTCGCGGGCCGGTACGCCCGCAAGTACGGGGTACGGATCATCGTGAGCGGAGGCCTCGCCGCCATCGGCATCGCCCTGGCCGCACTGACCGTGATCCACAAGGAGACCGGCTACCCGCTGCTCGGCGCGGCCCTGCTCGTCGTCGGCCTCGGCGCCGGCTTCTCCTTCACGGTCACCGCCGACGTGATCCTCTCCAGCGTCCCCAAGGAGCAGGCCGGTTCCGCCTCGGCCGTCTCCGAGACCGCGTACGAACTCGGCGCCGCCCTCGGCATCGCCCTGCTCGGCTCGGTCGTCACCGGCGTCTACCAGGGCTTCACCGCCCCGGCCTCCGTCAGCGGCCCCGTCGCCGACGCCGCCCACGAATCCCTCGGCGGCGCCGTCGAAGCGGCCAAGTCACTGGACCCGCAGACCGCCCAGCAGATGGTCGGCGCCGCCCAGGAGGCCTTCGTGGACGGCCTGCGGCTGGCCTCCGGAGTGGGCGCGGCCGTCCTGCTGGCCACCGCCGTGGCCGCCTGGTTCCTGCTCAAGGGGCAGGAGCTCCAGGAAGGCATCGAGCACTGACGTCACTCCAGGGAGCGGTGTCCCGCACGGAGTTGACAGTCCGTCGGCACGCGGGACACCATCCCGGCGATGGAGATCAACGACCTGACCCCGGCGGAGCGCCGCGTATGGGACGCCTTCCCCCGCGGGGAAGGCGTCGACTTCCGTGAGGACCGCGGCGAAGAGGCCACCGACGGCGCCTCGTGGGGCCCCGAGCGGACCGTACGCGCCGAAGTCCTCGCCCACCTGCTGCTGCGCGGCGCCGTCCCGCTCGACGGACAGGTGCCCGGACTCAACGTCCGGGGCGCCCGGATCACCGGCAAGCTCAACCTCAAGTACGCCGACATCGAGCACGCGATCCGGCTGCGGGCCTGCTGGTTCGAGCGCAAACCCCTCCTCTACGGGGCCCGGCTCAGGATCGTTTCACTGAGCGACTCGGCCCTGCCCGGCCTGACCGCCTCCACCGTCACCGTCGACATCGCACTGAAGCTGTCCTGCTGCCGCATCAGCGGGCCGGTGCGCCTCGCGGGTGCCCGGATAGCCGGCGGACTCTTCCTGCGGAAGGCGGTCATCGGCATCGCGGGCCCGGCCGAGGAAGGCCAGGAAGCGGCGCTCCAGTTCAACCACGCCGACATCGGAACCGACGTCATCGCCATGGAGCTCACCGTCCACGGCCAGACCCGCATCAACGGCGCGACCGTCGGCGGCCAGATCAACTTCGACGACGCCCGGCTCCTCGCCCCCGGCGCGACCGCCCTGCACGCCGAGATCCTCACCGTCGGCACGGACCTGCGCGCCATGCGGCTGGAGGCCCGCGGCCGGGTCAACCTCACCGGCTCCCGGATACCGGGCCAGCTCAACCTCGCCTACGCCCGCCTCGTCAACCCCGGCGGGGTCGCCCTGCGCGCCTCCAGCTGCGTCGCCGGCGAGGTGTGGCTGCGCAACTGCCCGGCCATCCAGGGCGGGGTGAACCTGCGCCGCTCCCAGTTCGACCTGCTCCACATCACGCCCGAGACCTGGCCGCCGCAGATCCGCATCGCGGGGCTCGTCTACCGCGCCCTCAGCCCGCACGTTCCCGCCGAGCAGCGGCTGCCCGTGCTGGAGCGCGAGGAATCGGGCTACCTTCCGCACGCCTACGAACAGCTCGCCACGGCCTACCGCACGGCGGGCGACGAGGCGGCGGCGCGGACCGTCCTGCTCGCCAAACTGCGGCGGCACCGCCGCACCCTGCCCCGCGCCGCCAGGGTCTGGGGCCTGCTCCAGGACGTCACGGTGGGCTACGGGTTCCGGCCGCTGCGCGCCGCGGGCTGGCTGCTGGCCCTGCTGGTCACGGGAACCGTCGCGTACGGGCTCCACCCGCCCCGGGAGCTGAAGCAGGGGGAGGCGCCGGAATTCAACCCGGTGTTCTACACGATCGACCTGATGCTGCCGATCATCGGCTTCGGGCAGGAGGGGCCGTTCGCGCCCGACGGCTGGTACCAGTGGCTGTCGTACCTGCTGATCGTGACCGGCTGGGTCCTCGCCACGACGACCGCGGCGGGCGTCAGCCGGTCACTGCAACGCCAGTAGCAGGGGCCCTAGTCGCGCTCGGGCCAGGTGGGGCCCTCGTCGGTCCAGACGACGCCCTTGTTGCGGCAGAGGCAGAAGGGGTGGCCGATCGGGTCGGTGTAGACGCGCCAGCCGTACCCTTCGGGGCCGATGCGGTCCTGCTGCAGGGTCGCGCCGAGGGCCAGGACGCGCAGCTGTTCGGCCTCGATGTCGTCGACCTCGAAGTCCAGGTGGAACTGCTTGGGGTGTTCGCCGTCGGGCCATTGCGGGGCGCGGTAGTCCTCCACCCGGATGAAGGCCAGTTCGATCGAGCCGACGACGATGCCGGCCCAGTCCTCGGTGCTGTCCTTCTTGACCGGGAGACCGGTCACCCCGGAATAGAAGGAGGCCAGCTCCATCGTGTCCGGGCAGTCGATGATGAAATCGGTGAGTCGTAGCATCCTGGGATCTTGCCACGAGGGCGCACGCCCCCTCGTGGCACGATCCGGACGAGACGGGCTACGCGGCCTTGGCCTTGGTCGCGTACATGTCCACGTACTCCTGGCCGGAGAGCCGCATGACCTCGGCCATCACCGAGTCGGTGACGGCGCGCAGCACGTAGCGGTCGCGGTCCATGCCCTCGTACCGGGAGAACTCCATCGGCTCGCCGAAGCGGACGGTGACCCGGCCCGGCCGCGGCATGCCGGCGCCGCCGGGCTGGAGCTTGTCGGTGCCGATCATCGCGAAGGGGACGACGGGCGCGCCGGTCATCAGGGTCAGGCGGGCGATGCCGGTGCGGCCCCGGTAGAGGCGGCCGTCGGGGGAGCGGGTGCCCTCGGGGTAGATGCCGAAGATCTTGCCCTCTTCGAGGATCCGGCGGCCGGTCATCAGGGCGGCGACCCCGCCGTTGGCCCCGTCGCGGTCCACCGGGATCATGCCGGCGCCGGTGAAGAACCAGGCCATCGCCCGGCCCTTGATGCCCTTGCCGGTCACGTACTCGTCCTTGCCGATGAAGTGGACCGTGCGGTCGCACACCAGCGGCAGGATCATCGAGTCGATGAAGGTGAGGTGGTTGCCCGCGAGGATCACCGGCCCGGTGCCCGGAATGTTCTCGATGCCCTCCACGCGGGTGCGGAACATCAGGCGCATGATGGGTCCGACAGTGGCTTTGATCAGGCGCGTACGGAACAACGTGGGCCCTCCGGCATCGAAAAGCTAGGGTTCTCGCCCCTACCACGCGGCGGCGGTAGTGCAGGTGAGGACGATACTCGCGGGTCCGCTCTGATCGCACATCGGGTTCACGAGGTGGATACGCAGTGTTGACGCACGTTTCCGCCACGTTCCGTCCGCGCACCCCCGCCCGCCACCGGAGCTTGCCTACCATCGGCACGCGGATTCGGGCCCGAGGCCCCGGAGATCCCGGGACGCCCGGCCCTTGTCCGAGGGGGAGGAACGCTCATGACGCAGGGTGGGGCAGCACGGCGCACGGTCCTGGGGGCGGCCGTCGTCGCGGCCGGCGGAGCCTTCGGCGGACTCGCGGCGGGCGTTGGTTCGGCCGCGGCGGCGGAGAGCGGTCACGGCGAAGGCCAGGGAGGCCGGCCGGGCGGCGGCTACCGGGACCTGCCGGTGCCGACGGTCATCGGACACCGGGGAGCCAGCGGCTACCGGCCCGAACACACGCTCGGCTCCTACCAGCTCGCGCTCGACCTCGGCGCCGACGTCGTCGAACAGGACCTCGTGCCCACCAAGGACGGCCACCTGGTGTGCCGCCACGAGAACGAGATCGGCGGCACGACGGACGTCGCCGACCACCCCGGCTTCGCGTCGCGCAGGACCACCAAGACGGTCGACGGGGTCGCCGTCACCGGCTGGTTCACCGAGGACTTCACCCTCGCCGAGCTGAAGACCCTGCGCGCGAAGGAACGCATCCCCGCCCTCCGGCAGCGCAACACCCTCTACGACGGCCGCTGGGACGTCCCCACCTTCGAAGAGGTGCTCCGCTGGGCCGACCGCGAGGGCCGCCGACGCGGGAAGCGCGTGTGGCTGCACGTGGAGACCAAGCACCCCAGCTACTTCCGCGGCCTCGGCCTCGGGCTGGAGGAGCCCCTCGCCAAGCTGCTGCGCCGCTACGGGCGCGACGGCCGGGGCGCCCCGCTCTTCCTGCAGTCCTTCGAACCCTCCAGCATCCAGCGGCTCTCCCGGCTGGTCTCCGCCCCGCGCGTGGTGCTCCTTTCTGCGGCGGGCACCCGCCCGTGGGACTTCGAGCTGGCCAAGGATCCGCGGACGGTCGCCGATCTGGTCAAGCCCGAGGGGCTCCGGTGGATCGCCGGCTTCGCCCAGGGCATCGGGCCGACCATGGACCTGATCCTGCCGCGCGACGCCGCGGGCAAGCTCGGCGCCCCGACCACCCTGGTCGCGGACGCCCACGCGCGGGGGCTGATCCTGCACCCCTACACCGCGCGCAACGAGAACAGCTTCCTGCCGGCCGACTACCACAAGGGCACCGACCCGACGGCGTACGGCGATGCCTTCGGCGCCTTCAAGGCCTACTTCGAACAGGGCATCGACGGCATCTTCACCGACCAGCCCGACACCGGACTGCTCGCGGCGGAGGCCTTCCGCCCGGGACGCGGTGACACGGCCTAGGCGTCAACGCCCGACCCGGGCTTCTCGTACGAGTGGGCCGTGCCCGGCGGGGAAACCGCCCGGCGCGGCCTTCGCGTCCAGCCCGGCATGGACCTGCTGAAGGCTGATCTCCCCGACCTGTTCGAAACGCTCCGCCCGCTGCTCGCGGCCGAGGCGGCGGCCGAGAGCGCCGGCACCGGGGTGGATGCCGACGATGTGGAACAAGCCGTCTGGGTCAGGCTGCTGGAGCACCGGCGCATCCCCGCGGAACCCGCCGACTGGCTGCGCCGTGCGGTCCGCGGGGAGGCCCGCCGGGCGCGGCGCCGGGCCCGGCGCGAAGTCCCGTACGGCGCGGGGACCCGTACCAGCACGGGCGTGGAACCGGAAGACGCCCTCCTGCACGGCGAGGAGAACCGGGCCCTCCGATCGGCGGTCGCCCGATTGCCCGGAAGGTGTCCGGAGCTGATGAAGGCACTTCTGTCACCCAGGGACCTCACTTACCGTGAAATCGCAGGAGAGTTGGGTATCTCACAAGGAAGTTTGGGGCCCGTCCGTTCCCGTTGCCTGGGATGTCTGCGCAGAATGCTGGCCGTAGAGGTTGCGGCTCCCGCCCTGCGGGGAATGGAGCGGTAGACCAACAGGCCACCAGGTGAGCGGGAGGCATGCGCACATGGGCATGAGCGTGACCATTTCGGCGGCAACTGCCGAGGATGCCGAGCAGATCATCAAGCTGCAGTATCTGGCGTTCCAGAGCGAGGCCGAGCTGTACGGCAACTACCGCATCCAGCCGCTCACCCAGTCCCTGGACTCCCTCAAGGCCGAACTGGCCTCGGACACCGTTCTGGTGGCCCGCCTCGGCGAGGAGATCGTCGGCGCCGTGCGCGGAACCGTCGACGAAGAGGGCACCGGGCGGATCGCCAAGCTCTGCGTCCACCCCCGGCTCCAGGGCCACGGCCTCGGCGCCCGGCTGCTGAACGCGGTCGAGGCGGCCCTGTCCGGCAACGACGCGACCACCCGCTTCCGGCTGCACACCGGCCACAAGAGCGAGTCGAACCTGCGGCTCTACCGCAAGGCCGGCTACACCCAGGTCGGCGGGCGCACCGCGTCCGACGGCGTCCTCCTGGTGATCCTGGAGAAGGAGGCCAAGGAGGCCACCGACTTCGCGGTCAGCGCCTGACGCCTGTTCCTGAGCCCCTAACGCCTGTTCCTGAGCCAGAGCATCCCGGTGATCGGCAGGATCACCGGGATGAACAGGTAGCCCATCCCGAAGTCCGACCACACGGTCGCGTCGGGGAAGGCCTTGGGCCGCGCCAGGGTCCAGGTGCCCACGACGAGTACGCCGGCCAGCTCGGCGGCGCAGCAGATCCGCGCCGCCTTGCGGGCCGTCTCGCCGCCGCGCACGAGCGAGTACGTGATGAAGGCGTAGACGAGCGCGGCCACGGCCGACAGCGAGTACGCGAGCGGAGCCCGGTCGAACTCGGTGGAGATCTGGTAGATCGAGCGCGAGACCGCGCCGACGGTGATCACTCCGTAGAACCAGACCAGCAGCACCCCGGGCCCGGTCACCAGCCGCTTGCGCCCGGCCGGCGGGGTGGCGGCGGCCGTGGCGTCCGTGTCGGTATCAGGCACCGGTGTTTCCCCAGATGTCGTAGAGCCGTACTTCGAGCACGGCGAGGACGACCGCTCCCGCGGCCACCGTCACCGAACCCCATTTGGTCCGCTCGCTCAGCGAGAGCAGCCCCGCCGCCGGGATGGTCGCGAAGGCGCCCACCAGGTAGGCGAGGAAGAGCACCGTGCCCTGGCCGGGCTTCTCGCCGCGTGCGAGCTGGACCAGGCCGATCACCAGCTGGGCCAGGACCAGGACGGTCACCACGGCCATGCCGATGAAGTGCCAGTCCTTGGTCGGCTGGTCCCGCGAGGCGGCGAAACCGCACCAGGCGGCGAGGGCGAGTGCGGCCACGCCGATGGCGACCGTCAGGGCGTCGAGCATGCAGCGAGGGTATTACGGGCCGAAAGACCCGATGCGCTCACCCCTGCCCCCGGGCTTTCCTGGAAGGTATGAACCTGCTGCACGGGAAGCTCGGCCCGCAATTCGACGCGCTGCTGTTCGACAACGACGGCACGCTCGTCTCCTCGATGGAGTCGGTGCACCGCTGCTGGACCCGCTGGGCCCGGGAGTACGGGATCACCGAGGAGGAGTTCGCCGCGGTGGAACTCCACGGCCGCCCGGCCGCGGAGATCATCGCCGACCTGCTGCCCGAGGACGTACGGGCCGCGGCGCTCGCCCGCATCGAGGTGCTGGAGACCGAGGACGTGGCGGGCGGCGTGGTGCTGCTCCCCGGCACCAAGGAACTGCTGTCGGCCCTTCCCGCGGGCCGCTGGGCCGTGGTCACCTCCGCGACCCGTCCGCTGGCCGAGGCGCGGCTGCGGGAGGTCGGCATCGACTTCGCCGAGCTGGTGGCCGCCGACGACATCACCCGGGGCAAGCCCGACCCGGAGCCCTTCCTCCTGGCGGCCGCCCGGCTCGGCGTGGACCCGGCCCGCTGCGTGGTCTTCGAGGACGCCCCCGCCGGTCTGGCCGCGGGCCGTGCGGCCGGGATGACCACCGTGGCCTTGACCACAACGCACCCGGCCGGGGAGCTCGACGCGGACGTGGTCGTACGGGACCTCTCGGCCGTGTCCGTGCTGGTCGGAGCCGATGGTGTGCGGATCGAGACGGACGATCGGCCCTGACCGGTGTTGTCCGCTATGCGGCCGAAATCCGTCCGCTATTCGGACGCCTTTGATCGCTGACGGGGAACGTCTGGTTTACTGGGCCCATGACCACGACGAGCAGCCGCACCCTTGCGACCGAGGCGACGATGACGCCCGGTGCTCGTTGTATGTGTCGAATGCGCGCCTTCTGAGGGCCCCTGCCCCAGGTCTCACGCCCCGAAGCGAGACCGGCCGAGCAACTCCCGGCACCCCCGTGTGAACCCGGAACGCTCCTGCCCCGCGCATGCGCCGCAACCGTCGATTTCTGATGGTTCGCCCCGTATCGCGTCCCCAGATGTTTGCCCCGTGCCCGGCACCCGCTGCGCCGCGCACTCGACAGCGACGGAAATCCTGTGATCACCACATCGGGCCTCACGAAGGTCTACCAGTCCCGTGGCCGCGAGGTCACCGCCCTGGACGGCGTCGACCTGCACGTCCGCGAGGGCGAGGTCTACGGAGTCATCGGCCAGAGCGGCGCCGGAAAGTCCTCCCTGATCCGCTGCGTGAACCTGCTCGAGCGCCCCACCGCCGGCACCGTAACCGTGGACGGCGTCGACCTCACCGCCCTCGCCGGCCGGGGCCGCCGCGCGGGCAAGGAGCTCCGCGAGGCCCGCAGCCGCATCGGCATGGTCTTCCAGCACTTCAACCTGCTGTCCTCGCGCACCGTCCAGGGCAACATCGAGCTGCCCCTGGAGATCCTCGGGATCTCCGGCCGCGAGCGCTCCCGCAAGGCCGCCGAACTGCTCGACCTCGTCGGCCTCGCCGACAAGGCCAAGTCCTACCCCGGTCAGCTCTCCGGCGGCCAGAAGCAGCGCGTCGGCATCGCCCGCGCCCTGGCCGGCGACCCGAAGGTGCTGCTCTCCGACGAGGCCACCAGCGCCCTGGACCCCGAGACCACCCGCCAGATCCTCCAGCTGCTGCGCGACCTCAACCGCCGGCTGGGCCTGACCGTCCTGCTGATCACGCACGAGATGGACGTGGTCAAGTCCGTCTGCGACTCGGCCGCGCTGATGAAGGGGGGCCGGATCATCGAAGCCGGTACCGTCACCGAGCTGCTGGCCACCCCCGGCTCCGAGCTCGCCCACGAACTGTTCCCGCTGACCGGGGCCGCGACCACCGCGGAGCACACGGTCATCGACGTGACCTTCCACGGCGAGACCGCCACCCAGCCGGTCATCTCCCAGCTGGCACGCACCTACAACATCGACATATCGATCCTCGGCGCCGCGATGGACACCGTCGCAGGCCGGCAGATCGGCCGCATGCGCATCGAGCTGCCCGGCCGCTACGAGGACAACGTCGTACCCGTCGGCTTCCTGCGCGAGCAGGGCCTGCAGGTGGACGTCGTGGAAATCGACGGCGAACTGGCCGAGCTGGTCAAGGATGGTGCGAAGTGACCTGGTCCGAAATGCAGCCGCTGCTCACGCAGGGCACCTTCGACACCCTCTACATGGTGTTGTGGTCCGCCCTGGTGACCATCCTGGGCGGACTGCCCATCGGCATCCTGCTCGTCCTGACCGACAAGGGCGGCCTGCTCCAGAACCGCGCGGTCAACAAGATCCTCGGCGTGATCGTGAACATCGGCCGCTCGCTGCCGTTCATCATCCTGCTGATCTTCCTGATCCCGGTCACCACGGCGATCGTCGGCACGTTCATCGGCCCCACGGCCATGATCGTCCCGCTCGCCATCGGCGCCATCCCCTTCTTCGCCCGGCTCGTCGAGACCGCCGTCCGCGAGGTGGACCACGGCCTGATCGAGGCCGTCGAGTCCATGGGCGGCGGCATCCCGACCCTCGTCGGCAAGGTGCTCCTCCCGCAGGCGCTGCCCTCGCTGATCGCGGCCGCCACCACCACCGTGATCACGCTGATCGGCTACTCGGCCATGGCCGGCGCGGTCGGCGGCGAAGGGCTCGGCTCCAAGGCCATCACGTACGGCTTCCAGCGCTTCGAGACCGGCTTCATGGTCGCGACCGTCGTGGTGCTGATCGTGCTCGTCACGGTGATCCAGCTCATCGGCGACGGCGTGGTACGCCTCCTCGCCCGGCGCGGTCGGACAGCCTGAACCGGCCCGAGCCGGACATGAACCACTTTCCCCCAAGAAAGCCCGCACTTGTCGTGCTTGGGCCTCATCCATGAAGCAAGACGCAAGAAAGGCACTCTTCGTGCGCAAGAACATCAAGCTCACCGCCCTCGCCGCCTCCGTCTCGGCGCTCGCCCTCGGCCTCACGGCCTGCGGCAGCTCCTCGGACCCGTCCTCCACCAAGGCCGACGGCGGCAAGACCGACGAGAGCAAGCCCCTGATCGTCGCGGCGTCGCCCTCCCCGCACGCCGACATCCTGAAGTTCGTCCAGGACAACCTCGCGGCCAAGGCGGGCCTCAAGCTGGACGTCAAGGAGTTCACGGACTACGTCCTGCCGAACACCGCCACCCAGCAGGGCCAGGTCGACGCCAACTACTTCCAGCACGTGCCGTACCTCGACGACTTCAACAAGAAGAACGGCACCGACATCGTGCCCGTCGTGAACGTGCACCTGGAGCCCCTGGGCCTGTACTCCAAGAAGTTCAAGGCGCTCACGGACATCAAGGCCGGCCAGACCATCGCCGTCCCGAACGACCCCACCAACGAGGGCCGCGCGCTCCAGCTGCTCGCCGCGAACAAGCTCATCACCCTCAAGGAGGGTGTCGGCACCGGCGCCAAGCTGTCCGACATCACCGACAAGAAGGGCCTGGAGTTCAAGGAGCTGGAGGCCGCCACGGTCCCGCGCGCCCTGAACGACGTGGACGCCGCCGTCATCAACGGCAACTACGCCATCGAGGCCAAGCTCGTCCCGGCCAAGGACGCGATCGTCCTGGAGAAGGCCGAGGGCAACCCGTACGCCAACATCCTGGCCGTCAAGAACGGCAACCAGGACGACCCGCGGATCCAGAAGCTCGCCAAGCTCCTCAACTCCGACGAGGTCAAGAAGTTCATCGACGACAAGTACCAGGGCTCGGTCATCCCGGCCTTCGGCAAGCCGGCCGCCTAGACCGGGCCGGCGGCACCGGGCCGGCCCGATCGGGCCGGCCCGTCCGGCCCCGTACACCCCACCGGTGTACGGGGCCTGCTGCTGCCCGCTTCCGGGCAGCCCGGCCCTGCACATCACCAGGCCGATGCTGCATGCTGTGGCCTAAGACCCGCGGCAGCGGACCGTGTGCACCGTGCATACCGTCCCGCGCAACGGGCGCCTCGCAACACGGTCGCACCACGGTCTCAGGCTTGGAGCTGCGCATGACTACCACCTTCCCGGACGTCACCATCAGCACGGACCGGCTGGTGCTGCGCCCCTTCGAGGAAGAGGACGTCACCGCGCTCGCCGAGATGATGAACGACGAACACGTCACCGCCTGGACCTCCGTCCCCCACCCCTACACCTACGCCGACGCGCTCACCTGGGCCACCAAGACCGCTCACGCGGAGCGCACCGAGGGCCGCGGCATCGTCTTCGCCGTCACCGAGTTCCTCACCCACCGGCTCGTCGGCATCGTGCACCTCCAGGACACCGACTGGCGCACCCGCACCACCGAGGTCGGCTACGTCACCGCCCCCTGGGCCCGCGGCGAGGGATACGCCAGCGAGTCCGTCCGCGCCGTGGCCCGCTGGCTCTTCACCGACCAGCGCTTCGAACGCCTCGAACTGCGCACCGCCGCCGACAACACGGCCTCGCAGCAAGTGGCACAGAAGACCGGTTGCATCAGCGAAGGCGTCCTGCGCAACGCCTGCATAGTGCGCACCCAGAACCCCGACGGCTCCTGGTCCGACACCCGCAGCGACCTCATCGTCTGGGGCCTGGTCCCCGAGGACCTCGACGAGGACGCCGACGGCTACGGCGGATACGACGACTACGACACCTACGCAGGCGGCTACTCGGACACCTACGGGGACGGCTACTCGGACGGCTACTCCGTGGGCTACGCGGACCCCCGCACCGACGCCGGCGACGCCCACCGCGTCCCGAGCGCCAACGCGAACGACGCGAACGGCTACGCCCTCTTCTCGGACCGGAACTGACCGGATGACCGGGTAGTCTCACGAAGCCCGACCCCCCTCGACGAAGCTTCGCCCTGCCCCGGCCACCGCCGGGAAGGGCCCCCTCCCACACCAGGACACTGACGACGATGGCCGACCGGGTCACGGTGATCGGCTGGGACGGCTCCCCCCTGACCGCGGCAGCCCGGTCCGCGCTCTCCGCCGCCACCCTGGTGGCCGGCGCCGCCCACCACCTCGCACTCCCCGAAGTCCCGCCCACCGCCGAACGCGTGCGCCTGGGCAGCCTGCCCCTCGCCGCCCGCCGGATCGCCGGCCACCGCGGCACCGCCGTCGTCCTCGCCGACGGGGACCCCGGCTTCTTCGGCGTCGTACGGACCCTGCGCGCCCCGGAACACGGCCTGGAAGTGGAGGTCGTCCCGGCCGTCTCCGCCGTCGCCGCCGCCTTCGCCCGCGCTGGAATGCCCTGGGACGACGCCCAGGTCGTCGTCGCCCACAGCCGCACCCTGCGCCGGGCCGTCAACGTCTGCCGCGCCCACTCCAAGGTCGCCGTCATCACCTCGCCCGGCGCCGGCCCCGCCGAACTCGCCCTGCTGCTCGAAGGCGTCCACCGCACCTTCGTCATCTGCGAGGAACTCGGCACCGACAAGGAGCAGGTCACGGTCCTCACCTCCGACAAGGCCGCCGACCACAGCTGGCGCGACCCCAACGTGGTCATCGTCATCGGCGGTACCGGACCGGCCGCGACCGCAGCCGAACCGGCCTGGCTGCTCGGCCGCGGCACGGCACCGGCCGGCGGCCGCGGGTGGGCCCACCCGCAGATCGACGTGGGAGAAGGGGAGTCCACGCAGCTGCGCGCCGCCCAGCTCGCCCGGCTCGGCCCGCGCACCGGAGACCTCGTCTGGGACATCGGCTCGGGCTCCGGAGCCCTCGCCGTGGACGCCGCCGCCCTCGGCGCCGCCGTCATCGCCGTCGACGCCGACCGCCAGGCCTGCGCACGGACGACCGCCGCCGCCCGGGCCCGGGGCGTACAGCTCCAGGTCGTCAACGGCCGTGCCCCGCACGTCCTGGAGACCCTGCCCGAACCCGACGTCGTCCGCGTCGGCGGCGGAGGAGCCGCGGTCGTCGCGGCCGTCGCCGACCGCCGCCCCGAACGGATCGTCAGCCACGCCTCCACGCGCGACGAGGCGGAGGCCATCGGCCGGGTCCTGGCCGAGGGCGGGTACGCCGTGGAGTGCGCGCTGCTCCAGTCCGTCGCCCTGGACACCCGTACCTGGACCGAACAACGGCGCTCCGTGGTGTTCCTGCTGGCCGCCGAACGCCCGGTTCACCGCCCGGACCGTACCTAGCCGCGAGCCCCGGGGTAGGCTGGCCGATCGTCACACCGCCCGGACGATTCGGGCACGCGGCTCCGGCTGGACGCGCGACGTGGCGCAGTCCACAGAGGACCGTGGCGGTTATGGCCGACACGGTGGCGAACGGGCAGGACAATACTTACTGGTTGTCGTGCGGGCGTACGTGAGGCCTCGCGGGCGACCGGGCAGTCGAAGAGGCAACACCGATGGGCGAGGGGTACGCATGACTGACACCGGCCAGGTTCCGGGCGAGGGTCTCCCGGACAGCACGGGCATGGTGGATCAGCAGGGCGTCCCCGCCCCGGTTCCGCCGGTTCCCGCGGCTTCCCCGGCGACCGGGAGCTACGCCTTCCAGGACCTCGTGGACAACCCGGCCGAGCCGGAGGACGAGGAACTGCTGCTGATGCCGAGCAGCCAGGGCGCGTGGAGCGACCCCCAGGTCGTCCCGCCGGTGCCCGCCTTCCCCGAGTTCCCCGAGCCCTCCGCGTACGCGGACGCCCCGTACGCGGACGGCCCCTACGCCGACTTCGCGGGTGCCCCGGAGTACCAGCAGCCCCACCCGGGCGGGCTCCCGGTCCCCGAGGCGCCGCCCGTCTTCGAGCCCGCCGGTTACCCGCAGCAGTCCTTCGACGGGCAGCAGTTCGCGGAGCAGCAGTTCGCGGGGCAGCCGTCCTTCGCCGAAGCCCCCTACGCCGACGCCTCCTACGGCGCCGGTGCGCACGAGGCCGGCGGCCGGGACTCCGGCGCGCTCGACCTCGGCGGCCTCGTGGCCCCGCAGGCCGCGTCCCAGCCCCAGCCCCCGGTGGCGCCCGTCGCCGCGGCCCCGGTGCGGCGGCCGCTGCACATGGGTCCGCCCGTGCCCGAGGCCACCGGCGGAGTCGTACGGTCCCTCGCGGACCGGGGCCCCGCCGCGGCGCCCGTGCAGGCCCCGGTGCACGCGCCGGTCGCGCCCGTTGCCGTACCGGTCGCCTCCGTACCCGCTTCCCCCGAGGTCCCCGAGCCCGTGGCCCCGGCCCTGAGCACCCCGGCGACTCCCATCCCGATGCGCCAGTCCGGGCCGCCCACCACGGGGCCCGAGTACTTCGACTTCACGCAGGCCGGGGCCGAGCACGTGCCGGGCCCGGCGCAGCAGTCGGCCGAGATCCCGGTGCAGGCCGGTACGCCGTGGGCCGCGGAGCCTGCTCCGGGAGACGCGGTGGAGTCCGCGGCCGCGGCCGAGCCCGTGGCCGCCGTCGAGCCCGTGGCCCCGCCCGTCGGCGAGCCCGTCGCCGAGAGCGTCGTGGCGCCCGTCGCCTTCGCGGAGCCCGAGCCGGGCCCCGTGCAGGAGTCCGTACCCGCAGCGGAGCCGGAGCCGGTGCCGGTGGATGCGGCCGTCGCCGAGCCGGTGGTCGTGGAGCCCGCGCCGGAGCCCGTCGCCGAGCCCGCCGTCGCCGAGCCCGCCGCCGTCGAGCCCGAGGCCGTCGCCGTACCGGAGCCCGAGCCCGTCGCGGTTCCCGAGGCCCCGGCCGCCGTCGAGCCCGCGCCCGAGCCGGTCGTGGAGCCGCAGCCCGAGCCGCAGCCCGCAGAAACGGTGGTTCAGGCCGAGGAGGCGGAGCCCCTGCCCGAGCCCGTCGCCGTGGCCGCCGAGCCCGAGCCGGCCGCCGACGCGCAGGCCGACGTACCGCTGGAGCCGGAGGCCGCCGAGGCCGCCGAGGCCGCCGAGGCCCCTGAGGCTCCCGAGGCGGGGATCGAGCCGCAGCCCGAGCCGGAAGCGGAGCCCGAGGCCCCGGTGACCGAGGCGGCCCCCGGATACGCCGACGCCGAGCGCGAGGCCGTCCTGCGCGTCATGCGCGAGCGCCGTGACATCCGCAAGGGCTTCCGCCGGGACCCCATCCCGCACGAGGTGCTGCTGCGCGTCCTGGAGGCGGCCCACACGGCGCCCAGCGTCGGCCACTCCCAGCCGTGGGACTTCGTCGTCATCAAGTCCGCCGAGACCCGCCGGACCATGCACGAGCTCGCGGAGCGCCAGCGCGAGGCCTACGCGAAGTCGCTGCCCAAGGGCCGCGCCAAGCAGTTCAAGGAAATCAAGATCGAGGCCATCCTCGACACGCCGGTGAACATCGTGGTCACCGCCGACCCCACCCGCGGCGGCCGCCACACCCTGGGCCGGCACACCCAGCCGCAGATGGCCCCGTACTCCTCGGCCCTCGCCGTGGAGAACCTCTGGCTCGCCGCGCGCGCCGAGGGGCTGGGCGTCGGCTGGGTCAGCTTCTTCGACGAGCGCGAGATGGTCCGCGAGCTCGGCCTGCCGGAGCACCTGGAGGTCGTCGCGTACCTGTGCATCGGGTACGTGGACGAGTTCCCCGACGAGCCCGAGCTCGCGCAGGCCGGCTGGTCGCAGCGCCGTCCGCTCTCCTGGGTCGTGCACGAGGAGACGTACGGGCGCCGCGCGCTGCCCGGCGAGGAGCCGCACGACCTGCTCTCCGAGACGGTCGCCAGCATCCGCCCGCTCGACGCGAAGGCGCTCGGCGAGGCGTGGGAGCGGCAGAAGCGCATGACCAAGCCCGCCGGGGCCCTGGGCATGCTCGAAATCATCTCGGCCCAGCTGTCCGGCCTCTCGCGGGTCTGCCCGCCGCCGATCCCGGAGCCCGCCGCGGTTGCGATCTTCGCGGGTGACCACGGCGTGCACGCCCAGGGGGTCACCCCGTGGCCCCAGGAGGTCACCACGCAGATGGTGGCCAACTTCCTGGGCGGCGGCGCCGTGTGCAACGCGTTCGCGAACCAGGTGGGCGCCGAGGTCTGCGTGATCGACGTCGGCGTCGCCGGCGACCTGCCCGCGACCCCGGGCCTCCTGCCCCGCAAGGTCCGCCCGGGCACGGCCGACCTGTCGGTCGGGGCGGCGATGACCCGCGAGGAAGCCGTCGCCGCCATCGAGGTCGGCATCGAGACGGCCCGCGACCTGGTCGCGGCGGGCAACAAGGCGCTCCTGACAGGCGAGATGGGCATCGCCAACACCACGGTGTCGGCGGCCCTCATCTCGGTCTTCACCGGGGTCGACCCGTCCGAGGTCACCGGCCGCGGCACGGGCATCAACGACGAGACCCACACCCGCAAGGTCGAGGTCGTGCGCCGCGCGCTGGAACTCCACCAGCCGGACCCGGCGGACCCGATCGGCGTCCTGGCGGCCGTCGGCGGCCTGGAGCACGCGGCGATCGTGGGCCTCCTGCTCGGCGGCGCCTCCCTGCGCACCCCGGTGATCCTGGACGGCGTCAGCGCAGGTGCGGCCGCCCTGGTGGCCCGCGCCATCGCCCCCGAGTCCCTCTCGGCCTGCATCGCCGGCCACCGCAGCGCGGAGCCGGGCCACGTGGCGGCCCTGAACAAGCTCGGCCTGCGTCCGCTGGTCGACCTGGACCTGCGCCTCGGCGAGGGTACGGGGGCGCTGCTGGCGCTGCCGCTGGTGCAGAGCGCGGCCCGCGCGATGCACGAGGTCGCCACCTTCGACTCGGCGGGCGTCACCGAGAAGTAACCCGGACCTGCCGGCGGGCCCGCTCGTACGGGCCCGCCGGCAGGTTGCGGCGGGGTCGGCTCAACGGCGCAATCCGCGGTGCGGGACGCCGTGGGCGCACCGAGTCTGGTCCCATGGCAGACACCACCCCGATCGTGGTCGTCCACGCACCGAACGACCGGGGCCTTCGCACCGTCACCCAGGGCGGTGTGCCCCTCGGCACGGTCTGGTCGCGGCGGGAACTGCGCAGGCTGCTCCGGCGTGCCGAAGGCGCGCCCGGCCCGGACGCCGTCCGCTACGAGGGCCTGGGCGAGGACCAGCGGCCGGACCGGCCCCTGCGCAGGCGGCTGACCGCCGCCCAGGAGCCCGGTGGTGCCAACGTGGAGATCGATGCCGGGATCACCCCCCCTCGACAGCAGGGGACGGCTGGTCGCCCGCCCGGAGCCCGGGGACCGGTACGGATGCGCGACCGAGACGTCCCGGATCTCCCGCGTCCCCGTCGGCTCGCCGGCCTCCCCGCAGGCCCCGCCCGCCCGGGACGACCCGGCCATGACCGGTCCCCGTGACGACGAAGAGGGCTGAACCGGCCGCTCCGGCCGGGACGTCCACCGGCCATTGCGGACCCCGGGGCATGCTTCCGCCCAGGTGGGGCCGTATCTTGGAGCAGCAGTACCGCACTGCACGCACCCACCTCGCCGCTCCAATGCCGCAGCGGCCCACCCCGCCGCCCTCAGGAGCAGCCCCGCCATGGCCGACACCCCCGCGTACCCCGTAGGACTCCGGCTCGCCGGCCGCCGCGTCGTCGTGATCGGCGGTGGGCAGGTCGCCCAGCGCCGGCTGCCCGCGCTCATCGCGGCCGGCGCCGACATCGTCCTGATCTCGCCCTCCGCGACCCCCTCCGTGGACGCCATGGCGGAGACCGGCGAGATCCGCTGGGAGCGCCGCCGTTACGAGGACGGCGACCTGGCCGGCGCCTGGTACGCCCTGGTGGCCACCCGGGACCGCGCCGCCAACGACACCGCCTCCGCCGAGGCGGAGCGCGAGCGGATCTGGTGCGTCCGCGCGGACGACGCCGAGGCCGCGAGCGCCTGGACCCCGGCCACCGGCCGGGTCGAGGGCGTCACCGTCGCCGTGCTGAGCGGCAACGACCCCCGCCGCTCCGCCGCCGTCCGCGACGCGGTCGTCGAGGGGCTGCGGGACGGCTCCCTGACCGCCGCACGCCCGCACACGCCGGGCGTGGCCCTCGTCGGCGGCGGGCCCGGCGACCCGGACCTGATCACGGTCCGCGGCCGCCGCCTCCTCGCCGGGGCCGACGTGGTCATCGCGGACCGGCTCGGCCCCCGTGACCTCCTGGACGAGCTCCCGCCGCACGTCGAGGTCATCGACGCCGCGAAGATCCCGTACGGCCGTTTCATGGCCCAGGAGGCCATCAACGACGCCCTCATCACCCACGCCAAGGCCGGCAAGGCCGTGGTCCGGCTCAAGGGCGGGGACCCGTACGTGTTCGGCCGCGGCATGGAGGAGCTCCAGGCCCTCGCCGAGGCCGGCATCCCCTGCACCGTGGTGCCCGGCATCTCCAGCTCCATCTCGGTGCCCGGCGCGGCCGGCATCCCGGTCACGCACCGGGGCGTGGCCCACGAGTTCACCGTGGTCAGCGGGCACGTCGGCCCCGACGACCCGCGTTCGCTGGTGGACTGGGCCTCGCTGGCCAGGCTCACCGGCACCCTGGTCGTCCTGATGGGCGTCGACAAGATCGGTCTGATCGCCGAGGCGCTGGTGCGTCACGGCCGCTCCGCCGACACCGCCGTCGCCGTCGTCCAGGAGGGCACCACCGCCTCCCAGCGCCGGGTGGACGCCACCCTGGCCACGGTCGGGGAGACGGTCAAGGCCCAGGACGTCAGGCCGCCCGCCGTCATCGTGATCGGTGACGTGGTGAAGGTGCACCGGCCCGACGCCGAGTGACACCCCGCAATCCCGCAACCCCGCAGAGCCGTTGGCACCGCACCCAGGACAAGGCAGTATCACCCTGTGGCTGATCTCATCACCGTCGAGGACCCCGACGACCCGCGCCTGCGCGACTACACGGGCCTGACCGACGTAGAACTCCGGCGCAGGCGCGAGCCCGCGGAAGGTCTCTTCATCGCCGAGGGCGAGAAGGTGATCAGACGCGCCAAGGACGCCGGCTACGAGATGCGCTCGATGCTGCTCTCCGCGAAGTGGGTCGACGTCATGCGCGACGTCATCGACGAGCTCCCGGCCCCGGTCTACGCCGTCAGCCCGGAGCTCGCCGAGCGCGTCACCGGCTACCACGTGCACCGCGGCGCCCTCGCCTCCATGCAGCGCAAGCCGCTGCCCACGGCCGAGGAGCTGCTCGCCACCACCCGGCGCGTGGTCATCATGGAAGCGGTGAACGACCACACCAACATCGGCGCCATCTTCCGCAGCGCGGCCGCGCTCGGCATGGACGCGGTGCTGCTCTCGCCCGACTGCGCGGACCCGCTCTACCGGCGCTCCGTCAAGGTCTCCATGGGCGCGGTGTTCTCCGTCCCGTACGCCCGCCTGGACGCCTGGCCCAAGGGCCTGGACTCGGTCCGCGAGGCCGGCTTCAAGCTGCTCGCCCTCACCCCGCACCAGAAGGCCTCGCCGATCGACGAGGCCGCCCCGCAGTCGCTGGAGCGGGTCGCGCTGATGCTGGGCGCGGAGGGGGACGGCCTGTCGACCCAGGCGCTGGTCGCCGCGGACGAGTGGGTACGGATCCCCATGGCGGCCGGCGTGGACTCGCTGAACGTGGGCGCGGCCGCGGCCGTCGCCTTCTACGCGGTGGCCAGCGGCCGCCCGTAGGGTCCCGGACGCGGCCTACAGCTTCTGGGCCAGGGCGATGCCCAGCGCCACGAGCAACGTCACCACGACGAAGACGATCAGGCGCTGGCGCATCAGCTTGGGGTCCGGCCGGGACGGCCGCCGTCCGGTGCCCGTCGTACGGGGAGCCGGGCGGCCGCCCGTACGCCCGGCGGTGGAGCCGGGGCCCCGCGAGCCGGTGCCCCGGGCCGAGGAGGGCCGCGAGTCCGGACCGCCGCGCGGTCCCTGGCCCTTGGCCTGCGCCTTGCCCTGCCCCGCTCCGGTGCCCGTGCCCGGACGCCCCGGAAGGGGGGTGCCGGCGCTGCGGCGCTCCGTGCGCTGGCCGGCGTACCCTTCGGCGTCCTCCAGGTACCCCTCGGGCAGCCGCCCCGTCGGCCGCTCGGTCCGCGCACGCTGCGCCGGCGGGCGGACGTCGCCCATCCCGTGCGCCTCGCGGGCCGCGATCTCCTTGAGCCGCATCGACAGCTGGAGCGTGGTCGGCCGCTCTTCGGGGTCCTTCGCCAGGCAGGCCCGTACGAGGGGTGCGAGCGCGTCGGGAACACCCTGGAGGTGGGGCTCCTCGTGCACCACCCGGTACAGCATGACCTCGGAACTGCCGTGCCCGAAGGGCGAGTCGGCGGTGGCCGCGTAGGCGAGGGTGGCGCCGAGGGAGAAGACGTCCGTGGCGGGGGTGACGGCGGCGCCGCGCACCTGCTCGGGAGCGAGGAAGCCGGGGGAGCCCACGGCCGTTCCCACGTGCGTGAGGGTACTGGCGCCGGTGGCCCAGGCGATCCCGAAGTCGATGATGCGCGGGCCCTTGGGCGACAGCAGGATGTTCGAGGGCTTGAGGTCGCGGTGGACCACCCCGGCCTCGTGTACGGCGACCAGTCCCTCGGAGAGCGCGGCGCCGATGGCGGCGATGGCCGAAGCCGTCAGGGGGCCTTCCTCGGCCACCTTGTCGTGCAGGGAGGGGCCGGGCACGTACTGCGTGGCGAACCAGGGGCGCTCCGCCTCCAGGTCCGCGGCGACCAGCCGCGCGGTGCACCCGCCGCGGATCCGCCGGGCGGCGGAGACCTCGCGCGCGAAGCGCGAACGGAACTCCTGGTCCTCGGCCAGGTCCGGCCGGATCACCTTGAGCGCGACGCGCTGTCCGCGCCGGTCGGAGCCCAGATAGACGACGCCCATGCCGCCGGCGCCGAGGCGCCGGTGCAGCCTGAACGAGCCGACGACACGCGGGTCCTCGCGCCGGAGCCGCATCATCGCCATGTCCACCCCGCTGACCGGTCGTCCTGTTGACGTGGCACAGCTTACGGACCATCCGGCATGCGCGCTCAGAGGCCGCGCCCTCGCCGGGGGATTCGATTGTCAGTACGGGGCGGTCCACTTGGGGAGTTGCCGGACCACCGGTAGGACGCATGTGCGGAGCGGGGCCGTTCGGCCAAGCCGGGCCGGACGCAAGGGAATTGGGGTCCGGGGCGGGGTAGTGGGGGAGCGGCGGCCGCCGGTCGGAGCGGACCCGTCCGGTTGATCTTGGGAGCGCCTGGTCGGGGGCCTCGTGTGTGCGGTGAGTGACGGAAGTGAGCGAAGTCACTACGCTCCGGTCATCCCCTCCGGGATGACCCTCAGACCGGGGGACGGGTCTCCACCCAGGGGAGTACGCGCGGGGTGGGCTCGTCATCCTCCTGGAGGCCAGGCAATGGGTACGAAGGCATGAGGCCACAAGCCTTTCCCGCACCTAGTGTTGAAGACAAGCGGCGGGTGGAGTCACTCGTCCCCCGAGGTCATGAACCCGCCGCTGCCAAACGACAGGGAGAGGACCATGGCGGACATCGCACGGCAGGGACGCAAGGCATTCGCGTTCAACAGCCATGAGTCCGGTCGTCGCCATCCACTGGTGGCCGCGGCCATGGTGCTCCCCCTGGCCGCCGTCCTGCTCTTCCTCTTCGGAGGCTTCGACCAGGTGGCGGCGCAGGCGTCGTCCGTAAGCGTGATGCTGGGGCGCTGAGCGGCGCCCCGGGCCCAGGAGAGCGGCCTGGGCCGGGACTGTCACCGACCGAACCCCGTGGGGACGGGGGAGCGGTCGACGGACGGCAGGTGAAGGGTGCTGCGCGTACGGCTGGGGAGCCGGACGCGCAGCACCCTTTTTCATGCCCGCTTGTTCATGCCCGCGTACACCCCTTCCTGACGCCCCCCTGCGCGCCGCTCGGCACCGGATTCGCCCCGGTGGCGGCCTGCGGTGCACGGACGGCGGCGCCGCCACTGCCGCCCGGCCCCGTGCTGCGTACCCTCGTCCCGAGGAGCACCCGCCCGGGTGCGGAGCGCGGGGAGAGCCGAGGCGTGGTTCCGCTGGAGCGAGTGAGCGCGGCCGAGCTCGCCGCGTACGCGGGCGCGGTGGAGTACGTGCTCCTCGCGGACCGCGACGACGGCACCGTGGTCCGCTGCGGGGACGTCGTGGCCAAGGCGCACGCGGGCGACAGCGATCCCGACGCCCTGGCGGTACGGATCCGCGTGGCCGGGGACCCCGCGCTGGCCGGGGTCCTGCTGCCCCCGCTGCGCACCGGGCTCGGCTTGGTCGGCTCCCGGCCCGTCTCCCTGTGGCCCTACGGTGCTCCGGTCGCCCCGGACCGCCCCGATGAGGCCCCCTGGGAGCCCGCCGCGGAGCTCCTGGCCGCCCTCCACCGGACCCCGCTCCACCACCTCCCGTACCCGCTCCCCCCGATGCGCGGCCCGGCGAAACTCGCCCGCGCCCTCCACCGCCTCGCCGCGGCGCACCCGCCGGGGGCCCCGGCCGTGGCGGGGCGCGCCGCGCCCGCGCCGGTGCCCGCGGGTGCCGGGGCCGACGGGCCGAGCGGCGTACGGCCGGGGCGCCCGGCCCGGGAACGCCCCTCCGACGACGGCCACGGCTCCGGCGGCGCCCCGCCCCGGGCCGGGGCGGCTGCCGCGCTCGCCGCCGGGTCCTCCTCCGGCCGCGCCGACCGGGCCCGCCGGGCCGTCCTGGCCATTCCCGCCGGGCAGGCGGTCCCGGCCGGGCCGACGGGCCCGGATCCCGACGCCGCGGAGCTGGCGCGGCTCGTACGGGCCGCCGCGGCCACGCTTCCGGGGTGGGCCCGGGGGGAGGGCCCGGCGCCGTCCGGCGGGGCGCTCTGCCACGGGGACCTGCACCTCGGGCAGCTGGTCCGGGGCCCGGCCGGGGGCTGGCGGCTGATCGACGTGGACGACCTGGGACTCGGCACGCCCGCCTGGGACCTCGCCCGGCCCGCGGCCTGGTACGCCGCCGGGCTGCTGGACACCGGGACCTGGCTGCGCTTCCTCGACGCGTACCGCGCCGCGGGCGGCCCGGCGGCCGGTCCACCCGGCAGCGACCCCTGGCCGGAACTCGACCTCGCGGCCCGCGCGCTCACCGTGCAGACGGCCGCGCTGGCCCTCGCCAAGGCCGCCGGCGAGCGGCGCCGACTCGACGACGTGGAGCGGCTGATGGTGGAGGCCTGTGCCCGAATTGCCTCCCTCCCGCCCGACTTGGAGCCGAAGCCTCCGTCGTAGGGTGAGCCTCACGCCACCGGGTACGCATCCGGTGTCGACGCGAACGGCGAGGAGTTGATCCGGTCATGCAGTGTCCGAAGTGTCACGCGATGATGCACACGTACAACCGCAACGGTGTCCAGATCGAGCAGTGCAGCGGCTGCCGGGGGATCTTCCTCGACTACGGCGAGCTGGAGGCGCTGACCCGCCTGGAGTCCCAGTACACCGCCCAGTACGGCCAGGTCCCGCCCCCGGCCGCCCCGCCGGCGCCCGCCCCGGTCGCGTACCCGCAGCAGCACGCGGCCCCCGCGCCCGCCTGGGGTGCCCCGCAGCACGGCGGCTACGGCCACGGCCACGGTCACGGCCACCGCAAGGGCGGCTTCGGCCGGATGCTCTTCTCCTCCTGAGCTCGGACCGCGCACACGCGAAAGCCCCGGCCGTGGGAACGGCCGGGGCTTTCGGACATCTGGTGCGCGATACTGGGATTGAACCAGTGACCTCTTCCGTGTCAGGGAAGCGCTCTCCCGCTGAGCTAATCGCGCGGGACCACGTTCACGGTGCGAGCACCGCAGGTGGCAGGTGTGAAGCATACTGCGTGCGCGATACTGGGATTGAACCAGTGACCTCTTCCGTGTCAGGGAAGCGCTCTCCCGCTGAGCTAATCGCGCGGGGATCCTTGCGGACCAGTGGACGATACTGGGATTGAACCAGTGACCTCTTCCGTGTCAGGGAAGCGCTCTCCCGCTGAGCTAATCGTCCTTGGAGGTGGAGACGGGATTTGAACCCGTGTAGACGGCTTTGCAGGCCGTTGCCTCGCCTCTCGGCCACTCCACCATGGAGCAAGCAGGGGGTCCTCGGGAAGATGATCCCCCACCTCAGAGCGGACGACGAGACTCGAACTCGCGACATCCACCTTGGCAAGGTGGTGCTCTACCAACTGAGCTACGTCCGCAGGTCACCGTGTTCGCTCCGGGGTTTTTCCCCTTCGCTCCCTGGCGACGTGTTGAACTCTAGCGGATTCCCGGGCCAGCTCAAAAACGCGTTTCCGCAGCGTGCTGCCGCCCGATCACCGCCGGTCACCCGGCGGACGCCTCACCGGCGCCCGGGCGTCACCGGTCATAGACTCGCAGCCGTGCACGACCTGCCTCCCCTCGCCCGCTTCGGCGGCCTTCTCGCGACCGACCTCCGAGACGTCACCAGTGATCCTGGTGCCCTCGACTCCACCGGCTTCTGGGCGGTGACGGCCGATTTCGAAGGCCGTCTCGTCTGTGCGCGCTTCGGGGACGTACGCCCCGACCCGGTGCCCGTCCCCGTCCCCGGGGCGTGGCGCGGCCCCGACGCCGACGAGTGGAGTTCCTCCCTCGGCCGCGCCGCGTACACCGCGGGCGTACGCCGCATCCGCGAGCACATCGAGGCGGGGGAGGTCTACCAGGCGAACCTCTGCCGCGTGATGTCCGCGCCGCTCCCCGACCCGGTGGGCGCCGATGTGGACGCCCTGACCGCGCTGCTCGCCCGCGGCAACCCCGCCCCGTACGCAGGAACGATTCGGCTGCCGGCCCACGGCGTCGAGATCGCCACCGCGTCGCCCGAGCTCTACCTGCGCCGCACCGGCCGTCGCGTCGAGTCGGGCCCGATCAAGGGCACCGGCCGCACCGCCGCCGACCTGCTGCCCAAGGACCACGCCGAGAACGTGATGATCGTGGACCTCGTACGCAACGACCTCGGACGGGTCTGCGCCACCGGCTCGGTGACCGTCCCGGAGCTGTGCGCGCTCGAAGAGCACCCGGGCCTCGTCCACCTCGTCTCCACCGTCGCCGGGGAGCTCGCCGAGGGCGCCGGCTGGCCCGAGCTGCTCGCCGCGACCTTCCCGCCCGGCTCCGTCACCGGAGCCCCCAAATCCTCCGCCCTGCGGATCATCGAGGCCCTGGAGACCGCCCCGCGCGGCCCCTACTGCGGAGGCATCGGCTGGGTCGACGCCGACCGGGGTACGGCCGAACTCGCCGTCGGCATCCGGACCTTCTGGATCGACCGCACGGCCCCCGGGGGACCCCGGCTGCTCTTCGGCACCGGTGCCGGGATCACCTGGGGCTCCGACCCCGACCGCGAGTGGGCGGAGACCGAGCTGAAGGCCGCCCGCCTGCTGCGGGTAGCGTCGGGAGCCGTCGAGGCGCACGCGGCCGGTCCCACCGGTGCGGGCGCCGCGGCGGGCCCGACGGAAGTACAGACCGACGAAAGAGGGAGAACCGTACGGTGAGGATCTGGCTCGACGGAACACTGCGGGACGCCGACGAAGCGAAGGTGTCCGTGTTCGACCACGGCCTCACCGTCGGCGACGGGGTCTTCGAGACGCTCAAGGCGGAGCGCGGCGCGACCTTCGCACTCACCCGGCACCTGGAGCGGCTGACCCGCTCGGCCCGGGGGCTCGGACTCCCGGACCCGGACCTGGACGAGGTGCGCCGCGCCTGCGCCGCCGTACTGGAGGCCAATCCGGTCCCGCTCGGCCGGCTCCGCGTCACCTACACCGGGGGCGTCTCCCCGCTCGGCTCCGACCGCGGCGAGGCCGGCCCGACGCTGATCGTCGCGCTGGCCGGGGCCACGCGCCGCCCCGACACCACCGCCGTGGTCACCGTGCCGTGGGTGCGCAACGAGCGCTCCGCCGTGGCGGGCCTGAAGACCACCTCGTACGCCGAGAACGTCGTCGCGCTCGCCGCCGCCCACCGGGCCGGCGCCTCCGAGGCCCTCTTCGCCAATACCGTCGGGCGGCTCTGCGAGGGCACCGGCTCCAACGTGTTCGTCGTCCTCGACGGACAGCTGCACACTCCGCCCGTGGCCTCCGGCTGCCTCGCGGGCATCACCCGCGCGCTCGTCACCGAATGGTGCGGGGCCAAGGAGACCGACCTGCCCTTCGAAGCGCTGGAGCAGGCGGAGGAGGTCTTCCTGACCTCCTCCCTGCGCGACGTCCAGGCCGTCGTACGGATCGACGGGCGCGAGCTGGGCACCGCCCCCGGCCCCGTCACGGCCGAGGCCATGCGGATCTTCGACGCCCGCTCCGCCGAGGACGCCGACCCCCGCTCCTGACCGGGGGCCGGACATATCTGCTGTGCTTCGGGCCGCAGGGCGGGTAGAACTCGACTGATGACCACCACCCTGCGGCCGAGCGGGCCGCTTCAGCAGAGCACCGGCGGGGCGCGCTCGCGCCCGTACGAGATCCGCGTCAACAGCAGGCGCGTCGGCGCCCTGCTGCTCGCCGCGGACACCCCCTTCGGGCCGACGGTCGCCGAGATCCGCGACCTCGCCGTCGAGGAGCCCGACCGGCGGCGCGGCCGTGCCACGGTCGCCGCGCTCGCCGCCGAGGAAGTGCTGCGCGGCTGGGGCTGCCGCCGGATCCGCGTCTCGGTGCCGGCCGGCTCGGAGGGCGGCCTGCGGCTGGCGGGCTCCCTCGGGTACGCCGAGTACAGCCGCAACATGGCCAAGGAGCTCCCGGCCGGGCCGCCCGCCCTGTCCGAGGGGGTGGCCGGGCGCCCGATGACGGAGCCCGAGTTCGAGCGCTGGCACGCGCAGGCCCTGGAGGGCTACGCGCAGGACTGGGTCAGCCGTGGCATGCCGGCCGAGGCCGCACGGGCGAAGTCGGTGAGCGACCACGCGTCCATGCTGCCCCAGGGCCTTGCCTCGCCGGGTGTCAGCTTCTCCGTGCTGGAGGCGGCCGGTGTCCCCGTGGGCACCGTCTGGGTCGCGCCGAACGGCGGGGACTCGTACGTCTACGACGTCGCGGTCGCCGAGGAGCACCGGGGCCGCGGCCACGGCCGGGACCTGATGCTCCTCGCGGAGGGCACCGCCCTCGCCGCCGGCCACCGGGTGCTCGCCCTGCACGTCTTCACGGACAACGTCCCGGCCCTGCGGCTCTACGAGTCCCTCGGCTACCGGACGACGAACTTCAACTACGCCAAGGACCTCGTCTAGGCCGCCGCTTGCGGAGACGGCCTAGGCGGCGCCGAGCAGCCGGTCGGCGATCTCCTCGATGCGCTCGCGCAGGCCCTCCTGGCTCTTGCCGCCGTCGAGGCGCTGCCCGTCGATCACGTACGTCGGGGTTCCGGTCACGCCGATCGCCTTGCCCTCGGCCTGGTCGGCGTCCACGATCAGGATGTGCCGGCCGTCGATCAGGGCGGTGTCGAACTCCTCGGAGTCCAGGCCCAGTTCACGCGCGACCTCGACCAGTACCGATTCGCCGGACTTCGCGAGCTCCGCGGTGCGGGCGAGGACGGCCTCCACGTAGGGCCAGGCCTGCCCCTGCTCGGCGGCCTCCTCCGCGGCCTGCGCGGCGGCGAAGGCGTGCTTGTGCTTCTCCAGCGGGAAGTGGCGCAGCCGGATGTCCAGCCGGTCGCCGTAGCGGGCCCGCAGGGCGCGCACGTCGTCCAGGGCGCTGTGGCAGTCCGGGCACTGAAGTTCGCACCAGACGTCGAGGATCACGGAATCGGTCATGTGGACAGTCTCCCAGTCCGGAGGGATGGGCAGGGACCGGGACCTGGGGAGGAGACGGGACCCGGAGATGTCCCGGAGATCCGCCCGCGGGGGGCTCCGGACGTGGCCAGGGCGAGGGTGGCCGGTGCAGGATGGATGGGGACAGAACGCCCGGCCCGTCGGCCGGGTCCGCCGCGGCCGCTGTGGCCGTCCCGCCCCTGGAGGCCCCGCATGCTCGCCGAGACCATCTGCTCCGCGGTGTCCGCGGCGGGCCTGGGCATCGCCGCGCTGACCGCCTACCGCAAGCGATTCCTCGCGGCCACGAGGATCGCGGCGTACTCGCTGGTACCCGTCGGCCTCGTGATGACGGGCGTCGTGGCGTGGGCCACCGGGATCGTCTTCAAGCCCACCGTCTGGGCCGGCTTCGCCGTGCTGGGGCTGGCCTGGCTCCTCTTCGTGACCACCCGCGCGATAGAACGGCGCGGAGCGGGCGCGGGGGAGGGGAGGCAGAAGCGGCCGAAGGCCGCCAAGGGCCGCCCGGCGCAGGAGGCCGTCGCCCCGGCTGCTTCCGCGCCCTCGCTGGGCGACGGTGCCCGCTCGCGGCCCGCCCCGGCCGCCGCTCCCGCCGAGGACTTCTCCGACATCGAGGCGATCCTGAAGAAGCACGGCATCTGACCCGGCCGCGGGGCGATCCGGGACGGGAACCACCTGATCTGATGGGATCCGGTGAACTCACGTGCTCCGTCTGGCGTGTTGAGGGGCGCGTGCGGGCCCGCTGGGCCATCATCGCCCCGACATGCCCGACACTTCATCGGGTGAGCCCGCCGTTTCCGTGCCGGCCACCGTTCCCGTCGCCGAGGAGCCGCGAGGCTGCCTCTTCGCGCTCTCCCAGCCGCCCTTGATGATCTTCCTAGGCGTGATCGGCGGCTTGCTGCTGCTCGCCGCCGTGCACGATCTCTTCCTGCTCTGAGCCCGGCTCCGTGCCCAGCTCCGACTTGCGCCGGGCCCGGTACGCCGCCACGTGCAGCCGGTTCCCGCAGGTACGGCTGTCGCAGTAGCGCCGGGAGCGGTTGCGGGACAGGTCGACGAAGGCCCGCCGGCAGTCCGGGGCCTCGCAGCGGCGCAGCCGCTCCTGCTCGCCCGAGACCACGATGAAGGCCAGCGCCATGCCGCCGTCGGCCGCCAGGTGGTCGCCCACCGAGGCGCCCGGGGCGAAGTAGTGCACGTGCCAGTCGTAGCCGTCGTGGTTCGTCAGCTGCGGGGTGGTGCCCGCCGTCGCGACCAGCTCGTTGATCAGCACGGAGGCCGCGCGCGCGGTGGGCGCCGCGAAGATCTGGGCGAACTTGCCGCGGACCGTGCGCACGCCGGCGAGGTCGCGGGCGCTGAGCTCGCCGACGTCGCTGATCGCGTACTCGTGGACGAAGCCGCGCAGCGCGTTCACGTCAGCCAGCCCGTCGGGCTGCTCGGTCTCGGCCGAGGTGTTCACCAGCGCGACGACGACGTCGAGCGCGCGACGGGTGTCGTGGGGGATCTGCACGGGGTCTCCCTCAAGGGCCGGGCCTGCGGTGACGGTCTGCTGCCGCCGCTGGTGGCCGACTCTAGCGGGTCACCCGAAAGCGCACCGGCGCCGTCCATGCGGGTGGCTCCCGCATGAACAGCGCCGGTACTTCCGTATGTGGTTGTCCGCCGTGCACCGTCGCCCCGAGTCGGACGGTGTCGTACGGCCCCCGGGCTCAGCCGGGGGAGGGTTCCCTCTGTAGGCCTGGCTCAGGATTCGGCCAGGATGTGGGAGAGCTCCTTGTCGAGGTCGAAGTGCCGGTGTTCGGTCCCGGGTGGGACCGCGGCGTCCGTCCGCTTGAGGAACGACTCCAGTGCTCGGGCGGGTGCTTCGAGCAGTGCTTCTCCCTCCGGTGAGCTCAGGGCGATGCAGACGACCCCCTGACCGTGACTGCGGGACGGCCAGACACGGACGTCGCCGGTACCGGTGGGCCGGTGAAGGCCCTCGGCGAGGAGGTCGCGGGCGAATACCCATTCGACCGTCTCCTCGGCGCCGGTGTGGAAGGTGGCGTGCACGGCGTAGGGGTCGGCCGTGTCATACCGCAGGCCCGCGGGAACAGGCAGTGAGGACTCGCTCGACACAACGAGGCGCAGGTGCAGCTCGCAGCTGACCGTGGTGTTCATAAGCGCCAGGGCCTTTCGCTCAGTGTGCGCTCGGGGATTCGCACGTCGGCGAAATCGACATGCCACCTACGGTGCCGTTGTAAACCCCTCTGACCGTTTTGCGGACCTCTGGGTCCCTCGGACGGCGGATCCAAACGACCATTCACGTGTGCTGGGACCTCCGGTAGATTCGACCCCATGAACACGGGGAGTAACCGCGAGACCAACGAGTCCGCCGCCGGATCCGCAGCCGATTCCGCCGCCGAATCCGCAGAGGGAGCCGCAGCGGAATCCGCCGCCGAGGAGGCGCCGCACGTTTCGAAGGCGCCGGCCTTCATCAAGGCCAACCGGAGCCTGCACCTGAGCTGGCAGGTCGGCGTCTTCGTCGTCGGCCTCGCCGTCATCGGCGCCGGCGTCGCCATGCTGGTCCTGCCCGGACCGGGCTGGGTGGCGATCTTCGCGGGCCTGGCGATCTGGGCCACCGAATTCGCCTGGGCCCACCTCGCCCTGCGCTGGACCAAGCGCAAGGTCAGCGAAGCCGCCCAGAAGGCCCTGGACCCCAAGGTCCGCCGCCGCAACATCATCCTGACCAGCGTCGGGCTCGTGATCGCGGGCGTCCTGATCGGCTTCTACCTGTGGAAGTACGGGCTCGTGCTGCCCTGGAACCTCAAGGACCAGTGAGCCCGCCGGACCATGGCGGAGAGCACCGCTGACATGCGGTAATGTTTGCGGTGCGTCCGGGCGATTAGCTCAGTGGGAGAGCACTTCGTTCACACCGAAGGGGTCACTGGTTCGAACCCAGTATCGCCCACCCGGACCAGAGGCCCGGAGACTTTCACAGTCTCCGGGCCTCTGGCGTTTTCCCCCGTCCGGCCCAAGGCCCGCACCCGTCCGGCCCTGGAGCCCGGGCCGGACGGCGGGACCCGAGACCGGGTCCCGGGGCCGGGCTACTTCAGGCGCCCGATCGCCTCCCGCAGCCGACGGGCGTCGCGCAGCCGCTTCTCGTAGGTGGCCCCCACCGCCAGCAGCAGCACCCCGGCCAGGGCCGGCGGCAGCCAGCGCGGCAGCGCGTCCACGACCTGGACCACGTACGGGGTCAGCTCGTGCAGTGCCACCGCCGTCAGCGTCGCCCCGCCCAGCAACAGCGGCGCGCGGAGCCGGCCGCGGGCACCGGCCAGGGTCACCCCGAGCGCGGCCGTCCCCAGCAGCAGCGGCCGCAGCCAGTGCGGATCGCCCCACACCGCGAGGGTGCTCGGCAGCAGCGTCGCCGCCAGACCCGGCCCGTACGCCGTCCAGGAGCCGGCCAGCGGATCGCGCCGCCGCCGCAGGAATCCCACGGCCAGCGCCGCCGCCGTCACCGGCAGGGTGTACGCCTCGGGCACCGTCACCTCCGAAGCCGCCAGCCGTACCCAGGTCGCCGCGAGGAAGAGCACCCCGGCCGGCCAGCCCGCCGCCGACCGGCGCTCGGGCCGCACCGCCGCCGCCGCGCACACCACCCCGGCCAGCGCCAGGACCAGCGCGAGCACCGGAGCGTCCCCGGTGGCCAGGGCCACCGCGAGGAGGCCCGAGGCGGCCGCCGCGACCTCGGCCGGGACCCGTACGACGCCCAGCCGCGGCCCGAGCGCCGCCACCGCCGCCGGGACCACCAGCACCGGCGGCGCCCACCAGGCCACCGGCCGCTCCAGCAGCGCACCCAGCGCCACCGCGAGCAGCGCCGCGTACCCGACGGCGAGCGCCGCGGCCCCCGCGCGGGCCCACTCCGGAGCGCGCCCGTACGCCGCTCCCGCCGCGCAGGCGGCCCCCAGCAGGCCGAGCACCCCGAAGGTCGCCAGCCGGCCGTCCAGAGCCGCCACGGACACGCTCAGGGCCCCCACCAGCGCACACACGCCCGCGGTGACCCCGACGAGCCCGAGACGGGCGGCGGGCGCGGTCCCGGAGCCCGTGGGGCTGCCGTCGCGGACCGCCGCGGACCACGGGCCCGCGAGGCGGCCGTCGTCGGCGGTCCCGGTCCCGGAGGCCGCCGGGTTGCCGCCGGCCGTCGCGGCGCCCGCCGCGGTCTTCGCGGGGGCGTCGGCGATCGGCGTCACCGCGGAGCGCAGCGCGAGCAGGCCCGCCGCCAGCGTCACCGCGAGCTGCGTCGCGAGGACCGCGCCCGGGGCCGCCTCGAGGACCACGGGGGCCGTGAACAGTGCCGCCCAGCCCAGGGCCACCGCCGCCACCCCCGGCTCCGGCCGCCCCGGGACCACCCGGACCAGCCACCACGCCGCCCCGGCCGTCAGCAGCAGCGACACCGGCGCCGCGAGCCCCGGGCCGTCCGCGGCCGCCGACGCGGGCGTCGTCACCGACCAGACCTCCTCCAGCACCCGCAGCCGGCCCACCAGCACCGTCGCCACCCACGCCACGGAGGCCACCGCCTGCAGGACGGCCACCCCCGCACCGGCCAGGGCGAGGCCGCGGCGGACCGGCTCCGGGAGCGCGGAGACCCGTAGGGCTCCCAGCAGTGGCAGGGCCACCACGAGGTACGCGACCGCCGCCCAGGGCGGGCTCAGCTCGGGCCGGACCAGGCCGCCCAGCGCCGCCACCGCCGCGAGGGCGCCGGCCGCGGCGAAGGCCGCTCGCATCGCGGCAGCCCGCCACGCCACCACCAGCGCGAGCACGGCCACCGCCGCCAGCCGCACCGAAGGCGCCAGTGCCGCGCCCGTCGATTCCGCCGCCGCGGACTCCACCAGCCCCGTCAGCAGCGCGGCCCCGCCCGCCACCGAGCCCGCCGCGCCCGCCCAGCGGGACCAGCGCCCGGGCCGCAGCAGCACGAGCCCCGCGTCCAGCGCCGCCGTCCCCAGCAGGGCCCAGGCCAGGTCCAGCCCCGCCGCCCCGGCGGACAGCGCGGCCAGTGGCAGCGGGAGCTGCGCCGTCAGCAGCGCCGCGGGGACCGGGATCCGCAGCGCCGGCAGGGAGCGCCCGTACCCCGCCCACCCCGCCGCCAGGACCGCGGCGGCACCGGCCGCGTACGCGGTGCCGTCCACCTCCGGCATGCCGACCGCGTACAGCGCGTACGCGTCCAGCACCGTCAGCAGCAGACCGACGGCGCCCACCGCCTCGGCGGTCGAGCGCAGCCCCCGGCGCAGCAGCGCCACCGGCGCGCCCAGCGCCGCCGCCGTGACCACGGCGAGCACCGCGCTGCGCCCGGCGATCCCCAGGGAGCCCCAACTGACCAGCGTGAACGCCAGCGCCGCGACGGCCAGCAGCACCGCGCCCAGGACCAGCAGCACGTTCTGCGCGCCGGGCGCCGAGGCCTCCGCTCCCTGCCCGGGCACCGGCGGCCTGGCCGGCGCACCCCACGCGTGGGGTGCCTGGGCGCCCAGCAGCCACGCACGGCGACTCAGCAGGAAGTGGCGCCGGGCGTCGAGTTGGATCAGTTCGCGGTCGATGAGCACGAGCTCCTCGGCCGGCGGCAGGGGGTTGGTCATGGTTCGGAGTGTGGCGCCCGTCACCCCGTCAGGACATGGGTGCGCGTACTCATCTCCGGGTGAGTTCCGGCTGAGTACGGGGTACGGGAACCCGCCGCGCGCAAGACTGGAGGCATGGACCGAAGCAGCCGCATCGGCAGCCCCGGAGGCAGTGCCGCCCCCGCCAACCACGCCGACCGGTGGACCCGTTACCGCTTCCGCAGCGTCTGGGACCTCGACGCCGCACCCGCCCGCGTCTACGCCGCCCTGGAACACCCCGAGTCCTACCCCCTGTGGTGGCCCCAGATCCGCGCCGTCGCCCCCGCCGTCGACGGGACCGGCGGCACCGCCTTCATCCGCTCCGCCCTCCCGTACACCCTGCGCGTGAGCGCGGCCGAGCTCCTGCGGGACCCCGTGCGCGGAATCCTGGAGGTCGCCCTGCTCGGTGACCTGGAGGGCTGGGCCCGCTGGACCGTGCGGTCGCGGCCCGGCGGCACGCGGGCCCTGTACGAGCAGGAGGTCGAGGTGCGCCGCCCCCTGATGCGCCTCCTCGCCTTCCCCGGGCGTCCGGTGTTCCGGCTCAACCACACCCTGATGATGCGGGCCGGGAGACGCGGGCTCGCCGCCCATCTGGCGGCCCGGCCCGAAGCGGTTTGAACCAGCCCCGAGCCTTCTGTATTGTTCACACCGTTCCCGGGCGATTAGCTCAGCGGGAGAGCACTTCGTTCACACCGAAGGGGTCACTGGTTCGATCCCAGTATCGCCCACCGGGACAGGCCGGTCCGTCTTATGACTGACCGGCCTTCCGCATGTACGGGCCCCTCAGCGCGCCGGGACCCTTCGTGTGGCGGGCACCCCCGCACCGCGGGAAGCCCCCGCTCACGCCGCCGCGGGCAGCTCCGGCCGCAGCGGCCAGTGCGGATCCACCGGCTCCGGTGTGCCCTGCCGGGCGAACCACGCCTGGAGTCCCCGCGCCTGCGCCGCGTGCCACACCTGCTGGAGCGTGTGCAGCTCCGCCGGCGTCAGCCGCTCCAGCCGGCCCGCGAACCTGCGCCCCACGGCCCGTACGAGCTCCAGGGAAGCCAGCGCGTCCGCGCCCGCGTCATGGGCCCCCTCCAGCTCTATCCCGTAGTGCGCGCACAGATCCGTCAGGGTCCGGCGCCCCTTGCGGTAGCGGTCCAGATGCTTGTCCAGCACCCGCGGATCCAGCACCGTCAGCGGCCGGTTGTCCAGGTACCGGGCCAGCGAGGACGCCCGGTGGCGGCGCAACTCCCGGTCCAGCAGCGTCAGATCGAACGGCGCGTTCATCACCACCACCGGCCTCCCCGCCATCTGCTGCTCCCCGAGCGCGCGGGCTATCTCCTCCACCACCGGCGCGGGCCACCGCCCGTTGCGCTGGAGGTGCTCATCGGTCAGACCGTGCACTTCCGTGGCCCCCGGGGGTACCGGGATGCCGGGATTGACCAGCCAGCGCGTCGAGCGGACCCGGCCGCCCGCGCACTCCTGCACGATGAGCGCGGCGGACACGATCCGGTCCTGTTCCACGTCCACCCCGGTCGTCTCCGTGTCGAATGCGGCCAGCGGGCCCTCGTACCAGCGTGTCATGGCGAACTCCTCGTCACCCGTCGGCAGATGGCCCCCGCCCGGACACCGCGCCCCAGGCCCGCCACCCTGCCCGAAACGGTGATACCCGGGCTCTTTGCCCCGTACGCCGTTTGCGGGACGCCGACTGCGGAGACAACTCAACTGGGGGACCGCACACATGACCGGTCGTCAACCCCGACACCCTGACACGGACCTGATGCGGCCCCGTGCGGCCGCTCGAACATCGGGGACAGCCCGGAAGGCATGGGGAGCCTGCCATGGCGCTCGCGCAGCCCGAACCGGGCGGGGTGCTCGCGGGGCAGATCGATCCGCGGACCGACCCGCGGAGCGGACCGCTGCGCGGCACACTCGCCACCACCGCCTGCATGGAAACCCTTCAGGTGGGATACCTGCACGCCGTCGCCGCCGCGGCCGGATGCTCGCTGTCCCAGCCCTTTCCCGACAACGGCATCGACTGGCACGTCAGCCACGGCGCCCCCGAGCACGTCATCGACGACGAGGTGACCATCAAGGTCCAGCTCAAGGCGACCTACCAGATACCGCCCAGACCGGCCGGGCCCACCTTCGGCTTCACCCTCGACAACGAGCACCTGGTGAAGCTGGCCCGCACCCCGGTCGCCGTGCACAAGATCCTCGTCGTGATGCTCGTCCCGCGGGAACGCGACCAATGGCTGAGCGCCGGCCACGACCGGCTCGACCTGCGGCACTGCTGCTACTGGACCAATCTCGCCGGGCACCCCGTGACCGGCCGGCGCCGGACCACCGTACGGATCCCGACCACGCGGATCTTCGACGACCGGGCGCTCTGCGAGATCATGACCCGGGTCGGGTCGGGAGGGACACCTTGATGAACTGGCAGTCACCGCACCTGGAGCCGCTCTCCGCACCGGAGTTCGCCGCGGGAGCCCCCGATCCCGCGCAGGTCGATCCGGTCGTGCTCGGCGCCCTGCTGCACCGGCACGGCTGGCTGCGCCGCGGCGGCGCGGCCGGGCGGTACGGGCGCTGGACGCCGCCCGCCCCGTACGCCGCGGGCAGCGGCGGCACCAGCCTCCTCGTCCCCGAGAGCCGGGCCTTCCCCGACTGCGCCGACCTGCTCGAAGAGGCGCTCACCGCGCTCGCGCGCAGCGCCCTGCCGTCGGCGCGCGAGGTGCTGTACGGGCTCAGCGTGCCGAGCGACGAGATCCGCTGGGAACGCGAGATCCCGCGAGGGGCGTACGGACTCCAGGGCGAGGCCGACTGGACCGTCCAGGAGCAGCTCCGCTCGGCCGCCCGCCAGCTGCTCCTCGCCGGGGCACTGGCCGACCGGGCACGGGCCGGGTACTACGGAGCCCGGCACCGCGGCCAGGCGGAGCGGGCCCTGGACGGCGTCCTGGTCGGGCCGGCTCCGGGCGGCCGGCGGCTGACCGCGTACGTCCCCGTCGACGGGGGACGGGGGACGGTGATCCGGCTCCACCACGCGCTGCACGCCGCCCGCGAGGCCGTGGACTACCAGCGGGCCACCGGCGGCATGGAAGCCTTCGACGCCGCGGTCGAGGCCGGGGTCAGCCGGGAGCTCGCCGAAGCCCTCATCTCGCTGGTCCACGGCTCGGAGGGGGCCCGGGTGGCCCTGGCATGGGCCCCGGCGGCGGGGGTCCCGGCGGGGTGCGCGGCCCGCCCGGAGCCCGTGGAGTTCTCGCCCGGCGACCTCCCGGTGCTCCGGGAGGCGGCCGCGCGGTACACGCGGGACGAACCCGCCGTGCCCGTCAGGGTGGCGGGAGCGGTGGTCCGGATGCGGAGGTCCGCCCCGGGCGGCGGGGGCACGGTCCGGCTGCGGGTCCTGGCCGGGGCGGAGATCCCGTACGTCCGGGTCGTGCTCGACGAGGAGTCGTACCGGGTGGCGGGCCACGCGCACCTGGTCGGACTGCCGATCCGGGTCAGCGGGAGCCTGCAGCGCCGGGGCGGGTTCCGCCGGCTCACGGGCGCCGCGGACGTGCGGCCGGTGCCGCTGGACGAGGTCGAACGGGACCGGCTGATGAAGTCCCTGGACGAGTCCCTCGACGCCGGGGACGTGCTGCCGTCGGACGAGTAGGACGTGCGGGGCGGTGACACGGCCTAGGCCGTCTCTTTCGGATCTTGTCGGCCGAGTCCGCGGTGTCCGGTGCCGTGCCTGGGCGTGCTGTCGGGGCGCTCGCGTACTGGGCGTACTCGGTCGCCTCGGCAGTGCGGCCAGGCGCGGTGCCGGGCGTCGCGGGCCCGGCAAGATCCGAAAGAGACGGCCTAGACGTGCAGCTCCGGGGGGAAGCCGGTCCAGCGCAGCTCGGCCGGCAGGTGCCGCATGTCGTTGGAGACGAGGACGGAGGCCGGCCGGCCGGGCGCGTACCGGATGACCGTGAGCGCGGCGTTGGCGTGGTTGAGGCCGAGCCAGCGCCAGTGCGGTGCGTCCATGGCGTCCCGGACGAGCCAGGCGACCAGGAAGTTGTGGGTGACGACCAGCTCGTGCCGGTCCCGCTCGCCGTCCACCGGCCCGGTGAACAGATCGAGCGCCCGCCGGGCCAGTACGGGTCCCTGCTCCCGTTCCTCCTCGGAGGCGCCGGCGAGGAAACGGAGGAAGAGGTCCGCGGATTCCGCCGGGAGCTCCTCCTTCGGCGGCACGTAGGGGACGTAGTCGCCGGCCGCGTCCGACACGTGCAGGGGGACGTCCTCCAGCTGCTCGCCGATCAGACGTGCGGTCTGCTCCGCCCGGGGCAGCGGACCGTGGTGCACGGCCGCGAGGGGGACCTCGCGCAGGCGGCGGCCGAGCAGCACGGCCTGCCGGCGGCCGGCCTCCGTCAGCCCGCCCTCCTCCGACGCCGCCTCGCCGTGCCGCACCAGATAGAGGTAACGGGTAGCCGTACCGGTCATCACATGCTCCTCCACGCCCATCAATGATCTTGTACGGCCAGGGACGCCGCCGCCCCCGTCGGCGGTTCCCACCGGCCCGGCGGTAACCGTTTAGCGGCGCGGCCCATCCGCTCGGTACGATTCAGGCGCGCAGTGTTCGCTCGCGCACCCCCTGAGTCAGGAGAGACCGGTGTCAGACGTCCGTGTGTTCATCCAACGCGATTCCGAGCGGGACGAGCGCGTGGTGGCCACGGGCACTACGGCGGCCGAGCTCTTCGCCGGCGAGCGCACCATCGTCGCCGCGCGCATCGCAGGTGAGCTGAAGGACCTCGCGTACGAGGTGAAGGACGGCGAGACCGTCGAGCCCGTGGAGATCTCCTCTCCCGACGGCCTCGACATCCTGCGCCACTCCACCGCGCACGTCATGGCGCAGGCCGTGCAGGAGCTCTTCCCCGAGGCCAAGCTGGGCATCGGCCCGCCGGTCCGGGACGGCTTCTACTACGACTTCGACGTCGCGAAGCCCTTCACCCCCGATGACCTCAAGGCCATCGAGAAGAAGATGCAGGAGATCCAGAAGCGCGGCCAGCGCTTCGCCCGCCGCGTCGTCACCGACGAGGCGGCCCGCGAGGAGCTCAAGGACGAGCCGTACAAGCTGGAGCTCATCGGCATCAAGGGCTCGGCCTCGACCGACGACGGTGCGAACGTCGAGGTGGGCGGCGGCGAGCTGACCATCTACGACAACTTCGACGCCAAGACCGGCGACCTGTGCTGGAAGGACCTCTGCCGCGGTCCCCACCTGCCGACCACCCGCAACATCCCCGCGTTCAAGCTGATGCGCAACGCCGCCGCCTACTGGCGCGGCAGCGAGAAGAACCCGATGCTCCAGCGCATCTACGGCACCGCGTGGCCGTCGAAGGAGGAGCTGAAGGCCCACCTCGACTTCCTCGTGGAGGCCGAGAAGCGCGACCACCGCAAGCTCGGCGTGGAGCTCGACCTGTTCTCCGTACAGGACGAGATCGGCTCCGGCCTGGCCGTCTTCCACCCGCGGGGCGGCGTCATCCGCCGCACCATGGAGGACTACTCGCGCAAGCGGCACGAGGAAGAGGGCTACGAGTTCGTCTACACCCCGCACGCCACCAAGGGCACCCTCTTCGAGAAGAGCGGCCACCTGGACTGGTACGCGGAGGGCATGTACCCCCCCATGCAGCTCGACGGTGGTACCGACTACTACCTCAAGCCCATGAACTGCCCGATGCACAACCTGATCTTCGATGCGCGCGGCCGCTCCTACCGTGAACTGCCCCTGCGCCTCTTCGAGTTCGGCACCGTGTACCGGTACGAGAAGTCCGGCGTCGTGCACGGCCTGACCCGCTCGCGCGGTTTCACCCAGGACGACGCGCACATCTACTGCACCAAGGAGCAGATGGCGGAGGAGCTCGACCGCACGCTGACCTTCGTGCTGAACCTGCTCCGCGACTACGGTCTGACCGACTTCTACCTGGAGCTGTCGACCAAGGACCCGGAGAAGTTCGTCGGCTCGGACGAGATCTGGGAAGAGGCCACCGCCACCCTCCAGCAGGTCGCCGAGAAGCAGGGCCTGCCCCTGGTCCCGGACCCGGGCGGCGCCGCCTTCTACGGTCCGAAGATCTCCGTCCAGTGCCGTGACGCGATCGGCCGCACCTGGCAGATGTCGACCGTGCAGCTCGACTTCAACCTGCCGGAGCGCTTCAACCTGGAGTACACCGGCCCCGACGGCACCAAGCAGCGTCCGGTCATGATCCACCGTGCGCTGTTCGGTTCCATCGAGCGGTTCTTCGCCGTCCTGCTGGAGCACTACGCGGGCGTCATGCCGCCGTGGCTCGCCCCGGTCCAGGCGGTCGGCATCCCGATCGGCGACTCGCACGTCGAGTACCTGCAGGAGTTCGCCGCCGAGGCGAAGAAGAAGGGCCTGCGCGTCGAGGTGGACGCCTCCTCCGACCGCATGCAGAAGAAGATCCGCAACCAGCAGAAGCTGAAGGTCCCCTTCATGATCATCGTCGGTGACGAGGACATGGCCGCGGGCACCGTCTCCTTCCGCTACCGCGACGGTTCGCAGGAGAACGGCGTCCCGCGCGACCAGGCGCTGGCGAAGCTCGTGGACGTCGTGGAGCGCCGCGTCCAGGTCTGACGCCCCGCGAAGCAGTGAACGGGTGGGCCCCCGGGGAACTCAGATCCTCGGGGGCTCCTCGTCGTCCTGGCGCCGGAAGGCCTGGAGCATCCAGGACGAGAACGAGCCGGTCACGGCGCCGAGCAGGCCCAGCCCGCCCACCATCATGAGGGCGGCCAGCGTGCGCCCCGCCGGAGTGACCGGAGCCACGTCCCCGTAGCCCACCGTCGTCAGCGTCTCGCAGACCCACCAGACGGCGTCCCCGAAGGTGCGGATCGTGGCGTCAGGGGCCCGGCGCTCGAAGTGGTACACCCCGAGCGCGCCGCCGAAGCCGAGCAGGACGGCCGTGAGGCCGGCGTAGGACATCACCCGCGCGTAGAGCCCCCAGCGGGGACCCCGCTGCTTGGCCTGGATGGCGTCGTGGACCTTGATGATGCGCAGCGGCCGCAGGATCGGCACCAGCAGGATCAGGGTGTCCAGCCAGTGCGCGCGGACGAAGCGCAGGGTGCGCATGCCGCTCAGGTGCAGCCGGGCCACGTAGTCCACGAGGAAACAGGCCCAGGCGAGCGCGACGACCGTGAGCGCGATGCCCCGTACCAGGGGGTGGGTGTGGTAGGTCAGTACGGAGACCGCGTAGGCGCCGAGGAAGATCAGCGAAGCGCAGAGCAGTGGCAGTTCGGTCCGCTGTTCCCAGGCCTGGTCGCGGGTCACGGGTGCATCGTGCATGGGCCCAGCATCGCCGTCCCGCACCTGGTCTCCGCCCCGGCGACACGCCGCTCCGGGTCAAGGTCATATGCTGCCTCCCATGACGATTGAGCCGGAGCAGCAGATCGGTGTGGGCACGCAGGACGCGTTCCAGCGTCTGTGGACGCCCCACCGGATGGCCTACATCCAGGGGGAGAACAAGCCGACCGGGCCGGAGGCCGGGGACGGCTGTCCCTTCTGCGGGATTCCGGAGATGTCGGACCAGGACGGACTGGTCGTGGCCCGGGGCAAGCACGTCTACGCCGTGCTGAACCTCTACCCGTACAACGGCGGCCACCTGATGGTCGTGCCCTACCGGCACGTCGCCGACTACACGGACCTGGACGCCGCCGAGACCCTCGAGCTGGCGGACCTCACGAAGCGGGCGATGGTCGCGCTGCGCAAGGCCTCCGGTGCGCACGGGTTCAACATCGGCATGAACCAGGGCCAGGCCGCCGGCGCCGGCATCGCCGCGCACCTGCACCAGCACATCGTGCCCCGCTGGGGCGGGGACACGAACTTCATGCCGGTCGTGGGCCACACCAAGGTGCTTCCCCAACTCCTCGCGGACACCCGCCAGATGCTCGCCGACGCCTGGCCCACCGACTAGGGGAGCCTCGGGCACGCCTTGGGTACGTGGGTACGCCTCCGGCGTGCCCGGCGGACGTCCGCGCGGGCTCACGCGTCGTAGACGTCCGCCTTGCGCGGTGCGGCGTCCTGGACCAGGCCGCTGACGATCATCGAACGGTTGCTGAAGCGTTCGGTGTCGACCCCGTTCTCCTCCAGGACCCGCATCGCCGCGGTGTGCACCGCCCGCAGGACCGGGGTCGCGGCGCGCATCGCGTCGTCCGCCATGAAGCGGTGGCGCCACGGCTGGCCGGCCCAGACGTGGCGGACGCCGAACGGCTCCGGGAGGACGAGCTTGCCGCCCAGGAAGTCCAGGAGCGGCGGGTACCAGGTGAAGGGCGCGCGCACGGCGAGGCGTACGACCTCGCTCGTGTCGACCACGGGCCGCTTGAGCTCCACGGTCTCCCAGAAGCGCACGGACTTGGCGACCTCGTCGACGGGCGCCGCCGACTTGGTGGTGAACAGGCCGTGCACCGGGCCGAGCGCGTGCCCGGTGACCTCCACGCGCAGGGTCTTGTAGAGCACGGTGACCGTGACCAGCATGGTGATCACGAGCTGGCCGTCCCAGAGCGGGTACTGGATGCCGAGGTAGTGCCGGTTGCCGGCGCTGAACTGCTGCTCGTTGCAGATCCGGGTGATCTCGTGCGGCTTGACCAGGAAGGTGTCCACGTCCGCTCCGCTGGGGCGGGTCACTTCCTTGGCGCCCTCGCCGACCGGGGAGACGATCCAGTGCTGGATCGACGCGGGCGGCAGCCCGCCGGTGTGCAGGGGGCCGCGCTCCAGCTTGCGCAGCTGGGTGTCGATCGCGCGTATGACGTCCCAGCTGCGGAACGGGTGGATCTCGGAGCCCTCGGTCCTGGGGGCGAGCTCCTCGGCCATCTGCCAGCTTCCCCAGCGGGTGCCCATGCCGAGTATGCCCTTGGGGCCCGCGTAGAAGACGGCGTTGCTGCGGTCCTCGGCGGTGAGCTTGGCCAGGGAGTGGCGCAGGTCCTCGCGCGCCTTCTCGTCGGGGTTGCCGGGGACGGCCTCCGGAATCTTGGCGGCCACCCCGCCGCCGCCCGCGAGGAGCCCGTCCCAGCGGGAGCGCAGGTCTTCGGCGGTGGCCTCGCAGAGCCGGCGGGCGAGGAACCAGCCGACGACCGGGGCGATGACCATGGCGCGGACGTAGATGCCCAGCACGCCGGTCACGGGGAGCCGGAACATGAGTACGGCGACCACCACGCCCACGCCGACCAGGAGCGCCGTGCCCATCCAGGAGGCCCGCTTGGCGTCGGAGTCGGCCAGGGCCTTGCGGGCCCAGAACAGGCCGAGCCACAGCAGCAGGCCGGGGAGGAACACGACCCCGCAGACGAGCATGATCAGGCGGAGCTTGCGGTCGCGCTCCTTGCGGATGCGGGAGGCGGCCAGACAGTGCTCGACGACGGTCTGCGGGTCGGCGCCGAAGGACTGGATCAGGGGCTTGCGGGTGGCAGGGACGGTGCGCGCCTCGACGGCGCGGCAGAAGGCCTCGCCGAGGTTCGGGGCGAGCAGGGACACCTTGGCCGGTTTGACGACGGACTCGTGGTGCTCGTTGTTGGCCTTGAGTATCTCGTCCAGCTTGGTGTCGCGTCCGCCGTCCCGGTAGGCGGCGGACGCGAGGGCGTTGGTCGCGGCGGTCTGGCCGCCGCCGCCCTGGAGCGGGATCTGTGCCCCGGGCCTGAAGTCGAATCCGTCGTCCGCCACCGCTGCCCCCATCGCTGTGCGTCGTGCTCGTGTGCGGGCCTGCCCGCGATGCCGCCCGCTCCGGGTGGTGTCCCGGTCGGTCTACCCGTTCGTCCTGCCCGTCTCACGCGCGGACGAGCCTATCGGCCGATTCCTCCCCGTGGTCATGGGACAGGTAAATGCCGCCCATCGCAAGCGGGTTGGACGGGCGGCACGGGTGACGCTATGTCAGCTGACTTCCCTTCTCGGACTGTTCGCGCATCTTGTCCGCTATCTGCTGCGGCATCGGCTCGTGCCGCGCGTACGTACGGCTGAACAGGCCCGTGCCGTGCGACACGGAGCGCAGCTCCACGGCGTACCGGCCGATCTCGATCTCGGGGATCTCGGCGAGGACCCGGGTGCGGCCGGCGCCCGCCGCGTCGGTGCCCACGACGCGGCCCCGGCGGCCGGCGAGGTCGCTCATGACGGAGCCGACGTACTCGTCGGGAACGAGGACGGCGAGCTCGGCGACCGGTTCGAGGAGCTGGACGGACGCCCCGGCGGCGGCTTCGCGCAGGGCGAGGGCGCCCGCGGTCTGGAAGGCGGCGTCGGAGGAGTCCACCGAGTGGGCCTTGCCGTCGAGCAGGGTGATGCGTACGTCGACCAGCGGGTAGCCGGCCGCGAGCCCGCGGGCCGCCTGCGCCCGGACGCCCTTCTCCACGGACGGGATGAACTGGCGCGGAACCGCTCCGCCGACGACCTTGTCGACGAACTCGATGCCGCTGCCCGGCGGCAGCGGCTCGACCTCGATCTCGCAGATGGCGAACTGGCCGTGCCCGCCGGACTGCTTCACGTGCCGTCCGCGGCCGCCGGCCTTGGCGCCGAAGGTCTCGCGGAGGCTGACCTTGTGCGCGACCGGGTCGACCTGGACCCCGTACCGGGTGCGCAGTCGTTCGAGGGCGAGGTCCTGGTGGGCTTCGCCGAGGCACCACAGGACGAGCTGGCGGGTGTGCGGGTTCTGTTCGAGCCGCATGGTCGGGTCTTCGGCGACCAGCCGGGCCAGGCCCTGGGAGAGCTTGTCCTCGTCCGCCTTGCTGTGCGCCTCGATGGCGAGGGGGAGCAGCGGGTCGGGCATCGACCAGGCCTCCATGAGGAGGGGGTCGTCCTTGGCGGAGAGGGTGTCTCCGGTCTCGGCGCGGGTGAGTTTGGCCACGCAGGCCAGATCGCCGGCGATGCACTGGGCGAGGGTGCGCTGCTGCTTGCCGAAGGGGGAGGTGAGGGCGCCGATGCGCTCGTCCACATCGTGGTCCTCGTGTCCGCGGTCGGTGAGGCCGTGCCCGCTCACGTGCACCGTCTCGTCGGGGCGCAGGGTGCCGGAGAAGACGCGGACCAGCGAGACGCGTCCGACGTAGGGGTCGGAGGAGGTCTTCACCACCTCGGCGACGAGCGGTCCGCCGGGATCGCAGGTGACCGCGGGGCGGGCCGCGCCGTCGGGGGTGGTCACGGTGACGGGCGCGCGCTCCAGCGGGGTGGGGAAGCCGCCGGTGATCAGTTCGAGGAGTTCCACGGTGCCCAGGCCCTTGCGGGCGCCGTCGGCGGCGGGAGCGGCCATCAGGACGGGGTGGAAGGTGCCGCGGGCGACGGCGCGCTCCAGGTCGTCGACCAGCGTCTTCAGGTCGATGTCCTCGCCGCCGAGGTAGCGGTCCATGAGGGTCTCGTCCTCGCTCTCGGCGATGATCCCCTCGATCAGCCGGGCGCGGGCGTCGGTGATCAGGGCGAGCTCGCCGGGGTCCGGGTCGCGTTCGACGCGGTCGCCGGAGGTGTAGTCGTAGACGCGCTGGGAGAGCAGCCCGAGCAGTCCGGCCACCGGGGCGTGGCCGTCGGGGCCGGCGGGGCCGTGCAGGGGCAGGTAGAGCGGGCGCACGGCATCGGGGTCGTCCGCCCCGAAGGCGTCGCCGCACACTGTGGTCATCTGCGTGTAGTCGGCTCGGGCGGCTTCCAGGTGGGTCACGACGATGGCGCGCGGCATGCCGACGGCGGCGCATTCGTCCCAGACCATCCGGGTGGCCCCGGAGAGCCCGTCGCCGTCCTCGGCGGCCGACACCACGAACAGGGCCGCGTCGGCGGCGCGCAGTCCGGCCCGGAGCTCGCCGACGAAGTCGGCGTACCCGGGGGTGTCCAGGATGTTGATCTTGACTCCGGCCCACTCCACGGGGACCAGGGAGAGCTGGATCGAGCGCTGGCGGCGCTGCTCGATCTCGTCGTAGTCGGAGACGGTGGCGCCGTCCTCGACGCGCCCGGCGCGCTTCACGGCGCCGGCGGTCAGGGCCAGGGCTTCGACCAGGGTGGTCTTGCCGGATCCGCTGTGGCCGACCAGCACGACGTTCCGTACGGAGGACGGGTGGTCGGCCGTCGGTGCTCTTCCGGCGGCTCCGGATTGGTGTGATGCGGCTCCCACGATGTTCGTGCCTCCCGATGTGGAGGGGATGGAGAGGAAAATGCCTTCTACGAGCTTTGCACTGCCGTCACACCCCGTCCATACGTCGTACCGGAGGCGCTGGGACGGCGCGGCGGCGGGGGAGGCGGCCGGGGGGAGCGTGCCGGGTGCGACGCCGGGGGAGGTGTCCGGAAACGTGCCCGGAAACAGGTCCGACCGGGCATGCGGAACGTGGCGAACGGCCCGAGAACGGCCCGCGTCGTGTGAACCGGTGGGTGCGCGGCGCCGATGGCCCGGGGCCGTGGCTACGATGGGCCAGCCGGTGGCCGTGGTGGCCGTGCGGCCCAGCGACCCTCCGGGAAGGCCATGCTGAACAAGTACGCGCGTGCATTCTTCACGCGTGTTCTCACGCCATTCGCCGCATTTCTGCTCCGGATGGGAGTGAGTCCCGACGCGGTCACCCTCATCGGCACGGCCGGAGTGGTGGCCGGAGCCCTGGTCTTCTTCCCCATGGGCGAGTTCTTCTGGGGCACGATCACCATCACGCTCTTCGTCTTCTCCGACCTGGTGGACGGGAACATGGCCCGCCAGGCCGGCGTCTCCAGCCGGTGGGGCGCGTTCCTCGACTCCACCCTCGACCGGGTGGCGGACGCGGCGATCTTCGGCGGGCTCGCGCTCTGGTACGCGGGTTCCGGGAACGACAACGCACTGTGCGCGGTCGCCATCTTCTGCCTGGCCAGCGGTCAGGTGGTCTCGTACACCAAGGCCCGCGGCGAGTCGATCGGCCTGCCGGTCGCCGTCAACGGGCTCATCGAACGCGCCGAACGCCTGGTGATCACGCTGGTCGCGGCCGGCCTGTCCGGGCTGGAGACCTTCGGCGTCCCCTCGTGGATCGGCGTGCTGCTGCCGATCGCGCTGTGGGTGGTCGCGGCGGGCTCGCTCGTGACCCTGATCCAGCGCGTGGTGACCGTACGGCGCGAATCGGCGGAGGCCGACGCCGCTGCGGCCGCCGATGCCGCCGGTGCCGGTGCCGCCGGGGCGACCTCCGAAGGCGGTACGCCCTGATGGGCAAGGCACAGGACAAGCTGGTCGACGGGCTCTACGGGCTCGGCTGGGCCGGGGTCAAGAAGCTGCCCGAGCCGGCCGCGGCCGCCCTCGGACGGCGGATCGCCGACTTCACCTGGAAGCGGCGCGGCAAGAGCGTGCTGCGCCTGGAGTCGAACCTGGCCCGGGTGGTGCCGGACGCCACGCCCGAGCGGCTGCGCGAGCTGTCGCACGCGGGCATGCGCTCCTACATGCGGTACTGGATGGAGTCCTTCCGCCTGCCGGCCATGGCCAAGGAACGATTCAGCGCCGACGTGCAGATGAAGGACGACCACATCCTGCGCGAGGCGCTGGCCTCCGGACGCGGAGTGGTCGTCGCCCTCCCGCACCTGGCCAACTGGGACCTCGCCGGCGCCTGGGCCGTCACCCACATCGGAGTCCCCTTCACCACCGTCGCCGAGCGGCTCAAGCCGGAGACCCTCTACGACCGCTTCGTCGCCTACCGCGAGAGCCTGGGCATGGAGGTGCTCCCGCACAACGGCGGCGCCGCCTTCGGCACCCTCGCGCGACGGCTCCGCTCCGGCGGGCTCGTCTGCCTGGTCGCGGACCGGGACCTGTCGGCCTCGGGCGTCGAGGTGGACTTCTTCGGCTCGGCGGCGCGGATGCCGGCCGGTCCGGCGCTGCTCGCCCAGCAGACCGGCGCGATCCTGCTCCCGGCCACCCTGTACTACGGGGACGCGCCGAAGATGTACGGCCGGATCCACTCCCCGGTGGAGGTGCCCGAGCAGGGCACCCGGCAGGAGAAGACGGCCGTCATGACGCAGGCGGTCGCCGACGCCTTCGCCGAGGGCATCGCCGAACACCCGCAGGACTGGCACATGCTCCAGCGGCTGTGGCTGGAGGACCTGCAACAGACCGCAGAGCCCGCCGGTCACGGCGCCGGCCGGCCCGAGGAGCACTCCGCGTGAAGATCGGCATCGTCTGCCCGTACTCCTGGGACGTGCCCGGCGGGGTCCAGTTCCACATCCGGGACCTGGCGGAACACCTCATCGGCCTCGGCCACGAGGTGTCGGTCCTGGCCCCGTCGGACGACGAGACCGGCCTGCCGCCCTACGTGGTCTCGGCGGGCCGGGCGGTGCCGGTGCCGTACAACGGGTCGGTGGCCCGCCTCAACTTCGGGTTCCTGTCGGCGGCCCGCGTACGGCGCTGGCTGCACGACGGGGTCTTCGACGTGGTCCACATCCACGAGCCGACCGCCCCCTCGCTGGGCCTGCTGACCTGCTGGGCGGCGCAGGGCCCCATCGTGGCCACCTTCCACACCTCCAACCCGCGCTCCCGGGCCATGCTCGCGGCGTACCCGATCCTGCAGCCGGCGCTGGAGAAGATCAGCGCCCGGATCGCGGTGAGCGAGTACGCTCGGCGCACGCTGGTCGAGCACCTCGGCGGGGACGCGGTGGTCATCCCCAACGGCGTGGACGTGGACTTCTTCGCCAAAGCCGACCCGAATCCGGCCTGGTCGGGCCAGACCCTCGGCTTCATCGGCCGGATCGACGAACCCCGCAAGGGCCTGCCGGTGCTGATGGCGGCCTTCCCGGCCATCGTGGCGGCCTGCCCGGACGTACGCCTCCTGGTGGCGGGCCGCGGCGACGAGGAGGAGGCGGTCGCCTCGCTGCCCGCCGAACTCCGCTCCCGCGTCGAGTTCCTCGGCATGGTCTCGGACGAGGACAAGGCACGGCTGCTGCGCAGCGTCGACGTGTACGTGGCCCCGAACACGGGCGGCGAGAGCTTCGGCATCATCCTGGTGGAAGCCCTCTCGGCAGGCGCGGCGGTCCTCGCCGCGGACCTGGACGCCTTCGCGCAGGTCCTGGACCAGGGCGCGGCGGGCGAACTCTTCGCGAACGAGGACCCCGACTCCCTGGCCACCGCGGCGATCGCCCTCCTCGGCGACCCCGCCCGCCGCACGGAACTGAGCACCCGCGGCTCCGCCCACGTCCGCCGCTTCGACTGGTCGACGGTGGCGGCGGACATCCTGGCCGTCTACGAAACGGTGACCGACGGTGCGGCGGCGGTCGGGGAGGACGACCGAACCCCCCTCCGCACCCGCCTGGGCCTGACCCGGGGCGGGTAGTCGCCCCGTGCGCGGGGGATGCCGGTATTCCGCTGCGCAGGCGAACTCAGGTACGAGACAGGGCTGTTCGGTACGCAATGCCGCCCGTATGCGCTCGCGGAGTGTGGGTAACCTCGCCTCGGTACCACAGGAGTATCGGGGGGAGTCGCCATGTCCATCAGGCCGCGTTACCGAAGGGTCTCGGCATTACAGCGGCAGTTCTTCAATCGTGAGGGACTGCTCGCCACGTACGACGAGGAGCTGCGGGGGATCTCCTCGGGGCCCAGGATCCTCAACCTCGTGGGCGTCGGGGGGATCGGCAAATCTAGGCTGCTCCAGGAGCTGCGCCAACGTACGCCGGATACTTTCCGGACGGCCCGGCTGGATCTACAGCTGCCCACCCTCCGGCAGCAGGAGGACGCCCTGGCCGTCCTGCGTACGGAGCTCGGGGCGCAGGGCGTGAAGTTCGACCGCTTCGACATCGCCTACGCCGTTCTTTGGCAGCGCGTCCACCCTCAACTGCAGATGGACCGGAGGAACACGCCCTTCGCGGAGGAGAGCGAGATCCTGAAGCAGGTCCTGGACGATGCCATGGGGCTGCCGGTCATCGGTACCGCCACGGGGCTCGTGCGGCTCACGGGACGGGCGATGGCCAACCGGCAGCGCCGGCACCGGATCGAGGCGGACCCGACCCTCCAGGAGCTCGACAGCCTCTCGAACGCCGAACTGGGCCACGCGGTGACGTACCTGTTCGCGGAGGAGATGCGCGAGTCGGCCGCGGACCGGCGGTACGTCTTGTTCGTGGACGCCTACGAAGCCATGGTGCCCACGCCACTGCCCGGAGGACGCAGCTTCGCCACCGATGCGTGGGTGCGCGATCTGCTCGGCCAGCTGCACGGCGGGCTGACGGTGCTCGCGTCCCGGGAGGCCCTGCCCTGGGCGGCCTATGACAGGGAGTGGGAGACCGTGATCCGCAAGGCCGAGGTCGGGGGCCTGCCGATGGAGGCCCGGCTCGCTCTGCTGGGCCAGGCGGGGATCACGGAAATCCCGCGGCAGCGGTCCATTGCCGAGGCCAGCGCGGGTGTGCCCTTCTACCTCCACCTCGCCGTGGACACCCACGTGCAGAACCCCGGCCGGATGGAGGACGCGGGGACGTCGGAGGAGATCGTCCAGAGGTTCCTCCAGCACGTGGCACCCGACGAGGTCAGGATCCTGGAGCTGCTCAGCATCGCGCGCACTTTCGACCTGGAAGTGTTCCGGACCATCGGCAAGGACTTCGATCTTCCGACGAACTTGTTGACCTGGGAATCGCTGACGGCCTACTCCTTCGCGTACCCGCTGTCACAGGGCTGGTACCGCCTGCACCAGCTGATGATCGCGGCGCTCCAGGGGCATCTCTCCCCGGCGGTCAAGCGTCGGGTCCACGCAGTGCTGCGGCAGCATTGGGAGGGCCTTGCCGATCGGGTGGAGGCTGGTGTGGAGAGCGTGGGGGTCGCCCGTTCCTCCCCCTTGCGCGAGGCGGTCTACCACGGCCTGCACGCCGGGAACCTGTCCCCCGAGCAGATCTTCAAGCATGCCGACCGCGCGCTCGGCATGAGCAGCCGGCAGGCGGTCGACGGCATGGTCAAGGATCTGCGGGACCACCTGGGGGCGGGCGGCGGCACGGACACGGCCCCGGACGCTCTTGCCGGCATCCGCGACGCCGCCGACTGCCTCGAGGCCGAGTCCAGGCTGGAACTCGGAGACACGAGCGCGGCGATAGTGCTCACGCCGGTGCGCGACACGCCGGTCCGGTCGGTGGTCTCGGCCCGGCTGGCGCTGGCCGGGGCCAACGCGCGGCGCATCGCCGGGGAGAGCAGCCTGGCCGCGAGTATCTTCGAGCAGGTCTGGGAGGAACACGACGGCGAGGCGCGGACTTCGGCGGGCCTGTGCGTGGCGGACATCCGGATGTGGCAGGGCGACTTCGAGGGAGCCTTCGCTCTGGCCGAGGAGGTCCACGGGTCGTCTTCCCCCGCAGAGCGAGTGCTCCGGGGCGACCTGAAACGCCTGATGCACCTCGGACACCGGTTCCTGATGGACTTCGGCCGTGCGGCGGAGCTCATGGACCAGGCGGAAGCGGAGTACCGCGCCGGAGGCGCCGTCATGGGCCTGGCCAACATCCGCACGAACCGGGCCGAGCTGCTCGCCTTCACCGACCCCGAGGCAGCCGTAAGGGAGGCGGGCGCGGCACTCGACGTACAACGCGACCTCGGCGCCCAACACGAGATCGGGAAGGTCTACACCGCCATGGGCATCGCTCAGATCCGACTGGGTCAGCTGGACAGGGCGCACCACTCCTTCGAGAACGCCAACGCAGCGCTCGACCGGGCCGGCTACCGGTCGGGCCGGGCCAGGGCCGACATGTTCCGGGCGTTCCTGCTCCTGCAGCAGGGGGAGCGGGAGGCGACACGGGCACTCCTGCTCCACGCGGCCCGCGAGTTCGAGGCCTGTCAGGTCTATCCTTCGCTGATCCTGGCCATCCACCGAGCATCCGAACGGATCGGATGGCAGGACCAGGAGATCGCGGCGCTGGCCGAACGGGCCCAGCCCACCCTCCGGCTGCCGGGTACGGCGGCGGAACTCGAGCAGCGGACGGAGGACGTCCTGTCGATGTTCATCGAGGTGGCCTCGTGACATGGCTGGAGCTCTACGACCGCGCACTCGCGGCGACGGAGTCCGCTGCCGGGTACTACAACCGGAACGTGGGTGTGCCGACGCCCGACGGCAAGGTCAATGTGCGCATCCCGCTGGCGGCCGCCGACGTCATGGATCTGCGCCTGTGGAGGGAGGAGGAGGTCCTCAGCTCCATCCGCCCCTACGTGGGCAGGGTGCCGGAGCTGCGGCACGTGTCCGAGGATCCCCGGTTCCAGGTGCACCACTTCATCGAGGGGCCCGTTCTGGACAGCTTCTCGCCCCGGGGCAGTTCCGTCCCCACGAACGTCCTGGACGACGTGGTCACGCTGATGGACCAACTGGCGCGCATCCCGCAGGAGAAAACCCCCAAGGTGCCGGCGCACTGGCCCGCGTCGGGCGACAGCCCGGGATTCGGACGCCTCCTGGCCGGTCTCACTCAGGACGTCCACTCCACGTACCTGGACGAGTACCGGGACGTATTCGCGGAGCTCGGCATTCCGGACGACCCCCTGGCGGTGGTCGAACCGCTGTGGGGCACTCTCACGCCGCGCCCGTTCGCCGTTCTCCACGCCGATCTCCACCGTAAGAACATGATCGTGGCCGACGGGGCCACCTGGTTCCTCGACTGGGAACTGGCCTTGTGGGGAGATCCGATGTACGAGGTCGGGATCCACTTCCACAAGATGGACTACCCGGAGGACCAGCGCGCCGCGGTGCTCGGCCGATGGAAGGACAGACTGCAGCCGCGCTTCACCGACGGACCGCTCGACGACCTCGATCTCTACGTGGCGCACGAGCGGATCAAGTCGGCGATCGTCGACACGGTCCGCTACTCGAAGCAGCTGCGGGCGGCGGCACAACCCGAGCGGGACTTCCTCATCGGCCGCCTGGCCAAGAAGGTCAATGCGGCCCGCCGGGTATGGGGATCGCCTCCGGACCTGACCCCCGAGCGGGTCGCGCTCAGCCTTGCCGCCTGGTGGGAGGAAGAGTCATGGACGCCGTAGCCCTGTACGAAGAGGCCTGTACACGGGGTACCGCGCTGGCCGGGTACTACAACCGGAACGTGAGGGTGGAGACCGATACCGGTCCCGTCATCGTCCGGATCAAGGCGGGCGGCTCGGATGCCATGGACCTGACGCTCTGGCCGGAGGCCGAGGTGCTCGAGGCGATCGGCCCCCTGGTGGCGTCCGCCCCGCGCCTGCTTTACGCGGGAACGGAGCCCGACTTCCAGATCCACGGCTTCATCGCAGGCAGGAGGACGGACGCGATCGCCGCGGACGGCGAGCCGCTTCCCGAGATCGTCCTGAAGGGCATCGAAGGGTTCTTCGCGGAGCTGTTGCGGGTACCGCTGTCCGCGCTGCCCGCCCTCCCCCCGGACTGGCCGTCGGACCGGGACTCAAGGGGTTTCGCCGAGCGCTTGCTCGCCTTGGTGCGCGAGATCCGAGGGAGGGGGGACGAGGGACTCCAGGGGCTGTACGACGAGCTCGGGGTCCCCCGGGACCCGTGCGGCCCGCTCGCTGACCGGGCAAGGCGGATGGCCGGGCGCAGCTTCCGGCTGCTGCACGCGGACATCCACCGGAAGAACATGATCCTGACCGACCAAGGGCGGGTGGCCTTCTTGGACTGGGAGCTCGCCCTGTGGGGCGATCCCGTGTACGACCTCGCCGACCACCTGCACAAAATGTCCTACACGCCCGCCGAGCGGCGCACGGTGACGGAGGGATGGGAGCGGTCGGCGCCTGTGGACTGCCGGACCGGATGGCGGGCCGATCTCGACTACTACGCCGCCTACGAGGCGGTGAAGTCCGCAGTCGTCGACACTGCGCGCTGGGGGCGGCGCATCGCCGCGACGCAGGACGGCGACGTGCGGCGCGCCCTCAGCCGGGAACTGGCGGAGAAGCTTGCCGTCGGCTGCGCATCCTGGAGCACCGGGACACCCCGCGTGCCCGAGCCCTGGGAGATCGAGAAGGCGGTCGACCGGTGGCTCGTACAAGGCAGGAGGCCGGGGGAGAACGACTGAGGGGTAAAGTCGCCGCCCGTGATCGAAACCCTTGTCTGGATTGCTCTTGGCCTCGGCCTTGTCGGCGTGTACCTCAGTTGGACCGCCGGGCGGCTCGACCGGCTGCATTCGCGGATGGACGCCGCGCGTGCCGCGCTCGACGCGCAGCTCGTGCGGCGGGCCTCCGTGGTGCTGGAGGTGGCGACCTCCGGGGTGCTGGACCCGGCCTCCTCCCTCGTGCTGTACGAGGCCGCGCACGCCGCCCGGCAGGCGGAGGAGGAGCACCGCGAGGTTGCCGAGAGCGAGCTCAGCCAGGCCCTGCGCGCCGTTTTCGCCGATGCGGAGCAGGTCGACGAGCTCAAGGCCGCCCCGGGCGGGGCGGAGGCCGCCGAGGAGCTCGCTGCGGCGGTCCGCCGGGTGCCGATGGCGCGGCGGTTCCTCAACGACGCCGTCCGCGCGGCCCGCGCCCTGCGCCGTCACCGCAAGGTCCGCTGGTTCCGGCTGGCGGGCCACGCGGCGTTCCCGCTGGCCTTCGAGATGGACGACGAGCCTCCGGTGGATCTGGCCGAGCGGCCGTAACTTGTACCCAATGGCCAAATCGCAAAGGGCCACCGGCTGCACATTGGCCCTTGCCGTGGACTGGTCCAGAAGGTTTCCTCGGTCCAGTACCACCAGGTCGCCCGTAGCGATCACCAGTAGCGCCTGAATCTTCCTTTCGAGTGAGGTCAATCCGTGAGCACGCTTCCCTCCACCCCGCAGTCCGCTGAGTCGGCGATCGGCACCTCCCGCGTCAAGCGCGGCATGGCCGAGCAGCTCAAGGGCGGCGTGATCATGGATGTGGTCAACGCCGAGCAGGCGAAGATCGCCGAGGACGCCGGCGCCGTGGCCGTCATGGCCCTGGAGCGGGTTCCCGCCGACATCCGCAAGGACGGCGGCGTCGCGCGGATGTCCGACCCGAACATGATCGAAGAGATCATCGAGGCCGTCTCCATCCCGGTCATGGCGAAGTCCCGCATCGGCCACTTCGTCGAGGCCCAGGTCCTCCAGTCCCTCGGCGTCGACTACATCGACGAGTCCGAGGTCCTGACCCCGGCCGACGAGGTCAACCACAGCGACAAGTTCGCCTTCACCACCCCCTTCGTCTGTGGCGCCACCAACCTGGGCGAGGCCCTGCGCCGCATCGCCGAGGGCGCGGCCATGATCCGTTCGAAGGGCGAGGCCGGCACCGGCAACGTCGTCGAGGCCGTCCGTCACCTGCGCCAGATCAAGAACGAGATCGCCCGCCTGCGCGGCTACGACAACAACGAGCTGTACGCCGCCGCCAAGGAGCTGCGCGCCCCGTACGAGCTGGTCAAGGAAGTCGCCGAGCTCGGCAAGCTCCCGGTCGTGCTGTTCTCCGCCGGTGGCGTCGCCACCCCCGCCGACGCCGCGCTGATGCGCCAGCTCGGCGCCGAGGGCGTCTTCGTCGGCTCCGGCATCTTCAAGTCGGGCGACCCGGCCAAGCGCGCCGCCGCCATCGTGAAGGCCACCACCTTCTTCGACGACCCGAAGATCATCGCGGACGCCTCCCGCAACCTGGGCGAGGCCATGGTCGGCATCAACTGCGACACCCTCCCCGAGTCCGAGCGCTACGCCAACCGCGGCTGGTAGTCATCACCATGACGAACACCCCCGTGATTGGTGTCCTGGCACTCCAGGGCGACGTACGGGAGCACCTGATCGCCCTGGCCTCGGCTGATGCCGTGGCCAGGCCGGTCCGGCGGCCCGAGGAGCTCGCCGAGGTCGACGCCCTGGTGATCCCCGGCGGCGAGTCCACGACCATGTCGAAGCTCGCCGTGCTGTTCGGCATGCTGGAGCCGCTGCGCGAGCGCGTACGGTCCGGGATGCCGGTCTACGGCACCTGCGCCGGCATGATCATGCTCGCCGACAAGCTGCTGGACGGCCGTGAGGACCAGGAGACCCTGGGCGGCATCGACATGATCGTGCGCCGCAACGCCTTCGGCCGGCAGAACGAGTCCTTCGAGGCGCAGGTCGACTTCGCGGGCATCGAGGGCGGCCCCGTCGAGGGCGTCTTCATCCGCGCACCCTGGGTCGAGTCCGTCGGCGGCGCCGCCGAGGTGCTCGCCACGTACGACGGCCACACCGTCGCCGTGCGCCAGGGCAATGTCCTCGCCACCTCGTTCCACCCGGAGCTCACGGGTGACGAGCGGGTCCACGCGTACTTCGTCGACATGGTGCGCGCGGGGCTGTAACGGCGTCCCGGTAGGATCTGAGGCGAACATTGTTGGTGACGCGAAGGAGACAGGCAGATGTCCGGCCACTCTAAATGGGCTACGACGAAGCACAAGAAGGCCGTGGTTGACGCCAAGCGCGGCAAGCTCTTCGCGAAGCTGATCAAGAACATCGAGGTCGCGGCCCGTATGGGCGGCGCCGACATCGATGGCAACCCGACCCTCTTCGACGCCATCCAGAAGGCGAAGAAGAGCTCGGTTCCGAACAAGAACATCGACTCCGCGGTCAAGCGCGGCGGCGGCCTCGAGGCCGGCGGCGCCGACTACGAGACGATCATGTACGAAGGCTACGGCCCGAACGGCGTCGCGGTGCTCATCGAGTGCCTCACCGACAACCGCAACCGTGCCGCGTCCGACGTCCGCGTCGCCATGACCCGCAACGGCGGTTCGATGGCCGACCCGGGCTCGGTCTCGTACCTGTTCAACCGCAAGGGCGTCGTGCTGCTGCCCAAGGGCGAGCTGTCCGAGGACGACGTCCTGGAGACGGTGCTGGAGGCTGGTGCCGAAGAGGTCAACGACCTCGGCGAGCAGTTCGAGATCATCAGCGAGGCCACCGACATGGTCGCGGTCCGTACCGCCCTCCAGGAGGCCGGCATCGACTACGACTCGGCCGACTCCAACTTCCTGCCGACCATGCAGGTCGAGCTGGACGAAGAGGGCGCGCGCAAGATCTTCAAGCTGATCGACGCGCTGGAGGACAGCGACGACGTGCAGAACGTCTTCGCCAACTTCGACGTCTCGGACGAGGTCATGGAGAAGGTCGACGCCTGATCGAGGCGCCGAACGCTCACAGTGTCGGGCAGCGGGCCGACGGGGACACACCCCGTCGGCCCGCTGCTTTGTCAGTGCCGCCCGATAACCTGCGAAGCTGCACGTACAGGAGATCGAGGGAGGAGGGCCGGTGCGCGTACTGGGCGTTGACCCGGGGCTGACCCGATGCGGTGTCGGTGTCGTCGAAGGGGTGGCGGGCCGCCCCCTGACGATGCTGGGCGTGGGAGTCGTACGGACGCCCGCGGACGCCGAGTTGGGCCACCGGCTCGTCGCGATCGAGCAGGGCATCGAGGAGTGGCTCGACCGGTACGGGCCCGAAGTCGTCGCCGTGGAGCGGGTGTTCAGCCAGCACAACGTCAGCACGGTGATGGGCACCGCCCAGGCCAGTGCCGTCGCCATGCTGTGCGCCGCGCGCCGCGGCATACCGGTCGCGCTGCACACCCCGAGCGAGGTCAAGGCCGCCGTCACCGGCAGCGGTCGCGCCGACAAGGCGCAGGTCGGAGCCATGGTCACCCGGCTGCTGCGGCTGTCCGCCCCGCCCAAGCCCGCCGACGCCGCGGACGCCCTCGCCCTCGCCATCTGTCACATCTGGCGCGCCCCCGCGCAGAACCGCCTCCAGCAGGCCGTCAACCGGCATGCCAGCGCCCTGAAAGGCCGCACCACATGATCGCCTTCGTCAGCGGCCCGGTCGCCGCGCTCGCCCCCACCCTGGCCGTCATCGAGGTCGGGGGAGTGGGCATGGCCGTGCACTGCACGCCGAACACCATCGCGGGCCTGCGCACCGGTGAGCCGGCCCGGCTGGCGACGTCCCTGGTCGTACGGGAGGACTCGCTGACGCTGTACGGCTTCGCCGACGACGACGAGCGCCAGGTCTTCGAGCTCCTGCAGACCGCCAGCGGGGTCGGGCCGAAGCTCGCCCAGGCGATGCTCGGGGTGCACAGCCCGGACGCGCTGCGGCTCGCCGTCTCCACGGGGGACGAGAAGGCCCTGATGGCCGTCTCCGGCATCGGGAAGAAGGGCGCGCAGAAGCTCCTGCTGGACCTGAAGGACAAGCTCGGCGCGCCGCTGGGGTCGAGCGGGATGGTCGGTGCCCAGCGTGCGGCGGCGTCCGGTCCGGCCCCGTGGTCGGAGCAGCTGTCCGCGGCCCTCATCGGCCTGGGCTACGCCCCGCGGGACGCGGACGAGGCCGTCGCTGCGGTGACCCCGCAGGCGGAGGAGGCCATCGCCGCCGGCGGCTCGGCCCCGGTTCCGCAGCTCCTGCGGGCAGCCCTCCAGTCCCTGAACCGGGCCCGCTGACCCGGCCCCCTCCCGCTGGGCGGGGCGAGGTCCCCTACCCGCCCTTCCACCGTTCCCCGGGGCTGCGCCCGGACCCCTCCTGGGGCTCCGCCCCAGACCCCGCGCCTCAAACGCCGGCGAGGCCGGATTTTCCGGCTCCGCAGGCGTTCGAGGCACGGGGGGCCGGGGGCCGGGGGCCGGGGGCTGGCCCTCCGGGGCAGCGGCCCGCCCCGGTGCCCGGCGCGGCCGCCGCACCAGACGTACCGACCGAGAAGGCAGACTGGCACAGTGAACTGGGATGACGAGAGCGACGACCGGATCGTCGCAGCCGCGGCGGACGGCGAGGACACCGCCGTCGAGGCGGCCCTGCGGCCCAAGGACCTCGGCGAGTTCGTCGGGCAGGAGAAGGTCCGCCAGCAGCTCGACCTCGTCCTGAAGGCGGCCCGCCAGCGCGGCGCCACCGCCGACCACGTACTGCTGTCGGGCGCCCCGGGCCTGGGCAAGACCACCCTGTCCATGATCATCGCGGCCGAGATGGGCGCGCCCATCCGGATCACCTCCGGCCCCGCCATCCAGCACGCGGGCGACCTCGCGGCCATCCTCTCCTCCCTCCAGGAAGGAGAGGTCCTCTTCCTCGACGAGATCCACCGGATGTCCCGGCCCGCCGAGGAAATGCTCTACATGGCCATGGAGGACTTCCGCGTCGACGTGATCGTGGGCAAGGGCCCGGGAGCCACCGCCATCCCGCTGGAACTGCCCCCGTTCACCCTCGTAGGGGCCACGACCCGGGCCGGTCTGCTCCCGCCCCCGCTGCGCGACCGCTTCGGCTTCACCGGCCACATGGAGTTCTACGCCCCCGAGGAGCTGGAGCGGGTCGTCCACCGCTCCGCGCGGCTCCTCGACGTGGAGATCGACACCGCCGGAGCCGCCGAGATCGCCGGCCGCTCGCGCGGAACCCCCCGTATCGCCAACCGGCTGCTGCGCCGCGTCCGCGACTACGCCCAGGTCAGGGCCGACGGGGTGATCAACCGCGAGGTCGCCGGCACCGCCCTGAAGGTCTACGAGGTCGACGAGCGCGGGCTCGACCGGCTGGACCGGGCCGTCCTGGAGGCGCTCCTGAAGCTCTTCGGCGGGGGCCCCGTCGGCCTGTCGACGCTCGCGGTCGCCGTCGGCGAGGAGCGGGAGACCGTGGAAGAGGTGGCCGAGCCGTTCCTCGTCCGGGAAGGGCTGCTGGCCCGGACCCCCCGGGGGCGGGTCGCGACCCCGGCCGCATGGGTTCACCTGGGACTTGTTCCGCCACAGCACGGCGGGAACGGATCAAGCGGACAACAGGGCCTGTTCGGGACCTGACGGCGCGGAGGTTCGCCCCCTCAGGAACTGCGGTGACATGCTGGGCGTTGTTCCATCGGTGCGGACTCGCCTAGACTCCGCCGATGCCGACCCTTACGGTCGGCGTACCCACCCCCCGTACAAAGGCCGTGCGCTTGTGCGGTCGATGCGAAGGACCTGCGTCCCGTGAATATCATGTCCCTCCTTCCGTTCGTGCTGATCATCGGGGCGATGTTCCTGCTGACCCGCAGCCAGAAGAAGAAGCAGCAGCAGGCCGTTCAGATGCGCGACCAGATGACGGCCGGCACCGGCGTCCGCACCATCGGCGGCATGTACGCCACGGTGAAGGAGATCGGCGAAGACACCGTCACGCTGGAGGTGGCCCCCGGCGTCCACGCGATCTACGCGAAGAACGCCATCGGCGCCGTGCTGGAGGACGAGGAGTACAACCGCATCGTCCACGGCATCACCGATGATCTGACGATCGACACGCCGGTCGTACCGGACGACGCGTCCTCCCTGACCGGGGACGAGGCCCCCAAGCTCGACCTGGGCAAGAAGGACGAGCCCAAGGCCGACGAGCCCGCGGCGGAGGAGTCCAAGGGCGACGAGCCCAAGGACGGCAAGAGCGACGGCGAGCCCGGCGCGAAGTAGCGCTGGGCCGGGGACCGTGCGGGGCGCCTGACCGGCAGCTCCGGCGGCCCCCGCCAGTGACCCTTCTGCGGGGGGCAGGGGTCCCCACACACATTTCGTGGCCGTCCACGCGCTGACCCGGCGCGGGGCGGTTGGACAGGGAGATACGACAAGGTGGCAGCACCGAAGAAGGGCCGGCGGCCCACGGGGGCTCAGGGGAGGCCGGGGCGTTCCCTGGCCATCATCCTGATCGCGATGGTGGCGCTCACCGCGGGGATGTTCCTCACGAAGCAGACGACGCCGCGACTCGGCATCGACCTCGCCGGCGGTACGAGCATCACGCTCAAGGCCAAGAGCGAGCCCGGTAAGCCGGACGCGATCAACGAGACCAACATGAACACGGCGATCGGCATCATCGAACGCCGCGTCAACGGTCTGGGCGTCTCCGAGGCCGAGGTCCAGAAGCAGGGCACGGACCACATCATCGTGAACATCCCCAAGGGGACGAACGAGCAGCAGGCGCGCGACCAGGTCGGCACCACCGCGCAGCTGTACTTCCGCCCCGTGCTCGCCACGGCGGAGGGTGCCCCGGTCGCCCCCGAGGCCAACCCGAGCGGCTCCCCGAGCGCCGCGCCGAGCGGCTCCGGCAGCCCGTCCGCCAGTGCCACCCCGTCGTCCAGCGCCACTTCCCAGGGCCGTGCGGTCAGTGAGGCCCTCAAGGCCCCGAACGCCCCCTCTCCCTCGCCCTCGGCGAGCGAGTCGAAGAAGGCAGACGACAAGGCCGCCCCCTCCACGTCGCCGTCCGCGCCGTCCGCCGACCAGGCCGCAGCCGCGGACCTGCAGGCCAAGTTCGCCGCGCTGGACTGCAGCAACGAGGCGCAGCGCACCGCTGTCAGCAAGAACGTGAAGCCCGAGGACCCGACGCTCGCCTGCGGCAAGCGCGGCGACGTCTGGTACAAGTGGGTGCTCGGTCCGGCCCAGGTCAACGGCCAGGACGTCAAGGACGCCAAGGGCATCATCGACCAGCAGCGCGGCATCTGGATCGTCACGATGCAGTTCACCGACAAGGGCGCCGACAAGTTCGCCAAGATCACCGGTGAGCTCGCCGCCAAGCAGTCCCCGCAGAACCAGTTCGCCATCGTGCTCGACGGCGAGGTCATCTCCGACCCGTCCGTCAGCCAGGCGCTGACCGGCGGCAACGCCGAGATCTCCGGCGGCTTCACCCAGCAGTCCGCGATGGACCTGGGCAACATGCTCTCGTACGGCGCCCTGCCCCTGTCCTTCCAGGAGGACAGCGTCACCACCGTCTCCGCCGCGCTCGGCGGCGAGCAGCTGAAGGCCGGCCTCATCGCCGGCGCCATCGGCCTCGCCCTCGTCGTGATCTACCTGCTGGCGTACTACCGGGGCCTGGCGTTCGTCGCCATCATCAGCCTCATCGTCTCCGGCATCCTCACGTACACGATCATGGCGCTGCTCGGCAAGGGCATCGGCTTCGCACTGAACCTGCCGGCCGTCTGTGGTGCGATCGTCGCGATCGGCATCACCGCCGACTCGTTCATCGTGTACTTCGAACGCATCCGTGACGAGATCCGCGAGGGCCGCACCCTGCGTCCGGCCGTCGAGCGCGCCTGGCCCCGTGCCCGTCGCACCATCCTGGTCTCCGACTTCGTGTCGTTCCTGGCGGCCGCGGTCCTGTTCATCGTCACCGTCGGCAAGGTGCAGGGCTTCGCCTTCACCCTGGGTCTGACGACCCTGCTCGACGTGGTCGTGGTGTTCCTCTTCACCAAGCCCGTCATGACGCTGCTGGCCCGCACGAACTTCTTCGCCAGCGGTCACCCGTGGTCCGGGCTGGACCCGAAGCGACTGGGCGCGAAGCCGCCGCTGCGACGCTCGCGTCGTACCGGCTCCGACGCGGCCGCCGCGACCGTCTCCGTTCCCGTCGACGCAAAGGAGGCGTGAGAGATGTCGAAGCTCGGAGATCTCGGCGCCAAGCTGTACCGGGGTGAGGTCGGCTACGACTTCGTCGGCAAGCGCTTCGTCTGGTACGGCGTTTCCATCCTGATCACCATCACGGCGATCGTCGCCCTGGCCGTCCAGGGCCTCAACATGGGCATCGAGTTCAAGGGTGGTGCCGTCTTCACCACCCCGAAGTCCTCCATCTCGGAGACCCACGCCCGCGAGGCCGCGGAGAAGGCCTCGGGCCACGACGCGGTCGTCCAGAAGCTCGGCACCGGTGCGCTGCGCATCCAGATCTCGGATCTGGACACCAACGCGGCGGCCGACGTGAAGGCGAAGCTCGCCACCGACTTCAAGATCGACGCGGCCCAGATCAACGCGGACCTGGTCGGCCCCAGCTGGGGCGAGCAGATCGCCAACAAGGCGTGGACCGGCCTCGGCGTGTTCATGGTCCTCGTGGTGATCTACCTGGCCATCGCCTTCGAGTGGCGGATGGCGATCGCGGCGCTCATCGCACTGATCCACGACCTCACCATCACCGTCGGCGTGTACGCGCTGGTCGGCTTCGAGGTCACCCCCGGTACGGTCATCGGCCTGCTGACCATCCTCGGTTACTCCCTCTACGACACCGTCGTCGTCTTCGACGGTCTCAAGGAGGGCTCGAAGGACATCACCAAGCAGACCCGGTACACGTACAGCGAGATCGCCAACCGCAGCATCAACGGCACCCTGGTCCGCTCGATCAACACCACCGTCGTGGCCCTGCTCCCCGTCGCGGCGCTGCTCTTCATCGGTGGCGGCTTCCTGGGCGCCGGCATGCTGAACGACATCTCGCTGTCGCTCTTCGTCGGCCTCGCCGCCGGTGCCTACTCGTCGATCTTCATCGCGACCCCGCTGGTCGTGGACCTGAAGGAGCGCGAGCCGGCGATGAAGGCGCTGAAGAAGCGGGTGCTCGCCAAGCGGGCGTCGGCCGAGGCCAAGGGCGAGTCGCCCGAGGGCAACGGCTCCGAGGACGCGCCCGAGGTAGTGGCGCAGGGCCGTTCGGGACGGCGCCGGTGACCGCGGAGCTGCCCTCCGGCGTACGGGACCTGCTGCTCAGCCGGATCACGGACGTGGCGGACTACCCGAAGCCGGGCGTGATGTTCAAGGACATCACCCCGCTGCTGGCCGACCCGAAGGCGTTCGGCGCCCTCACGGACGCGCTGGTGGCCCTGGCCGGGCAGTACGGAGCGACGAAGATCGTCGGGCTGGAGGCGCGGGGATTCATCCTGGCGGCTCCCGTGGCCGTGCAGGCGGGCATCGGCTTCGTGCCGGTCCGCAAGGCCGGGAAGCTGCCCGGGGCGACGCTCCTGCAGTCCTACGACCTGGAGTACGGGTCGGCGGAGATCGAGATCCACGCGGAGGCGCTGTGCGCCGACGACCGGGTCATGGTCATCGACGACGTACTGGCCACGGGTGGCACCGCCGCCGCCTCGCTGGAGCTGATCCGGCGGGCCGGGGCGCAGGTCGCCGGGGTCGCGGTCCTGATGGAACTGTCGTTCCTGCCGGGCCGTGACCGGCTGGCGCCGACGCTGGGCGATGCCCCGCTGGACGCGCTGATCGTGGTCTGACCCTGCTTTCCCCGAAGCGGGCGTGCACCGGGACATCCCGGAGCGCGCCCGCTTCGGCGTGTGCGGGCCGCTGCGCGGGGCCGAATCCCCTGCCCGCCCTTCGCCCCATCCCTCGTACCCCGGTCCTCGAACGCCGGACGGGCTGGATGTGGCCCGGCCCGGCAGGAGTCGGGGATGGACTCGGGGAACGGCGTGGCGGAACCCTCGCTACGATGGGTTATCCGGACCGGACACGGGCACCGGATCCCGCTGAGGAGCGCTCTTGCCAGACGAGGTCCAGCCCATCTCCGCCGCGCAGCCCGACCCGGAGGCCGAGCAGCCGGCCGCGGCCGCCGCCGCCACGCCCCCGCCCGCTCCGCCGGCCCCGCCGGTCAAGCCCGCGTCCGCGAAGCCGGCCGGGTCCTCCAATCGGGTGCGCGCCCGGCTGGCCCGCCTCGGCGTCCAGCGTTCCAACCCGTACAACCCGGTCCTGGAACCGCTGCTCCGCATAGTCCGCAGCAACGACCCGAAGATCGAGACGGCCACCCTGCGCCAGATCGAGCAGGCGTACCAGGTCGCCGAGCGCTGGCACCGCGGCCAGAAGCGCAAGAGCGGCGACCCGTACATCACCCACCCGCTCGCGGTGACCACGATCCTCGCCGAGCTGGGCATGGATCCGGCCACGCTGATGGCGGGGCTGCTCCACGACACCGTCGAGGACACCGAGTACGGGCTGGAGGACCTGCGGCGCGACTTCGGCGACGCGGTGACCCTGCTCGTCGACGGGGTCACCAAGCTCGACCGCGTCAAGTTCGGCGAGGCCGCGCAGGCCGAGACCGTCCGCAAGATGGTCGTGGCCATGGCCAAGGACCCCCGGGTCCTGGTCATCAAGCTCGCCGACCGCCTGCACAACATGCGCACCATGCGCTACCTCAAGCGGGAGAAGCAGGAGAAGAAGGCCCGCGAGACCCTCGAGATCTACGCCCCGCTGGCGCACCGGCTGGGCATGAACACCATCAAGTGGGAGCTCGAGGACCTCGCCTTCGCGATCCTCTACCCCAAGATGTACGACGAGATCGTGCGGCTGGTGGCCGAAAGGGCCCCCAAGCGCGACGAGTACCTCACCGTCGTCACCGACGAAGTGCAGGCCGACCTGCGGGCCGCCCGCATCAAGGCCACCGTCACCGGACGCCCCAAGCACTACTACAGCGTCTACCAGAAGATGATCGTGCGCGGCCGCGACTTCGCCGAGATCTACGACCTGGTCGGCATCCGGGTCCTCGTCGACACCGTCCGGGACTGCTACGCCGCCCTCGGCACCGTGCACGCGCGATGGAACCCGGTCCCCGGCCGGTTCAAGGACTACATCGCGATGCCGAAGTTCAACATGTACCAGTCGCTCCACACGACGGTCATCGGACCCAGCGGCAAGCCCGTCGAGCTGCAGATCCGCACCTTCGACATGCACCGCCGCGCCGAGTACGGCATCGCCGCGCACTGGAAGTACAAGCAGCAGACCGTCGCCGGCGCCTCGAAGGTGCGCACCGACGTGCCGCAGGCGGCCAAGGGCACCGCGGGCCACGACACCGTCAACGACATGGCCTGGCTGCGCCAGCTCCTGGACTGGCAGAAGGAGACCGAGGACCCGGGCGAGTTCCTCGACTCGCTGCGCTTCGACCTCTCGCGCAACGAGGTCTTCGTCTTCACGCCCAAGGGCGACGTCATCGCCCTGCCGGCCGGGGCCACCCCCGTCGACTTCTCGTACGCCGTCCACACCGAGGTCGGCCACCGGACCATAGGGGCGCGGGTCAACGGACGGCTCGTACCGCTCGAATCGACCCTCGACAACGGCGACCTGGTCGAGGTCTTCACCTCCAAGGCCGAGGGCGCCGGCCCGTCCCGCGACTGGCTGGGCTTCGTCAAGTCCCCCCGAGCCCGCAACAAGATCCGTGCCTGGTTCTCCAAGGAGCGCCGCGACGAGGCGATCGAGCACGGCAAGGACGCCATCGCGCGGGCCATGCGCAAGCAGAACCTGCCGATCCAGCGCATCCTGACCGGGGACTCCCTCGTCACCCTCGCGCACGAGATGCGCTACCCCGACATCTCCTCGCTCTACGCGGCGATCGGCGAAGGCCACGTCACCGCGCAGAACGTCGTCCAGAAGCTGGTCCAGGCCCTCGGCGGCGAGGACGCGGCCAACGAGGACATCGAGGAGACCATCCCGCCCGCCCGCGGCCGCAGCACCCGCCGCGGCAACGCGGACCCCGGCGTGGTGGTCAAGGGCGTCGAGGACGTGTGGGTCAAGCTGGCCCGCTGCTGCACCCCGGTGCCGGGCGACCCCATCATCGGCTTCGTCACCCGCGGCAGCGGCGTATCGGTCCACCGCGCCGACTGCGTCAACGTGGACTCCCTCTCCCAGCAGCCCGAGCGGATGCTGGAGGTCGAGTGGGCGCCCACCCAGTCCTCCGTCTTCCTGGTCGCCATCCAGGTCGAGGCGCTGGACCGGTCCCGGCTGCTCTCCGACGTCACCCGGGTCCTGTCGGACCAGCACGTGAACATCCTGTCGGCGGCCGTGCAGACCTCGCGCGACCGGGTGGCCACCTCCCGGTTCACCTTCGAGATGGGCGACCCGAAGCACCTGGGCCACGTCCTGAAGGCCGTACGGGGCGTCGAGGGCGTCTACGACGTCTACCGCGTGACCTCGGCCCGCAGGCCCTAGGCCGCACAGCGAAGGACCCCGGTACGCACCGCGTACCGGGGTCCTTTCACGTGCCGGGGGTCCGGGGCGTCAGCCGCCGAACTCCTCCAGGCCCTTCAGCGCCTGGTCCAGCAGGGCCTGACGGCCCTCCAGCTCCCGGGACAGCTTGTCGGCCTTGGAGTTGTTGCCCTGCGCGCGCGCCGCGTCGATCTGGCCGCGCAGCTTGTCGACCGCCGCCTGCAGCTGACCCGTCAGACCGGCCGCACGGGCCCGCGCCTCCGGGTTCGTACGGCGCCACTCGCCTTCCTCGGCCTCCTGGATGGCCCGCTCGACGGTGTGCATCCGGCCCTCGACCTTGGGACGCGCGTCCCGCGGTACGTGGCCGATGGCCTCCCAGCGCTCGTTCAGGGAGCGGAACGCGGCACGGGCCGCCTTCAGGTCCGTGACCGGGACGAGCTTCTCGGCCTCGTCGGCCAGCTCCTCCTTCAGCTTCAGGTTCTCCACCTGCTCCGCGTCGCGCTCCGCGAAGACCTCGCTGCGCGCCGCGAAGAACACGTCCTGGGCGCCGCGGAAGCGGTTCCACAGGTCGTCCTCGGACTCGCGCTGTGCGCGGCCCGCGGCCTTCCAGCTCTCCATCAGCTCGCGGTAGCGCGCGGCCGTCGGACCCCAGTCGGTCGACTTCGACAGCGACTCGGCCTCCGCGACCAGCTTCTCCTTGACCTTGCGGGCGTCCTCGCGCTGCGCGTCGAGCGAGGCGAAGTGGGCCTTGCGGCGCTTGGAGAAGGCGGAGCGGGCGTGCGAGAAGCGGTGCCACAGCTCGTCGTCCGACTTGCGGTCGAGGCGGGGCAGACCCTTCCAGATGTCCACCAGGGCCCGCAGCCGCTCGCCGGCACTGCGCCACTGGTCGCTCTGCGCCAGCTGCTCGGCCTCGGCCACCAGCGCGTCCTTGGCCGCACGGGCCTCGTCCGTCTGCTTGGCCTTGGCGACCTTGCGCTCCTCACGGCGCGAGTCCACGGTCGACACCAGCTTGTCGAGCCGGACGCGCAGCGCGTCGAGGTCGCCGACGGCGTGGTGCTCGTCCACCTGCGTGCGCAGGTGCTCGATGGCCGTCTGGGCGTCCTTGGCGGCCAGATCGGTGGTCCGCACCCGTCGTTCGAGGAGGCCGATCTCGACCACCAGGCCCTCGTACTTGCGCTCGAAGTAGGCCAGGGCCTCCTCCGGGGTGCCGGCCTGCCACGAGCCGACGACCTTCTCGCCATCGGCAGTACGCACGTACACGGTGCCGGTCTCGTCGACTCGGCCCCACGGGTCGCTGCTCACAGCGCCTCCTCCACCTGATGCCTTGCGAGGGGTTCACCCCCTGGGCATCGTCCACAGTTTCCTGGGGCGGGCCGCGCCCGCCCTGCACAACGCCAACATAGGCGACCGCCGGGCCGGCTGTCCGCATCCAGCACGACGGAATATCGCCGTACCGGAGTGCCGTCGAGGAAATCGAGGAGACAGCCCGGGCCCGGGGCGCCCGGTCCCGGTCAGTTCTGGGTGACCGTGGCCTTCTCGATGGTCACGGGGGTCTTGGGGGCCCCGTCCTGGCCTCCGTCGGCCGTACCGGCCTTGGCCACCTCTTCGAGCACCTTCAGACCGGCCGCGTCGATCTTGCCGAAGGGGGTGTACGAGGGCGCCAGCGGGCTGTCCTTGTAGACCAGGAAGAACTGGCTGCCGCCCGAGCCGGGCTTGCCCGTGTTGGCCATCGCCACCGTGCCCGCAGGGTAGATGACCTGGCCCGTCTCGTTGGGCTTGCCCAGCGCGTCGAGGTTCTCGTCCGCGATGGTGTAGCCGGGGCCGCCCATGCCGGTGCCCTGCGGGTCACCGCACTGCAGGACGAAGATCCCGCCGGTGGTCAGGCGGTGGCACTTGGTGTTGTCGAAGAAGTTCTTGTCGGCGAGCGACTTGAACGAGTTGACGGTCTGCGGGGTCTTCGCCGCGTCCATCTCGAACTTGACGTCGCCCGCGCTGGTCTTCAGGTCGAAGGTGTACTTCGCCTTGGCGTCGATCGCCATCGCCGGGGAGGGGGACTGCTGCGGGGTGGGCGAGGCCGAAGGGTTCGCGGCCGGGTCGGCCGCCTCGTCCTTCTTGTCCTTGTCGAACACACCGCCGGCCACCAGGCCGACCAGCGCCGCGACCACCACGGCCACCGCCGCACCGATCACGGCCATCCGCTTGCGCGACTTCTGCCGCGCTTCGGCACGCCGCTTCTGCTGGCGTTCGTACTTCTCCCTGGCGAGCTGGCGCCGCCGCTGATCGCTCGTGACCACCGGGTCGTCTCCTTGTGCGTATCTGGTACCACTGTCCGGGCTGGGTTAGGCCGTACCGTATATGGGTTCGCTGTGTAATGAGCGGCGCCGGTAGGCTCTGAGCAGCAGCATTCCGATCTGCAAGCCTCCCGCCGGACGACGATTGAGGACGAACGTGCTGATTGCCGGATTCCCCGCCGGGGCCTGGGGGACCAACTGTTACGTGGTCGCCCCCGCCGCCGGTGAGGAGTGCGTCATCATCGACCCGGGCCACCAGGCCACCCAGGGTGTCGAGGAGACGCTGAAGAAGCATCGGCTCAAGCCCGTCGCGGTCGTCCTCACCCATGGCCACATCGATCATGTGGCATCGGTGGTCCCGGTGTGCGGAGCACACGACGTACCGGCCTGGATCCACCCCGAGGACCGCTTCATGATGAGCGACCCGGAGAAGGCCCTCGGCCGTTCGCTCGGCGCCCAGCTCATGGGCGAGCTCACGGTGGGGGAGCCCTCCGACGTGAAGGAGCTCACCGACGGTGCGCGGCTCGCCCTGGCCGGCATGGAGCTCACCGTGTCGCACGCCCCCGGGCATACCAAGGGGTCGGTGACCTTCGGGATGCCCGCGGCGGCGGACATCCCGCCGCTGCTGTTCTCGGGCGACCTGCTCTTCGCCGGCTCCATCGGGCGTACCGACTTCCCCGGCGGCAGCCACGCCGACATGCTCGAATCGCTGGCCCGCGTGTGCCTGCCGCTCGACGATTCGACCGTGGTGCTGCCCGGACACAACGAGCACACGACCATTGGCCGTGAGCGAGCCACCAACCCGTACCTGCGGCAGGTGGCCGCCGGCCTGGGAGACGGTTTCACGTCTCCACGACGAGGAATGTGACGAGAGTTTCGTGAGTACTTTTCAGGCCCCCAAGGGCACGTACGACCTGCTGCCGCCCCGCTCCGCGACCTTCCTGGCGGTGCGCGAGGCGATCTCCGCGCCCCTGAAGAACTCCGGCTACGGATACGTGGAGACCCCCGGCTTCGAGAACGTCGAGCTCTTCTCGCGCGGCGTCGGCGAGTCCACCGACATCGTCAGCAAGGAGATGTACACCCTCACCACGAAGGGCGGCGACCAGCTCGCCCTGCGCCCCGAGGGCACCGCCTCCGTGCTCCGCGCCGCCCTGCAGGGCAACCTGCACAAGCTCGGCGGCCTGCCCGTCAAGCTCTGGTACTCCGGTTCGTACTACCGCTACGAGCGGGCCCAGGCGGGCCGCTACCGCCACTTCTCCCAGGTCGGCGCCGAGGCCATCGGAGCCGAGGACCCGGCGCTGGACGCCGAGCTGATCATCCTGGCCGACCAGGCGTACCGCTCGCTGGGGCTGCGCAACTTCCGCATCCTGCTGAACTCGCTCGGCGACAAGGAGTGCCGCCCGGTGTACCGGGAGGCCCTCCAAGCCTTCCTGCGCGGGCTCGACCTCGACGCGGAGACCGTGCGCCGTGCCGAGATCAACCCGCTGCGCGTGCTCGACGACAAGCGGGCCGACGTACAGAAGCAGCTCGTCGGTGCGCCGATGCTGCGCGACTACCTCTGCGACGCCTGCAAGGCGTACCACGAGGAGGTGCGGGCGCTGGTGACGGCGGCCGGGGTCGCCTTCGAGGACGACGAGAAGCTCGTGCGCGGCCTGGACTACTACACCCGCACCACCTTCGAGTTCGTCCACGACGGTCTGGGCTCCCAGTCCGCGGTGGGCGGCGGCGGCCGCTACGACGGCCTCTCCGAGATGATCGGCGGACCGGCGCTGCCGTCGGTGGGCTGGGCGCTGGGCGTGGACCGTACGGTGCTGGCGCTGGAGGCCGAGGGTGTCGAGCTGGACATCCCCGCCTCCACCTCCGTCTTCGCGGTCGCGCTCGGTGCGGCGAAGCCGGTGCTGTTCGGTCTGGTGACCGAGCTGCGGCGGGCCGGTGTCGCGGCGGACATCTCCTACGGGGGCAAGGGCCTCAAGGGCGCCATGAAGGACGCGAACCGCAGCGGGGCACGCTTCGCGGTGGTCGCGGGGGACCGTGACCTCGAAGAGGGCGTGGTCCAGCTGAAGGACATGCAGTCCGGGGAGCAGACCCCGGTGGCCGTCGCCGAGCTCGTGGACACGGTCCGGGCGAAGCTGGCCTGACGGACGCCGCCCGGTGGGGCGGGGCCGGGGGAGCCGCTGCGCGGAGCTCTCCCCGCCCCGCCCTTTCGCCGTTTCCCGGGGCTCAGCCCCGGCCCCGCGCCTCAAACGCCGGCGGGGCTGGAAGATCGCCTCAAACGCCGGCGGGGCTGGAATCAGCCCCGCCGGCGTTTGAGGCGCGGGGTCCGGGCGGAGCCCGGTTTCGGGAAGGGGCGGGGTGGGGTCACAGCAGGCCGTGCCGCATGGCCGTGGTGACCGCCGCCGTGCGGTCCGTGACCTCCAGCTTTCCGAAGATGCGGAGCATGTGAGTCTTGACCGTGGACTCCGCCACGAACAGGCGGCGGCCGATGTCGGCATTGGTCGCGCCCTCCGCGACCAGGCGGAGCACTGCCACCTCGCGCTCCGAGAGCCGCGGCAGCGACGGGCGGGTGCGGAGCCGGTCGACCAGGCGGCCGGCCACCGTCGGGGCGAGGACCGTCTCGCCGCGCACGGCCGCCCGGACCGCGGCCGCCAGTTCCGCCCGCGCCATGTCCTTCAGCAGGTAGCCCGCAGCCCCCGCCTCCACCGCCCGCAGGATGTCCCGGTCCTCCTCGTACGTGGTCAGCACCACCACCCGCACCGGCAGTCGGGCCGCCGTGATGCGGGCGATCGATTCGACTCCGTCGCCGCCCGGCATCCGCAGGTCCATCAGGATCAGGTCCAGGCCCCCTTCGGGGACCAGCCGCGCGGCCAGCGCCTCCGCCTCGGGGCCGTTCGCGGCCTCCGCGACGACCTCCAGGTCCGGTTCGGCGCTGAGCATGCCGCGCAGCCCCTCCCGTACCACCGGGTGGTCGTCGGCCAGCAGGATGCGGATCATCTCGTACGGCTCCTCAGCGGATCGGGAGTGTGACGGTGACGGTGGTGCCGGCCGAGGCGGCGCTGTCGACCGCCGCCGTGCCGCCCACCTCGGCCGCGCGGGCGAACAGGCCCCGCAGGCCGTAGCCCGGTGCGGGGGCCGCCGGGTCGAAGCCCCGGCCGGTGTCCCGGACCGTGAGGGTCAGGCCGGATCCGCCGTAGGCGAGGGACACCGTGCAGCGCGCCCGCGGCCCGGCGTGCTTGGCGGCGTTCGACAGGGACTCCTGGCAGGACCGCAGGGCCACCACCTCCAGCGCTGCGGCCAGCGGCCGGACCTCCCCGGTCACCGAGACCGCCGCCGGCGGATCCTGCCGGGCCGCGAGGCGCCGTACCGCGTCGGGCAGCGAACCGCCGTCGAGGTCCGCGGGCGCGCCGCCCGCCACCAGGGCGCGGGCCTCGGCCAGGTTCTGCCGGGCGGTGACGGCCATCAGCTCCAGATGGCGCCGGGCCCGCTCCGGATCGGTGTCCAGCTCCGACTGCACGGCCTGTACGAGCATCAGCAGACTGGTGAAGCCCTGGGCGAGGGTGTCGTGGATCTCGCGGGACATGCGTTCCCTTTCGGCGTGGGCGCCGCGTTCGGCGGAGAGCCGGGCCACCTCCTCCCGGCTGGCGTCGAGTTCCGCGATGAGGGAGGCCCGGTCCTGGCTCTGCTCGATGATCCGGACGGTCCAGGCACCGAAGAAGGCGGAGAAGGCGAAGGTGACGAGCGCGCTGATCGCGCTCACGAAGACGTGGCTCCCCTCCGGCCGCCACACCACGACCCAGCCGGCCACCGGCAGCAGCGACACCAGGCCCACCGCTGCGATCGCGCGCCGCAGGGGCAGCAGCATGAAGCACTGCGGGGCGAGGGCGAAGGTGATCAGCCGGGTCTCGCCGACGAGGGAGGCGGCGGGCAGGAAGAGGGCCAGCGCCACCCCCAGGTAGCGGGCGGACGAGCGCGGTGCGGCGCCGGGCTCCTGCACGAGCAGCGGGCGTCCGGCGCGCAGGAACCACGGGACCAGGAGGGCGAGCAGGCTCACGGCGAGGACCCGGTACGGCAGCGCGGGGAAGTCCGCCCCGAGAACGAAGGCCGCCGTCGCGACCCACACGACCGCGAAGTAGAGGATCCACGGCCCGAACGCGCGGTCCCAGACGTGGGACTCGCGCGCCCCGGCCGCCTTGGCGAAGGCGGTCAGCCGTCGCGGCGGTTCTTCCACTTGAAGGTCATCAGACACAGGACCAGACCCCCCACGACCCAGGCACCCAGGACCAGGGCGACCTTGCCATACTCCCAGCCGCCGGCCTGTTCGAGAACGGCCGCGGACTCCGGCAGGAACACCCCGCGCAGCCCCTGGCACATCCACTTGAGGGGGAACAGCGCACCGATGTTCAGCAGCCAGTCCGGGATCTGGTGGACCGGGATGAAGACGCCCGAGACGAACTGCAGGATCAGGAACGGCAGGACCACGACCGAGCTGGCGCTCTTGCCGGACTTGGGCAGGCTGCTGATGGCGATGCCGAGCAGGGCGCAGCCGGCCAGGCCCAGGACGAAGATCCAGGCGAAGGTCAGCCACTTGGAGGCGGACGTCGGCAGATCGAGGTCGAACAGGGTGGAGCCGACCAGCAGCAGGATCGCGGTCTCGGCGAGGCCGGTGGCCAGCACCATCCACACCTTGCCGAGGAAGTACGCCGCCGGCGGCATCGGCGTCCCGCGCAGCCGGCGCAGCACCTTCTCGTCGCGTTCGACGGCGATGGAGATGCCGAGGGACTGGAAGCTGGTGGACATGATGCCCGCGGCGACCATGCCGGCCGCGTACATCTGGGAGGCGGTGACCCCCGTGCCCTCCATGCCGTCGCTGAAGATCGAGGCGAAGAGCGCGAGGAAGACGATGGGGAAGGCGAAGGTGAAGATCACCGCGTCGCGCTGGCGGACGAACTGCCGGATCTCCAGCGCTCCGCGGCTCGCACCGAGGGACCAGGCGCCTGGCAGTGCCCCTGCCCCTCCCGTGCCCGCGCGCGTCCGGGTGCCCGTGGCCTTGCCCGTACCGGTCTCCGTGCTCATCGGGACTCCTCCTGCCGCGTCGGGTTCGGGTCGAGCTGGCCCGTGAGGCGCAGGTACACGTCCTCCAGGGTGGGGCGGGTGATCCTCAGGTCGGGGACCTCCCCGTCGAAGCGGGCCGCCAGCTCGGCGACCGTACGGGTGGGCGTCTCGGTGGCGGCGCTGCGCGGGCTGCCGTCCCGGTCCGTCCACTCGACGGTGGCGCTGGTCCCGAGCCGGGCGCGCAGCGCGGCCGGTTCGCCCTCGGCCACGACCTTGCCGCGGGCGACGACCGCGAGCCGGTCGGCGAGGGCCTCGGCCTCCTCCAGGTAGTGGGTGGTGAGCACGATGGTGGTGCCCGAGTCGGACAACAACCGGATCAGGTCCCAGAACTGCCGCCGGGCCGCCGGGTCGAAGCCGGTCGTGGGCTCGTCCAGGAGCAGCAGTTCGGGGTCGCCGATCACCCCGAGCGCCACGTCGAGGCGGCGCCGCTGCCCGCCGGAGAGGCTCTTCAGCCGGTGGCCGCGCTTGTCCTCCAGGCCGACCAGGGCGATCACCTCGGCCGGGTCGCGCGGGGCCGGGTAGTAGCGGGCGAAGTGCTCGACCGTCTCCCGTACCGTCAGTTCGGCGGGCGCCGACTCGTCCTGCCAGACGATGCCGACGCGCGAGCGCCAGGCCCGGCCGGCAGTCGCGGGGTCCGCGCCGAGGACGAGCACCTCCCCGCCGTCACGCTCCCGGTGCCCCTGGAGTATTTCCACCGTGGTGCTCTTGCCGGCGCCGTTGGGCCCCAGGAGGCCGAAGACCTCGCCCCGCCGGATCGTCAGGTCCAGTCCGTCCACTGCGGTGACTTCGCCGTACTGCTTGCGGAGCCCCCGTACTTCCACCGCGTTCTGTGTCATGCCTCCCATGGTGTGGCGGAAGCCCGTCCACCGGTCCCCCCGTGCGTACCTTCCGCTGTCCGTCGAACGGTGGACAGCGGTCGGGTACGGCACAATGGCCGGTGCTTGGTGACCTTGCAGATGTGGAGCGGGCGGGATGACGACACGAGGGACCGATACGACCACCGCCGAGCCGCGGACGGCCGTCGGCGGCAGCCGGGCGCTCGCCCTGCTGCTGGTGATCACGGGAGCCGCGGGACTGCTCGCCGCCTGGGTCATCACGATCGACAAGTTCAAGCTGCTGGAGGACCCGGACTTCGTACCGGGCTGCAGCCTCAACCCGATCGTCTCCTGCGGCAACATCATGAAGAGCGACCAGGCCTCGGTCTTCGGCTTCCCGAACCCGATGCTGGGGCTGGTCGCCTACGGCATGGTCGTGTGCGTCGGCATGAGCCTGCTCGCGCGGGCGCGCTTCCCCCGCTGGTACTGGCTCACCCTGAACGCCGGGATGCTCTTCGGCATCGGCTTCTGCACCTGGCTGATGTACCAGTCCCTGTACAACATCAACTCCCTGTGCCTGTGGTGCTGCCTGGCCTGGGTCGCCACCATCGTCATGTTCTGGTACGTCACCTCGCACAACGTCCGCAACCGGCTGCTGCCCGCCCCCGGCTGGCTGCGCGCCTTCCTCGACGAGTTCACCTGGGTGCTGCCCGTCCTGCACATCGGGATCATCGGCATGCTGATCCTGACCCGCTGGTGGGACTTCTGGACCTCCTGAGCCCGGACGGCCGGGCGGGAGGGAGTGTCGGTGGCCTCGCATAGGCTTCCGGTGTGGAACCAGACCTCTTCACCGCAGCCGCCGAAGACCGCCAGGCGAAGGACCCCTCCAGTTCTCCGCTCGCCGTCCGGATGCGCCCGCGCACCCTGGACGAGGTCGTCGGTCAGCAGCACCTGCTGAAGCCCGGCTCCCCGCTCAGGCGGCTCGTCGGGGAAGGGGCGGGCGGTCCCGCCGGCGCCTCCTCGGTGATCCTCTGGGGTCCGCCGGGCATCGGGAAGACCACGCTCGCGTACGTGGTGAGCCAGGCGACGAAGAAGCGGTTCGTCGAACTGTCCGCGATCACCGCCGGGGTGAAGGAAGTTCGGGCCGTCATCGAGGGCGCCAAGCGGGCGGCCGGCGGATACGGCAAGGACACGGTCCTCTTCCTCGACGAGATCCACCGCTTCAGCAAGGCGCAGCAGGACTCGCTGCTGCCGGCGGTGGAGAACCGCTGGGTCACCCTGATCGCCGCGACCACGGAGAACCCGTACTTCTCGATCATCTCCCCGCTGCTGTCGCGCTCGCTGCTGCTGACGCTGGAGCCGCTGACGGACGAGGACCTGAGCGGCCTGATGCACCGGGCGCTGACGGAGGAGCGGGGCCTGGGCGGCGCGGTCACCCTGCCGGCGGACGCGGAGGCGCACCTGCTGCGGATCGCCGGCGGCGACGCACGGCGCGCGCTGACGGCCCTGGAGGCGGGCGCGGGCTCGGCGATCGCCAAGGGCGAGCCCGAGATCAGCCTCCAGACGGTGGAGGAGGCCGTCGACCGGGCCGCGGTGAAGTACGACCGCGACGGCGACCAGCACTACGACGTGGCCAGCGCGCTGATCAAGTCGATCCGGGGCTCGGACGTGGACGCGGCGCTGCACTATCTGGCCCGCATGATCGAAGCGGGGGAGGACCCCCGGTTCATCGCCCGCCGGCTGATGATCTCGGCGAGCGAGGACATCGGGCTGGCCGATCCGACGGCCCTGCCCCTCGCGGTGGCGGCCGCTCAGGCGGTGGCGATGATCGGCTTCCCGGAGGCCTCGCTCACGCTGTCGCACGTGACGATCGCACTGGCGCTGGCCCCGAAGTCGAACACCGCGACGACGGCGATCGGCGCGGCGCTGGCCGATGTCCGGGCGGGGCTGGCGGGGACCGTGCCGGCGCACCTGAGGGACGGGCACTACAAGGGGGCGGCGAAGCTGGGGCACGCGGTGGGGTACGTGTACCCGCACGACGTGCCCGGCGCGATCGCCGCGCAGCAGTACGCGCCGGATGCGGTGCACGGCAAGCGGTACTACGAACCGACCCGGTACGGGGCCGAAGCCCGCTACGCGGACGTGGTGGAGAAGGTCCGCGAGCGGCTCCGGGGCGGCGGGTCCTGACGGGCGGCGCCGTGTCGGCGCTGCGGGGCGGGGAAGCCGGGCCTAGGCTCCGGCCATGGGACGCAGGGCTTCGCTCATCGCCGTGACGGCAGTACTGCTGCTCAGTGGATGCCACCACGAAGACGCCGAAAGGGCGCAGGCCAGCGCCGCCGCACTCGTCGCCCAGGTGCCCCTCGCGAGCGCCGGGTTCCCGCCCGCCGCGGCGGCCGCCAAGGCCGAGCTGGGCAGGCTCAAGGTCGAGTGGGGCAAGAATTGGGAGACGTACAAGCGCGAGAACTTCGGCAGGTACTGGTCCGACGAGACGGACGCCGTCGGCGGCCGCAACGGGTGCGACACCCGCGACGACGTCCTGCGCCGGGACCTACGGGAGCTGCGCGAGGGCGACAGGAACCCCTGCGTCGTGCTCTCCGGAGTGCTGAAGGACCCGTACACGGGGAAGGAGCTCCCCTACTACTACCGCCGCGCCTCGCAGATCCAGACCGACCACGTCGTTGCCCTCGGCGCCGCCTGGCGCGGGGGCGCGTACGCCTGGACCCCGCAGCGGCGCCTGGAGTACGCCAACGACCTGGACGTGCTGCTCGCCGTGGACAAGCAGACGAACTACGACAAGAGCAGCAAGACCGCGGACAAGTGGAAGCCGCCCCAGAAGGGCTACTGGTGCGAGTACGCGCGCCGGTACACCGGGATCAAGGCCAAGTACGGGCTCTCCGTGACCCCGCCGGAGAAGCAGGCGCTGGAGGAGATGCTCGGCACCTGCCCCTAGCGGTTCAGCCGGAGAACAGGGTGCTCATGGCCCGGCGCAGGCCGCAGACGTCGGTCACCGGCTCCGGGAAGTCGAAGCGGGCGTCGAAGGCGGTGGCGCCGCGGATGAAGCGCACGCGCAGGCCCAGCCGGTCCAGGGCGAGGGGGACTGCGGTCAGGTCCGCCGTCTCCCGGGTGCCCAGCAGGCCGCACAGATCACCCATCCGGTCTCCGTGCGAGGAGGCCAGGTGCTGGAGGAGCTCCGTCTCGTGGGCCACCATCGGGTCGGGCTCGGCCGCGGCCAGCAGCTCCGGGTCCACGTGCTCGGCGCCCCACAGGTCGTCGACCGAGATCTCGCCGACCTCCAGGCGCAGCAGCATCCACGCGGGCCGGCCGGCGGACGGGGACCCGAGCGATTCGGAGAGGCCGAGGAGCTCTCCGACCGGGTGCCGCTCGGCCAGCAGTGCCGCGCAGGCGGCCCGTTCGGCGGCACCGCGCACCGGAGTGAGCCACCCGGCGAGCCAGGCGCGGCCTCGGATACGATGGGGCACGGACACCGGCGCCACATCCGTGATCTCGATCACGGCGGTGAGGTCGTCGTCCTGGGCGTGAGCGGCTGCCCTGGCAGCCGCGGATTCCCCTGATACCAGGAGGATCACGTCCCCGTCCGGGGTGACGGTCCGTGCGGCCGGCATCCCTGTCCCGAACTCCCCCTGGTCAAGAGCACCGGGGAGCGTGAGGGATACTGAGGCGTTGGACTCTACGAGGGTTCGTACGCGTTCGGCTCCGGTGAGCTGCCGAACGCCTTCCCTGGGACGCGGCTGACCTTGCCTATCGTCGCCGAAAGCAGATCCTGTTTCGTTTGGATCTGAACTTCGGTGCGCACTGGGCAGGGGGATCCCATGTGGTCGAGACATTACGTCCTCCTCGCTAAGGTAAGCCTCACCTAACTTACATGGAGGTAGGTTCCCCGTGAACCAGAAGCGACCCAAGGTCAAGAAGTCGCGTGCCCTCGGCATTGCGCTGACCCCGAAGGCCGTCAAGTACTTCGAGGCCCGCCCCTACCCGCCGGGCGAGCACGGCCGTGGCCGCAAGCAGAACTCGGACTACAAGGTTCGTCTGCTCGAGAAGCAGCGTCTGCGCGCTCAGTACGACATCTCTGAGCGTCAGATGGCCCGCGCGTACGACCGCGCCAAGAAGGCCGAAGGCAAGACGGGCGAGGCGCTGGTCGTCGAGCTCGAGCGTCGCCTCGACGCCCTGGTCCTGCGTTCGGGCATCGCCCGCACCATCTACCAGGCTCGCCAGATGGTCGTTCACGGCCACATCGAGGTCAACGGCGACAAGGTCGACAAGCCGTCGTTCCGCGTCCGTCCGGACGACGTCATCACGGTGCGCGAGCGCAGCCGCGAGAAGGTTCCGTTCCAGGTTGCCCGTGAGGGTGGCTACGCAGGCGAGGGCGAGACCCCCCGTTACCTGCAGGTCAACCTGAAGGCCCTGGCCTTCCGCCTGGACCGCGACCCGAACCGCAAGGAAATCCCGGTCATCTGCGACGAGCAGCTCGTCGTCGAGTACTACGCCCGCTGATCCAGCTCCACCAGCGGACGTAGCCCTCACAGGCTGGTCAGCCCGCCGGTTCCCCTTCGGGGGAGCCGGCGGGTTTCCTGCTTTTCACCCCCGGGTGCGCCATCGCCCGCTCCGCCCGCTCGGTCGCGCCCCGCGGCCTCGGCAGCGGCCCCGCCGGCACCGGCGCGGGCTCCGGTCCCCGCAGGGCGCGCTCCACGAGGGCGTCCAGGGACAGGGTCCGGCCGTGCCGGGCGCAGGACGCGTACCGCTCGGCGCCCAGCAGTTCGCCCGCCCGCTCCTGGCACATCAGCCGCGGGGCGTTGAAGTACCCCGAGCCGAACAGCCGCATGCCCACCCCGTCCCACAGGGGCTCGGCCGCGCCCTGGAGCACCGCCGCCTCCGCCGGATGCCCCTCGGCCACCGTGACCAGCGCGAGCAGCTCCACCGCGAGCACCAGCCCGACCAGATCGCGGAAGACGTGGTTGATGGCCACGCACTCGGCCAGCAGCCGCCGCGCCTCGGCCGTGCCCCCGGTGTCCAGGGCCGCGTACGCCAGGACGTACAGGGCGTACGCCTTGGTCCAGCGCTCCCCGCGCTCCTCGCAGATGTCCCGGACCTCCCGGCACAGGGAGAGCGCGCCCGACAGGTCCCCCTGGAAGGCCAGCGCCATCGCCAGTTCCACCTGGCACATCAGCACGTTGCTGTTGAGCTCCCCGGCCTCCCGGTAGCGCTCCAGCGCCGAGCCCAGCAGCTCCCCGGCCCGGGCCATGTCGTCCGAGACCAGGGCCAGACAGCCCATCCGGTGCACGGCGTACGCGCCCGCCACCGGGTTCTCGCTCCGCGCGGCCCCGTCCCGGCACTCGTACAGCGCGCTCATCGAGGCCACCGAGTCGCCCTGCAGGGCCGCGACGTACCCGAGCACCCACAGCGCCTTCAGCCGGGAGCTCTCGTACTCCGACCCGGCGGACCCCGGAGATTCGGGGCCGCCCTCCAGCGTCCGGTCCAGCCAGTGCCGGCCCTCGGTGAGCCGGCCGCAGCCGGCCCAGAAGAACCACAGGGTGCCCGCCAGGTACTGGCCCAGGTGGATCTCCTCCGGCTCGTCCAGGCAGCACTCCAGCGCGAGCCGCAGGTTCGGCAGCTCCGCCTCCACCAGTGCGGCCACCTCTTCCTGGCGCGGGCTGAACCAGTCCAGCTCGCACCAGGTCGCCAGGCCCATGTACCAGTCCCGGTGCCGGCGCCGCAGCCGCCGGGCGTCGCCCAGCGACTCCAGCCAGCCCGCCCCGTAGATCCGTACGCTCTCCAGCATCCGGTAGCGGACCCCGGCCGCCGTCTCCTCCCGGACCAGCAGGGACTGCCCCAGCAGCTCCCCGACCAGGTCCAGCACCGAATCCACCGGCAGGTCCGGCCCCGCGCACACGTACTCGGCGGCGTCCAGGTCGAACTGCCCGGCGAACACCGAGAGCCGTGCCCACAGCAGCCGCTCCCCGGTCGTGCACAGCTCGTGGCTCCAACCGATCGCCGTGCGCAGCGCCCGGTGCCGGGGCAGCGCGCCGCGCGAACCGCCCGTCAGCAGGGCGAAGCGGTCATCCAGCCGGGACAGCACCTGCTCCGGCGACAGGGTGCGCAGCCGGCCCGCCGCCAGCTCCAGCGCCAGCGGCAGGCCGTCGAGGCGGGCGCACAGCTCGGCCAGCACCGCACGGTTGGCCTCCGTCAGGGCGAAGGCCGGATCGGCCGCCGAGGTCCGCTCGATCAGCAGGGCCAGGGCCTCCTCCGGATCCAGCGGGGCGAGCGGCCAGGACAGCTCCCCGTCGAGGGTCAGCGGCCGCCGGCCGGCCGCGAGCACGCGCAGGCCGGGGGAGCGGCGCAGGAGGTCCCGTACGAGGTCCGCGGTCTCGTCGACCAGCTGCTCGAAGCCGTCCAGGACCAGCAGGAGCCGCCGCTCGGCCAGGTGCTCGGCAAGGACGGTCCGGGGCGGCCTGGTGGTGTGGTCGGTCAGCCCGAGCGCCTCGGCGAGCGTCAGCTCCAGCAGCGCCGGATCCCGTACGGAGGCCAGCTCGGCCAGCCACACCCCGTCGCAGTAGCGTTCCTGCGCCGGGTCGGCGGGACCGCTCGCGCCGGAAGGGCCGACGGGGCCGGCTGCCGCGTCGGCGGCCGCCCTGGCCGCCGCCAGCACCAGGCGGGTCTTGCCGACTCCGCCCGCGCCGGTCACCGTGACCAGCCGCGATGCGTCGAGCAGCCGCGCCAGCTCGGAGAGTTCCCCGCCCCGCCCGACAAAGCCGCTCAGGTCCGAGGGAAGATTGCCCGGCGTCCTTCGTGGAATGGGTCTTTGTCGCATGGCACACGGAGCGTACTGGTCCGCGTGCGCTGCGTACAAGGCGGGCCGGTTCCGGACACAAGGCGGGCGCGGCGCCCCGGATTTCCGGTACTGCGGCGGATCTCCGGCGCGATAGGGTCGGAGGACGACTTTTTCGCTTGGTGATCAATCTGTAGAGAGCGGTGTGAACGTGTCCGGTGGAGAGGTGGCCGGGATCCTCGTGGCCGTCTTCTGGGCCATCCTGGTCTCGTTCCTCGCCGTGGTGCTGGTGAGGCTGGCCCAGGTGCTCAAGGCGACCACCAAGCTGGTGGCCGACGTGACCGAGCAGGCCGTTCCGCTGCTCGCGGACGCCTCCACCACGGTCCGCTCCGCCCGCACCCAGCTCGACCGGGTCGACGCCATCGCGAGCGACGTACAGGAAGTCACCTCCAACGCCTCCGCGCTGTCCTCCACCGTCGCGTCCACCTTCGGCGGCCCGCTCGTCAAGGTCGCCGCCTTCGGCTACGGCGTCCGCAAGGCGCTCGGCAAGGGCGGCGCGACCCCGCAGGACGCGCCGGGCAGGACCCCCCGGCGGACCGTGATCGTCGGCCGTACCGTGCCGGCGGCCCGGCGCCGGAAGCAGAAGGGCTGAGATCTCCGATGTTCCGCCGAGCCTTCTGGTTCACCGCCGGCGCAGCCGCCGGCGTGTGGGCCACCACCAAGGTCAACCGGCAGCTCAAGAAGCTGACGCCGGAGAGCCTCGCCGCCCAGGCCGCCGACAAGGCGATCGAGGCGGGCCACCGCCTCAAGGACTTCGCCCTCGACGTCAAGTCGGGAATGTCGCAGCGCGAGGACGAGCTGAACGACGCACTGGGACTCCATCAGGATCCCGAGCTGCCCGCCAACGTCACCGCCCTTCCCGGGCCGCGGCGGCTGCGGGCCATCGAGCACGACCAGAACGACCCAACCACACAGTTTTCGTACAACCGGAATGAGGACCACTGATGGAGTCGGCTGAAATCCGCCGCCGCTGGCTGAGCTTCTTCGAGGAGCGCGGTCACACCGTTGTCCCTTCGGCGTCGCTCATCGCGGACGACCCGACTCTGCTGCTCGTGCCCGCGGGCATGGTGCCGTTCAAGCCGTACTTCCTCGGCGAGGTCAAGCCGCCCGCGCCCACGCTCACCAGCGTGCAGAAGTGCGTCCGTACGCCGGACATCGAAGAGGTCGGCAAGACCACCCGCCACGGCACGTTCTTCCAGATGTGCGGCAACTTCTCCTTCGGGGACTACTTCAAGGAAGGCGCCATCAAGTACGCCTGGGAGCTGCTCACCAGCTCCGTGGCGGACGGTGGCTACGGCCTGGAGCCCGAGAAGCTCTGGATCACGGTCTACCTCGACGACGACGAGGCCGAGGCCATCTGGCGCGACAAGATCGGCGTCCCGCAGGAGCGCATCCAGCGCCTGGGCAAGAAGGACAACTTCTGGTCCATGGGCGTCCCGGGCCCCTGCGGTCCCTGCTCGGAGATCAACTACGACCGCGGCCCCGAGTTCGGCGTCGAGGGCGGCCCCGCCGTCAACGACGAGCGCTACGTGGAGATCTGGAACCTGGTCTTCATGCAGTACGAGCGCGGCGCCGGCGACGGGAAGGAAGACTTCCCGATCCTCGGCGACCTGCCGTCGAAGAACATCGACACGGGTCTCGGCCTCGAGCGCCTCGCCATGATCCTGCAGGGCGTACAGAACATGTACGAGACCGACACCCTGCGCGTGGTCATGGACAAGGCCACCGAGCTGACCGGCGTGCGCTACGGCGCCGAACAGGGCACGGACGTCTCGCTGCGCGTGGTCGCCGACCACATCCGCACCTCGACCATGCTCATCGGCGACGGCGTCACCCCCGGCAACGAGGGCCGCGGCTACGTGCTGCGCCGCATCATGCGCCGCGCCATCCGCAACATGCGCCTCATGGGCGCCACCGGCCCGGTCGTCCAGGACCTGGTCAACGTGGTCATCGAGACGATGGGGCAGCAGTACCCGGAGCTCGTGACCGACCGCAAGCGCATCGAGACCGTCGCGCTCGCCGAAGAGGCCGCCTTCCTCAAGGCCATCAAGGGCGGCACCAACATCCTCGACACCGCCGTCAGCGAGACCAAGGCCGCCGGCGGCACGGTCCTGGCCGGCGACAAGGCGTTCCTGCTCCACGACACCTGGGGCTTCCCGATCGACCTCACCCTGGAGATGGCCGCCGAGCAGGGCCTCGCCGTGGACGAGCCCGGCTTCCGCCGCCTGATGCAGGAGCAGCGCGACCGGGCCAAGGCCGACGCCAAGGCCAAGAAGACCGGCCACGCGGACATGTCCGCCTACCGGGAGATCGCCGACGGCTCCGGCGCCACCGAGTTCACCGGCTACGCCACCAACCAGGGCGAGTCCACCATCGTCGGCCTCCTGGTCAACGGCGTCTCCGCGCCCGCCGCCTCCGAGGGCGACGAGGTCGAGGTCGTCCTGGACCGCACCCCCTTCTACGCCGAGGGCGGCGGCCAGCTCGCCGACCAGGGCCGCATCAAGCTCGACTCGGGCGCCGTCATCGTCGTCCGCGACGTGCAGCAGCCGGTCCCGGGCGTCTCCGTGCACAAGGGTTCCGTCCAGGTCGGCGAGGTGACGGTGGGCGCCTCCGCGTACGCCGCCATCGACGTCACCCGCCGCCGGGCCATCGCCCGCGCCCACTCGGCCACGCACCTGACGCACCAGGCCCTGCGCGACGCCCTCGGCCCGACGGCCGCCCAGGCCGGCTCCGAGAACTCGCCCGGCCGCTTCCGCTTCGACTTCGGCTCGCCGAACGCCGTCCCCGGCTCGGTGCTCACCGACGTCGAGCAGAAGATCAACGACGTGCTCTCCCGCGAGCTCGAGGTCACCGCCGAGATCATGAGCATCGACGAGGCGAAGAAGCAGGGCGCCATCGCCGAGTTCGGCGAGAAGTACGGCGAGCGCGTGCGCGTCGTGACCATCGGCGACTTCTCCAAGGAGCTGTGCGGCGGCACGCACGTCGGCAACACCGCCCAGCTGGGCCTGGTGAAGCTGCTCGGCGAGTCCTCCATCGGCTCCGGCGTGCGCCGCGTCGAGGCCCTCGTGGGCGTGGACGCGTACAACTTCCTCGCCAAGGAGCACACGGTCGTCGCCCAGCTCCAGGAGCTGGTCAAGGGCCGTCCGGAGGAGCTGCCGGAGAAGATCGCCTCCATGCTCGGCAAGCTGAAGGACGCCGAGAAGGAGATCGAGAAGTTCCGCGCGGAGAAGGTCCTCCAGGCCGCCGCCGGTCTCGCCGCGGGCGCCCAGGACATCAAGGGCGTCGCCCTCGTCGTGGGCACCGTCCCGGACGGCACCGGCGCCGACGACCTGCGCAAGCTGGTCCTCGACGTCCGCGGCCGCATCCAGGGCGACCGCCCGGCCGTCGTGGCCCTGTTCACCACGGCGAACGACCGCCCGCTGACCGTGATCGCCACCAACGAGGCCGCCCGCGAGCGCGGCCTCAAGGCCGGTGACCTGGTCCGTACGGCCGCCAAGACCCTCGGTGGCGGCGGTGGCGGCAAGCCGGACGTGGCCCAGGGCGGTGGCCAGAACCCGGCCGCCGTCCCCGAGGCCATCGCCGCGGTCGAGCGCCTCGTCGTAGAGACGGTCTGAAGATGACACTGCGCCGCGGCCGCCGTCTGGCCATCGATGTCGGTGACGCCCGGATCGGGGTCGCCTCGTGCGACCCCGATGGGGTGTTGGCCACACCGGTGGAGACCGTTCCGGGCCGGGACATCCCCTTCGCCCACCGGCGGCTGCGGCAGCTCGTCGCGGAGTACGAGCCCATCGAGGTGGTGGTCGGCCTGCCCCGCTCGCTCAGCGGGCGGGAGGGGCCGGCCGCGGCCAAGTGCCGCGCCTTCGCCACGGAACTCGCCAAGGGGATCAAGCCCGTGACGGTCCGTCTGGTGGACGAGCGGATGACCACGGTCACCGCGGCCCAGGGCCTGCGGGCCTCGGGGAAGAACGCGAAGAAGGGCCGGTCGGTCATCGACCAGGCGGCCGCCGTGGTGATCCTGCAGAACGCTCTGGAGACCGAACGGGTATCAGGTAATCCGCCCGGTGAGTGCGTCGAAGTGGTTGTCTGATCGCGATACGGTAACGTTCCGCGCCATGTGACGGCATTCGAACAGCCGTCGCCCACCAGACGAGGCGGCACCGTGTGTCGTGGCAGACGGAGCCGCGGCCAACGCCCTGCGGCGCGCTAGGGGATCGATGACTGAGTATGGCCGGGGCCCTGGCCCCGAACCGTGGCACCCCGAGGACCCGCAGTACGGGGACCAGGGGTGGACCGGGCACGAGGCCCAGCAGGGTCAGATGCCCTACGTCGGTGACCCGCAGCAGTACCAGCAGGAGCCTGCGCCCCAGCAGGGCTACTACCAGCAGCAGGGCCAGTACCCCCAGGCCCAGCAGATGCCGTACCCGCAGCAACAGCAGCAGGTGCCGTATCCCCAGCAGCCGCAGCAGTACCAGCAGCACCCGCAGCACCCGCAACAGCACGACTCGTACGGCGGTCAGGGCCAGGTCTGGGACACCGGGCAGGGCCACTACGCCGGGGCACCGCAGGCTGCCGACCCGTACGCGGGTGCGGATCCGTACGCGCAGCAGCAGACGAGCGGCTACCCCGGCGAGGCCCCCGACCTCTACGGCACCTCCGAGGCCTTCCCGCCGCCGCGGCCCCCGAGCCAGCGGCATCTCGACACGGAGGCGGACTGGCCGGAAGAGGACTCCAAGGCCGACCAGGCCGCGGACACCTTCCTGGCCGGCGGAGACGGTGGCGAGGACGACGGTGACGGCGACGACGGCGGGCGAGGCGGCCGCCGGTCGGGCCGCTCCGGCGGTCAGCCGAAGAAGCGCAGCGGCATGGCCTGCCTCATCGCGGCCGTGGTCATCGTCGGCGTGCTCGGCGGTGGCGGCTACTACGGCTACAACTTCATCAAGGACAAGTTCGGCGCGGCCGAGGACTTCGCGGGCGACGGCATCGACGAGACGATCGACGTCGAGATCCCCAAGGGCGCGGGCCTGGGCCAGATGGGCCGCATCCTCAAGGAGGCGGGCGTCGTCGCGAGCGCCCAGGCGTTCGTGGACGCCGCCAACGCCGCCCCGGACGGCAAGGGCAAGGCGATCCAGCCCGGCGTCTATCCGCTGAAGAAGAAGATGTCGGCGGCCGCGGCGGTCCAGGTCATGATCGACCCCTCCAAGCTGCACGTGCTCACCGTCACCGAGGGCATGCGCAACAGCACGGTCTACGACGCGATCGACAAGAAGCTCGAGAAGCCGGCCGGCACCACCAAGGACATCGCCTTCAAGCAGGCCAAGACCCTCGGCCTGCCGGCATGGGCGAACAACGACCCGAAGATCATCGACCCCCTCGAGGGGTTCCTGTACCCGATGCGCTACGACCTGACCAAGGACAGCACTCCCGAGTCCCTGCTCAAGCAGATGGTCAAGAACGCGACCGACAAGTACACGGAGCTCGGGGTCGAGGGCAAGGCCAAGGAGCTGGGCCTGGAGAACCCGCTCCAGGTGATCACGGTCGCCAGCCTCGTCAACGCCGAGGGCAAGAACCACGACGACTTCCGGAAGATGTCGGAGGTGGTCTACAACCGCCTCAAGAAGACCAACGACGTCACCAACCAGAAGATCGAGTTCGACTCGACGTACAACTACGTCAAGAACCAGAGCGAGATCAACTTCAACCTCAAGGAAGCCAAGGCCTTCGTCAACCCGTACAACACGCACAACGTCAAGGGGCTGCCGCCCGGCCCGATCGGGAACCCCGGTATGGACGCGCTGACCGCTACGCTCAGCCCGGACCACGGCGGCTGGATGTTCTTCGTGTCGGTCGACGGCAACACGACGACCTTCACCAAGACCTACGACGAGCACCTCAAGCTCGTGGCCGAGTTCCAGGAACGACAGAAGCAGAAGAACGGCGGGTAGCAGGACATGTCACGGATACGGGCCGCGGTGCTGGGTTCGCCCATCGAGCACTCCCTCTCGCCGGTGCTGCACCGCGCCGCGTACCAGGAGCTCGGCCTCGGGGAGCGGTCGTACGACCGCTTCGAGATCGACGAGGCCGCGCTCCCCGGATTCATGGCACAGCTCGGCCCCGAGTGGGCCGGGCTGTCGCTGACCATGCCGCTCAAGCGGGCGGTCATCCCGCTGCTCGACGAGATCAGCGACACGGCCGCCTCCGTGGAGACCGTCAACACCGTCGTCTTCACCGAGGACGGCCGCAGGGTCGGTGACAACACCGACATCCCCGGCCTGCTCGCCGCCCTGGGCGAGCAGGGCATCCAGAAGGTGGAGTCCGCCGCCGTCCTCGGCGCGGGCGCCACCGCCTCCTCGGCGCTCGCCGCACTCGCCCGGATCTGCACCGGCGAGGTGACGGCGTACGTACGCTCCGAGGCCCGCGCCGCGGAGATGCGCGAGTGGGGCGAGCGGCTCGGCGTGGACGTCCGTACGGCCGACTGGTCGCGGGCGGCCGAGGCGCTGGCCGCGCCGCTGGTCATCGCCACCACCCCGGCCGGGGCCACGGACGAGCTGGTCGGCTCCGTGCCCGCCGCCACGGGCACCCTCTTCGACGTCCTGTACGACCCCTGGCCCACGCCCCTGGCGGCGGCCTGGACGCAGCGGGGCGGCAAGCTCCTCGGCGGCCTCGACCTCCTGGTCCACCAGGCGGTCCTCCAGGTCGAGCTGATGACCGGCTGCCCCACCGCCCCGCTCGCCGCGATGCGCGCCGCGGGCGAGGCGGCACTGCGCGCCCGCCACTGAGCGGCACGGGAACGCCTGCGCGATCGCTTCCTAGATCCACATCTCGCCCCGGGCAGAGGTGCGCCGCCGTCCGATAGCTGGACCGGAGGGCGGTGTCCGGGCCCGGACATGGGAGGATCGGGTGAAGGCGGGTCAGGGCCGCGCACCCGATCGCGCCATCGACGGATCAGGCGCGAGCACGAGGAGCATCGTTGAGCAGGTTGCGTTGGCTGACGGCCGGGGAATCGCACGGCCCGGCGCTGGTGGCGACGCTGGAGGGTCTTCCCGCCGGCGTCCCGGTCACCACGGAGCTGGTGGCCGAACACCTGGCCCGGCGCCGGCTCGGCTACGGCCGCGGTGCCCGGATGAAGTTCGAGCAGGACGAGGTCACCATCCTCGGCGGTGTCCGCCACGGCCTGTCCCAGGGCGGCCCCGTCGCCGTCATGATCGGCAACAGCGAGTGGCCCAAGTGGGAGACCGTGATGTCGGCCGACCCGGTCGACCCCTCGCTCCTGAAGGAGACCGGCCGCAACGCCGCGCTCACCCGCCCCCGCCCCGGTCACGCCGACCTCGCGGGCATGCAGAAGTACGGCTTCTCCGAGGCCCGGCCGATCCTGGAGCGCGCCAGCGCCCGGGAGACCGCCGCCCGCGTCGCCCTCGGCGCCGTCGCCCGGTCCTTCATCAAGGAGGTGGCCGGCATCGAGATCGTCTCCCACGTGGTGGAGCTGGCCGCGGCCAAGGCCCCGTACGGCGTCTACCCGACCCCCGCCGACGTCGAGAAGCTCGACGCCGACCCGGTGCGCTGCCTCGACGCCGACGCGTCGAAGCAGATGGTCGCGGAGATCGACCAGGCCCACAAGGACGGCGACACCCTCGGCGGCGTCGTGGAGGTCCTCGCCTACGGGGTGCCCGTCGGCCTCGGCTCGCACGTGCACTGGGACCGCCGCCTCGACGCGCGCCTCGCGGCCGCGCTCATGGGCATCCAGGCCATCAAGGGCGTCGAGGTCGGCGACGGCTTCGAGCTGGCCCGCGTGCCCGGCTCCAAGGCCCACGACGAGATCGTCTCCACCCCCGAGGGCCTCAAGCGGACCTCCGGTCGCGCCGGCGGCACCGAGGGCGGGCTCACCACCGGCGAGCTGCTGCGCGTGCGCGCCGCGATGAAGCCGATCGCGACCGTGCCGAAGGCCCTCGCGACCGTGGACGTCGCCACCGGCGAGGCCACCGTCGCGCACCACCAGCGCTCCGACGTCTGTGCGGTGCCCGCCGCGGGCATCGTCGCCGAGGCCATGGTCGCCCTGGTGCTGGCTGACGCCGTCGTCGAGAAGTTCGGCGGCGACTCGGTCCCCGAGACCCGCCGCAACGTCCAGTCGTACCTCGACAACCTGCAGATCCGGTGACCGGCGCCCGTGCGGACGGACCCCTGGTGGTCCTCGTCGGCCCCATGGGGTCCGGCAAGTCCACCGTGGGCGAGCTGATCGCCCAGCGGCTCGGAGTCTCCTACCGGGACACCGACGCCGACATCGTGGCGGCCCAGGGCCGGGAGATCTCCGACATCTTCGTGGACGAGGGCGAACCGTACTTCCGCGAGCTGGAGCGGGAGGCGGTCGCCGCGGCCGTCGCCGGACACGAGGGAGTCCTCGCCCTCGGCGGCGGCGCCGTCCTCGACGAGAAGACGCGCGGACTGCTGACCGGGCTGCCCGTCGCCTACCTCTCGATGGACGTCGAGGAAGCCGTCAAGCGTGTGGGCCTCGGCGCCGCGCGCCCGCTGCTCGCCGTCAACCCGCGCCGCCAGTGGCGCGAGCTGATGGAGGCCCGGCAGCACCTGTACACCGAAGTCGCGCGCGTCGTGGTGGCCACCGACGCCCGTACCCCCGAAGAGGTCGCCCAGGCGGTCCTCGACGCTCTGGAGTTGAAGAACGCATGACAGACCAGGTGACGCGGATCCAGGTCGGCGCGAGCGCCGGGCACGACGCGTACGAGGTGCTGGTCGGCCGGCAGCTGCTCGGCGAGCTCGGCTCCCTGATCGGTACGAAGGCCCAGCGGGTCGCCGTGATCCACCCCGAGGCGCTCGCCTCGACCGGTGAGGCCCTGCGGGACGACCTCGCCGCGCAGGGGTACGAGGCCATCGCCATCCAGGTGCCGAACGCCGAAGAGGCCAAGACGGCCGAGGTGGCGGCGTACTGCTGGAAGGCGCTGGGCCAGTCCGGCTTCACCCGCAGCGACGCCGTCGTCGGCGTCGGCGGCGGAGCCACCACCGACCTCGCGGGCTTCGTCGCGGCCTCCTGGCTGCGCGGGGTGCGCTGGATCGCCGTCCCGACCACCATCCTGGCGATGGTGGACGCGGCCGTCGGCGGCAAGACCGGCATCAACACCGCCGAGGGCAAGAACCTCGTCGGCGCCTTCCACCCGCCGGCCGGAGTGCTCTGCGACCTGGCGGCGCTGGACTCGCTGCCGGTTAACGACTACGTCAGCGGGCTCGCCGAGATCATCAAGGCCGGATTCATCTCCGACCCGGTGATCCTCGACCTGATCGAGGCGGACCCCGAAGCGGCGCGCACGCCCGCCGGCCCGCACACGGCCGAGCTGATCTGCCGCTCCATCCAGGTCAAGGCCGACGTGGTCTCCAGCGACCTCAAGGAATCGGGCCTGCGGGAGATCCTCAACTACGGGCACACCCTCGCGCACGCCATCGAGAAGAACGAGCGCTACAAGTGGCGCCACGGTGCGGCCGTCTCGATCGGCATGGTCTTCGCCGCCGAACTGGGCCGGCTCGCTGGCCGGCTCGACGACGCGACCGCGGACCGGCACAAGGCCGTCCTCGCCTCGGTGGGGCTGCCGCTGACCTACCGCGGCGACCAGTGGCCCAAGCTGCTGGAGACCATGAAGCTCGACAAGAAGTCCCGCGGCGACCTGCTGCGCTTCATCGTCCTGGACGGGCTGGCGAAGCCGACCGTCCTGGAGGGTCCCGACCCGGCCGTCCTCGTGGCGGCGTTCGGCGAGGTCACCGCCTGATCCGGGTCACTGTGCGAGCCGGTTCGGGGCGGTGTGAACCAGCCCGAACCGGCTTGAACCGGACCACCTCTCGACCGTGTGACCCGGCAGGCCGCCGGGGTCATATAACGTTCTCGCATCAGTCGTGGTGGAACGAGACGGAGTGGCAGCGGATGCAGCAGGGAGTGGGAGGCGGCGGCTGGGAGCCGCAGGGGAGTCGTCACCCGGCGGCGCCCCCGCAGCCGGTGGTGCCGCCCGTGACCGGCTGGCCCGTGCCGGCCGTGCCTCCCCTGCCCTCCGTGCCCGCTCCGCCGCAGGCCGCGCCGGGTCCGCCGGACGGGTTCACCGGGCACGTCCCGCTGCCTCCCGCCGCTCCCGGCACCGGCGGAGCCGTCCTCGCGGTCCTGCTGATCGGCCCCGCGGGCGCCGGCAAGACCACGGTGGCCCGCCACTGGGCCGGCACCCGGCCCGTCCCCACCGCGCACATCAGCCTGGACGACGTACGGGAATGGGTGTGCTCGGGCTTCGCGGACCCGCAGGCCGGATGGAACGACCACTCCGAGGCCCAGTACCGCCTGGCCCGCCGCACCTGCGGCTTCGCCGCCCGGAACTTCCTGGCCAACGGCATCTCGTGCATCCTCGACGACGCCGTGTTCCCGGACCGGCCGGTGGTGGGCCTCGGCGGCTGGAAGCGCCACGTGGGACCCGCGCTGCTGCCCGTCGTGCTGCTGCCCGGCCTGGAGATCGTCCTGGAACGCAACGCCGCCCGCTCCGGGAACCGGCGCCTCTCCGACGAGGAGGTCGCGCGGATCCACGGCCGCATGGCCGGCTGGTACGGATCCGGGCTGCCGATCATCGACAACTCCCACCTGGACGTCGAGGGCACCGCCCGCGCCCTGGACGAGACCCTGGCCCGGGTCATCTCGCAACCCGCCTACTGACATCCGCGCCCGCGCGCGCCCACGGCGCCCGCGGGGCCGCGCCCGGCCCCCGTACGGCGGCGCTCACCAGGCCGGATGGGCGCAGCGCTCGTAGGCTCGGAAACATGTCAGACGTGTACGCGGCCCGCCGGGGCCTGCTTCGCGACCGCTGTGCGGCCGCCGGAAACGCCGCCGCACTCATCACGCGTCCGGCGAACGTCCGCTACCTCTCCGGGGCGTCGCCGCTGGGTGCGGTCCTGCTGGTCGGTCCGAGCGGCGAGGACATGCTGTTCTGCGCCGGGCAGCCCTCCGGGGAGGCAGACGAGGGACGGCTCGACGAGAACCTGCGGCTCTCCGTGCTGGCCGGCCCGGGATCGGATCCCGCCGTCGCGGCGGCCGACGCGGCCTCCGCCGCCCGCGCCGACTCCCTCGCCGTCGAGGAACACCACCTCACCGTCGGCCGGCACCGGGCCATCGGCTCGGTGGCCCCCCGACTGCGCCTCGCCGATCTGGGCACCGCCGTGGAGCAGCAGCGCCTCGTCAAGGACGAGGAGGAGATCGCCTGCCTGCGGATCGCCGCCGAGATCGCCGACCAGGCCCTCGGGGAGCTGCTGGAATCGATCCTCGTGGGCCGCACCGAACGGCACCTCGCCCTGGAGCTGGAACGCCGGCTCGTGGACCACGGGGCGGACGGTCCCGCCTTCCCGACCTCCGTCGGCACGGGCCCGCACTCCGGCCGCTCCCGGCACCGGCCCTCGGACCGGCGGGTCGAGGAGGGTGATTTCCTCTCCGTCTGCCTCGGTGCGAACTACCGGGGCTACCGGTGCGAGATCGGCCGCACCTTCGTGATCGGCACGACCCCCGCCGACTGGCAGATCGAGCTCTACGACCTGGTCTTCGCCGCCCAGCGGGCGGGCCGGGAGGCCCTGCTGCCCGGGGCCGCGTACCGCGACGTGGATCATGCGGCCCGCTCCGTCCTCGACTCCGCAGGTCACGGCGAGGCCCTCGCGGCGTGGACCGGACACGGAGTCGGGCTCGAAATCGACGAGGACCCGCAGCTTGCACCTACGGCCATGGGTAAACTGGACGCTTGCGTGCCGGTCACCGTCGAACCGGGGGTTCACCTCCCCGGCCGGGGCGGTGTCCGGATCGATGACACGCTCGTCGTGCGCCCCGAGGCGGACGGCGGTCCCGAGCTACTCACCATTACGACCAAGGAGCTGCTCGCGCTCTAGCCCGCACCGCCGGGCTGTGCGCGCACCCGTGGTCTTCCAGTGCAGGAGATTTCCTAACCGTGGCTTCCACGAACGACCTCAAGAACGGCATGGTGCTCAAGCTCGAAGGTGGCCAGCTCTGGTCCGTCGTCGAGTTCCAGCACGTCAAGCCCGGCAAGGGCCCGGCCTTCGTGCGCACCAAGCTGAAGAGCGTCATGTCCGGCAAGGTCGTCGACAAGACGTTCAACGCCGGCACCAAGGTCGAGACGGCCACCATCGACCGCCGCGACATGCAGTTCTCCTACATGGACGGCGAGTACTTCGTCTTCATGGACATGGAGGACTTCGACCAGCTGATGGTCGACAAGAAGGCCGTCGGCGACGCCGCCAACTTCCTGATCGAGGGCTTCACCGCCTCCGTGGCCCGCCACGAGGGCGAGGTGCTCTACGTCGAGCTCCCGGCCGCCGTCGAGCTGACCATCGAGCACACCGACCCGGGCGTCCAGGGCGACCGCTCCACCGGTGGCACCAAGCCGGCGACGCTGGAGACGGGCCACGAGATCCAGGTCCCGCTCTTCATCAACACCGGCGAGAAGATCAAGGTCGACACCCGCACCAGCGACTACCTCGGCCGGGTGAACAGCTAACCGTGGCTGCCCGGAGCAACGCGCGCAAGCGCGCTTTCCAGATCCTGTTCGAGGCCGACCAGCGCGGGGTCTCCGTGCGGGAGGTCCTCGCGGACTGGGTCCGCCACTCGCGGTCGGACACCGACCGTCAGCCCCCGGTGAACGAGTTCACCATGGAGCTCGTCGAGGGGTACGCCGACAAGGTGGACCGCATCGACGATCTGATCGCCACCTACGCCGTGGACTGGGACCTCGACCGCATGCCGGTCGTGGACCGGAACATCGTGCGTCTCGGTGCCTACGAGCTGATCTGGGTCGACGGAACCCCGGACGCCGTGGCCATCGACGAGGCCGTCCAGCTGGCCAAGGAGTTCTCCACGGACGAGTCGCCCTCGTTCGTGAACGGACTGCTGGGCCGCTTCAAGGACCTCAAGCCGAAGCTGCGCCGCAGCGAGAGCTGACGCGCGCCGGTACGGCGAGAACGGAGGGCCCGCAGCGCACGCGCGCTGCGGGCCCTCCGTCGTACGCGCCGATGGGGCCCGAGGGCCCGTGTACGGGCATGAAAAAGCCGGTGGGTGCCGGGAGCCTGACAGGCTCCCGGCACCCACCGGTAAACGTTTCTGCTGAGGCTCGGGGGACTAGACGTCCTCGTGCGCCACCGCGCGACGCGCGTCCGCGTCCAGGACGCCCCAGCTGATGAGCTGCTCGGTCAGGACCGAGGGCGACTGGTCGTAGATGACGGCGAGGGTGCGCAGGTCGTCCTGGCGGATCGAGAGCACCTTGCCGTTGTAGTCGCCGCGCTGGCTCTGGATGGTCGCCGCGTAACGCTGCAGCGGGCCGGCCTTCTCGGCGGGGACGTGGGCGAGGCGCTCCAGGTCCAGGCGCAGCTTCGGCGGCGGCTCGGCCGCTCCGCCGGGGGTCGTACCCGGCAGCAGCTCCTGGACGGGAACCCCGTAGAAGTCCGCCAGCTCGGCGAGACGCTGGACGGTCACGGCGCGGTCTCCGCGCTCGTAGGAACCGACCACCACGGCCTTCCACCGGCCCTGGGACTTCTCCTCGACACCGTGGAGGGAAAGGCCCTGCTGGGTGCGGATGGCGCGGAGCTTGGCCCCGAGCTGCTTGGCGTATTCGCTGGACATAACGCTCCCGGACGCTGTGACGACATGACCACGTGCGGCTCCGCCGCGCGGCTGGTAACTCACTGTGAGGTTACGCAGCGTTACTTGGATGCGTCAAGCCGAATGGTCGCCAACGCCCACGTAAGAGGGGTCCTGGGCTGCCCCGATGTCCGGTCGCGGGAATCCCCCTGGTACCGTGGAACGCGTACATCCGACGTCCTTTAAGGTCCGTCCCGTGAGGCGGAGAAGGAGGTCCTTTTCATGGACACCCAGCAGTCTCGGAACAGCGGCACCGATGCCGACGTCATGCGCCCCGTTCTCGAAGCGCAGGACATCGCCCGTGTTCTGACCCGCATCGCCCACGAAATCGTCGAACGCGCCAAGGGCGCCGACGACGTGGTGCTCCTCGGCATTCCCACCCGCGGTGTCTTCCTCGCCCGCCGGCTGGCCGCCAAGCTCGAAGAGATCACCGGTGTGAAGATCCCGGTCGGCTCCCTCGACATCACCATGTACCGCGACGACCTGCGGATGAAGCCCGCCCGGGCGATCGGCCGCACCGAGATTCCCGGCGACGACATCGACGGCCGCCTGGTCGTCCTCGTCGACGACGTCCTCTTCTCCGGCCGCACCATCCGCGCCGCCCTCGACGCCCTCGGCGACATCGGCCGCCCCCGCGCGGTGCAGCTCGCGGTCCTCGTCGACCGCGGCCACCGCGAACTGCCGATCCGCGCCGACTACGTCGGCAAGAACCTCCCCACGTCGCTGCGGGAGAACGTCCAGGTCCAGGTCCAGGAGGAGGACGGCCGCGACGCCGTGCTGCTCGGCCAGCGGACCGACCGGGCAGCCGGGCAGTAGCCCCTCGCCTACGGCCGGGCCCCTCGGGTCCGCGCCGCAGCCTGCCCTGCCCTGCGCACCCCAAGCCAGCCCGCCTGTCTGCCCCACCGACTTACGGAGCACCCGGATGAAGCGCCACCTCATCTCGGCCGCCGATCTCACGCGCGACGACGCCGTCCTGATCCTCGACACCGCCGAGGAGATGGCCCGCGTCGCGGACCGGCCGATCAAGAAGCTGCCCACCCTGCGCGGCCGCACGATCTGCAACCTCTTCTTCGAGGACTCGACCCGGACCCGGATCTCCTTCGAGGCCGCCGAGAAGCGCCTCTCCGCCGACGTCATCAACTTCGCGGCCAAGGGGTCCAGCGTCTCCAAGGGCGAGTCCCTCAAGGACACCGCCCAGACCCTGGAGGCCATGGGCGTCGACGCGGTCGTCATCCGCCACCACGCCTCCGGCGCGCCCTACCGGCTCGCCACCTCCGGCTGGATCGACGCCCCGGTGATCAACGCCGGCGACGGCACCCACGAGCACCCCACCCAGGCCCTGCTCGACGCCTTCACCATGCGCCGCCGCCTGGTCGGCAAGGACGCCGGGCTCGGCAAGGACCTGAACGGCCGCCGGATCACCATCGTCGGCGACGTCCTGCACAGCCGGGTCGCCCGCTCCAACGTCCACCTGCTGCACACCCTCGGCGCCCAGGTCACCCTGGTGGCCCCGCCGACCCTGGTGCCCGTCGGCGTCGAGGCCTGGCCGTGCGAGATCTCGTACAGCCTGGACGAGGTGCTGCCGAAGTCCGACGCCGTGATGATGCTGCGGGTGCAGCGCGAGCGGATGAACGCCGCCTTCTTCCCGACGGAGCGCGAGTACTCCCGCCGCTACGGCCTGGACGGCGCCAGGATGGCCCGCATGCCCGAGCACGCCATCGTGATGCACCCCGGCCCGATGGTCCGCGGCATGGAGATCACCGCCGAGGTCGCCGACTCCGACCGGTGCACGGTCATCGAGCAGGTCACCAACGGCGTCTCGATCCGCATGGCCGTCCTGTACCTGCTGCTCGGAGGCTCCGAGCCCGCCGTCACCACCGCCAGCACGCCCCGCACCGAGGAGAGCAAGTAACCATGAGCAAGATCCTTATCCGTGGCGCGAAGGTACTCGGTGGAGACGTCCAGGACGTCCTGATCGACGGCGAGACCATCTCCGCCGTGGGCACGGACCTCGACGCAGGCGACGCCACCGTCGTCGAAGCCGCGGGCCAGGTCCTCCTCCCCGGCCTCGTCGACCTCCACACCCACCTGCGCGAGCCCGGCCGCGAGGACTCCGAGACCGTCCTCACCGGCACCCGCGCCGCCGCCTCCGGCGGCTACACCGCCGTCTTCGCCATGGCCAACACCTTCCCCGTCGCCGACACCGCCGGCGTCGTCGAGCAGGTGTGGCGCCTGGGCAAGGAGTCCGGCTACTGCGACGTCCAGCCCATCGGCGCCGTCACCGTCGGCCTCGAAGGCAAGCAGCTCTCCGAGCTGGGCGCCATGCACGAGTCCGCCGCCCGCGTCACCGTCTTCTCGGACGACGGCAAGTGCGTGGACGACGCGGTGATCATGCGCCGCGCCCTGGAGTACGTGAAGGCCTTCGGCGGCGTCGTCGCCCAGCACGCCCAGGAGCCCCGCCTCACCGAGGGCGCCCAGATGAACGAGGGCATCGTCTCCGCCGAGCTCGGCCTGGGCGGCTGGCCGGCCGTCGCCGAGGAATCGGTGATCGCCCGCGACGTCCTGCTCGCCGAGCACGTCGGCTCCCGGGTCCACATCTGCCACCTCTCCACCGCCGGCTCCGTCGAGATCATCCGCTGGGCCAAGTCCCGCGGCATCGACGTGACCGCCGAGGTCACCCCGCACCACCTGCTCCTCACCGACGAGCTCGTGCGCTCGTACAACCCGGTCTACAAGGTCAACCCGCCGCTGCGCACCGAGGCCGACGTCATGGCCCTGCGCGAGGCGCTGGCCGACGGCACGATCGACATCGTCGCCACCGACCACGCCCCGCACCCGCACGAGGACAAGGACTGCGAGTGGGCCGCCGCCGCCATGGGCATGGTGGGCCTGGAGACCGCGCTCTCCGTCGTCCAGCAGACGATGGTGGAGACCGGACTGCTCGACTGGGCGGGCGTGGCCGAGCGCATGTCCTTCGCCCCGGCGCGCATCGGCAGCCTCCCGAACCACGGACGCCCCGTCTCGGCAGGTGAACCCGCGAACCTGACCTTGGTCGATACCTCGTACCGTGGTGTCGTGGACCCCGCACACTTCGCTTCCCGCAGCCGCAACACGCCTTACGAGGGCCGTGAGCTGCCGGGTCGCGTCACTCACACCTTCCTGCGGGGCCGGGCAACGGTCGTGGACGGGACGCTGGCGTGACACCTGCAGTAATCCAACTGGCCGCCGAGGCGACGCGACAGTCGGCGGAGGTGACGGACTGGGGCGCCCGCATCGCGTGGGTGATCGGTCTGCTCGTCTTCATCGCCTTCGTGTACTGGCTGATGCGGCAGGGCTGGAAATGGCGCGGCACCCTGCAGAGCGATCTGCCGGAGCTGCCCGCCGCCCCCGGCGGTCTCCCCGAGCACCGGCTGGCCCTGACCGGCCGGTACCACGGGTCCACCACCGCCGGGCAGTGGCTCGACCGCATCGTCGCCCACGGACTGGGCGTCCGCAGCCGGGTCGAGCTCGCGCTCACCGACGCGGGCCTCGACGTGGTCCGACCGGGTGCCACCGACTTCTTCGTACCGGCCGCGCAGCTGCGCGGCGCCCGCCTCGACAAGGGAATCGCGGGCAAGGTACTCACCGAGGGCGGTCTCCTCGTCGTCACATGGGCGCACGGCGACAGGCTGATCGACTCCGGATTCCGCTCCGACCGTGCGGCGGAACACGCCGCCTGGGTCGAAGCGATCAACGACATGAACCACTCACTCACCACGACGGAAGGCGCCGAACGATGACGACCTCCACCAGGGGAGCAGCCAAAGCTCCCGCCGTACTCGTCCTGGAGGACGGTCGCATCTTCCGCGGCCGCGCCTACGGCGCTGTGGGGGAGACCTTCGGCGAGGCCGTGTTCTCCACCGGCATGACCGGCTACCAGGAGACCCTCACCGACCCGTCGTACCACCGGCAGGTCGTCGTGATGACCGCCCCGCACGTGGGCAACACCGGCGTCAACGACGAGGACCCCGAGTCCTCCCGCATCTGGGTCTCCGGCTACGTCGTACGCGACCCCGCCCGCGTCCCCTCCAACTGGCGCTCCGTGCGCTCGCTCGACGAGGAGCTCGTCAAGCAGGGCGTCGTCGGCATCTCCGGAGTCGACACCCGCGCCCTCACCCGCCACCTGCGCGAGCGCGGCGCCATGCGCGTCGGCATCTTCTCGGGCGAGGCCTGGGAGGGCGTCCGCGACGAGGCGCTGCTGGCCAAGGTCCAGGCCGCCCCGCAGATGAAGGGCGCCGACCTCTCCGCCGAGGTCGCCACCAAGGAGACGTACGTCGTCCCCGCGATCGGCGAGAAGAAGTACACCGTCGCCGCCGTGGACCTCGGCATCAAGGGCATGACCCCGCACCGGATGGCCGAGCGCGGCATCGAGGTGCACGTGCTCCCCGCCACCGCCACCGTGGAGGACGTGTACGCGGTCAACCCCGACGGCGTGTTCTTCTCCAACGGCCCGGGCGACCCGGCCACCGCCGACCACGCGGTCTCCGTCATGCAGGGCGTCCTCGCCCGCAAGACCCCGCTCTTCGGCATCTGCTTCGGCAACCAGATCCTGGGCCGCGCGCTCGGCTTCGGCACCTACAAGCTGAAGTACGGCCACCGCGGCATCAACCAGCCGGTGCAGGACCGCACCACCGGCAAGGTCGAGATCACCGCGCACAACCACGGCTTCGCCGTGGACGCGCCCCTCGACAAGGTCTCGGACACCGCCTACGGCCGCGCCGAGGTCTCCCACGTCTGCCTGAACGACAACGTCGTGGAAGGCCTCCAGCTGCTCGACCAGCCGGCCTTCTCCGTCCAGTACCACCCCGAGGCAGCTGCCGGCCCGCACGACGCCGCGTACCTCTTCGACCGTTTCGTGAATCTGATGGAGGCCGAGCGTGCCTAAGCGCACCGATATCCAGTCCGTCCTGGTCATCGGCTCCGGCCCGATCGTCATCGGCCAGGCCGCCGAGTTCGACTACTCCGGGACCCAGGCCTGCCGCATCCTCAAGGCCGAGGGCCTGCGGGTGATCCTGGTGAACTCCAACCCCGCCACGATCATGACCGACCCGGAGATCGCCGACGCCACGTACGTCGAGCCGATCACCCCCGAGTTCGTCGAGAAGATCATCGCGAAGGAGCGCCCCGACGCGCTGCTCCCGACCCTCGGCGGCCAGACCGCGCTGAACACCGCCATCTCCATGCACGAGCAGGGTGTGCTGGAGAAGTACGGTGTCGAGCTCATCGGCGCCAACGTCGAGGCGATCAACAAGGGCGAGGACCGCGACCTCTTCAAGGGTGTCGTCGAGGCCGTCAACGCCAAGATCGGCTACGGCGAGTCCGCCCGCTCGGTCATCTGCCACACGATGGACGACGTCATCCAGGGTGTGGACACCCTCGGCGGCTACCCCGTCGTCGTGCGCCCCTCCTTCACCATGGGCGGCGCCGGCTCCGGCTTCGCCCACGACGAGGACGAGCTGCGCCGCATCGCCGGCCAGGGCCTCATGCTCTCCCCGACCACCGAGGTGCTCCTGGAGGAGTCCATCCTCGGCTGGAAGGAGTACGAGCTGGAGCTGATGCGCGACACCAAGGACAACGTCGTCGTCGTCTGCTCCATCGAGAACTTCGACCCGATGGGCGTCCACACCGGCGACTCCATCACGGTCGCCCCGGCGATGACGCTCACCGACCGCGAGTACCAGCGGCTGCGCGACATCGGCATCGCGATCATCCGCGAGGTCGGCGTCGACACCGGCGGCTGCAACATCCAGTTCGCGATCGACCCGGTCGACGGCCGCGTCATCGTCATCGAGATGAACCCGCGCGTGTCCCGGTCCTCCGCGCTCGCGTCGAAGGCCACCGGCTTCCCGATCGCCAAGATCGCCGCCAAGCTGGCCATCGGCTACACGCTCGACGAGGTCCCCAACGACATCACCGAGAAGACGCCGGCCTCCTTCGAGCCGTCCCTCGACTACGTCGTCGTCAAGGCCCCGCGCTTCGCCTTCGAGAAGTTCCCGCTGGCCGACGCCACCCTCACCACCACCATGAAGTCGGTGGGCGAGGCCATGGCCATCGGCCGCAACTTCACCGAGGCCCTGCAGAAGGCCCTGCGCTCGCTGGAGAAGAAGGGCTCGCAGTTCACCTTCGTCGGCCCCACCGGCGACAAGGAAGAGCTCCTCGCCACCGCGGTCCGCCCGACCGACGGCCGCATCAACACCGTCATGCAGGCCATCCGCGCCGGCGCCACCCAGGAAGAGGTCTTCGAGTACACGAAGATCGACCCCTGGTTCGTCGACCAGCTCTTCCTCATCAAGGAGATCGCGGACGAGCTCGCCGCCGCCGAGAAGCTCGAGCCCGAGCTGCTCGCCGAGGCCAAGCGCCACGGCTTCTCCGACAGCCAGATCGCCGAGATCCGCGGCCTGCGCGAGGACGTCGTCCGCGAGGTCCGCCACGCGCTCGGCGTCCGCCCGGTCTACAAGACGGTCGACACCTGCGCCGCCGAGTTCGCCGCGAAGACCCCGTACTTCTACTCCTCCTACGACGAGGAGTCCGAGGTCGCCCCGCGCGAGAAGCCCGCGGTCATCATCCTGGGCTCCGGCCCGAACCGCATCGGCCAGGGCATCGAGTTCGACTACTCCTGCGTCCACGCCTCCTTCGCCCTCAGCGACGCCGGCTACGAGACCGTGATGGTCAACTGCAACCCCGAGACCGTCTCCACGGACTACGACACCTCCGACCGCCTGTACTTCGAGCCGCTGACGCTCGAAGACGTGCTGGAGATCGTCCACGCCGAGTCCCTCGCGGGCCCCATCGCCGGCGTCGTCGTCCAGCTCGGCGGCCAGACCCCGCTGGGCCTCGCGCAGGCCCTCAAGGACAACGGCGTCCCGGTCGTCGGCACCCCGCCGGAGGCCATCCACGCCGCCGAGGACCGCGGCGCCTTCGGCCAGGTCCTCGCCGAGGCCGGCCTGCCCGCCCCCAAGCACGGCACCGCCACCACCTTCGCCGGCGCCAAGGCCATCGCCGACGAGATCGGCTACCCCGTCCTCGTACGCCCCTCGTACGTGCTCGGCGGCCGCGGCATGGAGATCGTCTACGACGAGGACCGGCTGTCCTCGTACATCGCCGAGTCCACCGAGATCTCGCCGACCCGCCCCGTGCTGGTCGACCGGTTCCTCGACGACGCGATCGAGATCGACGTCGACGCCCTCTACGACGGCACCGAGCTCTACCTCGGCGGCGTCATGGAGCACATCGAGGAAGCCGGCATCCACTCCGGCGACTCGGCCTGCGCCCTGCCCCCGATCACCCTCGGCGGCTACGACATCAAGCGGCTGCGCGCCTCCACCGAGGCCATCGCCAAGGGCGTCGGCGTCCGCGGTCTGATCAACATCCAGTTCGCGATGGCGGGTGACATCCTCTACGTCCTGGAGGCCAACCCGCGCGCCTCCCGGACGGTCCCCTTCACCTCGAAGGCGACCGCGGTCCCGCTCGCGAAGGCCGCCGCCCGCATCTCGCTCGGCGCCACCATCGCCGAGCTCCGCGAAGAGGGCATGCTCCCGAAGACCGGCGACGGCGGCACCCTGCCGCTCGACGCGCCGATCTCCGTCAAGGAGGCCGTCATGCCGTGGTCGCGCTTCCGCGACATCCACGGCCGCGGCGTCGACACCGTCCTCGGCCCGGAGATGCGCTCCACCGGCGAGGTCATGGGCATCGACTCCGTCTTCGGCACGGCGTACGCCAAGTCGCAGGCCGGCGCCTACGGCCCGCTGCCCACCAAGGGCCGCGCCTTCATCTCCGTCGCCAACCGCGACAAGCGCACGATGATCTTCCCGGCGCGCGAGCTCGTCGCCCACGGCTTCGAGCTGATGGCCACCTCCGGCACCGCCGAGGTCCTGCGCCGCAACGGCATCAACGCCACCGTCGTGCGCAAGCTCAGCGAGGGCGAGGGCCCGGACGGCGAGAAGACCGTCGTCCAGCTCATCCACGACGGCCAGGTCGACCTGATCGTCAACACCCCGTACGGCACCGGTGGCCGCCTCGACGGCTACGAGATCCGTACGGCCGCCGTGGCCCGCGGGGTCCCGTGCCTCACCACGGTCCAGGCGCTCGCCGCGGCCGTCCAGGGCATCGACGCGCTCAACCGCGGCGACGTGGGCGTCCGCTCGCTCCAGGAGCACGCGGAGCGCCTGACGGCGGCCCGCGACTAGCAGCCCGTACGAAAGGGGGGCATCGGCGACAGCGACCGGTGTCCCCCCTTTCATGAGCGTCAAAGGGATATTTCGGACGATGTACAAACTGTTCTTCAACCTCGTCTTCAAGCGGATGGACCCGGAGCAGGCCCACTACATGGCCTTCCGCTGGATCCGCCTCGCGGCCCGCACCCCGGTGCTGCGCACCTTCGTCGCCGCCTACCTCGCCCCCCGGTACGCATCCCTGCGCACCGAGGCCCTCGGCCTGCGGATGCACGGCCCCTTCGGGCTCGCGGCCGGCTTCGACAAGAACGCCGTCGCCATCGACGGGATGTCGATGCTCGGCTTCGACCACATCGAGATCGGCACCGTCACCGCCGAAGCCCAGCCCGGCAACCCGAAGAAGCGGCTGTTCCGGCTGGTCCCCGACCGCGCGCTGATCAACCGCATGGGCTTCAACAACGAGGGCTCCGCGGCCGTCGCCGACCGCCTGGCCGCCCGCAACCCCGTCTTCAAGACGGTCGTCGGCGTCAACATCGGCAAGACCAAGGTCGTCCCCGAGGAGGAGGCCGTCGCCGACTACGTCGCCTCCACCGAGCGCCTCGCCCGGCACGCGGACTACCTCGTCGTCAACGTCTCCTCCCCGAACACCCCGGGCCTGCGCAACCTCCAGGCCACCGAGTCGCTGCGCCCGCTGCTCAGCGCCGTGCGCGAGGCGGCGGACCGGGCCGTGACCGGCCGGCGGGTCCCGCTCCTCGTCAAGATCGCGCCGGACCTCGCCGACGAGGACGTGGACGCCGTCGCCGACCTGGCGCTGGAACTGGGCCTGGACGGCATCATCGCCACGAACACCACGATCGCCCGCGAGGGCCTCGGCCTGAAGTCCGACCCCGCGCTGATCAAGGAGACCGGCGGCCTGTCCGGCGCCCCCGTCAAGGAGCGCTCGCTGGAGGTCCTGCGGCGGCTGTACGCCCGCGTGGGCGACCAGCTGGTCCTGGTCGGCGTCGGCGGCATCGAGAACGCCGAGGACGCCTGGCAGCGGATCCTGGCCGGCGCCAGCCTGGTCCAGGGCTACAGCGCCTTCATCTACGAGGGCCCCTGCTACGCCCGCGCCATCCACAAGGGCCTGGCCGCGCGCCTGGCCGCCAGCCCGTACGCGACGCTCGCCGAAGCGGTGGGCGCGGAAACCCGAAAGGCCGCCCTGTGAGCTCTGTCATCCCCTTCGGTACGCGGCTGCGCGAGGCCATGGACACCCGCGGACCGCTCTGCGTCGGCATCGACCCGCACGCCGCGCTGCTGGCCTCCTGGGGCCTGAACGACGACGTCGCGGGCCTGGAGAGGTTCTCCCGCACGGTGGTCGAGGCGCTGGCCGACTCGGTCGCGGTCTTCAAGCCGCAGGCGGCGTTCTTCGAGCGGTTCGGCTCGCGCGGGATCGCGGTCCTGGAGCAGACGGTGGCCGACGCCCGTGCGGCGGGCGCGCTGGTCGTCATGGACGCGAAGCGGGGTGACATCGGCTCGACGATGGCCGCGTACGCGGAGACCTTCCTCTCGCCCTCCTCGCCGCTGTTCTCCGACGCGCTGACGGTCTCCCCGTACCTCGGCTACGGCTCGCTGAAGCCGGCCGTCGACCTGGCGCGGGAGTCCGGGGCCGGCCTGTTCGTCCTCGCGCTGACCTCCAACCCGGAGGGTGCGGAGGTCCAGCGGGCGGTCCGGTCGGACGGTCGCACGATCGGGGCGACGATGCTGGCGCACCTCGCGGCGGAGAACGCGGGAGCCGAGCCGATGGGCTCCTTCGGAGCCGTGGTCGGGGCGACGCTGGGGGACCTGTCCTCCTTCGACCTGGACATCAACGGGCCGCTGCTGGCCCCCGGCATCGGCGCGCAGGGCGCCACCGCGGCGGACCTGCCGGCGGTGTTCGGCGAGGCCGTGCGCAACGTCGTGCCGAACGTGTCGCGGGGCGTCCTGCGGCACGGCCCCGACGCGGGCGCGCTCCGCGCCTCGGCGCAGGCCTTCGCGGACGAGATCCGCACGACCGTGGCGGCGTAGCCGCCGCCGGCGCAGCCCTGCGGGGCGAAGTCCCCTACCCGCCCTTCCACCGTTCCCCGGGCGCTGCCCGGACCCGGTCCTCAAACGCCGGACGGGCTGGATGAATCCAGCCTCGCCGGCGTTTGAGGCGCGGGGTCTGGGGCGGAGCCCCAGGAGGGGTCCGGGCGGAGTCCGGGGAACGGGCGAAGGGCGGGTAGGGGAACTCCGCCCCGCGGAGGGTGCCCCGGGGCGTACGGCCCGGAGGGTCGGGGCTTCGGACCGGTGTGCTGCGGGGGGTCCCGGGGTGATCATCGGGTGGGGGGTCAAGGCCCCTACCCCGGACGGAGCGCCCCGCGTGCCCCCAGTACAGACCACCGCCGCCATCCGGCGGATCACGCCCGTCGGGGCCTACCACCACCTGGTCCTCGACGCCCCCGGCGTCACGGGCGTGCGCCCGGGCCACTTCGGCGCCCTCGCCATCGGCGGCCGGGACACCAGCACCCTGCTCCGCCGCGCGTTCTCCATCCACCGCGCCGACCCGGCGACCGGCACCGTCGAGTTCGTCTTCGCCGAGGCCGGCCGCGGAACCAGGGCGCTGGCCGCACACCGCCCCGGCGACACCGTGGACCTCATCGCCCCCCTCGGCACCCCCTTCCCGCTGCCCGACGGCCCGGTCGGCGCGGTCCTCGTCGCCGGCGGCTACGGCAGCGCCCCGATGTTCGCCCTCGCCGAGGAGATCCTCGGCCGCGGCGGCCGGGTCGCCTTCGTGCTCGGTGCGGCCACCAAGGACCGGCTGTTCGGAGTCGAGCGGGCCGAGGCCCTCGGCGAGCACGTGTACGTGGTCACCGACGACGGTTCGGCCGGACGGCGGGGCCGGGTGACCGACGTGCTCCCCGAGGCCATCGCGGTGACCGGCGCCACCGAGGTCCACTCCTGCGGCCCCATGGGGATGCTCAAGGCCGTCACGGAGATCGCCACCGCCGCCGGAGCCGCCAGCCACACCGCCGTCGAGGAGGCCATGGCCTGCGGGATCGGGATCTGCATGAGCTGCGTCCTGCCCGTCACGGGCCCCGACGGCGTCACCCGTTTCCTTCGCTCCTGCACATCCGGCCCCGTTTTCGACGGTTCCAGCGTCCGCTGGGACGACGCCGGAACCCTGCCCTCGGACCTCGAAGGCGCGGCCGCCATGACCCCGAAGGCGAGCGAGCGGTGAACCCCCTCAACCAGCTGAACCAGCTGAACCAGCTGAACCCCGAAGACGTGGACATGTCCGCGCCCCTCGGCGCCCGCGTCACCCTCCCCAACCCCGTCTCCACCGCCTCGGGCTGCGCCGGCTACGGCCGCGAGCTGCACCGGTTCACGCCCCTGCACGAGCTCGGCACCCTCACCACCAAGACCGTGATGCCGTACGTCCGCTCCGGCCGCGCCACGCCCCGGATGGCCGAGACCCCCAGCGGGATGCTGAACTCCATCGGACTCCAGGGCTCCGGCATCGACCACTTCGTCGAGCACGAGCTGCCCTGGCTGGCCGAGCGCGGGGCGCGGGTGCTCGTATCGGTCGCGGGGGAGCGGACGGAGGAGTTCGCCGAGGCGGCCGGCCGGCTGACCGGGCAGCCCGGCGTGGTCGGGATCGAGGCCAACATCTCCTGCCCCAACGTCGCGAACCGCGGCCTCGTCTTCGCCTGCGACGCCGAGGCCTCCTTCGAGGTGGTCAAGGCGGCGGCCGACCCCGCGCTGCCTGTCTACGCCAAGCTGACCCCCGACGTGACGCGGATCACCGACATCGCGGCCGCGTGTACGGACGCGGGCGCGGACGGGCTCTCGATGATCAACACCGTCCTCGGGATGGCCATCGACACCGACACCCTGCGCCCGGCCCTCGCCGGGGTCACCGGAGGCCTCTCCGGCCCGGCGATCCGGCCGGTCGCCGTCCGCTGCGTCTTCCAGGTGTACGGGGCCATGCTGGCCGGCGCCGTCCGGCAGGTCCCCATCCTCGGAATGGGCGGGATCGCCTCCGGCCGGGACGCGCTCGAATTCGTCCTCGCCGGAGCTTCGGGCGTGGCGGTCGGGACCGCCCTGTTCAACGATCCGTCCGCGCCCCTGAGGATCCGCGACGACCTGCGCGCGGCGCTCGCCGCACGCGGGATCGGGGCGTTCGAGGACGCCGTCGGACGCTCCCATCGCACGCTCTGACGAAATTCGAACGTCTTTCACCGGACAAATCCGGGGTGGTTTGTCCGTGATGTACGGTTCAGTGGAGGCTGACCAGGACTTTTCGTCCGTTCTCGCTGACTAGAGCGGCCATGGCCGCTAGTCTCCGAGCAGAGTGAACGAGCAGCGATCGAGCACCACCGCTGTTCGGAGGCTCGCCTGGTGTGATGCCTTCCGGCATTTCACTGGTCCGTATCCGACAGTTCGACATCCGAGGTGACGTAGGCGTGGCTCTTCCGCCCCTTACCCCTGAACAGCGCGCAGCAGCGCTCGAAAAGGCCGCCGCGGCTCGCCGGGAGCGGGCCGAGGTGAAGAATCGACTCAAGCACTCCGGCGCTTCCCTGCACGACGTCATCAAGCTGGGGCAGGAGAACGACGTCATCGGCAAGATGAAGGTTTCCGCTCTCCTGGAGTCCCTGCCCGGCGTCGGCAAGGTGCGCGCCAAGCAGCTCATGGAGCGCCTCGGCATCTCCGAGTCCCGGCGTGTCCGAGGTCTCGGTTCCAACCAGATCGCCTCTCTGGAGCGCGAGTTCGGCGGCAACGCCGCCTAAGGCGTCGTCCGAAGTTCTCCCGGCGTTCTCAGGCAGTCCCGAGAAGCTGGATAATCGCTCTATGGCAGCAGAGGTTCGTCCGCGGCTGACCGTGCTCTCCGGCCCTTCGGGGGTCGGCAAGAGCACGGTCGTCGCGCATATGCGCAAGGTTCACCCCGAGGTCTGGCTCTCGGTGTCGGCCACCACCCGCAAGCCGCGGCCTGGTGAACGGCACGGAGTCCACTACTTCTTCGTCAACGACGACGAGTTCGACAAGCTGATCGCCAATGGCGAGCTGCTGGAGTGGGCCGAGTTCGCGGGCAACCGCTACGGCACACCGCGCGGCGCAGTGCTGGAACGCCTGGAGAACGGCGAGCCGGTCCTGCTGGAGATCGACCTCCAGGGCGCACGGCTCGTACGCGAGTCCATGGCCGAGGCACAGCTGGTCTTCCTGGCGCCTCCGAGCTGGGACGAGCTGGTCCGCCGGCTCACCGGCCGGGGCACCGAGACCGCGGAGGTCGTCGAGCGCAGGCTCGGTGCCGCCAAGATCGAACTGGCTGCCGAATCCGAGTTCGACACCACCCTGGTCAACACCTCGGTCGAGGACGTCGCGCGCGAGCTGCTAGCCTTGATGAATGTCGTCTGACCGTTGACCGGTGTTCAACCGGTCCGGACGGTCCGGATTCGACACTTCTAGGTCTTAACCCCATCTTCGGAAGGTAGAGCGTGTCCTCTTCCATTACTGCGCCCGAGGGCATCATCAACCCGCCGATCGACGAGCTGCTCGAGGCCACGGACTCGAAGTACAGCCTCGTGATCTACGCGGCCAAGCGCGCGCGTCAGATCAACGCGTACTACTCGCAGCTCGGTGAGGGCCTGCTCGAGTACGTCGGCCCGCTGGTGGACACCCACGTCCACGAGAAGCCGCTTTCGATCGCGCTGCGCGAGATCAACGCGGGTCTGCTGACCTCCGAGGCCATCGAGGCCCCGGCTCAGTAAGGCACGAGTTTTCCTTTCACCACAGGCCCGGCAGACCATCTGCCGGGCCTGTGGTGCGTCAGTGGTATGTCTTGGGTTCGTAGCGGTCGTCAGCCGAAGGGGCGTGTGTGGTGGGTAAGCCGAAGGTCGTGCTCGGAGTAAGCGGCGGCATCGCCGCCTACAAGGCGTGCGAGCTGCTGCGCCGGCTCACCGAGTCCGGGCACGACGTGCGCGTGGTGCCGACGGCGGCGTCGCTGAACTTCGTCGGGGAGGCCACATGGGCCGCCCTCTCGGGGAACCCGGCCTCCACCGAGGTCTGGGAGACCGTCCACGAGGTGCCGCACGTGCGCATCGGGCAGTCCGCCGACCTCGTGGTCGTCGCCCCGGCCACCGCCGACATGCTGGCCAAGGCCGCCCACGGGCTGGCCGACGACCTGCTCACCAACACCCTGCTCACCGCCCGCTGCCCGGTGGTGTTCGCACCCGCGATGCACACCGAGATGTGGGAGCACCCGGCCACCCAGGAGAACGTGGCCACGCTGCGCCGCCGCGGAGCCGTGGTCATCGAGCCCGCGGTCGGCCGGCTCACCGGCAAGGACACCGGCAAGGGGCGGCTGCCCGACCCCGAGGAGATCTTCGAGGTGTGCACCAGGGTCCTGGCCCGCGGGGTGGCCGAGCCCGACCTCGCCGGCCGGCACGTGGTGATCAGCGCGGGCGGTACGCGCGAACCCCTGGACCCGGTCCGCTTCCTCGGCAACCGCTCCTCCGGCAAGCAGGGCTACGCCCTCGCCCGTACCGCCGTCGCCCGCGGGGCCCGGGTCACCCTGGTCTCCGCCAACACCGCGCTCGCCGACCCCGCCGGGGTGGACCTCGTACGGGTCGGCACGGCCCTGCAGATGCGCGAGGCCGTGCTCGCGGCCGCCGCGGACGCCGACGCGGTGGTGATGGCCGCCGCCGTGGCCGACTTCCGGCCGGCCGAGTACGCGGGCGGAAAGATCAAGAAGAAGGACGGGCAGGAGCCCGCGCCGGTCATTCTTGTGCGTAATCCGGACATTCTCGCGGAGATTTCCGCGGACCGCGCCCGGGAGGGCCAGGTCGTGGTGGGTTTCGCCGCCGAGACCGACGACGTACTCGCCAACGGGCGGAGCAAGCTCCTCCGCAAGGGATGTGACCTTCTCGTCGTCAACGAGGTGGGTGAGGCGAAGACCTTTGGTTCCGAGGGGAACGAGGCGGTCATCCTGTCCTCCGACGGAAGCGAGCTCGGCGTCCCCTACGGTCCGAAGGAATCGCTGGCAGACGTCATTTGGGATCAGGTCGCCCCGCGACTCGCGGCGCGACGCGCCTGAGCGGAGGCCCTTTCCGCAGGCTGATCCTTGGGTAAGAATGGAGTGTCGCAGGTCACACGGCTCCCATAAGGCGAGACGGGTGGTCCGGCGAACGGTGGCGACCGATAAACTGCAGCCGGAACGTGATCGGGCGCAGCCTCCGATGAGGTTCCACCAATATTTCAGCCAGCAGCCGCTGCAACCCCAGGGAGCGTTGTGTCCCGTCGTCTCTTCACCTCGGAGTCTGTGACCGAGGGTCACCCCGACAAGATCGCTGACCAGATCAGCGACACCATTCTCGACGCGCTCCTCACCGAGGACCCGACCTCGCGCGTCGCCGTGGAGACCCTCATCACCACCGGTCTCGTCCACATCGCGGGAGAGGTGACGACGAAGGCGTACGCGCCGATCGCGCAGCTCGTCCGCGACAAGATCCTCGAGATCGGCTACGACTCCTCGAAGAAGGGCTTCGACGGCGCCTCCTGCGGCGTGTCGGTGTCCATCGGTGCGCAGTCCCCGGACATCGCGCAGGGTGTCGACACCGCCTACGAGAAGCGTGTCGAGGGCGACGAGGACGAGCTCGACAAGCAGGGTGCCGGCGACCAGGGCCTGATGTTCGGGTACGCCTGCGACGAGACCCCCGAGCTGATGCCGCTCCCGATCCACATCGCGCACCGCCTCTCGAAGCGGCTGTCCGAGGTCCGCAAGAACGGGACCATCCCGTACCTGCGTCCCGACGGCAAGACCCAGGTCACCATCGAGTACGACGGCGACAAGGCCGTCCGTCTCGACACGGTCGTCGTGTCCTCGCAGCACGCCGCGGACATCGACCTGGACTCGCTGCTCGCTCCGGACATCCGCGAGTTCGTCGTGGAGTACGTCCTGAACCAGCTGGTCGAGGACGGCATCAAGCTGGAGACCGAGGGCTACCGCCTGCTGGTCAACCCGACCGGCCGCTTCGAGATCGGCGGCCCGATGGGCGACGCCGGCCTCACCGGCCGCAAGATCATCATCGACACCTACGGCGGTATGGCCCGTCACGGCGGCGGCGCCTTCTCGGGCAAGGACCCGTCCAAGGTCGACCGCTCCGCCGCGTACGCCATGCGCTGGGTCGCCAAGAACGTGGTCGCCGCCGGTCTGGCCGCGCGTTGCGAGGTTCAGGTCGCGTACGCGATCGGCAAGGCCGAGCCCGTCGGTCTGTTCGTGGAGACCTTCGGCACGCACAAGGTCGACGTCGACAAGATCGAGAACGCCATCGGCCAGGTCTTCGACCTGCGTCCGGCCGCGATCATCCGCGACCTCGACCTGCTCCGCCCGATCTACGCCCAGACCGCCGCCTACGGCCACTTCGGCCGCGAGCTGCCGGACTTCACCTGGGAGCGCACCGACCGCGTCGACGCCCTGCGCACCGCCGCCGGTCTGTAGGACCCGCACCGCTTGAACCGAACGGCCCCGGACCTGCTGGTCCGGGGCCGTATCGCGTTGCGGCCCGGGCCGGCCGGAACACAGGCCGCCCGGGCCCTCCCGGTGCGAGGGACGACGGCTCCATCCGGAGCCGGGCGCGGGCCCGGTGTCGAAGGACCGCCGTACCGCCGCCGCCCGCCGAGACCTCGGGAGGGCACTCCCTGTCGGTGCCCTTTGGTAAGAATGCTGCTGTGAGCAGCGAGAACGAACCCGTCGCAGACGGCCCCGGCGGCCCCCCGGAGCAGCTCGCGCTGATGCGGGAGATGGTCGCCGAGGCGAAGGCCAAGGCGCCCAAGGCCAAGCCCCGTACCTGGCGTGGAGCTGCCGTCGCCGAGGAACTGCCCGTCGCCCGGGTCCTCGTGAACAAGGGCGTGCTCCACCTCGACCGGCTCTTCGACTACGCGGTCCCCGCCGAGCTCTCCGAGGCCGCCCAGCCCGGCGTCCGCGTCCGTGTCCGCTTCGGCGCGGGCGGCCACCGCGTCCACGGCGGCCGCCGCGAGGGCGGCGGACTCATCGACGGCTTCGTCATCGAGCGCCGTGCCGAGTCCGACTACAACGGAGCCCTCGCGGCCCTCGCCCAGGTCGTCTCGTCCGAGGTCGTGCTCGGCCCTCGCATGCTCGCCCTCGCCCGCGCCGTCGCCGACCGGTACGCCGGCAGCCTCGCCGACGTGCTCCAGCTCGCCCTGCCCGCGCGCAGCGCCCGCGCCGAGTCCAAGCCGTCCCCCGAACCGCTGCCCCCGCCGGCCGCGCCCGAGCCCGCGGGCTGGGAGCGGTACGGAGCCGGCCCCGGCTTCCTGCGCGCCCTGGCGGGCGGCGGGACCCCGCGCGCCGTGTGGACGGCCCTGCCGGGCCCTGGCTGGGCCGACGAGCTGGCCCGCGCCATGGCCGCCACCCTCGCCTCCGGACGCGGGGCCCTGGCGGTGGTCCCCGACGGACGCACCGCGGCCCGCGTCGACGCGGCGCTCACCGCCCTGCTCGGCGAGGGGCGGCACGCGCTGCTGACCGCCGAGTCGGGACCGGAGAAGCGCTACCGCCAGTGGCTGGCCGTCAGCCGGGGCTCGGTGCGCGCCGTGGTCGGCACCAGGGCCGCGATGTTCGCTCCCGTACGGGACCTCGGGCTCGTCGCCGTCTGGGACGACGGCGACTCCAGCCACAGCGACGACCGGGCTCCCTTCCCGCACGTGCGGGAGGTGCTGGAACTGCGCGCCGTCACCGACGGCTGCGGCTTCCTGGTGGGCAGCACCAGCTGCACGGTGGAGGCCGCGCAGCTCGTCGAGTCCGGCTGGGCCCGGCCGCTGGTCGCCGACCGCGAGACGGTGCGCACGTACGCGCCCCGGATCCGGACCGTCGGAGACGAGCTGCTGGCCCGGGACGGGGCCGCGCGGGCCGCCCGGCTGCCGAGCCTCGCCTGGGAGACCGTACGGGAGGGCCTGAAGACCGGGCCCGTGCTCGTCCAGGTGCCCCGGCGCGGCTACGTGCCCCGGCTGGCCTGCGAGCGGTGCCGGACGCCGGCGCGGTGCACGGCCTGCGCGGGGCCCCTGGAGGCGCCCGACGCGCGGGACCTGCACTGCGGGTGGTGCGGGCGGGCCGAGCCGGCCTGGCACTGCGAGGAATGCGGATCGTTCCGGCTGCGGGCCCAGGTGGTGGGCGCGCGGCGGACCGCGGAGGAGCTGGGGCGGGCCTTTCCGGCGGTGCCGGTGCGGACCTCCGGGCGCGACCACATCCTCGACGAGGTACCGGACCGGCCCGCGCTGGTGGTGTCCACGCCGGGCGCCGAACCGGTCGCGGCGGGAGCCGGATACGCGGCGGCGCTGCTGCTGGACGGCTGGGCCATGCTGAGCCGGCCCGACCTGCGGGCGAGCGAGGACGCGCTGCGGCGGTGGATCGCGGCGGCCTCGCTGGTACGGGGGGACGGACAGGTGGTGGTCGTCGCCGAGCCGACGCTGCGGCCGGTCCAGGCGCTGGTGCGGTGGGATCCCGTCGGGCACGCGGTGCGGGAGCTGGCGGAGCGGGCGCAGCTCGGGTTCCCGCCGGTCTCCCGGATGGCGGCGGTCGCCGGGGGCAGCGCCGAGGCCGTCTCGGCCTTCCTGGCGGGGGCCGGGCTGCCGGGGGACGCGGAGGTGCTGGGGCCCGTGCCGGTGCCGGGGCGGCGGGGGGAGGCGGCCGCGGGGGAGCGGGCGCTGGTCCGGGTCCCGCCGGGGAGCGGTGCGGCGTTGGCTGCCGCGCTCAAGTCGGCTCAGGCGGGTCGGCTGGCGCGGGGGGTTCCGGCGGCGGAGGCGGTCCGGATCCGGATCGACCCGCTGGACATCGGCTGATCCGATCCGGCGGGCCCCGGGCCCCGGGCGGCGGGCCTAGGGCGATGGGCCCCGGGCACCGGGCGGGCCTCGGGCGGCGGGCGGGGCGGCCCTGCGGGGCGAGGTCCCCTACCCGCCCTTCCACCGTTCCCTGGGGCTGCGCCCCGGACCCCCCTGGGGCTGCGCCCCGGACCCCCCTGGGGCTGCGCCCCGGACCCCCCTGGGGCTGCGCCCCGGACCCCCCTGGGGCTGCGCCCCGGACCCCCCTGGGGCTGCGCCCCGGACCCTGCGGGGCTGCGCCCCGGACCCCGCGCCTCAGACGCCGGCGGGGCTGGGTGTGCGGGGGACGACGGAGCCCCCGCCGGAGGTGATCTGTCGGATCGTTCCGGCGGGGGCTGGGCCGTCGGGGGTCGGCGCCCCGGCGGTCGGGGGTCAGCCGTTGCGGGGGCCGGGGAAGGCGGCGGGGCGGGGTGCGCCCGCCTCCTCGCGCACCGGCTGCGGCGGCACCGAGCGCGCCGCCGGGACGGTGGGCAGGGGTCCCAGGGTCCGGGTCGTCGTGCCCTCGGCCAGCGGCTCCCGCTCGGCGGAATCGGCGCTCTGCGCCCGCCGGGCACCGTAGCGCCGGTGGACGGCCTGCTTGGTGACGCCGAGCGCCGAGCCGACCGCGTCCCACGAGAAGCCGAGCGAGCGGTCGAAGTCGACCGCGGCGGTGACCAGCGTCTCGACGCTGTCCCGCAGTTCCTGCGCGAGGCGGACGGTGGGTGCGGGGGCCCTGCCGTAGACGACGAATCCCGTGGAGGGGCCTGAGCGGCGCGGGCGGTAGACGTTGCCGAGCTGGGCGGTGAGCGTACGCAGAGCATCCACCTGCCGGCGAACCCGCTCGATGTCCCGCACCAGGAGGTGCAGGCTGGCCCGTGCTTGGGCGTCGTGGGTGGCGTGGTCGGCCATGAAGAAGCCTCTCGAACCGGTGCTGAAGAGCGGATAGGGCCGCAGACACCGTTCTGTTTCGCGGCCCGTTTCGGTCAATCTCCTTTGACCAACGCGCTACCCGGTGGGCAGGTCACGCTATGGGGGCGTGTCGGCATATGCGAGGAGCGCGCGTGTGTGCGTACGCCCCCTGGTGGGGGCGTCGCCTCGCAAGTGGGACGGTGTGCGGCCACCGCATAGACTGATGCGCTGCTGACAGCCGAGATAGCGAGGTAGACCCCAGTGAAGCTCGTCTTCGCAGGCACCCCCGAGGTAGCCGTGCCCGCCCTGGACGCTCTGATCGCCTCCGGGCGCCACGAGGTCGCCGCCGTCGTCACCCGGCCCGACGCCCCGGCCGGCCGGGGCCGTCGCCTCGTCGCCAGCCCCGTCGCCGAGCGCGCCGAGGAAGCCGGCATCGAGGTGCTGAAGCCGGCCCGGCCGCGCGATCCGGAGTTCCAGGCCCGGTTGCGGGAGATCGGGCCCGACTGCTGCCCGGTGGTCGCGTACGGCGCGCTGATCCCCAAGGACGCCCTGGAGATCCCGAAGCACGGCTGGGTCAACCTGCACTTCTCGCTGCTGCCCGCATGGCGCGGCGCCGCTCCCGTGCAGCAGTCGATCATGGCGGGTGACCAGGTCACCGGCGCCTCCACCTTCCGGATCGAGGAGGGGCTCGACACCGGGCCCGTCTTCGGGATCCTCACCGAGGAGATCCGGCCCACCGACACCAGCGGCGACCTGCTGACCCGTCTCGCCTTCGCCGGCTCCGGGCTGCTCGTCGCCACCATGGACGGCATCGAGGACGGCACCCTGCGCGCGGTGGAGCAGCCCGCCGACGGGGTCTCGCTGGCGCCGAAGATCACCGTCGAGGACGCCCGGGTCGACTGGAACGCGCCCGCGATGCGCGTCGACCGGCTGGTGCGCGGCTGCACTCCGGCGCCGGGCGCCTGGACGGTCTTCCGGGGGGAGCGGCTCAAGCTGGTCTCGGTCGCGCCGGTCGCGGACCGGACCGACCTGGAGCCGGGCGACCTGGGCGCCGCCAAGAACAACGTCTACGTCGGCACCGGCTCGCACGCCGTGGAGCTGCTCTGGGTGCAGCCGCAGGGCAAGAAGCCGATGAAGGCCGCCGACTGGGCGCGCGGGGTGCGCATCGCTCCGGGTGAGCGGCTGGGCGGGGCCGACGTACGCTGATCTGCGGAGTCGCCTTCGTCCCCTTCGTTCTTTCGTTCCATCGTCATAGCGTTACGTAATCCCGGAGCACCTTTCACGTGAGCGAACAGCCCCCTCGCCGACCCGCCGCCACCAAGGCCAACGGCAAGCCCGCCAAGCCGTACCGCAGGCCCAAGAAGGACCCCGTCCGGATGCTGGCCTTCGAGGTGCTGCGGGCGGTGGACGAGCGCGACGCGTACGCGAACCTCGTGCTGCCGCCGCTGCTGAAGAAGGCCCGCAAGGACGAGACCTTCCAGGCGCGGGACGCGGCGCTGGCCACCGAGCTCGTGTACGGGACCCTGCGCCGCCAGGGCACGTACGACGCGGTCATCAAGGCCTGCATCGACCGCCCGCTGCGCGAGGTCGACCCGCCGGTGCTCGACGTGCTCTCGCTCGGCGCGCACCAGCTGCTCGGGACCCGGATCCCCACCCACGCGGCGGTGTCCGCGAGCGTGGAGCTGGCCCGGGTGGTGCTCGGCGACGGGCGGGCGAAGTTCGTCAACGCGGTCCTGCGCAAGATCTCCGCGCACGACCTCGAAGGGTGGCTGGAGAAGGTCGCCCCGCCGTACGAGGACGACGCGGAGGAGCACCTCGCGGTCTACCACTCGCACCCGAGGTGGGTCGTCAGCGCCCTGTGGGACTCGCTGGGCGGCGGCCGGGCCGGGATCGAGGACCTGCTGGAAGCGGACAACGAGCGGCCCGAGGTCACCCTCGTGGCACGGCCCGGGCGGTCCACGGCGCAGGAGCTGCTGGAGGCGGTGGGCGAGGAGTCGGCGCTGCCGGGACGCTGGTCCCCGTACGCGGTCAGGATGGCCGAGGGCGGCGAACCGGGCGCGCTGGAGGCGGTGCGCGAGGGCCGCGCCGGTGTCCAGGACGAAGGCAGCCAGCTGGTGGCGATGGCCCTGGCGGCCGTTCCGGTCGAGGGCCGCGACGAGCGCTGGCTCGACGGCTGCGCCGGGCCGGGCGGCAAGGCCGCACTGCTCGCGGCGCTCGCCGCCCAGCGCGGTGCGTTCCTGCTGGCCTCCGAGAAGCAGCCCCACCGGGCCCGGCTGGTCGAGCGTGCGCTCGCCGGCAACCCGGGGCCCTACCAGGTCATCACGGCCGACGGGACGCGTCCGCCGTGGCTGCCGGGCTCGTTCGACCGCGTCCTGATGGACGTGCCCTGCTCGGGCCTGGGCGCGCTGCGCCGCCGCCCGGAGTCGCGCTGGCGCCGCCGGCCGGAGGACCTGGAGAACTTCGCGCCGCTCCAGCGGGGACTGCTGCGCGAGGCGCTCTCGGCCGTCCGCGTGGGCGGCGTCGTGGGCTACGCGACCTGCTCGCCGCACCTGGCGGAGACCCGGGTGGTGGTGGAGGACGTACTGAAGGGGCGCGGCGCGGGTGCGGTCCCGATCGAGGCGGAGCTGATCGACGCGCGGGAGTACATGCAGGACGTCCCGGCGCTGGGCGACGGGCCGGACGTACAGCTGTGGCCGCACTTGCACGGCACGGACGCGATGTACCTGGCGCTGATCCGCCGGACCGGCTAGCGGTTTCCGCATGCGCGCAGACCGGTTGGTCTCGCTGGTGCTGCTGTTGCGTCAGCGCGGCCGGCTGACCGCGGACACGCTCGCCCGCGAGCTGGAGGTGTCCCCCCGTACGGTGCTGCGCGACATCGAGGCGCTGTCGGCCGCGGGGGTCCCGGTCTACGCGGAGCGCGGCCGGCACGGCGGGTTCGCGCTGTCGCCCGGGTTCCGCACCGAGCTCACCGGTCTGAACCACGACGAGACCCTCGCCCTGCTGACGGCCGGACCGGGGCGCGGCGAGCAGGCGTTCGGCCTGGGCCCGCAGCTCGCTTCGGCGATGCGCAAGGTGGTCGACGCGCTGCCCGTGAGCCACCTGGCCGCCGCCAACGACGCAGCCCAGCGGTTCCTCGTCGACCCGGAGGCCGACCTGCTCTCGCGCCGCCTGGTCACCGAGGAGGTGCCCGGCGGCACGATGATCGAGGTCCGGCGCGCGGTCCTCGCCGGACACAAGCTGCGGATCCGCTACGCGGCCACGGGCGAGCCGCCGCAGTGGCGCACGGTGGACCCGATCGGGCTGGTCACCGTACGGGACCGGGCCTACCTGCTGGCCACGCGATCCGGCGAGGACCGCACCTACCGGCTGTCGCGGGTGCTGGCCGCCGAGGAACTCCCCGAAGCGGCCGAGCGCCCGGGCCGGGTCGATCTGGACCGGATCTGGCGGGAGCGCTCCGCGCGGTTCCTCTCCGGCGGCGACCACGTCGCCGTGCTGCTCCGGGTCAACCCGGCCCGGCGGGAGGACCTGTTCGACACCGCACTGGCGGTCCGCGCGGAGGAACCCGACGCGGACGGCTGGCTGCGCCTGGAGGTCACCTTCCAGGACGCCCGGCACGCCCGGTGGGCGCTGTGGCAGCTCGGCATGGACGGGGAGGCCCTGGCCCCGCAGTCACTGCGCACGTGGCTGCGGGACCGTGGCGCGGCGATCGCGGCGCGCTACGGCGACCCGGGGTGAGGGCTCCGCGCCGGCCTCCGGGTCAGCCGGCGCGGAGGTCCTCCGCGCGGCGGAGGTCGTCGGCGAGGGTGGCGCGGTCGGAGGCCGAGAGCGGGATCCGGTCGGCCTCGGACAGCAGCCGGGCGGCGAGGGGGCCGTCGTCCAGGTGGACGGCCATGGCGGCGCGCAGGACGAGGGCCTTGACCCGGGCCGGGGGAGGGACGTCGAGCGTCTCGGAGGAGAGGAGGCGGTCGAGGATCTTGGCGGCGGCCCGGTGGTCCTCCTTGGAATCGCCGAGCAGGGAGGCCATGTGGAGGGCCTTGGCCACCGGTTCCTTCGGGACCGGTGCGTGGCGGAGGTCCTCGCTGATCGGTTGGCCGATGCGAATGCTGTTGCCGCCAGGGTCGGCCATGATGAACTGCCGCACCCCGTAGGTGGTGTCCTTCAGCGGACCGATCCGGGGCAGGCCGCGGGTCGGGATCCTGCCCAGCTCCTGCTTCAGACCGGCGCGGAACTTCGCGTACAGCCCGTCGACGTCGTCGGTCGTGATGTAGCACGCGCCGTACGACCCGGCCGGATCGAAGCCCTTCAGCGCCGCGAACTGCAACTCGACGTCACCGTGCCGCACGACGGCGTAGGCGTAGGGGCGTTCTTGGTGGAACGTGACCTCGAAGCCGATCGCCTTGTAGAAGCCGACCGTCTCGGGGACGGACCTGCAGGGGAGTATCGCCGCCAGTTTCTCGCTCATCCTCCGACCGTAGGACCGTCCGACCCAACTAGTCAAACTTGAATAGCATGCTGTGTCCCTCTTCTCCTCCCCCCGGGAGAGGCCCTCTGCACCCCACTTCCGGGGTAGTGGCCGGAAGGCGATTGCGGCATGGCACGCTTGGGGCATGGCCGTTCAGATCAATCCCAGCATCTTGTCCGCCGACTTCGCCCGGCTCGCCGAGGAGGCGAAGGCCGTCCAGGGCGCCGACTGGCTGCACGTCGACGTCATGGACAACCACTTCGTCCCGAACCTCACCCTCGGCATGCCGATCGTGGAGTCGCTCAGCCGGGCGACGGACATCCCGCTCGACCTGCACCTCATGATCGAAGACCCCGACCGCTGGGCTCCCCAGTACATCGAGGCCGGCGCGGGTTCCGTGACCTTCCACGCCGAGGCCGCCGCGGCGCCCGTACGGCTCGCGCGGGAGATCCGGGCCAAGGGGGCGCGGGCGTCCATGGCGCTGAAGCCCGCGACGCCCATCGAGCAGTACGAGGACATCCTCCCCGAGCTCGACATGCTGCTGATCATGACCGTGGAGCCCGGCTTCGGCGGTCAGCCCTTCCTCGACATCATGCTCCCCAAGATCCGCCGGACCCGGGAGCTCATCTCCAGGCACGGTCTGGAGCTGTGGCTCCAGGTCGACGGAGGCGTCTCCGCGACGACCATCGAGCGGTGCGCCGAGGCCGGCGCCGACGTGTTCGTGGCGGGCAGCGCGGTCTACGGAGCGGTCGATCCGGCGGCGGCCGTACGCACGCTGCGTGACCAGGCGGATGCGGCGATCGCCGCTGCGCCCTGGGCTTGCAACCACTGAAACAAGGCTTGGTGAACAGCTCGGTGAACGGGAGCTGTCCAGGCTGATCAACGGCCGTCGGATCTGACAGGATGAACGGCGAGTCGAGAGTGTGAACACGATGGTGTGAACAGCAGTGAGGAGAGCGCGGTGTCTGCAATGTCGGCGGGACGGTCAGCCCTGCGGATGGGACCCGCGGAGCTGGTGCAGGCGGCGGCCATGGCGCGCCGTTTCTACCTGGAGGGGAAGTCCAAGATCCAGATCGCCGAGGAGTTCGGCGTGAGCCGCTTCAAGGTGGCCCGGGTCCTGGAGACCGCCCTGGAGCGCGACCTCGTGCGCATCGAGATCCGCGTACCGGCCGAGCTGGACGCGGAGCGGTCCGACGCGCTGCGCGCCCGGTACGGGCTGCGGCACGCCGTGGTCGTGGAGTCTCCCGCCGATGCCACCGAGGACGCGCCGGACCCGGAGAACCTGGGTGCAGTCGCCGCCGACCTGCTGGGCGAACTCGTCAACGAGGGCGACGTGCTGGGCCTCGCCTGGGGGCGGTCGACCATCCACATGGCCGCCTCCCTGCACCGGCTGCCTCCCTGCACCGTCGTCCAGCTGACGGGCGTGTACGACGCCGGGACGGCCGAACGCGGATCGGTGGAGGCCGTGCGCAGGGCCGCGCAGGTGTCGGGCGGGGACGCCCACCCCATCTACGCGCCGATGCTGCTGCCCGATCCGGCCACCGCGGCCGCCCTGCGGAGCCAGACGGGGATCGCGCGGGCCTTCGAGTACTTCGACAAGGTGACCGTCGCCGCCGTCTCCATCGGCTCCTGGGAGCCGGGCATCTCGACCGTCCACGACATGCTGAGCGACGAGGAGCGGGCGCACTACGCCTCGCTGGGCGTCGCCGCCGAGATGTCGGCCCACCTGTTCGACGCCGAGGGGCGCCGGGTCGGGCGGGACCTCGGCGAGCGCTGCATCACCGTGGAGGCGGACCGGCTGCGCCGGATCCCCGAGGTCGTCGCCATCGCGGGCGGGCTGCGCAAGGCCTCCGCGATCGGGGCGGTACTGCGCTCGGGGCTGGTGACCAGCCTGGTCACCGACACCGCCGTGGCGGATTACCTGCTGACCGAATCGGAGCCGGGACTGCGGCCGGCGCTGGAGCGGGCCGACCCCGACGAGTGATTGTTCGGATTGATCCGATTGTCCGGACGAATGCCGGTCAAACGCGGGCACGTGAGGTTCGCCGATGCGGATGGTGCCGTAATTGAGATCCGAACGGCGGACCGTTCGGCGGCCTGCTGGGCGCATACTGGGTTCAATGACAAAGTCCGCAGTACCTCGCCGCCATCTGCCGTCCAGCCCGTTCAAGGCCCCCGTGGAAGCGCCGCTCCGGCACTTCAACGTCGGCGACCGGGTTTCTCACGACGAGCACGGCCTCGGCCGTGTCGTCGCCATTGAGGAGGGGATCGCTGTCCTCGTCGAATTCGGGCCTGAGGTCCGCAAGCGCATCCTGAGTCCGTACACGAAGATGTCCGCCCTCTGAAGACACCGCGCAATTCGCGGGAGAATCGGATATTTGGCACGATCGGTGCATGATCTTTCGGAACGTGCCCCGATCGTTGCTGCGTGTGCTGGGGGCCGTGTTCCTCTGCGCGGCGCTGGTCGGTGCGGTGGGCTGCAGCGGGAAGAAACCCGCGCCTGCCGCGGCCGCCAGCGCGAGCGCCGGCTCCGGCGTTGACGTCGCCCCGAGCGGGGCGGCGAGTTCCGCCGTGCCGACGCCCGGATGGGCGAAGGGCATGGCGACGGTACGGGCCTCGGCGCTGCCGCAGCAGGCCCGGGACGTGCTGGCGCTGATCGACAAGGGCGGGCCGTACCAGTACCGCCAGGACGGGACCGTCTTCGGCAATTTCGAGAAGGTCCTGCCGCAGAAGAAGCGCGGCTACTACCACGAGTTCACCGTGAAGACGCCCGGTGAGCGGGACCGTGGGGCCCGGCGGATCGTGACCGGTGGGGGCGGGGAGTTCTACTACACGGCCGACCACTACGAGACCTTCAAGGCGGTTCTCCGATGACCCTGGACCCGCGGCCTCTGACACCCGCGCTCCGAGCGGCCGAGGCCGCCGGCTGGGCGACCGTACGGCTGGACCTGGACGGGGTACGGACCAAGGCGGAGCTGATGCGGAGGTTCGGGGCCGCGCTGGAGGCGCCCGAGTACGTCGGGGGGAACTGGGACGCGCTGGCCGACGCGCTGCGGGATCTGTCCTGGCTGCCCGCGGCGCCGGGGCGGCTGCTGGCCGTGACTTCCTGGCAGGGCTATGCGCAGGTGCGGCCCGGGGACTGGGAGACGCTGCGCGAGGTCCTGGAGGAGGCCGTCGACTTCTGGCGGGCCGAGTCCGAGGACGAGGACGGTGAGCCCGTGCCGGGGCTGACGGTGCTGCTCGCCGAGGCCGACCCGGGGCCCGCGGCCGGGGCTCAGACCCGGACCCCGCGCGTCAAACGCCGGCGGGGCTGAAGCCCAGGGCACGCTCGGGACGGGGCCGCCTCGGTGTGATCCAGGTCGCAATCGGCCGGTCGGGCCGTTTGGGAGCCCGGTGATCGTGCAGACGGGATGGCTGGAGCACCCACCGAGGAAAGGACGGCCCGTCGTGGCCCCCCATCCCCCGCAGGTGGCCGATCCCGAAGCGGTGAAGCGCCACCCCATTCTCTTCCGGGCCGTCAGGCAGCGCAGGAATCCCAGACTCCGCAGGACGGACATCACCGTCACGGACGGGGCGACGGTCATGCGCGCCGTCAAGGCGGCCTCGCTCGGCAACGCCATGGAGTGGTTCGACTTCGGCATCTACTCCTACCTGGCCGTCACCCTCGGGCACGTGTTCTTCCCGTCGGGGAACGACACCACCCAGCTGCTGTCGTCCTTTGCGACCTTCGCCGTGGCCTTCCTGGTCAGGCCGCTGGGCGGGATGTTCTTCGGCCCGATGGGCGACCGCCTGGGCCGCAAGCGGGTCCTGGCACTCACCATGATCATGATGGCCGCGGGCACGTTCGCGATCGGGCTCATCCCTTCGCACGAGGCGATCGGCCTGTGGGCCCCCGCCCTGCTGATCCTCTTCCGCATGGTCCAGGGCTTCTCGACCGGCGGCGAATACGGCGGCGCCTCCACCTTCATCGCCGAGTACGCGCCCGACAAGCGCCGCGGGTTCTTCGGCAGCTTCCTGGAGTTCGGCACCCTGGCCGGGTACGTCGGCGCGGCCGGCCTCGTCACCACGCTGTACGCCCTGCTGGACGACGGGCAGATGGAGGCCTGGGGCTGGCGCATCCCCTTCCTCGTCGCCGGGCCGCTGGGCCTGGTCGGCCTCTACCTGCGGCTGCGTCTGGAGGAGACCCCCGCCTTCCGGAAGCTGGACGGCGGCACGGCGCCGGCCACGGAGGCCGCGGACGCCGGGGAGGGCACCACCAAGGGCGACCTCGCGAAGATCTTCCGAGACCACTGGCCGGCCCTGGTCCTGTGCGTCTGCCTGGTCGGCGCGTACAACATCAACGTCTACCTGGTGCTGTCATACCTGCCGACCTACCTGTCGGACGAGCTGGGATACAGCGAGACGCACGGACTGCTCGTCCTGCTGGGCATGATGGTCTTCCTGATGCTGGTGATCAGCCGGGTGGGCAGGCTCTCCGACCGGTTCGGCCGCAAGCCGGTGCTGACCTCGGGCATGGCGGGGTTCCTCGTGCTCTCCCTGCCCGCGTTCCTCCTGATCGGCCAGGGCAGTGTCCTCGCGGTCTCGCTCGGCACGCTCGCGCTGGGGCTGTCGCTGGTCTGCCTGCTCGCCACGATGTCCGCAGCCCTGCCCGCCCTGTTCCCCACCCGGGTCCGGTACGGCTCCCTGTCGGTCGGCTACAACCTGTCGACCTCGCTCTTCGGCGGGACGACCCCGCTGGTGGTCACCGCCCTGATCGGCTGGAGCGGCTCGAACCTGGTGCCCGCCTACTACTCGATGGGGGCGGCGCTGGTCGGCATCATCGCCGTGGCCTGCATGAAGGAGAGCGCGCGCCGACCGCTCGACGGCTCGCCTCCCTCCGTCGAGACGCAGGAGGAGGCCGCGGAGCTGTGCGCGGCCCGCTCCCCGGACCCGAGGTTCTGACCGGGCCGGGCCCGGCGGAGCCCGGTGGCTCCGCCGGGGTGCGGGGGTGTCGGGGTCAGGGCTTCGGGATCCAGGGGGGTGTCTGGCCCCAGGACCAGACCGGGATGTCCGCCGCGTCGACCGGGGGTGGGGTGGGGCCCGAGTAGATCAGGGCCATGCGGGTGCCCCACTCGATGTAGTACGCGAAGACCGCGCGGAACTCCGGGTCCGTGGGCAGGCCCACCTCGTCGGCCGTGTCGGTCAGGAGGTCCACCCAGCGGCGGCGCTGCTGTTCGGTGATGCCGCGGCCCAGGTGCTTGGTGGCCATGTGCCGGTGGCCGCCGTGGGAGGCGGTGTACTGCTTCGGGCCGCCGAAGACCTCCGCCAGCCAGACCGCCACGTGCCGGGGGTGCTCGGAGTCCATGCCCGCGAAGACCGGGGCCAGGATCTCGTCCTGCAGGGCGTGGGAGTAGAAGACGTCCGTGAGGCGGTTCATCGCCTCCTCGCCGCCCATCCACTCGTAGATCGTCGGCGTGGTGTCCGGTGTGGTGCCGGGTGTGGTGCTCATGACGGGGTGGAAGCCTTTCCGGGGCCGGCCACCTCGGTGACGAGGTAGTGCTGCATCTCCTCGATGGCCGTGACGTACGGGCGGATCGCGCTGAAGAACGCGGGGAAGTGCTCGCCCTTGCGGAAACCGTTCAGGTGGGCGTCGATCGAGGTCCAGCGGATGCGGAGGATGTAGCGCTCGGGCTCTTCGTCGCAGCGGGCGAGCTCGTAGTCGATGCACTCCGGCGAGGCGGCCAGGGACTCGGAGGCCCTGACGTACGCGTCTTCGAAAGCCGGCTGATCTTCCAAGGAGATCCGGTAACGGATGTACTCGACGGTGGTCGTCATGGTGCGGGCCTCTCGGGTCGGGCGTCGATCGCCGGTGGTCCGTGCCAGGCTTGCGCGATCTTGCGGGCGCCGGGAGATCTTTCGCCGTTATGACCCGGACTTCTGGGAGTCGGATCGGGAGTCGGAGACATCGGGACCTTCCGCGCGGACCTGCTGCACCCGGTCCAGGGACTCCCGCAGGTCCGTCAGCCAGGTGTCGGTGTTGCGGCCGACCAGGCGGACGCACCAGGCCAGGGCGTCGGCGCGGCTGCGGGCGACGCCGCCCGCGACCAGGGTGTCCAGGACCTGCCGCTCGGGCTGGCGCAGGCGGGTCATGACGGGGGCCGCGAGGTGGGTGAAGAGCGTCCGCTCCTCGCCCGACTGGGCGGCCCAGGACACCTTGCGGCGGTAGAGCTCCTCCGCTTCCCGGGCCACCTCGACGCGCTGTTCCCGGGTGCGCTCGCGGAAGGCCGCCACCGATTCGGTCGCGGGTATCTCACCGACGACGGTGATCTCCTCCCGGTCGACCGTGACCGAGAGGAGCGACGCGTAGACGTCCACCGGCAGCCGCTCGGCGAACCAGGAGCGGAGCTGCTCGTTCTGCTCGGATGTAATCATGTAATCAACGGTGCGTCCGGTGCTTCCTTGATCGCAAGGGGGTCCGGCCGCTGTTCGCTCTCAGCCCACAGGGATCAGCCCACAGGGGTCAGCCCATCGAGCGGTAGCGGTGGATCAGGGAGACCGCCATGGCTCCCTCGCCCACGCCCGAGGCGACGCGCTTGACCGAGTGGGCCCGTACGTCCCCCGCAGCGAAGACCCCGGGGACGCTGGTCTCCAGCGGGTACGGGGCGCGCTCCAGGCTCCATTCCTCCGGGAGTTCGCCGCCGTTGGAGATCAGGTCCGAGCCGGTGAGCACGAAGCCGTACTCGTCCCGCTCCACCACCCCGGCCAGCCACCCCGTGTGCGGACGGGCGCCGATGAAGGTGAACATGAAGCGGGCCGGGACCTCCTTGTCCTCGCCGGTCCCGGCGTCGTGGAGGGTCAGGCGTTCGAGGTGGTCCTCGCCGTCCAGGCGGACGACCGTCGTGCGGACCCGCACCTCGATGTTGGGGGTGCGCTCGATCTCGTCGATCAGGTAGCGGGACATGCTGTCGTCGAGCGAGGCCGCGCGGACCAGGATCGTGACCCGGGCGGCGTACTTGGCGAAGTGCACGGCGGCCTGGCCGGCCGAGTTGGCCCCGCCCACGATGAACACGTGCTGCGAGATGCACGCGGAGCTCTCCGTGGTCGCCGCGCCGTAGTAGAGCCCGGCGCCCTCGAAGCGGTCGGCGCCCGGGGCGTCCAGGCGGTTGTACGCGACCCCGGTCGCCAGGAGCACCGTCTCGGCGCTGATCTCCGTACCGTCCGCCAGGGTCAGGATCTTCGCCGGGTCGTCGCGGGTCAGCGAGGTCACCTCCACCGGGTGCAGGATCTCGGCTCCGAAGCGGGAGGCCTGGATGGTGGCGCGGCGGGTCAGGTCGCCGCCGGAGAGGCCCGAGGGGAAGCCGAGGTAGTTCTCGATCAGGCTGGAGGTGCCCGCCTGGCCGCCCGGGGCGCGAGAGTCCAGCATGAGCGTGGACAGGCCCTCCGAGGCGGAGTAGACGCCGGCCGCCAGGCCCGCCGGGCCCGCGCCGACGATGACGCACTCGTAGTGCGGGCGCGAGGCGGTGGTGGCCAGCCCCAGGCGCTGGGCGAGCTGCGTGTCGGTCGGCGCGGAGAGCACCGAGCCGTCCGGGAAGCGGACCAGGGGCAGCGCGGCGTCGGGCTGGGCGGCGGCGATCACGGTCAGCGCCTCGGGGTCCCGCTCGACGTTGAGGAAGCGGAAGGGCTGGCCGTTGCGGGTGAAGAAGTCGCGGACGGCGTGGGTGCCGGGGGAGACCAGGTGGCCCGCGACGATGATCCCGTCGTACGCCGGGCGGTAGGTGGCGAGCCAGTCGGAGAGCAGATCGTCCAGGACCGGGAAGAGCCGCTCGTGCGGCGGGTCCCAGGGCTTGAGCAGGTAGTAGTCCAGGCGGACCCGGTTGATGGCGGTGATCGCCGCGTCGGTCTCGGCGTACGCGGTGAGGAGCACGCGGCGGGCGTCGGGGAAGCGGCTGACCGCCTCCAGCAGGAACTCGACCCCGGTGACGTCCGGCATCCGCTGGTCGACGAGGAAGAGCGCCGGGTCGTGGCCGCGCTCGTCGAGGGAGTCCAGGATCTTGAGGGCGTCGGCGGCCGAGGAGGCGCCGAGCACCCGGTAGCGGTCACCGTACGCGCTGCGCAGGTCGCGGCGGACGGCGCGCAGCACCTGCGGGTCGTCGTCCACGGCCAGGATGACGGGCTTGCGGCTCTCCGCGCGCGCCGCGGCTTCGGCGGTCGGGGCGCTCGCGGTGGCGGCGCTCGTGGGCGCCGTGTCGGCGGCGCTCTCCGGTGCCGCGCTCACGCCGGGTCCAGCATCAGCTTGTCGGCGTAGCACCAGGCCCATTCCTCGCCGGGCTCGTGGGAGGCCGCGATGGGGTGTGCGGTGGTCCCGTAGTGCCGGGTGGCGTGACGGTTCTTCGAGGAGTCGCAGCAGCCGACGTGCCCACAGCTCAGGCACATCCGCAGGTGCACCCAGGTGTCACCGGAGACGAGGCACTCCTCGCAGCCCTCGGTGCCGGGTTTCACCGGACGTATCGATTCGATGTGGGTGCACAACAGGTCCATCGTCATCGTCCCCGCCCCTCTCTGGCGCTCTCGTGCTTCGCGCCCGTGATTGCAGCGCGCCCGCGATTCACGGCGCGTCCAGACCATAAGGCGGGGCCCCGGCGGCGGTTCAGGTATTCGGCCGAAGTCACCTAGTCCGCCGGCTACTTCATGACCTCGCCGGACGACTTCCTGAGGTGCCCCCACGACCTGGCCGACTACCTCACGAAGTCGCATACCAGCGCTTTGACGGCAGGCCCGGGCGCGGCCAGTGTGGGGGACGCCAACGACAACAGGCGGCGCCTGGAGGAATCCGTGAGCAGAAAGATTCTGGTCATTGTCTCCGAACACGGTTACTGGGCCGAAGAACTGATCGGCCCCGTGTCCCGGTTCGACGAGCAGGGCTATGAAGTCGTATTCGCCACGCCGACCGGAAAGCGTGCCCACGCTCTCCCGCCGAGCCTCGACGCGAACTACATCGATCCTCCGCTGGGACGCTCGGTCACGACCGAGGAGAACGCCCGGCTGGGCCGGGAGTTCGAGCAGTCGAGCCGGCTCGACTCCCCCCTCGACATCGAAGCGTGGGCCCCCGAGCGCCCGTACACGAGCGACTCGGCCTATCTGCCCAAGCTGGAGCAGTACCACCGCGATCTGGACAAGCTCCAGGCCGACATCGCCGGTTTCGACGCGGTGCTCGTCGTGGGCGGCAGCGGTCCGATCGTCGACCTCGCCAACAACGAGCGCGTGCACGCCCTGATCCTCGCCTTCAAGAACGCGGGCAAGGTGGTCGCGGCCGAGTGCTACGGCGTCGCCTGCCTGGCCTTCGCCCGGGACTGGGGCGACCGCCGCAGCATCATCTGGGGCAAGCACGTGACCGGCCACTGCAAGGAGTACGACTACAAGGACGGCACCGGATTCCTCGGCACCGATTTCAACATGGGGCCGCCGCCGTATCCGCTGGAGTACATCCTGCGCGATGCCACCGGGCCGCGCGGCGCGTACATCGGGAATTTCGGCCATCCCCTTTCCGTCATCGTCGACTTCCCCTTCGTGACCGGTCGTTCGACCCCCGACTCGTATCTGACGGGGCAGAAGATCGTGGAAGTCCTGGAGAACGGTCTCACCCGGTACGGCTGGTAATTCACGACACCCGCGGGAAGAGGAGGGGGATTTCGATGGGTTCTGGAGCCACTCCCGGACGGGAAAGGCTGATCGACCAGTTCAAGGCCGACGGCCTGAACGTCATGTTCGGAAATCCGGGGACGGTGGAACAGGGATTCCTCGACGCGGTCGACGCGGCGGAGGACTTCCACTACGTCCTCGCCCTCCAGGAGACGGTGGCCGCCGGGATCGCCGACGGCTACGCCCGCGCCACCGGCGGGGCGGCGCTGCTCCAGCTCCACTCCGGGGTGGGGCTGGGCAACGGCATCGGGATGCTCTACCAGTCGCTGCGCGGACACACCCCGCTCGTCGTGGTCGCCGGTGACGCCGGGGTGCGCTACGACGCCATGGACGCGCAGATGGCGTCCGACCTGGTGGCGATGGCGAAGCCGGTGACCAAGTACGCGACCCGGGTCACCGACCGGCACTCCGTACTGCGCACGATCCGCCGGGCGGTGAAGATCGCCCTGACCCCGCCGCGCGGCCCGGTGTTCGTGGCGCTGCCGATGGACGTGCTGGACGAGCTCAACTCCGAGCCCGTGCTGCCCGCCACGGTGCCGCTCACGGACGTGGCCCCCTCGCCCGCCTCGGTGGGGCGGGCGGCCGAACTGCTGGCCGCCGCCGAACGGCCGGTCGTCCTCGTCGGGGACGGGGTCGCGCTCTCCGGGGCGCAGCGCGAACTCGTCGCCGTCGCCGAGCTGCTCGGCGCCGACGTGTACGAGGTCGACTCCTCCGAGGTGAACATCGCGGCCTCGCACCCGCTGCGCCGCGGTCAGACGGGCCACATGTTCGGCCCGCACAGCAAGGAGCTGATCGGGAACGCGGACGGGGTGCTGATCGTCGGCACCTACGTCTTCCCCGAGGTGTTCCCGGAGCTGGAGAGCCCCTTCCGGGCCGGCGCGCGGGTCGTGCACATCGACCTGAACGCCTACGAGATCGCCAAGAACCATCCGGTGGACCTCGGGCTCGCCGCCGACCCCCGGCAGGCGCTGCGCGCGCTGGCCGGCGTACTGGAACGGCTGCTCACCCCCGCACAGCGGGCGGCGGCGGCCGGGCGGCTGGACGCACGGACCCGGGAGCGGGTGCGGGCGGGCCTGGCCGAGCGGGAGGCCGGGGAGGCGGACGGTACGCCGATGGCCGTCTTCCTGCGGACCCTGGCCGAGCGCACGGGCGGGGACCTGATCGTCTTCGACGAGGCGCTGACCACCTCCCCGCTGGTCACCCGGTACCTGCCGCCGGAGCGGCCGGGCGACTACCACCTCACCCGGGGCGGTTCGCTGGGCGTGGGCTTCCCGGGCGCGGTCGGTGTGAAGCTGGCCCGGCCGGAGCGGCTCGTCGTCGGCTTCGCCGGCGACGGCGGCTCGATGTACACCTACCAGGCGCTGTGGACCGCGGCCCGGCACGGCATCGAGGCCAAGTTCGTGGTCTGCAACAACCGCAAGTACCGGCTGCTGGACGACAACATCGCCCAGTACTGGCGGGAGCGGGGGATCCCGCAGCACGGCTTCCCGGGATCCTTCGACCTCTCGCACCCCGAGATCGACTTCGCCGCCCTGGCCCGGTCCCTCGGGGCGGGCGGGATGCGCGTGGAGAAGCCCGACGAGGCGATCGCCGCCGTGGGCCGGATGCTCGCCCACCCCGGGCCGTTCCTGGTCGACGTGCAGATCTGACGCACCGCGCCCGCGGAGACCGCACCCGGAGCACGGACCTCACCCGGAGCACGGACCGCACCCCGCACGGACCTCACCCCGAGCACGGACAGACAGGAGGAGACCGCATGCCCGCCGAGCGGCTGACCGAGGACGCGATCCGCGCCTTCGCCGAGAACTGGTACGTGGCCCTGGACCAGCACGTCCGGCCGGACCAGGTGCTGGCCCTGATCACCGAGGACCTGGAGTTCAAGGTCCCCGAGGACACCTTCCTCGGCCACCAGGGCTTCGGCCGCTGGTACGAGGCGGTCACGAACCGCTTCTTCGACGAGGTGCACACGGTCACCAAGGTGGAGCCCGTCATCGAGGGCGACCGGGCGATCGTCCGGGTCCTCGTCAACTGGCAGGCCAGGATCTGGGACCCGCCGGCCGCCCGCAGCGTGTGGCTGGGCTTCGACGCCGACCAGACCTGGACCGTGGTCGCCGGCCCCGACGGACCGCTGATCCGGCAGTACACCGTCAACGAACTGGCGCCCATGCCCGGTTCCGCCTCCCTCTGAGCGCCGAAGGAGAAGCGACGATGACCGAAGTGACACGGGAGCGGGTCGAAGCGGCGTACCGCGCCCTCGGCTCCGGCGACCGGGCCAGGATCCTGGAGTACTACGCCGAGGACCTCCGCTGGCAGGTCCCCGGGAACCACCCGCTCGCCGGCTGGTACGAGAGTCTGGACGCCTTCCTGGAGCTGATGGGCCAGACCCACAAGCTCACGGGCGGCACCTTCCGCATGGACATCGAAGCCGTCCTCGTCGGCGAGGACTGCAGCGCGGACGTCTGCCGCAACGTCGCCGTGCGCGGCGGCGCCGACGCGTCGAGCGGGTCCCCGTACGAGCGGATGGACTACCCGGTCTTCCACTTCATGCGCTGGCGCGACGGCCGGATCGTCGAGGGCCACGACGGACTCTTCGGCGACACGGCCACGGCCTTCAGCCAGTTCTGGGCGCCCTTCGCCCCGGACGGAACCCGCAGGGACCAGTAGGGGGATGAGCGCCATGGACGCGCGGCAGATCTTGCAGAAGTACTACGAGTACGCCAACGCCGGTGACTGGGACAGCTGGTGCGACCTGTTCGCCGAGGACCAGGTCATGGACGAGCAGCTCGCCGGCCACATCGAGGGCCTGGAGACGCTGCGGTCGATGATGAAGGGCATGGGGACCATGTACCGGGTCTTCCGCAACGAGCCCGTGCACTTCCTCGTCGACGGGGAGAAGGCCGCGGCCGTCTCCCACCTCACCGCGGTCACCCCCTCAGGGGAGGAGATCGAGGCCGAGGTCATGAACTTCTTCCGGATCGTGGACGGAAGGATCGCCTACATGGCGAACCACCACGACACGGTTCCCTTCCAGGTTCTCGGCCAGGGCTGAGGGGGCGCGCGATGGCCGTGGATGAGTACGACTACGTCGTCGTGGGATCCGGCACTGCCGGCAGCGTCCTCGCGAACCGCCTCTCCGAGGACCCGGACGTCAGCGTCCTGGTCCTGGAGGCGGGAGCGGGCCGCATCCCTCCCGAGGTGGACGATCCGTCCTCCTGGTACAAGCTGCTCGGCGGGCCCGTCGACTGGGGCTACACCAGCGTCCCCCAGCCCGGCCTGGACGGCCGCCGCACCTACGAACCGCGCGGCAAGGCCCCCGGCGGCAGCAGCAACCTCTACATCATGATGCACATCCGGGGCCACGCCTCGGACTTCGACAACTGGGCCTACCAGGGCGCGGCCGGCTGGGCGCACGAGGACGTACTGCCCTACTTCTCGCTGCTGGAGGGCCAGGAGGACGCCACCGCGCCGACCACCGGCACCCGCGGGCCGCAGCGGATCACCCACGCCGGGCGGCACGGCCCCAACCCGGTCTCCCGCGCTTTCATCGACGCCGCCGTCGAGCTCGGCCACGAGGAGATCGCCGACTTCAACACAGACGGGCCGCGGCGCGGACTCTTCGGCACCGGCTGGCACCACATCGACGTGGCCGACGGCCGCCGCCAGGGCGTCCTCGCCGCCTATCTGGAACCGGCCCTGGACCGCTCCAACCTGACCCTGCGCACCAGTGCGCAGAGCACCCGGCTGCTCTTCGACGGGGACACCTGCACGGGAGTGGAGTACGTCCAGCTCCAGCCCCCCGCCGCGCTCGCGGACGGCGACGGACCGGGCCGGACGGTGCGCGACGGGCACAGCACCGCGTCCGCGCCCGGGCTGCACACCGTACGGGCCCGCCGGGAGGTGATCGTGGCCGCCGGGGCGATCGAATCGCCGAAGCTGCTGCTGCTCTCCGGGATCGGGCACCCCGGGCAGCTGCGCGAGCACGGCATCGGGACGGTCGCGGAGCTGCCCGGGGTCGGCGAGAACTTCCACAACCACGTACTGACCGGGCTGATGGCCGAGGTCACCCAGGAACTGCCGCCGCCCGCACAGAACTTGTCCGAGAGCGCGCTGTTCCTCTCCTCCCGGCCGGGACTGCCCGCGCCGGACCTGCAGATCGCCTTCGTCCACGTGCCGTTCGACGTGATCGTCGGCCAGGACCACCCGAACACCGTCTCCATCCTGCCGGGCGTGGTCCGTCCCGTCTCGCGGGGCTGGATCAGGCTGGCGAGCGCCGATCCGCTGGCCCACCCGCTGATCCACCCGAACTACCTGGGCGACCGCTGGGACCTGGAACGGATGGTCCAGGGCGTCAAGACCGCCCGGGAGCTCTTCGCGACCTCCGCCTTCTCGCCCTGGTACAAGCAGGAGCTCCAGCCCGGACCCGGCCACGTGTCCGACGAGGAACTGCGCACCTTCGTCAAGCAGAAGTCGGAGAGCTACCACCACCAGGCCGGCTCCTGCCGCATGGGCATCGACGACCTCTCCGTCGTCGACCCCGAGCTGCGGGTGCACGGCGTACGGAACCTGCGGGTCGTCGACGCAAGCGTGATGCCCGCCGTCCCGTCGGGCAACTGCCACACCGCCATCGCGATGATCGCCGAGCGCGCGGCGGACTTCCTGAAGGGGGTGTCCCGTGCCTGATGCGGTCCTGCGCGAGGGCGCACTGACCGGAACCCGGATCGCGGTCCTGGTCGAGAGCGACTTCTACGAGCCGGAGATCTTCTACTACGGCCACCGGTTCGCGGAGGAGGGCGCCGAGGTCGACTTCCTGACCCGGCTGTGGGGCAACGACTCCATCACCTTCTCCGGGCACGAGTACCGGGCGCCGTTCACCGCCGAGAAGTCCCTGGAGGGGCTGAGCGACGAGGAACTGCGCCGGTACGCGGCGATCATCGTGCCCTCGGGCATGGTGGCCGACCGGCTGCGCTACACCGAGGACGTGGACGTACTGGCCCCGGCGACGGAGCTGCTGCGCCGGGCCTTCGAGGAGCCGACCGTCCTCAAGGGGATCATCTGCCACGGCATGTGGCTGGCCGCCTCGATCCCGGACAAGGTGCGCGGCCGCAAGGTCGTCTGCCACAACAACCTCATCGGCGACGTCCGGAACATGGGCGGCGAGTACGTGGACGAGGACGTGGTGGTCGACGGAGACCTGGTCACCGGTCGCACCGGGGCCCACCACCACCTGTTCGCCCGCCGGATCATCGAGCTGATCGCCGCCGACCGGCGCGCGCGGGGCGCCGCCTGATGGCCCCCATGGTCTGGTCGCACGTGGGCCTGAACTGCGACGACCAGAAGACCACCGAGGAGTTCTACACCCGGTACTTCGGCTTCACCCGGGCCCGGGTGGTCGACCTCGGAGAGACGCAGATCATCTTCCTGCGCCAGGGGGACGTGTACCTGGAGCTCTTCGCGGCGGGCACCGAGCGGGCCGACCCCGCCCTCCACGACGGGCCGGCGGCGCCCGGCCGGATGCGGCACCTGGCCTTCCAGACCGACAGCGTGGACGCCTTCCTGGCCACGCTCGGCGAAGCGGCCGAAGTGACCCTGGGGCCACTGGACTTCGACGACTTCATCTGCGGGTGGCGGACCGTGTGGGTCCGCGATCCCGACGGGGTGATCGTCGAGGTCAGCCAGGGATTCGAGGACGAACACGGTCAACACGACAAGGACGGTGCATGACATGGCGGACGCCGTGAGCTTCTCCTTCTCCGACACGATCGCCGGCTACGTCGGCCGCTTCGACTCCGGGTCCCGGCTGCTGCGGCTGAAGACCTCGGACGGCCGCGAGTTCGACGTCTCCCTGGCCGGGGACCCCAGTGCCGAGCTGGTCCGCAACCTGGACGAGCCGTACATCGATGCCTCCGGGCACATCGACGAGATGCTCTCGCCGGGACGGTTCCTCTACGTCTACGGGGTGCACTACCCCGGGCAGGGCGGCCGCTTCGAGGCCAAGCGCCTGGTGTTCCTGGGCCGCGGGGCCGAGGACTACCGCTTCGAGGAGCCCAGCTGGTGGATCAAGCAGATCGAGTCGCTGGCCGACTTCTACAAGCGGGCGCAGTTCGGCGACGGGCCGGTGGACTTCACCGAGTACCGCACCGAGATCCGGCTCGGCGGTGACAAGACCGCCAGCCACGTCCAGGAGACCGACACGATCTCCCGCCTGGTCTACGGCATGGCCTCGGCCTACCTGCTGACCGGAAAGGACGAGTACCTGGAGGTCGCCGAGCGCGGCACCGAGTACCTGCGCAAGCACATGCGCGTCGTGGACGGCGAGGAGGACGTGGTCTTCTGGTACCACGGCATCAGCGTCGACGGGGACAGCGAACGCAAGCTGTTCACCTCGGAGTTCTCCGACGACTACGACGCGATCCCGATGTACGAGCAGATCTACGCGCTGGCCGGCCCGATCCAGACCTACCGGGTCACCGGCGACATCCGGATCAAGAACGACGCGGACGCCACCATCCGGCTGTTCGACAAGTTCTTCAAGGACCCGGAGCAGGGCGGCTACTACTCGCACATCGACCCGATCCTCTTCAGCGCCGACCACGAGTCCCTCGGGGAGAACGCGGAGCGCAAGAACTGGAACTCGGTCGGCGACCACGCCCCCGCGTACCTGATCAACCTGTACCTCGCGACCGGGGAGCAGCGCTACGCGGACTTCCTCGAGTACACCTTCGACACGATCGCGGACAAGTTCCCGGACTACGAGAACAGCCCCTTCGTCCAGGAGCGCTTCTTCCGCGACTGGTCCCACGACACCGCGCACAGCTGGCAGCAGAACCGCGCGGTCGTAGGCCACAACCTCAAGATCGCCTGGAACCTGATGCGGATGAACTCGCTGAAGGCCAAGCCGGCCTACGAGGAGCTCGCCCGCAAGATCGGCGAGATCATGCCGGCCGTCGGCAGCGACGTGCAGCGCGGCGGCTGGTACGACGTGGTCGAGCGCGTGAAGTCGGGCGACGAGGAGACGTATCGTTTCGCCTGGCACGACCGCAAGGCCTGGTGGCAGCAGGAGCAGGCGATCCTCGCCTACCTCATCCTGAACGGCACCGTCGGCGGTGACGGCTTCCTGCGCGAGGCCCGCCAGGCGGAGGCCTTCTACAACACCTTCTTCCTCGACCACGACGAGGGCGCCGTCTACTTCAACGTCCTTGCGAGCGGGACTCCGTACCTGCTCGGGACCGAGCGGCTCAAGGGCAGCCACTCGATGTCCATGTACCACTCGGCGGAGCTCTGCTACCTGTCCGCCGTCTACAACAACCTGCTCATCAACGGCCGGGAGATGGACTTCCACTTCCAGCCCGACCCGACGAACCTGCCCGACCGCGTGCTGCGTGTCTCGCCCGACCTGCTCCCCGCCGGCTCGGTGCGGATCGCGTCCGTCGAGATCGACGAGAAGCCGTACACGGACTTCGACGCCGACGCACTCACCGTCCGGCTCCCCGACGTCCAGGGCCGGGTCAAGGTCAAGGTCCGGCTGCGCCCGACCGCCCACTAGCGCTCAACGGGGGCGCCCCACCCAGAGGGGAAAGCAATGACCCTGAACGTGAAGGAACGCCGCAACAAGGCGGGCACCGTACTCGTCGCCATCGGCGAGATCAACAGCGAGACCTCCGGATCGCTGCTCCAGCACCTGCTGCCGCTGGTCCGCGAGGGCAGGCCGCTGCGCATCGACCTGACGGCCGTCACCTACGTCTCCAGCGCCGGGCTGCGCACCCTGCTCGTCGTCTACCGCGAGGCCCAGCACGCCGGGGTCGCCGTCACCCTCTACGGGGTGAGCGAGGAAGTCCGGTTCGTCATGTCGGCCACCGGCTTCCTCGACTTCTTCTCCACCGGCGAGGCCGAGGCGGCCGCCGCCAGGACGGCCGAGAAGACCACCCCCAAGGCCACCGCCAGGGCCGCGCGATGACCGAGCCGGCGTCCGAACAGGTGCTGCGCGTCGACGCGTACCCGACCCACGAGGTGGGCGGCTACCGGGTCCGCGCCGGCAAACCGTTCCCCTTCGGGGCCAACGTGGTCCCCGGCGGGGTCAGCTTCTCCGTCTTCTCCGACCAGGCCACCTCGATGACCCTGGTCATCTACCGCCGGGGAGAGCCCGAGCCGATGGCCGAACTGGAGTTCCCCCAGGAATTCCGCACCGGCAGCGTCTTCGCCATGACGGTCTTCGGCCTCGACCACGAGAACATCGAGTACGGCTACCGGGCCGACGGACCCTACGACCCCGTCACCGGCCACCGCTTCGACGCCCGCCAGGTGCTCTCCGACCCGTACGCCCGGCTGATCGCCGGCCGCGACGTGTGGGGCGTGGAGCCCGACCGCAGCCGCGGCTACCAGTACCGCTCCCGCGTCTGCCTCCAGGACTTCGACTGGGGCGACGACACCCCGCTGGGCATCCCCGCCGAGGACCTCGTCGTGTACGAGACCCACGTGCGCGGCTTCACCCGGCACCCCTCCTCACAGGTCACGGCCCCCGGCACCTTCGCGGGGCTGCGGGAGAAGATCCCGTACCTGAAGGAGCTCGGGATCAACTGCATCGAGCTGCTGCCGGTGTTCGAGTTCGACGAGAGCGACAACCCGCGCACCAATCCGGAGACCGGCGAGCAGCTCTTCGACTACTGGGGCTACAACACCGTCTCCTTCTTCGCCCCCAAGGCCGGCTACGCGGCCACCGGACGCTACGGCATGCAGGGCGACGAGTTCCGCACCCTGATCAAGGACCTGCACGCGGCCGGCATCGAAGTCATCCTCGACGTGGTCTTCAACCACACCGCCGAGGGCAACGAGCAGGGCCCCACCATCTCCTTCAAGGGCCTCGACAACGCCACGTACTACATGCTCACGCCCGAGGGGTACTACTTCAACTTCAGCGGCACCGGCAACACCGTCAACTGCAACCACCCCGTCGTGCGCAACTTCGTCCTCGACTGCCTGCGCCACTGGGTCGCCGACTACCACATCGACGGCTTCCGCTTCGACCTCGCGGCCATCCTCGGCCGCTCCCCGGACGGCACCCCGCTGCCCAACCCGCCGCTGCTGGAACTGCTCGCCTACGACCCGGTGCTGCGGCACACCAAGCTCATCGCCGAGGCCTGGGACGCCGGCGGCCTCTACGAGGTCGGCAACTTCCCGGCGTACGGCCGCTGGGCGGAGTGGAACGGCAAGTACCGCGACACCGTACGCAGCTTCCTCAAGGGCGACCCCGGGATCACCGGGGAACTCGCCACCCGCATCGCCGGCTCGCCGGACCTCTACTCCACCCGCGGGACCTCGGCATCGGTCAACTTCCTGACCGCGCACGACGGTTTCAGCCTGGCCGACCTGGTCTCCTACAACGACAAGCACAACGAGGCCAACGGCGAGGGCAACAACGACGGCGGCAACGACAACGCGAGCTGGAACTGCGGCGCCGAGGGACCGACCGACGACCCCGAGGTGGGTGCGCTGCGGCTGCGCCAGATGAAGAACGCCCTGGCCATCCTCTTCACCAGCCAGGGCATCCCGATGCTGCTGTCCGGCGACGAGGTGGCGCGCACCCAGCAGGGCAACAACAACACGTACTGCCAGGACAACGAACTGTCCTGGTTCGACTGGAGCCAGGTCGACGAGAACTCCGAACTGCTCAGGTTCACCCGGGAGATGATCGCCTTCCGCAAACACCACCGCGAGCTGCGCTCCACCTCGCACCCCACCGGACAGCTCCGCGACAGCCTGGGGCTGCCCGACATCAGCTGGCACGGGGAGCGGGCCTGGCAGCCCGACTGGTCGCCGGAGAGCCGGCTGCTGGCGGTCGCCCGCTGCGGCACCGGTGACGACGACGTGGTGTACGTGGCCATGAACTCCCACTGGGAAGCGCACGACCTGGAACTGCCCGCCCTCCCGGGCGGCCGCAGCTGGCACCTCTTCGCGGACAGCGGGGCCGAGGCACCGTACGACATCCGCACCCCCGGCGCCGAACTCGAACTGGAGAACGCCGGGAAGTACCTGATCGGTCCGCGCTCGGTCGTGATCCTGGTCGGCCGCACGCCCGACGCCGAGCTCTAGCCCAAGGAGACCTGACATGCCGCTTTCCGTGTCCCTGAGCATCGAGGGCGACACCACCGTGATCGAGCTGGAGGGCGAACTGGACGCCAAGACCGCGCCGGACTTCCACCAGACCATCGAGAAGGCCGCCGGCCACGGCACCAGCACCGTCGAGATCCGCATGGCCGGCCTCGGCTACATGGCCAGCGCCGGACTGCGCTCCCTGGTCTTCGCCCAGCAGAAGGTGGGGGAGCACGTCACCATCAAGGTGGTCGGCGCCATCGAGCCCGTGTCCCGGACCATCCGGACGGCCGGCCTCGACCGCAGCATCGTGCTCTGCGACGACTGAGTCCGATGGACGAGGCCGTCAAGACGGCGAGGATGTCCGCCGAGATGGAAGTGCCCGCCACCCTGGGGGCCCTGGACGACATCGCCGCCCTGGTGCTGCGGCTGGCCGGGAACGCGGGACTGGGCAAGGGAGCCTCGTACCGCATCCGGCTGGCGGTGGACGAGCTGGCCACCAACATCGTGATGCACGGGTACCGGGGCGGCGACGGACGGATCACCGTCCGGGGCCGCTCCGGTCCGGGCCGGGTGCGGATCTCCCTGGAGGACCGGGCCCCGGCCTTCGACCCCGCCCGGGGGCGACTGCCGCCCGAGCCGCACACCGCTCCCGAGCGGCGGCGGATCGGCGGACTCGGCATCCACCTCGCACTGACCAGCGTGGACGAGTTCGACTACGTACGCAGGGACGGCCGCAACATCAGCACGCTGACTGTGATGGCTGAGGGGACGGACCCATGCCCTCCACGACCGTGATCATCCTCGACGCGTACCCGCCGCCACCCCTCGAACTCCTCGGAGCACTGGGGGAGATGGGTGCGGAACTCGTCCCGCGCACGCTGGCCGAACTGCTGGCCGGCCCACTGGAGGAGCTGCCCGAAGCGGACGTGCTGCTCGCCCCGGCCCAGGCCGACGGAGAGTCCGTACGGACCGCCGTGCGCCGGCTGCGCCGCTGGGCCGGCGCCCCCATCGTGGTCGTCTGGACCGTGACGGAGTTCGCCGCCCTGGAGCAGCACGTCCGGATCGGTCACGACTACCTCGTACCCCCCTTCCTGCCCGCCCTCGTCGGGGCACGGCTGCACAGCTGCTCGGAGCGCGCCGGACTCGGCCGCACCCTGCGCGAAGCCGATGCCCGCGCCGAACTCATGGGCTACGAGAAGGAACTGGAGATCGGCCGCGAGATCCAGGCCGGCTTCCTGCCGGAATCACTGCCGGTCCCCGAGGGCTGGGAGATCGACGTGTGCTTCCGGCCCGCCCGGCAGGTCGCCGGGGACTTCTACGACGTCTTCGAGCTGTCCCGCGGCAGGCGCCTGGCCTTCGTGGTCGCCGACGTCTGCGACAAGGGGGTCGGAGCCGCGCTCTTCATGGCGCTCATCCGCTCCCTGCTGCGGCACACCGCCGAGAACAGCGGCCTCGAGCACCTGGTGGCCGCCGGCCGCACCGGCAACAGCCGGCGCATCCCCGTGGTGGGCGCCACGCCGCTGCTCAACGCGGTCACCGCCACCAACGGCTACCTGACCCGCAACCACCTGCGGCAGGGCTACTTCGCCACCCTCTTCTTCGGGGTGCTCGACCCGCTCACCGGCTCCCTCGTCTACATCAACGGCGGCCACAACCCGCCGCTGCTGCTCGACGCCGACGGCGGCGAGCCGCGCACGCTGGAGGTGACCGGACCGGCCGTCGGGGTGCTCCCCGACTGTGTGTACACGCTCGGGTACGCCCAGGTGAACCCGGGCGACACGCTCTTCGTGTTCACCGACGGAGTGCCCGAGGCGCGCTGCCCCAGCGGCGGCTTCTTCGGCGACGAGCGGATGCTGCAGCTGCTCTCCGGTCCTCCGGTGAGCGGCGGGGAGGTGGTCCGGCGCATGGACACGGCGGTACGCGAACACACCGGAACGGCCGAACAGCACGACGACGTCACCATGCTGGCCCTGCACCGGCCACGCGCGGCGCGGGGGCCGCGCGCGGGCGGCACCGATCGCCAGGTCGTGGCCTGATGGCCCGGACCATCGTGGTGCACTCGTACCGCGGCGGTACCGGGAAGTCCTCGGTACTGGCGAACCTGGCGCTGCTCCTCGCGGCCGAGGGGCGCCGGGTAGGGGTGATCGACACGGACATCCAGTCGCCCACCCTGGACCTGCTCTTCCGGCTCGGCCCCGGGCCCTCGCTCGCCGACTACCTGCTCGGCCGGTGCGAGATCGAGGCCGCCGCCCAGGAGGTCGTCACGGGCTGCGGCCGCGGGAGCCTGTACGTCGTACCGGCCCGGACCGGGACGGCGGCCCTCCGCGAGCTCATGACCACCGGCTACGACGTGGGGCTGCTGCCCGAGGGCTTCGACCGGCTGGCCCTGCACCACGCCCTGGACGTCCTGCTGCTCGACACCCATGCCGGGCTCAACAACGAGTCCGTCACCGCGATGGCCAGCGCCGACGTCCTGCTGATCATGGCCCGGGCCGACCGGATCGACCTCCTCGGCGTCGAGGAGACCATCGCCCTGACCGGCCGCCTCACCTGCCGGCGGACCCTGGTGATGAGCATGGCGCCCGAGGGCATCGACCGGCAGGCGGCCCGGCGCCGGGCCGAGGAGGTCTACCGCACCCCGCTGGCCGGAATGCTTCCCTACGTTCCGGAAATGGCCGCGCTCTACGGGGAGCGCATATTCTCCGAAGCCCATCCCGACCATCCTCTGGTCGGTGAATTCCGCACCATCATCTCGGCGTTGGACGCACGTGACGAAGTATCACGTGCCTGACGTCTCCCCCTTACGCCCCTAGCGGGGGGCGTGTTGAATCGGCAGCGAATCCAGCGCCGCCGGAACATCCGGAAGAAGGAGAAGAGTCATGAAGATTCTCGTCGTCATGACGGCCAAGGCCACGCTTCATCTGCTGGACGGAGAACAACACCCCTCGGGTTTCTGGGCCGAGGAATTCGCCGTTCCCTACACCCTCTTCAAGAACGCCGGCCACACCGTGGACGTGGCGACGATCGGGGGACGGACCCCGACCGTCGACGCGACCAGCATCGACCCCCAGTTCCTCCAGTGGGTCCGCCCTCAGGGCTCCGCCGACACCGACGCGGCCAGCGCCCTGGAGTACAGCCGTGTCATCGAGAACACCCCGCAGCTGAGGAACCCGATCGCCCTGGAGACCCTGGGCGAGAAGGACGTCGCCGACTACGACGGCATCTACATCAGCGGCGGCCACGGGGCCATCGGCGACCTGCCCAAGTCCGACGAGCTCGCGCAGATCCTGCGCTGGGCCATCGCGCAGGACAAGCCCCTGGCCACCGTCTGCCACGGACACACCGCCCTGCTCGCCCTGCGCGACGGCGAGGGCCAGTGGCCCTTCGCGGGCTACCGGATGACCGCCTTCTCGCACAGCGAGGAGCTCGTCACCAACATGGCGGGCCGGCTCCCGCTGATCCTGGAGGCCGAACTCACCCGCCTCGGAGCCCGCTACGAGAAGGCCGACGCGATCTGGGACTCGCACGTGGTGGTGGACCGGAGGCTCACCACCGGCCAGAACCCGTACTCCTCCAAGGCCCTCGCGGAGACGTTCCTACGTCAGCTCGCGCAGGGCGAGACGGCCTAGGCCGTCTCTTTCGGATCCTGCCGGGCCCGCGGCGCCCGGCACCGCGCCCGGCCGCACTGCCGAGACGACCACGTACACCCAGTACGCGAGCGCCCCGACAGCACGCCCGGGCACGGCACCGGACACCGCGAGCTCGGCCGACAAGATCCGAAAGAGACGGCCTGAGCGCCCTGCCCCTCGTACCCGAAACCGGAAGGCAGCCACAGCCATGACCAAGCGCGCGCTCAGCGACCAGCCCTTGGCCAACCCCGGGAAGCTGTTCATCGGCGGCACCTGGGTCCCGGCCCGGGACGGCCGTACCGAACCGGACATCAGCCCCGTGGACGGCCAGGAGATCGTGCCGGTGGCCCAGGCGGCCGCCGCCGACGCGGACGCGGCCGTGGCCGCCGCCCGTACGGCGTACGAGGAAGGTCCCTGGAGCAGACTGTCCGCCCAGGAGCGCGCGCTGCGGCTGAACCGGGTCGGGGAGCTCATCGAGCGCGACCTGGAGGAGATCGCCCTGCTGGAAACGGTGGACATGGGCAAGCCGTACGCCTTCTCCTCCACGGTCGACGCCCCCATGGCCGCCCAGCTCATGCACTACTACGCCGGAGCCGTGACCCGCGTCGACGGCTCCTCCCGGGCCCCGGCCGGCGGGCAGCTCGCGTACACCCTGCGCGAACCGCTGGGCGTGGTCTGCGCCATCACCCCCTTCAACTTCCCGCTCCTGCTGTCGATGACGAAGATCGCCCCGGCCCTCGCGGCCGGGAACACGGTGGTCCACAAGCCCTCGCCCGCCACCCCGCTCACCGCCCTGAAGATCGCCGAGCTGTTCCAGGAGGCGGAGATCCCGGACGGAGTGCTGAACGTCATCACCGGTCCGGGCGTGGAACTGGGCGAGACCCTCACCGGCCACCCCGGGATCGACAAGATCGCCTTCACCGGGTCCACCTCCGTCGGCCAGTCCATCATCCGCAAGGCGGCCGGCACCCTGAAGAAGGTGACGATGGAGCTCGGCGGCAAGTCCGCCAACATCGTCTTCGCCGACGCCGACCTCGACGCCGCCGAGGAACTCGCCTTCTTCGGCATCTACTACAACAAGGGCGAGATCTGCACCGCCGGCTCCCGGCTGCTGCTGCAGCGCCCCATCCACGACGAGATGGTCGAACGGCTCGTGGCCCGCGCGGCCGCCCTGCGGCCCGGAGACCCGCGCGACCCGGACACCCTCTTCGGACCGCTCGCCCACCGCGGGCAGTTCGACAAGGTCAGCTCGTACATCGAGGTCGGCGAGAAGGAAGGCGCAGTCCTGCGCACCGGCGGCACCGGCTGGACCCCCGAAGGGGCCTCCTCCGAGCTCTCGGCGGGTCTGTACTTCCTGCCGACCGTCTTCACCGGCGTGGACAACGGCATGCGGATCGCCCAGGAGGAGATCTTCGGACCCGTCCTGTCGATCATCCCCTTCGACACCGAGGAGGACGCCGTGCGCATCGCCAACGACAGCGCGTACGGCCTCGCCGCCGGCGTCCACACCAAGGACCTGCGGCGCGCCCACCGGGTCGCCTCGCAGATCAAGGCCGGGACCGTCTGGGTCAATTGCTACAACCAGTACGACCCCGCCGTGCCCTACGGCGGCTACAAGGCCTCCGGCTACGGGCGCGAGTGCGGCCCCGAGTCCCTGGAGAGCTACACCCAGACCAAGTCGGTCTGGATCGGAATGGACTGAACACCCGGCTGCCCCCCGCACCCACCTGAGGAGCCCCCATGCGGATCGGCATCATCGGAACGGGCCGGATCGGATCGACCCTGGCCAGGATCCTCGTGGCGGCGGACCACCAGGTCGTCCTCGCCAACGCCCGGGGCCCGCGGAGCCTCGCGGACCTGCTGGCCGAACTGGGCCCCGCGGCCTCGGCGGCGTACCCCGCCGAGACCGCGGCCCGGTCCGAAGTCCTCGTCCTGATGGTGCCGTTCGACGGTGTCCAGGGGCTGCTGCCGCAGGACGCCGTACGGGACACCGTGCTGGTGGACGCCACCAACGCGTTCGACGGCCCGGGCAACGCCCGGGACCTCGGCGGCCGGGGATCCAGTGAACTCGTCGCCGAATGGTATCCGGGGACCCGGATCGTGAAATCCCTGAACACCATGCATTTCGAGACGCTCGCCGTCGCCGGCACCGCCCCGGGCCCGCGTCTGGCCCATTTCACGGCGGGCGACGACGGGAAAGCCAAGGAAATAGTCGCGGGAATCATCACGGATCTCGGATTCGCTCCCGTGGACACCGGTCCGCTGCACTCCGGAGGAATTCTCCAGCAGCCCGGCGGGCCCCTCTTCAACCGGCCGCTCACGGAAGCGCAGGCGCTGGCATGGACCTCTCACTGAACGTCAACGGAAGACCCGAGCAGTTCTCGGCGCAGCCGAACGAACTGCTCGTGGAACGGCTCCGCGACGGCCTCGGACTCACCGGCACCAAGGTCGGCTGCGACACCGGCCAGTGCGGAACCTGCGTCGTCCGCCTCGACGGCCGCTCCGTCAAGAGCTGCCTGATCCTCACCGCGGCGGCCGCCGGCTCCGAGGTGACCACCATCGAGGGAGTCACCACCCCCGGCGGTGAACTCACCGGCCTGCAGGAGGCCTTGCGCCAGGAGCACGGCACCCAGTGCGGCTTCTGCACCCCCGGGATGGTCATGGCCCTCGGCGAGCTCGTGCAGAACACGTGCGACCGCGAGGCCCCCACCGAGCCCGAGATCCGCGAGTGGCTCACCGGAAACCTGTGCCGCTGCACGGGCTACCACAGCGTCGTACGAGGAGTGCAGCGCGCCTGCTCCGCGGCCCGCGAGGACGCGCCCGCGGTGCAGCCGGCCGCCGCCGCCGAGCAGCTGTCGGCCGCCGCCGTGTCCGGACAGGAGGGGTGAGGGAGATGACCGCAGTCACGGGGGAGACCCCGCTCCAGGGCAACGGCCTGCTCGGACAGCCGCTGGACAGCCGTGAGGACCCGCAGCTCCTGCGCGGCGAGGCCACGTACGTGGGCGACATCGACCTGCCGGGCACCGCCCACATGGCGATCCTCGGCAGCCCCGTCGCCCACGCGAGGATCCTGTCCATCGACACCCAGGCCGCCGAGCAGCTGCCGGGCGTGCTGAAGGTGGCCACCGCGGCCGACTTCACCGACGTCATGCCGCTGCCCTGCATCTGGATACCCGGCGGGGTCGAAAGCCACTTCCCGCCCCACCCCTACGGACTTCCCGGCTCCCGCCCGGTGCTGTCCGGCGACACCGTGCGCCACGTCGGCGATCCCCTTGCCGTGGTCGTCGCCGAGACCCCGCGCCAGGCCGCCTCGGCGCTCGCCGCCATCTCCGTCGAGTACGAGCCGCTGACCGTGGTGACCCGCGCCGACGAGGCCCTCGCCGAAGGCGCCCCGCAGCTCCACGAGGCCGTACCCGGCAACCTGAACGCGTACTGGACCTGCGGCGACAAGGACCGCACCGACGCGGCCATCGCCGCGGCCGAGGTCACCGTCGAGCTCGACCTCGTCAACCAGCGCACCATCAACAGCCCCATCGAGCCGCGCGGCGCGGTCGGCGACTACAACGCCGCCACCGGCGAGTACACGCTGTACGCCTCCACCCAGGGCCCGCACAACCACCGCTTCCTGCTCTCCGCGCTGGTCCTCGGCATCCCCTTCAACAAGCTCCGCGTCGTGGCCCCGACCGTCGGCGGCAGCTTCGGCACCAAGGGGTACCTGTACCCCGACATGCCGCTGGTCCTGCTGCTCTCCAAGGCGCTCGGCCGGCCCGTGAAATGGGTCGACACCCGCACCGGGCTGATGAACTCCACCGTCCAGGGCCGCGACCACCGCCAGCACGTCACCCTGGCCGGCACCCGCGACGGCCGGATCACCGCCGTGCGCTGCACGAGCCACGCCAACCTCGGCGCCTACCCCTCCACCATCGGCCCCGGCGTCGCCACCGCCCTGATGGGCCGCTCCATCAGCGGCATGTACGACATCGACGCCGCCTTCTGCGAGGTCTACGCCGTCTTCACCAACACCGTCCCGCTCGGCGCCCAGCGCGGCAGCGGGCGCGCCGAGGCCGCGTTCCTGATGGAGCGGCTCGTCGACCGGTACGCCTCCGAGATCGGCATGGACCCGGCGGCGGTGCGCCGCATGAACCTGGTGCCGAAGGAGAAGTTCCCGTACGACAACGGCCTCGGCTGGACCTACGACTCGGGCGACTACCAGCTCAACTTCGACCGGGCGATCGAGCTCTCGGGCTACGCCGACATGCCCGCCCGCAAGACCGAGGCCCGCGCCCGCGGCAAACGGCTCGGCGTCGGCATCGCCTCCTACGTGGCGATCTGCGGGGTCGGCCCCTCCACCCGGATGTCCAAGGAGGGCATGCTCGGCGGCACCTGGGAGAGCGCGAACATCCGCGTCCACCCGACCGGCGAGGTCACCGTCACCGTCGGCTCCGCCTCCACCGGCCAGAGCCACGGCACCGTCTTCGCGCAGGTCGCCGCCGACGAGCTCGGCATCGACCCGGCGACGGTCCAGGTGTACGAGGGGGACACGCTCAAGGCTCCGTACGGGCAGGGGACGTACGGCTCGCGCTCCTACAGCATGGCCGCGCCGGCCGTCGCCCTCACCGCACGCAAGCTGAAGAACAAGCTGATCAAGGCCGGGGCCGTCTTCCTCGGCGTCCCCGAGGAGAAGGTCGTCTACGCGAACGGCAAGGTCTTCGAAGCCGGGCACGAGGACGACCCCGAGAAGACCAAGACCTTCGCCGACCTGGCGATGGCCATGTGGTACGGCTGGGGGCTCCCGCCCGAGATCGAACCCGCCCTCGACGAGACCACCCACTTCGACCCGCCGGACTTCAACTACCCCTTCGGGACGCACGTCGCCGTCGTCGAGATCGACGAACTGACCGGCGAGACCGAGGTGGTGGCCTACACCGCCGTCGACGACGCGGGCCACATCGGCAACCCGAAGATCGTCCTAGGCCAGATCGAGGGCAGCATCCTGCACGGCCTCGGGCAGGCCCTCATGGAGCACGCGGAGTACGACCCCGACGGGCGGCTCGTCAGCCGCGACCTGGGCCACTACGCGCTGCCGCGCGCCGTCGACGCACCCTTCTTCACCCTCGACAAGACCACCACGCCCTCCCCGCACAACCCGCTGGGAGCCAAGGGTGCGGGGGAGATCGCCACCGTGCCGCCCGCCGCGGCCGTCGTCAACGCCGTCGTCGACGCCCTGTCCGACCTGGGCGTCCGGCACATCGACATGCCCGTCACCCCCGAGAAGGTCTGGCGCCGCCTGAGAGGGGAATCCCAGTGATCCTCGCCGACTTCGACTACGTACGCCCCGTCGGCCTCGACGAGGCCCTGACCCTGCTGGCCGGCCGCCCCGGCGCCCGCGTACTGGCCGGCGGGCAGAGCCTGCTGCCCGGTCTGCGCAGCGGCGGGGACCGGGCCTCCCTGCTCGTCGACCTGCGCCGGCTCGACGAGCTCCGGGGGATCGAGCGGACCTCCGCGGGGATCCGGATCGGTGCGCTGACCACCCTGGCCGAACTGGCCGCGGACCCCCTGGTGCTGGCCGAGGCGCCGGAACTCGCCGCCGCGGCCCGCGCCAACGGAGACCCCCAGGTCCGCAACCTCGGCACCGCGGGCGGCAACCTCGCCGCCACCGGCAGGGCCACCGACCTGCCCGTCGCCGCCATGGCCGCCGGAGCCACGGCCGAACTGGCCGGCCCCGGCGGGGCGTCGATGGTCACCGCCGAGGAGCTGGCCGCCTCAGGAGTCCCGGCGGGCACCGTCATCACCGCCCTGCTCGTCCCGGCCGCGGGCCCTGCCGGGGCCTTCGAGAAGACCGCCGACCGGGCGACTCGCTACCCGGTCTGCGCCGCCGCCGTACGGATCACCCCCGACGGGCCGCGCATCGCGGTCACCGGAGCCACCGCCCGCGCGCTGCGGCTGCGCGGGGTCGAGGAACGCCTCGGCGGGGGCCCATACACCACCGAGAACGTGCTCGCGGCCTTCCGCGCCGAGCCCCGGGAGCTGTTCGTCCCGGGGCGCGGCACCTCGGCCGAGTACCTCGGCCACCTCGCGGGCGTACTCACCGCCCGCGCGCTCACGAGGGCCGTGCAGGCACCCGCCTGACGGCCCACGACGGGGGAGTTGAAGCAGTGGAACCGTTGCCCACGACAGCGCGGACCGCGCCGTCCGCGACCACCACGGGGGTCACCTTGCGTCCAGCCGCCGGCGCCGCAGACGCACCGGGAAGCTCCGGCTTCTGGGTGGTGGGCGCGGTCCTCGTCCTGCTGATGCTCTCCTCCTCCGTCCCCTCCGCCCTCTACGTGCTCTACCAGCAGGAGTGGGGCCTGTCCTCCGGCACGATCACGGTGGTCTTCGCCCTGTACGCCGTCACCGTGCTCGCCGGACTCCTGCTGTTCGGCTCGCTGTCCGACACCCTCGGCCGACGGCCCGTACTCGCCACGGGGCTGGTCCTCGCGATCGTCTCCATGGGGCTGTTCGCCTCGGCCCGGGGGCTCGGCCTGCTGCTCGCCGCCCGCGCCGTGCAGGGGCTCGCGGTGGGCCTGGCCACCGGGGCCGTGGGCGCCGCCCTGCTGGAACTCGCCCCGCGCTCCCGGCCCGCCCTCGGCGCCCAGGTCAACAGCGCCGGGCCGACCGTCGGCATCGGCCTCGGCGGCATCGGGGCCGGGCTGCTGGTGCAGTACGCGCCCGCCCCGACCGTCCTGACCTACCTGCTGCTCGTGGGGGCCTTCGCCGTCTCGCTGGTCGGCGTGGCCCGGATGCCGGAGAGCGCCCCGGGGCGGGCGGAGGGGGGCCGGGGGGAGGCGGGCCGGGCGGAGGGGGGCCGCTTCAAGCTGGCCCCGCACCGGATCCACATCCCCGCCGCCGTCCGCGGCCGCTTCGCCGTGCTGATCCTGACCATCGTGGCCGTCTGGTCGGTCGGCGGCTTCTACCTCTCGCTCGGCCCGCACCTGGCCCTCTCCCTGCTCCAGAGCGCCAACTACCTCGTCGGCGGAGCCACCGTGGCCCTCCTCGCCGGCGCCGCCACCGCCGCGCAGCTCCTGCTGGGCCGCACCGAGGCGCTGCGCACCGCCGTCCTCGGCCTGCTCGGCCTGCTCGGCGGACTGGCCCTGGTGCTCCTCGCACTCGGGCTCGGCTCGGCCCCCGTGTTCCTCGTGGCCACCGCGGTGCTCGGAGCCGGCTGGGGCGCGGCCTTCCTCGGCTCCTTCCGCGCGCTGAGCGCCCTGGCAGAGCCCGCGCACCGGGGCGAACTGACCGCCGCCGTCTACGTGTTCGCGTACCTCGCGATGAGCGTCCCGGCCGTGCTCGCCGGACTGCTCACCAACATCCACGGGCTGCACCGCACCTCGGTCGGCTTCATGGCCACCGTCGCCGCGGTGTGCGCGCTCGCCCTCCTGGCCACCCTGCGGCTGGCGGCCCGCAACAGGACGCAGGGGAGGACCGCATGAGCGGGATCCCGGACGCGCCCGCGCTGCGCACCGCCCTGCGCGGGCTGGAGATCTTCGAGGGGCTCACCGAGGAGCAGCTGGACTGGCTGGTCTCGGTCTCCGAACCCCGGGTGCTCGCCGACGGCGAGGTCCTCTTCCGGGACGGCGAGGAGGCCACGGGCTTCCACGTCCTGCTCTCCGGAGGGCTGGTGGTCACCAAGGTGGTCGACGGCCGCGAGGAGGTCCTGACCCGGCACTCCACCGAGGAGGAGAGCGCGGCCGCCGAGGACCACGACGGCAAACCCTCGGCCGCCCACCGGTTCACCGGCGAGCTGCCGCTGCTGACGGACGGGGCGTACGTGGCCACGGCCGCGGCGAGCGGACCGGCCACCACCGTGGTGGCGTACGGGAAGCCGGTCTTCTTCGAGATGCTGACCCGCTGCCACGGGGTGGCCGCCGTCCTGATCCCGGTACTGGCCTGGCGCATCAAGTCCTCCGAGGTCCAGGCCCGCAAACGGGCCACCGTCGAAGCGCTGGGCACCCTCGCGGCGGGCCTCGCGCACGAGCTGAACAATCCCGCCGCCGCCGTGGCCCGGGCCGCGCAGGAGCTGGCGCCCGCCCTGGACCAGCTCACGCGCACCGCCCAGGCCTGGGGCGCGGCCGCCACCGGTGCCGAGCGCTCCGTCCTCGGACAGCTCGCCGACGAGCTGGACAAGGCGGCGCCGCCGGTGGTCACCGATCCGCTGGCCCAGGCGGACGCGGAGGAGGAGATCGCCGACTGGGCCGAGGAGGCGGGTGCGGAACGGGCCTGGCTGCTCGGCTCCGGGGTCTCCGACCTCGGACTGGACCTGGGCGGGCTGCTGGAGCGGCTGGAGGGGATCGGCGAGCGGGCCCTGCCGGCGGCCCTGGACCACCTGGCGTCCCTCCTGGAGGTCCGGTCGCTCGCCGCCGAGCTGCGGGCGGCCGGTCCGCGGATCTCCCAGCTCGTCTCGGCCACCCGGGATTACGCCAATCTCGACCGGGCCCCCGAGCAGCGCTTCGCCGTGACCGAGGGACTGGAGAACACGCTGGTCGTGCTGCGCGCCAAGCTCGCCGGGATCGGGATCGTGCGCTCGTACGAACCGGACCTGCCCGAACTGACGGGCTACCCGAGCGAGCTGAACCAGGTGTGGACGAACCTGGTGGACAACGCCGCGGCCGCCATGGAGGGCGCCGGAACCCTCACCCTGCGCGCCCGGGTCGAAGGCGTCTGCCTGGTGGTGGAGATCGCCGACACCGGCTCGGGCATCCCCGAGGAATCCCTCCCGAGGATCTTCGAACCCTTCTACACGACCAAGGACGTGGGCAAGGGCACGGGCCTCGGCCTGCACCTCAGCTACCGCATCGTGACCCAGCGCCACCACGGCTCGATCACGGCCCGTTCGCGCCCGGGGGAGACCCGGATGACCGTCCGGCTGCCGCTGACCGGGACCGATGCGTCCTGTGCCGTGCCGGCCGGGGAGCCGGCGGATTCCACCGATCCATCTCCATCGAAGAGTTGACGTCGAAGAGTTGAAAGGGAGTCGACATGCCCAAGTACGACATCTCCACGCTGCACCCGGTGTTCGTCCGGCAGATGGACGCGCTCGCCGCCCTGGACATCGAGGCGGTGATGAAGAACTACACCGACGACGCCGTGCTGTTGCGCTTCGAGGGCGTCTCCGTCGGCATCGACGCGGTGCGCGAGACGTTCACCGGATACCTGACGGTGAAGCCCACGCTCGTGGAGCTCCAGGAGTACGTCGAGACCGACGACACCATCTTCTACCGGGCGATCATGAATCTGAACGGAGAACCGGAGCACGCGTTCGGGACGCTCGTCGTCCGCGATGGCCGGATCTGGCGGCAGACCGCCGGATTCGGCGGCTGATTGGAGAAATCTGGGTAGCGTGTGCGGGGAGGGTGGGGATGCACGCCCTCCCCGTATGTGCGGCAGCCGTAGATATATGCAAGAAGCGTGAAGGGGAGGTCATGGAAACGGAAACCGGCCGGGTCGAGGCATTCAGTGATGGCGTATTCGCCGTCATCATCACCATCCTTGTCCTGGAGTTGAAAGTTCCGGAAGAAACCGGATCCGACTTCTGGCACGGAGTGCGCGAGCAGTGGCCGCACTATGCCGCCTATGTCGTGAGTTTCCTCATCATCGGCGTCATGTGGGTGAACCACCACACCATCTTCAGTCACATCAAGCGCGTCGACCGTCCTTTGCTCTTCCTGAACCTCCTGGTCCTGATGGTCGTCTCCGTGGTCCCGTACACGACCAACGTGCTCGCCGAACACCTCATGGAGGAGGGCGGATCGGCCAATGCGGCGGCCGTCCTCTACAGTCTGCTGACGGTGGCCTACGCCTTGGCGTTCCTGGCCTTCTGGTGGTATGTCACCCGGCTCGGACACCTCTTCCACGATCAGGTGGACAAGGCCGGCGCCCGGGCCACCAGGGTCCGCTTCGGTCTGGGTGCGATCGCCTACCCATTGACCGTCGTCCTGGCCTTCGTCTCCGCTCCGCTCACTCTCGTCGCCCACTTCCTGATCGCGCTCTACTATGCGGCGAACCAGATCCCCATCCCCCTCGTGGTAGAGGAAGAGCGGCTCGAAACTGCCAGCGACCTCAGGAAGTAGCCGCCGGGACCTACGGCCGTTATCCGCGGTCAAGTAGGGTCATGGATCTAGCTGGTCGCGGGGGAGGCCCAGATGGCTCGCGTAGTCCTGCCGGAGGAATCCACGAAGGAAATCTCCGAATTGATCGATGTTCTGATCTCGCTCTTCTTCGAGTCGTTACCCCGGCGGGACCAGCGAAACTGGGCCCGCGTATACCTGAACGGGCTCGTGCGGACCAACGGCAAGAAAACAATTCGTAACATCGCCGGAACCGGAGCCAGTTCCGTCGAGCAGAGCCTCCAGCAGTTCATCAGCAAGTCCCCCTGGGACTGGACCCCCGTCCGCCGCTCCCTCGCCCAGCACCTCGAACGGACCGCGCAGCGCCCGCTGGCCTGGGTGGTGCAGCCCATGGTCATCGAGAAGGCCGGCGACCGATCGGTCGGAGTGGGGAGACAGTTCGTCCCCCAGCTGGGCCGCACCGCCAACTGCCAGCAGGCCAGCGGCATCTGGCTCACCTCCAGCGATGCAGGCTTCCCCGTCGAATGGACCCTCACCCTCCCCGGTCCCTGGACGGCGGAACTGCTGCGGCGCCGACGGGCCGGCATCCCCGACACGGCCCGCTCCCTCACCCCCGCCCAGGACGCGGTACACGCGGTCCAGCGGATGGCCGCCACCTGGCAACTCCAGCGCAGGCCCGTGGTGATGGAAGTCTCCAACAGCGAACTGCCTCAGTGCATCGAATCGTTCGCCGTGCAGGACATCCCCTTCGTATTCAAAGTGGACGGCACCCTGCCCGTCTCCTTCGGCGGGGCGGGACGGCACAAACCCGGCCCGCACACCGCGCCGGCCCGCGAGCTCATCGACTCCCTGCGCTCCCAGCGCCGCGTCGTCGAATGGACCCGGCACGGCCGCGCCGAGGGAGCGGTCACCCTGCTCACCTCGGCCGCCATCTTCGCCACCCCCGGCGAGGACCGCCTCGTACCGGCGCCGCCCACCCCGCTGCTGCTCGTCGGGGCCTGGACCGAGGCCGCCCTGCTGCCCTCGGAGTTCTGGATCACCAACATCGGAGACCGGCCGCTCGCGCAGCTGTTCCTCCTCGCCAAACTCACCGACCGGGTGGCGCTCGACTTCACCGAGGTCTGCGAACCCGCCGGGATCCGCGACTTCGAAGGCCGCTCCTTCCGCGGCTGGCACCACCACGCCACCCTCGCCAGCGTCGCCCACGCCGCGATGCTGCTGGGCGCGCGCGGGCGCGGACCCCACCCGTCCCCGCCCGCGCCGTACCCCGGCCCGGCCCGGACCGTCCCTACGGTCGCCGCCCACGCCGCCGGCCCGCCGGTGCTGCCGCCGAGACCGGTCATCCCCGGGCAGAGCCCGCGCCGCGAGTACATCCGCTGATGCTCGACATCGCCGAAGAACTACGCGCGTGGTGCGCCGCCGGACGGGACTTCGCGGTGGCCACGGTGGTCGCCGTCAGCGGCAGCGCACCGCGCGGCCCGGGCGCCTCCCTGGCCGTCGACACCGGGGGGACCGCGCTCGGCTCCCTCTCCGGGGGCTGCGTCGAATCCGCCGTGCACGAGCTGTGCCTGGAGGCGATCACCTCCGGGCAGAGCGGCGTGCACCGCTTCGGATACAGCGACGACGACGCCTTCGCAGTGGGGCTGACCTGCGGGGGAGTCCTCGACGTCCTGATCACCCCGGTGCGCCGGCACGACCCCGTGCGGCCCGTCATCGGCGCCGTCCTCGACGCCGCCTGCCGCGGAGCCCGCTCCGCGCTCGGCCGGGTGGTCCAGGGGGCGCCGGAGCAGCTCGGGCGGGCCATCGCCGTGCACGCCGACGGCTCCTACGAGGGCCGCCTCGGCGGGGGCGCCGAACTGGACCGGGCCGCCGCCGAGCGGGTCCGGGGCTGGCTCGCCGCCGGCCGCACCGGCACCGCCGAGCTGGGCACGGCCGGCGGGCTCTGCGGGCAGCCGCTGACCCTGCTCGTCGAATCGGCCGCCGAGCGGCCCCGGCTGCTGGTGTACGGGGCCATCGACTTCGCCGCCGCCCTCACCCGCATCGGCGCCTTCCTCGGCTACCGGGTCACGGTGTGCGACGCCCGGCCCGTCTTCGTCACCCCCGCCCGGTTCCCCGACGCGGACGAGGTGGTCGTGGACTGGCCGCACCGGCACCTGGCCGCGGAGTGGGAAGCGGGCCGCCTGGATTCCCGTACGGCCGTGTGCGTCCTCACCCACGACGCCAAGTTCGACGTCCCGCTGCTGACGCTCGCGCTGCGGCTGCCCCTCGGGTACGTGGGAGCCATGGGCTCGCGCCGCACCCACGAGGAGCGGGCGCGGCGGCTGCGGGCGGAGGGCGTGCCGGCGGCCGCGCTGGCCCGGCTGCGCTCACCGATCGGCCTGGACCTCGGCGGGGCGACCCCCGAGGAGACCGCGCTCGCCATCGCCGCCGAGTTCACGGCCGTGCGGTACGCCGGAACGATTCTCCCGCTCGCCTGGAGCAAGGGCGCCGTCCACGGCCGGGCGGCCCCGCCCGCACCCGACCGCAGGACGAAGGTCCCGTAGGAACCGACCATCCGGCCCCACATGTCATGGACGTTTCGCCGGGGCGGTGTGAACTCCAGGTCGTGTGAGAATGAAGTACGTGCGTTCCTCGACTGCCCTGTCGGGGTCACCTCCGATCGACTGGGATGTTCAGCACGTGCGTTTTCTCAATGACCTGAAGCCGCCGTACGACCTGACGTACGACGACGTATTCATGGTGCCGAGCCGCTCCGCGGTCGGTTCCCGCCAGGGCGTCGACCTTTCCGCGCCTGACGGCACCGGCACCACCATTCCGCTGGTCGTGGCCAACATGACCGCCATCGCCGGACGCCGGATGGCCGAGACGGTCGCCCGCCGCGGCGGCATCGTCGTCATCCCGCAGGACATCCCGATCGACGTCGTCACCGACGTGATCTCCTGGGTGAAGACCCGCCACCTCGTGCTCGACACCCCGATCACGCTGGCCCCCACCCAGACCGTCGCCGACGCGCTGTCGCTGCTGCCCAAGCGCGCCCACGGCGCCGGCGTGGTCGTCGACGCCGACGGCCGCCCGGTGGGCGTCGTCACCGACCACGACCTGACCGGCGTGGACCGCTTCACCCAGCTCTCCGAGGTCATGTCGAAGGAGCTCCTGCTCATCGACGCCGACATCGACCCCCGCGAGGCCTTCAACAAGCTCGACGCCGGCCACCGCAAGCTGGCCCCCGCCGTCGACAAGGACGGCAAGCTCGTCGGCATCCTCACCCGCAAGGCCGCGCTGCGCGCGACCCTGTACACCCCCGCCACCGACGCCAACGGCAAGCTGCGCATCGCCGCCGCCGTCGGCATCAACGGCGACTTCGTGGCCAAGGCCAAGCAGCTGCTCGACGCGGGCGTGGACACGCTCGTCATCGACACCGCGCACGGCCACCAGGAATCGATGATCAACGCGATCAAGGCCGTCCGCGCCCTCGACCCGCAGGTCCCGATCGTGGCCGGCAACATCGTCGCCGCCGAAGGCGTCAAGGACCTGATCGACGCCGGCGCCGACATCATCAAGGTCGGTGTGGGCCCGGGCGCCATGTGCACCACCCGCATGATGACCGGTGTGGGCCGCCCGCAGTTCTCCGCGGTGCTGGAGTGCGCGGCCGAGGCGAAGAAGTACGGCAAGCACGTGTGGGCCGACGGCGGCGTCCGCCACCCGCGCGACGTGGCGATGGCCCTGGCCGCCGGTGCCTCCAACGTCATGATCGGCTCCTGGTTCGCCGGTACGTACGAGTCCCCGGGCGACCTCCAGCAGGCCGCCGACGGCCGCCTGTACAAGGAGTCCTTCGGCATGGCCTCCGCCCGCGCGGTCCAGAACCGCACCTCGGAGGAGTCCTCCTACGACCGCGCCCGCAAGGGTCTCTTCGAGGAGGGCATCTCCACCTCGCGGATGTTCCTTGACCCGGCCCGCCCGGGCGTCGAGGACCTGATCGACTCGATCATCGCGGGCGTCCGCTCCTCCTGCACCTACGCCGGTGCCGCCTCCCTCGCGGAGTTCGAGGAGAAGGCCGTCGTCGGCATCCAGTCCGCGGCGGGCTACGCCGAGGGCAAGCCGCTGCACGCCAGCTGGAGCTAGTCACTGCCACACCACTGCGCCGGGGTCCCCGTGGGGCCCCGGCGCAGTGCTGTCCGCCGTCACAGCGGGCGGGGGCAGGTGCGCGGTGCCACGCTGGTCGTACCCGAACCGCGAAAGGCAGCCCGTCATGATCACCACTGACTTCGTCCCCGGCTCCCCCTGCTGGCTGGACCTCGGCGCACCCGACGTCCCCGCCGCGGCGGCCTTCTACGGAGCCGTCCTCGGGTGGGAGTACGAGTCCATGGGCGAGGGGGAAGCCCCCGACGGCGGGGAAGGCGGCATGTTCAGGAAGGACGGCAAGATCGTCGCCGGACTGGGCAAGCTCACCGAGGAGGGCGCCCGCCCGGCCTGGATGATCTACTACAGCGTCCCCGACGCCGAAGCCACGACCCGCGCCGTCCGGGACGCCGGAGGCGCCGTCCGGGTCGAGCCGAGGCAGCTCGACGAGTGGGGCACGATGGCGCAGTACGACGACCCGATGGGGGGCCAGTTCGCCGTCTGGCAGCCCGGACAGAACAAGGGCGTCGACCTCGTGGACCAGCCGGGCTCCCTGTCCTGGACCGAGCTGTACACGAGCGACGCAGCGGCCGCCCGGGAGTTCTACGGCGGCGTCTTCGGCTGGCAGTTCAGCGATATGCAGATGCCGGGCGGCGAGGGCACGTACACCCTGATCACCCCTGCCGGGCTGCCCGAGGGGCGCATGCAGGGCGGGCTCATGGAACTCACCGCCGAGGACCTGGCCGTGGCGGGCGGACGGCCGTACTGGCACCCGGTCTTCCACGTCACAGACTGTGACGCGGCGGTCGCCGAGGTCACCGCGCGCGGCGGCAGCGTGCAGATGGGGCCCGCGGACGCCGAGGGCGTCGGCCGGCTGGCCGTCTGCCTCGACCCGTCGAACGCCGACTTCGTGGTGCTGACCCCGTCCCAGGACTGAGTCCCGGGGCTGAGTCTCCCAGGGCTGAGCCACAGGGCTGAGCCCCGCCCGGGCCGCTTCCCACGGCCCCGGCCCCTCCCGCGCGGCCCCGCCGCCGTCCGCCCGGACGGGCGGCGGGGCCGTTCGCGTGCCGCCGTGCCGCCGCCGCACCGACGCGTACGCCCTCGCCCGGCTGGAGAAGGAGCACGGCAAGGCGCTCCGCGGCTTCCTCCTCGGCCTCACCTTCGGTGAACGCCACCGCGCCGAGGACCTCGTCCAGGAGACCCTGTTCCGCGCGTGGAAGCATCCCGAAGCCCTGGAGAGCAGCGCCCACGCCTCCATGCGGCCCTGGCTGTACACCGTCGCCCGGCGGGTGGCCATCGACGCCCGCCGGGCCCGCCGGTCGCGCCCGGCCGAGGTCGGCCCCGACGGGCTGGAGCAGTCGCCGGCCGTCGAGGACCGCACCGAGCGGTCGGTCGCCGTCCTCGACGTCCGCGAAGCCCTGCGCCTACTGAGCCCCGAACACCGGGCCGTGCTCCTGCCCATCTACTTCCGCGGGGCCGGCGTCTGCGAGGCCGCCCAGGAGCTCGGAGTACCCGCCGGCACGGTCACATCCCGTACGTACCGCGCTCTGCGGGCCCTGCGCACCCTCCTGCGGATGGCAGCCCGGGGTCCGGTCAGCGCCGGGGGATTCGGCCAGGCGGGGCCGAACTGTGCACCCCCGCACGGTACTTGGGAATCCGGACCGTGATCTTCATGCCGGCGCCCACGCCCGTCTCGATGACGAGCCCGTGGCCGTCCCCGTAGACCTGCCGCAGCCGCTCGTCCACATTGGGCAGCCCGATGCCCGAGGAGGAGCCCGGCTGCTCGCCGGCCAGGATCCGGCGCAGCAGGGACGGATCCATCCCGACGCCGTTGTCCTCGATCGTGATCAGCGCCTCCGCGCCCGCGTCCCGGGCCGCGATGGTGATCCGGCACTCCTGCGTGGAGTCCTCCAGCCCGTGCTTGACCGCGTTCTCCACCAGCGGCTGCAGGCACAGGAAGGGCAGCGCCACCGGCAGCACCTCGGGCGCCACCTGCAAGGTCAGCTTGAGCCGCTCCCCGAACCGGGCCCCGGCCAGCGCCAGGTACTGCTCGATGGACCGCAACTCCTCGGCCAGCGTGGTGAACTCCCCGTGCCGCCGGAAGGAGTAGCGCGTGAAGTCCGCGAACTCCAGCAGCAGGTCCCGGGCCCGCTCCGGATCGGTGCGCACGAACGAGGCGATCGCCGCCAGGGAGTTGAAGATGAAGTGCGGGGAGATCTGCGCGCGCAGCGCCTTGATCTCGGCCTCCATCAGCCGGGTCCGCGAACGGTCCAGCTCGGACAGCTCCAGCTGCACGGACACCCAGCGCGCCACCTCGGTGGCGGCCCGCACCAGCACCGCCGACTCCCGCGACCCGTAGGCCACCAGCGCGCCCAGCATGCCGTCCTCCCCGGTCAGCGGGGCGATCACGGCCCACTTGAGGGGGCAGTCGGGCCGCTCGCACTCGGTGCGCACGCTCTGGCTGCGCCCCGAGTCCAGCATCACCGCGACCCGGGCCATCGCACGGCGTTCGTGGTGGTCGGCGCCCGGGCCGTCCCAGGCGAGGACGCTCTCGCGGTCCGTCAGGCACAGGGCCTCGGTCCCGAGGAGGGAGCGCAGGCGCCGGGCGGCCTTGCGGGCGGCGTCCTCGGTGAGGCCGGCGCGCAGCGGGGGAGCGGCGAGGGAGGCGGTGTGCAGGGTGTGGAAGGTGGCCCGTTCGACGGGGCTGCCGAGGTCGAGGCCGAGGGCGCGCTCGCCCTGGCGGGCGTGCCACCGGCCTCCGGCCCAGCCGAGCCCCAGCAACAGCGCCCCGCCGGCCGCGACGAGCATCGGGAGCAGTGCTCCGTTCATGGTGTGCCGCCCTTCGTCGAGAGCACTGCTCCGGTCGGAGTGCACCGGGCGCGGCTGTGAGCGGTGCTCCGGGAGGTGCTCCAGGGCGACGCCCCGCCGACGGCCGTGAGCTCCGCTCCGGCCTTGGAGCACCGCGCCACGATCAGAGCGCCGCTCTCGTCCCGATGCGCTGCTCCGGTCACAGAGCATCGCCCTTCCCGGCGGCAGCGACAGCCGCGCCCCCGGCTCCGCCGCCCGCGGGGGCCGACTCCGCCACGTCCTCCGGCAGGTGCAGCCGCGCCAGCGTCGCCGCGGTCCCCGGCGGGATCCGCCCGCGCGTGCCCAGCGACACCAGCACCATCGTCAGGAAGCCGAGCGGGACGGACCACACCGCCGGCCATGCCAGCAGCGTGTTCGCCCACCCCGCCGGAGCCAGCCCGGCCCGCGTCGCCAGCACCGCGCTCAAGGCCGCCCCGCCCCCCGTCACCAGCCCGGCCACCGCCCCCGGCGGCGTCAGCCCGCGCCACCAGATCCCCAGCACCAGCAGCGGACAGAAGGACGACGCCGACACCGCGAAGGCCAGCCCCACCGCGTCCGCCACCGGCACCTCCGGCACGGCCACGGTCCCGGCCAGCGGCACCAGGATCGCGACCAGCACCGCGACCCGGAAACTGCGCACCCCGCGCGAAGGCAGCACGTCCTGGTGCAGCACCCCCGCCACCGCCATCGTCAGCCCCGAAGCCGTGGACAGGAACGCCGCGAACGCGCCCCCCGCCAGCAACGCCCCGAGCAGCTCCCCGGCAACCCCGCCCACCACCCGGGCCGGCAGCACCAGCACCGCCGCGTCCGCCTCCCCGGTCAGGGCCAGCTCCGGGGCGTAGATACGGCCCAGCGCGCCGTACACCGGCGGCAGCAAATAGAAGGCGCCGACCAGGCCGAGCACCACCAGGGTGGTGCGCCGCGCCGCCCTCCCGTTCGGGCTCGTGTAGAAGCGCACCGCCACGTGCGGCAGCCCCATGGTCCCGAGGAAGGTGGCGAGGATCAGCCCGTACGTCGCGTACAGCCGCAGCTCGGGCCGGTCCCCGGACAGCGGCTCCGACCAGCTCGACACGCCGGGTCCGGCCTCCGCCCGGCCCTGCGGCACCGCGGAGTCCGGGGCGAACTCCAGCCGCGCGTGCGCCCGTACGGAATGCTGCCCGGCGCCCAGGGTCACGGGCTGCCCCGCGTACGCCTGCCCGTCCACCTGGCCGGTCACCGTCACCGTCAGCGGCGCGTCCAGGGACAGCCGTACGTCCTCGGCCAGCGTGACCGCGGTGTGCTCGCGGAACACCGCCGGGGCGTCGAAGGAGGCGCGCGGGGCGCCGTCGCCCGCCCAGGCGGCCAGCAGGAAGAACGCGGGCACCAGCAGGGCGGTGAGCTTCAGCCAGTACTGGAAGGCCTGTACGAAGGTGACGGACCGCATCCCGCCGGCCGCCACCGCCGCGGTCACCACGCAGGCGACGACCACCCCGCCCACCCAGTGCGGGGCCCCGGTCAGGATCTCCAGGGTCAGGCCCGCGCCCTGGAGCTGCGGCAGCAGGTACAGCCAGCCGACGCCGAGTACGAACAGCACCGCGATCCGGCGCACCGCCTGCGATTCGAGCCGGGCCTCGGCGAAGTCGGGCAGGGTGTACGCCCCCGACCGCCGCAGCGGGGCGGCGACCAGCACCAGCAGCACCAGGTACCCGGCGGTGTAGCCCACCGGGTACCAGAGCATCTGCGGCCCCTGGAGCAGCACCAGCCCGGCCACGCCGAGGAAGGAGGCCGCCGAGAGGTACTCGCCGCTGATGGCCGCCGCGTTGAGGCGCGGGCCGACCGTGCGCGAAGCCACGTAGAAGTCCGAGGTGGTCCGGGAGATCCGCAGGCCCAGTGCGCCGACGAGCACCGTGGCCAGGACGACGACGGCGACGGCGGTCAGCGCGTACGTCTGGTTCACCGGCGGGTCCTTCGGCTGGGGCGCGGGCGCGGCCCTGCGCGGGTGTCGGGAGTCGGGTGTCGGGTACCGGTCGCGCGCCGGGGCCGGCGGGTGGGTGCCGGGGGCCCGGGCCGCGTGCCGGGGTCACGGGAGTCTACGCACGCGCCCCGAGCGGCGACAGGCCCGCCCGCAGGCCGGGCCGGATATGCCTCAGCGGGCGGGATCGCGGTGCCCGGCGCAGTCCCGCAGGGCGATCTCCAGCTCCACGTACGATTCCTCCGCGCGCCGGAAGGCCAGCGTCAGGGCCGCCTCGGCCCGCGGCGGCAGGTGCCCGTACGCGCCCTCGTGGGCCTCGTAGAGGACGTCGGCCCAGCGGGCGGCCGCGCTCCGCAGGCGGGCCAGCAGCACCTCGGCTTCGGCGGGACCGGCCGGCCGGGTGCGGGGCAGTCCGGTCAGCGCGTCGAGCAGCGCCTGGATTTCGGACATCCGCTTCCTCCCCTGGCCGAAGATCCACGATACCCGCGGGGGCCCGCCCGGGTGGGTGTCCCGGCCACCGCTGCGGCCGACGGCCGGGCCCGGTCGCCGTACGCCCCTGTGGGAGCGGTGAACGGCCCGTCCGCGCGCCGGACGGTCGGCCGGGCGCGTTCGGACGGCCCGGCGACGGCCGGCGGTCGGCCTTCGGTCGGCCTTCGGAGGGCGTTCAGACGCGGTACTGCTGCCAGAGCTTCACGGCCGTCTTCGGGTTGGTCGCGGAGTTGGACTTGTTCGCCTCCAGGCAGCGGTACTGCTTCCCCTGGTAGGAGACCCTGTCGCCCTGGGCGTACTGCCGGTTGACTTTCCAGTCCGAAAATCCTGCTGCCATGTCGCGGTACCTTTCATCGGACCGGCCCACCGCCGGGTCCGCCCGAATCCTCGCACGTCGTGGGGTCAGCCCATCGCCTGGCGCATCAGCAGGTCCCTCAGCTCCCGCGCGTGCCTGCGGCTCACCTGGAGCTCGGCCGCGCCGACGCGGACCGTGGTGGTGCCCGAGTCCAGGCGCAGTTCGTCGATGCGGGCCAGCGCGACCAGGTGGCGGCGGTGAATGCGGACGAATCCGCGGGCCGCCCACCGCTCCTCCAGTGTGGACAGCGGAATCCGTACCAGGTGGCTGCCCTCGTCGGTGTGCAGCCGGGCGTAGTCGCCCTGGGCCTCCACGTACGCGATGTCCGCGATCGCCACGAAGCGGGTGACTCCGCCCAGTTCGACGGCGATCTGCTCGGGCGCCCGGTCCGCGCCGCGGACGGCCGCGGAGGGCGCGACGGGCGCCCCGGCGGTCTCGGAGGCGGCCGTGCGGGCCGACGCTCCGGCGGGCCCGGCCTCGGGGGCGGCCGGAGCGGGCTGCTCACCGGACCGGCCGGACTGCGCCCAGGCCCGCCGCACGGCCTCGGCCAGCCGCTCCGGCCGGACCGGCTTGAGCACGTAGTCCACGGCCTTGAGGTCGAAGGCCTGTACGGCGAACCCCTCGTGCGCGGTGACGAACACGATCAGTGGCGGCCGCGCGAACCCGGCCAGCAGCCGGGCGATGTCCAGACCGGTCAGCCCCGCCATGTGGATGTCGAGGAAGACCACGTCGATGACGTCGGCCCCGTCCGGGCCGCTCTCCAGCGCCCGGGTGATCCGGCGCAGCGCCTCGGTGGCGTCCGAGGCGCCTTCGGCGCTGAGCACCCGGGGGTCCGAGCGCAGCAGGTAGAGGAGCTCTTCGAGCAGGGGCTTCTCATCGTCGACGGCCAGTACGCGCAGCATGATGCGGAGTCTAGGTTCCGCCCGGCCGGGGCGGAACGGTGCGCGGCCCCCGCCCGGGGGGAGGGGAGGCGGGGGCCGCGCGGTCGGTTGGTTCGGAGGACCGGTCGCAGGGGCCGATCTCGGGGCTGGTCTCGGGGGCCGGTCTCAGGGGCCGGTCTCAGGGGCCGGCCTACTGCACGGTGATGAGCTTGCCGTCGGGGGCGACCGCGTACCAGGTGCCGCCGACGCCCTGCCCGTTGACGTCGCCGGCCTTCTTGTCGCCGGTGAAGGTGTAGACGGGCCAGCAGTTCACCGTCTGCTGCTTCTTGCCGTCGGGGCGGTCGAGCACCAGGTAGTTCTTCTGGATGATCCCCTTGGCGTTCGCCTGGTCCACCGGCGGCACCACCGGCCACTTGGCCACGCAGTCGCCCTCGCACTTGGAGACCATGGGCCACGCGGTGTCGGGCTTGAACCGGTAGACCGTCATCCCGTTGCCGTCGACGATGTGGTCGCCGAGCTTCGGGTCCTTGGCCACGGTCAGCGCGCCGGCGGCCTGGCCGGCGCCGCCGGGCGCGGGGGCTCCCTTCGCCGCCTTCTTGCCGTCGGGCGCCGCCGCGAACCAGGTGCCGCCGACGCCCTGCCCGTTGGTGTCGCCCGCCTCGGTGTCCTTGCTGTACCGGTACACGGGCCAGCCCGCCACCGTCAGCTGCTTGCTGCCGTCGCTACGGACCACCTCGCCCAGCAGCGACGGGTCCGTGCCCGCCGCGGCGGTGGCGTCGCCGGCCGCGACCACCGGCCAGACCTTCGCGCAGTCCCCGTCGCAGGAGGACTTGGACGGCTTCGCGGTGTCCTTGTCGAAGCGGTAGAGGGTGAAGCCCGCACTGTCGGCGAGGACGGGGCCGAGCTTCTCGTCCTGGGCGACGGCCAGTTGGCCGCCGGGCCGGGCGGCGCCGGCCGTGTCGGCGTCGGAGCCCGAGCCGTAGCCGTAGCCGTCGCCCGAGGACGGGGCCTGGGAGGGAGCGGCGACGGCTCCGGCCGGCTGGGCGTTGTCGCCCGCCGAGTCGCTCCCGCCGCACGCGGTCGCGGTGAGTGCGACGACGACCGCCACGGCCGCCAGGGTGGTTCCGAGCTTGATGCCCATCGTGATCTCTCCCACGTGTGTGTCCCTGCCTGCGCCGCCGCATCCATCCATCCGAGTGGAGCGGAGCGGCGGCAACTTGTGCAGGACACGCCCGGGCGGGGCCGGTCTGTTCAATCCCTCCGGTGTGGGCTGTTTCACTCAGCCGAAGTCGAACCCGGCCCGCTTCACGGCCGTGGCCACAGCGAGGCCGAGCGTGCGGTGCCCGGCGTCGTTGGGGTGCAGCCCGTCCGCCAAGTGCTCGGGGCCCAGCAGCTCCCGCCCCGGCAGCAGCACCAGCCGCTCGTCCCCGGCGGCGATCCGCTCCCGGGTGGCGCGCTCCATCGCGTCGCGCAGGGCGCCCAGGGTGGCGCCCAGCTTGTTCGGGGTGCGCTCCGCGTCCGGGCGCAGCACGGGGGAGAGGAGGAGCAGCGGTGTCCGGGGGTGGCCCTGGCGGACCAGTTCGAGGAACGCGCGGGTGGTCTCGTACAGCAGGGGAGCCGAAAAGGGCACGCGGGACCAGCAGTTGGTGCCGAAGGCGAGGGCGAGGACGTCGGCGGGGAGTCCCGCGAGCTGTTCGGCGCAGGCCAGCTCCCCGCGCGCGGCGCCGGCGTAGCCGAGGTTGACGGTGTCCCAGCCGAGCGCCCGCCCGGCGACCGCGGGCCAGCCGTGCGCTGGCCGGGTGGACCACCAGCCCTCGGTGATGGAGTCGCCGTGCACCACCCAGCGGGTGGCGGGCGGTGCGGGGGCGAGCGGGCCGCCGATCCCGCGCAGGGCGAGGATCAGCGGGGACTGGGTCTCGGGCGGGTGGATGGTGAACGGGCCGGAACCGCCCGGCAGTTCGATGCGTACGACGGCCTCGGCGGCGGGCTCGGTGTACAGCTCGGTGACCACCCCGTGCCGGTCCCACAGGGCGAACCCGTGGGCCAGGTCGCGCAGTGCGTCGGTGGGGCCGGGCACGGTCGCCCGGTAGTGGATCTCCACCGCGCGGGTGCCGGGCGCGGTGAACTCCAGGCGCACCCCGATGGGCAGCGTGGCCCGCTCCCCGGTGTCCCAGGGCAGCCGCATGGTGTCGGCCGGGTCGGCCCGCACGGGCCGGCCGCCCCCGTCCAGCCAGGCCACCCCGCGCAGGAAGGGCGCGGGGTCCAGCCAGGGCCCGGCCTCCGCGGCCGCGCCCGTGCCGAGGCCCGTGCCGACGCCTGTGTCCGAGCCGGTGTCCGGCCCGGCTTCCCGTGTGCTCATCGTGCGCCTCCGACCGTCGGGTACGGGAACTTCACGCCGACGCCGCCGTCCACGACCAGCGTCTGGCCCGTCATGTACGAGGACTGCGGCGAAGCCAGGAAGTACAGCGCGGCCGCGATGTCCCCGGTCTCCGCGACCCGGCCCAGCGGGGCGTTCTCCGCGTTCAGCCTGCGCCCCTCGGGACCCAGCAGGGCGGCCACCCGCGGGGTCCACACCACCCCCGGTGCCACCGCGTTGACCCGTACCCCGCGCGGGCCCAGCTCTACCGCCGCCGAGCGCACCAGGGAGATCAGGCCGGCCTTCGCGGCCCCGTACGCGGCGTGCAGCGGGGCGGCGGTGAGCCCGGACACGGAGGCGACGAAGACCAGCGGTCCGCCGCCGGCGGCGGCGACGGCCTCGCCGCCGTACTGGACGGCCAGCCAGGCGTGCCGCAGCACCAGGTCGAAATGCCAGTCCCAGCCCTCGTCGTCCAGCTCGGGCAGCGCGGCGTACCGGGCCATGCCGACGATGTCGACGACCCCGCCGACCGGGCGGCCCCCGAGCAGCTCCGGCGCCGCGGCGAAGAGTTCCCGTACGGCCTCGCGCCGCGTGACGTCGGCGGCGTACGGGACGCCCCCGGTCTCGGCGGCGACCGCCCGGGCCCGCTCCTCGTCCACGTCCACGCACAGCACGCGGGCTCCGCCCGCGGCGAGCGCGTGGGCGGTCTGGCGGCCGATGCCGTTGCCCGCGCCGAGCAGGACCAGGGCGCGGCCGTCGAGCCGGCACAGGGCGGCGTAGTCGGGGACGGGGGAGGTGTCGGGGTCGGACGCGGTGGCCGGGCCCCCGCTCACGCGGAGGCCTTCCGCGGGGTGTACCGGGCCAGCTCCGGGATGACTTCCTTGCCCAGGATCTCCAGGGTCCGCAGGATCTCCCGGTGCTCCAGGTACCCCCACTGGACGTAGCAGATGAGCTGGTCGACGCCGAGGTCCGCGTACCGCTTGGCCTTGGCGACGATCGTCTCCGCGTCCCCGATGAGGATCATGTCCCCGTCGCTGAACTCCCGTACGGGTACGTTCCCTTCGAGGATCGGTGTGAGCAGCGGAAAGGTGCGCTCGCGTTCCTCGGGGCTCAGGTGCGGCAGCTCCCAGTCCAGGGTGAACTGCGCCAGGTTGGAGTACCACCAGGCGACCGAGTCCCAGACCCGGGGGTCCGGCTCGGTGCGCGGCGGGGTGGCGTGGACGAGGGTGTAGGCGGCGACCCGGTTCGTGGTGACGTCGGTGAGGGGGCTCGGGGCGGCGGCCGCGGCCCGGTAGGCGGCCACCTGGGCGGCCATCGCCTCCAGGGGCTGCATGATCGAGAAGGACAGCAGCCCGAGGCCGTGCCCGCCCGCGACCTCCGCGGAGCCGGGGGAGGTGGCCGCCATCCAGGCGGGCGGGTGCGGATCCTGCACGGGCTTGGGGGTGACCATGCGGCGCGGGAAGGAAAAACGCTCCGATGCGTACGCGAAGTACTCCTCGCGCCACATTCCGGTCACGATTTCTATGGCCTCGCGCCAGTCGTCCCGGGACTTCTCCCGGTCCACCCCGAAGGCCGCCTGTTCCATGGGCGTGGACCGGCCGGTGCCCCACTCCACCCGGCCCCCGGAGAGCACGTCGACGGTGGCGACCTTCTCCGCGATGCGCTGCGGCGGGGTGAAGGCGAAGGGGGTCAGGGTCACGCCGAAGCCCAGCCGGATCCGCTCGGTGAGCCCGGCCAGGTGCCCGAGGAGGACCTCGGGGGCCGGGCAGTGCGAGCGGCCCTCGCGGAAGTGGTGCTCGACCGCCCAGACGGTACGGAAGCCCATCCGGTCGGCGAGCCGGATCTGTTCCACCGCCTCCCGGTAGGCGCGCTGCTCGGCGGCCCGCTGGCCGTGGGGGTGGGCTCCCCGCCAGGGCCGCGGCACGTCGATCTCGTAGAGCACGTCCAGGTCCATGGCGGCACGCTGCGCCAGATCTGACGAAGTGTCAAGAATGCGGGTCGGGATCACCTGCGCACTGATCGATCATCCCCGCGCAACAAAGGACCATTCAGGACGCATCCGCGCAACGATCAGTCGCCTATGTGCAAGGATGGTGCATTACGGGCGGTATCACTCAGCTCGTAGGCTCACTCGCTGTACGTGGAGTGGCGTGGACCGCCTGCTCGGCGGTCCCCATGCCCAGGCCTTCCCGGCCTGCTCCTGCTCCGGACCGCTGCGGTCGATGCCAGACAACCCCACCCGCAGTGACTAAGGAGTCCCCTCGTGCTCGATCACGGCCAGGCGCCCCCGCTCGCTCCCGCCCCCGGGGCGCCGCGCAAGCCCGCCCACCCGCTCCTGCGCCGCAAGCCGGTGGAGCAGCTGGTCGCCGAGGGCGGCCAGGGCGAGGGCGGCATCCTGCGCCGCTCGCTCACCATGTGGCAGCTGACCATGATCAGCATCGGTGCGACGCTCGGCACCGGCATCTTCGTCGTCCTCGGCACCGCGGCCCCCAAGGCCGGCCCCGCCGTCACGATCTCCTTCGTCATCGCGGGCCTGACCGCCCTCTTCTCGGCCCTCTCCTACGCGGAGCTGGCCGGATCGGTGCCGGTCTCCGGATCCTCGTACTCGTACTCGTACGCCACCATGGGCGAGCTCGTCGCCTGGGTCTGCGGCTGGTGCCTGGTCCTGGAGTACGGGGTCTCCGTCGCAGCCGTCGCCGTCGGCTGGGGCGAGTACCTCAACGAGCTCCTCGACGGGACCATAGGCGTCACCATCCCCGACGCCGTCTCGGCCCCGCTGGGTGAGGGCGGCTTCATCAACCTGCCGGCCCTGGTCGTCGTCCTGCTCGCCATGGTCTTCCTGATGCGCGGCGCCAAGGAGAGCGCCCGGATCAACTCGATCATGGTCGGCGTGAAGATCGTCACCCTGCTGCTCTTCATCGGCATCGGCTTCATGGGCATCAAGGCCGGCAACTACGCCCCGCTCGCGCCGCTCGGCATCACCGGCATCAGCGCCGGCGCCGCCACGCTCTTCTTCTCGTACATCGGCTTCGACGCCGCCTCCACCGCCGGTGAAGAGGCGAAGAACCCCAAGCGCGACCTGCCCCGCGCGATCATGCTCTCGCTGCTGATCGTGACCGTGCTCTACGTCCTCGTCGCCTTCGTCGCCGTCGGCGCCATGCCGTGGCAGGACTTCGAGGGCACCGAGGCCGCGCTCGCCCAGATCATGACCGACGTCTCCGGCCACACCTTCTGGGGCGTCGTCCTGGCCGCCGGCGCCGTCGTGGCCATCGCCTCCGTCGTCTTCGCCGTCCTCTACGGCCAGACCCGCATCCTCTTCGCCATGTCCCGCGACGGCCTCGTGCCCAAGGTCTTCGCCCGGGTCGACGCCAAGAGCGGCGCCCCCCGCGCCAACGTGGTGATCGTCTCCCTCTTCTGCGGAACGCTCGCCGCCTTCATCCCGCTCGGCAAGCTGGCGGACGCCACCAGCATCGGCACCCTCTTCGCCTTCGGCCTCGTCAACGTCGCCGTCGTCATCCTGCGCAAGACCCGCCCCGACATGCCGCGCACCTTCAAGGTGGCGCTCTTCCCGATCACGCCGATCCTGGGCCTGCTCGCCTGCGGCTACATGATGTTCAGCCTGGACACCGCCACCTGGATCGTCTTCGGTGGCTGGATGGCCGTTGGCCTCGTGGTCTACTTCCAGTACGGCATCCGCCGCTCCCGACTGGCCACGGACCGGCCGACCGCCACGCAGCCGGCCACAGCAGAAAAGTGATCCACCCGTAGTGCGACTGAACGATCTCGACGAACGCATCGTGCACGCCCTGGCCAAGGACGCCCGCCGCTCCTTCGCGGACATCGGCTCCGAGGTCGGACTCTCGGCCCCCGCCGTCAAACGGCGTGTGGACCGGCTGCGCGCCGAGGGAGCCATCACCGGCTTCACCGTCCGCGTGGACCCCGCCTCGATGGGCTGGGAGACCGAGGGCTTCATCGAGATGTACTGCCGCCACAACACCTCGCCGGACGACATCCGGCGGGGGCTGGAGCGCTACCCCGAGGTGGTGTCCGCGTCGACCGTCACCGGCGACGCGGACGCCCTCGTCCAGATCTTCGCCTCCGACATGCGGCACTTCGAGCGGGTGCTGGAGCGGATCGCGGGCGAGCCCTTCGTGGAGCGCACCAAATCCGTCCTCGTCCTCTCCCCGCTCCTGCGCCGCTTCACCTCCGGCGCGCCGGCGTAGGGGTCCCCACCGCCCGCTTCCCGCGCTTGCGCAGCAGGACGCGGCGCTCCTCCTCGGTCAGACCGCCCCACACCCCGTACGGCTCCCGCGTGCGCAGGGCGTGCTCCATGCACTCCGTGCGCACCGGGCAGCCGGCGCAGACCCGCTTCGCGGCCTCGTCACGCTGCTCCCGGTCCTCGCCCCGCTCGTCCGCGGGATGGAAGAACCGCGTCGAGCCGAGCTCGCGGCAGGCGGCCCGCGACTGCCACTGCCAGTGGTGTCCGGCGGACCCGGGCAGCCGGGCGACGCGGGCCGCCGGGATGCGGGGAGTCGCGGGAGGTGCGGTGGACGCGGTGGCCCTGGAGGGGCTGCGGTTCATGACGGTTCCCTTTCGCGGTGAGGTCGCAGACTGTCCTCCCCAGCGTCTGACCGCTCCGCTCCGCGCCAAACCCGCCCGCGGACATCCCGGCCCGCGACGTCCCCACCCGCGGACATCCCCACAACGGCCCTGCCTACCAGCGCAGATGCCCCCGCCGCGCCCACTCCCCGGCCAGCAGCCGGTACGAGCGCACCCGGTCGGCGTGCCCGTGCGTGATCGTGGTGATCAGCAGCTCGTCCGCACCGGTCGCCTCCCGCAGCCGCTCCAGCTGGTCGGCGACGGTGGCCGGCGAACCGGCGAACTGCGTCTCCACCCGGTCCGCGACCAGCTCGTGCTCCGCCGTGGACCAGCCCCGGGTCAGGGCGCGGGCCTCCTCCGGCGAGGGGAAGGGGATCGCACCTTCACCGGACCGGATGCTGTGCACCCACGGCGCGTACCCGGCGGCCAGCTCCTGCGCCTCGGCGTCGTCCGGGGCCACCACGACATCGGCGGACACCGTCAGGTGCGGCCGGTCCAGCCCGCCCGGCCCGGCCGAGGGCTTGAACGCGGCCCGGTAGGCCTCGGCCGCCTCCAGCACGCTCGCCGGGCTGACGTGGTAGTTCGCCGCGAACCGGAGCCCGTTCGCCCCGGCCGTCTCCGCGCTCACCCCCGCGCTGCTCCCCAGCACCCACACCTGCACATCGGCGCCCTCCCCGGGCACGGCATGCGCTTCCACCCCGTCCGGCGAGCGGTACTCCCCGCGCAACAGGGCCAGTACGTCGCCCACTTGCTCGGCATACTCCTGCGCCGTGGCCCCCGGCAGCTGCAACAGCCGCTGCTGGAGCGCGATCCGCGGATGATCGCGCAGGTGGGCGAAGGAGAAGGGCTTCGGTATCCGCAGGCCGTTCGCCGTGGTGTACGCCACCGGCGGCGCGGCCCCGGCACGGCGCGCCGGCGGGCCGCCCGCCGAGCGCCCCAGACCCAGGTCGATCCGCCCCGGGTGCACCGCGTCCAGCAGGCCGAACTCCTCGACCGTCGACAGGGCCGTGCGGTGCCCGAGCTGGACGGCCCCCGAGCCGATCCGGATCGTGGAGGTGGCCGAGGCGGTCAGCGCCAGCACCACGGCGGGCGAGGTCCCCGCGACCCCCGGATTCAGGTGGTGCTCGGCGAACCAGTAGCGGACGTAGCCGAACCGTTCGCTCTGCCGGGCCAGGTCGACGCTGCTGCGCAGGGCCTCGGCCGCCGTGGAGCCGGACGGGACCGGGACGAGGTCGAGGACCCCGAGCGGGATGCCGGGCATGGTGTTCCCCCTTCTGTGGGACGTGCTCAGGACGGGCCCGGGACGGGCTTCGGGCGGGGTCCTGCGGGGCCGGGGCCGGGGTCGGCCGCGGCCGGAGTCAGCCGCGGACGGGGGCGAGCGCGCGGGGCGCGGCCAGCCCGAGGTGGTCGCGCAGCGTCGGGCCGGCGTACTCCCGGCGGAACACCCCGCGCTCCTGGAGCAGCGGGACGACGGTGTCCGCGAAGGCGTCGAGCCCGCCCGGGGTCAGGTGCGGGACCAGGATGAACCCGTCGGCCGCGTCCGCCTGGACCAGGGCGTCGATGGCCTGGGCGACGGTCAGCGGCGAGCCCACGAAGGACTGCCGGGCGGTCGTCTCGATCACCAGTTCCCGGATCGACAGGCCCCCGGCGGCCGCCCGCTCCCGCCACTCCCGCGCGACGGCCACCGGGTCGCGGTTCATCCGCACGCTCGCCCGGCCCAGCGCGATGGTGTTCTCCCCGGGCTCGGGATCCACGTCCGGCAGCGGTCCGTCCGGGTCGTAGCCCGACAGGTCCCGGTTCCACACGTGCTCCAGGTACTTGATCGCGGTCGCCCCGCTGACCTGCAGGCGCCGCACCTCGTGGGCCAGCTCCCGCGCCTCGGCGTCCGTGTCGCCGAGCACGAAGGTCGCCGCCGGGAGGATCTTCAGGTCGTCGGGGGTGCGCCCGTACCGGGCCAGGCGCCCCTTGACGTCCGCGTAGAAGGCGCGGCCCTCGTCCAGCGTGCCGTACCGGCCGAAGATGGCATCCGCGGAGGCCGCGGCGAACTCCCGCCCCTCGTCCGAATCGCCCGCCTGGAAGATCACCGGCCGGCCCTGGGGGCTGCGCGGCACGTTGAAGTGCCCGGAGATGTCGAACTGCTTGCCGCGGTGGGCGAAGGCGCCGGGGTCCGCGTCCCGCAGGAACTCCCCGGAGGCCGGGTCGGCGAGGATCTCGCCGCCGTCCCAGGAGTCGAAGAGCTCGTGGGCGGTGTCGAGGAACTCCCTTGCCCGCTCGTAGCGTTCTTCGCGCGGCAGGAAACCGCCGCGCCGGAAGTTCTCCCCGGTGAAGGCGTCCCAGGAGGTGACCACGTTCCAGGCGGCGCGGCCACCCGACAGGTGGTCGAGGGAGGCGAACTGGCGGGCCACCTCGTACGGTTCGTTGAAGGTGGAGTTGATGGTGCCGGTCAGCCCGAGGTGTTCGGTGACGGCGGCGAGCGCCGCCAGCACGGTGAAGGTGTCCGGGCGGCCCACCACGTCCAAGTCGTAGATCTCGCCTCCCTGTTCGCGCAGGCGCAGGCCCTCGGCGAGGAAGAGGAAGTCGAACTTCGCGCGCTCGGCGGTCCGCGCGAAATGGACGAAGGAATCGAAGTCGATCTGGCTCCCGGCGGCGGGGTCGCTCCACACGGTGGTGCTGTTGACCCCGGGGAAGTGCGCCGCGAGATGGATCTGCTTGAGCGGCTTGCTCATGGGTGCTGTCGGTCCTTCCTGGGGGATCAGGCGGCAGGGGAAGCAGGGGCGTCGGGGGACCCGGCAGGGGCCGGCCGGCCGGCGGCGTACCGGTTCGCCGGGCGCGGCAGCCCCAGCAGGCCGCGGAGCGAGGAGGCCTCGTAGGCCCGCCGGAACGCCCCGCGCCGCTGGAGCTCCGGCACCAGGCCGCGGGTGATCGCCGGAAGGTCGTGGGCGAGCACCCCCGGCCGCAGCCGGAAGCCCGTCAGCCCGGCCTCCCGACCCTCCAGAAGCAGGTCGGCGAGGCCCGCCGGAGTCCCCGCGAAGGCGGGGGCGTCACTCGTGTACGCGGCCCCGTACGCGGCGTCCAGCCGCTGGAGCCGGCGCTCCGCCGCGGCCGGCCGCTCGTCGAGGAAGACCGTCAGCTCGCCGAACAGGTGCGGGGTGCCGGGGAGCGCGGCGACGGCGGCGCGGATCTCGCCGGCATCGTGCGCGGGCAGGTAGCCGATGTCGGCCGACCGGGCGAGGAAGGGATACACGGCGGCGTCCGAGGCGAGCGCGCTCACCGGGGGCAGGCCCTGGGGCGGCCGCGGGGTGATCGAGGGGCCCTTCACGCTGAACCGGGGGCCCTCGAAGTCGATGTAGTGCAGCTTGGTGCGGTCGATGAACCGTCCCGTGGCCACGTCGCGGATCTCGGCGCCGTCCTCCCAGCTGTCCCACAGCCGCCGCACCACCTCGACGTGGTCGGCCGCCTCCCCGTACAGCTCGGCCCGGGCCGGCGGAGCCGTACGGCGCCCGAAGTGGCGTACCTCGTCGGGCCGTTCGGAGATCTGGATGCGCAGCCCGGCGCGCCCGCGGCTCACGTGGTCCAGGGTCGCGAGCGCCTTGGAGACGTGGAACGGCTCCGTGTGGGTGGCCACCACGCTCGGCACCAGCCCGATGTGCCGGGTCAGCGGCGCCACCCGGGCGGCGACCAGCACCGCGTCGAGCCGGCCCCGCACCAGGTCGGTGCGGCCGTCGGGCCCGGCCGGATCGGTGGACTGCAGGCTCAGCGAGTCCTCGAAGGTGACGAAGTCCAGCAGCCCGGCCTCGGCCTCGACGGCGAGCGCGGCCCAGTAACCGGCGGTGAACAGCCGGCCGGCCTCCGCACCCGGTTCGCGCCAGGCGGCGGGATGCCAGCCGGCACCGTCGAGGGCCACGGCGAGACGGAGCGCGGGGGAGGACGCAGAGGACGGGGACGGGGACGGGGACGGGGACGGCGAAGGGTGCACGGGCATGGCGGAACTGCCTCCTGATCGGGCGGCGCGGCGAAAGGCGGAGCGGATCGCGAAACGCTGATCAGGAACGACAGAGGGAGCCGGCGACGCGCAGGAGGTCGATGTGCGCGCGGGAGTGCAGCCGGACGGCACGGCGCGGGGTGAGGGCGGCAGCGGCGGTTCGTACGGTCATGCCGGGCCACCCCCTCGCTCGTCGGTCCGCGGTCGTGCCCACGGTCGTGCTTCCGACGCTAGATCAGGAGGGGCCGGGCCACAACGGATCGCATGTCAATCCGTGTTAAGCCTTCGTGTCGGGCGTACGAAGCCCGATGAACACCGGCTCGCGGCGCAGGGTGAACCCCATCGAGAGGTACAGCCCCACGGCCCCGCGGTTCTCCGCCGCGGCGTGCAGGAACGCGGAGTCTCCGCGCTCCTCCACGGCGGCCACGACCGCGCGGATCAGCCGCCCGGCGAGCCCCTCGCCCCGGTGCTCGGGGTGCGTGCAGACGGCGCTGATCTCCGACCAGCCCGGCGGCCGCATCCGCTCGCCCGCCATCGCGACGAGCCGGCCGCCGCGGCGGATCCCGAGGTACGTGCCCAGCTCGACGGTGCGCTTCCCGAACGGGCCGGGCCGGGTCAGCTCGACCAGCTCCAGCATCTCGGGCACGTCGGCCGGCCCCAGCAGGACCGCCTCCGGCTCCTCCTTGCCCCGGACGGCCCGGCCGTCGAGCTGTACGCCAGGTATCGACATCAGGGTCTCCCAGTCCGCGGGCGGCGTCGGCAGCCCGGTCACCCAGACCTCCTGGCCGGGGCCGGCGAGCTCGGCCAGGTCCGCCCAGGCCCGCGGATCCTCCGGGTCGCCGAGCGCGGCGAAGGGCGACACCCCGGCCGCGTATCGGGCGGCGAGCCCGGCGGGGCCGGTCTCGGCGAAGCCCCGGTGCGGGCCGTCGAGCGCGGCCCAGACGGGATTGTCGAGGACGGCACCGGGCCGGGACTCACGGGACATGGGCGGGAGCTTCCTTCCATCGGGCGCGGGCGCGCGTACGGGCACGTGCGCGGGCCGTCGTACGGCTGCCCGTACGAGCACGCGTACGGAGTCGTGCGGGCGGTCTTGACGGCCCCTGGCGGTGCCATGAGACTGCGAACGCCAGCCTAACGGGGGTGGCGGACAGGAAGGGGGGCCCGGTGGACCAGCTCGCCGCACCCTCCGAAACCACACCCTCCGCCCTCGCACCTTGCTCCGTCACGACCCCGCTGCGCCGCTCCTGGCTCACCCGCCGGCTGCACATAGATCTCCTCCGCGTCTGCAGTGCCACGGCCCCGGCCTCCTGAGGCCCCGCCGAGCACGCGCGTACGCACACAGACCGAGGAGAGCCATGCCCCAGACCCGTGTCCAGCCCCCTGCCCAGGCGCACCTCCAGGCCCCTGCCCAGACGCCTCCCCACACCCCCCTCCCTGCCCCTCCCCAGAGCCGCGTCCCGGTGCCCGCCCGGAGCCTCGCCGCGGCCGCCGTCCTCCGGGGCCGCATCGGGACCGGGTTCTCGCCCGAGCCGCACCGGTACCGGCTGTACGTCGCCGCCGACGACTGTCCGAGCTGCCTCGGCGTCACCGCCGCCTTCGCCGACCTGGGCCTGCGGGACACCGTGGCCCTGACCGTCCTGCGGCCCGGCTCCGACCCGGCGGGGCACGACGCGCTCCGCCGCGCCTACGAGGCCGCCGGGCACGGCCACGACGGCACGCTCACGGTCCCCGCCCTCTGCGACGGCTGGAGCGGCCGGGTGGTCTCGAACCACGCTCCCGACATCCTGGAAGACCTGCGCAGGCTGAGCGTTCACCCGGCCTTCCGCCCGGGCCGGTAGGCCCCGGCCGAGAGGCCTTTCGGACCGTTCGTACGGCGCTCGCGCAACGAATCGCCGTTTCCCCCCGCCGATACGCAACGAATCGATGCGCCGAGCGCAACGGTCACGCCTTGTCCCGGTCGAACGCGCGAACGTACCGTTGAGGGACCCCCACCCCTCCTGCCACAGAGGTACGCCCATGCCCCCGCTGCGCACCGCCCTCCTCCAGAGTTCCGGACGGCTCGGCGACACCGCCGACAACCTGAAGGCGCTCGAAGAGGCCGCGGTCCGCGCCGCACAGGCGGGGGCCGGGCTCCTCGTGACCTCGGAGATGTTCCTGACCGGCTACGCGCTGGAGCTCGAGGACATCTCCCGGCTCGCCGAACCCGCCGACGGCATGTCCGCCCGCGCCATCGGCGAGATCGCCCGCCGCCACGGGGTGGCCGTGCTCTACGGCTACCCCGAGCGGGACGGGGACGCCGTCTACAACGCGGCGCAGCTCGTCGGCCCCGACGGGGAACGGCTCGCGAACTACCGCAAGACCCACCTCTTCGGCTGTTTCGAGCAGGCGGCGTTCGCCCCCGGCGACACCCCGGTGGTCCAGGCGGACCTCGGCGGCCTGCGCGTCGGCGTGATGATCTGCTACGACGTGGAGTTCCCCGAGAACGTCCGGGCGCACGCGCTCGCCGGCACCGACCTCCTCCTGGTGCCGACCGCGCAGATGCACCCGTTCCAGTTCGTCGCCGAACAGCTGGTACCCGTACGGGCCTTCGAGAACCAGATGTACATCGCGTACGTCAACCGCACCGGCCCGGAAGGCGAGTTCGAGTTCGTCGGCCTCAGCTGCCTGGCGAGCCCCGACGGGATCACCCGGACCCGGGCCGGCCGCGGCGAGGAGCTGGTGTTCGGCGAGGCCGATCCCGAGCTGCTGCGCGTCTCGCGCGAGACCAACCCGTACCTGCGCGACCGCCGCCCCGGTCTGTACGCCTCGCTCGTCTGACCGCGGCCCCGCGCCCGCCCCGGGAACCTCCCGCCCCGCCTGCCCTTCCCCCCTGCCCCACCCCGCTAGGAGTCGTACCCCATGACGTCCACGGTGCCCACCACCGCCGTCCCGCACAGCGACGGATCGAAGCCGATCACGATGTTCGGCCCGGACTTCCCCTACGCGTACGACGACTTCCTCGCGCACCCGGCGGGCCTCGGCCAGATACCGGCGACCGAGCACGGCACCGAGGTCGCCGTCATCGGCGGCGGGCTGTCCGGCATCATCTCCGCCTACGAGCTGATGAAGATGGGCCTCAAGCCCGTCGTCTACGAGGCCGACCAGATCGGCGGCCGGCTGCGCACCGTGGGCTTCGAGGGCGCGGGCACCGAGGAGCTGACCGCGGAGATGGGCGCCATGCGCTTCCCGCCGTCCTCCACGGCCCTGCAGCACTACATCGACCTCGTCGGCCTGGTCACCGAGCCCTTCCCGAACCCGCTCGCCGAGGCCACCCCCTCGACGGTCGTCGACCTCAAGGGCGAGACCCACTACGCCGAGACCATCGCCGACCTCCCGCAGGTCTACCGCGACGTGTCCGCCGCGTGGAACGCCTGCCTGGACGAGGGCGCCGACTTCTCCGACATGAACACCGCGATGCGCGAGCGGGACGTCCCGCGCATCCGCGAGATCTGGGCGAAGCTCGTCGAGAAGCTCGACGACGAGACCTTCTACGGGTTCCTCTGCAAGTCCGAGGCCTTCAAGTCCTTCCGCAAGCGCGAGATCTTCGGCCAGGTCGGCTTCGGCACGGGCGGCTGGGACACCGACTTCCCGAACTCCATCCTGGAGATCCTGCGCGTCGTCTACACCGAGGCCGACGACCACCACCGCGGCATCGTGGGCGGCTCGCAGCAGCTCCCGCTGCGCATGTGGGACCGCGAGCCGGAGAAGATCGTGCACTGGGCCCAGGGCACCTCCCTCTCCTCCCTGCACGGGGGCGCCCCGCGCCCGGCGGTCACCCGCCTGCACCGCACGGCGGGCAACCGCATCACGGTCACGGACGCCACCGGCGACATCCGCACGTACCGCGCCGCGATCTTCACGGCCCAGTCCTGGATGCTGCTCTCGAAGATCGCGTGCGACGACACGCTCTTCCCGATCGACCACTGGACGGCGATCGAGCGCACCCACTACATGGAGTCGTCGAAGCTCTTCATCCCGGTCGACCGTCCCTTCTGGCTGGACAAGGACGAGGAGACGGGCCGCGACGTCATGTCGATGACCCTGACCGACCGCATGACCCGAGGCACGTACCTCCTCGACAACGGCCCCGACAAGCCGGCCGTCATCTGCCTCTCCTACACCTGGTGCGACGACAGCCTCAAGTGGCTGCCGCTGTCCGCGAACGAGCGGATGGAGGTCATGCTGAAGTCCCTCGGCGAGATCTACCCCAAGGTCGACATCCGCCGTCACATCATCGGCAACCCGGTGACCGTGTCCTGGGAGAACGAGCCCTACTTCATGGGCGCGTTCAAGGCCAACCTGCCGGGCCACTACCGCTACCAGCGGCGCCTGTTCACCCACTTCATGCAGGACCGCCTCCCCGAGGACAAGCGCGGCATCTTCCTCGCGGGCGACGACATCTCCTGGACGGCGGGCTGGGCGGAGGGCGCGGTCCAGACGGCCCTCAACGCCGTCTGGGGCGTCATGCACCACCTCGGCGGCTCCACGGACTCCACCAACCCCGGCCCGGGCGACGTCTACGACGAGATAGCCCCGGTCGAACTCCCGGAGGACTGACCTCCCAGGCCCTCCGGCCCCGTGACCACGGGCCGCCCCCGCGTGCGCGAGCGCGGGGGCGGCCCGTACTCATGCCCGCGCCGCCGGGCGGCCCGCCCGGGTCAGCAGCGGAGGACTCGCCGCGCCGGGCCTGTCCCACTCCGCGTCGCCGCGCCACACGGCCTGCCACCGCCCGGCGCGCAGCCGTGCCAGGCCGGGATCGTCGGGCGTCCACTCCACCGGGCCGCGCTCGACCCCGCAGTGCGCGCAGAGCCAGTGCATCTGATGGCCGTCGGCCCAACCCACTTCCCCGTGGTCGGCCCCGCACACCGCGCAGCCGGGGCCCGCGTACTGCCGGGCCCGCACGATGCGGGGCATCACCTCGGTGAGCGTTCCCAGCGGATGGAACTCCGGGTTCGGGCACCACACGCGTCTCGGCGGCTCGGCCGGGTCCGGCACCCGGATCCCGGCATGCTTCTGGAGCCGGCGCGCTTTCTGCCACGGCCGCAGGGCAGCCAGCCAGAGCTCCCGGGCGGCCTGCAGCTCCTCCACCGCCCGCACCAGCGATTCGGGATCCCGGGCAAGGTCCCGGGGGATCCCCGCACTGCCGCGCAGGTGGTGGAAGGTCGCGCGAAGCCCGTACGGTGCGAATTCGGTCAGGCAGGTGCGCAGGGCCGACATCCGCCGGTGGGCCGGCAGCGCGGCGTCGTGCACGCGGAGCCGGTGCGTGGCGAAGCTGGTCATGCGGTCGACCCTAGGGGGTACGACACCCCCAGGGGCGCCCGGTCACGGGTGGGCGCGGCAGAAGGTGCGGACGGCGTGGTTGAAGCGGTCCGGTGTTTCGAGGTTGCTGATGTGGCCCGCGCCGGGGAGCACCACGAGCTCGGCGTCCGGGATCGCGTCCTCGAAGGCGCGGGCGACGCTCAAGGGCGACCGCACGTCGAGCTCGCCCCAGAGGAGCAGGGTCGCCGCCGTGATCGTGGGCAGCAGGTCGCGCTGGTCGGCCCCGGCCATCATGGACAGCTCCGCCCCCATGGTCTCCGGCCGCACCGCGGCGGCCATCGCGTCGAGCAGGGGGACGAACGCCGCGGGCGGGTCACCGGCGAACAGCCCCGGCAGTGCCGGATCGAACTGCTCCCGGGGCGCCGCGAGCATCCGCTCGGTCCCCGCGACCCGGGCCGCCACCTCCTCCGGCGGCAGCGAGCCCTTCCACCCGGCGTACGTGTCGACCAGGAGCAGCGTCCTGACCAGCTCCGGACAGTGGCGGTACAGCTCCAGGGCGACCGTCCCGCCCCAGGAGAGCCCGGCCACGTGGGCCGGGCCGAGCCGCAGCGCCTCGATCACCGCGGCGAGGCAGTGCGCGAAGTCCGCCAAGCCGAAGCCGGCCGGCAGGTCCGAGGAGTTCCCCGCGCCCGGCTCGTCCCAGGCCACGACGGTGAACTCATCTGCGAGGCCGTCGAGTTGCGGCTGCCACATGCGGCCGTCCAGGCCCGCTCCGTGCACGAGGACCAGGGGCGGGCCCTGCCCCGTACGCGCATAGGCGACCTCGACCCCGCCGACCCGCACCGTAGCCATGCCACCAGGCTAGGCCGGATCCCCTGGGTGTGCGCCCGGGCTTCAGCCCGTCGGTGTCAGCAGGCAGCGGCCGACCAGGCCGACGCCCGCGTCGAGGGACTCGGTGAACTCCTCCGCCAGGTCGGGGGAGCGGCGCAGCGACCAGAGCAGGCGGGCCGACGCCCAGGCCCCCGCGCGGGCCCGGTCCAGGCTCCAGGCGCCCAGCAGGTGCGTCAGGGGGTCCGCGATCTCCAGCAGGTCCGGGCCCGGCATCAGGTCCTCCCGGATGTGTTCCTCCAGGGAGACCAGGGTGTCTCCGACCCGGTCGAAGTCCGCTTCGAGCGCGGCCGGTTCGCAGTCGAGCGAGCGGCAGGTGGCGACCACCGCCAGGGCCAGGTCGTGGCCGATGTGCGCGTTGATCCCGGCCAGTGCGTGCTGGAGGGGCCGGATCCCGGGGTGGCGGCGGTACTGGAGGAGCGGCCGCCAGCACGCCGGGGCCCGGTCGGCCTCCACCGCCGTCAGGTAGCGCTCGGCGAAGCGGACGCTGAGCGCTTCCGCCCGGCGGGGCGAGGGGAACGCGCCGTGCGCGATCCCCTCGTGCAGGGTCTGCGTCACCGTGAGGTACACCCGGTTGAAGACGGCGACGCCGTCCCGCTCGGGGAGCCGCTCGTCCAGGGCGCGCATCCGCGCCAGCACCGCTTCCATGGGGACCATGGGACGCAGCGTCGCAGCCGCGGGCCGGGATCAGGGGAACTTGGCCGTACGCTTCCCCGGTTCGGGCGAAACTCCGTCAACCCCGCTTGTCGCCGGGCTCCCCGGCAGCCGTGTCGTCGTACGCGGAGGTGCCCGAGTCCAGCAGCGGTTCCTGCTGCTTCAGGTGCGCCGGGGCGAAGTACCGCAGGGCGTGGTAGCCGGTGATCACGACGATCGTGCCGAGCGCGATCCCGCCGAGCTCGAAGCTGTCGGTGATGTTCAGCTTGACCCCGCCGACGCCGATGATGATGCCCGCCGCGGCCGGCACCAGGTTCAGCGGATTGCGCAGGTCCACCCGGCCGTTGATCCAGATCTGCGCGCCGAGCAGGCCGATCATGCCGTACAGGATCACGGTGATCCCGCCCAGCACCCCGCCGGGGATCGCGGCGACGACCGCGCCGAACTTCGGGCACAGGCCGAAGAGGAGGGCGAAGCCGGCCGCCGCCCAGTAGGCCGCCGTGGAGTAGACGCGGGTGGCGGCCATGACGCCGATGTTCTCGGAGTAGGTGGTGTTCGGCGGGCCGCCCACCGCCGTGGACAGCATCGACGCGGCGCCGTCGGCCGCGATGGCCGTGCCCAGCTTGTCGTCGAGCGGGTCGCCCGTCATCTCGCCGACGGCCTTGATGTGTCCGGCGTTCTCCGCGATCAGTGCGATGACCACCGGCAGCGCGATCAGGATCGCCGACCATTCGAACTGCGGCGCGTGGAAGGTCGGCAGTCCGATCCAGTCGGCCTTGGCGACCCCCGACAGGTCGAGCCGCCAGTGGTCCACGGCCTCGGGGCCGCCCGTCGTCGAGTGGATCTTGCCGAAGACGAGGTCGAAGACCCAGGAGATGCCGTACCCGAAGATCAGGCCGAGGAAGATCGCGATCCGCGACCAGAAGCCCCGCAGGCAGACCACGGCCAGCCCGGTGAACAGCATCGTCAGCAGGGCCGTCCACTGGTCCTGCGGCCAGTACGTGGACGCCGTCACGGGCGCCAGGTTGAAACCGATCAGCATCACGACCGCGCCCGTGACCACCGGCGGCATCGCCGCGTGGATGATCCGGGCCCCGAACCGCTGGACCGCCAGCCCCGCCAGGAAGAGGGCCGCACCGACGACGAAGACCGCGCCCGTGACCGTCGCGCTGTCGCCGCCGCTCGCCCGGATCGCCGCCGCGACCCCCACGAAGGAGAGCGAGCAGCCCAGGTACGAGGGGACCCGGCCACGGGTGGCCAGCAGGAAGATGACGGTGGCGACGCCGGACATCATGATGGCGAGGTTCGGGTCCAGCCCCATGAGGACCGGGGCCACGAAGCTCGCCCCGAACATGGCCACGACGTGCTGGGCGCCCAGCCCGGCGGTCCGCGGCCACGACAGCCGCTCGTCCGGCCGCACCACCGCGCCGGGGGCGGGGGTCCGCCCGTCTCCGTGCAGGGTCCAGCGCACGCCGAGGCCCATGTTCCACCGCTTTTCGTTCGTACTGCGTCGTTCGTCGGGAGCGTGGTCACGCCACGAGGCCGTAGGTGACCAGGCGCCATATTACGGCCGGATAGGGGCAGGTTCGTCCCGGTTGGCGGCCGGGGCCCCGGCCGCCACGGGCCGCTGCCGCAGTACGGTCGCCCCCGCGATCAGCGCGAACGACAGCAGCGTGACCAGGCCGAAGGAGACCACCAGCGAGGTCGCGTCGGCCACCGCGCCGATCGCCGAGGGGGCGATCAGCCCCGAGGTGTACGTGATCGTCGCGACACCGGCGATGGCCTGCGCCGGGGCCGGCCCGCTGCGCGCGGCCGCCGCGAAGGCCAGCGGGACCACCACCGCGATGCCGAGCCCGATCAGCCCGAACCCGGCCAGGGCCGCGGCCGGCTGGTGGACCAGGACCACGAGCAGCCCGCCCGCGGTGGCCAGGGCGCCGCCCGCGCGGACCGTGCGTACGGCTCCGAACCGGTCCACGACCTTGTCCCCGGCCAGCCGGGCGAGCGCCATCGTCAGCGCGAAGGCCGTGGTCGAGGCGGCGGCCAGGCCGGCGTCCGTGTGCAGCACGTCCCGCAGGTACACCGCGGACCAGTCGAGGCTGGCGCCCTCGGCGAAGACCGCGCAGAAGCCGATCGCGCCGATGAACAGCGCGGACTTCGGGGGCAGCGCGAAGTGCGGCGGCGCCTCCTCCCCACCGGTGTCGGTCCGCAGGTCCAGGACGCGCCGTACGACGAGCAGCGCGACCAGCGTCAGGGTGAGCGCGGCCGCCAGGTGGTGCAGGCGGGCGTCGACGCCGGAGTGCGCGGCGAGCGTGCCGGCGGCGGAGCCGATCAGGGCGCCCACGCTCCACATGCCGTGCAGCGAGGACATGATCGAGCGCCCGAGCCGGTTCTCGGTCTCCACGCCCAGCGCGTTCATCGCCACGTCCGACATGCCGGCGGTGGCTCCGTAGACGAAGAGCACGAAGCAGAGCGTCCACAGGTTCGGGGCCAGGCTCGGCAGGATGAGGGCGAGCGTCCAGAGGGACAGCAGCATCCGCAGGGCGGCGCGTGCGCCGAACCGGTGGTTGATGCGGCCGGCCAGCGGCATCGTGAAGGCCGCGCCGAGCGCGGGGAAGGCGAGGGCCAGGCCCAGGGCGCCCGCGCTGAGCTGCGCGTGTTCCTGGATCCAGGGGATGCGGGTGGCGAAGGAGCCGGTGACGGCGCCGTGCGCGCAGAAGGCGCCGGCGATGGCGAAGCGGGCGTGGCGCAGTCGCGCCGGGCTGAGGTCGGTTTCCCCGGTCATGACACGTAAACTATCAGGGAGCCTGCCTGATAGTTAGTCCCCGGAACTCATAGGATGGGCGCCGTGACCCTTGCCAAGGCCCTGACCGCCACCGCCGCCACCGCTGCCGCCACCGTCCGAGCCGCGTCCCCCGCCCCGTCCCCCGCCTCGCCCAGCACGGCCCGGGCCATCAACGACCGGCTCGCCCTCGAACTCCTCCAGGAGGAGGGACCCCTGACGGCGCCCCAGCTCAAGGAGCTGACGGGCCTGTCCCGCCCCTCCGTGGCCGACCTGGTGGAACGGCTCACCGGCGCCGGACTGATCGAGGTCGTCGGGGAATCCGGCGAACAGCGGCGCGGACCCAACGCCAAGCTCTACGGGATCGTCGCGCGCCGGGCGTACCTCGCCGCGCTCGACGTACGCACGGACAGCGCCACGGCGGTCGTCGCCGACCTCCTCGGCCGGCCGCTGGCCCAGGCCGACCTGCCGGTGGACGCCGTGGAGGAAGCGGTGGACCGGCTGGAGCAGCTCGTCGGGGAAGCGGACGCCGACCGGCTCCACACGGTGGTGATCGGAGCGCCGGGGCTGGTGGCCCCGGGCACCGGGGAGCTCCGCGACACCGCGGGCCTGCCCGCCTGGCACCGGGACCTGGTGGCTGCCGTGCAGCGGCGGCTGCCCGCGGTCGTCGTGGTGGAGAACGAGACCAACCTGGCCGCCCTGGCCGAACAGCGGGCGGGCGCGGCCCGGGACCTGGACTCCTTCGTCCTGCTGTGGCTCGGCGAAGGCGTCGGCGCCGCCGTGGTCCTGGACGGGCGGCTGCGCCGGGGCGCCTCCGGCGGAGCGGGCGAGATCGGCTTCCTGCCGGTGCCCGGGACGGGCGGCCTCCCCTCGGCCACGAACTGCGACGGCGGCTTCCACCAGCTCACCGGGCGGTCCGCGGTGGCCGCGCTCGCCCGCGCCCACGGCTACGACGGGCCGGTCGAGGCGGCCGTAGCGGGCGCGGCCGGGCCGGAGTTCCTCGACGCCCTGGCCGAGCGGCTGGCCGTCGGGGCGGCGGCCGTCGCGGCGATCCTGGACCCGGGCTGCGTCGTGCTCGGCGGGGAGCTCGGCTGCGCGGGAGGCCCCGCCCTGGCGGACCGGGTCGCCCGCCGCCTCGGCACCCTGAGCCCCGTCCCGACCGAGGTCCGCGCCGGGGCCCTCGGCGGCGCGGCGGTGCTCACGGGGGCGCGGCTCGCCGCCCGCGAGTCGGCCCAGGCCGTCCTCTTCACGGCCTGACCCGGGCCTGACCCGGACCCCGGACGGCCGACCGCCCTCAGCGGGCTCCGCGGCCGGCCAGGAACTGCGCGAAGGTCTGCGTGCCCACGGCGTGCGCGGGTGCCAGGTTGCCGCCGCGGACGAACCCGGCGTACGCCTTGCCGGCCAGGGGGAGCGGTACGACGCGCCGGTGGCTGCCCCGCGCCGCCAGGTAAGCGCGACCCAGGTCCGTCAGCGCGTGGGTCTCGGGGCCGCCCATGTCGGGGACCCGGCCCGCCGGATCCGGTACCGAGAGGCCCGCGAGCCGGTCCGCGACCTCCCCGGCGGCGATCGGCTGCACCCGCACCCCCTTCGGCAGCAGGACCACCGGCAGCTTCGCCGCCGTTGCGGACACCCGGGCCACCAGGTCGTGGAACTGCGTGGTCCGCAGAATCGTCACGCCGAGCCCGGAGGCCTCCAGCAGCCGCTCCACCGCCAGCTTGCTCCGGTAGTAGCCGAGCGGGACCTCGTCCACCCCCACGATCGAGATGTAGACGATGTTCCGGACCGTCCCGGCCCTCCGGGCCGCCTCGATCAGGTGCCCGGCGGCCACCTCGTCACCGCCGCGCGTCGCGGTCGCGCAGTGCACGACCACCTCGGCGCCGGCCATCGCCGCGTCGAGTCCGGCGCCGTTCGTCAGGTCCACCGGGTACACGGGTGCGTGCCGGCTGAGCACGCGGACGTCCTCGTGCCCCGCCTCCCGCAGCCGGGCGACGACCAGCGCCCCCAGGTTCCCCGTGCCTCCCGTGACCAGGATGCCGCCGATGCCGCCCATGGTGTCCGCTCCCTTCGCAGGCCGGCGCGCTCCCGTGCGAGCCCGCCACGTGGGACCGTACAGCCTGCGGAAACAGGGGAGTTGGCGGGACGCGGCAAGATCGCCGGGCGGTCCGGGACGTGCGAGGACCCGGTGGCCGCCGGGCCACCGGGTCCTCACGTCTGTTCACCTACGCGGTCACCCCGTGGGGTGTCAGCAGGCGCCCTGGTCCTTCCAGACGCCCCACTCGCCCGTGGTGCCGGGCGTCTCGTTCTGCGTCCACCACTGGGCCTTCCAGTTGCGGCCCTGGTGCGAGACGACGTTGCCGCTGTTGTAGACCGTGCCCGCCACGTACGCGGGGTTGGTGCACGTGCCGCCCGGAGGGGTCGTGGGCGGGGTGGTCGGCGGCGTGGTCGGGGGAGTCGTCGGCGGCGTGGTCGGCGGGGTCGTGGGCGGCGTGGTGCTGCCCGGCTGGACCACCGTCGTGCCGCGCGCCAGGTCACCGGCGAGGGCGTACGTCGTGCCGGAGATGTTCACCGTCCAGTTGGAGGGCGTCGAGACCGGCAGGTAGTAGTTGAAGGCCAGGTCGACCGAGGCGCCCGGGGCGAGCGTCTGCCAGGCCGGGAGCTTCAGCGAGACCCGGTGGAAGTCGCCCTTCAGGCCGCCGACGTTGCTGCCGGTGTGGTCGCTCTTGATCGCCTTGGTGCCGAAGCCCGACTGGTCGGAGGCGTTGGCCGGAGCCGCCGTCGAGTAGTCGAACTGGAACTCCGTGCCGCCCGGAAGCGTCGTGTTCGTGTTGTTGGTGATCTTGAGCTTCGGGGTGATCGGGTAGTTGGAGTCGCCGAGCTTGAACTCGTTGAACTCCGTCTTGATGTCCACGGCCTGGGTCGGCAGCGCGGTGTTGGACTTCTTGGCGCCGTACGGGGCGGCCGCCTTGAACTTGTCGTACATCACGGAGGTCAGCGTGTCGCCGATCTCGTACTGGCCCTTGGCGGCGTTCCAGCCGTAGTCGCCGGCCATCTCCCAGACCATGGTGCCGCCGATGCCACGGTCGACCACGTAGTCGGCCTTGGCCGCCACCGACTGCTCGTCCTCGGTGGAGAGGAAGACCTTCTTCTGCGCGTTCCACAGCCACGGGGCGACCAGGTTCGCGTCGTACTTGCGGACGTAGGTGCCGGTCAGCGTGGTGTTCGCCGGGAAGCCGTACTTGGTGACGTAGTCGCCGACGATCCCCTTCTCGAGGTTCTTGGCGTGCCACATCGGGTTGGAACCGGCGGGGGACTCGACCCCGTTGGTGTCCTTGTCGTGCCACAGGTTGTCGATGCCGACCGCGCCGTCACCGCACTTGGTCAGACCCGCGCCGGCCGGGCAGGTGGTCGCCGCCGCCTTGCCCCACAGGCCGTCGGTGCCGCCCTGGACGTTCTTGAAGCCGCGGGTGTAGTAGGGCAGGCCGATGTTGATGCGGCCGGCCGGCATGGAGCCGCGGAAGTAGTGGTAGGCCCAGTCGGTGTTGAGGTAGCCGATGTTGCCGTACTGCGAGCTGCCGTAGACGTTGGCGGCCGCCAGCTCGGCGTCCTTGCCGTCGTCGAAGAGCGAGGCGTTGGGACCGACGTACTCGTTCCAGGCGCCGTGCAGGTCGTAGGACATGATGTTGACGTAGTCCAGATACTTCTGCATCTGGAAGGTCTCCATGCCGCGCAGCAGGTAGCCGGAGGAGGGGGCGGCGACGGTCAGCAGGTAGTGCTTGCCGTCGGCGGCGCCGGCCTTGTCGAGCTTCTCGCGCAGGGACTTCATCAGGACGTCGTAGCCCTGGACCAGTCCGGCCCGGCGGGCGTTGGAGAGCTGCCAGTCGAGCGGGTTGCCCGCGTCCTTCATCGTGGTCGGGTACTCGTAGTCGATGTCGACGCCGTTGAACCCGTACTTGCGGATGAACTCGACCGAGGAGTCCGCGAAGGTGTTGATGCCGGCCGTGTTGACCGAGCCGTCGGCGTTGGTGGCCATCGAGTAGAAGCCGCCCGACGCGACGCGGTTGCCGTCGTCGCCGAAGTAGCCGCCGGTCTCCGCCCAGCCGCCGACCGAGATCAGCGTCTTGACGTTCGGGTACTGCTTCTTGAATTTGTTCAGCAGGTTGAAGTTGCCCTTGTACGGCAGGGCGGGGTCCATCTCGGCACCCGCGACGCCCGGCCAGGTCATCCCGGTGGCGGAGTTGTTCGCGTTGTCCGAGCCGACCGAGATCTTGTTGTTGCCGTCGACGTGGGCGAAGGCGTAGTTCAGGTGGGTGACCTTGGACCACGGGATGTTGTTGGGCAGGTAGGCGGGCGTGCCGTCCTTGCCCGTGCGCCAGCCCGTGAAGTAGCCGATGACGCGGCGCTGGTGGTCGGCGCCCATCTTCTCGCGGCCCTCGGTGTCGTAGACCGAGCAGTACGGGACGTCGACGCCCGGGGTCTTGTACAGACCGTCGGGGCGACAGGACTCGTTGTCGGCGGCGTGCGAGACGCCCGCCGAGAGCCCCGCGACCAACAGCCCGGCGATTGCGGCGCCGGACGTCAGGAGCATGGCCCTCGTCTTGGTGGGGGACAGCATTGTGCCTCCTGGGGAGGGGAGGATGGCAGGACACAACAGGCTGAAAGGTGGTGCGTGTTGGCCCGTGACGTGCGCACATCTGACGGGCTGTCTCCCGGGGAAGATGAAGGGAACGTTAAGAGGACTAGACCAACCCGTCAATAGGTCTGGACCAAAGTGCGCGATCCGGCAAGGTTTGGCGCGCGTTCCACCCGTCGGGGGCCTCCGGGTGCGCATGGGGGAGTGAATCGGCCGAGTGGCGCAGCAGGTGCACTTGAAACCCGTCGAATGTGTGACCCAGGACACGTTGACTCACCTGTATGGCCGAGGATCACCCGTGGCACACTGGTTTCAGTACCAGTAGCAGCGCACTCCGGGGTCGGTGTAATTCCGAACCGGCGGTTATAGTCCGCGACCCGTCCGCAGCCAGCGGCCGGTTGACCAGGTGAAATTCCTGGACCGACGGTTAAAGTCCGGATGGGAGGCAGTGCGCGGCGGGCCAGTCACCGGTACGCCGCCGTCGGCGGTCCATCGGGCACATCCCTCGGGACGTGCCGTCGAACGGACCGTTCTTCCGGCTTCGGCGTCCCCGCGTGTGCTACCCGCTTCATCTGTCGTATCCCGACAGGCCCCGGAGTCCGTGCCCGATGAGGCAGGAGGACCCGGTGGCGACACACGCCGCGCACGCAGCACCCGACGCGGGCATCCGCGCCATGCGCCGAGCCATCGAGCTCGCCGCCCGCGGACTCGGCTCCACCAGCCCCAACCCCGTCGTCGGCTGCGTCATCACCGACGCCTCGGGCACCGTGGTGGGCGAAGGCTGGCACGAGCGGGCCGGCGGCCCGCACGCCGAGGTCCACGCCCTGAACGCGGCCGGCGCCGCAGCCCGCGGCGGCACCGCCTACGTCACCCTCGAACCCTGCAACCACACCGGCCGTACGGGACCCTGCGCGCAGGCGCTCATCGCCGCCGGGATCACCCGCGTGGTCTACGCGGTCTCCGACCCGAACCCGCAGGCCAGCGGCGGCGGAGCCACCCTGCGCGCCGCCGGGATCGACACCGCGGCCGGACTGCTCCGCGAGGAGGCCGAGGCGGGCAACGCCGCCTGGCTGACCTCCGTACGCCTGGGCCGCCCGTACATCCTGTGGAAGTACGCCGCGACCCTCGACGGCCGCATCGCGGCCGCCGACGGCACCAGCCGCTGGATCAGCTCCCCCGAGTCCCGCGCCGACGTCCACCGGCTGCGCGCCGAGTCCGACGCCGTCGTCGTCGGCTCCGGCACCCTGCGCGCCGACGACCCGCACCTCGCCGTACGGGGGATCGACGGCTTCACCGCCGCCGACCAGCCGCTGCGCGTGGTCCTGGACACCCACGCCACGATCCGGCCCACCGCCCGGGTCCTGGACGAGGCCGCACCCACCCTGATCGTCGTCGCCGAGGATGCCGACACCCGCCACCTCGCCGGAGTGGAGCTGGCCCGGCTCCCGTACGACAAGTACGGGATCTCCGTGGACGCCCTGCTGCGCGAGCTGTACGGACGCGGCATCCGCTCCGTCCTCCTCGAAGGCGGCCCCACCCTGGCCGGCGCCTTCGTCGCCGCCGGGGCCGTCGACAAGGTCGTCGGCTACCTGGCCCCCGTCCTCCTCGGCGCGGGCCCCCTGGCCCTCGCCGACGCCGGCATCGGCACCCTCGCCGATGCGCTCCGGCTCCGGATCACCGAAACCGTCCGCATCGGCACGGACATCCGCGTCACCGCCGTCCCCGCGCCGGCCCCCACCGCCCCCACAGCCCTCAAGGAGCACTGAGTGTTCACCGGAATCGTCGAAGAACTGGGCGAGGTCGTCGCCGTCGAGGAGCTCGCCGAAGCCTCCCGCTTCCGCCTGCGCGGCCCCGTCGTCACCGACGACGCCAAGCACGGCGACTCCATCGCCGTGAACGGCGTCTGCCTGACGGTCGTGGAGACCGGTGACGGAGAGTTCACCGCCGACGTCATGCAGGAGACCCTGAACCGCTCCAGCCTCGGCGCCCTCACCCAGGGCTCCCGGGTCAACCTGGAGCGCCCGATGGCGCTCGGCGGACGGCTCGGCGGCCACCTGGTGCAGGGGCACGTGGACGGTACCGGCGAGATCCTCTCGCGGACCCCCTCCGAGCACTGGGAGATCGTCAAGGTCGCCCTCCCGCAGAACCTCTCCCGGTACGTCGTCGAGAAGGGCTCCATCACGGTCGACGGCGTCAGCCTCACCGTGGTCGAGGCCGCCGCGGACTGGTTCACCATCAGCCTCATCCCCACCACCCTCGCGCTGACCACCCTGGGCATCAAGAAGCCCGGCGACCCGGTCAACCTCGAGGTCGACGTCCTGGCGAAGTACGTGGAGCGGCTGCTGGCCGCCGGCGTCGACCCCCTGCACCCCCAGGAGACGGCCCAGTGAGCGCCCTGACCTGGCTCAACACCGAGGCCTTCGAGGTCTTCGGCCAGAAGGTCATCTGGTCCGACATGATCGGCAACCTGATCGGCCTGGGCGCCCTCGCGCTCGGCTGGCGGCGCTCCATATGGACCTGGCCCGCCCAGCTCCTCTCCGGCCTGATCCTCGTCGGCGCCTACGCCTCCGCCCACCTCGCGGGCGGGGTCGGCAAGCAGCTCCTCGTCATCGGTGTGGCCGTCTGGGGCTGGCGCGCCTGGCAGCGCGGCAAGCAGGACGCCCAGGACGGCTCCATCGCCGTCCGCACCGCCTCCTGGAAGGAGCGCGGGCTGCTGCTGGCCGGCGCGGCCGCCGGGACCCTGGCCGTCGGCGGACTGTTCACCCTCTACCCGAGCCTGTCGTGGAGCCCGTGGGCCGACGCCTACATCTTCGTCGGCACCATCGTCGCGATGGTCGCCCAGGCCCGGGGCCTGGTCGAGTTCTGGTTCGCCTGGCTCCTCGTCGACCTGGTCGGCGTCCCCCTCGCCTTCAACAGCGGACTGGCCTTCTCCGGCCTCGTCTACGTCGTCTACTTCGCCCTCGTCGTCTGGGGCGCCTACGACTGGTACCAGCGTTCGCGCACCACCACCACCGCCCCGGCTCTGGAAGGAGCAACGGCATGAACACCCCGAACCCCGTCCTGAAGCCCGTGCCCGACGTCGAGCACGAAGAGATCTTCCGCCTCGACCCCGTCGAGCAGGCCATCCGCGACATCGCGGCCGGGCGTCCCGTGGTCGTCGTCGACGACGAGGACCGCGAGAACGAGGGCGACCTCGTCATCGCGGCCGAGAAGGCCACCCCCGAGATCATCGCGTTCATGATGAGCGAGTGCCGCGGCCTGATCTGCGCCCCGATGGAGGGCGACGAGCTGGAGCGCCTCGAACTGCCGCAGATGGTCCAGCACAACACCGAGTCGATGCAGACCGCCTTCACCGTGTCGGTCGACGCGAGCGGCGCCCACGGCGTCACCACCGGCATCTCCGCCGCCGACCGCGCCACCACCCTGCGGCTGCTGGCCGACGGGGTCTCCGGCCCCGCCGACTTCGTCCGCCCCGGCCACATCTTCCCGCTGCGCGCCAAGCCCGGCGGCGTCCTGGTCCGCAACGGCCACACCGAGGCCGCGGTCGACCTCGCCCGCCTCGCGGGCCTGCGCCCCGCCGGCGCCATCGTGGAGATCGCCGGCGAGGACGGGGTGATGCTGCGACTGCCCGAGCTGATCCCCTTCGCCCGCAAGCACGGCCTGACGATCATCTCCATCGAGGACCTGATCGCCTACCGCCGCTCCGCCGAGCCGACCGTGCGCCGCGAGGCCCAGGTCAGCCTGCCGACCACGTTCGGCCACTTCACCGCGTACGGCTACCGCTCCACCGTCGACGGCGTCGAGCACGTCGCCCTCGTCCACGGCGAGATCGGCGACGGCGAGGACGTCCTGGTCCGCATGCACTCCGAGTGCCTGACCGGGGACATCTTCCAGTCGCAGCGCTGCGACTGCGGCCCCCAGCTGCACGCCGCCATGGAGCGGGTCCAGGCCGCCGGCCGCGGTGTGATCGTCTACCTGCGCGGTCACGAGGGCCGCGGCATCGGACTGCTGTCCAAGCTGCGCGCGTACGAGCTCCAGGAGCGCGGCCGCGACACCCTCGACGCCAACCTCGAACTGGGTCTGCCGGCCGACGCCCGCGACTACGGGGCCGGCGCCCAGATGCTCGCTGACCTCGGCGTCCACAGCGTCCGGCTGCTGACCAACAACCCCGAGAAGGCGGAAGCCCTCGTCGACCACGGCATCAAGGTTTCCGACCGGGAGTCGATGCCCATGGAGGCGGGCGAGCACAACCTGCGCTACCTCCGCACCAAGCGGGACCGGATGGGCCACGACCTGCCGTGGCTCGAAGGGACCGTCACCACGTCCGCCTGCGGCAACCAGTAGCCGGCGGCCGGCGAACCAGTAGCACCATCCCCAAGCACCACACACCATCACACACCACACCACACCACACGAATCGCACCGAGGAGCAGAGCTGTGAGCGGCAAGGGCGCACCCGAACTGAGCGTGAAGAACTGCGGAGACCTGCGTGTCGCAGTGATCGCGGCCCAGTGGCACGAGAAGGTCATGGACGGCCTGGTGGACGGCGCCCTGCGGGCCCTGCACGAGCTGGGCATCGACGAGCCCACCCTGCTGCGCGTCCCGGGCAGCTTCGAGCTCCCGGTCGTGGCGAAGGTCCTGGCCGGGCGCGGCTACGATGCCATCGTCGCCCTCGGCGTGGTCATCCGCGGCGGAACCCCGCACTTCGACTACGTCTGCCAGGGCGTCACCCAGGGCCTGGTCCAGGTGTCGATCGACACCGGAGTCCCCGTCGGCTTCGGCGTACTGACCTGCGACAACGACGAGCAGGCGCTGGACCGCGCCGGACTCGAGGGGTCGAACGAGGACAAGGGGCACGAAGCGGTCACCGCCGCCGTGTCCACCGCCATGACCCTGCGGACCGTCAGCGAACCCTGGCGCCAGTCCAAGGGGTGAACCCAGGCGCTGGGACACCGGGGTGAGCCCGTACCCTAGGGACATCATGGCGAACACACCCTCCAAGAGTTTCGAAGAGCTCTTCACCGAGCTCCAGCTCAAGGCCGCCAACGGCGACCCCAGCACCTCCCGAACCGCCGAGCTGGTCGGCAAGGGCGTCCATGCCATCGGCAAGAAGGTCGTCGAGGAGGCCGCCGAGGTCTGGATGGCCGCCGAGTACGAGAGCAAGGAAGCCGCCGCCGAGGAAATCTCCCAGCTGCTCTACCACGTCCAGGTGATGATGGTGGCGCGCGGGATCTCCCTCGACGACGTCTACGCGCACCTCTAGGCCGCGGTCCTCGGACCCCAGCAGTTCCGCGCGGGCCCCGGCACACACTGCCGGGGCGTCCGCGCGCCCGGTACCCGTACACCAGCACACCCTTTCGCACCTACGCACCAAAGGAAGCCCCATGCTGCGCATCGCCGTCCCCAACAAGGGTTCACTCTCCGGACCGGCGTCGGCGATGCTCCATGAGGCCGGCTACCGGATGCGCAAGGAGTCCAAGGAGCTCGTGGTCGTCGACCCCGAGAACGAGGTGGAGTTCTTCTACCTCCGCCCCAAGGACATCGCGATCTACGTGTCCTCCGGCAAGCTCGACATCGGCATCACCGGCCGTGACCTGCTGCTCGACTCCGGCGCCAGCGCCGAGGAGATCCTGCCGCTGAACTTCGGCCGCTCCACCTTCCGCTACGCCACCATCCCCGGCACCGCGAAGGGCCCCGAGGACTTCCACGGGATGACCATCGCGACCTCGTACGAGGGAATCGTCGCGAAGCACCTCGCCGACAAGGGCATCGAAGCCTCCGTCGTCCACCTCGACGGCGCGGTCGAGACCGCCATCCAGCTCGGCGTCGCCCAGATCATCGCCGACGTCGTCGAGACCGGCACCAGCCTGCGCAACGCCGGACTGGAGGTCATCGGCGAGCCGATCATGACCTCCGAGGCCGTCGTCATCCGCGGCAACGCCGCCGACCCCGAAGACCCCCGGGCCCAGCAGTTCCTGCGCCGCCTCCAGGGCGTCCTGGTCGCCCGCAGCTACGTGATGATGGACTACGACTGCCGCGCCGAGCACCTGGAGCGCGCGGTCGCCCTCACCCCGGGCCTGGAGTCGCCGACCGTCTCCCCGCTGCACAACGAGGGCTGGGTCGCCGTCCGCGCCATGGTCCCCGCCAAGGAGGCCCAGCGGATCATGGACGACCTGTACGAGCTCGGCGCGCGGGCGATCCTCACCACCTCGATCCACGCCTGCCGCCTCTGACGCGTACGACGGCACCCGCCGCACGTACCCCCACCAGCCGGCACCACCCGAAGGCACCGAAGAACATGGCCGACGCCACCGCCCAGCCCGCACCGCCCGCCCTGCCGGTCACCTTCCGGCCGACCCGCACCCGGGCCGTCCTGCTGGGCGTGGGCGCCGCCATGTTCCTCACCATCACGGCCATCGCCGTGATGCTGGAGCGCCTGCAGCCCGGCGAGCGGATCAGCTTCGTCTTCGTCGCCGTCCTGCTCTCCTCCGTCCTCGTCCTCCTCAGCCGCCCCAAGGTGGTCGCCGAGGAGACCGGGGTCACGGTCGTCAACCTCACCACCACCCGCCGCCTGGAGTGGGCGCAGATCCTGCGCGTCAACCTCCGCCCCGGCGACGCCTGGGTGTTCCTCGACCTGAGCGACGGCACCAGCCTGCCCGCCCTCGGCATCCAGCCCGGGGTCGCCAAGGCCCAGGCGATCGCCGACGCCCGCGCCCTGCGCGCCCTGGCCGAAGCCCACGGAACCGGCTCAAAGAACGACTGAGCCCGGCCGACCTCGTCGCTGCGTCCCATTGCGGCGGCGATCTCAATGACTAACCTGGTGTGGGGGCGCGACCGTGCGCCCTCCCACCGGCCCCGGGACCCCGAGGCCCGTGGGCACCTGCGACTCGAGGAGTGACTCCCTCCAGCAATGGACGGATCGTCCGGTAGTACACGCGCCGCCCTCCCCACAGGGGCGGCGGCATGACCATCCCGCTACTTCTGCTCGTGGCGGCATTCGCCCTGATCCTCGCCAACGGCTTCTTCGTGGCAGCCGAATTCGGCCTCGTCACCGTCGAGAGACCCGAGGCCGAACGCGCCGCGGCCGAGGGCGACCGCCGTGCCCGCACGGTCGTCGCAGCCCTTCGGGAGCTGTCCTTCCAGCTCTCCGGCACCCAGCTCGGCATCACCATCACCTCCCTCGTGGTCGGCATGCTCGCCGAACCCGCCCTCGCCGCCCTGCTGGCCGGGCCGCTCGAAGCGGCCGGCCTCCCCAAGGGCGCCGTACCCGGCGCGGCCGTCGTCATCGGCATGCTGCTCGCCTCCGCCGTCCAGATGGTCGTCGGCGAGCTCGTCCCGAAGAACTGGGCCGTCTCCCGGCCGCTCCAGGTGGCCCGCTTCGTGGCCGGCCCGCAGCACGTCTTCTCCCGGGTCTTCCGGCCCGTCATCGCGGGCCTCAACGCCGTCGCCAACCGGCTCGTCCGGTCGCTCGGCGTGGAGCCCACCGAAGAGATGGCCTCCGCCCGCACCCCCGGCGAACTGGTCTCCCTGGTCCGCCATTCGGCCCAGGCCGGAGCCCTGGAACAGGACACCGCAGACCTCTTCGTACGGACCCTGTCGCTGGGCGAGCTCACGGCGCAGCTGGTCATGACCCCCCGGGTCAAGGTCAGCGCCCTCCAGCACACGGCCACCGCGGCCGACGTGCTCAACCTGACCCGCGCCACGGGCCTGTCCCGCTTCCCCGTCTACCGCGAGCGCATCGACGAGATCACCGGGGTCGTCCACCTCAAGGACGCCCTCGCCGTGCCCGAGTCCGAGCGCGCCCGCACCAGCGTCGGCGGGATCTGCGTGGCCCCCCTGCTGGTGCCCGGCTCCCTGCCGGTGCAGCCGCTGCTGGAACGGCTGCGCAGCGAACAGCCCATGGCCGTGGTCGTCGACGAGTATGGCGGCACCGCCGGCGTCGTCACCCTGGAGGACATCGTGGAAGAGCTCGTCGGCGAAGTCCGCGACGAGCACGACCTCGCCGAGGACGGCAGCCCCGAACTGGCCGCCGTACCCGCCGAGGACGGCCGCCCCTCCTGGGAGGCCGACGGCAGCTGCCGCGTGCAGACCCTGCGCCGGATAGGCCTGGAGGTCCCCGAAGGCCCGTACGAGACCGTCGCCGGCCTCGTCGCCGACCTGCTCGGCCGGATCCCCGCCCCCGGGGACCGCGCCGAACTCCCCGGCTGGAAGCTCTCCGTGCGCCAGGTCCGCCGCTACCGCGCCGAGCGGGTCCGCCTCGTGCGCACCGCTCCCGCGGGCCCCGGCACGCCGGGCTCCGACGGGCCGGGCCTCTACGGGCAGGGCTCCTACGGGTTGGCCCCGGACGCCGCGGCGTCCTCCGAGCTGGCTCAGGTGGGTGGCCGGTGAACGCGCTCCAACTGCTGTTCGCCCTGCTCCTCGTCCTGGCCAACGGCTTCTTCGTCGGCGCCGAGTTCGCACTCGTCTCCGTCCGCCGCAGCCAGATCGAGCCCCTGGCCGCCGAATCCAAGCGGGCCCGCCAGGTGCTCCACGGCCTGGAGAACCTGCCGCGCATGATGGCCGCCGCACAGTTCGGCATCACCGTGTGCTCGCTCACCCTCGGAGCCGTGGCCGAACCCACCGTGGCCCGGCTCCTGGAGCCCCTCTTCCACGCCGCCCACGTGCCCGAGGGGCTGATCCATCCGCTGGGCTACGCGGTGGCCCTCACCGCGGTGATCTTCCTCCACCTGGTCATCGGCGAGATGGTCCCCAAGAACCTCGCCATGGCCGCCCCCGAGAAGACGGCCCTGTGGTTCAGCCCCGGACTGGTCGCCTTCGCACGGGTCTGCGGACCGGTCACCACCGCGCTGGGCGCCTGTGCCACGCTGATCCTGCGGCTCTTCAAGGTGGAGCCCAAGGACGAGGTCGAGGCCGTCTACACCTCCGCCCAGCTCGGCCGCCTGCTCAAGGACTCCCGGCAGGCCGGCCTGCTGGAGCCGGTCGAGCAGGAGCGCCTGGAGGACGCGCTGGAACTGGGCAGCCGCCCGGTCACCGACGTCCTCCTCGCCCCGGCCCGGCTGGTCACGGTCGGACCGGCCGTCACCCCGCGCCAGATCGAGCAGCTGACGGTCCGCACCGGGTACTCCCGGTTCCCCGTCCGCGCCGACAGCGGTGCCTTCATGGGCTACCTGCACGTGAAGGACGTCCTGGACCTGGAAGACCGGGAACGGGCCGTGCCCCAGCGGGTCTGGCGCCGGATGACCACGGTCTGCTCCACGCTCCCGCTGGACGATGCCCTGACGGTGATGCGCCGCGATGCGACGCACCTGGCGCAGGTCGCCGATCCCTCGGGCAGGGTCCTCGGCCTGGTCGCCATGGAGGACGTACTGGAAACGCTGGTGGGTGAGGTGCGCGACCCCGCGCACCGCACGGCACCGCACTCCCGGACGGCCGAACTCCGTTCGGAGGGCGCGCTCGCCGGCTGAGGCGCCCGCCGGACCCGCCGCCGCCGGACCCTTCGCACGACGGGTCCGGCGGCGGCGTCGTGCCGCCATACTCGTGAGGAGGCGGCGGGAGGGGCGTTCATGCGATCCGGTGAACAGGACGAACACGAAGACGGGGAACCGGACTTCCGGGACGCGGCCCGCGAGGTGCTGGACCGGCTGACGGAGGACCCCGACGCCCCCTCCCCGGTGGCACGCCGGCTGCGCGAGATCCTCCTCGACGGGCTGCCGCCCGAACAGGTGGCCGTCGTCGCCGCCTTCGAGCACGCACCGGCCGAGGCCCAGGCCCTCGAAGAGGTCCTGACACGGCGCGCGGCGGCGGACCCCGAGTTCGAGGGCCGCGTCCGGGCCCTGCTGCAAGGCGGGCTCGGCGACGGCGAGGCGGACGAGCGGTGGGCCGAGCAGTACGGCGGACGGCCCCTCTGGGCGGGCTGGTTCTTCATCGCCGCGGCCCTCGCCTTCCTGGTCCTCTCCGCCTTCGCGGCCTGCTCAGGCCCGCCGCCGGACATACCCTAGGGAGCCCTCACAGCGGTGGCGGCTCCTGCCGCTCCTGGGGGCCGCGGCCCGACAGGACCTCCCCGTACGCCTGCATCAGGTCCGCCAGCCGCAGGGTGGACAGGTCCTCCCGCGACGGATCACCGGCGAAGCCCGACAGCCGCAGGTCCCGGTACGCGCAGCTCTTCTCGTACAGCGTGCGCAGGAACCGGCCGTTGCCCAGCTCGTCGATCCACCCCTGCTCCACCACGTGCCCGCTGATGCTCCGCAGCTCGTCCAGGGCCTCCTCGTCCCACCGGTCGCCGTTGGCGTCCGCCAGCACCCCGCCGATCGACGTGAGTTCCGGCGGCCGGTAGCTGGGGAAGTCCACCCGCGTGGTGAACCGCGAGGACAGCCCCGGATTCGTGGCGAGCAGCCGGTCCATCCCCGCCGGATAGCCCGCGAGGATGACGACGAGGTGGTCGCGGTTGTCCTCAGCCCGCTTCAGGAGCACCTGCAGGGCCTCGTCGCCGTACGCGTCGCCCTTGCTGTAGCCGGAGTTGGAGAGGCTGTACGCCTCGTCCACGAACAGCACCCCGCCGATCGCCGAGTCGATCAGCTCGTTCGCCTTCACCGCGGTCTGCCCGAGGAACTCGCCGACCAGGTCGGCGCGCCCGGCCTCCACCAGATGGTCGCCTCCGAGCAGGCCCAGCGCGTAGAAGACCCGGCCCAGGATCCGCGCCACCGTGGTCTTCCCCGTGCCCGAAGGCCCGGAGAAGACGAAGTGCCGTTTCGGCGGCTGCACCGGCAGCCCCTGCCCCGTCCGCAGCCTGGCCATGTGGAGCTGCGCGGAGAGCGCCTTCACCTGCCGCTTGACCGGCTCCAGGCCCACCATCCGCTCCAGCTCCGCGAGCGCCTCGGCCAGCGCCGCCGGATCCGCCGGCCCGGCCGGCAGGCCCACCGGCCCCGGCTGCGCGGGCAGCGAGGCCTTGCGCCGCACCCCGGCCGGCAGACCCGCGCCGGGCCCCGGCGACCCCGGGCCGTGCCGCGGTTCCGGCGGGTCGGCCGCCGCCGGCGGGTCCGTATCCGGCTGCCCGTCGGCGGCGATCCCCTGGACCGGACCGCCTCCGCCCAGCGCCACCGCCGCGAAGTCGCCGCCCGAAGGGGCCGGTCCGTGCCCGCCGAAGGCCTCGTAGCCCGCGCCGCTCGCGTACCCGGCCAGGCCGTCGGCGTCCTCGCTGTCCTCGATCGCCGTCAGCCGGGCCGCCGTGTCCATGAACGCCGGGTCCACCCGGTGCACCGCCCGGTACAGCGGCAGGGCCGCCGCGCTGCGCCCGGTCCCCTCGTGCGCCCGCGCCAGCCAGTACCGCAGCTCCTTGCGCTGCGGCTGCTCGCTGCGGCAGCGCATCAGCGAGGCCGCCAGCAGCGGCTCGGCCTGCCCGTACATCTCCAGCCGGACCCGGGCCATTCCGCCGAACAGGCCCGCCTCGATGCCCAGGAGCGGATCGTCGACCAGCGATTCCGTGGAGCGCACCAACTGCTCCCAGTCCTTGACCAGGTACGCCCGGCAGGCGTGCAGGAAGCGCACCTGGGGGTCGGTGTCCACGGGCGGCAGAGCGGCCAGCGCCTGGTCCAGCTCGGGGACGTGGCGCCCGTCCAGCCAGTGCGAGGCGTGCGCCAGCAGCAGGTCCCGGCGGGTCTCCAGTACCGGCTGCACCCACCAGCCCAGCCAGTACCAGGAGTTCAGCGTCCGCCGGTGGCGGGCCCGCTGTTCCCCGAAGCGGTCCCGGTGGGCGTACATGCGCAATAACGCGTTGGTGGTGTCGACGCGGAGCGCGTGCAGGCCCAGCCAGGCATCGGCCATCCCGGGATCGAGCCGTACGGCCGCCCGGAACTCCTCCTCGGCCTGCGGGTAGGCGCCCATCGTGCAGGCGTCCACTCCGCGCAGCCAGGCGAGTTCGGCCGGGGCGTGCGCGCTGCTTCCGTGCGCGGCGAAGTCCATCACATCCCCCACAAGCTGCCCCCGTGGTGCCCAGCAACCCCCGCGATGCATCCGCGAGTTGTTCCTGCGCCGATGAAATCAGGGGTGCATCGTACCTGCGGTTACGCACCTTACGTAGGGTGCGTCGAAGACCGGCCGGGCGCCGATCCGGACGATCCACGGTGACTCAGGGTGAGAAAACGGCCGGGATGCGCCCTGTGCGACGCCAGGGCGGAGGAGTGCCGGACGGGGACGCGCGGGGGGCCGGGGGACAGAACGAAGCCCCCGATCACGGGGGAACAATCGGGGGCTTCGCGTCCGTGACGGCCGGTGAGGGCCGCCTGTTCAGAACGTAAGGCCGCCCCGGGCCCCGGGTCAAGCGGCCCGGAGGCACCCGCGGAGAGGGCCTCTCGCCCGTCCTTCAGGCGTGGGGGGCCTCGTCACCCTCCGTCACGCAAGCGCCGGTTCCCGCCGCCCCGGACGCCCCGGAAGTCCACTCGTATCCCGTACTGCTCTGCCGCACCAGGGTGTCGGCGAAGGGGCGCGAAGGATCATCCGAGAAGTGCGCGAGCTCCGCGCGCTCCCATCCGTCCCAGAAGTCGGAAAGTTCGCGCCCGTCCCGGTTGCGCCCGCGCCCCCAGGACTTCGCACGCGGAGTCTCCATCCACAGCAGCCGCGCCAGGCACGGGCGCAGGGCGCGCCGCCCGGCACCGACCCCCTCGACGAGCAGCACCGGACCGGGCTCCAGCACCCGCTCCGGCCCGAACCGCCGCTCGACCCAGTCGTACGCGGCCCAGTGCGCGGCCCGCCCCGCGGCGAGCGGCTCCAGCACCTGCGCGCGCAGCCGCCCGACCCACTCGAAGAGCTCCTCGTGGCTGGCCACGTCGTCCAGCCGCAGCACGGGAACCCCGCCCAGGGCCTCGGCGAGCGCCCCCGCGAAGGTGCTCTTCCCGGACCCGGCGTGCCCGTCGATCCCGATCACCCGGACTGGCCCGAGGGAGGGAGGCAGCGCGGCGAGCTCGCGCGCCAGGGGCAGCAGCGAGGGGAGGGGCGAAGGCGACGGAAGCGACGGAAGCGCGGGCTGGTTCTCCACGGACCCAGCCTATGGCTTCGGCCCGCAGTCGCCCTCGGCTGCCCTTCGGCCGCTCTCATCCACCGGAGGCGGGGGCGGAGGCGCCGGACGTCGCGTCGGGTGTGGCGTTGGGCTGCGCGGCGGCCGGGAGGGACCACACGTGGTCCGGAGTGGCGATCTCGGTGACGGTCCTGCCGATGATGGTGCTGAGGCTCCCCTCGTCCCCGGCCGGCCCGTCCTCGTCGGAGTTGACGATGACGACGAGCACCGCGCGCTCCTTCGGGAGCCCGGCGGCGATCGTCTCGTAGCCCGGGAGCTCGCCGTTGTGCCCGAGCCAGCCGTTCACCTCGGCGATCCCGAGGCCGTAGGCCACGCCGGGATAGCCGGTGGGCAGGACCCGCATGCGGTCCGCCTGGGTGTCCGGCCGCAGGAGCGCGGCGCCGTCCGCCGTCCGCCCCCCGGTCAGCGCGGGCACCCAGGTGTGCAGATCGTCCAGGGTGGAGGTCATGGCCCCGGCGGCCCAGCCCCACGAGGGGTTCCACGAGGAGGCGTCGACGACCTTCCCGCCGGGCGAGAACGTCGTGTAGCCGTGGGCGTACGGGCTCGGGATCTCGGCGCCCTTCGGCAGTGTGGTGTCCGCCAGGCCGACCGGTCGGAGCACGTGGTCGTGCAGGTAGTCGGTCAGGCTCTGGCCGCTGAGCTGCTCGACGAGCACGCCGAGCAGCACCGTGTTGGTGTTGCTGTACTCCCACTTGGCACCCGGCGCGAAGTCCATGGGGTGCGCGAACGCAATGTCCAGGACCTCCTGCGGGGTCCATTCACGGGTCGGATCGGCTTGCAGTTCGGCCAGCCAGGCGGTGTCCGAGGTGTAGTCGAAGAGCCCGCTGCGCATCTCCGCGAGCTGGCGCACGGTGACCCGCTCCGCGCCGGCCACCCGCTCCAGCCGGGTGGCGAGCGGTCCACGGAGGTACTCCAGGACGGGTGCGTCGAGCCGGAGCTTGCCCGCGTCGACGAGCTGGAGGACGGCAGTGATCGTGAAGGTCTTGGTGACGCTGCCGATCCGGGTGTGGAGGTCGGTCTTCATCGGCGTGCCCGTGGCGGTGTCGGCGGTGCCGAAGGCGCGCTCGTAGGAACCCCCGCCCTCGAACCACAGGCCGACGCCGACCCCCGGGATGTCCGCCTTCTTCATGGCCGCGGTGATCGCCTCGTCGAGGCGCTCGGCGGTGGCGGCGTCGACGTCCGCCGTCGCGCGCTCGGGCGGGGCCGCCGCACACAGCCCGGTCAACAGCAGGGAAGCGGCGGCCGCCACGGCGGCGGCCCGGAAGCTGCGCATCACGCATCACCCCTGAACGCGGCACCCCGAGTCCACTCCCACCATCGTAGGAACGCTCCCGCCCCCCGGCCACCCACGCCGCAGGCACGTCCAGCCCCTCCGCCACCCGAGCAGCGGGCGCCCGGGGCCGCCGCCGCTGCCGCCTCCCGGCAGCGGTCCCCCCTCCCGGCAGCGGTCCCCCCTCCCGGCAGCGGTGCGGCCCCCGGCAACGGCGCCCCCCCCGGCAGCGATGCGTCCCCTGGCCGCGGTGCGGCCCTCGGCAACGGCGGGACCTCGGCGCCGCCCCCGGCACCGCTGCCGGGCCCCCGGCAGCGGGTCCGGGGCGGAGCCCCGGGGAACGGTGGAAGGGTGGAGAGGGGACGGCCCCGCAGGGACCGACCGGGGGAGCGGGGGCCGCGCCCCGTCACCCCGACACGGCGCCCCGGCTTCACGGCCCCGGACGCGGGAACTGGAAGGGTGGGCGGGAGCCGACCCGCCGCACCGACCCCTGGGGGCCACGCCGATGACCGCACCCACACCCCGCCGCGCCCTCCTGGCGGTAGCCCTGGCGGCAGCCACCGCCGCCACCGTCCCCGGCGGCCGTGCCTCCGCCGCCGGGCCGAAGCCCGCCACCCCGCCCCCGGCCGGAGCCGCCGCCTCCGAGGCCGCCGCCGAAGCCACCCGCAAGACGGTGGACAACCGCTTCTGGTACTCGTACGCCCACTGGACCGCAGGCCAACACCAGGGCACCACCGCCATCGGCGGCGCCCGCCCCGGCCTGGAGATCAAGACCCCGACGGGCCGTACCGAGTACACGGACCCGCACACCGCCAGGAAGAGCACCTGGGAGTACGCCACGTGGACCTCCCCGGTCCACACCTCGACCGTCCCCGCCACCGAGGCCATCGCCTCCTGGAACGCCCGCACCCCGGCCGGCACCTGGATCCAGGCCGAACTGCGCGGCACCTACACCGACGGCGCCGCCACCCCCTGGTACGTGATGGGCCGCTGGGCCTCCGGCGACGGGGACATCCGGCGCACCTCCGTGGACGGGCAGACCGACGGCAAGTCCACCGTCTGGACCGACACCCTGGCCGTGGACGCCCCCGCGAGCGGGCTGCGGATCAAGGACTGGCGGCTGCGCCTGACCCTGTACCGCAAGCCCGGCGCGAGCCGGGGCCCCACGGTGTGGCTGGCCGGCGCCATGGCCTCGGACGTCCCGGACCGGTTCTCGGTCCCGGCGTCCGTCCCTTCCGCTGCCGGGGCCCACGAGCTGAAGGTGCCGAGGTACTCGCAGGAGACGCATGCGGGCCAGTACCCCGAGTACGACAACGGCGGCGAGGCCTGGTGCAGCCCCACCTCCTCGCAGATGATCATCGAGTTCTGGGGCCGCAGGGCCAGCGCCTCCTCGGTGGCCTGGGTGAAGAAGGACTACGCGGACCCCCAGGTCTGCCACGCCGCCCGCTCCACCTACGACGCCGCCTACAAGGGCTGCGGAAACTGGCCCTTCAACGCCGCCTACGCCGCCACGTACCGGCAGATGGCCGGCGTCGTCACCCGCCTCGGCTCCCTCGCGGACCTGGAGACCCTGGTGCGGGCCGGAGTCCCCGTCATCACCTCGCAGTCCTTCACGGCCGAGGAGCTCACGGGCGCGGGCTACGGTACGGCCGGCCACCTGATGACCGTCATCGGCTTCACCGCCTCGGGCGACGTGATCGCCAACGACCCGAACTCGGCCGACAACGCCGCGGTGCGCCGTGTCTACGCCCGCCGCCAGTTCGAGAACAACTGGCTCCGGACCAAGCGCCACAACGCCGCGGGCAAGGTCGTCTCCGGCACCGGAGGCGTCTGCTACCTCTACGGTCCGATCCGGCCCAACGCGGCCCAGGTCCTCGCGCTGCGGGCGGTCGGCGTGCTCTGAGATTTTGCCGTTGACCGGAACGGCATGTAAGTGGAACATAAAGGGCAAAAGGGCATTAGGAGCTTCTCATAGGAGGCAGCCCGCCATGACCACCCAACCGAGAATCGAACACCACCCCGACGTCGCTGAGATGCGCTCGCGGTTCGAGCGGGTCACCAGCACCCCGAGTGCCCAGATCGTCGAGGCGCTGGCCCTGATGACGGGCCTGTACATCGCCGCCTCGCCGTGGATCGCCGGATTCAGCGGGCTCAGCTCGCTGGCGATCAACAACCTGATCGCGGGCCTGGCCTACTGTCTGTGCATGAGCGGACTCGGCTCCGCCTACGAACGCACGCACGCCATGGCCTGGACCGCGGTCGGTCTCGCCGCCTGGACGATCGTCGCGCCCTTCGTCATCTCCGGCGACGTCAGCACCACCCGCACGGTGTGGAGCAACGTCCTCGCCGGCGGTATCGCCCTGTGCCTGGCCCTGGCCATGGCGGGCATGGCGGGCCGCGACCGCACCACCTGATCCGGTACGCACGACCCCTCGCGCCCCCGGTCCGCACCACGCGGCCGGGGGCGTGAGACATGCCACCCGTGACCATCGTCTCTACCGCGAGGGCCGCCCCCGCTGTCACATTGGGGGGCATGACCGCACACAGCGCCGCCCCGACCGCCCGCGCCCGCAACCTGGTCCGCACCGGCGGCCCCGACGACGAGTCCCCCCGCTGGCTGGAGCACGTGCTCGGCTGGACCCTGGTCGTGGTCGTGGCCATGTTCGTCACCCAGGTCGGCTGGTTCTTCTGATGTCCGGGATGCGGTTCAGGATCGAGGTCCTGTACCCGAACCGGGCATGGCTGACCGACGGGAAAATGGCCTCCCTCATGGATGTGCTCGGACATCCCCTACGGCAGATCCTCATCCACGTCTAGGCGCCGGCTTCCGCCTCCCGCTCCGGCCTCCGGCTCCACCCGCCAGTGTCCGTCCGGAATGCCCACCAGCCCGTAGAGCATCCGCACGGGCGAGCGTGCAGGCAGCAGCACCGCCCCGGCCAGCAGGGCGAACAGCCCGATTCCGGCCCACCACCCCAGCAGCCGGACGAGGACGCTCGCGCCCACCGCCCCCGCGAACGGCAGCCCGTAGACCCCCGCCCCGGCGATCGCCACCGCGATCACCCTGGGCACCTTGAGGTCCGCCGCGGCGCCCGGCAGCCGCCAGCCCTCCACCAGCCAGCCGATCTCGGCCAGCAGCATCGTGCCGATGACGGCCGTCCCGAAGATCAGCACGGCCAGGAACGTGCCCGAGGTCGCGAAGGCCAGCGCGCCGTTCACGACCCCCTGCGCGGACCAGTCGGCCAGTGCCTGCGGGTCGGCGCTCAGCAGCCGCTCGTACCCCCGGCCGTCCCACCCGTGGATCAGGGTGAAGAACAGCAGGAAGTACCCGGCCACCGCCTGGAGGTACCCCCAGTACCCGGCCCCGACCAGGACGAACAGCCGCGCCGCCAGGAACCCGAGCAGCGCGCCGACCACCACCGAGGCCCCGTAGAAGAGCGCGAAGCCGGCCCACACCCCGTCGTGGTCGCGGGCGGCGTGCATCGTCGCCCAGGCGGGGTTCTGCCAGAGCAGGTACGCCCCCGTGGGGGCGGGCAGCAGGGCCGCGTAGAGCAGGGTGAGCGCCAGGTACGGATTGGCCGCGCGGCTCCTCGTACGGACCCCCTCGCCCCGGACCGACCGCTCCCACCACTGGAGCTGGCGCCCGGCGGCCACCGCGAAGGTGGCGCCGATGCCGTACGCCCACAGCGGCGCGGCCTGGACGGGGATCACGAGGCCACCAGCCTCAGGTCGTCGGTCTTGATCACGTCGGAGGTGACCAGCGCCTGCTCCGCGCTCACCCGCGTCATGAAGACGAACGGCGGGATGACCGGGGGAGCGGGCAGCCCGTCTGGGCTGAAGGTCACGCACAGCAGCCCCTCGATGCACCCGCTGAACCGCGTCAGGTACAAGGTCACGTCGCCGCTCAGGTCCAGCCTCTTCGCGGCGAGCCCGTACTCCTCGCGGCCGTCGCGGCTGTGCAGCTCGTAGTCGGTCAGCGTGGCCGCCCGCATCCGCAGCACCAGCACCTTCAGCGGACCGTCCACCGTGGGCACGTGGGTGACCCCGGCGAAGGCGAACCCCTGCGGGGCGAAGAGCGCGGTGGTCACGGTCGGGGGAGTGCGCGCGGCCATCGGCGGACCGGCCGGGGCGGCGGCCCTCGCCTCCCCGGTGCCCGCCACCAGCGAGGCGAGCAGCAGCACCGGCAGCGCGGCGGCCAGCGTGCGCGGCCCGCTGCCGTCCAGGCTCGGGACGTACGGGCCCTCCTCGCCGGCCTCCGGATCGGGTACCGGGGTCCAGCCGAAGGCCAGCGCGCTGCCCGCGATGCCGAGCAGCATCCCGACGAGGAAGCCCCCGAGGTTGGTCGCCACGAAGGACAGCACCGAGAGCAGCAGCGCGTGGATCGATACGTAGGTCCGGGTCTGGGGCAGCAGCCACAGGAACAGGCCCGCGGCGATCAGCGCGAGTCCGATCCCGATGGCCGCGATCCCGCCGAGCCCCAGGCTGACCAGCACGGTCAGCGGGGAGAGCGGGACCAGCAGCAGCTCGATCCCGCCCAGGACCACGAGCAGTCCGCCCCAGAAGGGGCGGGTGCGGCGCCAGGCGCGCAGCCGCCGCCGGGGGCCGGGCAGCGGGAGCCGACGCTCCAGCCACCCGCTGCCCGGCCCGGCGGGCCCGCGCAGGCCTAGAAGCACTTCTTGCCGTCCAGGCTGACGTTCAGCTTCAGGCCCTTGAGGCGGAAGTTGCCGCCGGTCGCCGACCAGGCGTGCGACTTCACGTCCACGACCTCGATGTCCCCGGCCTGGAGGCCGAACTTGCCGGCCTCGCCCTTGATCCCGCCGACCTGGTCGAGGGTGGAGGCGTCGCGGCCGATCTGGGCCGTCCCGAAGACGGCGTCGCCGGCCAGGTCCTCGCCGTCGATGACGAGGTTGCTGGCCGTGACGGTGCCGGCCGGGCCGCCCGCGGTCAGTTTGAAGACCACCGTGCCCACCGGGGTGTCCACCTCGGCGGCCTGGCAGATGTCCGTGAGGGTGGCCTCGCCGATGCCGAGCAGCGCGACGGGATGGCCCTTGCCGTCGACGGAGCGGTCCGTCTGCACGTAGGAGGACAGTCCCTTGCTGCTCAGTTTGGAGGAGGAGACCTGGAAGCTGGTCCCCGAGACGGCGAAGGAGGCGGCGAGCGCGCCCTGGGCCATGACCATCGCCATCGCGCCGACCGCGACGATCGCGGGCATCGCGACGGCGGCCGTCTTCTTCCAGCGGACCCGTCCCTCGGGCGCCCTTGGCTCCGTGCTTCTCGCCGTGCTCGTCCTGTCGTTGCCCATGATGTGTTCCTCCCGTACGTCGTCCGGTGCGCAGGGGGAGTGCAAAGGGGGGTGCACAGGGGTCTGCCATACTGCGGGCTTCCTGTGGCAGTTCGAGGCTAGGGCTGAATTTGAATAATAGTCAACAGCGCGGAACGACCGGACGTTCGCAGGTTCGGCGGGCCGAACTGATAGCGATCGGGCGGAAGTTGTTCGCCGACATCTCGTACGACGCGCTCTCCATGGACGACATCGCCAAGCACGCGGGCGTGGCCAAGGGGCTCATCTACTACTACTTCAAGAGCAAGCGCGGCTATTACCTGGCCATCGTCGAGGACTCGGTGGCCGAGCTCGTGGCCCGGGCCGCGGGCCAGAGCGAACGCCCCAACGCGCAGCGCGTGCGCACCACCATCGACGGCTACCTGCACTACGCCGAGCACCACCAGGCCGCCTACCGCACCATCGTCACCGGAGGCGTCGGCTCGGACTCCGAGGTCCTCGCCATCCGCGACGCCGTCCGCGAGGAACTCATCGCGACCATCGCGGAAGGCGCGTACGGCCGCCGCGAGATCCCGCCGATGGCCCGGCTGGCCCTGGTCGGCTGGCTGGCGGGCGTCGAGGGCAGCACCCTCGACTGGATCGGCCCGGCGGAGGCCCCGGCGCCGGTCCCGGCGCAGGTCCCGGCGCAGGCCCAGGCGGACGCGGCGGACGCTCCCGCCCCCGCCGACCGCCCCGCCCCCGCCGACCGCCCCGGCCACCCCGACCGGGTCGAGTTCGGCGCCCTGCTGGTGCGCACGCTGCGCGCGACCCTGACGGTGATCGAGGAGTTCGTCCCCGAGTGCCCGGCCCCGCCCGTCCCCGAGGAGGATCTCGTACCCGTGACGGGAAGCCCCTGATCGGGCATACTCAACCGCCGCAGCCCCTTGAACTGGACCTTCCCGCGATCCGGGAGGGCACCATCGGTTGTGAGCCCCGAGACCCGGCGACGCGTACCACCCTCACGCGCCGCCCCGTGCTTGAACGTGAGGAGAGCGCCGCCATGACCGACCGCGCGCCGCAGGTGGACCGATCGCTGCCCACCGAGGAGTCCCGAGACCTGCTCGCGCTCGTACGCGAGATCGCGCAGCGGGAGATCCGCCCCCGGGCCGCCGAGGAGGAGGACGCCGGCCGTTTCCCCCGGGAGGTCTTCGCGCTCCTGTCCGAGTCCGGTCTGCTGGGGCTCCCGTACGCCGGCGAGTTCGGCGGCGGCGACCAGCCGTACGAGGTCTACCTCCAGGTGCTGGAGGAGCTGGCCGCGGCCCGCCTGACGGTCGGGCTCGGCGTCAGCGTGCACTCGCTGGCCTGCCACGGCCTGGCCGGCTACGGAACCAAGGAGCAGCAGGGCGCCCACCTGCCCGCCATGCTCGGCGGCGGGCTGCTCGGCGCGTACTGCCTCTCCGAGCCGTCCTCCGGCTCGGACGCGGCCTCCCTGACCACCAAGGCGGTCCGGGACGGCGACGACTGGCTGATCAGCGGCACGAAGGCCTGGATCACCCACGGCGGGGTCGCCGACTTCTACACGGTGCTGGCCCGCACGGGCGTGGACGGTCCGAAGGGCATCACCGCCTTCCTGGTCCCGGGCGACGCGGAAGGCCTCACGGCGGCGGTCCCCGAGAAGAAGATGGGCATGAAGGGATCGCCCACCGCCCAGCTGCACTTCGACGGCGTACGGGTCCCCGACACGCGCCGCATCGGCGAGGAGGGCCAGGGCTTCACCATCGCCCTGGCCGCCCTGGACGCGGGCCGCCTCGGCATCGCCGCCTGCGCGATCGGCGTGGCCCAGGCCGCGCTCGACGAGGCCCTGGCCTACGCCCTGGACCGCAAGCAGTTCGGGCACCCCATCGCCGACTTCCAGGGCCTGCGGTTCATGCTGGCCGACATGGCCACGAAGATCGAGGCCGGCCGCTCCCTCTACCTCGCGGCGGCGCGGCTGCGGGACGCCGGCAAGCCGTTCTCCCGCCAGGCGGCGATGGCGAAGCTCTTCTGCACCGACGCGGCGATGGCCGTCACGACGGACGCGGTCCAGGTCCTGGGCGGCTACGGCTACACGGCGGACTTCCCGGTCGAGCGGCTCATGCGCGAGGCGAAGGTCCTCCAGATCGTGGAGGGCACGAACCAGATCCAGCGCATGGTGATCGCCCGACACCTGGCGGGCCCGGAATCCCGCTGACCGGTCGGCCCGGGGCCGGATGAGGGGTCAGCCGCCGAAGAGGGGGCCGGTCGGCCAGATGGGGGAGGAGGCGATCCTGGACCACTCGGGATCGCGCTGCCCCGGCACGGCCCGCCCGGCCTCCTCCCACCGGGTCCGCAACGCGTGGTAGATGGGCGGGTCGGGGACCTGCCGAACCGATTCTTCGTGCCCTGCGGCGGGCATTCGCCGTCGGCGCCCCACCCTCGGCGTGGAAGTATCCATCGTGGTCATACCGGGCCAACGCGCCACCGGACCCACGGGTAACCCCGCCCATCCGTTCGACCCTTCCCCGGCCTGCCCCGGCCTTTCCCTGGTGGTTCCCCGCCCCGGCGCTCCGTCAGGCCGGTTCCACGGGCAGCCACAGCTCGCAGGTCGCGGAGGAGAAGTCGGCCGCGCGGTCCAGCACCGCGACGATCGAGGGACCGGGCCGCAGGCGCCACGGGTTGGAGGGGAACCAGTCGGTCGCCGTCGCGGCCCAGGCCGTCTGGAGGGCCTGCGGATGCGGTCCGGCGGTCCGGAAGACCGCCCACGTGCCGGCCGGCACCTCGATGGCGTCCAGGTCTTCGGGGGCCGCGGCCGCCCCGGACACGGCGACCCCGTGCAGGTAGGTCAGCTCGCTGCCCTCCGTGCCGTCGGGGTCGACGCCGTCGGACACCTGCAGCAGGCCGGCGGGCTCGGTGTCGCCGAGTGCCTTCAGCCGCAGGTGCTCCTCCTGCGGAAGCGAGGTGATGTGCCGCTGGATGTGCGGGTTGACGCCCTGGTGGACGAGCGGGACGCGGGCGGCGTGCCCGACCAGCCGGAACGCGGGGCGGTCGACGAGGCGGGTGTCCATGGGGATGCTCCCTTCGACGGTCAGGCGGATCCTGAGCCGTGGTTGTGTGCGCAGGGGGCCTCCGTCGCGGCGCACGTCACGGGGGCCGGCGCCGTGGACCGCCCGGAACGCGCGTCCGAACGCCTCGGTCGAGCCGTACCCGTACCGGACCGCGATGCCCAGCAGATCGTCCTCGCCGCGGACCACCTCGCCGGCGGCGACGGTCATCCGCCGCCGGCGCACGTACTCCGACAACGGCATGCCGGCCAGCGACGAGAACATCCGCCGCAGGTGGTACTCGGTCGTACCGAGCTCCGCGGCCAGTGCGCGCACGTCGAGCTCCCGGGCGAGGTGCTCCTCGACGAGATCGACGAGCTGGTTGAGTGCCGAGATCACGAGGCCTCCTTTCGAGGTCCACCCTGCCCGGTCGCACCCCGCCGGGACCCGACCGCAGCGATCCGATCCGATCGCCGTGCCGGGTCCGATCGCCGCGGTCCCGCGCCGGCCTGAACGTCAGCCGTTCTCGGCCGGGCCGGAACCGGGGGAGGGCGTGGGGAGCGTCAGCGCCGAGTCCGCATGGAGCGTGATGCGCACCGGCGTGAAGGTGGTGGCGTCCACCCGGGACCGGCCGGTGCCGGGATTGCGGGCGTAGCGCGGGTGGGCGCCTCCGCTGATCTGCCAGCGTACGCGGTGCCCGGCGGCGAACCGGTGGGCTGCGGAGCTCATCGGCACGGTGATCCGCGACGGCTCCTGCCCGTCGGTCCGCACCTGCCCCAGCCCGTCGCAGACGTTGACGGAGCGGCCCTGGGGGTCCACGTCGCACAGGCGGGCGAAGACGTCGGCGTGGCCGGTGTCGGTGGAGACGCTCAGCCGGGCCGAGACCGGGCCGAGGACGTCCAGGGGCTCGGTCAGCGGCGGGCCGGTGAAGGTCAGTACGTCGTCCCGGGCCTCCAGGGTGCCGTTGTCGCGAGGACCGGCCGTACGGGAGAGCAGCGGGCCACCGACGGAGGGGGTGGGGTCGGCCGGGTCATAGCGGAACGACACCAGGGGAGTGGAGTGCGCGGGCGCCTCCTGGATCAGGTGCTCCTGCTCGGTGGGGAACCAGGTGCTGACGGCCGCGGACGCCGGCCAGTCCTCCAGGTCGCTCCAGTCGTCCGCGCCGCCGACGTGGACGCGCACCCGCGTGGGCCGCAGACCCGAGGGATCGCCGCACAGGTGCGCGCGCAGCCAGGCGAGGCTCTCGGCGAACACCTCAGGCCACCCCTGCTGGAGCGCGGAGGTGTGGGTCCAGGGGCCGACGAGGAGGGAGGTCTCGCACCCGGACTCGCGGAGCCGGCGGTACTGGGCGAAGGTCTGGTCACCCAGCACGTCGTGCCATCCGGTGATCAGAGCGGTCGGCACGCGCAGCCGCTCCGCGACCGACGCCGTCGAAGCACCGTCCCAGTACGCGTCCTCGGGGTCCGGGTGCGACATCACGTCGTCCAGCCAGGGCACCTCGCCCCCGAGGGCGGAGACGTGCGCCCCGCGCAGCGGCTGCGCGGAGGTGGCTTCGCCCAGGCGCCGCTGCAGACGCAGGGTCGCCTTGACGAACGGCACCATGCCCTGGTGCTGGTACGTCATGCCGGCACCGACGGCGAGGGCGTTCTCCAATCGGAGCGCACCGTCCGCGTGGAACAGGGCGTGCGGGTCGTGCAGCCCGACCTGCACCACCATCGCCCTCAGCTCCGGCGGCGGGTCCGAGGCGAGGGCCCACTGTACGTACCCCAGGTAGCTGGGGCCGACGGTCCCCAGCGTGCCGTTGAACCAGGGCTGCTCGCGCAGCCAGGACACCGTGGCCCGGCCGTCGGCGGCCTCGTTGCGCCACAGGTCGAACGTGCCGCCGGAGCCGCCGGTGCCGCGGCAGCTCTGCACCACCACGTGGAAGCCCTGTTCGGCGAAGAGCACGCCGTACATGGGGGACCACGGCACGCCCCTGCCGTACGGCGAGCGGACCAGGAGGGTGGGGAAGTCGCCCTCGGCACGCGGGAAGTAGTGGTCCGTGATCAGCGGACTGCCGTCGGCGGCCGGCACCCGCAGCCCCGGCTCCCAGCCGACGTCGTGCCGCTTGGCGGGGAGACCGCGCCAGGTCGCCCTCATGATCCGTGAGGCCAGTGGCGGCCTGCCGGAAGGTGCGGTCCAGGTCGTCCCCGTCGCAGGACCGGCGTGCGTGGTTGCTGACATCGTTCCCCTCCTCGCTATCCGTACACTGTACGAGAATAGTGCATGCTTGGATGGCTGCACAGGCCGGCCGATCGGAAGAGGGGTTGCGGACCATGTCCCGCACGTCCCGCACTGAACGTGCAAGCACTCCGGGTGTCGACCCCGAGCAGCTCTGGCTGGGGTCCGCCAAGCCCCGCAGGGGGCGCAAGCCCTCCTTCAGCCGGGAGGCCATCACGGCCGCGGCCGTGGCCCTCGCGGACGCGGAGGGGCTCGAGGCGGTGACCATCCGGAGGGTCGCCGCGGAGGTCGGGGCGGGCGCCATGTCGCTCTACAGCTACGCCCCCGACAAGGAGACGCTGCTGGAGCTGATGGTCGATCACGTCACCGGCGAACTGTCGGCGACGCCCGCGAGCGCACCCGCCGGTGACTGGCGCGCCGAGCTGAAGGCCATCGCCCACCTCCAGCGCGCCCACATGCTGCGCCACCCCTGGCTCCCCGCCGCCCTGGTCGGCCGTCGCGTCCCCGGCCCCCACACCCTGGCCTTCCTGGAACGGGCGCTCGCCGCCCTGCGGCCCAGCGGGCTGGACGGTGCGGCGAGGCTGGAGGTCTTCGCGCAGCTCACCTCCTTCGTGGCCGGGCACGTCGCCCACGAGCTCGCGGGCGCCGCGGCCCTGCGGTCCCCCGACCGGCTGGCGGCCGAAGCCCGCTACCTCATGGCCGTGGCCGCGGACGGCCACCACCCGGAACTGGCCGAAGCCCTCTCCGCCCCCGGCAACCCCCTGACCCCCGAAGCCACCTTCACCCGCTTCCTCAACCGCCTAATCGACGGCCTGACCACCACGTAACCCCCACCAACAAACCCTCCTCCCCCCGCCACCCGCCCGGGACTCCACCTCCCCACCCCGGCCCCACGGCTCCCGCCCGCCCCCGAGTGGCCCCTGCTGCCCGCCCCGACCCCACCGCTCCGGGCCGCCCCTCGGCCCGCCCCCGCGCGGCCCCTGCTTCCCGGCCCGGTCCCACCGCTCCCGGCCGCCCCCCGCCTGCCCGTGTGTGGCCCCTCTCTCCCGGGCTCGGTCCCACCGCTCCCGCCTGCCCTGGGTGGTCCCTCCTGGCGCCGGCCCCACCACTCCCGACGCCCCCCGCCTGCCCTCGGGTGGTCCCTTCTTCCCCGGCCCGGTCTCGCCGCTCCCGCCTGGTCCCACCGTTCCCCGCCGACGCGATCCGGCCCCGGCCCACCCGGCCCGCCTGGTCCCGTCCTGGCCCAGTGGGCCCCGCGCCTCCCGGCCTGGCCGCCCACGCCTCCCCGGCTCGGCGCCTGCCCTCCCCGGCCTGGTCGGCCCAGCGGCCTTGCCCCCGCGGCCCGCAGGGCCCTGCTCGCCGGCCCGGCGGCCCCCACCCCCGGCCCGGCGGGCCAGTCACTCCGCCCCGGCGCAGCCGACCCCCCCCGGTCAATGGCCCGGACCAGCCGGGCCCCCGCACGATGTGTCTCCCTGCCAGTTCGTGCCACAACCCTGTTCCCCGGCCCGTCATCTGACGTACCGTCATTTCCGCCCAGGTGTCACCCCCCGCACCCGTTCCCGGAGGTTCGCCATGCCCGCCGACCGGCCCGTACCGCTCGACGAATACCCCATCCACCAGGCCCCGTTGTCGATGAAGCACCTCGTCACGGGCGACCGCAACGCCTACGACCGCTGCATCTTCCACGTCTTCGACCACGCGGGCCGCGCCGTCCTGATCCTCGGCCTCGGCGTCTACCCCAACGCCGGTGTCATCGACGCCTACGCCACCCTCCGCATCGGTGACGAACTGCTCGCGGTCCGCGCCTCCGACGCCCTCACCGACGACCGGATGAACCTCTCCGTCGGCCCGCTCCGCATCACCGTCGACGAACCCCTCCGGCGGATCACCCTCACCTGCGCCGCCGACCCCGAGGACCCCGACGGGCTCTCCTACGACATCACCTGGACCGCCGAGTTCCCCGCCGTCTGGGAGCCGCACCACACCCAGCGCCGGGGCGACCGCCTCATCCTCGAAGGCCGCCGCTTCGTCCAGGCGGGCGGCGTCACCGGCACCATCCGCGCCAAGGGCGAGGAGTTCACCCTCGACGCCGACTGGACCGGCACCCGCGACCGGAGCTGGGGGGTGCGCCCGATCCCCGGCGAGGAGGGCGGCCGGGCGGCCGAGGAGCACCGGCCCGAGGGCTTCCACTGGCTCTGGATCCCCGTCCGGTTCGAGGACCGCTTCCTGATGGTCATCACGCAGGAGGACGCCGACGGCCACCGGGCCCTCAGCGAAGCCGTGCAGGTCTTCCCCGAAGGCAGCGGCCGCCACGACGTACAGCTCGGCTGGCCGCACACCGACATCCGCTACCGCCCGGGCAGCCGCCACCCCGAAAACGCCGTCGTCCACCTCACCGACCCCGCCGGCCGCAAACCCCTGGAACTCGGCGTGGAGATCCTGGCCTCCTCCCCGCTCGCCGTCGGGGCCGGCTACCCGCCCGCCTCCGACTGGCAGCACGGCACCTGGCAGGGCCGCGGCTGGACCGACCGCCGCACCTACGACCTCTCCGACCCCGCGGCCCACCCCATGGCCGCCTTCGGTGTCACCGACCACTCGGCCCGCTTCACCCTCGAAGGCCGCACCGGCTACGGCATCTTCGAGCACGGCAGCTTCGGCCGCCACGACCCCAGCGGCTTCGCCGACTACAGCTCGGTGGCCCCGTAACCCCGGCCCTCCCGCACGGGAGGGCCGGCACCACCCACCCGCCTCAAGCCTCAACAGCCAAGCCAGAGAAGGGGTTTCCCATGGCAGGACCGGCACCGCGCCCCCGTACCTCCACCCGCGAACCCGAGGAGCTGGGCCGGCGCCTCGCCGCCTGGCTCGACACCGAGCTTCCCGGCGCGAAGGTCACCAACATCTCCGTCCCCGGGTCCAACGGAATGTCCAGCGAGACCCTGCTCTTCGACATAGAGCACCCCGACGCCCCGATCCACGCCTGCGCACTGCGCCTCGCCGCCGACCCGGCCGCCTACACGGTGTTCCCCACCTACGACATGCCCCGCCAGCACCGGGTGATGAGCCTGGTCGCCACCCACACCGACCTGCCGGTCCCGCGCGTGCAGTGGCTGGAAGAAGACCCCGGCCCGCTGGGGGCGCCGTTCTTCGTGATGGCCCGCGCCGAAGGCCGCGTACCGCCCGACGTGATGCCCTACACCTACGAGGGGAACTGGCTGCACGCGGCGACCGACGCCCAGCGCGCCGCGCTCCAGGAGGCGAGCATCGCGCTGCTCGCCCGGCTGCACGACCAGTTTCCGCCCGAGGAGGCGCGGTTCCTCCTCCCGGAGGGTGACGGGAGCCCGCTGCGCCGCCACGTGGAGGCCCAACGGGCCTACTACGACTGGGTGGTGGCGGGGAAGTCCCGGTCACCTCTGCTGGAGCGGGCGTTCGATCGGCTCGAAGAGCTCTGGCCCGCGGACGAGGGCGGCCCGGCCGTCCTCAACTGGGGCGACGCCCGCATCGGCAACGTCATCTACGAGACGGACGGTTTCGCACCGGTGGCCGTCCTCGACTGGGAGATGGCGGCCTGCGCCCCGCGCGAAGTGGACCTGGGCTGGACCGTCTACCTGCACCGGTTCTTCCAGGATCTGACGGTCAGTTTCGGCCAGCCGGGCCTGCCGGGCTTCCTGCGCCGCGAGGACATCGAGCGCCGGTACGCCGAACTCACCGGGCACACACCGCGGGACATGGAGTTCCACACGCTCTACGCCGCCCTGCGGCACGGGATCGTGATGCTGCGCATCGCCTACCGGCAGGCGCACTTCGGCGAGGTCGAGGTCCCGGCGGATCCCGACAGCCTGATCCTGCACCATGCCAGTCTCACCGCCATGGTGCAGGGAACGTACTGGTAGGCGGCCTGGAGGCCGCCGGGCCCGGGCTCAGGCGGCCTGCGCGTGCTGGCGCCTCTGCGGCATCACCGCGGGCGCCGGCATCCGCAGCGGACGCGAGCCGGGGCCGCCGACGTGCGAGAAGGGCTGCGTCCGCCAGTCCAGACCCTGCGGAAGCGCCAGGTGGACGACGGGCTCCAGGTCAGGGGCCCCGTCGTCGCCGAAGCCGAGGGTGGGCAGCGCGTCGGAGGCGGGCCGCCCCGTGCCCGCGCACACCGTGAGCCCGAAAGGGTTCCACGGGGTCAGGCAGAGGGCGTGCTCCGGCAGGAACTCCTCGTCCGCGACGAGGGCGATCGACTGGCCGCAGTCGGGGCAGGTCGCGTGATGGATCTCGAAGCCCTCGGCGTCGTATTCGAGGTACTCGTCGTCGTCGGCGTAACCGCTATCGACGATTTCCAGGGGCTCCGGTTCGATGCGACCGGTGCGCTTGGTGTTCAGCATGGATGTACTCCCCCTTGGGTGGGCCGGGCGGGCAGGTTCTTCGGCCACGGCCACCCCAAGCACTTCCCGTCGCGCGGCACGAGTAACCACTTCCGGCCGCGGTACGCCCGCTTACCCCTGTGGCCTTGGTCACATGCCCGCCGCAGGTGCCACCTCAATCCGTGGACACGGGTGGGCCTAAACGGCTCGGGGCCGTAAGTTGTGCGGCTATGAGCGCAATGGAGGAGCTGGACCGCCAGATCGTGGATCTGCTCGTGCGGGACGGGCGGATGAGCTACACGGACCTGGGCAAGGCCACCGGACTGTCCACGTCGGCCGTCCATCAGCGAGTACGCCGCCTGGAGCAGCGCGGGGTCATCCGCGGTTACGCGGCGGTCGTCGACCCCGAGGCCGTCGGCCTTCCCCTGACGGCCTTCATCTCGGTCAAGCCCTTCGACCCGAGCGCGCCGGACGACATCGCGGAGCGGCTGGCCGGGGTTCCCGAGATCGAGGCCTGCCACAGCGTCGCGGGCGACGAGAACTACATCCTCAAGGTCCGCGTGGCCACCCCGCTGGAGCTGGAGGACCTCTTGGGCCGCCTCCGCGCCCTGGCCCACGTCTCCACCCGCACGACGGTGGTCCTCTCCACTCCGTACGAGGCCCGCCCACCCCGGGTGTGATTCCGTCCCCTCCGGCCCCGCTGGGCGAAATCCAGCCTCTCCGGCGTTTGAGGAGCGGGGGTCCGGGGGCCGGCCCCCGGCAACGGCGCCGCACACGGCGACGGGGTCCGGGCGCAGCCCGGGGAACGGTGGAAGGGCGGGTAGGGGACCACCCCCGGAGGGGCCGCGGTCCGAGGCCCGCCCCGCACCCGCCAGACTGTCGGCATGACAGACCGCACCACCGCCGACTCCGCCACCGCCGCCGGAGCCCCCGCCCCCACCGCCGGAGGCCCCCGTACGGTCCTCCTCCGCGGCGGAGAGGTCCACAGCCCCGCCGACCCCTTCGCCACCGCGATGGTCGTCGAGCACGGCCACATCGCCTGGGTCGGCTCCGAGGGCGCCGCCGACGCCTTCGCGCAGGGCGTGGACGAGGTCGTCGACCTCGGAGGGGCGCTCGTCACCCCCGCCTTCACCGACGCTCACGTGCACACCACCTCCGCGGGCCTCGCCCTGACCGGCCTGGACCTGTCCACGGCAGCCTCCCTCGCCGAAGCCCTCCTGCGCGTGCGCGCGTACGCGGACGCCCGCCCCGCCGACCGGGTGCTGCTCGGCCACGGCTGGGACGCCGCCCGGTGGCCCGAACGCCGCGCCCCCCGCAGGCAGGAGCTCGACGAGGCCGCAGGCGGCCGCCCGCTCTACCTCAGCCGCATCGACGCGCACTCCGCCGTGGTCACCACGGCCCTGCTCCGGCTCGTGCCCGAGGTGCGCGCGGCCGCCGACGAGCCGCTGACCCGCGACGCCCACCACGCCGTACGCCGGGCCGCGCTCGGCGCCCTCACCCCGGCCCAGCGCGCCGAGGCCCAGCGCGCCGCCCTCGACCGGGCCGCTTCCCTCGGGATCGGCTCCGTCCACGAGTGCGGCGGCCCGGAGATCTCCTCCCCGGAGGACTTCAGCGGCCTCCTGGAGCTGGCGCGGACCCACCCCGGCCCGCGGGTCTTCGGCTACTGGGCCGACCGGGACCTCGCCCGGGTCAGGGAACTCGGCGCCGTCGGGGCGGCCGGCGACCTCTTCGTCGACGGAGCCCTCGGCTCGCACACCGCCTGCCTGCACGCCCCGTACGCCGACGCGGACCACACCGGCACCGACTACCTCGACGCGCGGGCCGTCGCCGACCACGTGGCCGCCTGCACCGAGGCGGGCCTCCAGGCGGGCTTCCACGCCATCGGCGACGCCGCGATCACCGCCGTGGTCACCGGGGTCCGGGCCGCCGCCGACAAGGTCGGCCTGGACCGGGTCCGCGCGGCCCGGCACCGCGTCGAGCACGCCGAGATGATGACCCCGGCCACCATCGCCGCCTTCGCGGAACTCGGCCTCACGGCCTCCGTGCAGCCCGCCTTCGACGCGCTGTGGGGCGGCGAGGAGGGCATGTACGCCGACCGGCTCGGCGCCGAGCGGGCCCGCACCCTCAACCCCTACGCGGCCATGCTCAAGGCCGGCGTCCCCCTCGCCTTCGGCTCCGACGCCCCGGTCACCCCCCTCGACCCCTGGGGCAGCGTCCGCGCGGCCGCCTTCCACCACACCCCCGCACACCGGATCTCCGCCCGGGCGGCCTTCGCCGCCCACACCCGCGGCGGCTGGCGGGCCCTGGGCCGCGACGACGCGGGCATCCTCGTCCCCGGCGCCCCGGCCGACTACGCGGTCTGGGACACCGCCGAACTGGTCGTCCAGGCCCCCGACGACCGGGTCGCCCGCTGGTCCACGGACCCCCGTTCGGGCACCCCTGGACTGCCGGACCTGACCCCCGGCGGCGAACTGCCGGTCTGCCTCGCCACCGTGGTCGGCGGCCGGGAGGTATTCGTACGGCCACAGGGGTGATCCGGGTGGCCCTGGTTCGGTGAGGGCGGCCGGACCCGGATAGGTTCGGCCGGGTCCACCACCGGACGTCCGAACCGGACGGAGCCGATCGCTCAGCCGCGCCCGCGCCTCGGGGGCGAGGGAAGGTTTCGCCGCAAGGGTGTCCCCCCTGCTCCGCAGGAGACTCGGGGGCGGTGGCCTCGGATCGGGGCCCCGCGGTCCAGTAGACAACGGTCAGGCGGCCCGCAGCCAGCGGGAGCCGGTCCGGCCCGAAGGACCGCGGGCCCCGATCGCTGTTCTAAAATCATCCTCTGCGACACGACGTACAGGATGTACGAGAACGCAAAAGGGGAATCAGTGAGCGACGGCGGACAGCGAAGCTACGGACCGCTCGGCACGGCCTTGGTGATCATTCCGACCTACAACGAGGCGGAGAACATCGGGCTGATCGTCGGCCGCGTCCGCGCGGCTGTACCCGGGGCCCACGTCCTGGTCGCCGACGACAACAGCCCGGACGGCACCGGAAAGCTCGCCGACGAGCTGGCGGCCGCGGACGACCAGGTCCACGTCCTGCACCGCAAGGGCAAGGAAGGCCTCGGGGCCGCCTACCTGGCCGGCTTCGGGTGGGGCCTGGAGAACGGCTACGGCGTCATCATCGAGATGGACGCCGACGGCTCCCACCAGCCCGAGGAGCTGCCCAGGCTGCTCACCGCCCTGGAGGGCGCCGACCTGGTGCTGGGCTCCCGCTGGGTGCCGGGCGGCCGGGTCGTCAACTGGCCGAAGAGCCGCGAGTTCCTCTCCCGGGGCGGGTCGACCTACTCCCGCCTGATGCTGGGCGTCCCGATCCGCGACGTCACCGGCGGCTACCGCGCCTTCCGCCGCGAGACCCTCGAAGGGCTGGGCCTGGCCGACGTGGCCTCCGCCGGCTACTGCTTCCAGGTCGACCTGGCCCGCCGCGCGGTGCAGAAGGGCTTCCGCGTGGTCGAGGTGCCCATCACCTTCGTCGAGCGCGAGTTCGGCGACAGCAAGATGAGCAAGGACATCGTGGTGGAGGCCCTCTGGCGGGTCACCCAGTGGGGTCTCAAGGAGCATGCGGGCAAACTCTCGGACAAGGTCGCGGACAAGGTGTCGGGCAAGGCCCGGGACAAGTAGCCCGCCCCCCCCGGGCCGGGAGGTGCGAGCCCTCGCCGGGCTCCGGCACCCCTAGGGGATGTCCGGTACCTCCGGCTGAGGACGTCTTTACCCCGACCCGGGCACACTGGGGGTATGACGACCGGAGTTCCGACCTCTACGGCCCCCCGGCGGCGTTCGCCCGCCCGTACGTACCTTCCCCTGGCCATCGCGGCCTGGCTGATCCTGGAGATCTGGCTGCTCGGCCAGGTCGCCGGACTGATCGGCGGCGGTGGTGTCGCCCTGCTGCTCGCGGGCGGCCTGGTGCTGGGTGCGGTGGTCATCAAGCGGGCCGGGCGACGCGCCTTCAAGAACCTGACGGACACCTTCCAGCAGGCGCAGGAGGGCCGTCAGCCGACCCCGCCGCAGCCCGGCAAGCCCGGCACGGGCAACGGCCTGACCATGCTGGCCGGCCTGCTCCTGATGATGCCCGGCCTGATCTCGGACGCGGCCGGGCTTCTGCTCCTGCTCCCGCCCGTCCGCGCTCTGGTCGGCCGCCGGGCCGCCCGCTCCCTGGAGCGGAAGATGGCCTCCGCCCCGGCCGGCTCCTTCGGCGACGCCTACCAGCAGGCCCGGATCCACTACCCGGACGGCAAGATCGTCCCGGGTGAGGTCATCCACGGCGAGGTCATCCGCGAGGACGGCCCGCAGCGGCCCGACAACGGCCACCGCCCGCCGCTGACCCCCTGAGGGGCCGTGCACGACGAAAGCCGAGGGGCCCCACCGCACACTGTGCGGTGGGGCCCCTCGGCTTGGTGCTGTCTTACGGTGCTGCTTGCCGCTGGTGGCGTCCGGCTGTCAGGCGGACTTGCGGCTGTCGCGCGGATGCACGGCAATGTTCATGGCGCCGGAGCGAAGGACCGCGAGCCTCTCGGCCAGCACTTCCTCCAGCTCCTCGCGGGTGCGCCGCTCCATGAGCATGTCCCAGTGCGTTCGCGCAGGCTTGCCCTTCTTCTCTTCGGGCCCATCCCCGTCCACCAGGAGTGCCATGGCGCCACACGCCTTGCACTCCCACTCCGGCGGAATTTCTGCCTCAACCGAGAACGGCATCTCAAATCGATGTCCGTTCTGGCATGCGTACTCCACCGCCTGGCGCGGGGCCAGATCGATGCCGCGGTCCGTCTCGTAGCTGGTAACCACGAGCCGCGTACCGCGGAGAGCTCGCTCACTCATGAATCGTGCCTCCCGGGCTTGTCGCCCACAGGACAGGTGTCGCTGTCGTCGTCATCCGGTCAACGTCCGGTCGGCGGTATAGATTCCCGCTCCGGGTCATGCGTCGCCCGTCGTACCGCCCCTTGTTGTACCCACCAATGCCCGTTTTGTCACATCTGGCAGCAGATGTCACCCAACGTCTTCACTTCACAAGCGCGCAGTAACGGTCCGCCTGGCAGGCCAAAGGCGTACACTACCGGCCCTTAGCTTGAACGTCGAAATTCGTTCCGAATTCGCGTGCCTGTGACCCCTCGGATCCGTCGGATGCGGCGGATCCCCGGTCAGATCCGCTCGGGTACAGGATTGCCCGCCGCCTCCACCGCGCGCCGCACCGGCACTCGGGCGAGGAGCACGAAACCCAGTGCGAAGAAGACCACCAACGAGATGATCGCGTCCCGGTAGCTGCCCGTGACCTGGTACGTGAGCCCGAAAACCAGCGGGCCCACCCAGCTCAGCCCCCGGTCGCTCATCTCGTACGCCGAGAAGTACTCGGCCTCCTTGCCCGCCGGGACCAGGTGCGAGAACAGCGAGCGCGAGAGCGCCTGACTGCCGCCGAGCACCAGTCCGATCATCGCGGCGAGTGCGAAGAACCACACCGGGGTCCGGGCCGGCAGGAAGTATCCGGCGGCCAGCGTCAGCCCCCAGGCCGCCAACGAGCCGAGAATCGTCCGCTTGGCGCCGTACCGGAGGGCCAGCCGGCCCATCCCCAGCGCACCGGCCACCGCGAGGACCTGGACGAGCAGGATCGCCCCGATGAGGGTGGACTGCTCCAGCTTCAGCTCCTCCGACCCGTAGATCGAGGCCTGGGAGATCACCGTCTGCACGCCGTCGTTGTAGATCAGGTACGCCAGCAGGAACGACAGGGTCAGCGGGTAGCGCCGCATGTCCTTCAGGGTGGCGACGAGCTGCTTCCAGCCGCTGACGGCCGGGGCCGCACCCGGCTCCCGGACCACGGCGCGGTCCCGCAGCCGGCGCAGCGGGATCAGCGCGAAGGCCCCCCACCACAGGCCCGCGGAGGCCAGGCAGATGCGGATCGCCATGCCTTCGGTGAGCCCGAAGGAGTCGTGGCCCATGTAGAGCGCCAGGTTCATCACGAGCATCAGCGAGCCCGAGGTGTAGCCGAAGGCCCAGCCGCGCGAGGAGACCGTGTCCCGCTCGTCCGGCGTGGAGATCTGCGGCAGATAGGCGTTGTACAGCACCATCGAGACCGACAGCGAGGCGTTCGCGACGATCAGGAGCAGCCCGCCGAGCAGGTAGCGCTCGCCGGCCAGGAAGAACATGCCGGCCGTCGCCGCTGCCCCCGTGTACGCGGCCACGGCCAGCAGCGGCTTCTTGCGGCCGGTCCGGTCGGCGACCGCCCCCGCCAGCGGCATGAGCAGCACGGCCAGGATCACCGAGGCGGAGACCGCGTAGGCGAAGTAGGAACCGGCCCGCACCGGGATCCCCAGCGGATGCACGAAGCCCTCGGCGTCCGCCGCGGCCTTGGCGATCGAGGTGAGGTACGGCCCGAGGAACACGGTGAGCACGCTCGCCGAGTAGACGGACACCGCGAAGTCGTAGAAGTACCAGCCCCGCTGCTCGCGCTTGCGCGCGGCCGTGGCGGCGGCTCTGCCGTCCTCGGCCCCCGGTTCCGCGTCTTCCGTCGTCTGCGCACTCATTGGTGCCCCCTCGCTGGTCCCCGTACCGCCGCGGCCGCCGGCACCGGGCGCGCAGCCCGAAACGGGCCGGTCAGGCCCAGGCTCCGCGCCGGTCCAGCACCGTGCGCAAGATGTCGATCCGGTCGGTCATGATGCCATCGACTCCCAGGTCCAGGAGAGCCTCCATGCGTTCCGGTTCGTTCACGGTCCACACGTGCACCTGGAGCCCCCGCTCATGGGCCGTCCGCACGAACCTGCGGTCCACCACGCGGATGCCCGCCTGGGTCTCCGGCACCTGCGCCGCCACCGCGCCCGCGCGCAGCGCGGCCGGGATCGCGTACGACCGCAGCCGCAGCCCGAGCACCCCCGCCACGCCGTACGAGGTCGCCAGCCGCGGGCCGGCGATCTTCTGGGCCCGGGCGACCCGGCGCTCAGAGAAGGAGCCCACGCAGACCCGGTCCCAGACCCCGGCCCGCGCGATCAGGCCGATCAGCGGGTGCACGGCGGACTCGTCCTTGATGTCCACGTTCCATCGTGCCTCGGGGAACTCCTCCAGCAGGTCCTCGAAGAGCGCGAGGGGCTCGCTGCCGCCAGCCCGGACCTCGCGGAGCCGGCTCCACGGCTGCTCGCGGATGCGCCCCTGCCCGTCGGTGACCCGGTCCAGGGTGGCGTCGTGGAAGGCGACCAGTTTCCCGTCGGCGCTGGCGTGCACATCGGTCTCGAAGTACCGGTAGCCCGCGGCCGCCGCCGCCCGGAAGGCGGCGGCGGTGTTCTCCAGCCCGTCCGCGGCCCCGCCGCGATGCGCGAAGGGGATCGGACCCGGGTGGTCGAGATAAGGGTGGGGTAGGCGTACGTGCGTCACCGCGGCAGTATGCCCCCTGCCCGCGCCGGGCCGGGACCGCCCCCGTGTCCGGCCGGTGAACGCCCGCCCAGCCCTGGCCGCCGGCGCCCCGACCGCCTGGCCTCCTCCGCCCCGCCCCGCCCCGGCTTCCTCCGCCCCGCCCCGCCCGGCACTGGCCTCCTTCGCCCCGCCCCGCTCCCTCGGTGGCACCCCTGAGCCCCGGCCTCCGGTCGCCCCGTGGCACTCTGGACCCCAAGGATCGATCCAATGCCGTTCCCGAGGGGCCGGCAGGGGCCAATTTCGTGAAGGTGGACCCGAACCCATGGCGCAGTGGACCTCGGCCGTCGGTGCCGCACAGCTCGGCCGGCTCATCACCTCCCAGCAGGGCCGGGCCGCCGCGCCCGGCGGGCGCAAGCTGCCCGCGTACCGCTCGCTCGCCGACGGCATCCGCCTGCTCGTCCTCGAAGGCCGCATCCCGGTCGCCGCCCGGCTCCCCGCCGAGCGGGAGCTGGCCGTGGCGCTCTCCGTCAGCCGCACCACCGTCGCCGCCGCCTACGAGGCCCTGCGCGGCGAGGGTTTCCTCGAATCCCGGCGGGGCGCGGGCAGCTGGACCTCGGTGCCCGCCGGCAACCCCATGCCGGCCCGCGGCCTGGAGCCCCTGCCCCCCGAGTCCCTCGGCTCGATGATCGACCTCGGCTGCGCCGCCCTCCCGGCCCCCGAGCCCTGGCTCACCAAAGCCGTCCAGGGCGCCCTGGAGGAACTCCCGCCGTACGCCCACACCCACGGGGACTACCCGGCCGGGCTGCCCGCGCTGCGCCGCATGCTCGCCGACCGCTACACCGAGCGCGGCATCCCGACCATGCCCGAGCAGATCATGGTCACCACGGGCGCGATGGGCGCCATCGACGCCATCTGCAGCCTCTTCGCGGGGCGCGGAGAACGCATCGCCGTCGAATCCCCGTCCTACGCCAACATCCTCCAGCTCATGCGCGCCGCCGGCGTGCGCCTCGTGCCCGTCGCCATGGGGGAGGGCCTGACCGGCTGGGACATGGACGTCTGGCGCCAGGTGCTGCGCGACTCCGCCCCCCGACTTGCTTACGTGGTCGCCGACTTCCACAATCCGACCGGGGCCCTGGCCTCCGACGAACAGCGCCGCGCGATGGTGGACGCGGCCCGCTCGGCCGGCACCGTCCTCGTCGCCGACGAGACCATGGTCGAGCTCCAGCTCGACCCGGCACTGGAGATGCCCCGCCCCGTCTGTTCCTTCGACCCGGCCGGCTCCACCGTCATCACGGTCGGCTCCGCCAGCAAGGCCTTCTGGGCCGGCATGCGCATCGGGTGGGTCCGTGCGGCCCCCGACGTCATCCGCAGCCTCGTGGCCGCCCGCGCCTACGCCGACCTGGGCACGCCCGTGCTGGAACAGCTCGCCGTGGACTGGCTGATGCGCACCGGAGGCTGGGAGCAGGCCGTGGAGGTCCGCCGCGGCCAGGCCCGGGAGAACCGGGACGCCCTGGTGGCGGCCGTACGCCGGGAGCTGCCCGACTGGGAGTTCCGGGTCCCGCTCGGCGGCCTGACCCTGTGGGCCCGCGCGGGCGGGCTCTCCGGCTCCCGGCTGGCCGAGGTGGGGGAACGGGTGGGGGTACGGGTCCCCTCGGGGCCCCGGTTCGGTGTCGACGGGGCCTTCGAGGGATACGTCAGGCTCCCGTTCACCGTCGGCGGCCCGGTGGCCGAGGAAGCGGCCGCCCGGCTGGCCGCCGCGGCCCGGCTGGTCGCCACCGGAGCGGGCGGCGGCGGGGCGGAGCCGCCGCGCACCTTCGTCGCGTAGGAGGGGTTGGGCCGTCTCTTTCGGATCTTGTCTGCCGAGCTCGCGGTGCCGGGCGCCGCGGGCCCGGCAAGATCCGAAAGAGACGGCCTAGGGGGCGTCCGCCGGGACCTCGGGGATGTCCGAGGCGTCGATCGCCGGGCCCTGCGCCTGGGCCGGCGGCTGCACGATGTGCAGCGGCTTGCTCAGGGTGACGTGGTCCGGGACGGGCTTGGTCGGCGCCTGCCGCTCGGGCAGCAGGTCCAGTACCGCCTGGCGGTGTCCCGGGTGGGTGGCCTCGTCGTACGGGTCCGGGGTGGCCGGCACCTGGAGCCGGTGCACGGGACCGGCGCCGAGCCGGGCGTACCCGCGCCCCGGCGGCAGTACGGCCGTCGGAGTGGTGTGCGGGGGCAGCCCCAGCACGTCGGCGATCTGCTGGATCGTGGCCGCTCCGAGCACCACCCGGGCCCTCGTGTGCTGCCAGACGGAGTCGTTGAGCAGCTCCAGGTGGTCGAACTGCTCGGCCACCACCACGGTGACGTGCGCGGCGCGCCCGTGCCGCAGCGGCACCTGGAGCTGCGCGATCGGGTCGGGGGCGCCCTCGGCGGTGGCCAGGTGGGCCAGCACGCTGGGCCGGTCGAGCAGGATCCACAGCGGGCGCCGGGTGTCCTCGGGGGCGGGCCGTCCGGCTTCGCGGGCCCGGTGGGCGGCGATCAGGCGCCGCTCGGTCTCGCGGGCGGCCCATTCCAGGGTGGCCAGCGCCCCGCTCGGCCCGCACTCCACGGCCAGGACGCCGGCGCGGCCGGAGAGGCAGGAGTACTCGCCGGTGCCGCCGCCCTCCACGATCAGCACCTCGCCCCCGTGCCGCAGGGCCTGCAGGGCGATGGAGCGCAGCAGCGTGGACGTACCGCTGCCGGGCTGGCCCACGGCCAGCAGATGGGGTTCGGCGGAACGGGAGCCGGTGCGCCAGATGACCGGAGGCACGTCCCGGGGCTCGTCGCCGTCCAGGACGGGCAAGGTGCGCTGCACGCTGCCGGGGTCGGTGAAGCCGAGCACGGTCTCACCGGGGGAGGTGACGAAAGGCTGGGCGGCGATGCCTGTGGGCAGCGCCGCCAGCACGCTCAGGTCGAGCTGGTTGCCCTCCTCGTCCCAGTCGAAGAGATACTCCCGTCCGCGCCCGGACTTGGCGTGCAGCAGTGCCTCGATCCGGGCCCGTGACGCGGCCTCGCCATCGGTGAAGTAGGCCGGGTAGCGGATGTGGAGCCGGGTGACGCGGCCCGCCTCGTCGAACTCGTAGCCGCTGAAGGCCTTGTCCCACTCGCCGCCGTGGGCGAAGAGGGGGCTCGGGTCCTCCGGAATGGAGAAGTACGGCACGAGGGCTTCGTAGAGGGAGCCGAGCCGTTCGGTCTCGGCATCGCTGGGCCCGGTCTTCACCGGGGTGCGGTCGCGTCCCTGCCAGGCCGCCGCCGCCATGAGGGTGATCAGGGCGACGAGCGGTCCGTAGGGGACGAGTGCGACCACGAGGACGCAGGCGGCGCCCAGGAACAGCGCGGGACCCCGCTTGTCCTTGGGGGTGTCGCACCATTTGCGGCGTCCGGCCGAGGCCAGGACGCGCAGGCCGCGTCCGATGGTGAGGAGCGGATGGAGGACGTCCGTGGCGCTGTCGGCGGCCGTGCGAGCGAAGTCGCGGCCCCGGGTGAGCGACATGCTGCCGCTGCTGAGGATGCGGGGAAGTGGGCGCCGGGCCACGGGCGTCTCCTGGAGTTGTGGAAGCTTCGGGTGGGTGCCGGGGCCGGCCGCTAGAGCTTGATCCCGCCGAGCAGGCTCGCGAGGCTCGCCGTGCTCGCCGTGATGCTGGGGGCGATGGCGGAGCCGGCGAGGAAGAAGCCGAAGAGCGCGCACACGAACGCGTGCGTGAGCTTCATGCCGTCCTTCTTGAAGAACAGGAAGCAGATGATGCCGAGCAGGACGACACCTGAGATGGACAGGACCATGAGTCAGTTCTCCTGGTGGGTGGGGACAGTCACCATCAGTTCTTCCAGGCTCACAGGAAGTATCAATGCGATAAAAGGTGCATACGGGTGAATGCGGCAATTTTTCACTTGACCGGCCCATCCCGGCTGGCGGGCCCGGCGGGTTGGGGGCACGGCGGCCTCGGGGTGGCCGCAAGGTGATCATTGCCTCGGCCCGCGCCTCTCATGTGCAGGTCCGGGCGCTACTCTGACGCTTCACCCGTACGGACGCAGTGCCGTGCGCAGCCCTGCCCGTGAAAGGCGGTACGACCGATGAGTGAGCACGTCGAGAACGGCTCCCAGGACTCCCTGGAATCCCAGGACTCCCAGGCTTCCCAGGGCTCCCCGGACGTTCCCGACGAGGACGTCGTCGAGCTGGCCACCAAGATCTTCGACCTCGCCCGCCGGGGCGAGACCGAGACCCTGGCCGCGTACGTGGACGCGGGCGTCCCTGCGAACCTCACCAACGACCGCGGCGACACCCTCGTCATGCTCGCCGCCTACCACGGCCACGCCGAAGCCGTCACGGCCCTGCTGGCCCGCGGAGCCGAGGCCGACCGTGCGAACGACCGCGGCCAGACCCCGCTCGCCGGAGCGGTCTTCAAGGGCGAGGAGGCCGTCATCCGCGCACTGCTCGCCGGCGGCGCCGACCCGAACGCCGGAACGCCCTCCGCCGTGGACACGGCCCGCATGTTCGCCAAGGCCGACCTGCTGGAGCTTTTCGGAGCCAAGTAGTCCGGTTTTTGCCGCTCCCTGGCCGGTTCTGTGCTGGTCCAGACCTCACGGGTTGGTCACGGCGGCCTTAAATGTGGTCGCGGCGCACAAACCGCCTGGGTCATCATGGCGTCGGATTCGATTCGCGGACAGGGCGGACGGGCAGGAGCGGGCAGGACACAACGGGTGTCCGTCCCCCACTCCTGCCGGGGGACCGCCGCCCTGGCCGTGAAGCACCGACGAGAGTGAGAAGGCAATGGTCTACATCGAGCGGAACCTGACGGCGGACGTCCTCGCAAGCTGTTACGCGGCCGTGTGAACTCCGATTCCCGGTTGCGTCCCCAGCTTGATTTGAGGCCATTCCCATGTTCGAACCAGTCATAGCGCCGAGCGGTACCCTGCTCGGTCTCCTCCAGCGCGGCCGCGGCGACGGCACGCTGCACGCACTCGCGGCGCCCAGGGCCGAAGCCCTCGCGGCGCTCAACCACTGCGTGGCCGGCGATCCGCGCCAGGACTGGCAGGTCGAGAACCGCTCCCTGTACTACGCACGCCTGTACCTGGATCTCGACGGCCCCCTGGGTGAGATCGAGGCCCACCTCTTCGGCGTCGACGACCTCCTCGACGAGGACGACCCCCGCACGGGCCTCGCCCTGTCCGTCCTGGGCCACCTGGCCTCGTACGGCCGCGACGACGCGCTCATGCTGCTGCGCCGTTACGCCGCCACGGGCGCCAACTGGGCCTGGGCCCTCGATGAGCTCGCCCTGCGCGACGACGACGAGGGGCTGCGGTCGCTGGCCGCCTCCGTCCTCGCCCGCTTCCCCGCCACCCCCGAGGGCGAGGCGCTGCTCGCCGCCGCCGTCCGCGACGCCTACGAGCCCAGGCCCTGGTGCCTGTGGGAGGAGGACCCCGCGTACGCGGAGCGGCTGCGCGCCGCCCGCCAGCAGGGCTCCTTCGACCGCTGGCAGCGCCAGCTCACCCCGCGCGGCCCCCAGCCCGGCTGGGGCGTCCAGGCCGTCTTCGACTGGGCCGCCGACGGACTGCGCCGGGGCACCCCCCTGCACGTCCCGGCCGCCCGCTGCCTGGCCGCCGTCGCCACCCCCGAAGACCGCTCCGCGATCCTGGCGGCCGCCGCCGGGGCATCCGGAGAGGCCGCACGCGCCACCGCGCTGCACCACCTGGTCCTCGCCGAGCCGGAGAACCCGGCCGTACTGGACCTCATCGAAGCCGCCGGCGACGAGCCGGCCGTAGCCGCCTACGAGCGCATGTGCGGCCCCGCCGCCGTCGAGCGGGCCCGGCGCTGGGTCCAGCGCCCCGACGCCCTCGGAACGGCCGCAGCGACCCTCCTGGCCGCCCGCGGCGGAACCGAAGACGCCCCCCTCGTCCTCGGCGCCCTGCGCTCCACCGTCCGTGGCTCGGGCCCGGACTCGGCGCCGCTGTTCACCCTGGTCGACGGAGCCGGGCGGCTCCGCATCGCCTGTGCGGCCCCCGTCCTGCGCCACGTCTACCGCGAGACGGCCTCCTCCGCCCTGCGCGGCCGCGCCGCGCGGGCCCTGGCGGCGACGGACCCCTCCTTCGCGGCGGGCTTCGCCGTCGAGTGCCTGTGGGACTGCGAGGAGACCACCCGCGAGGTGGCCGCCCGCCACGCGGAAACGGCCGACGCCCGAGTGGCGCCGCGGCTGCGGCGGCTGGCGGCGGACCCGGCGGAGGAAGAAGAAGTCCAGTCGGCGGTCCGCAGCCGCATCACCCCGGAGTCGGCGATGTAGTCGGTCGCTCTGTCGGTCGGTCGGCCGGCTGCGGGTGGGGCGGGGCCGGGGGTGGGGTGGGGTGTTGGTCTGGACTCATGATTTAGGCGCCCTGACATCGGCTTCGACAGGGTGGCGGGCTGTTTTCGCGCCACAAATCACGTTTTACGTCCAGACCAACACCCCACCCCACCCCCGTCCCCACCCCGGGACGCATCCTCGTAACTCCGCGGGTTCTCTGCCCCGGTTGGGGTCGCTTCCCCGCCCCGGCCGGGGTGTGTTCCTCTCAGCCGTCCGGCGTTTGAGGACCGGGGTCTGGGGCGGAGCCCCAGGGGGCCGGGCGCAGCCCGGGGCCTCTTCCCGGCCCCGGCCGGGGGTACCCACCCAGCCTCGCCGGCGTTTGAGGCGCGGGTCCGGGCAGAGCCCGGGGCCTCCTCCAGCCCCGCCGGCGTTTGAGGCGCGGGTCCGGGCTGGCCCGGGGAACGGTGGAAGGGTGGGTAGGGGACTTTGCCCCGCGCAGCGGCACATACGGTGTCCGGCCGGGCCTCGAAGCGGGATGTATGGTGCCCGCCCGGGCCCCGGCGGCACATCAGGGCCCGGGGTGGGCGTGGGGGAGCCGGGGAGCCCCGGTGGGGCCGGGTTGGTCAGAGGCGTACGAAGCGGATCGGAACCCCCGGCCCCGCCTGGGCGGCCGCGTCGAGCGCGAGCCCCGGCGGCACGACCCCGACGACGGGATACCCCCCGGTCACGGGATGGTCGGCCAGGAACACCACCGGCTGCCCATCCGGCGGCACCTGCACCGCCCCCAGCACCATCCCCTCACTCGGCAGCTCACCACCCCGCCCCCGAACCAGCGGCGGCCCTTCCGTCCGCAGCCCGATGCGGTTCGAAGCGGCCGAGACCCGGTAGGTCGCCCGCAGCAGCCGCCCCGTCACCGACTCCGCGTCGAACCAGTCGGCCCGCGGCCCCAGCCGCAGCGGAAGCACCAGTTCCGAGGGCGGCCCCGGCGCCGCCGGAGCGTCCACCCCGGCCACCGGATCCGGACCCGGCGCGCCCACCGGCAGCAGCGCCCCCACCGCCAGGACCGGTGGCCCGAGGCCCGACAGCAGATCGGTCGAGCGACTGCCCAGCACCGGCTCGACCGCGAACCCTCCCCGCACCGCGACGTAGCCGCGCACCCCCGACTCCGCCCGGCCCACCTCCAGCTCCGCCCCGGCGCGCAGCAGGACCGGGGCTCCCCAGGCCGCCGCGCGCCCGCAGACCCGTACCGAACAGGGCGCCCCGGTCACGGCCACCGTCACCGGGCCGCCCACCGCCCGCAGGCCCACGCCGTCCAGGGTCGTCTCCAGGACGGCCGCCCCGGGCGGGTTGCCCAGCAGCCGGTTGGCCAGCGCCCGCGCCCCCGTGTCGAGGGCCCCGGACCGGGGTACGCCGAGGTGGGCGTACCCGGGCCGCCCCAGGTCCTGGACGGTGGTCAGCGCGCCCGCCCGTACGACCTCCAGCGCCTTCACGAGGCCTCCTCGAACCGCACGCGCACCCCGGGCGCGAACAGCGCCGCCGGCTCGCGCGCCGGGTCCCACAGCACCGCGTCGGTGGACCCGATCAGCTGCCAGCCGCCGGGGGAGGAGCGCGGGTAGACCCCCGCGTACTCGCCCGCGAGGGCCAGCGAGCCCGCCGGTACCGCCGTACGGGGCGTCGCGCGCCGGGGCAGGTGGAGGCGGGCGGGCAGGCCCGTCAGGTAGCCGAAGCCCGGGGCGAACCCGCAGAAGGCCACCCGGAAGGTGACCGCGCCGACGATGCCGGGCACCTCCTCGGGCGGCACCTCCCACAGCGCGGCCACCTCCGCGAGGTCCGGGCCGTCGTAGCGCACCGCCACCGTCACCGGGGGCGGCCCGTCGGCAGGCGCCAGCGGGGGGACCCGCCAGCGGGCGATCCGGGCCGCGAGGGCGCGCGGCTCCCGCACCCCGTCCAGCAGGACGGTCCGGGCCGCCGGCACGATCTCCCGTACGCCGCCCAGCTCGTCACCGGCGTCCCGGCGGCGCAGCAGCTCCGCGTGGAGCGCGGCCACCTCCTCGGCGGAGTCCAGCTCCAGCAGCAGCGCCCCGGCGCCGGCCTCCAGCGCCCTCACGCGAAGGCCTCCACCCGGACCCCGGCCCCGCCGAGCGCCCCGCGCACGCGCAGGGCCAGGTCCGCGGCGCCGGGGGTGTCGCCGTGCAGGCACAGGGAGCGGGCGGCCACCGGGATCCGGGAGCCGTCGGCGGCCGTCACCGACTGCCCGGCGGCCATGTCCACCGCGCGGGCCACCACCGCGTCCGGGTCGTGGACCACGGCGCCCGGCTCGCCGCGCGGCACGAGGGTGCCCGCGGGGGTGTAGGCGCGGTCGGCGAAGGCCTCCGGGACGGTCGGCAGCCCGGCCCGCCCTGCGGCGGCGAGCAGCAGGGAACCGGGCAGCCCGAGCACCGGGAGCCCGGCGGGACCGGCCGCGAGCAGCACACCGGCCACCACCGCCCCGGCCTGGTCCCCGTCATGCACGGTGCGGTTGTACAGCGCACCGTGCGGTTTCACGTACGAGACCCGGGAGCCGGCCGCCCGCGCGAAGACCTCCAGCGCCCCGATCTGGTAGGCCACCTCGTCGGCCAGCTCACCGGCCGGCACGTCCATGGAGCGGCGGCCGAAGCCCGCCAGGTCCCGGTACGAGACCTGCGCGCCGATCCGCACCCCGCGCGCGGCCGCCAGCTCGCAGACGCGGCGCATGATGGACGGGTCGCCGGCGTGGAAGCCGCAGGCCACGTTGGCGCTCGTGACGACGGACAGCAGGGCCTCGTCGTCGGTCAGCGTCCACCGCCCGAAGCCTTCGCCGAGGTCGGCGTTGAGATCGATCACGGGGGCGGCCGCCGGGGTGTCCGGCGTGATCATGGAAGCCATGCGGTGAGCGTAGAACAGGGCGCGGGCCCGCCGCGGGCGGCCGGTCGAGAGGATCGGGCGAACCATCCCGTTTGGGATGTTGTCAGGGTCAGCGCCTAGTCTTTGCCCGTGACTTTCCCTGCCCCGGCGAAGACCCTTCCCTCCCCGGCGCCGGGCCCGGCCGCCGACGAGGGCCTGGCCCGGCGGCTGCGCGCGCTCGCCTGCACCGCCCCGCTCCACGACCTCGACGTGCGCAAGGCCAACCTGGCCGGCGAGTACGGGGTCTACGCGATGGCGGAGGTCGCGCTCGCCGCGATCGACCTGGTCACGCTCAACATGGACTTCGACACCGGCGCGGACCACGAGCAGATAGTGGCCCGCCTGCTGCCGCGCGTCGCCGCCCAGGCACCGGCGCGCCCGGCGGCCGAGCACGAGCGGGTGGCCCGCTGGGTGCTGGAGAACCTGATCAACGTCGGCAGCGTCGACCGCGGATTCCGCGCGATCTACGGCACGTTCGGCCCGGACGGGGTGTACGTCCGCCGCGACTACGACTTCAAGCTGATCGAGGAAGTCCCGGGCTACGGCGGTGCGGTGTACCTGCGCACGACGGACGAGGCCGTCAACGTCCTGGTCGGCGCGCTCGACACGGACGTCACCAGCGCGCAGATCGCCGCCGAGGTCAAGCTGGAGGTCCTGATCAGCCGGGGCCGGCTCGCCGACGCCCAACTCGCCGCCGAGCAGGCCCGCTACCGCACCGTCCAGTACGCCGAGACCCTGCGCCGCACGCTGGACGCGACCCGGCGCAACGTGCGGGCGGTGGACTGGCTGGTCACGGTCCCCGACATGATCGCGGAGGCCCTCGACCACGTCGCCGACCGCTACCGCCACGAGAACGCGATCCTGACCAACATCCGCAAGGCCCGCGACGAGGCGGAGGAGCCGGACAACAAGCGCCGCGCCGCCGAACTGGTCGACATCGTCAAGGACTGCATCCGCCGCCACACCCAGCTCCAGTCCCGACTGCTGGACGCGGGCCCGCTCTTCCGCGCCGAACAGGACCGCCAGGCCTTCGCGGCCCCCGCGCCGCGCTCCGGGATCGACCTGTACGGACAGCTCGTGGCTCCCTCCCTCCCGCTCCCCGTCGCCCAGGCCATCCGGGTCACCGACGCCTTCTTCGCGTCGGGCGTCGGGCTGCGCACCCCCGTCTCGGTCCGCGTCGCGGACCTGGTGGAGATCCTCCTCACCCCGCCCGTGGAGCGCGAGCACCTGGGTCTGGAGATGCCGGAGCCGGACCTGATCGCCACCCCCGACGACAGCCGCTTCAGCGAGGAGCAGCTCGCCGCCGCGATGCAACTCCTCGAACTCCCGCACGACGCCCCGCGCCGCCTGTCCGGCCTCCTGGCGGAGGCCCGCCGCTCCGACCCCGACCTGCCGTACCTGGTCGCCCTGCTGGCCGTCCACGCGGCGAGCCCGGCGGTGGGCACGGCGTACCGCCAGGGCGAGGAGCGGCTCCTCTTCGCGGTCGACGACGGCACGGAACTGGACGACCCCGAATTCGGCGGCGCGGACCTCATCGTCGGCACCGCCCTCCTGGACGCGGCAGCCATGACGGCAGACCGCACGGAGGCGGCATGACCCCGCCCCGGCCGGGAACTGCACCGAGCCCCTGCAAGCCTGCCCGCCGCGCACCGGCCCCCCTCGACGCGGGCCGCACGCGCGCGCCCCGCTCCACGGCCACGCCCGGCGGCCCCGTCGCGCGGGGCGCCGACCGTACGATCCCGGCCGGTCGGGACCGGGACGTTCCCCGGGAGGCCCGCCGCGCGCCCGCAGCCATGGACGACACCACGCGCGCGGCCGGGGCCGTGGTCGATACCACGCGCGCGGCCGGGGCCATGGCCGACACCACACGCGCGGCCGGGGCCGTGGTCGATACCACGCGTGCTCCCGCGGCTGCGGTTGACACCACGCGCGCGGCCGCGGCCGTGGTCGATACCACCCCTGAGAGCCGTCGCCCCGGACCCTGCGGGACCCCGGGCCCGGACGTCGACCAGTACCCGGGCGTCATGTCCCCGATGGGGGTGACGCCCCCCGTCACCGGGGCGGAGGCCCTGGCGACGCGACCCCACCCGGGGGCGCGGGGGCTTGCCTCCGATTTCGGGAAGGGGCGGGGCGGGGGAACACCTCCCACCGCCGAAGCCACCGCGCCGCACTACGCCACCGGCCCGACCCAAGCCCAGCCGAGCCCCACGGGCCTGGGCGCGGTCGGCCTGAGGCAAGCCCAGCCGGGCACCACCGGCCCGGGCACCACCTGTCCGAGCCAAACCCAGCCGAGCCCCACGGGCCTGGGCGCGGTCGGCCCGAGCCGAGCCCAGCCGAGCCCCACCGGCCCGGGCCCCACCGGCCCGGGCCAAGCCCAGCCGAGCCCCACCGGCCCGAAGCCGGCCCAGTCGAGCGCCGCCGGCCATCGCCCCACCCGCGTGAGCCCCACCCGCACCACCGAGGAGACCCACCCGTGAGCGACCACCACGCCGAGCAGCACCCCGCGTGGAGCGAGCCCGACGCCCACGAGGCCCCGGCTCCGGTCCAGGCCGCGCAGGGAACCGCCCCGCAGGGAGGCGTCACCCCGGCGGACGCCGCGGACGCGGCCCGCCTCGTGGCCTTCGGGCTTCAGCCCAAGCTGCTCCCTGCCCGCGATGCCGAGTACGCCGAACTGCTGCGCCGCTACCGCGAGGACCCCGCCTTCGCCCGGCTCGCCGACGCCGTCGCCACCGGCCTCGGCCTGGTCGTCCTGGAGGTGTCCTCCCGCGCCGGCATGGCCGTGGCCGCCGGCGAGGACTCCGTCTTCGCCGTCCGCATGGGCGACTACGCCCGCCGCACCACCGCCGACTCCGCGGACCGCTTCCTGCACGGCCTCGCGCACCTCGCCGTCGCCGCCCTGGCCTTCCCCCGCCCCGAGGACCTCGCCGACGACGGCTACATCGGCCGGATCACCGTCAACGGCGTCGACGCCTTCGTCCGGCAGTCCTGCCGCCGCCTGGAGGAGCGCGCCGAGGAACTCGGCGAGAACACCGACCCGGCCTCCGACGCCCCCGGCCTGGAGGCCGCCTGGCGGGTCTACGCCCGCCGCAGTGCGACCGGCGCCACCAAGGACGCCCGCCGCCTGGCCGGTTCCACCACCGGCATCGTCGGCAAGGCCGCCGCCTTCCTCACCGACTCCGGCTTCCTCCAGCGCACCGGCGACGAGGCCGGGGGCACGTACCGCACCACCCCCCGCTACCAGCTCCAGGTCCGCGACATGGCCGGCAGCGCGGCCATGGCCGAGCTCCTCGACCTGGGCGTGGTCCCCGTCAGCGACGGCTCAGCCAGCCTGCTGCCGCCGCCCGAGGGCGACGACCTCGAACTCGCCGCCGACGCGGGCCTGCCCTTCCACGCCTGAGCCGCCCGCCCCGCCCCGGGCCACCGCTACCGCCGCCACCCGCCACCCGTACCCGTACGGCCCACGTACGACCTACGAAGAACGACGAGAGTCCGCCGCCATGTACGAGCTGTCCCGGATCCGCCTCTACTCCATCGGGCCCGCCGGCGCGCGCTACGCCGACACCGTGCTCGACCTGCGCGGAGTCGGCGCGCCGGTGCCCCACCCGGCGCCCACCCAGGCGGAGTTCTTCGAGGACGAGCCCACCGGCCCGCCGCGCCGCCCCGCGCCCGCCGGCGTGCTCTTCCTGGAGAACGGCGGCGGCAAGTCGGTCCTGCTCAAGCTGATCTTCTCGGTGATGCTGCCCGGCCACCGCAACACCCTCGGCGGCGCCAGCTCCGGCGTCCTGCGCAAGTTCCTGCTGGCCGACGACTGCGGCCACGTGGCACTGGAATGGCAGCACACCCAGACCGGCGAGTGCGTGGTCGTCGGCAAGGTCAGCGAATGGCGCGGCCGGCAAGTCTCCAACGACCCGCGCAAGTTCGCCGAGGCCTGGTACTCCTTCCGCCCCGGCCCGGGCCTCAGCCTGGACAACCTCCCGGTGGCCGAGGCCACTTCGGTCCGTCCGCCCGTGGAGGGCGCCTCCGGCGCCCAGGGCCGGCGCCGCACCATGAAGGGCTTCCGTGACGCCCTGACCGAGGCCGGCAAGGCGTACCCGCACCTCGAGGTGTACTTCGAGGAGATCCACGACCGCTGGAACGAGCACCTCACCGAGCTCGGCCTCGACCCCGAACTCTTCCGCTACCAGCGCGAGATGAACGCCGACGAGGGCGAGGCCGCCGGCCTCTTCGCGGTCAAGAAGGACTCCGACTTCACCGACCTGCTGCTGCGCGCCGTCACCGACACCCGGGACACCGACGGCCTCGCCGACCTCGTCCACGGCTTCGGCAACAAGCTCGGCCGCCGGGCCGAGCTGATGGCCGAACGCGACTTCACCGCGGGCTCGGTGGAGCTCCTGACCAAGATCGTCGAGGCGGCCGCGGCCCGTTCCCGGCTGCGCGACGTCCACGCGGGTGCCGAGCGCCGTACGCGCACCCTCGCCCGGCGGCTGTCCGCCCGCGCCGGTGAGGAGCGCGGCCGCGCGGCCGACCTGGCCCAGCGCGTCACCGGCGCCGCCCACCAGGTCACCGCCGCCGAGTCCGCGCGCGCCCGCAGCGCCGCCGTCTCGGCCGAACTCGCCTACCGGCACGCCTCGCTGGCCCTGACCGTCGCCGACAAGGCCGCCGCCGCGCAGCGCCGCGAACTCCTCGAAGCCCGCACCCTGCACTCCGCCTGGCAGGCCGCCGAGCACGTCCTGCGCCACCGCTCCGCCGCCGACCGCTCCGCCCGGGTCGCCTCCGCGATCCTGGAGGCCGAACGGGACGCCGCCCCGGCGCTCGCCGCCCGGGCCACCGCCGCCACCGAGCTCGTACGGGCCCTGCACGCCGCCGCCGAGCAGGGCGAACGGGCCGCCAACGAGGAGGAGGAGCGGTCCGCCGTCCTCCAGCAGACCGGAGAGTCCTCCCACCGCGCCGCCACCGCCGCCGCGACGGCCAACCAGCGGGCCCGCAGCGAGGCCGAGCACCTGCGCGCCCGCCTCGCCGAGGTCCAGCAGGAGACCGCCGAGGCCGTCCGGGCCGGCTGGCTCGACGACTCCGCCCCCGACGCCGACCCGGCGCGGGCCGCGCTGGCCGCCGCCGACGCGGAGAAGACGGCCGTCGCCGCCTGGGACGAGTCCCGCGAAGCCTCCCGCGCGGCCGCCGAGGCGGCCCGCGAGGCCGCCGCGGCGGAATCCCGCGCGGAACTCACCGCCGCCCGTGCGGCGGACGCCGCCGACGCGGCCGAGGCCGCCCACGACGCGGAGTACCGGGCGGCCGAAGCCCTCGCCGCAGCCCCGCGCCTGGCGGCCCTGCTGGGCGCCCCGTCGGCCCCGTCCGGATCGGCGGCCCCGCACCCCGGCTCAGGCGGCGGCAGGACACCCGCCGGATCCGGCACCGGTGCCGCCACCGCTGCCGACCCCGCCCCCGGCACCGGCCGCGGGGAAGCCCCGGACGGCGGCCCCGCCGGCTGGCTCACCGTCGCGGACCTCGACCGGAACGCCGACGACCTGCGCACCCTGCTCACCGACGGAGTCGCCTCCGCCGAACGCCAGCTCTTCGACCTGCGCACCGCCGCCGCCGACGACTCCCGCATCCTCGGCGCCCTCGGCGACGGCGGCCTGCTGCCGCCCGGCCCCGACGTGCTCGCGACCGTGGAGTTCCTCGGCGAGCACGGCATCCCGGCCCTCCCCGGCTGGCGCTACCTCGCCCAGTCCGTGGACCCGGCCGACCACGCCGCGGTCCTCGGTGCCCGCCCCGAACTCGTCGACGGCGTGGTCATCACCGACCCCGACACCCACGCCCGGGCCCGCGAGGTCCTCTCCGGCGCCGCCCTGCTGCCCCGCTCCACCGTCGCCGTCGGCACCGCCGCGGCCCTGCTGGCGCCGGTCCCCCCGGCCGGGGACACCGAGGGCTCCGGCAGCTCCGGCATCTTCATCGTGCCGCCGAACCCCGCCATGCACGACGAGCACGCCGCCGACGAGGAGCGCCAGGCGCTGCGCGCCCGGGCCACCGCCCGCGACACCGAGATCCGCGAGCTCGCCGCCCGCCTGTCCGGGGACCGCGAGCTCGCCGCCCGGCTGCTGTCCTGGCGCACCGGCTGCCCGCCCGGCCGCCTCGCCGAGCTCGCGGAGCAGGCCGCCGCCGCCCGCGGCTTCGCCGAGGAGACGGACGCGGAGCTCGCGGAGGCCCGTACCGTACGCGCCGAGGCCGACGAGGCCGCCGCCGACGCCGCCCGCGTCCGTGACGAGCGCCAGGACGCCGCCCAGCGCGCCCGCCGGGTCGCCGACGCCCTCGCGGGCCTCGCCTACCGGCTCCGCGAACGCGCCGGCTGGCAGACCAGGCTGCGCGAACTCGCCGACGAAGCCGCCGAGTCCGAGGCCCGCGCCGAGGCCTGCCTAGACCGGGCCCGGGCCGCCGACGAGGACCGCCGCGCCGCCCAGCGCGCCGCCGACGACGCCCGCCGCACCGCCCGCGCCCTGCGCGCCGAGCGCGCCGAGATCGCCGGAGCCCCCGATCCGCTGCCCGAGGCGCCCGCAGGGAACGGCGCCACGCCCAAGGCGCCGCTCCCCGCCCTCCGCGAGGCCTACCGCGCCGCCTCCCAGCTCTACGAGAAGGTCGGCGTCGGCGCCGACCTGCGCTCCGAACAGGCCCGCGCCGAGAGCGACGAGAGCGTGGCCCTCGCCGAACTCGACCGCCTCACCAACAAGGTCCGTACCCGCGCCGCCCAGCTCCTCGAAGGCACCGACGGAGCCGACGGCCCCTCCCGGCAGGCCGCCGCCGCCCGCGCCGAGGCCCTCGTGCAGATGCTGGAGACCCGCGCCTCCACCGCCAGCGAGCAGCTCGGCCGGCTGCGCGGCGAGGCCGAACGGCACGCCCCCGCCGAGGGCGAGGCACACACCGAGCTGCCCGAGGAGCTGATCCCCGACAACGTCGAGGAGGCCCAGGCCAGGCTCCGTACCGCCACCGCCCAACTCGCCGCGCACACCGCAGCCGTGGAGTCCGCCCGCGCGGCCCACGCCGACCTGCTGCGCGCCCACCGCACCGCCGAGGAAGGCGCGGGCGGCTTCGACGAGACCGCGGCCATGCTCCGCGACCTCCTGCGCGACCACACCCACCCGGAGGACGAGCAGGAGCCGGTGGCCCACCCCGGCAGCCTGGAGGAGGCCCGCCAGTCGGCCACCGAGGCCCGCCGTTCGCTACGGGGCTGCGCCACCGACCTGTCGGCCGCCGAGGCCGCCGTCCGCGAGGCGAGCGACATCCTGGTCCGGCACGCCAACGCCAACCGCTACGAGCAGGTGCGCACCCCCGCGCGCCAGCAGATCCGCGAACTGCCCGCCTCCGCCCTGCCCGAGCACGCGGCGGCCTGGGCCGTGGCCTTCGCCCCCCGGCTGCGCGTCCTCACCGACGAGCTGGCGCAGCTGGAGCGCAACCGGGACAGCATCGTGGACCGGCTGCGCGGCCTCGTGGAGTCCGCCCTGGCCACCCTGCGCTCCGCCCAGCGGCTCTCCCAGCTCCCCGAGGGCCTGGGGGAGTGGTCGGGCCAGGAGTTCCTGCGCATCCGCTTCGAGGAGCCCGACCAGGCCACCCTCACCGAGCGGCTCGGCGAGGTCATCGACGAGGCGACCCGCGCCGCAGTGAAGAAGAACAGCACCGCCTCCTTCGGCGAGGGCCGCCGCGACGGCATGTCGCTGCTGCTGCACGGGGTCCAGGCGGCGCTGGAGCCCAAGGGCATCGCGGTGGAGATCCTCAAGCCCGACGCGGTGCTCCGCGCCGAGCGGGTCCCGGTGGGCCAGATGGGCGACGTGTTCTCCGGCGGCCAGCTGCTCACCGCGGCGATCGCGCTGTACTGCACGATGGCGGCGCTGCGCAGCAACGACCGGGGCCGCGACAAGCACCGGCACGCGGGCACGCTCTTCCTCGACAACCCGATCGGGCGCGCGAACGCCACGTACCTGCTGGAACTCCAGCGGGCCGTCTCGGACGCCCTCGGCGTCCAGCTGCTGTACACCACGGGCCTGTTCGACACCACGGCCCTCGCCGAGTTCCCGCTGGTCATCCGGCTCCGCAACGACGCCGACCTGCGCGCGGGACTCAAGTACATCAGCGTCGAGGAACACCTGCGCCCGGGCCTGCCCCAGCAGTTCGCGGAGGGGGAGACCATCCACGGCGAGATCACGGCGACCCGCATGTACCGCCGGAGCCCGTCTCCTTCCTGAGGCGCCGCCGTCCTCCCTGACGCGCCGCTTGCGCTGCTCGGCCCTGGTGGGCCTCCCCGGCTTCGCGGCGCTGCGCCGGACTCCGTCCGGCGGGCCCGGGTGCCGGGCATCCGCTCCCGGTGCCTGGGAGGGCGCTTCAGCCCCGCCGGGTACCCGTCGGCGGCGGCCAGATGCCGGTCGCCTCGCCGCGCACGGGGGTGCGGGGCGGCAGCGGGGGCGCCGAGCGGGCTTCCCGGCGCGCCCGGCGGCGCTCGCGCCGCCGGTCCCGCGCCGTGCTGCTGGGCTCCGAGAGCACCCCGTGGCGCTGGTTCCACGCCTGCCGGGTGATCAGTACGTCGAGCACGCCCCACGTGGCGACGACCACCCCCGCTATCGCGCACAGCGACAGCGGAAGGGCCAGCCAGGAGCCGGTGACCGTCAGGAAGAAGGCGACCGTGGCGTCCGTCAGCGTCACGGCGACGATCAGCACCGCCCGCACGGCGGACGTCCGCACCGGATCCGGCATGCGCCGTCGTCCCGTCGGCTGGTCCACCCACAGGACCCGCCCCCGCCGCGCCCCGGCCCCCGCGCGGTCCGTGCCGTCGGCGCCCTTGCCGCCGTCCTCGTACGTCTTCGCCATGGTCGCTCCCTGCCCTCCTCGCGGCCGCTCATGCCCGCCCCGAACAGGTAGACGCACGAAGAGGCCGAGAGATTCCCGGATCCCGGACGTGCGGGACGCCCGGAAGTATCGCGGAACGAAGAATTCCAGCCATCCATTCTGCGTCGGGGACCGAGGCCCCACCAAGTGTCATCTGCCACATATCGGGCTGCACTTCACCGGATCTTCCGGACAACTCGTGATCTTCGCCCGGGGGTCAGGCCGAAAACGTCCGGACAGGCCTTCGAAGGTTCGCTGTGGCAGTAGTAGGCTCACGCCGTTTAAATGACGGAACAGCAACCACCGGTAACGGGGTTGAGCTGGGGGAGGCTGGGGAGGCCATGCGCTTTCGCGGGAAGTCCATCCGCCGGAAGATCGTGGCGTTGCTCCTTGTGCCGCTCGTCTCCCTGACCGCCCTCTGGGGCTTCGCAACGGTGATCACCGGCCGCCAGGCCGTCCAACTGCTCGGTGTCGCCTACGTCATCGACAAGGTCGGCTACCCGGTGGAGGACGTCGTCCGCGTCATCCAGAAGGAGCGCCGCCAGACCCTCGTGGTCATCGGCGACCCGCGCGCCTCCAACGCCACCACGGAGCTGGCCAAGAGCCGCGCGGCCACCGACGAGGCGGTGGAGAGGATCTCCGCCGACGCCAGGGACCCCGACGTCGTCGACGAACTCGACCCGTCCAACGCCCGGCAGCTGAACTCCGTCCTCGAAGCCTTCCGCAGCATCGGAGCCCTGCGCAGCGCGGTGGACGGGGGCTCCGTCGACACCAACCAGGCGCTGGAGCTCTACAGCCGGCTCGTGGACCCCTGCTACGACTTCCTCATGAACCTCCACGCCCTCGAGGACGTGGAGATGGACAAGCAGGGCCGCGCCCTCGTCGGCATCACCCGCGCCCGCGAAACGCTCTCCCGCGAGGACGCCCTCGTCGCCGGAGCCCTCGCCGCCCGCAACGTCAGCCAGGCGGACGTCCGGCACGTCTCCGACTTCGTGGCCAACCGCAAGCTGCTCTACGAGTTCAACCTGGCGATCCTCCCCGCCGCCGACCGGGAGCAGTTCGAGCAGTACTGGACCAGCCCGGAGAGCCGCGCCCTGCGCGAGGCGGAGGAACGGTTCCTCGTCCAGGGCGCCACCCACAGCCCGCGCAACGTGACCGCCGCCCAGTGGGACGAGGCCACCTCCAAGGTGCTCCAGGACCTCGCCGTCATGGGCACCGCCGCCGGCGACCGCTACCAGAAGCGCGTCGAGCCCGTCGCCATGGACGTCCTGGTCCAGGCCGCCCTCGCCGGGGTGCTCGGCTTCATCGCCCTCGTCGTCTCCCTCGTCCTGTCCGTGCGCGTCGGCCGGGACCTGATCCGCGACCTGTCCCGGCTCCGCAAGGAGGCCCACGAGGTCTCCGGCATCCGCCTCCCCGGCGTGATGCGCCGCCTCGCCGCGGGCGAGCACGTGGACGTGGAGACCGAGGCCCCGCGTCTGGAGTACGAGAAGGACGAGGTCGGCCAGGTCGGCCAGGCCCTCAACTCCCTCCAGCGCGCGGCCATCGAGGCCGCCGTCAAGCAGGCGGAGCTCCGGCGCGGCGTGTCCGAGGTGTTCGTCAACCTGGCCCGCCGCAACCAGGTGCTGCTGCACCGCCAGCTCACCCTGCTCGACACCATGGAGCGGCGCACCGAGGACACCGAGGAGCTCGCCGACCTCTTCCGCCTCGACCACATGACCACCCGCATGCGCCGCCACGCCGAGGGCCTGGTGATCCTCTCCGGCGCCGCGCCCTCCCGCCAGTGGCGCAAGCCCATCCAGCTGATGGACGTCGTACGGGCCGCCGTCGCCGAGGTGGAGGACTACGAGCGCGTCGAGGTGCGCCGCCTGCCGCGCCTGGGCATCGCCGGCCCGGCCGTGGCCGACGTCACCCACCTCATCGCCGAACTCCTGGAGAACGCCACCGTGTTCTCCCCGCCGCACACGGCGGTCCAGGTGCTCGGCGAGCGCGTGGCCAACGGCTTCACCCTGGAGATCCACGACCGCGGCCTCGGCATGACCCCCGAGGCGCTCTTCGACGCGAACCTCCGACTCAGTGACACCTCCGACTTCGAGCTCTCCGACACCGACCGGCTCGGCCTGTTCGTCGTCAGCCGGCTCGCGCACCGTCACGAGGTCAAGGTCAGGCTCCAGATCAGCCCCTACGGAGGCACCACCGCGGTGGTCTTCCTCCCGGTGGCCCTGCTGACGGAAGCTCCCGAGACCAACGGCACCGGCATCCGGCTGGCCGGCGGCAGGGTGTCCGGAGGCGCGGTCGGCTCCGCCCGTCCGAAGTCCGTCGCCGAGGGCAACGGCACCGACCGCCGGCTCCCGGCCGGCGTCGAACTGCGCGGCCCCGTCGAGCTGGAGGCCCCGATCGGCATGCTGGGGCTGGACGAGCCCGTCCCGGCCCCGGAGGACACCGCCACCGGCCGCGCGGGCTCCGTCGGAACCATCGGGCTCACCGGGGTCCCAGGGGTCTCCGGGGCCACGGGCAGGCCCGCCATGGCCACCCTCGACGACGAGACCCCGCCGAACGGCATCTCGCGCAACTCCCTGCTCGGCCTGCGCCAGGCCACCCGCTCGCACGCGGACCGGCACGCCGACCGCGGAGGTCCCCGCAAGGGCGACCGCGGCGCGGACCGCATGGGCGAGCGGGCCGCGGACGGCTCCGGCGACCGTACGGGCCTCTGGAAGGGCGACCGGTCCGCCGAAGCTCCCGCCGAGCGGGGCGGCGGTGCCCGGCTCGGCGAGGGCTTCCGCGACCGCAGCCGTGACCGCCGCGACCGCGACCACCGGGACCGCGACCACCGCGACCGCGAGCGGGAGCCCCTGCCGCCCACCGGCCCGGTCCGCCTGGAGCCGGCGCGCGCGGAGTCCGTCCGCCCCGACGGCGCCCGCTCGCCCGGCGCCGTCCCGCTCCCGCGCCGCCGCCCCGCCCCGACCCTGGTGGCCGAGCACGGCCGCCGCGTCGAGCCCCGCTCCGTGTCGGCGGTCCCCGACCCCGCGCAGGAGGTGCGGGCCCCGAACGGCCCGGCACGCCCCGCGGCGGCGCCCGCCGGCGCGACCCTGCCCCGGCGGATCCGCCAGGCCAGCCTCGCGCCCCAGCTCAAGGACGGCCCGGCCCCTGCCCCGGCCGCCGCCGAGCCGATGGCCGACCGCGACGCCGAGGAGGTGCGCCGTCGCATGTCCTCGCTCCAGCGCGGCTGGACCGCGGGCCGCGACCACCACGCGCGGCAGCGGGCGGAGCAGGCCGCACCGGCGGGGCACGCCGCAGAGGCGCAGCAGACCGGGCAGGCCCCGTACGCGCAGCAGGCCCCGCATACCCAGCAGGCCCCGCACACCCAGCAGGCCCGACCGACACGCCAAGCGCAGCAGCACGCACCACACCAGCCCGTGACCGGGGCCGGCACTCCTGCCGCCACCGGTCCCGGTAGCGAGAACGAAGGGGACGGTCGATGACCGCACCGCAGTCCGGCAACGACACCAGGGGCCGTGGCTCCGGCCCCCTCAACTGGCTCCTCGACGAGCTCGTGGACCGGGTCGCCAGCATCCGCAAGGCCGTGGTCCTCTCGGGCGACGGCCTGCCCACCGGCAGCTCCAAGGACCTCACCCGGGAGGACAGCGAGCACCTGGCCGCCGTGGCCTCCGGCTTCCACAGCCTGGCCAAGGGCGTCGGCCGCCACTTCGACTCCGGCCGGGTCCGCCAGACCGTGGTCGAGCTGGACGAGGCGTTCCTGTTCGTCATGGCGGCCGGCGACGGAAGCTGCCTGGCCGTGCTCGCGGACTCCGACTCCGATGTCGGCCAGGTCGCGTACGAGATGACCCTCATGGTCAAGCGGGTCGGTGACCACCTGGCGACCGCCCCGCGCACCGGGCTGCCCGCCGGAGGGTGAGTCGGACGGCATGAGCGATCCTGGCCAGGACCACCCCGCCCACCCGCCCGGCACCGCGGCCGACGCCGCCGCCGAGCAGTGGTTCGACGACGACGCGGGTCCGGTGGTGCGTCCGTACGCGATGACCCGCGGCCGGACCAGCCACGCCGGGCAGCACCGCCTCGACCTGATCGCGCTGGTCGTCGCCGAGTCCGCGGCCGACGACCCGGTCTGGGACACGACGCTGTCCCCGGAGCACGCAGACATCCTCGGGCTCTGCCTGCTCCGCCCGCAGTCCGTCGCGGAACTCGCGGCCGAACTCGACCTCGCGGTCGGGGTCGTACGCGTCCTGATCGGCGATCTCGTCGACGACGAACTGGTGCACGTGACCCGGCCGGTCCCCCCGGCCGAACTGCCCGACGAATCCATTCTGCGTGAGGTGATCGATGGCCTTCGGGCGCTCTAGCCGCACCGGCGCCATGCATGCCGTGACGCCGGTCGAGCCGCTGACCCTGAAGATCCTGGTCGCGGGCGGTTTCGGGGTGGGCAAGACCACCCTGGTCGGTGCGGTGAGCGAGATCAGACCGCTCCGGACGGAGGAACGCCTCTCCGAGCCGGGCCGCATGATCGACGACACCGGGGGAGTGGAGGGCAAGAGCACCACCACGGTGGCCATGGACTTCGGGCGCATCACCCTGCGCGAGGACCTGGTGCTGTACCTGTTCGGCACCCCCGGACAGGACCGCTTCTGGTTCCTGTGGGACGAGCTGGCCCAGGGCTCGCTCGGCGCCGTCGTCCTCGCGGACACCCGGCGGCTCTCCGACTGCTTCGCCGCCATCGACTACTTCGAGCGCCGCGAGATCCCCTTCGTGGTCGCCGTGAACTGCTTCGACGGAGCGGAGCAGTACCCCGTGGTGACCGTACGGGAAGCCCTGGACCTCGTTCCCGAGGTACCGGTGCTGCTGTGCGACGCACGGGACCGGGAGTCGGTGAAGGACGTCCTGGTGGGGGTCGTGGAACACGCGATGACCCTGGCCAGGGCCCGCCGCCAGAGCCTGGCGACGTCCTAGCCGGGCTCCTGGCGTCTCCTGGCGTCCTCTGGAGCGCCCCGGAGAGGGCCGCGACATGGAGGCGGCCCGTACCCCCGCCGACTGGGGTACGGGCCGCAGCTCTCATGGGGGGATCAGGGGATCCCGCTCGCGGCGCGGGACCGTGGAGAGAGTGTGAACCCGCCACCGGAGGCCGTCAAGCGTTCGGACAGCAGCCGCAGTTCAGCGGCCCCGCCCCCGCTCAGCGCACGGCCACGACCGCTGATCCGTGTCCGAACAGGCCCTGGTTCGCGGTGATTCCGGCCCGCGCCCCCGCCACCTGCCGCTCGCCGGCCGTGCCCCGGAGCTGCCAGGTCAGCTCGCACACCTGGGCGATGGCCTGCGCCGGCACGGCCTCCCCGAACGACGCCAGTCCACCACTGGTGTTGACCGGGATCCGCCCGCCCAGCGCGGTCGCGCCCTCCCGCACGAGCTTGGCCCCCTCGCCCTCGCCGCACAGGCCGATGTCCTCGTACCACTCCAACTCCAGTGCGGTGGACAGGTCGTAGACCTCGGCGAGCGAGAGGTCGTCCGGCCCGAGCCCCGCCTCCTCGTACGCGGCCCGCGCGATGGAGGCCCGGAAGGACCCGGCCCCCGCCACCCCGGCCGTCACCGAGTCGGTGGCGATGTCCGGCAGGTCCAGGACGGTACGGGGATACGTGGGCGTCACCGTGGACACGGCCCGGATCCGCACCGGGTCCGCGACCCCGCGCGAGCGCGCGAAGTCCATGCTGCTCAGCACGAGCGCCGCACCCCCGTCGGAGGTGGCGCAGATGTCGAGCAGCCGCAGCGGATCGGCGACGATCGCCGAGGCGGCCACCTCCTCGGCGGTGACGGCCTTGCGGTAGCGGGCGTTCGGATTCAGCAGCCCGGCCGCCGCGTTCTTCACCTTGACCTGCGCGAAGTCCTCACCGGTGTCCCCGTACAGGGCCATCCGGCGCCGGGCGTACAGCGCGAAGTACGCCGGGTTCGTGGCCCCCAGGACCCGGAAGCGCAACCAGTCGGGGTCGTCGGGACGGTCCCCGCCCGCGGGCGCGAAGAACCCCTTCGGGGCGGCGTCCGCCCCGACCACCAGCACCACGTCGGCGAGCCCGGCCAGGATCTGCGCCCGGGCCGCACCGATGGCCTGGGCGCCGGACGCGCAGGCCGCGTACACGCTGGTCACGCGTGCGCCCTGCCAGCCGAGTGCCTGCGCGAAGGTGGCTCCGGCCACGTAGCCCGGATAGCCCGAGCGCACGGTGTCGGCCCCCACGATGGACTGCACGTCGGTCCAGTCCAGCCCGGCGTCGGCGAGCGCGGCCCGCGCGGCGGCCCGCCCGTACTCGACGAAGCTGCGGCCCCACTTGCCCCACGGGTGCATGCCGGCCCCGAGGACGGCGATGTCGGCGCTCACCGTGCCACCCCCACGGGGCGGAAGTTCCACGTGGTCCAGGCGGTGCCGTCGGCGTCCTCGTTCAGCACGCCGCCGACCACCTCGACCTCCATCCCGACCGCCAGGTCACCGACGCCCACCCCGGGCGCAGCCTGCCCGAGCACGACCATCCCCTCGGCCTCCAGCTCCACGGCGACCAGGGTGTACGGGGTCCAGGGCGCGTCCGGGTCGGACACGTACGGGGCCGGCGGCCGGTACCGCCCGTCGGTGTAGGACCAGACCCGGCCGCGCGGGGAGAGCGGGGTCTCGGCGAGCTCGCCGCCGCCCGGGCAGCGCGGATTGCGGCAGTACGCGTCCTCGCGCGGGAAGAACACGGCGGCGCAGGCGGAGCAGCGGGTGCCGAGCAGCCGGAACCCGCCGTCCGCGGCATCCCCGGTGAACCACCCGCTGACCACGGGTGTGCGTGTGCGTTCCAAGACCCCTCCCGAGACCGACATCTGACGAACCGTCAGAAGTCTGTCAGGGAACGAGCGGGAGCGCATCCCCGGGAGCGCAGTCCCCGCACGGGTTCTCGGCGAGCCACTTCCGCGCGATCTCGCCGAGCTCCGCGTCCCGCCCGGCCAGCATCATCCGGATCATCTGCGCGTCACCGCGCAGCGACCACCCCGGATTGCCGAAGGTGGCCGGGTTGTTCCGCTCGATCAGGAAGTGCGCCGGCCACGCCGTCCCGTACCCGATCAGGGGGAGCGCGGCGAGGTACCGCTTCCGGCCGCGGGCCAGCCCGTAGACGGTGAGGGCGAGGCCGGAGAGGGTGCCGGTGAGGTGGATCCAGCGGGTGGCGGCGCGGGAGTGCATGGCGACGTAGTAGGGCCAGAACTCCTCGTACGAACTGAATGTCATGCGGGCACGGTACTCAGCGGTGCACGGAGGCGACAGAGACGGGAAAATCGAAGTACGCGTCCGGGAACGCCTCCGGCCGGTAGGTGAAGTGCCACCACTCCTGGGGCAGGTTCACGAACCCCTGTCGGCCGAGCACCCGCCTGAGGAGGTCCCGGTTCTCCCGGGCCGGACCCGTCACCCGCGGGCTGTCGGTGTGCGCGAGCGGATCGAAGAAGTCGAAGGGCGTCCCCATGTCCAGGGGCCCCCGGCCCGGCTCCGCCAAGGTCACGTCGACGGTGCTGCCACGGCTGTGCCCGGACTTCTCGGCGATGTACCCCTCCGGGATCAGCCGGTCCTTGGCCACCTCCGGATAGAACTCCGCCTTGGTCCGCTGGTCCGCCCCGTCCCGGGCCCAGCGCACGAACCGGTCGACGGCCCGCTGCGGCCGGTAGCAGTCGTACACCAGCAGCGAGTACCCCCGCCGCAACACCTCCCGCTGCGCCCGCCGCAACGCCTCGGCGGCGGGCCGGGCGAGCAGACAGACGGGCTCGTCGTAGCCGTCCACGACCGCACCGGTGAAGTTCCGCACCGAGGCATACCGCATGTCCTGCCCGATACTCGCATCCACCTCCCCGACAACGACGAACCCCACCCCCGCAGCTCCGCCCGGGACCCCGGCTCCCGCTGCACCGGGCACACCCCCCGAGCCCGCCCGAGCCGCACCCACCGCGCCTGATCCCCCTGCGGTGCCGGGCGCGAGGCCGAGACCCTTCCCGGCGCCTCGCCCCGTGTCCGCCAGTCCGTCCGGGGCCGTGACTCCCGCCGCGCCTGCCGTGCCGGGCGCGACGCCCGAGCCGGCCCGAGCCGTGCCCACGGCCCCGCCCGGGACCGCGACTCCCGTCATGCCCGGCACCACGGGCGTGCCCGGCACAGCCACCGCCTTCGGCGTACGCACCCTGCCCGGCCTGTCGGCCGGACCCACCGCAGCCATCGCCCCGGACCCCGTTCCGGGCACGTGTGCTCCAGGCCGGATCACCGTTCCCGGCGCAGCCTCCGCTCCCGGCGCAGCCACCGCGCCCGGTGTGACCGCCGCCAGCAGCCCCAGCACACCCGTCCATCCCGCAACGACAGCCATCCGCATGCCCCTTGGCATACCATCGCCGCATGCCGGCGCACCTGAAGGACTCGCACTGCTCCGCCTGCGGAGCCCTGTTCGACTCGGCCGACTGGCCCCGTACCTGCCCCTCGTGCGGCTCCGTCGCCTACCGCAATCCCCTCCCGGTAGCCGTCGCCCTGCTCCCCGTCGAGGACGAGCTCGGTACCGGCCTGGTGGTCATCACCCGCACCATCGAGCCCGCCCGCGGCGGCACCGCCCTGCCCGGCGGGTTCATGGACTTCGGCGAGGACTGGCGCGAGTCGGTCGTCCGCGAACTCCGCGAGGAGACCGGCATCCACGCCCCCGCCTCCGAGGTCGCCCTCGCCGACACCCACAGCTCCCCGGCGGGCCACCTGCTGGTCTTCGGCCTCCTGCCCGTCCGCCCGGCCGCCTCCCTCCCGGCGTCGGCCCCGACGGACGAAACCACCGGCTGGCACATCCTGCGCGCCCCGGAGCAGCTGGCGTTCCCGCTCCACACGCAGGCCGCCGGAGCCTGGTTCGAGGGCCGGTACGCGGACAAGGCATAGCAGCCAGACAGGGCATGCAAGGGGGGTGGCCACGACCCCGGCCACCCCACCCACCCGCCCCCTCAAAGCCCCCGCAGCACCACCCCGTCCACCCGTTCCCCGGCCTCGTCCTCCACGACCACCGCGTCCCCGGACCACCGGACCACGTACCGTTCCACCTCGCCCGGCTCGAAGCCCGGCCCCGGGTCCCGGATCACCACCCCGCCGCCCGTGCGCCCCCGCGCCGGAGCCCACGCCTCCAGGGCCACCGACCCGTCGGCCGCCCGCACCGGCAGCAGCGCGCCCGCCCGCGCCAACACCGGGATCCGGTCCGCCGGGGCGTCCAGCAGGATCTGGCCCGGCCCCTCGTACGCCCGGCCCGTCGCCGTGTCGTACCAGCGCCCGCGCGGCAACCGCACCGCCCGCCGGTCCGACCCGCACTCCAGCACCGGAGCCACCAGCAGGGCGTCGCCGAGCAGGAACGCGTCCTCGCAGTCCCGCAGCGCCCGGTCCTCCGGCGCCCCCCACCACAACGGCCGCACGTACGGCGCCCCGGTCCGCCGCGCCAAATGGGCCAGCGTCACGAAGTACGGCCGCAACCGCTCCCGTTCCGCCAGGACGGCCCGCGCGGCCCGGGTGGTCTCCTCCCCGAACTCCCACGGCTCCCGACGGCCGGCGAAGATCGCCGAGTGGGTACGGAACAGCGGCAGGTACGAGCCCAGTTGCAGCCACCGCAGGTACAACTCGGGCGAGGGCGAACCCCAGAAGCCGCCGACGTCCGGCCCCGAGTACGGCACCCCGCACAGTCCGAGGCCCAGCACCAGGGCCAGCGAGGCCCGCAGCCCGTCCCAGCTGCTCGCCACGTCACCCGACCACGTGCCCCCGTACCGCTGCATCCCCGCCCACCCCGACCGGGAGAAGAGGAACGGCCGCTCGGCCGGCCGCAGCCGTACGAGTCCCTCCCAGCCGGCGCGCGCCATCGCGAGGGCGTACACGTTGTGCGCCTCGCGGTGGTCCCCGCCGGCCCCCTCCAGCGCGTGCCGGGCCGACCGGGGGAGCGTCCGCTCCCCGAAGGGGGCGAAGGAGACCGGCTCGTTCATGTCGTGCCAGACCCCCGCGAAGCCCTGCGCGAGCCGCTCCTCGTACAGTCCGCCCCACCACCGCCGCACCGCCGGATCCGTGAAGTCCGGGTACGCGCACTCGCCCGGCCACACCTCGCCCCTGACCTCCCGGCCCGCCCCGTCCCGTACGAAGGCCCCGTGCGCGCCGACCGCGAGCCCCGCGGTGTGCACCGGATCGCCGGCCTTCACCGCCGGGTCGACGATGGAGACCAGCCGGACGCCGCCGTCCGCCAACTCCTTTGCCAGCCCCGGCAGATCGGGGAACCGTTCGCGGTCCACGGTGAAGGCCCGATGGCCGTCGTAGTGGTCGATGTCCAGATGGAGGGCCGACAACGGCAGCCCCCGCTCGGCGTACCCCGCCACGACCCGGCGGACCTCGGCGGCGCTCCCGAACCCCCAGCGGGAGTGCTGGTATCCGAGCGCCCAGTCCGGAGGCACGGCGGCCCCGCCCGTCAGTCCGGACCAGCCCTGCAACACGCGCCCGGGCGGCCCCACCAGCACCCAGCACCGCAAGGGGCCGCCTTCCATGCGCAGTTCACAGGAGCCGGGCCGGTCCGCCCCCGAGCCTGCGCCCTCCTCGCCCTCCCGCAACACCACCCGCCCGTCCCAGGAGTTGTCGTGGAACACCAGGTGCGTACCCGCGTCCGCGACCACCAGCTGCACCGGCATCGTGATGTACAGGGCGTCGTCGCCGGGCCCGGACCCGAACCCGCCCTCGGGATCGGTGTTCCACAGCCGGTAGCTCCCGTCCCTGAGCCGCGGCCCCACCGCCCGCCCGCCCAGCCCGAACACCCGCGCGTCCGCCGCCACCTCGCTCCGCAACAGCCACCGCCCACCCCGCGCGCCCACCCCTACGCCACTGTCCGTCCCCCCGTCTCCGCCGGCACCGGCTTCGCTGCCGGTTCCCCCGCCACCGCCAACCCCGTCGCCGCTGCCGCCCGCCCCGCCACCGCCGGTTGCGGAGCCCATCGCACCACCCTCGGACCCGGCGGAGCCCCCCGGTACCGGGTCCCACCACCGCGGCGGCAGATCCCGCCGCAGCACCGTCCCGCCGGGGGTGCGCACCTCCACCGCCCCGTGCCGGGACACCGCCACCGTCACGCGCTCGGACACCACCCGCCAGCCGCCGTCGGTGTCCGGCTCCAGCTCGGCGCGCGGATCCGGCTCCGGACCGCTGCCCACCACCGCGTACGAGGGCGCCGGCACGGCACCGTCCCAGCCCCAGAACACCGCCCCGCCCACGGTGACCCGGATCAGCAGCTCCGAACGGGTGAACCGGAGCACTCCGCCGCCCGGCCGGGCCTCGGTACCGGTCAGCAGACCCGGCACCCGCGCCCGCTCCGCACCCCGGGGCGCGAGCCCCGCCGCATCCACGCGCCGGTTGCGCCACGCGGAGCGCCACGCGCGTCGCCCCCGCTCGCCGCCGAGGTCCTTCACCGCACGCACCAGCCCACGACCGTCCATGGCGCCCACCCTGCCACCGGGACCCGGCCCAGAAGGCGCCGTTCAACTGCCGTTCACCCGCAAAAGGATCACGGCCGACCGCCGATGACGGCTCTGGTGCGGATGTCGATCACATGGCATCGTCCCTGTGAGCCCCCGTGCGCACACCCCGCGCGCGATGGCACCGTACGAACACCACTGTCACTGCACATGTCACCGCACATGTCAGACCACACGCCAGACCACGACACGCCCACGAAGCGCGAACCGCAGACGTGACCGGGAGCCGACGCATGACCGCAGCAGCCACCTCCTCCGAGCCCCTCTGGTCCCCGGGCCCCGACCGGATCGCCGCGGCCCGGATCACCGCCTTCCAGTCCTGGGCCGCCGAACACCACGGCGCCCCCGCGGACGGCGGCTACCCGGCCCTGCACAGCTGGTCCGTCGACGCGCTGGACACCTTCTGGCAGGCCGTCGCCGAGTGGTTCGACGTACGGTTCACCACCCCGTACGAGTCCGTCCTCGCGGACCGCTCCATGCCGGGCGCCGTCTGGTTCAAGGGCGCCACCCTCAACTACGCCGAGCACGCCCTGCGCGCCGCCGAGGACCCGGCCCGCGCCGCCGACGCCGCGCTGCTCCACGTGGACGAGACCCACGAGCCCACCCCCGTCACCTGGGCCGAGCTCCGCCGCCAGGTCGGCTCGCTCGCCGCCGAACTGCGCGCCCTCGGCGTGCGCCCCGGCGACCGGGTCAGCGGCTACCTCCCCAACATCCCCGAGGCCGTCACCGCACTCCTCGCCACCGCCGCCGTAGGCGCCGTCTGGACCTCCTGCGCCCCCGATTTCGGCGCGCGTAGCGTCCTGGACCGCTTCCAGCAGGTGGAGCCGGTGGTCCTCTTCACCGTCGACGGCTACCGCTACGGCGGCAAGGAACACGACCGCCGCGACACCGTCGCCGAACTGCGCGCCGAGCTCCCCTCGCTGCGCGCCGTCGTCCACATCCCGCTCCTCGGTACGCCGGCCCCCGAGGGCGCCCTCGCATGGTCGGCGCTCACCGCAGCCGACACCGAGCCGGTCTTCGAACCGGTCCCCTTCGACCACCCGCTCTGGGTCCTCTACTCCTCGGGCACCACCGGCCTGCCCAAGGCCATCGTCCAGTCGCAGGGCGGCATCCTCCTCGAACACCTCAAGCAGCTCGGCCTCCACTGTGACCTGGGCCCCGAGGACCGCTTCTTCTGGTACACCTCCACCGGCTGGATGATGTGGAACTTCCTCGTCTCCGGCCTGCTCACCGGAACCACCGTCGTGCTCTACGACGGCAGCCCGGGCTTCCCCGACACCGGTGCCCAGTGGCGCATCGCGGAGCGGACCGGTGCCACGCTCTACGGGACCTCCGCCGCCTACGTGATGGCCTGCCGCAAGGCGGAGGTCCACCCCTCCCGCGACTTCGACCTCTCCGCGGTCAAGTGCGTGGCCACCACCGGATCCCCGCTGCCGCCCGACGGCTTCCGCTGGCTCCACGACGAGGTGGCCGAGGACCTCTGGATCGCCTCAGTCAGCGGCGGCACCGACGTCTGCAGCTGCTTCGCCGGCGCCGTCCCCACCCTCCCCGTCCACATCGGCGAGCTCCAGGCCGCCTGCCTGGGCACGGACCTCCAGGCCTGGGACCCCTCCGGCAAGCCCGTCGTCGGGGAGGTCGGGGAGCTCGTCGTCACCAACCCCATGCCGTCCATGCCGATCCGCTTCTGGAACGACCCGGACGGCAGCCGCTACCGCGACAGCTACTTCGAGATGTTCCCCGGCACCTGGCGTCACGGGGACTGGATCACGATCACCGACCACGGCTCCGTCGTCATCCACGGCCGCTCCGACTCCACCCTGAACCGGCAGGGCGTCCGGATGGGCTCCGCCGACATCTACGAGGCCGTGGAGCGCCTGCCCGAGATCAAGGAATCCCTGGTCATCGGCCTGGAGGAGCCGAACGGCGGGTACTGGATGCCGCTGTTCGTCCACCTCGTGCCAGGCGCCGTCCTCGACGACGCCCTCCGTTCCCGGATCAAGGCCACGATCCGGGAGGAACTCTCCCCGCGCCACGTCCCCGACGAGATTATCGAGGTCCCCGGCATCCCCCACACCCTCACCGGCAAGCGCATCGAGGTCCCGGTCAAGCGCCTCCTCCAGGGCGCCCCCATGGCCAAGGCGGTCAACCCCGGCTCGGTCGACAACCTCGACCTCCTGCACTTCTACGAGGCCCTCGCCCGCACCCGCGGCTGACGGCGGCGGCCACTGTCAGTGGCCGTGATTACTCTGAGTGAGCAAGTGATCGCGCCACTCAGGGGGAACCATGCGCCGCTCGAACGACACCGGAACCGGCACCACCACACCGCGCCCCGCCCGCACCGGCAGGTACCGCACCCTGCGCCGCGAAGTCCCCAGCACGGTCGGCCTCCTGGCCGACCCCGGGGACTTCGCGGCCATGCGGGGGTACCGAAGCTTCGCCTTCGACGACCACCGCGACTACCTGGACCACGTGGACCGGCTGCTCCGCTCCCTCGCGGCCCAGGGCATCCACACCACGGTCGCCCTGTTCGACCCCGTGGAATACGCCGACTTCTGCGCGGACCACGGACTGGACCCGGACACCCCCGGCTCCCGCACCCGCTTCACCGCCGAACTGGGCGGCGCCACCGGCGGCATCCCCTATGCCGGCCAGCCCATCGACGAGCTGGTCCCGCTCCTCGTGGATTCGGCCGTCCGGCAGGCCACCTGGGAGTACGCGAGCTCGCTCCTGGCCGAGGTGGGCCGCTGCGCCGACTGCGGGGAGGACATCGGGACCGCCTCCTTCGAGCGCGCCGCCGAGGCGCTCCGGCGCCTCGTGGACCGGGCCGGTCCGGGCCACCACCACCTGGTGTGCAGCGTCCCGGCCCCGGCGGAACAGCTCGTGGCGGTCCTGCACGCCGACACCGACACCGGCCCCGCCGGCCGGCCCCGGGTCGGCGGTCGCGACGGCCTCGACTTCGTGACCGTCCTCGCCGCGGGCCTGGCCCTCGGCGGACCCGGGGGACTGGTCCTGCGCACCACCACCGAGGGGGACCGGGACCGCGTCCACGGCTGGCGCCTGGACCGCGGCCGCCTCGTACCCCTCTCGGCGGCGGCGGTCTTCAACGCCTACTGCACCGACGCCGACACCGGGGAGCCCGTGGGCCCCGAGCCCGGCGTCGAGTACTGCCCCGGCTACGAGGTGGACGAACCGGGCCCGCACCACTGATCCGGACGCACTCCGGCCGCCCGGCAACGGCCGAGGGGCCCCCGCCACCGGCGAAGGCCCCTCGAACGTCACTCCGCGCCAACCGGCGCGGTACTTCCTCTTGCTACTCGCCGGACAGCACTGCCTGGGCAGCCACCCGGGCCTCCTCGGCGGTGTCCGAGGCACGCGCGGCGGCAGCCGCACGCTCGCACTGGGCGAGGGTGTACTTGGCCAGCGTCGCCCGCACGTAGGGAATCGAAGCGGCACCCATCGAAAGGGAGGTGACACCCAGACCCGTCAGCACACAGGCCAGCAGCGGGTCGGAGGCCGCCTCGCCACAGACGCCGCAGCTCTTGCCCTCGGCCTTGGCGGCTTCGGCCGACATGGCGATCAGGTCGAGCAGCGCGGGCTGCCACGGGTCCTGCAGCCGCGATACGGCACCGACCTGACGGTCGGCGGCGAAGGCGTACTGGGCCAGGTCGTTGGTGCCCAGCGAGAGGAACTCGACCTCCTGGAGGATCGAGCGCGCCCGCAGCGCGGCGGAGGGGATCTCCACCATCGCACCGAACTTCGCCTTCAGACCGGCCTCGCGGCACGCGTCCGCGAACGCCTTGGCGTCGGTGCGGTCGGCCACCATCGGGGCCATGACCTCGAGGTAGACCGGCAGCCCCTCGGAGGCCTTGGCCAGCGCGGTCAGCTGCGTACGCAGCACGTCCGGGTGGTCCAGCAGCGAACGCAGACCACGGACACCCAGAGCCGGGTTCGGCTCGTCGGCCGGGGTCAGGAAGTCCAGCGGCTTGTCGGCGCCGGCATCCAGGACGCGTACGACGACACGACCCTCGGGGAAGGCTTCGAGGACCTTGCGGTACGACTCGACCTGCTTCTCCTCGGTCGGCGCCTTCTTGCTGTCGTCCAGGAAGAGGAACTCGGTGCGGAACAGGCCCACACCCTCGGCCCCGGCATCGACGGCCGCCGGCACGTCCGCGGGACCGCCGATGTTGGCGAGCAGCGGAACCTTGTGACCGTCGGAGGTCGCACCCGGACCGGAAGAAGCGGAGAGAGCGGCCTTGCGCTCGGCCGCCGCGGCCTCCAGCTCGGCCCGCTTCTCGGCGCTCGGCTCCACGAACAGGTCGCCGGTGCTGCCGTCCACGGCGATGACCGTGCCCTCGGCGATCTCACCGGCACCCGGCAGCGCCACGATGGCCGGCACACCCAGCGCCCGCGCGAGGATCGCGCTGTGGCTGGTCGGGCCGCCTTCCTCGGTCACGAAACCGAGGACCAGCGCCGGGTCGAGCAGAGCGGTGTCGGCGGGAGCCAGGTCCCGCGCGATCAGCACGTACGGCTCGTCGCTGTCGGGCACACCCGGCATCGGAACGCCGAGCAGGCGCGCGACGATGCGGTTGCGCACGTCGTCCAGGTCGGCCACGCGGCCGGCCATGTACTCGCCCGCACCGGCGAGCAGGTCGCGGTAGGCGGCGAACGCGTCGTACACACCGCGCTCGGCGGTGCTGCCGACGGCGATGCGCCGGTCGACGTCCGCCATGAGCTCGGGGTCCGTGGCGATCATCGCCTGGGCCTCGAGCACGTGCTGGGCCTCGCCACCGGCCAGCTGGCCCCGGGCGATCAGGTCGGCCGACACGGCTTCCACGGCCTGACGGGCGCGCCCCTGCTCGCGCTCCGCCTCGTCCGCGGTGATCTGCTTCGCCGGCGGTTCGAGAACCGCCGTGCCCATGTGCCGAACCTCGCCGATCGCCACACCGTGGCTCACGCCGACGCCTCGCAGCGTTGTCTCCATTTCACCCGTCTCCGATTGAGCGGCGGGTCCACCCGCCGCGTTGGATGTGCAGTTCGCCCGAGCAGGCGGATACGTCACTGCCAGCCGAAGAGAACGTCTCCGGCCTTCATGTCTCCGGCCTCGACGACGTCCGTGAGGGAGTCGGCAGTCGCTTCCAGCGCCACGACGGGGCAGATGGGGGACTTGCCGGCAGCCTCGACGGCCGCGGGGTTCCAGCGAATGACCTCCTGGCCGCGGGTCACGTTGTCGCCCTTGTTGACGAGCAGCTCGAAGCCCTCGCCGTTGAGCTGAACGGTGTCGATGCCCAGGTGCGTGAGCACACCGTGGCCTTCACTGTCGACGACCACGTACGCGTGCGGGTGCAGGGAGACCACTACACCGTCCACGGGGGACACAGCCGCCGAAGGCTCGCGCACGGGATCGATGGCGGTACCAGGTCCCACCATCGCGCCGGAGAACACCGGATCGGGCACTGCCGCGAGTCCGATGGCGGTCCCGGCAAGTGGGGACGTCACGCTGGTCATGGGGGCCTCCCAGGGGTGGGGCTTCGTCGTGTCGCCGTCACTACCTGTCGCGAACGGCGTACTCTCCAGAAGGATAAGTCACAAGATGTTCGGGTTCGCCCGATGTTGGTCCCGAACTGGACTGGTCCTTCGGCACGGAGACTAGTGGACTAGACCGGTGGACTAGACCATACGCCTGAATCGATTTGCTTGGGCCCTGCCCGACCTGTACTGTCGTGACTCCCGCCAGGAAGCCCCGCGTGAACATTTCGCGAACGGCTGATGGACGGGACTCCTCCTCTCCAGTACTGATCTTGATCTCTACTCCTTTCCGCATGCCTATTCGGCAAAACGGTGAGTGGTCAGAGAGACGGAAAAGGACTGATAGAGTCGGACTCGCCGGAAAGGGAAACCGCAGAAACGCGGATGACCTGGAAGGCGGGAAACAAGCGAGACGGACTCTGATAGAGTCTGAAACGCAAGAACAAAACAGAACGAAAGCCCGGAGGAAAGCCCGAGAGGGTGAGTACAAAGGAAGCGTCCGTTCCTTGAGAACTCAACAGCGTGCCAAAAATCAACGCCAAAAAGTTGATACCCCGTCCACTTCGGTGGATGAGGTTCCTTTGAAAAAAGACCTGTGAGGTCGCAGCTTCGGCTGTGGTGCTTGCAGGCGACAACACAGCGAGGACGCAGTGGACGGTCGGTCATATTCCGACATGACT
>NZ_JBVJMS010000009.1:0-477521 GCF_055584085.1 Streptomyces sp. NPDC104226
CGCCCGGTTTACATTCCGAACCCGGAAGCTAAGCCTTTCAGCGCCGATGGTACTGCAGGGGGGACCCTGTGGGAGAGTAGGACGCCGCCGAACAACCCGCCCTTTTAGCTCAGTCGGTAGAGCGTCTCCATGGTAAGGAGAAGGTCAACGGTTCGATTCCGTTAAAGGGCTCCAAAAAGAGAAGGCCCCCGCCGTTGGCGGGGGCCTTTTTGCGTTCAAGGATGCTGTTCATGGGGAGGGACGTGTGATGTCGGATCAGACTCCGGCCGAGGCAGAGTTCGAGCAGGCCTGGGCCGATGCGAGGTATACCCGGGCGGTTCTGCCGGCCGTGGACGTGAACCGGATCCTGGAGGAGCGGTACGTCGCCGCCGAGCCGGTGGCGCTGGACCGGGCGGGGGTCTGGGACATGGAGGTCCGGAAGGCCGGCAATCCCGGGGCCTTCATTCCGTACGTCATCAAGGAGGGCTCTGCCTCCGCCTGGGTGCCGGGCGGCACGGGTGCGGAGCTGGGGGCCGCGTTCGTCAGGCAGTCGCAGCAGAGGCTGTGGCTCGATCCGGATGCGTACGGACTCGTGCTCGAAGAGACGTACCTGAACCACGAGAAGCAGGTGGTCACCTTCCTCGGCCGGGAGACCTTCTCGGACGCGCAGGGCGGTCCGCTGCACGCGGACGAGCGCCAGCCGCTGTTCCACGTGCAGCACGGGGTCGCGGGTACGGACGAGCAGCCGCTCAACACCTGGCGGATCGTGCTGCTGACCGACCGGCCGGACGACCGGCTCGTGAAGGTCTTCGACCGGATGGCCCGTGATCCTTGGCTGCCCGAGTTCGTCGAGCGCTACGTCCGGGACGTGCTCGGGATCGCGCTGACGCGCCGGGACGACGTCTGAAGGACGGCGTAGGAGAAGGGCCCCTGCCGGGTGGCGGGGGCCCTTTTGCGTGTGAGGGGGTCCGGGGCTTGGCGTCAAGCCCCGAATCTTCGGGCCGTGACCAGGGGCGGGGCTCGGGGCGCAATGGGATCAGCAGGAGTTCCCAGGCCCTCGATCCACGGGAGGAACGCTCATGAACACCGACCGGATCCGACACCTCGCCCACACGTTCAGGACGGCCCGGGCTGCCGACGGCGCCTCCCCGTCCTCCTCCAAGGCCCCGTCCGCGTCCCCTGACTCCGTCGTCGAGACGGGCAGTGCCCCCTGGACCGGGGAGATGGCGGCCCCGTCGTTCATGATCCTGGTGCCGGGGCCCCGCCGCTGAGGCGCACGGCGCGACGGTGCTCAGTCGCCGTCGCGCTGCCGGGGGATGCGGAAGGCAAGGATGGCCATGTCGTCGGAGGCAGGCTCGGCGGCGAAGCGTTCCACCGCGCGCAGGACGCGGGAGGCGACGGCGCCGGCGGTGAGGCCCGTACAGGTGGTGAGGACCTCGGCGAGGCCGTCGTCACCGAGCATGCGCGTGCCCTCGCGGCGTTCGGTGACGCCGTCGGTGACGCAGAGGAGCACGTCACCGGGGTCCAGGGTGAGGGTCTGCTCGTAGAGGTCCAGGTCGTCGAGGACGCCGAGGAGGGGCTGCGGGACGGCGGCGGAGGTGACCTCGCCGTTCGGGCGCAGACGCAGCGGCAGCGGGTGACCCGCGCAGACGACCTTCATGTGGGCGCCGCCGTCGGGCTGCGGGTACAGCTCGCCGTACAGGAGGGTGAGGAAGCGGCTGCGGTCGCCCTCGTCGAGGATGGCCGCGTTGAGGCGTTCCAGGACGGCCGGGCCGCCGAGGCCCTCGCGGGCCAGGAGGCGCAGGGCGTGGCGGGCCAGGCCGGTGACGGCGGCCGCCTCCGGGCCGGTACCGCAGACGTCGCCGATGGCGAACCCGTAGACGCCGGGGCGGATCGGGAAGACGTCGTAGAAGTCACCGCCCACTTCGTTGCCCTCGCCGGCCGCGCGGTAGATGACCTCGACCTCGATGCCGGGGATGGTCGGGGAGCCGGGAGGCAGCAGGCTGCGCTGGAGCGAACGGCTGATGGCGGTGCGCTCGGAGTACAGGCGGGCGTTGTCCAGGGCGAGGGCGGCGCGGCGGGAGAGGTCCTCCGCGAGTTCGAGGATCTCCTGCCGGAAGTGCTCCTCGGAGGGCTTGCCGAGGGTGAGCATGCCGATGACGCGGTTGCGGGCGAGGAGCGGGAGGACCACCGTCTCGCCGCCGACCGCGAGGGAGGTCTCGGGCCAGGGGCGGGCGCCGGACTCGCGGACCGGTTCGGGCGGGCTGACCTGGGCGAGCAGGGCCTTCAGGCCGTCGATGCGTTCCTCGTCCTCGTGCAGGACGTACGAGAGGAACGGGTCGGAGGCCTGGTCGGCGATCGTGTAGACGGCGCACCAGGTCGCGAGGGTGGGGACGGTCATCTGGGCCATGAGGGCCAGGGTCTGGTCCCGGTCGAGGGTGCCCGCGAGCAGGTCGGAGGCCTCGACGAGGAAGGAGAGGGAGCCCCGGCGCAGTCGTTCGAGCTCGCCGAGGCGGGCCGATTCCACGGCGAGGGCGATCCGGTCCGCGGCGAACTGCAGGCGCAGGGCGTCGTCGTTGGAGTAGCGGCCGGGGATTTCGGCGGCCACTCCGAGGGAGCCGGTGAGGCGGCCTTCGACCTTGAGGGGGACGGTGAGGGCGGAGCGCATGCCGGTGGATTCCAGGAGGGGTACCGCACCGGGGACGACGACGAGGTCCTCGTGGACGGCGGGCATGCGGGCGCTGCCCCAGCGGTTGGTGCCCGCTTCCACGGGGACGCGGGCGAAGCGCTGGCGGGTGGAGGGCAGGCCGGTGGTGGCGCGGACCTCGAGCTCGGTCTCGTCGTCGGTGGCGAGCAGGAGGAAGGCGGAGTCGGCGTCGAGGAGGTCGCGGGCGCGTTCCACGGTGCGCTGGAGGAGGCCGTCGAGGTCGTCGGGGGCGGGGGAGCCGATGAAGATCTCGAAGGGGTCCGTGGGGCGGGACTCGGTGAGCTGGCCGCCGTCCATGGGGACCCGTACGGGGCTCTGCAGCAGGGCCCGCTCGTCGTCGTGCACGAGCAGGCAGACGATGGAGGGCTCCCCGTGGGCGTCGCGGACCCGCAGGTGGGAGGCGTAGACGGGGATGACGCGGCCGTCGGCGCCGCGAATGCCGTAGCTGCCCTCCCAGCGGGACAGGCGCAGGGCCTCGGCGATCCCGGTACCGGTGCCGGGGGTCTGCGGCCAGGCGGCGAGCTCCGCGAGCGGGCGGCCCACGGCCTTCGAGGCGAGGTGGCCGAAGATGATCTCGGCGTCCTCGTTCCAGGCGGAGACGGTGCCGGCGGAGTCGATCTGCAGGACGGCGACGCGGACCCGGCTGTCGGCCAGGGGGAGGAGCTGGTCGGGGACGACGGGTCCCGCGGAGCGGGTACCGACCGGCCGGTCCGGCATGTCGAGCCGGAACCACACGTGCTTGTGCGTGGCCGTGTACTCGACGCCCCAGCGGGTGGCGAGGGCGGCGCAGAGCATCAGCCCGCGGCCGTTCTCGCGGTCCGGATCGGCGTACGGGCGCTCGCCGGGGTGCTGGAGCGGGAGCTCGCGCTCCGGGTAGCGGTCGGCGACCTCGACCCGTACGCCGTCCTCGGTGCGCAGGCACAGGACCTCGGCGCGGGTGCCGGCGTGGACCACGGCGTTGGTGACGAGCTCGCTGGTGAGGACCACCGCGTCGTCGACGATGTCCGCAAAACCCCAGCCCTGGAGGGTGTCGCGGACGAATGCGCGGGCAGCAGCGACTGAACGCCCCTGTGGATCGAAACTGGCAGCCGCCCGTGCCGTGATCACAAGTCTCCTTCGACGCGGTGGACAACGGATGCCAGGTTACTTACCTTCGCGGTCGCCATGGTGCCGTCGTCCGGGAATCCACCCGCAGGGTGCGGCCGGTGTGCGATGGTGCCGAAGTGTTATGGCCGGGTTCGGCCGGGGTGAAACACTGGGCAGGCTCGAAGCCGGGTAGTAAACGAGGTGCCCGGTGGTACGACGGTCGACCCTTTCGGGAGGGACACGGTGGAGGCTGGCGCGGCGGTGCGGCGTACGGGAACGCGCCCGAAGGGAGGACGCTCCCGGCGGGGCGTCACGACGGAAGTCGATACCGCGGCCCTGAACAGGCTGCTCACGGCCTTGGTCTCGATGCGGGACGGCAACTTCCGCAAGCGGCTGACGGTGTCCGGCGACGGGGTGATGGCGGAGATCGCCGCCGTCTACAACGAGGTCGCCGACCGCAATCTCCACCTGACGGGGGAGCTGTCCCGCGTGCGACGCATGGTCGGCCGCGAGGGCAAGCTCAGCGAACGGCTGGAAACAGGCGCCTGCGAGGGCTCCTGGGCTGCCGCGATCGACGCCTCGAACCAGCTCGTGGACGACCTGGCCCGGCCGGTGTCCGAGGTGGGCCGGGTGCTGTCGGCGGTCGCCGAGGGCGACCTCGACCAGCGCATGGACCTGCGGACCCAGGCCGCGGAGGGTGCCGGGCACCCGCTGCGCGGGGAGTTCCTGAAGGTCGGGCGGACGGTCAACAACCTGGTCGACCAGCTCTCCGCGTTCACCGACGAGGTGACGCGGGTGGCGCTGGAGGTCGGTACCGAGGGCAAGCTCGGCGGCCAGGCGCAGGTGCGCGGGATGTCCGGATCCTGGAAGGATCTGACCGACTCCGTCAACACGATGGCGTACCGGCTCACCGCCCAGGTGCGTGACATTGCTCTCGTGACGACGGCGGTCGCCAAGGGCGATCTGTCGCGCAAGGTCACGGTGCACGTGGCCGGCGAGATGCTGCAGCTGAAGAACACCGTGAACACGATGGTGGACCAGCTGTCCTCGTTCTCCTCCGAGGTGACCCGCGTGGCCCGCGAGGTGGGTACGGAGGGCGAGCTCGGCGGCCAGGCGAAGGTGCCCGGGGTCGCGGGCGTGTGGAAGGACCTGACCGACTCCGTCAACACCATGGCTGGCAACCTGACGGCCCAGGTGCGCGGCATCGCGCAGGTGACGACGGCGGTGGCCAACGGCGACCTGTCGCAGAAGGTCCGGGTCAGCGCGCGCGGCGAGGTCGCGCAGCTGGCCGAAACGATCAACCAGATGACCGAGACGCTACGGACCTTCGCGGACGAGGTCACCCGCGTGGCCAGCGAGGTCGGGGCTAAGGGCCTGCTCGGCGGGCAGGCGCAGGTGCCGGGTGCGGCCGGCACGTGGAAGGACCTCACCGACTCGGTGAACACGGTCTTCCGCAACCTCACCACGCAGGTGCGCGACATCGCCCAGGTGACGACGGCGGTGGCCAACGGCGACCTGTCGCAGAAGGTCACCGTGAACGTGGCCGGCGAGATGCTGGAGCTGAAGAACACCGTCAACACGATGGTGGACCAGCTCCAGTCCTTCGGTGCCGAAGTGACGCGGGTGGCGCGTGAGGTCGGTGTCGAAGGCGAGCTGGGCGGGCAGGCGCAGGTGCCGGGCGCGGCCGGCACGTGGAAGGACCTCACCGACTCGGTGAACACCGCCTTCCGCAACCTCACCGGGCAGGTCCGCAACATCGCCCAGGTGACGACGGCGGTGGCCAACGGCGACCTGTCGCAGAAGGTCACGGTCGACGTCTCCGGCGAGATGCTCCAGCTGAAGAACACCGTGAACACGATGGTGGACCAGCTGTCCTCCTTCGCCGACCAGGTCACGCGGATGGCGCGGGACGTGGGCACGGAGGGCCGGCTCGGCGGCCAGGCGCGGGTCGAGGGGGTGTCCGGCACCTGGAAGGAGCTCACCGACTCCGTCAACTTCATGGCCGGGAACCTGACCTCCCAGGTGCGCCAGATCGCGCAGGTGACCACGGCGGTGGCCCGCGGCGACCTCTCCCAGAAGATCGACGTGGACGCCCGCGGCGAGATCCTGGAGCTGAAGAACACCATCAACACGATGGTCGACCAGCTCTCGGCCTTCGCCGAGCAGGTGACCCGGGTGGCCCGGGACGTGGGTACGGAGGGCCGGCTCGGCGGTCAGGCGCAGGTGCCGGGTGTGGCCGGCGTGTGGCGCGACCTGACGGACTCCGTGAACGGCATGGCCGGGAACCTGACCTCGCAGGTCCGCAACATCGCGCAGGTCGCCACCGCGGTGGCGCGCGGCGACCTGTCGCAGAAGATCGAGGTCGACGCCCGGGGCGAGATCCTGGAGCTGAAGAACACCCTCAACACGATGGTCGACCAGCTCTCGAACTTCGCGGAGCAGGTGACCCGGGTGGCCCGGGAGGTGGGCACCGAGGGCATCCTGGGCGGCCAGGCGGAGGTGAAGGGGGTCTCCGGCACCTGGAAGGACCTCACGCAGTCCGTCAACTTCATGGCGAACAACCTGACCTCGCAGGTGCGCAACATCGCCGAGGTGACCACGGCGGTCGCCATGGGCGACCTCTCCAAGAAGATCACCGTCGATGCCAAGGGCGAGATCCTGGAGCTCGTCACCACGGTGAACACGATGGTGGACCAGCTGTCCTCCTTCGCCGAGCAGGTCACGCGGGTGGCCCGCGAGGTGGGTACCGAGGGCATCCTCGGCGGCCAGGCCCGGGTGCGCGGGGTCACCGGCATCTGGAAGGACCTCAGCGACAACGTCAACACCATGGCCGGCAATCTGACCGCCCAGGTGCGCGGGATCGCGCAGGTGTCGACCGCGGTGGCCAACGGCGACCTGACCAAGACGGTCACCGTCGAGGCGCGCGGCGAGGTCGCGCAGCTCGCCGACACCGTCAACACGATGGTCAAGACCCTGTCCTCCTTCGCCGACGAGGTCACGCGCGTGGCCCGCGAGGTGGGTACGGAGGGCCGCCTCGGCGGCCAGGCGCACGTGCCCGGGGTCTCCGGGACCTGGAAGGACCTCACCGACTCGGTGAACTTCATGGCCTCCAACCTCACCGGTCAGGTGCGGCAGATCGCCATGGTCACGACCGCCATCGCCAAGGGCGACATGACCAAGAAGATCGACATCGATGCGCGCGGGGAGATCCTGGAGCTCAAGACCACGATCAACACGATGGTCGACCAGCTCTCCTCCTTCGCCGACCAGGTGACCCGCGTGGCCCGCGAGGTGGGCACCGAGGGCATCCTCGGCGGCCAGGCCCGGGTCCGGGACGTGGACGGCACCTGGCGGGACCTGACCGAGTCCGTGAACGAGATGGCCGGGAACCTCACCCGGCAGGTGCGCGCCATCGCGGCCGTGGCCACCGCGGTGACGCGCGGCGACCTCAACCTGAAGATCGACGTGGACGCCGCCGGCGAGATCCAGGTCCTCCAGGACAACATCAACACGATGATCGCCAACCTGCGCGACACCACCCTGGCCAACAAGGAGCAGGACTGGCTCAAGGGCAACCTCGCCCGGATCTCGGCCCTGATGCAGGGCCGCCGCGAGCTGGACGACGTGGCCTCGCTGATCATGAGCGAGCTGACGCCGGTGGTCTCCGCGCAGCACGGGGCGTTCTTCCTGGCGCTGCCGACCGGGGGCACCACCGAGATCGGGACCGACGGGGGCGCTGACGGCTCGTACGAGCTGCGGATGCGCGGGAGTTACGCGTACGCCGGCGGGCAGATGCCCATCTCCTTCCGGCCCGGCGAGGGCCTGATCGGGATGGTCGCCGAGGAGAAGCGGATGGTGCTCATCGAGAACACCCCGCCCGGCTACCTGAAGATCTCCTCCGGGCTCGGCGAGGCACCGCCCGCGCACGTGATCGTGCTGCCGGTGCTCTTCGAGGGGAAGGTGCTCGGCGTCATCGAGCTGGCCTCCTTCCAGCCCTTCACGCAGATCCAGAAGGACTTCCTCAGCCAGATCGCCGAGATGATCGGCACGAGCGTCAACACCATCTCCGTCAACTCCAAGACGGAGATGCTGCTCAAGCAGTCACAGGAGATGACCGAGCAGCTGCGCGAGCGCTCCGACGAGCTGGAGAACCGGCAGAAGGCCCTCCAGGCGGCCAACGCCGAACTGGAGGAGAAGGCCGAGCTGCTGGCCCAGCAGAACCGGGACATCGAGGTGAAGAACACCGAGATCGAGGAGGCCCGGCAGGTCCTGGAGGAGCGCGCCGAGCAGCTCGCGGTCTCGATGCGGTACAAGAGCGAGTTCCTGGCGAACATGTCCCACGAGCTGCGGACCCCGCTCAACTCGCTGCTGATCCTGGCCAAGCTGCTCGCCGACAACGCGGACGGGAACCTCTCGCCGAAGCAGGTGGAGTTCGCCGAGACCATCCACGGGGCCGGCTCCGACCTGCTCCAGCTGATCAACGACATCCTCGACCTGTCGAAGGTCGAGGCCGGGAAGATGGACGTCTCCCCGACGCGGATCGCGCTGGTCCAGCTCGTCGACTACGTGGAGGCCACCTTCCGGCCGCTGACCGCGGAGAAGGGGCTCGACTTCTCGGTACGCGTCTCCCCGGAGCTCCCCGCCACCCTGCACACCGACGAGCAGCGGCTGCTCCAGGTGCTGCGCAACCTGCTGTCGAACGCGGTGAAGTTCACCGACACCGGGGCGGTGGAGCTGGTGATCCGGCCCGCCGGGGCCGATGTGCCCATCGCGATCCGCGAACAGCTCCTGGAGGCCGGTTCGCTGCGGGAGCCCGACGCCGACCTGATCGCCTTCTCGGTGACCGACACCGGGATCGGGATCGCCGCGAGCAAGATGCTGGTGATCTTCGAGGCGTTCAAGCAGGCCGACGGGACGACGAGCCGCAAGTACGGCGGCACCGGGCTGGGGCTGTCCATCAGCCGGGAGATCGCCCGGCTGCTGGGCGGGGAGATCCACGCGGCGAGCGAGCCCGGGCGCGGGTCGACCTTCACGCTGTACCTGCCGCTGCACCCGAGCGAGCTGCCCCCGCAGGGGTACGCGCCGCCGACGCCCGGCGGGGCGCGCGGGGAGCTGTACCGGCGCCCGGCCGCCGAGGAGGCGCGGCCCGAACTGCCGGCGGCCCCGGTGGCGCAGGGCCCCGTAGCGTCCGTGGGGCCGATGGCACTGCCGCGGGCCGGGGAACCGGCCGGGCAGGGGTCCTCGGCGCTGTTCCGGCGGCGCCGCAAGGCGATGGCCGAGCCGCCGCTGCGGGTGGACGTGCCCGGACAGGGCGACGCGGAGGCGTGGTCCGTCGAGGAACCGCTGCCTTCGACGCCGCGGACGTACGACTTCCACGGCGAGCGGGTGCTGATCGTGGACGACGACGTGCGCAACGTCTTCGCGCTGACCAGCGTGCTGGAACAGCACGGTCTGGCGGTGCTGTACGCGGAGAACGGCCGGGAGGGCATCGAGGTCCTGGAACAGCACGACGACGTGGCGCTCGTGCTGATGGACATCATGATGCCGGAGATGGACGGGTACGCGACGACCTCGGCGATCCGGCGGATGCCGCAGTTCGAGGGGCTGCCGATCATCGCGCTGACGGCGAAGGCCATGAAGGGCGACCGGGAGAAGGCGATCGAGTCCGGTGCCTCGGACTACGTGACCAAGCCGGTCGAGCCCGACTACCTACTGTCGGTCATGGAAGGACACATGCGCGGGGCCGGGGCGTGACCGGGCGGGCAGAGGGGGACTCCCGAGGGAACCTTCTGCCCTCCCACCACGTTTCCGCTTCGTGTGCTGTGACATCTTGGTGACAGGGTGTGGCGATCTCGGGACTGGGGCTACGATGACCGGCACAAGGACGGACGGCGCAAGGATGCCGTCCTCTGGGGCGGGGCCCGGCGCACAGGCCGGAGCCAGGAGCCGGGGAGGCCCCATGCCGGGGCGAGGAGGACAGGGCATGGTGCAGAAGGCCAAGATCCTCCTGGTCGACGACCGGCCGGAGAATCTGCTGGCGCTGGAGGCCATCCTCTCCGCGCTCGATCAGACACTGGTCCGGGCGTCGTCAGGGGAGGAAGCGCTCAAGGCGCTGCTGACGGACGACTTCGCGGTCATCCTGCTCGACGTGCAGATGCCGGGCATGGACGGGTTCGAGACGGCCGCGCACATCAAGCGGCGGGAGCGGACCCGGGACATCCCGATCATCTTCCTCACGGCGATCAACCACGGTCCGCACCACACCTTCCGCGGGTACGCGGCGGGCGCGGTGGACTACATCTCCAAGCCCTTCGACCCGTGGGTGCTGCGGGCCAAGGTCTCGGTGTTCGTCGAGCTGTATACGAAGAACTGCCAACTGCGCGAGCAGGCGGCGCTGCTGAGGCTCCAGCTGGAGGGCGGCGGCTCCAACGGCGCGGTGGACGGCTCCAAGGAGACGGCCGGCCTGCTGGCCGAGCTCTCCGCGCGGCTCGCCGCGGTGGAGGAGCAGGCGGAGGCGCTGACCAAGCAGCTCGGTGAGGAAGCGGCCGACCCCTCGGTGGTGGCGACCGCCGCGCACCTGGAGCGCAAGCTCACCGGACTGCGGCGGGCGCTCGACGCGCTGGAGCCCGGAACGGGCGGCGGGGCTCCCGTGCTGCCCGCTCACGGCTGAGGTCCACTGCCGGGCTCCGTGGAGGGGCCCGGACTCGTGGAGCCCGGTCATGACCCGGTAGGGGCGTGTGCGGGCCCGTTTGGCGGGCCGTCAGGTCTGGCGGAACGTCAGGGCGGGCCGCCGGTACGGGCCGAGCTCGCGGGCCTCTCCCACCCGAGACCCGGAACGACACGAACGGGTGAAGGGGTGGGCACGCGTGTCCACCGGCGCGCGCACCGGTAACCTCGGGCCCATGGCCTCAAGTACGTCCGGTAAGGGTTCCCAGAGCACGGCGGGCACCGCGAAGGGCCGCACCGGCCGGACGTCGGCGCCGGCGAAGAAGGCTGCCCCGACGCGCAAGCCGCCCGCCAAGAAGGCGGCGCCCGCCGCCAAGCGCGGCCCCGTCAAGAAGGTGCCGCCGAAGCCCGCTCCGTCCCCCACCGGGGGAGTGCTGCGGCTGGTGCGCGCCTTCTGGCTCGGCATCGCGCACGCCGTCGGCGCGATCTTCCGCGGCATCGGGCAGGGCGCGAAGAACCTCGACCCGGCCCACCGCAAGGACGGCCTCGCCCTGCTGCTGCTCGCACTCGCGCTGATCGTCGCCGCCGGGACCTGGTCGAACCTGAGCGGGCCCGTCGGAGACCTGGTCACCATGCTGGTCACCGGCGCCTTCGGGCGGCTCGACCTGCTCGTGCCGGTCCTGCTCGGCGTCATGGCGGTACGTTTCATCCGCCATCCCGAACAGGCCGACGCCAACGGCCGCATCGGCATCGGGCTCTCGGCCCTGGTCGTCGGAGTCCTGGGGCTCGTGCACATCGCCTGCGGAGCCCCCGGGCGCGACGAGGGCACCACCGCCATGCAGAACGCCGGCGGGCTGATCGGCTGGGGCGCCTCGAAGCCGCTGATCTTCACCATGGGTGCGCCGCTGGCCGTGCCGATGCTGGTGCTGCTCACCGTGTTCGGGCTGCTGGTGGTCACCGCTACCCCGGTCAACGCGATCCCGCAGCGGCTGCGGAGCGCGGGGATCCGCCTCGGGGTCATCGCCCCGAACGAACACGACGCCGAGTACGCCGCGTACGGGGACCCCGCGAGCGCGGCCTCGGCCGCCGCGGACCGGCACGATGCCGAGCAGTGGCGGGCCCGCTCCGGCGCTGCCGGGCCGGCAGACCCGGCGGAGGCCGCCGAGGAGGAGGCGCTCGCCCGGCGGCGGCGCCCCCGGCGGGCCGCGGGCCGGCCCATGGACCGCGGGATGGACGCCGTCGACGTGGCCGCGGCGGCCGCCGCCGCGCTGGACGGGGTGGTGTACGGCGGGATGCCGCCCTCCCCGCTGGTCGCCGACCTCACCCAGGGCATCTCGGGGGAGCGCGAAGGCCGCGAGGGGGTGGAGATCACCGCTCCGGTTCCGGCGGCCCGGGAGGAGGGCCCGTCCCGCGAGGCTGCCCGCGAGGCAGTCCGGGAGGAGAAGGCCGCCGGGGAGCAGAAGCCCGTCGATGCCGCGGCCCCGCCGCACGACACCACGGCGGCGGCCTCCGGGACGCTGTCCGTTCCCGACCTGACCAAGACCCCGCCCGCGCCCCAGGCGCTGCCGCCCCGCGCGGAGCAGCTCCAGCTGCGCGGGGACATCACGTACTCCCTGCCCTCGCTGGACCTGCTGGAGAAGGGCGGCCCGGGCAAGACCCGCAGCGCCGCGAACGACGCGGTCGTGGCCTCGCTGACGAACGTGTTCACGGAGTTCAAGGTCGACGCGAAGGTCACCGGTTTCACCCGGGGCCCGACGGTGACCCGCTACGAGGTGGAGCTCGGCCCGGCCGTGAAGGTCGAGCGGATCACGGCGCTGGCGAAGAACATCGCCTACGCCGTGGCCTCGCCGGACGTGCGCATCATCAGCCCGATCCCGGGCAAGTCGGCGGTCGGCATCGAGATCCCGAACACCGACCGGGAGATGGTCAACCTCGGGGACGTGCTCAGGCTGGCGGACGCGGCCGAGGACGACCACCCGATGCTGGTGGCGCTCGGCAAGGACGTCGAGGGCGGCTACGTCATGGCCAACCTCGCGAAGATGCCGCACGTGCTGGTCGCCGGAGCCACCGGTTCCGGCAAGTCCTCCTGCATCAACTGCCTGATCACCTCGGTGATGGTGCGGGCCACCCCGGAGGACGTCCGAATGGTGCTCGTGGACCCCAAGCGGGTGGAGCTGACGGCGTACGAGGGCATCCCGCACCTGATCACGCCGATCATCACCAACCCCAAGCGGGCCGCCGAGGCACTGCAGTGGGTCGTGCGCGAGATGGACCTGCGCTACGACGACCTGGCCGCCTTCGGATACCGGCACATCGACGACTTCAACCAGGCGATCCGCGACGGCAAGATCAAACTGCCGCCGGGCAGCGAGCGGGAGCTCAGCCCGTACCCGTACCTCCTGGTGATCGTCGACGAGCTCGCCGACCTGATGATGGTGGCCCCGCGCGACGTGGAGGACTCGATCGTCCGCATCACCCAGCTGGCCCGCGCGGCCGGCATCCACCTGGTGCTCGCGACCCAGCGGCCCTCGGTGGACGTGGTGACCGGCCTGATCAAGGCGAACGTGCCCTCGCGGCTCGCCTTCGCCACCTCCTCGCTCGCCGACAGCCGGGTCATCCTCGACCAGCCGGGCGCGGAGAAGCTCATCGGCAAGGGCGACGGTCTGTTCCTACCCATGGGCGCGAACAAGCCGGTGCGGCTGCAGGGCGCCTTCGTCACCGAGGACGAGATCGCCGGCATCGTGCAGCACTGCAAGGACCAGATGGCCCCGGTCTTCCGCAACGACGTCACCGTCGGACAGAAGCAGACGAAGGAGATCGACGAGGAGATCGGCGACGACCTCGACCTGCTGTGCCAGGCGGCCGAGCTGGTGGTCTCCACGCAGTTCGGCTCCACCTCGATGCTCCAGCGCAAGCTGCGCGTCGGGTTCGCGAAGGCCGGGCGGCTGATGGACCTGATGGAGTCCCGGGGGATCGTCGGACCGAGCGAGGGGTCGAAGGCGCGCGACGTGCTGCTGAAGGCCGACGAACTCGACGGCGTGCTCGCGGTGATCCGCGGGGAGACTCCCGAGTAGGGAGACGTCCGCGTACGGAGACTTCCGAGGAACGGGCAAAGGATCGGGGGCAACCGTTTCCCCCGGTCGTGTGTCTAGTTGAGGGAGTGGCGGTCCTTTCCGGGCCGCCGCACCGGGCGGGAGCCCCCTGGCCATTCGTATGGCGTAGGGAGGCGCCCCTCCGGTTGCTCCACCCTTTCGTCACCCCCCTAGACTGGACTTCCAGCAGGTGGCTACACGCTCGAAAGGCGCCCTCGTGTCCATCGGCAACGCCAACTCCCCCGAAGAAGAGCGGCCTTCGACCGACGACCGGTCCGAGGACCGCCTCGTCGAACGTTCCGTCGAAGAGCCGTCCATCGGGACGGCCCTCAAGAAGGCCCGGATCGCCGCCGGGCTGACTGTCGACGAGGTCAGTTCCACCACCCGCGTGCGCATTCCGATCGTGCACGCGATCGAAACCGACGATTTCACGCGCTGCGGCGGCGACGTCTATGCCCGCGGCCACATCCGTACGCTCGCCCGTGCCGTAGGGCTCGATCCGGAACCCCTGATCGAGAGCTACGACGCGGCCCACGGCGGCCGGCCGGCACCCACCCCCGCCGCGCCGATGTTCGAAGCCGAGCGGATCCGCCCCGAACGGCAGCGGCCCAACTGGACCGCCGCCATGGTCGCCGCCATCGTCGCCGTGATCGGCTTCGTCGGCTTCACGGCCTTCGGCGGCGCCGACGAGAAGTCCAAGCGGCCGGTGGCGGAGGGTTCCGCCGCACCGAAGCCCGCACCCACCCCCAACGCGTCCAAGCCGTCGGTCCAGGCACCGCCGGCGCCCACGGCTCCCAAGCCGGAGCCTTCGGACAGCGCCATCGCCGCCGCGCCCAAGGACCTCGTCACGGTCGTCCTGACGGCCAACGACGGCGAGAGCTGGATCTCGGCCAAGGACCACAGCGGCCGGCTCCTCTTCGACGGCACCCTCGAACAGGGTCAGTCGAAGACGTTCACGGACAAGGAGTCCATCGACCTGGTGCTCGGCGATGCCGGGGTCGTGAAGCTCTTCGTGAACGGCAAGGAGATCAAGGACGAGTTCCAGCCAGGACAGGTGGAACGTCTCACTTACACCAAGGACGACCCGCGTCAGGGCCAGGCCCAGGCGGGCTGACCGGCCGGGCTGACCAGCAGGGAATAAAACGTTCCGGATCCCCGGGGTGCCGCGCCGCACCCCGGGGATCTTGTCGTCCGGGACGGGAGGCGGGGGCCGGTGCCGGGACGAAGTAGTCTTGAGTCCATGCCCGAACGCCGTACCGTCGCCCTTGTCACTCTTGGCTGCGCCCGTAACGAGGTGGACTCGGAGGAGCTCGCAGGCCGCTTGGCGGCGGATGGCTGGGAGCTCGTCGAGGACGCCGCCGATGCGGACGTAGCCGTCGTCAACACCTGTGGCTTCGTCGAAGCCGCCAAGAAGGACTCCGTAGACGCCCTGCTCGAAGCCAACGATCTCAAGGATCACGGCAAGACCCAGGCCGTCGTAGCCGTCGGCTGCATGGCCGAGCGCTACGGCAAGGAACTCGCCGAAGCGCTCCCCGAAGCCGACGGAGTACTCGGCTTCGACGACTACGCCGACATCTCCAACCGCCTCCAGACCATCCTGAACGGCGGCAGCGTGGAGGCCCACACCCCGCGCGACCGGCGCAAGCTGCTGCCGATCAGCCCGGCCGAGCGCCAGGCCACCCCCGTGGCCCTGCCCGGGCACGCCCAGGAGCCCGAGGCGGCGCCCGCCGACCTCCCGGACGGGGTCGCCCCCGCCTCCGGTCCTCGCGCCCCGCTGCGCCGCCGCCTGGACAAGAGCCCGGTCGCCTCGGTCAAGCTCGCCTCCGGCTGCGACCGCCGCTGCTCCTTCTGCGCCATCCCGTCCTTCCGCGGCTCCTTCATCTCCCGCCGCCCCAGCGACGTGCTGGGCGAGACGCGCTGGCTCGCGGAGCAGGGCGTCAAGGAGATCATGCTGGTCTCCGAGAACAACACCTCGTACGGCAAGGACCTGGGCGACATCCGCCTGCTGGAGACCCTGCTGCCCGAGCTGGCCGAGGTGGACGGCATCGAGCGCGTCCGCGTCAGCTACCTCCAGCCCGCCGAGATGCGGCCCGGCCTGATCGACGTACTCACCTCGACCCCCAAGGTCGTCCCGTACTTCGACCTCTCCTTCCAGCACTCGGCCCCCGACGTGCTGCGCGCCATGCGCCGCTTCGGTGACACCGACCGCTTCCTGGAGCTGCTGGACACCATCCGCAGCAAGGCCCCGACGGCCGGCGTCCGGTCCAACTTCATCGTCGGCTTCCCCGGCGAGAGCGAGGCCGACTTCGCCGAGCTGGAGCGCTTCCTCACCAGCGCGCGGCTCGACGCCATCGGCGTCTTCGGCTACTCCGACGAGGACGGCACCGAGGCCGTCACGTACGAGAACAAGCTCGACGAGGACACCATCGCCGAGCGCCTCGCCCACATGCAGCGCCTCGCCGAGGAGCTCACCTCGCAGCGCGCGGAGGAGCGGATCGGAGAGACCCTGGAGGTGCTCGTCGAGACGGTCGTCCCGATCGACGAGGCGGAGGAGGGCGAGGGCGCCTACGGGCGCGCCGCCCACCAGGCACCCGAGACCGACGGCCAGGTCGTCTTCACCGACGGCGCGGGCCTGGTCCCGGGGCGTATCGTCACCGCGAAGGTGGTCGGCACCCTGGGTGTGGACCTCGTCGCGGAGCCCCTGGGCGTGGATCTTGAGGAGGCGGCCGGATGACCGGAGCCCCGGCATCTGCGGCGGGCGGGACCGGCCGCCGGCCCGCGCCCGGCGCGAAGCTGGGCGCCGCGGCGGTCAATCAGGCCAGCCTGTGGAACATCGCCAACATCCTGACGATGATCCGGCTGGTCCTGGTGCCGGGATTCGTGATGCTGCTGCTCGCCGACGGGGGCTACGACCCCCAGTGGCGGGCGCTGGCGTGGGCGGCGTTCGCCGTCGCCATGATCACCGACATCTTCGACGGGCATCTGGCCCGTACGTACAACCTGGTCACCGACTTCGGCAAGATCGCCGACCCCATCGCCGACAAGGCGATCATGGGGTCGGCATTGGTGTGTCTGTCCTGGCTCGGCGATCTGCCCTGGTGGGTCACCGGGGTGATCCTGGGCCGGGAACTCGGGATCACGCTCATGCGTTTCTGGGTCATCAGGTACGGAGTGATTCCGGCGAGCCGGGGCGGGAAGCTGAAGACCCTGGCCCAGGGCACGGCCGTGGGCATGTACGTGCTCGCGCTGACCGGGCCGCTGGCGACACTGCGGTTCTGGGTGATGGCGGTCGCCGTCGTCCTGACCGTCGTCACCGGTCTGGACTACATCCGGCAGGCCGTCGTGCTCCGGCGCAAGGGGCTCGCCGCGGAGCGTGCCGCGCGGTGAACCTGCCGGGGGATGGCGCGGGGCGGCAAGAGACGGGTGGATCTTCGGTGACCGGTGAAGCGCTGCGGAATGCGGTCGGGTCCGCCGGGGCCGGTGGGGTGGCTGCGGCCGAGGTGCTGAGCCTCCTTGCGGAGAGTAACGGTACGGTTGCGGTCGCGGAGTCGCTGACCGGCGGCATGGTCGCCGCGGAGCTCACGGCCGTCCCCGGGGCCTCCAAGTCCTTCCGCGGGTCGGTCACGGCGTACGCCACCGAGCTGAAGCACCAGGTGCTCGGAGTGGACGCCGGGCTACTCGCGGCCGAAGGCGCGGTGAACCCGCAGGTCGCGGAGGAGATGGCGGCCGGAGTGCGGCGCGTGCTCGGTGCCTCCTGGGGCATCGCGACCACCGGAGTGGCCGGTCCCGAACCGCAGGACGGGCAGCCGGTCGGCACGGTTTTCGTCGCCGTGGCGGGTCCCCGGGGCAGGAAAACGGCCCGGCTGAGGTTGAAAGGCTCCCGCGCGGAAATTCGTAGGGAGAGTGCACGGACAGTGCTCGAGCTGCTCGCGAGCGAACTCCGCGAGAATCTGCGGGGGCAGGATACGGAACAGGACGGGGGGATTTGATGTTTGCAGCCCTGAGTGAACACGACATCGCTCCCCGCACGGCCGCCGCGCGAGGCGGTACGGTGGGGCGTGAAGGTTACGGCTACACGGTCAGAGGAGGGAGCCACCGATGATTCTGCTCCGTCGCCTGCTGGGTGACGTGCTGCGTCGGCAGCGCCAGCGCCAGGGCCGTACTCTGCGCGAAGTCTCCTCGTCCGCCCGAGTTTCGCTCGGCTATCTCTCCGAGGTGGAGCGGGGGCAGAAGGAGGCATCTTCCGAGCTGCTCTCCGCGATCTGCGACGCGCTTGACGTACGGATGTCAGAGCTGATGCGGGAAGTCAGCGACGAGCTTTCGCTCGCCGAGCTGGCCCAGTCCGCCGCGGCGAGCGAACCGGTGTCCGCACCGGTCCGCCCGATGCTCAATGCGGTATCCGTGGCCTCGGTCACGGGTGGCCCGGAACGGGTGACCATCAAGGCACCTGTGGAAGCGGTGAATGTCGTAGCCGCGTGATGCGTGCGTGCGTGCTGAGCGTATGAGTGTGGCCGGAGCCCCGGCCGGTGCCCTTGGGCGCCGGGCGGGGCTCCTTGCCGTTCCGGGTGCGGGTGCGGTGCCGGTGCTGCCTCGGTGGCGGCGCGAGGGGGTGCGGGTGGGGGCGGGGTGCGGGAGGATGGGCCCGTTCGGGTCTCCGGCCCCTGGAGGTGGCCGTGCAGCGGTTGCTGGGTATACCCGTGGGTCTGGCCCTCGCGCTGTCGGTGGGCGTCCTGTGGTGGTGGGCCGTGCTGCGGCTCGTGCTGGCGCCGGCCGAGGCCGGGCCGGTGGAGGGGGCGATAGCCGTCGGGGGGTGGGGGCTGGGGCTGCTGCCGGTCCACTGCGTGCCGGGGCCGGTCGGCGGACGCCGCCGCCGTGGGGCGGCGGGTGGTCGTGGTGACGGGGGCGGAGCCGAGGGTGACGGCGGGGAGCCGGCCGGTGCCGGGCCGGCGGTGGTCGGGGAGCCGGGTGGCGGGGCGTCTGGGGGTTGGTGATCGTGGGCTTGGGCTTGGGCTTGGGCTTGGGCTTGGGCTTGGGCTTGGGCGGCGGGTGGCCGGTGGTTACCAGGGCATGGAGACTCCTCCGTTCGGGCGAAGGATCTGGCCCGTCATGAAGGACGAGGCGTCTGAGGCGAGGTAGAGCACCGCCTGGGCTATGTCCTCGGGCTCGCCCACGCGGCGTAGCGGGGACATCCGGGTCATCATCGCTTCGGTCTGCTCCTGGACCTCGGGGCTGTGCCGGCCGGTCATCGGGGTGCGGATCCAGCCGGGCGCGACGGCGTTGACGCGGATGCCGTGCGGGCCGGCCTCGGTGGCGAGGGTCTTGGTCAGCTGGACGACGGCGGCCTTGGCGGCGCTGTAGCAGAGCAGGCCGGGCTGGGCGGCGTCCACGGCGCCGGAGGCCATGGTGATGATCGAACCGGGCCGGCCGGCCGCGATCATGGCGCGGGCCGCCTCCTGGCAGGTGCGCAGCACCCCCTTGAAGTTGATGTCCAGGACCCGGTCGAGGTCCTCGTCGGACGTCTCCAGGACGCTGCTGCTGTGCATGACCCCGGCGATCGCGGCGGCGATGTCCAGCGGACCGGCCTGGGTGATGGCCGCCTTGATCGCGGCGCGGTCGGTGACGTCCAGGGGGTGGGCGGTGGCCCGGCCGCCGGCCTTGGCGATCAGCTCGACCGTCTCCTGGAGGCCCTGGGCATCGCGGTCCGCGCAGTGCACGGCGGCTCCGGCCTCGGCGAGCAGTACGGCGGTGGCCCGGCCGATGCCGCTGGCGGCGCCGGTGATCAGAGCGGTGCGGCCGGTGAGTTCGTACGCGCTGGGTGTAGGCATGCGGGGACGGTACGACCGTATCTGACGGGGCGTCAACTAAGGTGTCGGTCCGGATTGGCAACGGGGACACCAGTACGTGGGCCGGTCGTCCTGCGGAGCCTCGCGGACGGGGGCGCCGCAGCGCAGGCAGGGGCGGTGGGCGCGGCCGTAGACGAACAGGTCCTGGCCGGGGCGGCGGCTGCCGGTGGTGTTGCGGTGGCGGCCGGGGGCCTTGTTCGCTTCGAGGAGCCGGTGCGCGGCCGCGGCGAGGCGGGGGAGCGTGGTGGGCGGCAGATCGCCCACCGGGGTCCAGGGAGTGACCTGGGCGAGGAAGCAGAGCTCGGACTTGTAGATGTTGCCGATGCCGGCCAGGTTGCGCTGGTCGAGGAGGGCTTCGCCGAGGGGGCGGGCGGGGGCGGTGAGGAGGTTCGCGGCGGCGGTGGCCTCGTCCCAGTCGGGGCCGAGGAGGTCGGGGCCCAGGTGGCCGACGGCGCGGTGTTCGTCGGCGGTGCGGAGCAGTTCGACGACGGGGAGGCGGTAGCCGACGGCGGTGCGGTCGGCGGTGGCGAGGATGACGCGGATCTCGTGGGCGGGGCCGGGCAGGCGGGGGGACCCGGTGGGGGTGGTGTGCAGGATGCGCCAGGCGCCGTCCATGCGGAGGTGGGTGTGGAGGGTGAGGAGGGTTTCGGCCCGGGCCGCCGGTCCGCCGGTTTGTCCGCCGTCGGCTGTCGGGCGGCCGAAGCGCATGAGGAGGTGCTTGCCCCGGGGGACGACGGCGAGGGTGGTGAGGCCGGTGAGGTCCGCGGTGGCGAAGCGGGGGACGCGGAGGTCGGAGCGGGTGAGTTCCCTGCCCGCCAGGGCTTCGCGGAGCCGGGCCGCGACGTGATAGACGCTGTCTCCTTCGGGCATGGGTTCATTCTCCTGCGGAGTCGGGCCGGTGGGGCGGGGCCGGGGGCGCCGCCGCTGCGCGGTGCTTGCTCCCCGCCCCACCCTTCCTCCGTTCCCCGGGGCTGCGCCCCGGACCCGCCTCGGGGCTGCGCCCCCGACCCGCCTCGGGGCTGTGCCCCGGCCCCCCGGGCTGCGCCCCGGACCCGCCCGGGCCATGCCCCGCCCCCCCGGTGCTGTGCCCTGGCACGCCTCGGGGCTGTGTGCCGGACTCGTTGGGGCTGTGCCCCGGAACCCGGGGGTTGTACTCCGGACTGCTTGGGGCTGTGTCCCGGGCCCCCTGAGGATGTTCCCGTGGGGCTGGGCCCTGGGCTGCTGTGAGCCGCTTGGGTGGGGTGGGCTAGCGGAGTGGGCCGCGCTCGTCGATGAAGGTGGGCGGCGGTGACAGGAACACGTTGGGGTTCGTGGGGCCGTAGGCGATGTTGAAGGTGTCCAGCCAGTACGACCAGTCCTGCATGCCCGCCGCGCTGCTGAAGCGGTAGTTCAGCTGCCAACGCACCCACTGCCCCGGGCGGAGACGTACCGCCGGCGGCCGGCGCGGGCGGGGCGGCAGTCCGAGCAGGGGGGCCACCCGGGGAAGCACCCGTAGGCGGCCGTCCGTCTCCCGGAGGTCGACGGCCAGCCTGTGGCGCTCCTCCTGGGTTTCCTGCGGCTCGAAGTGGTGGCTTTCGTGCATGCGGACTACGTGCGCGAGGGGAGCCGGAGCCGGAGGCAGCACGAAGCCCGCCGGGGCGGCGTTCCGGCGGGCGGCGGCCTCGCCTCCCCGGGAGTGTTTTGTCCATGACGTTCTGATCCACTGGACCGTGATCTCCACAGCACCCTCCTCCCGGCGAAGGATACGGAGAGCGGCGGGTCAGTGGCGGAGGCGGAGGCCCTGGGGGGTGGCATGGAAGCCGGAGGCTTCCGTGGGTGGGGCGTAGGGGGAGGTGAGGGCGGGGGCGGCGTTGATGCGTTCCACCGTGAGGGTGGGGAGGGTGCCGTTGCGGGAGGCGGTGGTGAGGGCCGTCAGGGCGGCCGTCAGGCGGGGGTCTTCCGGGTCGGGCCAGGCCAGGAGGGTCTTGCCGCCGCGCTCCAGGTAGAGGGTGAGTTCGCCGTCGACCAGGACGACCAGGGAGCCCGCCTTGCGGCCCGGCTTGTGGGTGGCGCCGGTCGGGGGCTCCGGCCACGGGAGGGCGGCGCCGTAGGCGTTCGCCGGGTCGGCTGCGGCGAGGACCACCGCCGCCAGCGGGGGCGGGGTGCGCTCGGCGGCGCGGAGACGGTCGACCGCGCCGTCCATGGCGAACTGGGCCGCGCCCAGGCCTTCGACCACGTAGCCCCTGCGCGCCTGGCCGCTGTCCTCGAAGGCCGAGAGGACGCGGTAGACCGCGCTGAAGCCGCCTTCCACGCCTTCCGCTGCGACCGCGCCCCGGGTCACCACCCCATGGCGGTCCAGCAGGGTGCGGGCCAGGGCGTGTGCGCGGTGCGTCGGGTCCGGGGCGTGGACCGGGAGCAGGGACCAGCGGCCCGACACCGTGGGCGGGCCCGTACGGGACGAGGGGCCGGTGAGGGTGCCGTAGCGGCCGCGGGGGATCGTACGGCGGGCACGGTGGGCGGTGGCGCCCGCCGTGCGGCCCGAGCCGAGGAGGGAGCGCAGAGGGGCCAGGGTGTCGTTGGTCAGGCGGCCCGACCAGGCCAGGTCCCAGACGGCGGAGGAGAGGTCCGCGTCCGAGGCGTCCGGGTGCAGGGAGCGGGCCCGGTCCGTGAGCTGGCGGAAGAACAGGCCGTATCCGCCGGACAGGGCGGAGAGGACCGCTTCGTGGAGCGGGGTGAGCTCCAGGGGGTGTGGGGGCGGCAGGAGCAGGGGGGCCGCGTCCGCGAGGTAGAGGGAGACCCAGCCGTCCTTGCCCGGCAGGGCGCCCGCGCCCGCCCAGACGACCTCGCCGGTGGTGGTGAGCTCGTCGAGGAGGGTGGGGGAGTACCCCGCGACGCGGGAGGGGAGGATCAGGCGTTCGAGGGCGGAGGCGGGCACCGCGGCGCCCTGGAGCTGTTCGATCGCCCGGGCCAGGCCGTCGATGCCGCGCAGGGCTCCGCCCAGGTGCTGCCACTGGGGGAGGAAGGTGGCGAGGGAGGCGGGAGGAACCGGCTCCAGTTCCTGGCGCAGAGCGGCCAGGGAGCGCCGCCGCAGCCGTCGCAGAACCGTGGCGTCGCACCATTCCTGGCCGATGCCCGCCGGGTGGAACTCGCCCTGCACCACCCGGCCGGCCGCCGCGAGCCGGTGCAGCGCACCGTCCGTCACGGCCGTGCCCAGCCCGAAGCGGGCGGCGGCGGTGACCGTGGTGAAGGGGCCGTGGGTGCGGGCGTACCGGGCCAGGAGGTCGCCGAGCGGGTCCTTCACCGGCTCGGTGAACGCCTCCGGGACACCCACCGGGAGCGCCGTGCCCAGCGCGTCGCGCAGCCGGCCGGCGTCCTCGACGGCCGCCCAGTGGTCCTCGCCCGCGATCCGGACCCGGATCGCCCGGCGGGAGGCGCCGAGGGACGGCGCCCACTCCGCTTCCGCCCCGCGGGCGGCCAGCTCGGCCGGGGTGAGCGGGCCCAGCAGGCGCAGCAGGTCGGCCACCGACTCGGCGTCCTTGGCCCGCCGGTCCCCGGTCAGCCACTGGAGCTCCTGCTCCAGCTCCGCCAGTACCTCCGCGTCGAGCAGTTCGCGGAGCTCGGCCTGGCCGAGCAGCTCGGCCAGCAGCCGGGAGTCCAGCGACAGTGCGGCCGCCCTGCGCTCGGCGAGGGGCGAGTCGCCCTCGTAGAGGAACTGGGCGACGTACCCGAAGAGGAGGGAGCGGGCGAAGGGGGACGGTTCGGGCGTCGTGACCTCGACGAGGCGGACCCGGCGTGCCTCGATGTCTCCCATCAGCTCGGTCAGGCCCGGCACGTCGAAGACGTCCTGCAGGCACTCCCGTACGGCTTCCAGCACGATCGGGAAGGAACCGAACTCGGAGGCCACCTGGAGCAGTTGCGAGGCGCGTTGCCGCTGCTGCCACAGGGGGGTGCGCTTGCCCGGGTTGCGACGGGGCAGCAGCAGGGCGCGGGCCGCGCACTCGCGGAAGCGGGAGGCGAACAGGGCGGAGCCGCCCACCTGGTCGGTGACGATCTGCTGGACGTCCCCGTGGTCGAAGGCGACGTCCGCCGCGCCCAGCGGGGGCTTCTCGTCGTCGAAGTCGAAGGCGGCGGAGCCGCCCCGCGCGGGGTCGTGGTCCAGCAGGTCCAGGTCCATGCTCAGCAGGTCCGCGTCCGGCAGGCGGAGCACGATGCCGTCGTCGGCGTGCATGACCTGCGCGTCCATCCCGTACCGCTCGGAGAGCCGGGCGCCGAGCGCCAGCGCCCAGGGGGCGTGCACCTGGGCGCCGAACGGGGAGTGGACGACGACCCGCCAGTCGCCGAGCTCGTCGCGGAACCGCTCGACGACGATGGTCCGGTCGTCCGGTACGTGGCCGCAGGCCTCGCGCTGTTCGGCGAGGTAGGACAGGACGTTCTCGGCGGCCCAGGCGTCCAGGCCCGCCGCCAGCAGGCGCAGCCGGGCGTCCTCGGGCGCGAGGCCGCCGAGCTCCCGCAGGAACGCGCCGACCGCGCGGCCCAGCTCCAGCGGGCGGCCCAGCTGGTCGCCCTTCCAGAACGGGAGGCGGCCCGGGACGCCGGGAGCGGGGGTGACCAGGACGCGGTCGCGGGTGATGTCCACGATCCGCCACGAGGTGGTGCCGAGGGTGAAGACGTCGCCGACGCGGGACTCGTAGACCATCTCCTCGTCGAGCTCGCCGACCCGGCCGCCGCCCTTCTTCGGGTCGGACCCGGCCAGGAAGACGCCGAAGAGCCCGCGGTCCGGGATGGTCCCGCCGGAGGTGACCGCGAGCCGCTGGGCGCCGGGCCGGCCGGTGATCGTACCGGCGACGCGGTCCCATACGACACGGGGCCTGAGCTCGGCGAACGCGTCCGAGGGGTAGCGGCCCGCCAGCATGTCCAGCACCGCCGTGAAGGCCGAGTCGGGCAGCGCCGCGAAGGGGGCCGCCCGGCGCACCAGGGCGAGCAGGTCGTCGAGCTGCCAGGTGTCCATCGCGGTCATCGCGACGAGCTGCTGGGCGAGGACGTCCAGCGGGTTGGAGGGGATCCGCAGGGACTCGATCGAGCCCGTGCGCATCCGCTCGGTGACCACGGCCGCCTGGACGAGGTCGCCCCGGTACTTGGGGAAGACGACACCGGTGGAGACCGCGCCCACCTGGTGCCCGGCGCGGCCCACCCGCTGCAGCCCGGAGGCAACCGACGGCGGGGACTCCACCTGGATGACGAGGTCCACGGCGCCCATGTCGATGCCGAGCTCCAGGCTGGAGGTGGCGACCACGGCGGGCAGCCGGCCCGCCTTCAGGTCCTCCTCCACCAGCGCCCGCTGCTCCTTGGAGACCGAGCCGTGGTGGGCGCGGGCCATCAGCGGCGGGGCGCCCTGGGCGGCGCCCGACTGGGCCATGATCTCGGCCGGGGGCGGGCCCTCGGGCAGCGGGCCGCCCGTGGCACGCTCGTACGCGATCTCGTTGAGCCGGTTGCACAGCCGCTCGGCGAGGCGGCGGGAGTTGGCGAACACGATGGTGGACCGGTGGGCCTGCACCAGATCGGCGATCCGCTCCTCCACCTGCGGCCAGATGGAGGGCTTGTCGCCGCCCTCCTTGCCCTCGGTGGCGGGCGATCCGCCCAACTCCCCCATGTCCTCGACCGGGACGACCACCGACAGGTCGAACTCCTTGGTGGAGGGCGGCTGGACGATCTCCACCTTGCCGCGCGGAGCGAGGTAACGGGCCACCTCCTCCACCGGGCGGACCGTCGCCGAAAGGCCGATCCGGCGCGCGGGGCGGGGCAGCAGCTCGTCCAACCGCTCCAGGGACAGCGCGAGATGGGCGCCGCGCTTGGTGCCGGCGACCGCGTGCACCTCGTCCAGGATCACCGTCTCGATCCCGGACAGGGCCTCGCGGGCGGCCGAGGTCAGCATCAGGAACAGCGACTCGGGCGTGGTGATCAGGATGTCCGGCGGCCGGGTCACCAGCGCGCGCCGCTCGGCCGGCGGGGTGTCGCCGGAGCGGATCCCGACCCGGATCTCGGGCTCGGGCAGGCCCAGGCGCACCGATTCCTGCCGGATACCGGTCAGCGGGCTGCGGAGATTGCGCTCCACGTCCACCGCCAGGGCCTTCAGGGGCGAGATGTACAGCACCCGGCAGCGCTTCTTCGGATCCGCCGGGGGCGGGGTCGAGGCGAGCTGGTCGAGGGCGGCGAGGAAGGCGGCCAGGGTCTTGCCGGAGCCGGTGGGAGCCACCACCAGCACGTCCGAACCCGCACCGATGGCCCGCCAGGCGCCCTCCTGGGCCGCGGTGGGCGAGACGAAGGCCCCCGTGAACCAGGAACGGGTCGCGGGGGAGAACGAGTCGAGCGCAGTACCGGACATGCCCCCATCGTGCACCCACCCGCTGACAACGGGCCGGACCTGTGGAAACACCCCGGCCGGGCCGGGCGCAGAATGGGGGCATGGGGACCGGGACCGGATCGGACGAGGGCCGTCGGGAGTGGGCGCGGCACTGGCAGTACGCGGAACTGCCCGGGCTGGACCTGCTGCGCGCCCACTACGTGCGCCACACCTTCCCGCGCCACGCCCACGACGGGTACGTCATCGCGGCCGTCACCGGCGGCATCGAGGAGATCGGCCTGCCCGGGGACACCCTGCAGGCCGGGCCCGGCAGCGTCGTCCTGATCAACCCCGAGGTCCCGCACACCGCACGCGCCGGGGTTCCCGAGGGCTGGGCCTACGCCACCCTCTACCCCTCCCGGGCGCTGATCGCCGAGGTCGCCACCGAGATCGGGACCCTGCGCGGGACCCCCGGCTTCACCGCCGCCATGGTCACCGACCCGCAGGCCTCGCGGGCCATCACCGAGGTCCACCGGGCGGCCGAGGCCGGCAACGCGCTGGCCGCCGACACCCTGCTGCGCGGAGTGGTGGCCCGGATGCTGACCCGGCACGCCGGGCCGCTGCCCGCCCGGACGGCGGGCCGCGCGGGCGCCGCCGACGCCGAGCGGGCCCGGGCCGTACTGGAGGAGCGGATGGCGGATCCCCCGTCCCTGGAGCAGCTCGCGGCGGAGCTGGGGACCAGCCCCTTCGCCCTGCTGCGCGCCTTCCGGGACCGGTACGGCATGCCCCCGCACACCTGGCTGACCGACGCCCGGGTCCGGCGGGCGCGCCGGCTGCTCGACGCCGGGATCCCCCCGGCGGAGGCAGCCGTCACCGTCGGCTTCACCGACCAGCCGCACCTGAACCGGCACTTCACCCGCATCGTGGGGGTCCCCCCGGGGGCGTACCGGCGGGGGCGGGCGGCCGGTTAGGTCGTCTCTATGCGGCCAGCGCCGCGCGGGTCTCCTCGATCAGGGTGCGGGCCTCGGCCACCGTGGCCGTCAGGGACTCGGGAGTGGTGCCCTGGGCGCCCAGCAGGGTGCGGACGCGGTCGCCGAAGCCGGCGGGGGCCGACGGCAGGAGTTCCGCCGCGGCCAGGGCGCCCTTCTCGTTGAGGCACCAGCGGCGGTCCGCCGCGTACAGGGCCTGGACGAGGATGCCGAAGGCGCGGGAGAGGCAGAGGGAGACGTACAGGGCGTCCGCGCGGGCCGCGCCCTTCGCGGCGCCCGCGGCGAGGAACTCCGCCTCCCAGGCCCCGGCGATCAGGGCGTCCCGGAGCGGCTCCGGGTAGGCCGAGACCGTGGTGCGCAGGGCGGTCAGTTCGCCCGTCGGGTCCGCGAGGACCTGGCCCAGGGCCACCTCCCCCGGGTAGCAGGGGGACCAGAAGCCGAGCGGGTGGCCCGGCTGCACGCCCACCTCGTAGCGGCCCTCGCGGCAGTCCCGCCATACGCTCTCGACCCGGTCCAGGTCCCGCAGGATCCAGTCCACCGCCACGCCGTCGACACGCAGCCAGGCTCCGCCGTTGACCCAGGGGCCCCAGCCGCCCGGACCGGCCACCTCCACGTCCGGTCCGGCCAGTGCGCCCAGTGCGACCAGGTCGAGGGTGCCGCGGTAGTAGACGCCGAGGTCCCAGTCCGATTCGGGGCGGTGCTCGCCGCGGGCCCGGCTGCCGCCGAGCATGACTCCGCGCACGCCGGGCACCTCGGCCAGCCGGTCCGCCATTTCCTTGATCACTTCGTGCATGGTGCAAGAACGTACAAGACCGGGATGGCGTGGCCACGTAATTTTCGGGGCGTGGGAGAACAGAGGATGGTCATACGAGAAGGACCCGGCCGGGAGGCACCCGGCGGGGCGCCCGCGGCGGACAAGCCGCGCGCTGCCGTCGTCCGGGACGCGCTCGGTGTCGGAGTGGCGGTCGGGCTGTCGGGATTCGCCTTCGGGGTGACCGCGGCCGGGGCCGGGGTCAGCACCCTCCAGGCGTGCGTGCTGAGCCTCCTGGTGTTCACCGGGGCCTCGCAGTTCGCTCTGGTCGGAGCCCTGGCCGCCGGCGGGAATCCGTTCACGGCCGCCGCCGGGGCCTTCTTCCTCGGGACCCGCAACGCCTTCTACGGGCTGCGGCTGTCCCAGCTGCTCGCGCTGCCCAAGGGCGTGCGCCCCTTCGCCGCGCACTGGGTGATCGACGAGACCACCGCCGTGGCCCTGGCCCAGCCCGACCGGAAGTCCGCGCGGCTCGGGTTCACCGTGACCGGGCTGAGCCTCTACGCCCTGTGGAACCTCACCACCCTGCTCGGCGCGCTCGGCGCCGAGGCCATCGGGGACACCAGGGCGTGGGGGCTGGACGCCGCCGGGCCCGCCGTGTTCCTCGCGCTGCTCGCGCCGATGCTGAAGACCGGCACCGAACGGGCCGTCGCCGGGCTCGCCCTCGTCCTCGGGCTGGGCCTGCTGCCCGTACTGCCCGCCGGGGTGCCCGTGCTGATCGCGGCGCTGGCCGCGCCGATCGTGCTGTGGATGAAGGGACGCCGCCCGTGAACGTCTGGATCGCCATCGGGATCACCGTCGTCGGCTGCTACGCCGTGAAGCTCGCCGGACTGCTCGTCCCCGCCGGAGCCCTGGAGCGGCCCGCGGTGCGCAAGCTCGCCGCCCTGCTGCCGGTCGCACTGCTCGCCGCGCTCACCGCGCAGCAGACCTTCGCCACCGGGCAGGAGCTCGTGCTCGACGCCCGCGCGGCCGGGCTCGCGGCCGCCGCGGTCGCGCTGGTGCTGCGGGCCCCGTTCCTCGTCGTGGTCGCCGCGGCCGTCGCCGTCACCGCGGGGCTGCGGGCCCTGGGAGGCTAGGCCCCGGGAGCCGGCCGTACGCGCGCAGGGTCAGCAGCGCCTCCAGCGTGGCGATCGGGCGCCGCTCCAGCGAGCTGCCCGGCGCCCACCCGTCGCGCCGCACCGGCCAGCCTCCGTCCGGCTGCTGCAGGCCGGCCAGGAAGTGCAGCGAGCCGTACAGCTCCGCGTCCGTGAACCAGCCGCGGGCGACGGACTCCGGGCGGCGGGCGAAGTCGTACGGGTACAGGTGCTCGCCCGCCGTGCGGTCGGGGAGCGGCGGGTGCGCGTGCGGCCGGCCCGGATCCAGTACGACGAGCCGGTGGTCGCGGACGAGCCGGCCCAGCCGGTCGGCGGCGGCCGCGGCCCGGGCCCGGTCGGGCACCCCGTCGAGGAAGGCCACCGCGCCCTGGACCTCGTACGGGTTCCAGTGGCGCAGGTTCTCCACCCGGTCCCAGCAGAAGTCCGTCGCCCGGAACAGCCACGCGTGCCACACCCGGTTGCGGTGCAGGATCCCCACGACGGGGCCGGTGGCCAGCAGGTCGCCCGGCGGATCGTCCTGCAGCGGGTGGTAGGGGGCCGCCGGGTAGCCGCCGGAGGCCGGAGCGGTCGCGGGGAGCGCCCCGTCCGGGGTGGAGATCCGGGTCAGGTGGGCGCAGAGCCGCTCGATGCGCTGTCCGGCGCAGCGGCCAAGGTCGTCCAGGACGCGCAGGGCGTGGGCGGTGTGCAGCGGGTGGCTCAGCGGACCGCGCAGATCCGGGTCGAGGGCGTGGCCGTACCCGCCGTCGCCGCCGAGGTGGGCGCCGAGGGCGGCATCGACCGGGTCCGCGTCCCCGCCGAGGAAGTGGAACGCGAACCGCCGCTGTTCCAGCACGCGGGCCGTGAGCCAGATGAACTGCTCGGCGCGGGCGAGCGCGCTCGTCGCCGTGGCCGCTGTGGTCCCTGTGGTCGCCGCCGGGGCGCGGGCTTCGTCTCCAGGCATGCCAGGAACCGTAGGGGCCCCGGCCGCGCAGAGGTGGCCCGAACGGGGACGGTGCACTCTCCGGGGCGGGATACTGGGGGCATGCGGTTGACGATTTTCTGGGAGCGGATGGCCGAGCACTTCGGTGCGGGCTACGCGGACTCCTTCGCGCGGGACCACGTCATGACGGAGCTCGGGGGGCGCACCGTCCACGAGGCGCTGGACGCGGGCTGGGAGGCCAAGGACGTGTGGCGCGCGGTGTGTTCGGCCGTGGACGTGCCTGCTTCGCTGCGCTAGCGGGGCACGGCCGGTGCCCTGGCAGGGCGACCCGTGCGCGGGCCGGCGGCCGGCCGGGGTGCGGCTCGGGCGAGCGCCGCGCCGGTGGGTCCGGGCGACCGCTTGGCGGTACGCGGCGCCGGTGGGACAGACTTGGCGGCGTGGCAGCCACCGAAGAGACGACCGACCAGCCCGAAGGCCCCCGGCGCGCTCGTCCGCCCGGCCCGGCGACCCCGGCGGACGCGGGAGACCCCCCGGCCGGGGCTCCGGGTACGGGGGACCCCGGAGCGCCGGGCGGCCCCGCCGAGGGCGCGGCCGCGGATGCCCGGATGCCGCGCTGGCTGCCGCGCGCGGTGGTCCTCGTACTGGCCCTGGTGGCCTGCTTCCAGCTCGGCAGCTGGGCCTTCCACCAGCTGATCGGGCTGCTCGTCAACATCCTGATCGCGTTCTTCCTCGCACTCGCGATAGAACCGGCCGTGGCCCGGATGGAGGCCCGCGGCATGCGCCGCGGGCTCGCCACCTTCCTGGTGTTCCTCGGAGTGTTCGTCGCGTCCGTCGGATTCCTCGTCCTGCTCGGCTCGGTCCTCGCCGCGCAGATCGTCGACCTGGTGGAAGGCTTCCCCGGCTATCTCGACTCGCTGATCGGCTCGATCAACGACACCTTCCACACGGACCTGTCCCGGCTGGACATCCAGGACAGCCTGTTGCACTCCGACTGGCTGCAGAAGTACGTGCAGAACAGCGCGAGCGGCGTGCTCGACGTGTCCGCCACCGTGCTCGGCGGACTGTTCAAGCTGCTGACGATCGGTCTGTTCTCCTTCTACTTCGCCGCCGACGGGCCGCGACTGCGCCGCGCACTGTGCTCCGTACTCCCGCCCAGGAAGCAGGCGGAGGTGCTGCGGGCGTGGGAGATCGCCGTCACCAAGACGGGCGGGTACCTCTACTCGCGCGGGCTGATGGCACTGATCTCCGGGATCGCGCACTACATCGTCTTCGCGGTGCTGGGCGTGCCGTACGCGCCCGCGCTCGCGGTGTGGGTGGGGCTGGTGTCGCAGTTCATCCCCACCATCGGCACCTACCTGGCGGGCGCGCTGCCCATGCTGATCGCCTTCACGGTCAACCCCTGGTACGCGCTGTACGTCCTCGGATTCGTGGTGGTGTACCAGCAGTTCGAGAACTACGTGCTGCAGCCGAAGCTGACGTCGAAGACGGTGGACATCCACCCGGCGGTGGCCTTCGGATCGGTCATCGCCGGCACCGCCCTGCTGGGCGCGGTCGGGGCGCTCATCGCGATCCCGGCCGTCGCCACGATGCAGGCCTTCCTCGGCGCGTACGTGAAGCGGTACGCGCTGACGGGCGACGCGGACGCCTCTACTTCCCGGCCTCGTCCGCGGAGGCGAGTACGGCTGCCAGGGCGTCGTTGACCCAGTTCTCGACGGCGTCCTTGTCCACGCCGAGGCCGCTGAGGGTTCCGCTGCCGTTCTCGAGCTCCAGGAGCGCGAGCAGGACGTGCTCGGTGCCCACGTAGTTGTGGCCGAGCCGCAGGGCCTCGCGGAAGGTGAGCTCCAGGGCCTTCTTCGCGGAGGCGTCGAAGGGGACCAGGGCGGGGAGCTCCGCCGCGGCCGGAGGCAGGCCGGCGGTCGCGGCGGCGCGCACGGCGTCGGCCGTGACGCCCTGGTCGGCGATGGCGCGGGCGGCGAGGCCGTCGGGTTCGGCCAGCAGGCCGAGGACGAGGTGCTCGGTACGGATCTCGCTGTTGCTCGCGGCGCGGGCCTCGTTCTGCGCGGTCACGATCACGTTGCGCGCGCGGGGCGTGAAGCGGCCGAAGCCCTGGCTGGGGTCGAGCCCGGCGTCACCCTCCTTGTCGGCCTTGGGAACGAAGCGCTTCTGGGCGGCCTGGCGGGTGACGCCCATGCTGCGGCCGATGTCGGTCCAGGAGGCGCCGGAGCGGCGGGCCTGGTCGACGAAGTGGCCGATGAGGTGGTCGGCGACGTCCCCGAGGGCCTCGGCGGCCACGACTGCGCCGCTGAGCTGCTCCAGGGTGTCGGTGTGGACCTTCTTGATGGCCTCGATGAGGTCGTCGAGGCGTACCGGATTGGTCATGCGAACGGGTTCCACCGAAGGGTTCGTCATGGGTGCAACCCTAGGTTGACAGTCGAGAGGGTGTCAACCCTGGGTTGTCACTCGTCGGGCTCCCGCGGTGCTCGGGACTCCCGCGGCGCTCACGCCTCCCGCAGCCTGAAGCTCGCGCGCTCCCGCCAGGCCGTCCCGTCGTAGGCGACCAGGTCGACGGTGCGGACGCGGGCGGCGAGGGGGAGCCGGCCGGTCAGGTCGGCCTCGGCGGCGTCCAGGTCCGCCTCGGCGGCGCGCTGGGCCACCGTGAGGTGCGGGGCCGGGTCCCCGTAGCGGCCGCCGTAGGGCTTGACGTCGGGCCAGCGGTCGGTGATCGCGCGGGTCAGCCGGCGCAGCGGGGCGTCCGGCTCCGGGGCGAGGTAGAGCATCCCCGGGAACCGGCCGGTCCGCTCGAAGCGCAGGTCGAAGGCGTGGTGGGGGCTCAGGGCGGCGGCGATCCCGGCGCGGACCGAGGCGTCGACCAGACCCTCCGGGAGGAACGGGTAGAGCACGCTCACGTGCGCCGGGACCCCGGCCCCGGCCCGGGCCGCGGGGTCGATCCGGTCCCGCCAGTCCCGGACGGCGGGTTCCGCTTCGGGGATCCGCACGATGAGCGCGGTGCGCCCGGCGGGGAACATGCTGGAGGTGGTGTCGTCCGCGGTGGCCTTCATGGGACCGGATCATGTCAGCCGCCGGTGGGGCGGACGGGTCCGGCGTGGCGCGCTTGACAGGGAAATCGAACACGCATTCTTATTGGTTATCCACAGCCAAAACGGACGTGGGACCGCGTTGTCAGTGGCAGGCGTTAGCGTCAATGGCGTGAAGCGATCGACTCAAGCAAATCGGGTGGAACCCATGGCAGGCAACGACCGCGAGAAGGCTCTCGAAGCCGCGCTCGCACAGATTGAACGGCAGTTCGGCAAGGGTGCCGTGATGCGTCTCGGCGACAAGCCGAACGATCCCATCGAGGTCATCCCCACCGGATCGACCGCGCTGGACATCGCGCTCGGCGTCGGCGGACTGCCGCGCGGCCGTGTGATCGAGGTGTACGGGCCGGAGTCCTCCGGTAAGACGACCCTGACGCTGCATGCCGTGGCCAACGCGCAGAAGGCCGGCGGCACCGTCGCCTTCGTGGATGCCGAGCACGCGCTCGACCCCGAGTACGCCAAGGCCCTCGGCGTCGACACGGACAACCTCATCCTGTCCCAGCCGGACACCGGCGAGCAGGCGCTGGAGATCGTGGACATGCTGGTCCGCTCCGGTGCGCTCGACCTCATCGTCATCGACTCCGTCGCGGCCCTCGTGCCCCGCGCGGAGATCGAGGGCGAGATGGGCGACTCGCACGTGGGTCTCCAGGCCCGTCTGATGAGCCAGGCCCTCCGGAAGATCACCGGTGCGCTCAACCAGTCCAAGACCACCGCGATCTTCATCAACCAGCTCCGCGAGAAGATCGGTGTGATGTTCGGCTCGCCGGAGACCACCACCGGTGGCCGCGCGCTGAAGTTCTACGCCTCCGTGCGCCTCGACATCCGGCGCATCGAGACCCTCAAGGACGGCACGGACGCGGTCGGCAACCGCACCCGCGTCAAGGTCGTCAAGAACAAGGTCGCGCCCCCCTTCAAGCAGGCCGAGTTCGACATCCTCTACGGCATGGGCATCAGCCGCGAGGGCGGCCTGATCGACATGGGCGTGGAGCACGGCTTCGTCCGCAAGGCCGGTGCCTGGTACACGTACGAGGGCGACCAGCTCGGCCAGGGCAAGGAGAACGCGCGGAAGTTCCTGTGCGACAACCCCGCCCTCTCCGACGAGATCGAGCGCAAGATCAAGGAGAAGCTGGGCGTCGGTGTCCGCAAGGACGCCGCCGAGGCCGGTGAGGCCGGCGCGGACGCGTCCGCCGAGACCGCCGCGGTGCCCGCCCCCGCGTCGAAGGCCAAGACCGCGGTCAAGGCCGCCGTCGCCAAGAGCTGACCCGTGTGGGAGCAGGAAAGGGGCGGCGCCGAAGGCGCTGAGGACCGCCGTGAGGGCAGTCGCCGGGGCCGCCGCGAGAGCGGCGGCCGGGGAGGCCGCCGTACGGAGGGCCGCGAGGGCCGGGAGGACCGGGAAGGCCGGGAAGGCCGCCAGGAACTGCCGCCCCAGAGTCCCGAGGAGCAGGCGCGGGCGATCTGTCTGCGCCTGCTCACCGGGATGCCGCGCACCCGGCGGCAGCTCGCGGACGCCCTGGCCAAGCGGGACATCCCCGAGGAGGTGTCGGAGCAGGTCCTCTCCCGGTTCGAGGAGGTGGGCCTGATCGACGACGCCGCCTTCGCCGGGGCCTGGGTCGAGTCCCGGCACCGGGGCCGGGGACTGGCCCGCCGGGCGCTCGCACAGGAGCTCCGTACCAAGGGGGTGGCACCCACCCTCGTCCAGGAGGCCCTGGAACAGCTGGACTCCGACCAGGAGGAGGAGACCGCCCGGGAGCTCGTGGAGCGCAAGCTCCGCGCGACCCGGGGCCTGGAGCGGGACAAACGGATCCGGCGCCTCGCCGGAATGCTCGCCCGCAAGGGATACCCCGAGGGCATGGCCCTGCGGGTGGTCCGCCGCGCGCTGGAGGCCGAGGGCGAGGACTCCGAAGAACTGACGTTCTGACGGCCCGGCGGGGGGATACCGGGCCGGGTGGTGCGCCGGATCGTGTGGGGTGGGGTTAGCCCCCGGCCGGGGACGCCGGGGCGCTCCAATGTCCCAAGACGGCCCCGGCGGCAGAGTTTTCACCATGATGCTGCGCTACGCACTCCAGACCGTCCGAGACCGCAAAGCCGGTTTCCTCGGCGCCTTCCTCGCCCTGCTGTGCGCGGCGGCCCTCGTGACCGCCTGCGGAACCCTCCTGGAGACGGGGCTCCGCGGGACGATCGCCACCGAGCGCTACGCGGGCGCCCCGGTCGTCGTCTCCGCCGACCAGAACGTCCATGCGACGACGGTCAAGGAGAAGAAGGGCAAGTCCAAGACGAAGCACAAGGCCAAGCCCGTCGCCGAACGGGCCTGGCTGCCCGCCACCCTCGTGGACACCGTCCGCGCCGTGCCCGGAGTCGAGCGGGCCGTCCCCGAACTCACCTTCCAGGCCGTACCGCTCACCCGGGGCGGCCCCGGCGGCGACGGCGCACAGGCCTCGTACGGGCACGCCTGGAGCTCGGCCGCGCTCACCCCCTTCACGCTGGCCGAGGGCCGCGCACCCCAGGGTGGTGACGAGGTCGTCGTCGACCGCGGACTCGCCGCCCGCGCGGCCCTGAAGCCCGGCTCCGAGCTCACCGTGCAGTCCACCGGCGCGCCCAAGACCTACACGGTCAGCGGGATCGCCGCCACGGCCGGCGGGAGCCTCGCGCACCAGAGCGCGCTGTTCTTCGGCGACGCCGAGGCGCAGCGGCTAGCCGTCCGCGACGGCCGGGTCAGCGCCATCGGGGTACTGCCCCGGGGCGGAGTCGACGCCGGCGAGCTGGCCGGACGGATCCGCCAGGCGCTCCAGGGCACCACCGCGCAGGTGGCCACCGGCGACGGCCGGGGCCCCGTGGAGTTCCTCGACGCGGCCGGGGCCCGGATCAAGCTGGTCTCCATGGGCGGCGCGATGGGCGGTACCTCGCTCCTCGTCGCGGTCCTCGTGGTCGTCGGCACCTTCTCCCTGTCGATCCAGCAGCGCCACCGCGAGCTCGCCCTGCTCCGCGCCATCGCCGCCACCCCCAAGCAGCTGCGGCGCATGATCGGCCGCGAGGCGCTGCTCGTGGGGCTCGCCGCCGGAATCGCCGGAGCCCTCGCCGGGCTGCCCCTGGCCGCCTGGCTGCACGGCCGGTTCGTCGAAGCCGGGGTCGTCCCGGTGACCCTGGAGCGCACCGCCGGCATCTTCCCGATGATCGCCGCCGTCGGCGCGAGCCTGCTCGGAGCATGGGCCGCGGCCCGGATCACCGCACGCCGGGTGGCTCGCGTCCGTCCCGCCGAAGCACTCGCCGAGGCCGCCGTCGAGCGGAAGCGGCCCGCGTGGACGCGGCTCACCGCCGGGGCGCTGCTGCTCGCGGCCGGGGCGGTGCTCGTCGCCGTACTCAGCACGCTGCGCACCGAGCCGGCTTCGACTCCGGTCACCTTCCTCGCCGTCGTGGTGCTCGCCGGAGCCGTCTCACTGCTGGGCCCGCTGATCGTCAAGGGCGCGGCCGCACTGCTCGCCGGGCCGCTGCGGCTGGCAGGCCCGGGCGGCCGGCTGGCCACCGCCAACCTGCGCGGCAACGCGACCCGGATGGCCTCCGCGGTCACCCCGCTCACCCTGCTGATCGGGATGGCCTGCACCGTGCTCTTCGTCACTCCGACGCTCGGCGACGCCGCCCGGGCGCAGGCCCGTGAGGGAGTACGGGCCGAGTGGGTGCTCCAGGGACGGGGGCCGGGGGTCCCCGGCGCCGCCGTCGAGCGGATCCGCCGGACCCCCGGGGTCCTCGCGGCCACCGAGATCGTGCACACGTCGATCCGGGTGGGGCTGACGAAGTACGCCGCGCAGGGCGTGACCCCGGCCGGGCTCGACCGGACCTGGGACCCCCGGGTGACGGCCGGGAGCCTGGCCGGGTTCGGGGAGCGGAGCGTCGCGGTGAGCGAACTGGCCGCGGACCAGCTGGGCCTGAAGCCGGGCAGCCCGCTCTCGCTGACGCTGGGCGACGGAACGCCCGTCACCCTGACCGTGTCCGCGGTGTACGCGCGGGGACTGGGCTTCGGCGACGTGACGCTGCCGCACGGCCTGACGGCCGCGCACGTCGACGATCCGCTGGCTTCGAGCGTGCTCGTGGCGGGGCCGGCGGCGCGGGAGGTGCTCGCCTCGGCGGTACGGGAGTACCCGGGCGTGGCCGTGTTGTCGGCAGCCGAAGCGGACGGCGCGCGGGCGGAGCGGCAGGCGGCCGGGTCGGAGATCAACCTGCTGGCGATGGGGCTCGTCCTGGCCTTCACCGCGATCGCGGTGGCCAACACGCTGGCCATGTCCACGGGGGAGCGGCTGCGGGAGTTCGCGATGCTGAGGCTCGCGGGGGCGACGCGGAGGCAGGTGCGGGGGATGCTGCGGGCCGAGGCGCTGGCGGTGCTCCTGATGGGGGTGGTGCTGGGGTCGGGGATCGCGCTGGCCGTCCTCACCGCGTTCAGCGTGGGCATGACGGGGTCGGCAGCCGCGGTGGTGCTGCCGCTGGTGTACGGGGTCGTCGTGGGCGGGGCCGGGCTGGTGGCGCTGTGCGCTACGGGCTTCGCCGGGCGGGTGGCGATGCGGCCGCGGCCGGTGGACCTCGCGGCGGCCAAGGCCTAACCCCGGGGCGGCCCCCGGCCCCGGCCCCCGCCTCCGGCGCCGGTGGGCCGGGGGCCGTCGCTTTGGGCCGCCCCGGGCCCGGGGTGAGTGTCCCGCTCCGCGGAGAGAAATCCCCTACCCGCCCTTCCACCGTTCCCCGGGCGCCGCCCGGACCCGCGCCTCAAACGCCGGCGGGGCTGGGGGAAGGCCCCGGTCCTCAAACGCCGGCGGGGCTGGGGGAAGGCCCCGGTCCTCAAGCGCCGGCGGGGCTGGGGGAAGGCCCCGGTCCTCAAGCGCCGGACGGGCTGGAGGGGCCCGGGCTGCGCCCGGACCCCCTGGGGCTCCGCCCCAGACCCCGCGCCTCAAACGCCGGCGAGGCTGGATTGTGCCGCGCAGCGGCAAAACCAGCCCGTCCGGCGTTTGAGGCGCGGGGGTCCGGGGACTGGTCCCCGGCAACGGCGCCGCACGCGGCAACGGGTCCGGGCGCAGCCCGGGGAACGGGCGAAGGGTGGGTAGGGGACCCCAGCCCCGCAGGGCACGCCCAGCCGCACCCGCCCACCGGCCCCATGCCGAGACGGCAGAGGCAGCAGCCCCGACCGGCCACCGACGGACGGAGTCCGGCGCAGCGCCGCGAAGCCCGCGCAGCGGTGCGAGCGACGCGTCAAGAAGGGACCTGTGCAGCGGTGCGAGCGGTGCGTCAGGAAGGCTGCGTGACGGGCAGGCCCGCTGCCTTCCAGGACTGGAAGCCGCCCGTGAGGTCCGTCGCGTTGGGGAGGGACAGGGCGTGGAGGGAGGCCGCCGCGAGGGTGGAGGCGTAGCCCTCGTTGCAGATGACGATGATGCGGACGTCGTGGTCCACCGCCTCCGGGAGGCGGTGCGAGCCTTCGGGGTCGAGGCGCCATTCCAGTTCGTTGCGCTCGACCACCAGCGCGCCCGGGATCAGTCCGTCCCGCTCCCGCAGGGCCTGGTACCGGATGTCGACCAGCAGGGCCCCGGTCAGGGACTCCGCGTACGCCTGGGCCGCGTCCACGCGGGTGTACGTGGTCCGCAGCCGGTCGACGAGGGCGTCGATGCCGCTCACTGCCAGTCCGCCGGACGCTCGACCTGCTCCAGCGTGAGCACCGGGCCGGTGCGGCTGTAGCGGCGGATCAGGGGCAGCGGCGGGTAGTACGCGTGGACGGAGATCGCGTGCTCGGTGACGGACTCGTTGAGCACCTCGTGGACGTGGTGCTCGCCGAAGGCCCGCCCGGTGCCCGCGCCCAGCCGGCGCGTGCGGTCCACGTCGGGGGCCAGGGAGAGGGACTGCCAGCCCTCCGACGGGAGGCGGACCGCAAGGGAGTTCTCCGTGAGGTGTCCGCGTGCGGTGGTGAACGCGCCCCGCGACTCGGCGTGGTCGTGCCAGCCGGTGCCGGTGCCGGGCGGCCAGCCGATCAGCCAGGCCTCGCTGCCGCCCGGGCCGTCGAGCCGGATCCACGTCCGGCCTTCGGGATCGAGGGGGAGGGAGGCGATCAGTTCGGGGTCGGAGGCGATGCGCCGGGTGAAGGCGAGGAGATCCGCAGCCGAGAGGGCCGGGGTGGCAGCCGGAGCCGCCGCCGGGGCAGGGGCGTGCGTGGGTGCAGGCATGGAGGATGACCGTCCTGGGGGTTCGCGAGAGCGCGCGGCAGACCCGCATGGGGGCGCGCGAGGGAAGGGCGAATCAGCAGGAAGGGCGACACACGCAGCCCGCGTAGCGGAGCAGGTCCATATGGACCCTCCGCCACAGGCGTACGTCGTTGCCGGTCATGTCCGCGAGTGAAGCACGACTCGGCCGGAGGGTCAATCGATCACGGGTGCGGCGGCGGGCAGGGCCCGGGGGCTCGGGGCTGGTGCGGCCGTCGGGGCTCCGTGCCGGACCGAGTCCGCGGCCTCGTACAGCCCGGCCGGGTCGACCCCGGCGAAGGTGGCCGCGAGGTGTCCGTCGGGTCGTACGAGGAGCACGGTGTGGGCCGCCGCCCCGGGGTATCCGTCCGCCACGAGCAGTTCCGCCCGGACGGGCAGCGCGGAGACGGCCGCCGCGAGGCGGGGCATCAGGCCGGCGCCCAGCCAGTGCCGCCGGTCCCATACCCCGGTGCCCGGGGCGACGAGGATCACGAGGAGCCGGCCCCGCCCCAGCTGGTCGCGCAGCGGCACCGTCGAGCCGTCGGGCGCGGTGACCGGGACGTTCTCGACGGACCCGCCCGGCTCGGTGGCGGTGGGTACGTCGTGGACGGCCACGGGCGGGGCGTACACGGGCTCCGCGCCGAGCGGGCCCCGCCCCAAGTGGCCGTCAGTGAGGAGGAGTTCGGCGGCGCGCGAGGCTCCGGGGAGGTACGTGCGCAACCCGCCCCCGGTGCGCAGCGCGGGCATGGCCTGGTCGGCGGCGCGCAGCCGGGCGGACACCGCCCTGCGGCGCTCGGCCTCGTAGCTGTCGAGGAGGGCTTCGGAGGCCCCCTGGTGCCAGGCGAGGGAGAGCTTCCAGGCGAGGTTCTCGGCGTCCCGGAGGCCCTCCTGCACGCCCTGGGTGCCGAGCGCGCCGAGCAGGTGCGCCGCGTCCCCGGCGAGGAAGCAGCGGCCGTCGCGCCAGCGCCGGGCGAGCCGGTGGTGCAGGGTGTGGACCCCGGTGTCGAGGAGCTCGTACGGGGGTGTCGTGCCCCCGCACCACGCCGCGAGGCTGTCGCGGATGAGGGTCACCAGCGCGTCGGGGGTGACCAGGTCCCCGCGCGCGGGGAGCAGCCAGTCCAGCCGGTACACCCCGTCGGCCAGCGGCCGGGCGGTGACTTCCTCGGGCGGGCTGCGGTCGAGCAACGCCTCGCCCGGCCAAGGCAGTTCGGTGCGCAGGGCGGCCACGGCGTGCCGCTCGACGGCGGTGCGGCCGGGGAAGCGGATGCCGAGCAGCTTGCGCACGGTGGAGCGGGCCCCGTCGCAGCCCACCAGGTGGCTGCCGCGCCACCACGTGGTCTCGGCGCCCCGGGTGTGGGCGGTCACCCCGCGGTCGTCCTGCTCCAGGGCGTCGAGCTTGCTCTCGGTGACCAGCTGGACCAGGGGATGTGCGGCTGCGGCGTCGCGCAGTCCGCGGGCCAGGGCGTGCTGGGGCAGGTGGATCGGGGCCGGGCCGTCCTCGAAGGTGATCCGCTGGGACTCGCGGCCGCGCCGCATGGTGCGCCAGGCGGCGAAGTACGCACCCTCGTCGCGCAGCGTCGTACAGCCCAGCCGGTGCACCATCGCGGCGGTGTCGGCGTGCAGGGCGACGGTGCGCGCGGGGCGGGGTTCGTCCTTGCCGGATCCCTCGTCGAGCACGACGCAGGGCACGCCCTGGCCGGCCAGGGCGAGGGACAGGGACAGCCCGACGGGTCCCGCGCCGACGACGATCACCGGGTCCATGATGTGGCTCCCGGTGTCCGGTATGTGATCACAGAACGTATGCAACCCACTGGAGGTGCCTGCGTCAAGTGACGCCGGGCCGGACAATGCCGTGTGGTGCGGCGGATGAGTTCCGCCGCACCACATGTGTCCCGCCAGTGTACTGACCGGCTGTCAGGCCGGGTGCCGGACGTGAGTCCGAGCAGATGTCCGAGGTTCGCCGGGATTGACCGAGGGTCGGTCAGACGGCGGAGCCTGCGTCGAACCGGGTGGCCGGGACGGTCGCGTCCGTGGTCCGCTTCGACTTCCGTAGACGGCCCTCCATCCAGGAGGCGAAGCTGGTGAGGGCGAAGTTCATCACGATGTAGATCGCGGCGATCACGATGAGGGTCGGGATGACGTTGCTGTAGTTGGCGGCGATCTGCCGGTTCATCGACAGCAGTTCGGCCAAGCCGAGGATCGCGCCGCCGAGCGCGGTGTCCTTGAGGATGACGACGAGCTGGCTGACCAGGGCCGGCAGCATCGCCGTGACCGCCTGCGGGAGCAGGACGTACGTCATGACCTGGCCCTTGCGCATGCCGATCGCCTTCGCGGCGTCGGTCTGGCCGTTCGGGAGCGACTGCACGCCGGCGCGGACGATCTCGCCGATGACCGCGGAGTTGTACAGGACCAGGCCGGTGACCACCGCGTACAGCGGCCGGATCTCGGAGTCGACGCCCGTGAACTTCACGTAGAAGGCGGAGCCGAAGAGCATGAGCATCAGCACCGGGACGGCGCGGAAGAATTCGACCCACGTGCCCACGACGGCGCGTATCCACACGTGGTCGGAGAGTCGGCCGATGCCGAGCAGGGCGCCCAGCGGCAGGGCGATCACCATGGCGATGGCGCCGGCCTTCAACGTCTCGCCGATGCCGGGCAGCAGGAACGTGGTCCAGACGTCGGCCTCGGTGACGAAGGGGCTCCACTTGTCCGCTTCGAGCTGCCCGTTGTCCGCGAGGGCGGAGAGCACCCACCACGCGAGGGCGGCGGCCACGACGAGGAAGATCCCGCTGTAGATCCAGTTGCGCACCTTGGCCCGGGGGCCAGGGGTGTCGTACAGCACGGAGCTCATCGCTTCACCGCCACTCGCTTGGCCACCCAGCCCAGCAGAAGGCCGGTGGGCAGAGTCAGGATGACGAAGCCGAGGGCGAACACCCCGAAGACGGCGAAGATCGCGGCCTCGTTCTCGTTTACTTCCTTCATCACCAGGGCTGCTTCGGCCACACCGATGGTCGCCGCCACCGTGGTGTTCTTGGTGAGGGCGATGAGCACGTTGGCGAGTGGCGCGATGACGGCCCGGAACGCCTGGGGGAGCACGACCAGCGTGAGGACCTGGAAGAAGCTCAGGCCCAGGGCGCGGGCCGCCTCGGCCTGTCCGACCGGGACCGTGTTGATGCCCGAGCGGATCGCCTCGCACACGAAGGTTCCCGTGTAGGCGATGAACCCGAGGACCGCGAGCCGGAAGCCGATCTCCTTGAAGGTGTCGCCGCCCAGCGTGACGCCCAGGGTCTGGTTGAGGCCCAGCGAGCAGCCGATGATCAGCACGGTCAGCGGGGTGTTGCGCACGAGGTTCACGTACGCGGTGCCGAAGCCCCGCAGCAGCGGGACCGGACTGACCCGCATCCCGGCCAGTACGGTGCCCCAGATCAGGGACCCGACCGCCGAGTAGAGGGTGAGCTGAACCGTCACCCAGAAGGCTCCGAGCACGTCGTACTGCCCGGAATCAAGAAAATCGAACACGATGGCCTGCGCTCTCCCCAGGATGGCCAGGTTGGCCGGTGGGGCACGGCGCCGCCCGCGGCAGGCGGGCGGCGACGCTCCTCACCGATGGATCGGCCGGCGGACCGGCCGCCGGGTCAGCTGCCTTCGGTGACCGCGGGGGCCGGCTCGGCCTTGTAGCCGGCGGGGCCGAAGTTCTTCTCGACGGCCGCGGTCCAGGCACCGTCCGCCTGCATCTTCTTGATGGCGGCGTTGACCTTGGTCTGGAGCTCCTTGTCGCCCTTCTTCAGACCGATGCCGTAGTTCTCGTTGCTCAGGCTCAGCCCGACCAGCTTGAACTTGCCCTTGTTCTTGTCCTGCGAGGCGTAACCGGCCAGGATCACGTTGTCCGTGGTCAGCGCGTCGACGGACTTGTTCTCCAGGCCGGTCAGGCACTCGGAGTAGCCACCCTGCTGCAGCAGGTCGGCCTCGGGGGCCAGCTTGGTCTTGACGTTCTGCGCGGACGTGGAGCCGGTGACCGAGCAGAGCTTCTTCTTGTTGAGGTCCTCGGCCTTGGTGATCGAGGTGTCGTCGGCGCGGACCAGCAGGTCCTGGTGCGCGAGGAAGTACGGGCCGGCGAAGTCGACCTTCTCCTTGCGCTTGTCGTTGATCGAGTAGCTCGCCACGACCAGCTTCACGTCGCCGTTGGAGATCAGGTTCTCGCGCTCGGCGCTGATGGCCTGCTTGAACTCGATCTGGTCCGGCGCGTAGCCGAGCTCCTTGGCCACGTACGTCGCCACGTCCACGTCGAAGCCCGTGAACTTGCCGTCGGGGGTCTTCAGGCCCACACCCGGCTGATCGAACTTGATGCCGATGACGATCTTGTCCTTCTTGCCGCCCGACGAGCCGGCGTCGCCGGGCTTGGTGCTGTCGCTGCTGCCGCAGGCGGTCGCGGTCAGGGCAAGTGCAACGGCGACGGCGGCGGCCGCGCCGACCTTGGAGAGCTTCATGGTGGACTTCCCTCGAAGTGAGACGTGAGACAGCGGTGAAGTGAACGTGCAGACGTGCGTTCCTGGACGACGATCCGTCACCGGATCACTACCAGATGCGAAGGTCAGTGGTGCAGGATCTTCGAGAGGAAGTCCTTGGCGCGGTCGCTCCGCGGGTTGCTGAAGAACTGCTCGGGCGTGGCCTCTTCGACGATCTTTCCGTCGGCCATGAACACCACGCGGTTCGCTGCGGAGCGGGCGAAGCCCATCTCGTGCGTGACGACGACCATGGTCATCCCCTCCCGGGCGAGCTGCTGCATGACCTCCAGCACCTCGTTGATCATCTCCGGGTCGAGGGCCGAGGTCGGCTCGTCGAAGAGCATCACCTTCGGGTCCATGGCCAGCGCGCGGGCGATCGCCACGCGCTGCTGCTGGCCGCCCGAGAGCTGGGCCGGGTACTTGTCGGCCTGCGAGCCGACGCCCACCCGGTCGAGGAGGGACTTGGCCTTCTCCATCGCCGCCGCCTGGTCCGTCTTGCGGACCTTGAGCTGACCCAGCATCACGTTCTGCAGCACCGTCTTGTGCGCGAAGAGGTTGAACGACTGGAAGACCATGCCCACATCGGCGCGCAGCTTCGCCAGTGCCTTGCCCTCCGACGGCAGTTGCTTGCCGTCGACGGTGATGCTGCCCGAATCGATCGTCTCCAGGCGGTTGATGGTCCGGCACAGCGTCGACTTGCCCGACCCCGAAGGGCCGATCACCACGACGACCTCACCGCGGGCAATGCTCAGATCGATGTCCTGAAGCACGTGCAGCGCGCCGAAGTGCTTGTTGACGTTGCTCAGCACGACCAGGTCGTCCGCGGCACCGGCCGCGTCCCGCACGTCCTTGGTCACTGATACTCCGCTCATCGGCTTGTGGCTCCGTCCTCCTCGGTTGGGAGGACAGTAGTGACGTGGCGCGCACAGCGTCAGTACATCTGAGGGAGAATTGAGCATAACGATCCGGCCTCGCACCGATACGCTCCGTACGCGCGGACGTCCGGCGCCGGCCCCGGCCGTACCGGGTGGATAACGGAACCCCCGACGAGCCGGAACCGTCTTGACGTGGGAGTCCGCATCGGCGTGGATGCTTGGTGGCCCATGATGTCCGCCATGCGAACGCGAAGAGACCGAGAGATGGAGAGGGGGACGACATGAAACTGCTGCTCGTCGAGGACGACGACCACGTCGCCGCCGCCCTGTCCGCGATCCTCGCCCGGCACGGCTTCAAGGTCACCCATGCCCGCAGCGGCGAGGAGGCCCTGCAGGCCCTGCTGTCGGCGGGCGCCCCGCCGCAGGCCTCTCCGTACGGGGTGATCCTGCTCGACCTCGGCCTGCCCGACCAGGACGGCTACGAGGTGTGCGGCAAGATCCGCAAGCGCACCAGCACGCCCGTCATCATGGTCACCGCGCGGGCCGACGTGCGCTCCCGCATCCACGGGCTCAACATGGGCGCCGACGACTACGTCACCAAGCCCTACGACACCGGCGAACTCCTCGCCCGCATCCACGCGGTGGCCCGCCGCACCGGCGCCTCCGAGGAGACCGCCGCCGCAGGCCCCGCCGGCACGCCCGGTGTGGTCCGGCTCGGGAGCGTGGGCATCGAGCTGTCCACCCGACGGGTCAGCGTGGACGGCGTCGACGTGGCGCTCACCCGCAAGGAGTTCGACCTGCTGGCGCTGCTCGCGCAGCGCCCCGGCGTGGTCTTCCGCCGCGAGCAGATCATCAGCGAGGTGTGGCGCACCAGTTGGGAGGGCACCGGCCGGACCCTCGAGGTGCACGTGGCCTCGCTGCGGTCCAAGCTGCGCATGCCCGCGCTCATCGAGACCGTCCGCGGTGTCGGGTACCGGCTCGTGGTGCCGCCCGCCCCGGCGGCCTCCGCCCCGCCCGCCGCCTCCGCTCCGCCCGCCGTCTAGCGGCGACCCGTCGTGCGCGCCCGTCTGCTCCCGCTGCTCGTCGTCCTGATGGCGGGCGTCCTGATCGCCTTCGGCTTCCCGCTCGCCGTGGCCCTCGCGGCCGGGCAGCAGCAGCGGGTGGTCGTCGACCGGATCGACGACAGCGCCCGCTTCGCCGCGCTCGCGCAGTTCGTCATCGACGCCGAGGGCTCGAAGTCCAGCGGAGCCGGTGAACGCCGGGAGACCCTCCAGCACGAACTGGCCCGCTACCAGGAGCTGTACGGGATCCGCGTCGGCATCTTCCGCCGCGACGACAACGCCATCGCCCGGTCCCCCAGCTGGTGGGAGCTGCCGGAGAAGGGGGAGGGGCGCGTCGCCTTCACCGAGGCGCTCGCGGGTCGGCGCAGCCACGACCCCGGCCAGGTGTGGCCCTGGCAGACCCACGGCAAACTCCTCGTCGTTTCACCGGTCGTCCTCGACGGGGACGTGGTCGCCGTGGTCGCCACCGAGTCGCCCACCGGCCAGATGCGCGCCCGGATCCTGCAGGGCTGGCTGGTGATCGCCGCCGGGCTCGGCGCGGCCATGCTCGTGGCCTTCGGCGCCGCCCTGCGGCTGACCAGCTGGGTGCTCAAGCCCGTCGGGACCCTGGACGCCGCCGCCCACGGCATCGCCACCGGGCGGATGAACTCCCGCGTCGCGGTGGGGGGAGGCCCCCCGGAACTCAGGCGGCTGGCCCGCTCGTTCAACGAGATGGCCGACAACGTCGAGGAAGTGCTGGAACAGCAGCGCGCCTTCGTCGCCGACGCCTCCCACCAACTGCGCAATCCGCTCGCCGCACTGCTCCTGCGGATCGAGCTGCTCGCCCTCGAACTGCCCGAGGGCAACGAGGAGATCGCCTCCGTACGGACCGAGGGAAAGCGCCTGACCCAGGTCCTGGACGACCTCCTCGACCTGGCCCTGGCCGAGCACGCCACCGCCGAGATCAGCCTGATCGACATCGCCGGGCTGGCCGCCGAGCGGGTGACCGCCTGGCGCCCGTTCGCCGAGGAGAAGGGCGTGCGGCTCACCAGGACGGGGCGCAGCGCCGCCACCGGCTGGGCGGACCCGATCGCGCTCTCCAGCGCGCTCGACGCCGTCGTCGACAACGCCCTCAAGTTCACGCCGGAAGGAGAGGACGTCGAGGTGGCGCTCTCCGTGGAGGGCGACCGGGTGCTGATCGTGGTCGCCGACCGGGGCCCCGGGCTCACCGAGGAGGAGCTGCTGCGGATCGGGGACCGGTTCTGGCGCAGCGGACGCCACCAGAACATCAAGGGCTCCGGGCTCGGCCTCTCCATCGCCCGGATCCTGCTCGGCGCGGGCGGGGGGTCCCTCTCCTACGAGAAGAACCCGCCGCACGGGCTGCGCGTGACGCTGGCCGTCCCGCGCACCGATCCGGCGGCCGCCCCCGAGTGAACCGCGGGGCAGCTGCCCGGGCGGCGGAGGGCGGCGCCGCGGGTGCCGCCGAGGGAGCGGCGGGTGCCGTCCGGAACCCCGCGAGAGTACGGCGCCGACGGCGGCCGCATACTGAAACGGACCCCTTTCCTGGAGCGCCGCCGTGACCACACCCGCCCCCACCTCCGCATTCCCCGCCCCCCGCGCCGGTGCGCCGGCCGACTCCGGCCCGACGGTCGCGATCGACATCGGCGGTACGAAGGTCGCCGGAGCGCTGGTGGACTCCGACGGGGCGATGACGGCCACCACCCGCCGGCCCACCCCGCGCGGCACCGACGCGGACACCGTGTTCGCCGCCGTCGCGGAGGTCGTCGCCGAGCTGGCGCAGTCCCCGCTGTGGGGATCGGCCGTCCGGTGCGGGATCGGCAGCGCGGGACCGGTGGACACCGCGCGCGGCACGGTCAGCCCGGTCAACATCGGCGCCTGGCGGGGCTTCCCCGTCCAGGCCCGGGTGGAGGCCGAGCTCGCACGGCACGGGGCCCGCATCCCGACCGTCCTGGCCGGCGACGGGGTGGCGATGACCGCCGCCGAGCACTGGCTGGGCGCCGCCCGCGGGCACGCGAACGCGCTGTGCATGGTGGTCTCCACCGGCGTCGGCGGCGGACTCGTCCTGAACAACCAGCTGCACCCCGGCCCCACCGGGAACGCGGGTCACATCGGCCACATCAGCGTCGCCTTCGACGGGGAGCCCTGCGCGTGCGGAGGCCGCGGCTGCGTGGAGTCCCTCGCCTCCGGCACCGCCATCGCAGCCTGGGCCCTGGCCCAGGGCTGGGTTCCGGCCGGGGACGCCACCGCGGCCGGGGTGGCCGCAGCCGCTGCCGCGGGCGATCCCGTCGCGCTGGCCGCCTTCGACCGCGCGGGCCGGGCGCTGGCCGCAGCCATCGCGGCCACCGCCACCCTCGTCGAGACCGACATCGCCGTCATCGGAGGCGGCGTCGCCGCCTGCGGGGACACCCTCTTCGGGCCGGTCCGCGCGCACCTGGCCTCGTACGCGACCCTGTCCTTCGTCCAGGACCTCCAGGTCGTCCCGGCGGCGCTGGGCACCCACGCGGGCCTGATCGGGGCCGCGGCCGCGGCGACGATGCTGCTGCGGTCCTGAGGGAGGTGCCTCAGGGCTTGACGGAGCGGTAGTAGCGGGCCGCGCCCTCGTGCAGCTGCAGGGGATCCGTGTAGATCGCCGTCCGCAGGTCCACGAGCTGGGCGGCGTGCACCTGGCGCCCGATCTCGTCCCGGCTGTCGATCACCGTGCGCGTGAACTGCTCCGTCAGCTCGGCGCCCGTGTCGTCCCGGGTCACCAGCAGGTTCGGCACCGCGACGGTGGACACCGCGGAGTTGCTGCGGGCGCGCTCGTAGGCGTCCTGGGGCATCACCGCAGCCCGGTAGTACCGGGCGGGGCTGCCGCTGGCCTGGAGCGCCTCCACCAGGTCGCCGAGCTGCACGAGCCGGATCTCGAACCGCTCCGAGAGCTCCCGCACAGCGGTGGTCGGCAGCCCTCCCGACCAGAAGAAGGCGTCGATCCGGCCGGCCTCCAGCTCCGCCGGCACGGTGTCGATGCCGATGGCCACCGGGGTGACGTCGCGCGCGGGGTCCAGCCCCGCGGCACTGAGCATCCGCTCGGAGATCAGCCGCACGCCCGAGCCCTCCTGGCCGACGGCGACCCGCTTGCCGCGCAGGTCCCGGGTGGACTGGACGGGAGAGCCGGCGGGCACCACGAGCTGGACGTAGTCGTCGTAGAGGCGGGCCAGGCCGCGCAGCCGCTCCGCTCCGGGTTTCCGGTCGACCTGGTACTTGGCCACCGCGTCGGCCGTCGCCACCGTGAAGTCGGCCTCGCCCGCGGCCACCCGCTGCAGGTTCTGCTGCGACCCCTCGCTCGCCTCCAGCCGGACCCGTACCCCGGGCACGTGCTCGGCGAGCTCCTTCTCCAGCAGCAGCCCGTAGCGGTGGTAGACCCCTTGCTGGACGCCGGTGCTGAGGGTGATCTCACCCGTGAGCTCCGTCCGGCCGAAGGGCCGCAGCCACCAGACGAGGGCACAGAGCACCGCCAGGACGGCCACCAGGGCCCGCAGGGCACGGCGCCTGCTGATCCGGGGCGGTACGAGAGGCATGGCCGCGATCCTGCCACCGACCAGCCGTCCTGTCACGGCCCGCCCGGCCCTGCGGGCCCGCTCCGGCTCGCACCCGGCCCGGGCCGCCACGCCCGACCCGTACCCTTGACGGGTGAGTACCGAGAGCGGCGAGGCGACTGTGGTGAAAACGTACGAGGTCCGGACGTACGGCTGTCAGATGAACGTGCACGACTCCGAGCGGCTGTCCGGCCTGCTGGAGGACGCCGGGTACGTCCGCGCGCCCCAGGGCTCCGACGGCGACGCGGACGTCGTCGTGTTCAACACCTGCGCCGTCCGCGAGAACGCCGACAACAAGCTCTACGGCAACCTCGGCCGGCTCGCGCCGATGAAGACCAAGCGCCCCGGCATGCAGATCGCCGTCGGCGGCTGCCTCGCGCAGAAGGACCGCGACACGATCGTGGACCGCGCCCCCTGGGTCGACGTGGTCTTCGGCACGCACAACATCGGCAAGCTGCCCGTCCTGCTGGAGCGCGCGCGCATCCAGGAAGAGGCGCAGATCGAGATCGCCGAATCGCTGGAGGCCTTCCCCTCCACGCTCCCGACCCGGCGCGAGTCCGCGTACGCCGCCTGGGTCTCGATCTCCGTCGGCTGCAACAACACCTGCACCTTCTGCATCGTCCCGGCGCTGCGCGGCAAGGAGGAGGACCGCCGTCCCGGCGACATCCTCGCCGAGGTCGAGGCCCTGGTCGCCGAAGGCGTCTCCGAGATCACCCTGCTCGGCCAGAACGTCAACGCCTACGGCTCCGACCTGGGCGACCGCGAGGCCTTCTCCAAGCTGCTGCGCGCCTGCGGCGCCATCGAGGGCCTGGAGCGGGTCCGCTTCACCTCCCCGCACCCCCGCGACTTCACCGACGACGTGATCGCGGCGATGGCCGAGACCCCCAACGTGATGCCGCAGCTGCACATGCCGATGCAGTCCGGATCGGACACGATCCTGAAGGCGATGCGCCGCTCGTACCGACAGGAGCGCTTCCTCGGCATCATCGAGAAGGTCCGCGCCTCCATCCCGCACGCCGCGATCTCCACCGACATCATCGTGGGCTTCCCCGGTGAGACGGAGGAGGACTTCCAGCAGACGATGCACGCGGTACGCGAGGCGCGCTTCGCGAACGCCTTCACCTTCCAGTACTCCAAGCGCCCCGGGACCCCGGCCGCCGACATGGAGGGGCAGATCCCCAAGGAGGTCGTCCAGGAGCGGTACATGCGCCTGGTCGCCCTCCAGGAGGAGATCTCCTGGGACGAGAACAAGAAGCAGGTCGGCCGGACCCTGGAGGTCATGGTCGCGGAGGGCGAGGGCCGCAAGGACGGCGCCACGCACCGGCTGTCCGGACGGGCCCCCGACAACCGGCTGGTCCACTTCACGAAGCCGGACGAAGAGGTCCGCCCGGGCGACGTGGTGACGGTCGAGATCACCTACGCGGCCCCCCACCACCTCCTGGCCGAGGGGCCGACCGGGGCGGTACGCCGTACGCGTGCGGGCGACGCCTGGGAGAAGCGCAACGCGGCTCCGGCGCAGCCGAAGGGCGTCCTCCTCGGCATCCCGACCCTGGGCGTCCCGGCCCCCCTCCCGGTGGCGGCATCGGGCTGCGCCAGCCCCGCGTCCTGACGCGCCGCGGTGCGGGCCCGGCGTAGGCAGGGAGTCGGCCCCGGCCGCGCCCGGCTACGGCTACGCTGCGGATCATGCTCGTAGCCGCCGCCGTCTGCCCCGCCCCGCCGATGCTCCTGCCGGAGCTCGCCACGGGAGCCGCCGCCGAACTCGGCGACGCCCGGACCGCGTGTTCCGACGCGCTGTCCGTGCTCGCCGCCTCCCGGCCCGATCTGCTCGTCGTCGTCGGAGCCTGCGAGCCCGACCACCACGGCGCCTACCCCCAGGGTGCCCGCGGCACCTTCCGCGGATTCGGCGCCGGGGCCGACGTACGGCTGGGCGAGGGCGAGGAGGGGCCGCGGCTGCTGCCCACCCCGCTCGCCGTGGGCGCCTGGCTGCTCGGCCGGGCCGGCTGGGGCGCCACGCCCCTGGAGGGCTTCGGGGTCGCGGGACCGCTGGACACCGCGGGGTGCCTGGAGGCGGGCCGCGAGCTCGCCGCGCGCGAGGAGCGGGTCGCCCTGCTCGTCATGGGCGACGGCAGCGCCTGCCGGTCCCTCAAGGCCCCCGGATACCTCGACGAACGCGCCGCCGCCTTCGACGCCGAGGCCGCCCGCGCGCTCGGAGCTGCCGACCTGCCCGCCCTCGCGGCCCTCGACGCGGAACTCGCCGCCGAGCTCCAGGCGGCCGGACGGGCCCCCTGGCAGGTGCTCGCCGGCGCCGCCGAGGGTGCGGGGCTGGAGGGGCGGCTGCTGTACGAGGACGCCCCGTACGGGGTCGGGTACTTCGTCGCCGCCTGGTCGTAGCGACGTAGCGGTAGCCGAACGACACGCAGAAGGGGCGCGGCACCGAGTGGTGCCGCGCCCCTTGCGTCGTTCCCGGACCGCGTCAGGAAGCGGCCGGCGGTGTCGGCCCGCCGGGTGCGTCCTTGTGCGCGATCTTGCCCAGGGCGTCCTTCGCCTTGTCCGTGCCGCTAGAGATCTGGCCGCTGTACTTGCCCTTGGTCTTGGAGTCGACGGCCTTGGCCACCTTCTCCAGATTCTGGGAAATCTTGCCCTCGTGCTGTGCAGCGAGGTCGCCGACCTTGTCCTTCGCGGGCGCGAGCTTGGCCTTCAGATTGTCCAGCAGGCCCATGGGTCACCTTCCAATGGCGAGGCTACGTGCGGGCACCCTCTGCGGCCTCGCTGTCCGCGGTGGCCTCCGCCGACTGCTGCTTCGGGATCTCGACGGCCTCCGCCGCCGCACTCTCCTCCGCCACAGCCTGCTCGGTCCCGGCCTCGTCGGCCGTCGCGGACTCCACCGTCAGATCCGCAGCGACGGCCTCTTCGGTCGTCGCCTGGGTCTTGCGGCCGAGAAGCCGGTCCAAAATGCCCATGTCTACTCCTATAACGTTACTCGTGTGAGTGAAGTTCCGCCGTGGGCGGACCGCCGCACGGCAGGCGCGCGCCCGGCCGGAACCCCGCCAGGGCAACGACCCCGGACCGGTCCCGTCACGTAGCTCGATCGGGTACATGGCAGCGTCTTGACGAGGGGCTGAGAGACTGGTGCGGTGAGGAAAGCAGCCCCCGCCCCGCGGGTCATCGCCGTCGTCGGACCCACCGCGGCCGGAAAGTCCGATCTGGGCGTAGCCCTGGCCCGTCATTTCGACGGCGAAGTCGTCAACGCCGACTCGATGCAGCTGTACCGGGGGATGGACATCGGTACCGCCAAACTGACGACCGAGGAGCGCGGAGGGGTCCCGCACCACCTCCTCGACATCTGGGACGTCACCGAGACGGCGAGCGTCGCCGAGTACCAGCGCCTCGCCCGCGCCGAGATCGACAAGCTGCTCGCGCAGGGCCGTACGCCGGTCCTCGTCGGCGGTTCCGGCCTCTACGTGCGCGGCGCGCTCGACGCCATGGAGTTCCCCGGCACCGACCCCGAGGTCCGGGCCCGGCTGGAGGCCGAGGTCACCCTGCGCGGCCCCGGCGCCCTGCACGCCCGGCTCGCCGCCGCCGACCCGGCCGCCGCACAGGCCATCCTGCCCAGCAACGGCCGCCGCATCGTGCGCGCGCTGGAAGTCATCGAGATCACCGGGCGGCCGTTCACCGCCAACCTGCCCGGCCACGAGTCCGTCTACGACACGGTCCAGATCGGCGTGGACGTGGCCCGGCCCGAGCTCGACGAGCGGATCGCACTGCGCGTGGACCGGATGTGGGAGGCCGGGCTGGTGGACGAGGTCCGCGCGCTGGAGGCCGTGGGCCTGCGGGACGGGGTCACCGCCCCCCGGGCGCTCGGCTACCAGCAGGTGCTGGCCGCGCTCGCCGGGGAGTGCACGGAGGAGGAAGCGCGCGCCGAGACGGTCCGCGCCACCAAGCGGTTCGCCCGCCGGCAGGACTCCTGGTTCCGCCGTGATCCGAGGGTGCACTGGCTCAGCGGGGCCGCCGAGGACCGCGCGGAACTCGCCGGACTCGCGCAGTCGTTGGTCGAACGAGCGGTCACAGCCTGATCACGTGATGGCATCGGGACGCCCCGCACGCCCGTCCGGGGCCTGACGGCGTGCCATCATCAAACTTCCGACGGTGCCGTCACCGGCGGTGAACGGCGGCGTACGAAGTCACAAGTGGGGAGGGCGCGTGGCGATGGAGGCCGGCCCTCGTGACACCGGTCGGGACGACACCCGGCGGGAAACGGACCCGACGCTTCGCAGCGCCCTCGCCGACGGTGAAGGCCTGCCCGGCGCAGCTCCGGCGGACGCCGACGCCCTCGGACTGCCCGCGGACGCCGACGGACTGGGACTGCCCGCGGATCCCGCCCGGCTGACCCCCGACGGCCCGGACGCGCCGGACTCCGCGGAGGCGGAGGCCGCCGCCGCCCCCGCGTTCGAGGTGGAACTGCGCCCGCAGCGCCGGCTGAGGCTGTGGCAGATCGCCCCCATCGTGATGCTGGCCGCGGCCGGGTCCCTGATGTTCGCCTTCCCGCTCGCCTTCGAGTTCGGCGACGGCGGAGCGGTCGTCGCCATGCTCGGATTCCTCATCAGCTGCTGCGCGGGCGGCTGGGGCATGATGGCCGCGCGCCGCGTGGGCTACGCCCTGCCGGGGCTCCCGGCCCGCGGCTCGGGGCAGCGGCCCGACTGGCGCCTCGCCCTGCTGTACGCACTGGTCGCACTGGGTGTCGTCGCGCTCGCGGTGTACCGGGTGGCCCGGCTCCGCTAGGGGCCGGGTACGGCCCGGCTCCGCCGGGTCCTACGGGTGGCCGCCCGGCTCCGTGAGCTGCGTGCTCGGTACCATGGGCGGGTGACGCAGACCAGCCTCTCCTTCCTCAAGGGCCACGGCACCGAGAACGACTTCGTGATCGTCCCGGACCCGGACAACGCCATCGAGCTGCCGGCCTCCGCCGTCGCGCGGCTGTGCGACCGGCGGGCCGGAATCGGCGCCGACGGCGTGCTGCACGTCGTGCGCTCCGCCGCGCACCCCGAGGCGGCGCACCTGGCCGACGAGGCCGAGTGGTTCATGGACTACCGCAACAGCGACGGCTCCATCGCCGAGATGTGCGGCAACGGCGTCCGCGTCTTCGCCCGCTACCTCCAGCACGCCGGGCACGTGGAGCCGGGCGACCTGGCCGTCGCCACGCGCGGCGGGGTCAAGCGGGTGCACCTCGACAAGACCGGCGACGTGACCGTCTCCATGGGCCGCGCCGAGCTGCCCGAGGGAGAGGTCACCGTCTCCGTCGGCGAGCGCTCCTGGCCCGCGCGCAACGTCAACATGGGCAACCCGCACGCGGTGGCCTTCGTCGAGAGCCTGGACGACGCCGGGACGCTGTTCGACCCGCCCCCGTACAGCCCTGCGTCCGCCTACCCGACGGGCGTCAACGTCGAGTTCGTCGTCGACCGCGGCCCCCGCCACGTCGCCATGCGCGTCCACGAGCGCGGTTCCGGCGAGACCCGCTCCTGCGGCACCGGCGCCTGCGCGGTCGCCGTGGCCGCCATCCGCCGCGACGGCGCCGACCCGGCCGTCACCGGCGCGCCCGCCACGTACACCGTCGATCTGCCCGGCGGCACCCTGGTCATCACCGAGCACACCGACGGGCGGATCGAGATGACCGGACCCGCCGTGATCGTGGCCGAGGGCGAGTTCGATCCCGCCTGGCTCACCGAAACGGCTTTCGCCTGAAGCTTCCCTCTAATGGGTGATCCGTTTCACGCTGAGCGAGAGGTGGACTGCGCCACGTGGTGGGGTCGGTAGCATCAGGCACCGGCCCTGCGGGCGCACCCCATGCCCACCACCGCCGGTCGAAGCCGTCGGAGGTGCCCATGAGTGCAGAGGCCACGAACCCCGAAGCACGTCCCGAAGCGCTCCCCGAACTTCGCAGACGCGGCCGGACCAGGCTTGACCTGCGACGACTCGGACGCGCTGCGCTGCTCGGCCCCACGCCCAGGGACCGGCTGCCGGACGCCATCGGCCATGTCGCCGAAGCGCACCGCGCCCATCACCCCGACGCGGACCTGTCGATCCTGCGCCGCGCGTACCTGCTCGCCGAGACCTCGCACCGCGGCCAGATGCGCAAAAGCGGTGAGCCGTACATCACACATCCGCTCGCCGTCACGCTCATCCTGGCCGAACTGGGCGCCGAGACCACGACCCTGACGGCCTCGCTCCTCCACGACACCGTCGAGGACACCGACGTGACCCTCGATCAGGTCCGCGAGGAGTTCGGCGACGAGGTCTGCTTCATCGTCGACGGGGTCACCAAGGTCGAGAAGATCGACTACGGCGCCGCAGCCGAGCCCGAGACCTTCCGCAAGATGCTCGTCGCCACCGGCAACGACGTCCGCGTGATGTCCATCAAACTCGCCGACCGGCTGCACAACATGCGCACCCTCGGGGTGATGCGGCCCGAGAAACAGGCACGCATCGCCAAGGTCACCCGCGACGTGCTCATCCCGCTCGCCGAACGGCTCGGCGTGCAGGCCCTGAAGACCGAGCTCGAGGACCTCGTCTTCGCGATCCTGCACCCCGAGGAGTACGAGCACACCCGCGCCCTCATCGCGGCCCACGCGGGAGAACGCGACCCGCTGCCCGCCATCGCCGACTCGGTACGGGCCGTCCTGCGCGAGGCGGGCATCGCCGCCGAGGTGGTGGTGCGGCCCCGGCACTTCGTCTCCGTGCACCGGATCTCCCTCAAACGCGGGGAGCTGCGCGGCTCCGACTTCGGTCGCCTGCTGGTCCTCGTGGGGGAGAACGCGGACTGCTATGCCGTGCTGGGGGAGCTGCACACCTGCTTCACCCCGGTCATCTCCGAGTTCAAGGACTTCATCGCCTCCCCGAAGTTCAACCTCTACCAGTCCCTGCACACGGCCTTCGCGACCCCCGAGGGGTCCGTCGCGGAGGTCATCGTGCGGACCCGGCAGATGCACCGGGTCGCCGAGGCGGGCGTGGTCGCGCTCGGCAATCCGTACACCTCCCCGCAGCAGGCCGAGTCGGCCGACCCGATCGAGGCGGCCGACTGCGAGGAGGAGCGGGTCGACCCGACCCGGCCCGGCTGGCTCTCGCGGCTGCTCGACTGGCAGCAGTCGGCACCCGACCCCGACACCTTCTGGGACGTCCTGCGCTCGGAGCTGGCCCAGGACCGTGAGATCACGGTGTTCCGGGCCGACGGGGGCACCTTGGGGCTGCCGGCCGGCGCCAGCTGTATCGACGCCGCCTACGCGCAGTACGGCGAGGCGGCCCACGGCTGTATCGGCGCCCGGGTCAACGGGCGCCTGACCTCCCTGTCCTCCCGGCTCTCGGACGGGGACACCGTCCAGCTCCTGCTCGCGCACGACGCCTCCTCGGGGCCCACCGCCGACTGGCTGGACCACGCCAAGACCCCGGCCGCCCGGATCGCCGTCAGCAGCTGGCTGGAGTCCCACCCCGACGGGGCCCGGCCCGCCGACGCCGCACCGCGGCCGCCGCTCTCGGTGATCGGCCTCCGCAGCGGCGGGGGCAACGCCGTGGCCGACCTGCCTGACGCCACCGTGCGGCTCGCGGGGTGCTGTACGCCGGTCCCGCCGGACGCCGTGGAGGGGTTCGTCGTACGCGGCGGGGCCGTCACCGTGCACCGGATCCGCTGCGCGACCGTGGCCCAGATGCGGGCGGTGGGGCGGACCCCCGTCGCCGTGCACTGGCGGGCGACCGCGGACTGCCGGGTCACCCTGCTCGCCGAATCGTTCGGCCGCCCCCACCTGCTGGCCGATCTGACCGAGGCCATCGCCCGCGAGGGGGTCGAGGTGGTCTCCGCGACGGTGGAGCCGCCGGTCGAACAGCGGGTCCGGCACAGCTACACCCTGCAGCTCCCCGACGCGACGGGTCTCCCGGCGCTGATGCGGGCCATGCGGGACGTGCCGGGGGTCTACGACGTCAGCCGGGCGTAGCCCGCCCGACCCCTTTCGGGTGGAGCCGTCGCGCGCCGTTCGCGGGCGCGTGGCGGGCGCTGATAAGCGGTGGGGGATGCAGCTCACCTCCCCGCGCGTGCGCGCCGCCCTGCTGGCCGCGGCCTCCCTCACCCTCGTCGCCGCCGTCGTGCCCCCGCCCAAGGCGCTCGGCATCGGCGACGCGCTCTTCCCCGAGCTGGGGAACCCCGGATACGACGTGCTCTCGTACGACCTGTCCTTCGCGTACAAGGACAACAACACTCCCCTCGACGCGGTCACCGTCATCGACGCGCGCAGCCTCACCCGGCTCGAGACCGTCAACCTCGACTTCACCCACGGGAAAGTGGCCTCCGCCGAGGTCAACGGGGAACCCGCCGGCTTCGCGAGCGTCGGCGAGGACCTCGTCCTGACCCCCGCCCGGCCGGTGGAACCGGACCTTCCGCTCCACATCACCGTCCGGCACACGAGCGACCCGCGCGGCCGCGGCGACGGCGGCTGGGTGGTGACCGACGACGGGCTGGCCATGGCGAACCAGGCCGACGCCGCCCACCGGGTCTTCCCGTGCAACGACCACCCCGCCGACAAGGCGTACTTCACCTTCCGGGTGAGCGCGCCGGCCGGGAAGACGGCCGTGGCCAACGGGGTGCCGGGCGCGCTCCCGGCCCGCCGGGCGGGCGCCGGGACCACCTGGACGTACCGGACGCTGCACCCGATGGCCACCGAGCTCGCCCAGGTCTCGATCGGCGACTCGGCCGTGATCCACCGCACCGGCCCGCACGGACTGCCGCTGCGCGACGTGGTCCCCGCGGCGGACCGGGAGCGGCTGGAGCCCTGGCTGAAGAAGACCGACGGGCACATCCGGTGGATGGAGGCGCGGGTCGGCCGCTACCCCTTCGAGAACTACGGCGTGCTCATCGCGAAGGCCCGTACCGGCTTCGAGCTGGAGACGCAGACCCTGTCGCTCTTCGAGAGTGCCCTGTTCGCCGGCGGTGGCGGATACCCCGAGTGGTACGTCGAGTCCGTGATGGTCCACGAGCTGGCCCACCAGTGGTTCGGCGACAGCGTGAGCCCGCGCACCTGGTCCGACCTGTGGCTCAACGAGGGCCACGCCACCTGGTACGAAGCCCTGTACGCGGACGGCCTCGGCAAGTACTCCCTGGAGCGGCGGATGCGCGAGGCGTACCAGCGCTCCGACCAGTGGCGGGCGGCCGGCGGCCCCCCGGCCGCACCCAAGCCGGCCGCCCCGGGCGAGAAGATCGGGCTGTTCCGGCCGGCGGTGTACGACGGGGCCGCGCTGATCCTGTACGCCCTGCGGCAGGAGATCGGGGTCCAGGCCTTCGACCGGGTGGAGCGGCGCTGGGTGGGGGAGCACCGGGACGGGGTCGCGGGCACGGAGGACTTCGTACGGCTGGCCTCGCAGGAGGCGGGCCGGGACCTGACGGCGTTCCTGCAGCCGTGGCTGTACGGGAAGAAGACCCCCGCCATGCCGGGGCACCCGGAGTGGAGCGCCCCGAAAAGCGTGTGACGCGTGCGGAGCAGGCATGCCACCATCGACGAGGCCGTTCCGCAGGGTGCTCCGGGGGAACCACCGGGGTGAGTCTCCGCAGGGCATCTCCGCAGGGAATCTCCGGGGAGTGTCACACGTTGGACGTGACAGTGTTATGTCACGCGCGGGAGTAGCTTTGGCCTTGGCTCCGCTTCGCCTGACGCGGACGCATTCGAAAACGACGTAAGGATCCAATGACCTCCTCTTCTTCCCCTTCCCAGGACGCGCGGGACGACGCACAGGGTGCGCCGGACCCGCAGAGCTTCACCGAGAGCCTTCGGGCCGACGCCCTGATGGAAGAGGACGTCGCCTGGAGCCACGCGATCGACGGAGACCGGGACGGCGACCAGTACGAGCGCTCCGAGCGCGCGGCCCTGCGCCGCGTGGCCGGCCTCTCCACCGAACTCGAAGACGTCACCGAGGTCGAGTACCGACAGCTCCGCCTGGAGCGGGTCGTCCTCGTCGGCGTCTGGACCTCCGGCACGGTGCAGGACGCGGACAACTCCCTCGCGGAGCTCGCCGCCCTCGCCGAGACGGCGGGCGCACTCGTACTCGACGGCGTCATCCAGCGCCGCGACAAGCCCGACCCGGCCACCTTCATCGGATCCGGCAAGGCGCGCGAGCTGCGCGACATCGTGCTGGAGAGCGGCGCCGACACCGTCGTCTGCGACGGTGAGCTCAGCCCCGGCCAGCTCATCGCCCTCGAAGACGTCGTCAAGGTGAAGGTGGTCGACCGGACCGCCCTCATCCTCGACATCTTCGCCCAGCACGCCAAGTCCCGAGAGGGCAAGGCGCAGGTCGCACTCGCGCAGATGCAGTACATGCTGCCGCGCCTGCGCGGCTGGGGTGCCTCGCTGTCCCGGCAGATGGGTGGCGGCGGCGGTGGCGGCATGGCCACCCGCGGACCCGGTGAGACCAAGATCGAGACCGACCGGCGCCGGATCCGCGAGAAGATGGCGAAGATGCGCCGGGAGATCGCGGAGATGAAGACCGGCCGCGACATCAAGCGGCAGGAACGGCGCCGCAACAAGGTGCCCTCGGTCGCCATCGCCGGATACACCAACGCCGGCAAGTCCTCGCTGCTCAACCGCCTCACGGGCGCGGGCGTGCTGGTGGAGAACGCGCTGTTCGCCACCCTCGACCCGACCGTGCGCCGGGCCGAGACCCCGTCCGGCCGGATCTACACCCTGGCCGACACGGTCGGCTTCGTCCGGCACCTGCCGCACCACCTCGTCGAGGCGTTCCGCTCCACGATGGAGGAGGTCGGCGACTCCGATCTCATCCTGCACATCGTGGACGGCTCGCACCCGGCGCCGGAGGAGCAGCTGGCGGCGGTCCGCGAGGTCATCCGCGAGGTCGGCGCCGTCAAGGTGCCCGAGATCGTGGTGATCAACAAGGCGGACGCGGCCGACCCGCTGGTGCTCCAGCGGCTGCTGCGCATCGAGAAGCGCTCCATCGCCGTCTCGGCGCGCACGGGTCAGGGCATCGAGGAACTCCTCGCGCTCATCGACGCGGAGCTGCCGCGGCCGGCGATCGAGATCGAAGCCGTGGTCCCGTACACGCGCGGCGGCCTGGTCGCCCGGGCACACGCCGAGGGCGAGGTGATCTCCGAGGAGCACACGGCGGAGGGCACCCTGCTCAAGGCGCGGGTACACGCTGAACTGGCGTCGGAGCTCGCTCCGTACGTGCTCGCCAAGCACTGACCGGATGAACGGCTGAGGGCCCCCGCGGGAGCGGGGGCCCTCAGTCATGTGGTGCGTGCGGCCCGCTGGGTGCGGCTACTTGAACTTGCCGCTCACCGCGTCGAAGACGCCCTTCGCCTCCGGACCCAGCCGGGGCCCGGCCAGCCAGCCCGCCTTGGCGGGGCCGATGGAGGTGTTCGACACCAGCGCCGGCTTGCCGTCGGCACCCGCCGCGACCCAGCCGCCGCCCGAGGAACCGCCGGTCATCGTGCAGCCGATGCGGTACATCGTGGGGTCGGTCGCGTTCAGCGACAGCCGGCCCGGCTTGTCGGTGCACTGGAAGGTCTTCTGGCCGTCGAACGGAGCCGCCGCCGGGTAACCGGTCGCCGTCATCTTCGCGATCTTCGGCGCGGCCGGGGCGTTGAACTCCACCGGGAGCGCCGTCCCGACCGTCTCCTCCAGAGACTTGCCGCCACCCTTCTCCGGGGTCACGTGCAGCACCGCGAAGTCGTACGGGGCACCCGCGCCGCCGGTCGGACCGCCGGTCGCGATCCACTGGTCGGAGGTCTGCGCCCAGTCGCTCCACCACACGCCGTACGGGGCCACCTCCTCGCGGGGCGCACCCTTGAGCGCGGCCGCGGCCTTGCCGCTGTTGTTGTACGACGGGACGAAGGCGATGTTGCGGTACCAGCCGCCGGACTTGCCCGCGTGCACGCAGTGGCCGGCCGTCCAGACCATGTTGGACTTGCCGGGGTGCGCCGGGTCCTTGACCACGGTCGCCGAGCAGACCATCGACCCCTCGGGGCCGTCGAAGAAGACCTTGCCGGAGGCGGGAACGCTCTGGTGGTAGGGCGGGGTCGCGGCCTTGGCGGCCACCGGAGCCGGAGTCGGGTCGGTGACGCCCTGGTCCTTGCCCGCATCGGGGTCGACGGCGGGGGGCTGCGGCGTCTTGGCGGCGTCACGCATCCGGTCCGGGTCCCAGAGGTCCTCGATGATCGGGTTGATGTAGTCGCCCGCCTCGCGGAGCCAGTCCTCCTTCTTCCAGTTCTTCCACTCACCCCCCTTCCACTTCTCCAGGTCGATGCCGTGCTCCTTGAGCTTGTCCTTGAGCCCGTCGGGGATCTTCACCCCGTCCAGGCTCGTGGGCACGCTCACCGCCACGGTCGGCTTGGCGTCGGTCTCACCGTCGCCGGGCCCGCACGCCGCGGCGGTCAGGGCGAGGGCGGCCGAGCACAGGATCGCGGTGACCGGTCGGATCGGTCGCATGTCGTGAATCCCCCTGGGTGGTTCTTGGTTCGGGACGGTGCCTGGGTGCCCGGATGGGTCGGGCGCCTTGGTTGCAGCACCCCACTATGCCGCTGCCGTGGGGGACGGCACAGCCCGGGGCACCGGTTCCCCCGGGCCGGAAAGCGATCCGGCCCGGACGAGGATCCCGGGCGGGCAAGGATCTCGGGGCGCGCGAGGATCCCGGCGCGAGCAAGGATCTTGGGCCCACCCGTGATCCGTCGCCGCCACCGTCGTTGGTACGTACGGGGGATGGGGGAGCAGCGTGGGTGTTCGAAGCGCACCCCGGAAGAGCAACCGTGCGGGAGGAGCGACACTCGTGCCTTTGACGGCTTGGACGGGCGAGCAGGCCACGGCCGGGGAGCAGGTACCGGCGCAGGCGAACCGGGTGGGGGAGGAAGGGCACTTCGCGGTGCTGGGTCCGGAACCGGGTGCGGCGGAGGGGATCCTGCGCAGGCAGGCGCAACGGGAGTCCGCGGCCCGGACGTACGCACGCTCCCTGCCCATCGTGCCCGTGCGCGCCCGGGGGTTGACCATCGAGGGGGCGGACGGACGCCGCTACCTCGACTGCCTCTCCGGCGCCGGAACCCTCGCCCTGGGCCACAACCACCCGGTGGTGCTCGAAGCCATCCGCGGGGTCCTCGACTCGGGAGCCCCGCTGCACGTGCTGGACCTCGCCACTCCGGTCAAGGACGCCTTCACCACCGAGCTGTTCGCCAACCTGCCGGCGGAGCTGGCCGCGGACGCCCGCATCCAGTTCTGCGGCCCGGCCGGGACGGACGCGGTGGAGGCGGCGCTCACCCTCGTCCGCACCGCGACCGGCCGGTCGGGGCTGCTCGCCTTCACGGGGGCCTACCACGGCATGACGGCGGGGGCGTTGGCCGCCTCCGGCGGGGCCACGGACGTACGGGTGACCCGGCTGCCGTATCCGCAGGACCGCCGCTGCCCGTTCGGAGTCGGCGGGGCCGAGGGGGCGGAGCTGTCGGCCCGTTGGACGCGGAACCTGCTGGACGACCCCAAGAGCGGGGTGCCCGCGCCCGCCGGGATGATCGTCGAACCCGTCCAGGGCGAGGGCGGGGTCCACCCGGCCCCCGACGCCTGGCTGCGCAGCATGCGGGAGATCACGGCGGAGCGGGGGATCCCGCTGATCGCCGACGAGGTCCAGACCGGGGTCGGGCGCACCGGGGCCTTCTGGGGGGTCGACCACGCGGGGGTCGTCCCCGACGTGATGGTGCTCTCCAAAGCCATCGGGGGCAGCCTGCCGCTCGCGGTGATCGTGTACCGGTCGGAGCTGGACCAATGGGCCCCCGGTGCCCACGCCGGCACCTTCCGCGGCAACCAGCTCGCCATGGCGGCGGGCACCGCGACGCTGGCCTACGTCCGGGAGAACGGCCTCGCGGAGCGCGCGCGGATCCTGGGCGCGCGCATGCTCGCCGCCCTCCGCGGCCTGATCCCGGAGCACCCGTGCGTGGCGGACGTACGGGGCCGCGGGCTGATGATCGGCGTCGAACTGGCCGACCCCGACACGGGCGAAGCCTCGCCCGACCTCGCCGCGGCCGTCCGCCAGGCCTGCCTGGACCGCGGCCTGATCGTCGAACTCGGCGGCCGCCACTCCAGCGTCGTCCGCCTCCTCCCTCCCCTCACCCTGACCGACGAACAGGCCGCGGCCGTCCTCGACCGCCTCGCCGACGCCATCCCCGCCGCCACCCGCCGCTAAGGACCCCCATGCCCGACCCCCTCCACCCCACGAACACCGCCCCGCCCCCCACCACCCCGGGCACCCCCCTCCCACCCACCCCCGCGGGCGCACCTCTCGCGCCCACCCCCTCGGGCGCACCTTTCGCGCGCACCCCTGCGGGAGCACCTCTCGCGCCCGCCCCCGCGGGCTCGCCGCTCCCACACGGCGTCTCAGCCCCACCCCTCCCGCCGTCCGCTGCCACGGTCCCTCCGGCCCCGCCCGCGGTGCTGCCGCCCGCAGCGGGTGCCCCGCCCCTTGCGCCCGCGCCCCCGCCCCTGCTGCCGTCCGGCGCCACGGGGCACGGCTCTCCGCCGTCCGCTGCGGCGGTGTCTCCGGCCGCGCCCGCGGTGCTGCCGTCCGATACCGCGGGTCCCGGCCTCCCGCTGGCTGCTGCGGCGGTGTCTCCGGCTCCGCCCGCGGTGCTGTCGTTCGCAGGGGGCGCCTTGCCCGTTGCGCCCCTGCCCTTGCTGCCGTTCGGCGCCGCGGGTTCCGGCCTCCCGCCGGCCGCTGCCGCGGTGTCTCCGGTCCCGCCCGCGGTGCTGTCGTCCGCAGCGGGTGTCCCGCCCGTTGCACCCTCGCTCCCGCCCCTGCTGCCGTCCGGCGGCACGGGTTCCGGCCTCCCGCCGGCCGCTGCCGCGGTGTCTCCGGAGCCACCCGCTGTGGGGGATCCCAGCCTTCCGTCAGCCCACTCCACAGGGCCCCTGCTCGGAGCCATGGGCTCCGGCTCCCTTGCGGTCCCGCCGCCCGGCGACGTGGACCCTGTCCTCGCGGCGGAGGCCTCCACGGTGTCGCCGCCCGGCGCAGTGGGTCCGTCCCACACGTCGGCTGCTGCCAAGGGGTCCCCGGTCGTGTCGTCCGCAGCGTTGGACCCAACTCCTCGGGCGACGACACCCACCGCGCTGCCGCCCGGCGCATCGGGGGCCGCCCGTCCGTCGGCCCCGTCCCCGGTATCGCCGTCCGCAGCTCAGGGCTCCAGCCTTCCCCCGGCCCCGCCGCTCACGCTCTCGGGCCCCGCCTTCCCGCCGCCCGCTTCCGCGCAGCCATCTGCCAACTCCCCACAGTCGCCGCAGACTCCGACCGCTGCTGCCACACCGCCCCAGCCCCCGTATCCGTCGGGGTCCGCACATCCTCGGGCTGCCACCCCGCCCCCTTCGCTCCGGTCCCCGGCGGTTTCGGCCGAGCCCGGGCTCCCGCTGTCGGTGCAGGCCGATCCGTCACGGGTCCCCCTTGCTGCGGCTGCCCCGCTGCCCGCCGCGCCCTCGCCGGTGCCGACCTCGCCCCCGGGCACGCCTCCCTCGGCGGCGGACGCCCCGGATTCCCCCTCTGCCCTCGGGTACGGGCACACACCTTCCGCACCTCTCCCCGTCGGCTCCTCGCCCCGGCCGACTCCGGAGGAGGTCGGGCCCCGTTCAACCGCGTCAGCCACTCCTCCCGGAGAACCGCCCACGATCGGCGTACCCCTGGGCGCCGCCCAGGGTCCGGCTGCCGCGGGCGCTCACCGGCACGCACTGCGTCCGACGGCCCCCGCAGGGTTCCAGCCGTCATCGGCCCCCGCCCCGGGCACACCGGCTCCAGCTGCCGTAGGCCAAGCCGCGCCGACGGCGCTGTCGGGCCTGACAGAGGGCGCCGGACTGAGGCTGCCTCCGGACGGGAGGCCCTCAGCGTCGCTGACGGCCCCCGCCGGGGCCGTGCCGGCACGGCTGGGGGAGCCTTCCGGTACCGAGCCCGCGGCTCCCGGTCCGAGCCCGGACTCGGCCGTCCCAGGGACCTCGGCCGGGCAGCCCTCTGCGCCCCGGCCCGGGGTGCCGGGCGGCGAGCCCCCGTCTGCCGCCCCCGCAGGGCGGCCGGCACCCGCTTCGGCGGAACGTTCTCCCCAGCCCGGCGCCGATGCGGCTGTGGCCGGTGCCGGTGGGTCCATGACGGCGGCCACCGCGTGGCCGCCCTTGTTCGCTTCGGCGGACGGTTCCTCTCGGCCCACCGCCGATGCGGCTGCGGGAGGTGGGCCGACGGCTCCTCCCACCGCATGGCCGCCGCTGCTGGCTTCGACGGGAGGCCTGGCTGCGACCGGCGCCGCCGCGTGGCCCGGGGGGACGGCTCTCGGCGGGGCCCTCGGGGGTGCGCCCTCGGCCGTGGCTTCGGGGTCGGCTTCCGGGGATGCGGCCGATGCCGGTCCGGCAGGACTGGCGGAGGGGCTGTCTGCCGGGGGCTCCGTGGATGCCCTTGCCGGGTGGCCCGGGGCGGAGGTTTTGGCAGCGGCGACCGGACCCGGCCCCTCTGCCGACCCGGCGCCGTCGGGCCCCGGGCGTTCGGGCGAGCCGCCCTCAGGAGCACAGGGCAGGGCCGTGCCCAAGGGGCCTTCTGAGGCGGCCCCTTCGACCTCGGGTTCCACAACCACGCCCACCGCTGCCCAGGACGCAGTGGCACCACGACGCGGAGCAGCCGAAGCGGAGGAGCAGGCCACGGCATCGGCGCCGCCGGGTGACGGCTCCACCGGCTCCGCCGGTTCTGCCGACGGGCTTCCGGGCATGCCTGCGGCGGGCATGCCCTGGCCGCCGGCCGAGCCGCAGTCCCCGGCCGCGGTGCCCCGGCAGAAGGACGCCACCGCCCGGCCCCGCGCGGGAGCGGCCGACCCGTTGGACCACCCCGACCCCAGGGTCGCCGCCGAGGCCGCCTCGGTGGAGAACCTGCTCCGCTGCTGGGTCCGCGAGACCGGACTCGAACAGCCCGCCGGGCCCGTCCTGCGCATCCCCCTCCCCGCATCGGGCGCCGCCCTGCTCGTCGCCGTCCGCTACTGGTCCACCGCCGGCTGGCACCGCTTCGGCCCGGCCCGCATCGAAGGCGTCACCGCCGACGCCCCAGCCGTGGACGCGGTCACCCTCGCAGCACTGATCTCCCGCGAAGGCGAAGGCACCCCCGGAAAGGCCCTCGGTGAGAGTGCGCCCGGCGGCGCCGACCTCGTCGGACGGGTCGCCGACTCGGTGCACCGGACCGCCGAGTTCATCACCGACCGCCGCCAACGCCCCGCCGCGCCCGACCCCGTCGCCGCCGACCTGTTCCTCACCGCCGAACAGTCGCTCCTCCTCGGTCACCCGCTGCACCCGACACCGAAGAGCCGCGAAGGTCTCTCCGAAGCCGAAGTGCGCCGCTACTCACCCGAACTGCACGGCTCCTTCCCCCTGCACTGGGTGGCGGTCGCACCCGCCGTCCTCGCCACCGACTCCGCCTGGACCGAACGCGGCCGCCCTGTCTCGGCCGCCCGGCTCCTGGGCCGTCTCGCCCCCGGGCTCCCGGTGCCCGACGGTGCCACCCCCCTTCCCCTTCACCCCTGGCAGGCCCGCGACCTGCTCCAGCGCCCCGCGGCCGCCGCCCTCCGCGACGCGGGACTCCTGCACGACCTGGGCCCCTACGGCGCCCCCTGGTACCCGACCTCCTCCATCCGCACCGTCCACCAGCCCGGCGCCCCCGCGATGCTCAAGCTCTCCCTTGGCCTGCGCATCACCAACTCCCGTCGGGAGAACCTCCGCAAGGAACTCCACCGCGGCATCGAGGTGCACCGGCTGCTCCGCACCGGCCTCGCAGAGCAGTGGCAGTCCGCCCACCCCGGCTTCGACATCGTCCGCGATCCCGCGTGGGTCGCCGTCGACGCCCCGGACGGCGCACCCGTCCCCGGACTCGACGTCATGCTCCGGCACAACCCCTTCCGGCCGGGCGACGACGCCCTCTGCATCGCCGCACTCACCGCACCCCGCCCGTGGCCCGGGCGCAGCGGCATGAGCTCCCGGCTCGCCGAGACCGTCTCGCGGCTCGCCGCCACCACAGGGCGGACGACCTCCGCCGTCGCCGCCGAGTGGTTCCTGCGCTACCTCGAACACGTCGTCCTGCCGGTGCTCGCCTTCGACGCGCTCGCCGGCATCGCCCTCGAAGCACACCAGCAGAACACGCTGGTGCTCCTCGACCCGGCCGGCTGGCCGGTCGGCGGCCGCTACCGCGACAACCAGGGCTACTACTTCCGCGCATCCCGCCGCGCGGAGCTGGAGGACCGGCTTCCCGGAATCGGCGCCACCAGCGACACCTTCGTCTCGGACGCCGTCACCGACGAACGCTTCGCCTACTACCTCGGCATCAACAACGTGCTCGGTCTCATCGGGGCCTTCGGATCCCAGAGGCTCGCCGACGAACGCATCCTGCTGGCCGCCTTCCGCCGCTTCCTCGGCAAGGCCAGGAGCCTCGGCCCGCTCCCCGAGAAGCTGCTCGACTCGCCCACCCTGCGCTGCAAGGCGAATCTGCTCACCCGCCTCGGAGGCCTCGACGAGCTCGTCGGCCCCGTCGACACCCAGTCCGTCTACGTCACCATCGCCAACCCCCTTCACGATTGACGCGTCAGCACCGAAACGGAGCAGAGCCCCCGATGCCCTCCACCGACTTCCACACCGGAGTGCTCCTCACCGCCGATGTGGCCCGCACCGATGTGCTTGGCACAGAGGACTTCCGCACCCCGGCACCGCGTCTCAGCGCGGAGTCGCTGCCCCGGCTCGCCGAAGCCGACCTGCTCGACTCCCCGGCGGCCTGGGGCGGCGTCACGACGAGGTCCGGCGTTTTCCGCCTCGAACCGGTACGACTCGACCGGGACCTGGAACTGCTCACCGGCTGGATGAACGACCCGCAGGTGGACGCCTACTGGGAACTGGCCGGCCCGGCCGCCGTCACCGCCGCCCACGTGTGGACGCAGTTGGACGGGGAAAGCCGCAGCATCCCGTGCCTAGGGCTCCTCGACGGCACACCGATGAGCTACTGGGAGATCTACCGGGCCGACCTCGACCCGCTCTCCGCCTACTACCCGGCGCGCCCCCACGACACGGGTATCCACCTGCTGATCGGAGACGGCACGAACCGCGGCCGAGGTCTCGGCAGCACGCTCCTGCGCGCCGTCGCCGACCTGGTGCTCGACAACCGCCCCCGCTGCATGCGCGTCATCGCCGAACCGGACATCCGCAACACCCCCTCCGTATCAGCCTTCCTGAACGCCGGCTTCCGCTGCCCCGCCGAGATCGAACTGCCCGGCAAGCGAGCCGCCCTGATGATCCGCGAACGGACGCTGCGCAATCTCCTCTGACACGTCTGCCCCCTCTGACCCCTCTGACTGACCCTTCTGGGCGCCGCCACGCCCGCCGCTTCCCCGCCTTACCCCCGCCCTCCCCGGAGTCCCCGCCGCACCGCAGTTCCCGTACACCTCTTCACTTCCCGCACATCTCACCTCGAAAACTCTGCGCCACGCAGCAAAGTTCCCGATCCTGAGGAGTCCCGTGCAGAACTTCCCCACAGCCCCCGACTCCCCAGGCCCCCACCTTCCGGACACCGTGCCCCCGTCGCCCCAGCACCCGTGCACGCCGCCCGAACTGAACCGTCCGACCTGGGATTTCGCCGCCCGCCGCCTGCTCGCCAAGATGCTCGGCGAGTTCGCGTACGAGGAGATCATCACTCCGGTCCCCGCCCCGGCCGCCTCCGGCGACGCCTGGACGCTCACCCTCGACGACGGCAGCAGCCTCGGCTTCCGGGCCCGCCGCCGCGCGTACGGCAGCTGGCACGTCGCCCCCGACACGATCACCCTCACCCCGGCCCCCGCGCCCTCCGGGGCGCCGGCCGACCCCGGGTCACCGGCCGCCTTCGGGGACCCGTACGCCTTCCTCATCCGTGCGCGCACCCTCCTCGGCCTCGACGGCGCCACCCTCGGCCACCTCGTGCGCGAGCTCAGCGCCACGCTCGCGGCCGACGCCCGCATCGACCACACCGCGCTCACCGCGGACGTCCTCGCCGACCTCGACTACGCGGCCCTCGAAGGCCATCAGACCGGCCACCCCTGGCTCGTCCTCAACAAGGGGCGGATCGGACTCTCCGCCTCCGACACCGCGGCCTGGGCGCCCGAGGCCCGCACCGCCCAGCGCCTGCCCTGGCTCGCCGCCCACACCTCCCTCGCGCACTACCGGGGCACCGCCGGCCTGGAAGACCCGGCCCGCCTCTACTCCGCCGAGCTCGACCCCGTCACCCGCGACCGCTTCGACCGGACCCTGCGTGACCGCGGACTCGACCCGCTCGGCTACCTCTATCTCCCGGTCCACCCCTGGCAGTGGGACGAGGTCCTCCTGCCCCTCTTCGCTCCGGCCCTCGCCGCCGGCACCCTGGTCCCGCTCCCCGCCGACCCAGACCTCCGCCTTCCCCAGCAGTCGATCCGCACCTTCCTCAACCTCACCCGCCCCGACCGCCACAGCGTCAAACTGCCGCTCTCTGTCCTGAACACCATGGTCTGGCGCGGCCTGCCCTCGGACCTGGCCCTCGCGGCGCCCGCCGTCACCGCCTGGATCCACTCCCTGCGCGACGGCGACCCCTTCCTCCGCGAGGAATGCGGAGTGATCCTGCTCGGAGAGGTCGCCTCCGTCACGGTCCGCCACCCCGTCTACGACGCGCTCCCCGAAGTCCCGTACCAGTACAAGGAACTGCTCGGCGCGATCTGGCGCGAGCCGCTGACCGGGCACCTCGCCCCCGGAGAGCGGGCCCGCACCCTCGCCTCGCTCCTGCACACCGACCCCCGCGGCCGGTCCTTCACCGCCGAGCTCGTCGCCCGTTCCGGTCTGACGCCGACGGTCTGGCTCCAGCGGCTGTTCGCCGCGCTGCTGCCGCCCCTGCTCCGCTTCCTCTACCGCTACGGCACGGTGTTCTCCCCGCACGGAGAGAACACCGTCGTGATCTTCGACGAGCACGACGTCCCGGTCCGGCTCGCGGTCAAGGACTTCGTGGACGACGTCAACATCAGTGCCGAACCGCTGCCCGAGCTGGTGACCATGCCCGACGAGGTCCGGGCGGTCCTGCTCACCGAGCCCGCGGACTTCCTGCCGCAGTTCATCCACTCGGGGCTCTTCGTCGGCGTCTTCCGCTACCTCTCGGCCCTCTGCGAGGACCGCCTCGGGGTCCCGGAGGACACGTTCTGGTCCCTCGTACGGGCGGAGATCCTGCGCCACCAGGCCCGTTTCCCGGAGCTTAAGGAACGCTACGAGCTCTTCGACCTGCTCGGCGAACGCATCGTGCGGCTCTGCCTGAACAGGAACCGTCTCTACGAGGACGGCTACCGCGACCGGCCCGACCGCCCGCACGCCGTGCGCCACGGCACCGTGCCGAACCCCCTGCACCGGTCGTGACCGCTCGCCGGTGCGACCGCTGTCGGCGCAGCCCCGTAGGGTTGGCACTGCTATGACGAAGCCCTCCCTCCCCGACCTGCTGCACGCCGCCGTCTCCGCCGTCGGCGGCACGGAGCGGCCCGGCCAGGTGGCCATGGCCGAAGCCGTCGCCGAAGCGATCGACGACAACTCCCACCGCCTCATCCAGGCCGGTACCGGCACCGGTAAGTCCCTGGGCTACCTGGTGCCGGCCCTCGCGCACGGCGAGCGCGTGGTCGTGGCCACGGCGACTCTGGCCCTCCAGCGCCAGCTCGTCGAGCGCGACCTGCCCCGGACGGTGGAGGCGCTGCATCCGCAGCTCCGCCGCCGCCCGCAGTTCGCCATGCTCAAGGGCCGCTCCAACTACCTGTGCCTGCACCGTCTGCACGAGGGCGCCCCGCAGGACGAGGAGGAGGGCCTCTTCGACCAGTTCGAGGCGGCCGCCCCGACCAGCAAGCTCGGCCAGGACCTGCTGCGGCTGCGCGACTGGGCGGACGAGACCGAGACGGGCGACCGCGACGACCTCACCCCTGGCGTCTCCGACAAGGCCTGGGCGCAGATCTCCGTCTCCTCCCGCGAATGCCTGGGCGCGACGAAGTGCGCGTACGGCGCCGAGTGTTTCGCGGAGGCCGCCCGCGAGCGGGCCAAGCTCGCGGACGTGGTCGTCACCAACCACGCGCTCCTCGCCATCGACGCCATCGAGGGAGCCCCGGTCCTCCCGCAGCACGAGGTGCTGATCGTCGACGAGGCCCACGAGCTGGTGTCCCGGGTGACCGGGGTCGCCACGGGAGAGCTCACCCCGGGGCAGGTGAACCGCGCCGTGAAGCGGGCGGCGAAGCTGGTCGACGAGAAGACGGCCGACTCCCTGCAGACCGCGTCCGAGACCTTCGAGCGCGTCATGGAGCTGGCGCTCCCCGGCCGCCTGGAGGAGATCCCCGAGGACCTCGGCTACGCGCTGATGGCCCTGCGGGACGCCTCGCGCACGGTGATCTCGGCGATCGGCAACACCCGGGACAAGTCCGTCCACGACGAGGACGCCGTACGCAAGCAGGCGCTCGCCGCGGTGGAGAGCGTGCACGGGGTGGCGGAGCGGATCACGGCCGGCTCCGAGTACGACGTGGTCTGGTACGAACGCCACGATCGCTTCGGCGCCACCCTGCGCGTGGCTCCGCTGTCGGTGTCCGGCCTGCTGCGCGAGAAGCTGTTCGCGGAGCGCTCCGTGGTCCTGACCTCCGCGACCCTCAAGCTCGGCGGCGACTTCAACGGGGTCGCGGCGTCCATGGGCCTGTCCCCGGAGGGCGTCGAGGGCGAGGACGTGCCGCAGTGGAAGGGCCTCGACGTCGGCTCGCCCTTCGACTACCCCAAGCAGGGCATCCTCTACGTCGCCAAGCACCTGGCCACCCCCGGCCGCGAGGGCACCCGCGGCGACATGATGGACGAGCTCGCGGAGCTGATCGAGGCGGCGGGCGGCCGCACCCTCGGACTGTTCTCCTCCATGCGCGGGGCGAAGGCCGCCGCCGAGGAGCTGCGCGGCCGGCTCGACAACCCGATCCTGCTCCAGGGCGAGGAGACCCTCGGCGAGCTGATCAAGGCCTTCGCCGCCGACCCGAAGACCTGTCTGTTCGGGACCCTGTCGCTGTGGCAGGGCGTGGACGTGCCGGGACCCAGCTGTCAGTTGGTGATCATGGACAGGATCCCGTTCCCGCGTCCCGACGACCCGCTCATGAGCGCCCGGCAGAAGGCGGTCGAGGAGCGCGGCGGGAACGGCTTCATGTCCGTCGCGGCCACGCACGCGGCACTGCTCATGGCCCAGGGCGCGGGCCGGCTCGTACGGGCCACCGGGGACAAGGGCGTCGTGGCGGTCCTGGACCCCCGGCTGGCCACGGCCCGCTACGGGAGCTTCCTGCGGGCCACGCTGCCGGACTTCTGGTACACCACGGACCGCAACCAGGTCCGCCGCTCGCTGGCCGCGATCGACGCGGCGGCGACGGCCGAGGACAAGTAAGGCCACGTAGGGCCGAGGAAGGCGAGGCCGGAGGTCCGCACCACGCAAAGCAGCTCCGGGACCGGCGCAGTAGGTCCCGGAGCTGGATGAGGGCGCGGGGCGTCAGACCCGGCGCAGTACCGCCACGACCTTGCCGAGGATGGTGGCCTCGTCGCCGGGGATCGGCTGGTAGGCGGCGTTGTGCGGGAGCAGCCAGACGTGGCCGTCCTCGCGCTTGAAGCGCTTGACGGTGGCCTCGCCGTCCAGCATGGCGGCGACGATGTCGCCGTTCTCCGCGACGGGCTGGCGGCGGACCGTGACCCAGTCTCCGTCACAGATGGCGGCCTCGATCATCGAGTCGCCGACGACCTTGAGGCAGAACAGCTCTCCGTCGCCCACGAGCTGGCGGGGGAGGGGGAACACGTCCTCCACCGACTCCTCGGCCAGGATCGGGCCACCGGCCGCGATCCGGCCGACCAGGGGCACGTACGAGGCCGCGGGCTTGCCCGTGGTGTCCGTGGGCTGCGAGCTGGGCTGGTCGGAGCCGCGCACCTCGTACGCCCGGGGGCGGTGGGGGTCGCGGCGCAGGAAGCCCTTGCGCTCGAGGGCCATCAGCTGGTGCGCGACCGAAGAGGTGCTGGACAGGCCGACCGCCTGGCCGATCTCCCGCATCGACGGCGGGTACCCGCGCCGCTGCACCGAGTCGCGAATGACCTCGATGACCCTCCGCTGCCGGTCCGTGAGCCCGGAGCTGTCGGCGCGGATGCCTGGAGGTCGCCCTGGCAGCGAGCGTGCGGGGCGTACGGGCTCCGCCTCCGGGTTCAGACTTGCGTCGTTCATGGCATGCACCGGCTCGAGTCGGCTCTGGGAGCGGTTCTGGGCAGTGATGGTGGCACTGTCTGCGGTGGTGGTCACGTCGGCCCCTCTCGAAATGTTCTCCCTAGCTGGACAACGGTAGTAGCTTTCGAAAGGTTGCGCCAAACACACGTTCGAGTGAAAAAACGGAGATCACCCACCGTGGTCACTTCGCGAGGTGTATAGACCGGCTGTGCGTCGTCGCATCGTCGATGGGGGGGGCATCCGGACCGAACGGGGGTTCGGCTGCGGAGCCACTGGTTACGGTACCCTTCCGGGTCGGGTCGCCACCGTCCGGGTCTGCGCCCAGTGTGGCACCGCGAGGCCTGTTATCCGGCCATCGGACGCCGCGACACGCGGAGCGGTGTGAATCCACCACAACCCAAGATCTAGTGGTTGGATGAGCGCTGCCACCCAGAAGTTGTGGTCCTCGGTCTGCTGGGGTCCCCGACATCGCATATGCTTGTGGCTGCTTCGAGAGCCTCCGGCAGAGCTTCGGTTCTGCTGCTCAGAGGTCTCGCGAGGTGATTCAGTCGTGCCAAGAGGAGGGTGAGGGAACCATGCACTGCCCCTTCTGCAGGCACCCCGACAGCCGTGTCGTCGACAGTCGCACCACCGACGACGGCACGTCGATCCGCCGGCGCCGCCAGTGCCCCGACTGCTCCCGTCGCTTCACGACGGTGGAGACGGCCTCACTGATGGTGATCAAGCGCAGCGGGGTGACCGAACCCTTCAGTCGTACCAAGGTCATCTCCGGCGTGCGCAAGGCGTGCCAGGGGCGGCCGGTCACCGAGGACGCCCTCGCCAAACTCGGCCAGCGGGTCGAGGAGGCGCTGCGCGCCACCGGGAGCGCCGAGCTGACGACGCACGACGTGGGCCTGGCCATACTCGGCCCGTTGCAGGACCTCGATCTGGTCGCTTACCTCCGGTTCGCGTCCGTGTACAAGGCGTTCGACACACTCGAAGACTTCGAGACCGCCATCGCGGAGCTCCGCGTGCCGCGGCCTCACGAAGAGTGCGAGCCCGGTGGCACCGTTCCGGTCCCCGTGCCCGCCTCCGCCGCCGACTGACCGTCCTGCCCGTTCCCCGGCGTTTGCGCGTCGTGGAGCGGCCGGTGGGTCCGGCGAAGAAGACGTAGATACAAGACACACAGCACCGTGCCGCGGAATAGCGCTGGCACTTTAGGGCGTTTTGCCCGCATTGGGAGGAACGGCATGACAGAGACGGCGAGCAGCTCGGCACGAGGTTCCCGCGCCAAGGGCACCAAGACTGCCAAGAGCGGCCTGCGTATCGAGCGCATCCACACCACCCCGGGCGTGCACCCGTACGACGAGGTGACCTGGGCGCGCCGCGACGTCGTCATGACCAACTGGCGCGACGGCTCGGTCAACTTCGAGCAGTACGGCGTCGAGTTCCCCGACTTCTGGTCGGTGAACGCGGTCAACATCGTCACCAGCAAGTACTTCCGCGGCGCGGTCGGCACCCCGCAGCGCGAGACCGGTCTGAAGCAGCTCATCGACCGGATCGTGAAGACGTACACGAAGGCCGGCGAGGACTTCGACTACTTCACGTCGCCCGCCGACGCGGAGATCTTCGAGCACGAGCTGACCTACGCGCTCCTGCACCAGATCTTCAGCTTCAACTCCCCGGTGTGGTTCAACGTCGGCACGCCCCAGCCGCAGCAGGTCTCCGCCTGCTTCATCCTGGCCGTCGACGACTCCATGGAGTCGATCCTCGACTGGTACAAGGAAGAGGGCATGATCTTCAAGGGCGGCTCCGGCGCCGGCCTGAACCTCTCCCGCATCCGCTCCTCCAAGGAGCTCCTCTCCTCCGGCGGCAACGCCTCCGGCCCGGTCTCGTTCATGCGCGGCGCCGACGCGTCCGCCGGAACGATCAAGTCGGGCGGCGCCACCCGCCGCGCGGCCAAGATGGTCGTCCTGGACGTGGACCACCCGGACGTCGAGGACTTCATCGCGACCAAGGTGAAGGAGGAGGAGAAGATCCGCGCCCTGCGCGACGCGGGCTTCGACATGGACCTGGGCGGCGACGACATCACGTCCGTCCAGTACCAGAACGCCAACAACTCCGTCCGCGTGAACGACGAGTTCATGACGGCCGTCGAGAACGGCACCGAGTTCGGCCTGCGCGCCCGCATGACCGGTGAGGTCATCGAGACGGTCGACGCCAAGTCGCTCTTCCGCAAGCTCGCCGAGGCCGCGTGGGCCTGTGCCGACCCGGGCATCCAGTACGACGGTGTGATCAACAAGTGGCACACCTGCCCGGAGTCCGGCCGCATCACCGCGTCCAACCCCTGCAGCGAGTACATGCACCTGGACAACACGTCCTGCAACCTCGCCTCGCTGAACCTGATGAAGTTCCTCGACGACGACGGCAAGGGCAACCAGTCCTTCGACGCCGAGCGCTTCGCCAAGGTCGTCGAGCTGGTCATCACCGCGATGGACATCTCCATCTGCTTCGCGGACTTCCCGACGCAGAAGATCGGCGAGAACACCCGCGCCTTCCGCCAGCTGGGCATCGGCTACGCCAACCTCGGCGCCATGCTGATGGCCACCGGCCACGCGTACGACTCCGACGGCGGCCGCACCCTCGCCGCGTCGATCACCTCGCTGATGACCGGCACCGCCTACAAGCGTTCCGCCGAGCTGGCCGCGATCGTCGGCCCGTACGACGGCTACGCCCGCAACGCCGACTCGCACAAGCGCGTCATGAAGCAGCACGCCGACGCCAACGCCGTCGCGCCGCGCACCGAGGACCTGGACAGCTCCATCTGGGCCGCGGCCACCGAGGCCTGGCAGGACGTGATCCGCCTCGGCGAGAAGAACGGCTTCCGCAACGCGCAGGCCTCCGTGCTCGCGCCGACCGGCACCATCGGTCTCGCGATGTCCTGCGACACCACGGGCGTCGAGCCGGACCTGGCCCTGGTCAAGTTCAAGAAGCTCGTCGGCGGCGGCTCGATGCAGATCGTCAACGGCACCGTTCCGCAGGCCCTGCGCCGCCTGGGCTACCAGGAGGAGCAGATCGAGGCGATCGTCGCCCACATCGCCGAGCACGGCGTGGTCGTCGACGCCCCGGGCCTGAAGACCGAGCACTACGAGGTCTTCGACTGCGCCATGGGTGACCGTGCCATCTCCGCGATGGGCCACGTCCGCATGATGGCCGCGATCCAGCCCTGGATCTCCGGCGCGATCTCCAAGACGGTCAACATGCCGGAGACGGCGACCGTCGAGGAGATCGAGGAGATCTACTTCGAGGCGTGGAAGCTGGGCGTCAAGGCGCTCGCCATCTACCGCGACAACTGCAAGGTCGGCCAGCCCCTCTCCGCGAAGAAGAAGGAAGAGGAGAAGGAGGAGGTCACCGCCAAGGCGGAGGACACCATCCGCACGGCCGTCGAGAAGGTCATCGAGTACCGCCCGGTGCGCAAGCGCCTCCCGAAGGGCCGCCCGGGGATCACCACCTCCTTCACGGTCGGTGGCGCCGAGGGCTACATGACCGCGAACTCCTACCCGGACGACGGTCTCGGCGAGGTCTTCCTGAAGATGTCCAAGCAGGGTTCGACCCTCGCGGGCATGATGGACGCCTTCTCGATCGCCGTCTCGGTCGGTCTGCAGTACGGCGTCCCGCTGGAGACGTACGTCGCGAAGTTCACGAACATGCGCTTCGAGCCGGCCGGCATGACGGACGACCCGGACGTGCGGATGGCGCAGTCGATCGTCGACTACATCTTCCGTCGCGTGGCGCTCGACTTCCTGCCCTTCGAGACCCGCTCGGCCCTCGGCATCCACTCCGCCGAGGAGCGTCAGCGCCACCTGGACACCGGTTCCTACGAGCCCCTCGACGAGGAGCTCGACACGGAGACCCTGACCCCGGCGGCCCCGCTCGCCGCGGTCCAGACCGTCCCGGTCGCCAAGCCGGTCGCGGTCGTCCCGGCCCCGGCCGCCAAGACGGCGCACTCCAACGCCGAACTGGTCGAGATGCAGCTCGGCGTCTCCGCCGACGCCCCGCTGTGCTTCTCCTGCGGTACGAAGATGCAGCGCGCCGGCTCCTGCTACATCTGCGAGGGCTGCGGCTCCACCAGCGGTTGCAGCTGACACCGGGGGTAGCCCGCGCAGGTAGCTGACCAGCAGCTCACGAAGGGGACCGGCCATCGGCCGGTCCCCTTCGGCGTGTCCGCACGCCGGTGCTGAACTGTTTAGCTAATTAGCTCATGTGCTATAAAGCTCATATGGCTGAGAGCAGCGAGACCGAGGACGAGGCCGGCGTGTTCCGGGCGCTCGCCGATCCCACGCGGCGGCAGATCCTGGAGGACCTGCGCGGCGGAGAGCTGGCGGCGGGGGAGATCGCCGGGCGGTTCACCATCAGCGCCCCGTCCGTGTCCCGGCACCTCGGGGTGCTGAAGTCCGCCGGGCTGGTACGGGAACGGCGCGACGGCAACCGGATCCTCTACACGCTCGTCGAGGAGCGGCTGGCCGCTTCGGTCGGACGGTTCCTCAGCATGGTGTGCCCGGAGCAGATCGTGCTCCGGCACCAGCGACGCAAGGCCGAGCCGGGGGAGAACGCGCAATGATCAGTCCGAAGATCGCGAGTGTCATCGAGCGGCGCCTGCTCGTGAACTACCGGGTCGAGCCCGACGCCGCGGCGAGGCTGCTGCCCGCGGGGATGAGGCCGCAGCTCGTGGACGGCTGGGCCGTCGGCGGGATCTGCCTCCTGAGGCTGGGGGACACGCGTCCGCGCTGGGCCCCCGCCGGCGTCGGCGTGCGCAGCGAGAACGCGGCGCACCGCATCTCCGTCGAATGGGACGGCCCGGACGGGGTCCAGACCGGGGTCTGGATCCCGCGCCGCGACAGCGGCTCCCGGATCAACGTCCTGGCCGGCGGCCGGATGTTCCCCGGGGCGCACGGGTCCGCGGTCTTCGACGTACGCGAGACCCGGGAGGAGATCGGCGTCGCCTACGAGACCAAGGACGCCTCCACGCGGGTACGGGTCGTCGCCCGCGTCGCGGACGAACTGCACGGCAGCCGCCTGTTCGGCACCCTGGGCGAGGCCTCCGAGTTCTTCCGGCAGGGCGCCCGCGGCTACTCGCCCGCGCGCACTGCGGGCCGGCTCGACGGCATGCAGCTGCACACGGACGCGTGGCGGGTGGAGGCCACCGAGGTCACCCTTGCCGAATCCTCCTTCTTCGACGACACCGAGCGCTTCCCGGCCGGCACGGCCCACTTCGACTGCGCCCTGCTGATGCGCGACGTACCCGTGGAGTGGCATCCGCTGGACTCCGCCGAGAGCGTGGGGTGCGCCGCGCCGGCCGCGTGAGGGCGGGGTGGAGTTCGGGTCCCGGTCGGCCGATCATTGTCCGGGGCGCGCCGACCGTGCGCCCCGGACGTGACGGCGCGGTACGGGGGAGCAGCCATGTGGAGCGGTGACGAGCTGGACCTGGACGCCTATCTGGAGCGGATCGGGTACGGAGGCCGGGAACTCCTCCCGGACCTGCGGACGTTGTGCGAAGTGCACCGGGCGCACACCGGTGCGATCACCTTCGAGAGCCTGGACGTGCTGTTCGGCCGCCCCGTCGGGCTGGACGTCAAGGAGGTCGAGGACAAGCTCGTGCACGGCCGCCGCGGCGGGTACTGCTACGAGCAGAACACCCTGCTGGCCGCCGCCCTGGAGCGGATCGGCTTCGAGGTCTCCGGGCGCGGTGCCCGCAACCGCTCCCGGGGAGGCGCGCTGACCCCGGTGACGCACGCCGTCCTCGTCGTCACCGTCGAGGGGGAACCGTGGCTCTGTGACGCAGGGTTCGGCTGGCAGGGGCCGCGCGAGCCCGTTCCGCTGGCGCGCCCCGGCGTCGAAGTGCGCCAGGGGGAGTGGGTGTTCCGCGTCCGGGAGGAAGTGGACGGGGTCCTCGTGCTGTGCGTGCCGCGCGAGGGTGCCTGGCGGGACCTGTACGCCTTCTCCCCGCAGCCCTACCACCCCGTCGACTACATGGTGCTGAACCACTACAGCTCCTCGCACCCCCGCTCCGCCTTCGTCGGCCGGGTCGTCGTCCAGCGGCAGGGCGACTCCGAGCGCCTGGCCCTCGTAGGGCGGGAGCTCTCGCGGCTGCTCCCCGACGGGCGGACCGAGCGGCGGGAGGTTCCGGCCGGAGAGCTGATCACCCTGCTCGGGCGGGAGTTCGGGCTTCGGCTGTCCGAGCGGGACGCGGCGGAACTCCTTCGGATGTACCGCGCCGAGGACTGACCCGGGCCCCGCCGGGCCCGTACGATGGCGCAGTGCTGGTCAAGTGGATTCGCTGCACGGTGACGGACCGACGCGGGTTCGAGCGCGGGCAGCGCAAATGGGCGGGGCTGCCCGGCGAACCCGGATTCCGGGGGCAGGGCGGCGGCTGGAGCCGGGGCCGGCAGGGGGTGGCGCACGTCTTCACCTTCTGGGAGAGCCGCTCCTTCTACGACTCCTTCATGGCCCGCTCCCACGACCGGCTGGCCGCTTCGCAGAACGGCACCTTCACCGACGCGCGGATCACGCTCTTCGACCACCGCTTCGACGTGAAGACCGGCTTCGAACCGCGCTTCACCGATGCCGACGTCGTCCGGGTCGCCCACACCCGGGTGCGGGAAGGCCGCGTGGACCATTTCGCGCTCATGCAGGAGAAGGTCTGGAACCCGGCCATGGCGGGCTCGCCCGGCATGGTCCGGGGCCTCTTCGGGGAGGCTCCCGGCCGCGAGTTCCTGGTGCTGTCGATGTGGCACGCGGCGGCCGAACACGGCAAGTACCGGCAGGAGCGCGTGGAACGGCTGTCGCTGCGCGCCCAGATCCAGGCCGATGTGGAGGCCCTCACCGGGGACGTCGTCGACCTCGAACCGTCCTGGACGGTGTGACCGGGGGCGCCGGGGGTGTCCGACGAACCGACTGTATGGTCGGCGTCCGTCTCGACCGGCGAGCCCGGTCGATGTCCCCGGCGGTGGCCGAATAGGGTCGTGGAATGGTTCGACCACGGCGCATCATCCTTGTCCGGCACGGGGAATCGGAGGGCAACGCCGATGACACGGTGTACGAGCGGGAGCCCGACCACGCCCTCCGGCTGACCCGCACCGGGCGCGAGCAGGCGGCGGAGGCCGGCGTGCGCCTGCGCGAGCTCTTCGGCGACGAGCACGTCAGCGCGTACGTCTCCCCGTACCGCCGGACCCTGCAGACCTTCCGCGAGCTGCGCCTGGACCCGACGCGCGTCCGCATGCGCGAGGAGCCGAGGCTGCGCGAGCAGGACTGGGGGAACTGGCAGGAGCGGGAGGACGTACGGCTGCAGAAGGCCTACCGGGACGCGTACGGGCACTTCTTCTACCGCTTCGCGCAGGGGGAGTCGGGCGCGGACGTCTATGACCGGGTCGGGGCCTTCCTGGAGAGCCTCTACCGCAGCTTCGAGGCCCCCGACCACCCGGAGAACGTGCTGCTCGTGACGCACGGCCTGACGATGAGGCTGTTCTGCATGCGCTGGTTCCACTGGTCCGTGGCCGAGTTCGAGGCCCTCTCCAATCCGGGGAACGGCGAGTACCGGGTGCTCATGCTGGGGTCCGACGGGCGGTACCGGATGGACCGCCCGTTTGAGCGGTGGACCACACCCGAGCCTTACGACCTGGACGGCTAGAGTGACGCGCGATGACCTCTGACTCCTCTCCCGAAGGGCGCTACGCACGCGCCATGGCCAGCCTCCGAGGACTGGCCCTGGGCGACGCACTGGGTTCCCAGTACTTCGTCCCCGTGAACTACCCGCTGCTCAAGCGGCGCGAGCTGCCCGCCGGCAGCGATCCGTGGCAGTGGACCGACGACACCGAGATGGCCTGCTCGGTGGTGGCCGTACTCGCCGGGCACGGCCGGGTGGACCAGGACGCGCTGGCCGCCTCCTTCGCCCGGCACCACGACTTCGACCGCGGCTACGGGCCCGCCGTGAACCGGATGCTGCGGCTGATCCGCGAGGGTGCGGACTGGCGCACGCTCGCCGCGGAACTGTTCAACGGGCAGGGTTCCTGGGGCAACGGCGCGGCCATGCGGGTCGCTCCGCTGGGCGCCTGGTACGCGGACGATCCGGAACAGGCCACCCACCAGGCGGAGATCTCGGCCTACACCACCCACCAGCACCGCGAAGCGGTGTGCGGCGCGATGGCCGTGGCCGCCGCGGCCGCGCTGGCGGCCGATCCGGCCGGCCCGCCGAAGGCCGCCGACCTGCTGGACGGGGTCATCGCGCTGGTTCCGCGGAGCGCGGTGGGCGCCGGGGTGCGGCGGGCGCGCGACATGCTCGACTACGGCGACGCGACCACCGTCGCCGCCGTACTGGGCTGCGGCCGGCGCACCAGCGCCCACGACACGGTGCCGTTCGCGCTGTGGTCGGCGGCGCGGGGCCTGGACGACTACGAGCGGGCCTTCTGGACCACCGCCCAGGTGGGCGGGGACGTGGACACCACCTGCGCGATCGTCGGCGGGGTGCTGGGCGCACGCGGGGACGCGGTGCTGCCGCAGGCCTGGCTGGCCCGGACCGAGGCACTGCCGGCCTGGCTGCCGGAGGCGGCGCAGTAGCAGAGCGGGACCCCTCCGTTTGTCACGGTCCTGCCACAGGCATCTTTTGAGCCTGTTCAAAACCGCATCTGACCGGCCTACCCTGTCGGCCTCGCCACCCCCGCCCGACGGCCGGGGAGGCCGACAGGGGAGGGGAACCCGATGTCAGCAGGGAACACCGGCGCGGAGAACGCCGGCGCGGAGAACGCCGGCGCGGAGAACGCCGAGAGGGCGGGCGGAGCGAGCGGCACGGCCGGTACGGCCGGCCCGGGCACGGGGGCCGCAGCCGCGCCGCCCGGCTGGGACCCCAAGGCCTGGCAGGCCCACGAGCTCCGCAAGGAGCGGGCCGCCTCCGGCGCCTGGTCGATCGCCCCGCTCGCCTGGGCCGAGGCCGCGCGCCCGGCCGCCGTGGGGCCGGTACCGGCCGTCGTGCTGGGCGCCGTGCTCGCCTCCGGCCTCGCCGCCTCCCTGCTCCTCGGTGAAGGGCTCGGCCCCGGGCTGCTCCTCGCGGTCCTCCCGGCGCTCGTCGCCGCCTGCGTGGCAGCCCGTTCGGCCGGCCGCACGCTGCGCCCGTGGACCGCGCTCTGGGCGCTCGGCTGTCTCGCGCTGCTCGCCGTGCCCGCCCTGCGCGCCTCCGCCTGGCCGGCCGTGACGGCCCTGTTCGCGGCCCTCCTGACGGGCGCCCTGGCCCTGCACGGCAGCCGCAGGTGGCCCGGCATCCTGCTCGGCCCGGTCGGCCTCCTGGACTCCGCCGTCCTCGGGGTGCGCTGGGTCTGGAGCGGCCTGCGCTCGCGCGGCGAAGGGCGCCGGGAGCGCTGGCTGCCGGTGGCGAAGGCCGTCGTGGTGGCCGTGGTCCTGCTGGCGCTCTTCGGCGCCCTGTTCGCCTCCGCCGACGCCGCGTTCGCCGACCTGCTGAGCGGATTGACCCCCGATGTCAGCGGCATGGGCGGCCCGGTGCGCTTCCTGCTCTTCGCGGCGGGCCTGCTCGTCGCGATCGCCGTCGCCCGAGCCGCCGCCGCTCCCTCCCGCTGGGACCGGATCGAGGTGCGCCCGGGGAAGGCGCGCTCACGGGTGGAGTGGGCCCTTCCGCTCATCGTGCTGAACCTGCTCTTCGCCGCCTTCAACGCCGTCCAGCTCGCCGTCCTCTTCGGTGGCTACCGCAAGGTCCTGGAGGCCACCGGCCTCACCTACGCCGCGTACGCGCGCCAGGGCTTCTGGCAGCTCCTCTGGGCCACCCTGCTCACCCTCGTCGTCATCGCGCTCGCCCTGCGCTGGGCCCCGCGCGCCGGAGCAGGCGACCGGCGGCTGGTGCGCGTCGTGCTCGGCACGCTCGGCGCGCTCACCCTCGTGGTCGTCGCCTCGGCGCTCCGCCGCATGGACCTGTACGTGGACGCGTACGGGCTGACCAGGCTGCGCCTGTCGGTGGCCGGTGTGGAGCTGTGGCTCGGGCTGGTCATCGTACTGATCATGGCCGGCGGGCTGTTCGGCGCGCGCTGGCTGCCCCGCGCGGTCGCAGGGAGCGCCGTGGCGGCCGTACTGGCCTTCGGACTGGTGTCCCCGGACGGGGTGATCGCGGAGGGCAACGTCACGCGGTACGAACAGGACGGCAAGATCGACCTGGCCTACTTCCAGTCGCTGTCGGCCGACGCGGTACCCGCCCTGGACCGGCTGCCTGAACCCCAGCGCTCCTGCGCCCTGCGCGGGATCGCCAGGGAGCTGGCGGCGACGGGCCCGACCCCTTGGTACGCGACGAGCCTGGGCGAGCGCCGGGCCAGGAAGATCCTGACCGAGCGCGGGGCGAGCGCCTCGTACGACCAGTGCAAGGCCCTGGGCACCTTCGGCAGCCGGATCGGGTACTAGAGGCCGGGTGCCGGGCCGGACTTGGCGGAGGCTCCGTTCAGGGCCTCCAGGTCGCTCGGGCGTACGCGGATCACCAGGAGTGCGGTGAGGAGTGCGATCGCCGCCATGGCCACGGCGGCGACGAAGGCGGTGGCGATGCCCCGGGTGAGGACGATGTCCCCCCAGGGGTCGGGCAGCCGGCCGGTCTGCAGGAACGCCTCCAGTTGGCCCGGACCGGCGTGCGCCTGGAAGTCCGGGAGCTGGCGGGCGGCCTCGTCCCGGCCGGCGGTGCCGAAGACGGTGACCAGGATGGACAGTCCGAGCGAGCCGCCGACCTGCTGGCTCGCGTTGAGCAGTCCGGAGGCCGCGCCCGCTTCCTGCGGGGCCACTCCGGAGACGGCGGTGAGGGTGAGGGTGACGAAGTTGAGGCCCATGCCGAAGCCGAACAGGAGCATCGGGCCCAGCACCCCGGAGAGGTAGGAGCTGTCGGTCTCGATGAAGGACAGCCAGGTCAAACCGGCGCCGGTGAGGGCGGAGCCGATGATCATGAACGGCTTGGGGCCGAAGCGCGGCAGCAGGCGCTGCGAGAGTCCGGCGGCGGTGATGATGGCGGCCGTGATCGGCAGGAAGCCGATGCCGGAGCGGATCGGGGAGAAGCCCAGCACGTTCTGCACGAACTGGACGATGAAGAAGAACATGCCGAACATCGCGGCGGCGAGGCTGAGCATGATCACGTAGGTGCCGGTGCGGTTGCGTGCGGCGAACATGCGCAGCGGGATGATCGGATCGGCGGCCCGGGACTCGACGATCACGAAGGCCGCCAGGAGCAGGACGGCCACGCCGAAGGAGCCGATGGTCACGCCGTCGCGCCAGCCGTCCTGGGACGCGCGGATGAACCCGTAGACGAGCGCGGTCATGCCGCCGGTGGAGGTGAGCGCTCCGGCGATGTCGAAGCGGCCCGGATGGCGCTCGGACTCGTTGATGTAGAGCGGGGTCAGGAAGGCGATCAGCAGTCCGATCGGCACGTTGACGAAGAAGACCCAGCGCCAGTCGAGCCATTCGGTGAGCATGCCGCCGGCCAGCAGGCCGATCGCGCCGCCGCCCGCCGAGACGGCCGCGAACACGCCGAAGGCGCGGTTGCGTTCGGGTCCCTCGGCGAAGGTCGTGGTGATCAGGGCCAGGGAGGTCGGCGAGGCGATGGCCCCGCCGACGCCCTGGAGGGCGCGGGCGGCGAGCAACTGCCAGGACTCCTCGGCGAATCCGCCGAGCAGGGAGGCCAGGGTGAAGAGCAGGATGCCGGTCAGGAAGACGCGGCGGCGGCCCAGGATGTCGCCGGCGCGGCCGCCGAGCGGCAGCAGCCCGCCGAAGGCGAGGGTGTAGGCGCTGATCACCCAGGACAGGTCGGTGGTGGAGATGGCCAGGTCGGTCTGGATGTGCGGGAGCGCGATGTTCACGATCGTCGCGTCGAGGACGACCATCAGCTGGCAGGCGGCGATGACGGCGAGCGCCACTCCCGGGCGCCCCCCTCGGCGTGCCGCGGCCGGTATCCGGGGTGTGGAGAGCTGAGGAGTTGTCACCGTGGGTCCCCCCAAGTGAAATAGTGAACGCACTCGTTCACGGCGGTTCCACGGTAGGGAGGCAGCCTTAGTGAACGCAAGCGTTCACTAAGGCTGAAAATATGTGCGCCGTACGCATGAGCCGGTCGGAGGTAGCGGGAGTGGTGGGTTCACACCGGCCGGTGGCGGCCCCGGGACGCAGGCGCGGACCCGAACTCGAACGGGCGATTCTCGACGCCGTGCTGGAGCGGCTGAGCACCGACGGCTGGAACGCCCTCACGATGGAAGGCGTCGCCTCGGGAGCGCAGACGGGCAAGGCCGCGCTGTACCGCCGCTGGCCCTCGAAAGCGGACCTCGTGGCCGAGGCGCTGCGGACGCGGCTGCCCCCGCTGGGCCGGATTCCGGACCTGGGATCGGCGCGGGAGGACCTGTACGCGGTGTGCGTGCGGATGCGCGACGTCATGCGGTCGCGAGCCGGGCAGGCGCTGCGGACGGTGCTTCACGAGTGCGATCACATTCATGCGGAACGGTTCCGTGACCTGGTCCGGGCCGGGCTCTACGAACCGGCGCACGGGCTGATCGGCGAGCTGGTGCGCCGCGGAATCAGTCGAGGCGACGTCCGTCCGGACGCGACCGGCCCGCTGCTCTCCGAGGTCATCCCGGCGCTGATGATGTACCGCGCGAAGGTGTGCGGGAGCGAATGGGCGGACGCGGAAATCGCCGAGATGATCGACGGGGTGATGGTGCCGCTGCTCAGGGCGTGAGACGGGGCGGGGTGGGTGGCGCGGCGCCGAGGTGGCCGGGGCGCGGCGGGAAGGGGGCGGCGGCGCGGCGGAGAGGGGGCGGGGTGTGCAGGCGGCCCCGGGCGGCGTAACCTTGCTGGCGCCATGCCGTACGAAGCACCCACTCACACCGTCGAACGCTCCCTCCGGGCGACCACCGGCGCCAAGGTCATCGCCGGGGTCGACGAAGTCGGACGAGGGGCCTGGGCCGGTCCCGTCACCGTCTGCGCGGCGATCACCGGCCTGCGCCGGCCGCCCGCGGGACTCACCGACTCCAAGCTGCTCACCGCCAAGCGCCGTGACGCGCTCGTCGGCGTCCTGGAGGACTGGGTCACGGCCTACGCCCTGGGCCACTCGTCCCCCGAGGAGATCGACGAGCTCGGGATGACCGCCGCCCTGCGCCTCGCCGCGGTGCGCGCCCTGGAGGCGCTGCCCGTGCGGCCCGACGCGGTGATACTCGACGGCAAGCACGACTACCTCGGTGCGCCCTGGCAGGTCCGGACGGTGATCAAGGGCGACCAGTCCTGTGTCGCCGTCGCCGCGGCCTCGGTGATCGCCAAGGTCCGGCGCGACCGGATGATGGCGGAGATCGGCGAACAGGGCGGTGGAATCGAGGACTTCGCTTTCGCCGCCAACGCCGGATACCCCTCGCCCGTGCACCGGGCGGCACTGGAGGAGCAGGGGCCGACCGCGTACCACCGGCTCTCCTGGTCCTACCTCGACGCACTGCCCCGCTGGAGCCACCTGAAGAAGGTGCGCCGCAGCGAGGAATCGATGGAGCTGGAAATCGGAGGCCAACTCGGCTTCGATTTCTGATCGCACGCACGTGCCACCAACCGGTACGTTTCGCACCGGTGTTTGATGAATGTCAGCTCATGCCTCTCACCCCCGCCCCCGAGGAGCCTCAGATTCACGAGAGTGCCCAGGGTCCCCGCGTCACCCCGGCCGCGAGCCGCAGCGCGCAGACCCCCCGCCCCGTACCCGGTCCGCGTCCCGCCCCCCGGCCCGCGCCGCCCGCGCCGCGGAAACCGCAGGCCACCCCCGTTCCCGTAGCCGCCACCGCACCGTCGGTCTCGGCTGCCGTCCCGCAGATCCAGCTGATCCCGGCCTCCGCCGAGGGCGCGCTGGACGCGGCCGAAGAGGCCGTGGACCTGCTGCTCGACACCGGGCGGGCGCCCGGTGACATCCTGGTGCTCACCACCGGCGACCCGCACCCGTGGGCCGCGCACGAGCTGTCCTTCGGCGAGGCCGCGTACTGGGCCCTGCACGATGCCGGGGACGACGTCTTCTACGCGGACGCGGCGCACGCGCAGCGCGCGGCCGGCCGTCCCGTCGTGGTCTTCGCGGCCAACGGCGGACCCGTCTCGGCGGCCGCCGGAGCCCTGCCGGTCGCGCTCGCGCGAGCCGGTGCGCTCCTGATCGTGTGCGGCGAGCCGCAGCAGATCAACTCCGTGCTGGGTGCGGGCGTCTGACGCTCCGTACTCCCGCACGGTCGAGGGGCGGGGAGGGCCGCCGGCCGACCCTGCCGAAGTCCGAGGCCTGACCAGCCGTACGCCCGTTCCGGGTGTACGGCCGTTGGTCGTGGCCGGGTGCGCGGCCGTTGCTCGTTCCCGGGTACGAGGCCCTGCGCGCGGCGGTACGGGCTCAGCGCGCGGCGGTGCGGCGCAGGGCCTCCGTGGCTCCGCCGCCGCTGCGCAGCGAGAGCGGGCCGAACTCGGACGGCGCATCGCCGAGGCGCTCGGGCCGGGACTCCGAGCTGGGGCTCCGGCCGCCGCGGCCTTCCCCCAGCACCTGCCAGCCGCCCCGGGTCAGGGTGATGTACGCCCCGCAGCGCAGCCCGTGCAGGGTGCAGGCGTCCCGCAGCCCCCACATCCAGGCCCCGTCCTCCTCGGTCCAGCGCTCGTCGCCGTCGCGGCAGAACAGCAGCACGGCGGTCCGTACCGGGGTCCGGCGCCGCAGGTCGTGCGGAATGACCCGGCGCAGCCGGGAGAGCAGGGCGTTGCGGTACTCCCAGCCGTCCGCCGCGGCGGAACGCTGCACGAAGGAGGCGCTGGCCACGAGCTGCTCCTCGGGCCCCAGGACGGCGATCACCGCCGTGGACGGACCGGGGCTGTGCCGTGAATGGAGTCCGCTGACGACCTCGCGCGGATTGCGCAGCAGGGGGACGCCCGACGCCGTCCATTCGGAGGGTTCCAGCAGTCTGCCGTGCCGGCTGGCGCGGCCGGTGGCCATGGTCAGGGATGTGGTCGAGGACGGGGCGAATCCGAAGGTCACGGTCCTCCCTTCGGGTACACGCCCGCGTACGGGCACAGCTGGAGTGCGGGCGCGCCGCGGCACGGCTCAGGAGAGCGCCGTCGAGCCGGGCGGGAGCAGCACAATTCTCGCGTGGCCTTCGAGCATGCGGCAACGAGCAATTGGAGCCGCCGACCGGAATTCGCCGGTATGCCGTTCATATCCTTGCCCCGCCACGCCGAAGATGACGCATTCCGTCCGGGCCGGACCGCGGGCACCAGGGGAAACACCTTCTCGGCGGCCTGTCCGGCGGGGCGGCCGCGCGGCGGGGCGGACGGGTGGTGGGCCGCACGTCACGCTGGGTGAATTGGCCGATTGTCCTGGGCATCGGGTTGCATGGGGGCATGGACAACCTGGAGCTCCGCGCCGAAGCCGATGCCGTCCTCGCCGAGCTGGTCGGTGCCCCGGGGGGCTCGGCGAGGCTGCGGGAGGACCAGTGGCAGGCGGTGTCGGCCCTCGTGGAGGAGCGCCGACGGGCCCTGGTGGTGCAGCGCACGGGGTGGGGCAAGTCGGCCGTGTACTTCGTGGCGACGGCCCTGCTGCGCCGTCGCGGCGCCGGCCCGACGGTGATCATCTCGCCGCTCCTGGCGCTGATGCGCAACCAGGTCGATGCCGCGGCACGGGCCGGGATCCAGGCGCGGACGATCAACTCGGCCAACCCGGAGGAGTGGGAGACGATCTACGGGGAGGTCGAGCGGGGCGAGACCGACGTGCTCCTCGTGAGTCCGGAGCGCCTCAACTCGGTCGAGTTCCGGGAGCAGGTGCTGCCCAAGCTCGCGGCCACGACCGGCCTGCTGGTGGTCGACGAGGCCCACTGCATCTCGGACTGGGGCCACGACTTCCGCCCGGACTACCGCCGGCTGCGCACCATGCTCGCCGAGCTCGCCCCCGGTGTGCCCGTGCTCGCCACCACCGCGACGGCCAACGCACGGGTCACGGCGGACGTGGCCGATCAGCTGGGCACGGGAGGCGGGGGCGCCCTGGTCCTGCGCGGCCCGCTCGACCGCGAGAGCCTGCGGCTGGGCGTGCTGGAGCTGCCGAACGCGGCGCACCGGCTGGCATGGCTGGGGGAGCGGCTGGGCGACCTGCCGGGCTCGGGGATCATCTACACGCTGACGGTGGCGGCCGCCGAGGAGGTCGCGGCGTTCCTACGGCAGCGCGGGTACCCGGTGGCCTCCTACACGGGGAAGACGGAGAACGCCGACCGGCTGCAGGCCGAGGAGGACCTGCTCGCGAACCGGGTGAAGGCGCTGGTGGCGACCTCCGCGCTGGGCATGGGCTTCGACAAGCCGGACCTCGGGTTCGTGGTCCACCTGGGCTCTCCCTCGTCCCCGATCGCCTACTACCAGCAGGTGGGGCGTGCGGGGCGCGGCGTGGACCACGCCGACGTGCTGCTGCTGCCGGGGCGGGAGGACGAGGCGATCTGGGCGTACTTCGCCTCCGTCGGGTTCCCGCCCGAAGAGCAGGTCCGGCGGACCCTGGACGTGCTGGAGCAGGCGGGCCGTCCGCTGTCGCTGCCGGCGCTGGAGCCGTTGGTGGACCTTCGGCGGTCGCGGCTGGAGACGATGCTCAAGGTCCTGGACGTGGACGGCGCGGTCAAGCGCGTGAAGGGCGGCTGGGCCGCCACCGGGCAGCCGTGGGCCTACGACGCGCAGCGGTACGAGTGGGTGGCCCGGCAGCGGCAGGCCGAGCAGCAGGCCATGCGGGACTACGTGTCGACCCCGGGGTGCCGGATGGAGTTCCTCCAGCGGCAGCTCGACGACGAGAAGGCGACCCCCTGCGGCCGCTGCGACAACTGCGCCGGCCCCTGGCTCGACCCCGCCGTGTCCCACGGTGCCCTCGAGGCGGCGACCGGCGAGCTGGACCGCCCGGGGGTCGAGGTCGAGCCCCGCCGCATGTGGCCCTCGGGCATGCCCGCGGTCGGCGTCGACCTCAAGGGCCGCATCCCCGTGGGCCAGCAGGCGGCGACGGGTCGCGCGCTGGGGCGGCTGTCGGACATCGGCTGGGGCAACCGCCTGCGCCCGCTCCTGTCGGAACAGGCCGCGGACGGTCCGGTTCCGGACGACGTGCTGGCGGCCGTGGTGACGGTGGTGGCCGACTGGGCCCGGTCGCCGGGCGGCTGGGCCGGCGGCGCGATGGCCCGGCCCGTGGGGATCGTGGCCATGCCCTCCCGCTCCCGACCGCAGCTGGTGGGCTCGCTGGCCGAGGGCCTGGCCCGGGTCGGCCGGCTCCCGCTGCTGGGCACCCTCGCCTACACCCCGCAGGCCGGCGAGTACGGCGCGCACCGCAGCAACTCCGCCCAGCGGCTGCGCGCGCTGGCCGCCTCGTTCGCCGTCCCCGAGGAGCTCGCCGCCGCCCTGGCCGCCACCCCCGGGCCGGTCCTGCTCGTCGACGACTACGCCGACTCCGGCTGGACCCTGGCCGTGGGGGCCCGGCTCCTGCGCCAGGGCGGGGCCGAGGCGGTGCTCCCCCTGACCCTTGCCCTCGCGGGCTGATTGGCAACTGTTCGCCAAGTCAAGAACGCACCGGGCTTCGTAGGATCCACGCAGGAGGGTCGAGCCTTGTGTGCCGGAAATGGCGACGATGCCGACGGGCCCTTCTTGGACGGCGGGTTGAATACGGGGGTAAGCCGGGGTCATGGCAATGAAATTGCTGGGGGAGAGTCGCAGTCCGAAGGCCATCGTCAACGGTGTCGTGCCGGCCCGGCGGGAAGACATCGTGGGGGAACAGATCCTGCGGGACATCCTCGGGGGCGAACCGGACCAGGGGCTGCTCGAATTCACGGCCGATGCCGGCGGGAATGCGCGATTGCTCGCCGAATGCGCGACCGGACTCGTGGAAGAAGGGCTCGTAAAGGAGCGCGGCGGAACGGTCGGGTTGACGGAGTGCAGGATCCCGGGCCGCGTGGTGGCATTCGTCAAGTGCCTGCTCGGTGATCTCAGCATGGACTGTCAGCGATTCCTCAAGGTCGCGGCCGTCCTGGGCAGGTCCTTCATGCTGGAGGACGTTTCCAGAATGCTGGACCAATCAGCCGCCAGCCTGCTTTCGTCCTTGGACGAAGCGATATCCTCGGGCTTCGTCGTCGCGGCGGAACACCAACTCGTTTTCCAGAGCGACTTCCTCCTGACGGGGGTCATCGAGTCGATCCCCGCTCCCGCGCGCGGTGCGTTGCAGCGCGAGGCGATGGGCCACTCCAGGAGGCAGGCGCAGTCGCTCGACCGGCAGTTCTGGGTGGCCGGGCACCCGCTGTGGATGGCCGACCGGCCGGCCGACCCGCCCCGGGAGGCCGCGGGCGACGTGGGCGACTCGGGCGACGCGCGAGAGGTCTGCTCCAAGCCCCACGCCCTGATCATGGAGGGACGGGCGGCAGCCGGAATCCGTACGGCGGAGCGCGTCCTGGCCGGCTCCACGAGTTCGGCCTCCGCCCGGCTCGACGCGGAGGCCTCCGTGATCCTGGGGTACTCCCTGCTCGGCATGGAGGAGGCGGAGAAGCGCTCCGCGAGGATCCTGCGGGAACAGGGCGCCGGGCCCGGCGACGTGGCCGGGCTGATGGCGCTGACGGCCCTCTCCAATGCCCGCTGGCGTGCGGGGGAGCTGGGCGAGGGGCTCAGCCTGGGCCGGGCCGCGGTGCGGTACGGCGACGGCGTGGATCCCGTGTGGCGCCTTCACTTCCGGCTGGCGCTGGCCGGGAAGCTCGCGAACCTGCGCGAGTTCGACAAGGCCGAGACGCTGATCGACGAGGCGGAAGCGGGCCTGCGGGAACTGGGCACCCGCGTCTGGGACGCCGCGCCCGCGGCGATGCGGGCCCGGCTGTTCCTCCAGGCGGGACGGGTCGCGGACGCCCGCCACCAGGCGGAGCTGGCGACCACCGCGGTCGACCGGGACGCGGTACCCCTGCTCCGGCCCCTCGCGTACTCGGTGCTCAGCACCATCCGGCTCTACAAGGGCGATCTGCCCGCGGCGACCGCGTACTTGAAGCGGGTGCAGGGCGAGTCCGAGACGGACCAGGCGGTCCTCTACTCTCCGCAGTACGGCTGGACCGACGTGCGCATCGCGGTGAAGAGGGAGGGGCCGCGGGCGGCCGTCGAGCTGTTCTCCGACAAGTACAGCCATCTGCCGACGCAGCGGAGCCTGTACATCGAGGATCCGGCCGCCGCCGCGTTCCTGGTCCGCCTCGCGCTGGACGTGGGCGACACCGACCTCAGGAACAGCGTGCTCGAAACGATCGACGGCCTCGCGGGCGACAACCCCGGCATCTCCGTGCTCGGCCTCAGCGCCCTGCACGCGAACGCCCTGGTGAGCGGCGATGCGGCCGCGCTGTCGCGGATCGTCGCGCAGTCGCCGGACCCGCTCTCGGTCGCCCTCGCGACGGAGGAACTCGCCAAGATCTACGGCGCCAAGGCCGAGCCCTCGCAGGCGAAGCCCGGTGGGGCGACGGCGTCACCGCTCAATTCGACGTGCTGGTCCGGTCTTTCCGACACGGAGCGGCGCATCGCGTACCTGGTGAGTGCGGGGATGACGAACCAGCAGATCGCCAAACGGGTTCACCTGTCGGCGCACACGGTGAACTACCACCTCAGGAAGATCTACCGGAAGCTGAACATCAACACCCGGGCCGAGCTGGCGCGCGGGGCCGCGAGCTATTCGAGCAAGGCCGCCATCTATTCGATCGAACCCGAGTAGGACTCGGCCCGCGCGGGACTCGGCCCGCGCGGGGCTCGGCCCGAGTGGGACTCGGCCTCTCACCTCGACCGTACGGGAGCTGCGGCGTAGGCCGGCTTCCGGGCCGGCCCCGCGTGCCGGGTGGGCAGCCAGCGGGTCAGTGCCGAGCCCACCGACATGCCCCCGCCGAAGCCGGTGAGCAGGACCACGTCCCCGTCGGCGAGGGCCCCCTCGCGGTGGGCGAGGTCGAGGGTGATGGGCACGGAGGCCGCGCCGGTGTTGCCGTAGGACTCCAGGGCCAGGTGGAAGCTGGCCCCGGGCAGTCCGAGCGAGGGCCAGACCTCCCGGAGCATCACCGCGTTCGCCTGGTGGGCGACGACATGGCGTACCTCGCGCGGGTCCAGTCCCGCGCCGGCCATCAGGTCTCCGACGGCCCCGGGCAGGTTGTCCTGCACGAACTCGCGGACCCGCCGGCCGTCCATCCGGAAGTACTGCAGGCCCTCCTCCAGCGTCCGGACGCTGGTCGGGATCCGGCTGCCGCCGGCCGGGACGCCGATCAGCTCGTGCTGGTCGCCCCGGGTGAGTAGCGAACTGGCGAATATCCCGCGGTCGTTCGGGGCCGGGCCGAGGACGACGGCCCCGGCGCCGTCACCGAACAGGATGGCGGTCCGGCGGTCGGAGTAGTCGAGGATCCGGGAGTAGACGTCCGCGCCGATGACCAGTCCGTAGCGGTCGCCGGGCTCGGTGCAGAGCATCCGCTCGGCGACCGTCAGCGCGTACACGAAACCGCTGCACACCGCGTTCAGGTCGAAGGCCGCCGCGTTCACCGCCCCGAGCCGGTGCTGGACGATGCTCGCCGTGGACGGCTGCGGGTGATCGGGCGTGGAGGTGGCGACGACGATGTACGCGAGCTCCTCGGGGGCGACCCCCGCTTGTTCGAGGGCCCGGACGGCAGCGGCCGCGGCGAGGTCGGACGTGGCCTGACCGGCATCCGCCCGGCGCCGGCTCCGAATTCCGGTCTTGCGGACGATCCATTCGTCCGTGACCCCGGCCCGTTCGGCGATCTCTTCGTTGGAGACCTCGGTCGGCGGGAGATATGCGCCGGTACCGAGTATTCCGATGGATCGGATGGATCGGATGGTGACTCCCGTGGTGAGGGGGCGGTGCGCAGGACTGCCCGGCGTGGAGAGTGCGTATTCACGGCCCGTCAATGGACGTACGACCGCCCCGTGTTGTCCGGACCATTGCTTTCGGGCAGTCGACTCATCGTGACACGACATCCTGTCGGTGGGCACTACTCGGTTGAGTAGTGGGCAGGTTGACGCCCCGTGGATAACATCGAAGCATGCTGATCACGTTTGGGGTGGCTTAGGGCCATGGACGGGCTTCTGCGGAAATCGGCGAGGCCGATGTGTATTCGGAAAGGGCCGTCGGCCCGGATTCGGGTGACGTGATCTCGGTGAATTCGTGCACCTGCGAGTACAAGTACGAGATTGATGATGAGGACGACCGTCGCCTCGACCGGGAGATGAGAGCATGACCGTCAGTTATCTCGGCGCAGCCGTGGATTCGACTGCCATCGACGCCGTGATCCGTGACTTCTTCGGCCAGCGCCGGGCCGAAGCCGACGCGCTCGGCCCGGACTTCGCGGCCGTGGTCGCGGAGCTGGAGAACTACGTCCTGCGCGGCGGAAAGCGTGTGCGGCCGGTCTTCGCCTGGCTGGGGTGGATCGGCGCCGGCGGCGACCGGGACGACCCGGACGCCACAGCGGTGCTGACCGCCTGCGCGGGGCTCGAACTGCTGCACGCGTCGGCCCTGATACACGACGACATCATCGACGCGTCCGACACCCGCCGCGGTCGTCCCGCCGCACACGTGGCCCTGGCCGCGCGGCATCGGACCCGGCGCTTCTCCGGCGATCCCGAGGCCTTCGGCACCGGAACCGCCATCCTGGTGGGGGACTTGGCCCAGACGTGGTCCGACGTCATGGTCCGTGCCTCGGGGCTGTCGGCGCAAGCACAGGAGCGGGTAGGCCCGGTGTGGTCCGCGGTGCGCTCGGAGGTCCTGTACGGCCAGCTGCTCGACGTGATCAACCAGGCGAGCGAGGACGAGAGCGTCGACGCCGCCCTGCGCGTCAACCAGTACAAGACGGCCTCCTACACGGTCGAGCGCCCGCTGCAGTTCGGTGCCGCGATCGCCGGCGCGGGGGCCGACCTCGTCGCCGCCTACGGGGCGTTCGGGGCGGACATCGGGATCGCGTTCCAGCTCCGGGACGACCTGCTGGGCGTGTTCGGCGACCCGACGGTGACGGGGAAGCCCTCGGGCGACGACCTTCGGGAGGGCAAGCGGACGGTCCTGCTCGCGACGGCGCTCCGGCGTGCGGACGAAACCGATCCGCACGCCGCCAGGTTCGTCAGGGCGAAGGTGGGAACCGACCTCTCCGAGAAGGAGATCGACACCCTGCGGGACATCTTCGTCCAGGTCGGCGCGGTCGACCGGATCGAGCGCCAGATCGCCCACCGGACCGACCGGGCCATGGGCGTACTGGAATCCAGCAGCGCCACCGCCCCCGCCAAGGAACAGCTCGCCATGATGGCGGTCAATGCTGTGCAGCGAGCCCGGTGATGGCGCTGACGAATGCCCGGACCTATCCCGACCGCACCCTCTCCGCGGGCGACACGGACCTCGAAGAGGGCCGGACCGGATGGGGGCGCGCCCACGCGAAGGCCATCCTGCTCGGCGAACACGCCGTCGTCTACGGTGCTCCGGCACTGGCCATCCCGGTGCCGCAACTCCCGGTGACCGCGACCGCCAGACGGCTGAGGTGCTCCGACGAAGGCGCGGACAGGATCTCCTTCGCCATGGCGGGTCCGGGGCCGGGAGCGGTCACGCCGCTCGCCGCGGACGGCCTGCGCCGCCTGCTCCCGGACTTCAAGACGATCACGGGTGTCGACGGCCACGTCTGCGTCGACGTGGTCATCGACTGCGCGATCCCGCAGGGCCGCGGGCTCGGCTCCAGCGCCGCCTGCGCCCGGGCGGCCGTGCTGGCCCTGGCGGACCTCTTCGACCGCCGGCTCGACGCCCGCGAGGTGTTCGATCTCGTGCAGGCTTCGGAGAAGGTGGCGCACGGCAGGTCGAGCGGCATCGACGCGCTCGCCACCGGCGCGACGTCCCCCCTCCTGTTCCGCTCCGGCGCGGCCCGGGAACTGCCCGTCGCCATGCCGGGGTACGCCCCCGTGTCTTCCGCCGTCGGCCCGATCACGGCGTCCTCCGTGCATTCCCCCGAGCGGACCGACGGCGTCGCCGGTGAAGGACCGTCCTACGCGTTCGACGGGCTGTTCGTCCTCGCGGACAGCGGGGTCAGCGGCAGCACCAAAGAAGCGGTCGAGCTGCTGTGGCGGAAGTTCGAGCACAGCGCACAGACGCAGGCGGACTTCGTCCTCGGCGCCTCGCGCCTGACCCGCGCCGCCGCACGCGACCTCGCACACGGCCGAACGCACCAGTTCGGCGCACGCATGACAGAAAACCACGAGCTGCTGCGCGAGCTGGGGCTCAGCACCGACCGGATCGACGGGCTGGTCGACGCCGCCCTCGCGGCCGGCAGCCTCGGCGCCAAGATCAGCGGCGGCGGACTGGGCGGCTGCGTGATCGCGCTGGCAGCAGAGCCCCGCCGGGCAGAGGCCACCGTCCGGAGCCTCCACGAAGCCGGCGCCGTCCGTACCTGGGTAGTCCCGATGGGAAGGTTCGCACACCATGACGATTGACCACGACTTGGGACTGGCAGCGCCGGTGGAAGAGGCGGAGCTCACGGAGCCGACAGGACCGGCGGGGCACCGGGAGAGCCTTCTCGGCCCCGGGTCGACCGCCGTCGCCCATCCCAACATCGCCCTGATCAAGTACTGGGGCAAGCGCGACGAGGAACTCGTCATCCCGTACGTCGACAGCCTGTCGATGACCCTGGACGTCTTCCCGACGAACACCACCGTCCGCCTCGACCCCGAGGCGCGGACCGACAGCGTCATCCTCGACGGAAGGCCCGCGGAGGGCGAGCCGCGCCGCCGCGTCCTGGTCTTCCTGGACCTGGTCCGGGAGTTGGCCGGGCGCACCGAACGGGCCGCCGTCGACACCCGCAACGCCGTCCCCACCGGGGCGGGCCTGGCCTCGTCGGCGAGCGGATTCGCCGCCCTGGCCGTCGCCGCAACCGCCGCGTACGGCCTGGACCTCGACCCGACCGCGCTCTCCCGCCTCGCCCGGCGCGGCTCCGCCTCGGCCTCCCGGTCGATCTTCGGCGGCTTCGCCCTGTGCCACGCGGGCCGGGGCGCCGGAAAGGAGGCGGACCTCAGCTCCTACGCCGAGCCGGTGTCCCTCCCCGACTTCGACCCCGCCCTGGTGGTCGCCCTGGTCAACGCCGGCCCCAAGGCCGTCTCCAGCCGGGCGGCGATGCGGCGGACCGTGGAGACCTCGCCGCTCTACCAGGCCTGGGCGACGTCGAGCAAGGGCGACCTGACCGACATGCGCGCGGCACTGCTCCGCGGCGACCTCGACGCGGTCGGGGAGATCGCGGAGCGCAACGCCCTCGGCATGCACGCGACGATGCTGGCCGCGCGGCCGGCGGTGCGCTACCTGTCACCGGCCACGGTGGCCGTCCTCGACGGAGTCCTGCAGCTCCGCAAGGACGGAGTGGCGGCCTACGCGACCATGGACGCCGGACCGAACGTCAAGGTGCTCTGCCACCCCGAGGCCGCGCCCCGGGTGGCCGAAACCCTGCTGGCCGCTGCCCCCGGATGCTCGGTGCTCACCGCCCGGCGCGGGCCGGGAGCCCGGCTGCGCACGGCGGACGAGCAGTGACCGGTACGAGCACGGTGACCGGTACGAGCACGGTGACCGGTACGAGCACGGTGACCGGTACGAGCACGGTGACCGGTACGAGCACGGTGACGGGTACGGGAACGGTGACCCGGCACGCGCCGGGCAAGCTGTTCATCGTCGGCGAGTACGCGGTGGTGCAGCCGGGCCACCCGGCGATCGTCGCAGCCGTCGACCGGCAGGTCGGCGTCGCCGTATCGGCGCCCCGTGGCGGCGGTGGCAGCGCAGCCGACGTGGAGATCGACTCCGACCTCTGCCCGGGAGCGGTGCGACTGCGACGGGGTGACGGCGGGCTCACCGCACTCGGCGCGGACGGCGAACAGCGGGTGCGGGACGGTCTCACCCACGTGGTGTCGGCGATCGAAGCGGTCGACGGGCTGCTGGCCGAGCAGGGCCTGTCCGCACCTCCCGTCCGCCTCTCGATCACCAGTCGCCTGCACCACGAGGGAACCAAGCTCGGCCTCGGATCGAGCGGTGCGGTGACCGTCGCGGCGGTGTCCGCCCTGACCGCGTACTACGGCCTGGAGCTGTCGCACGAGGACCGGTTCCGGCTCGCGATGCTCGCGACGGCCCGGCTCGACGCCCGTTCCTCCGGCGGCGATCTGGCCGCCGCCGTCTGGGGCGGATGGATCGAGTACCGGGCGCCTGATCGGGCCGAGGTGCTCGACCTGGTGCAGCGCCGGGGCATCCAGGAGTCGCTCCGTACGCCGTGGCCCGGGTTCGGGCTGCGACGGCTGCCGTCGCCCCGCGGTCTGGCGGTCGAAGTGGGCTGGACCGGCCGGCCCGCCAGCACCGCTTCCCTGGTCGGGAGCCTCGGACGGCGCGCGTGGCAGGGCAGCGCGGCCCAACGGAGCTTCCTGGAACGCAGCGACACGTGCGTGCGCGCCTCGGCCGACGCACTCGAACGGGGCGACGGCCCCGAGCTGCTCCGGCAGATCCGGGGCGCCCGCCGGATGCTCGCCGAACTGGACGAGGAGGTCCGGCTCGGAATCTTCACCCCCACGCTGACCGCGCTGTGCGATGCCGCCGAGACCGTCGGCGGGGCGGGGAAGCCGTCGGGTGCCGGGGGCGGCGACTGCGGCATCGCGCTGCTGGACGCCACGGCGGAAGACGCCACGGTGCACGAGCAGATCGCGCACCTGCGGAAGGGATGGGCCGCCGCAGGGGTGCTCCCCGTGCCGATTCATCTCCAGTCGACGAAAGGGAGCGCAGCATGGAAAGGGAGCGCGGCATGATCGCTGAGCGCAAGGACGACCACGTGCGGTTCGCCGCCGAGCAACAACGCCACCTGGGCGGATACAACCAGTTCGACGAGGTCTCCTTCGTCCACCACGCCCTGGCCGGCATCGACCGCTCCGACGTCTCGCTGGTCACCCGGTTCGGCGGCATGGAATGGAAGGTGCCGCTGTACATCAACGCGATGACCGGCGGCAGCGCGAGGACCGGCGCCATCAACCGCGATCTGGCGATCGTCGCCCGGGAGACCGGCGTGCCCATCGCAACCGGCTCCATGAGCGCGTACTTCGCCGACGAGGCCGTGGCGGACACCTTCGGCGTGCTGCGCCACGAGAACCCCGACGGGTTCGTCATGGCGAACATCAACGCCAACGCCTCCGTGGAGATGGCGCGGCGGGCCGTCGACCTGTTGCGGGCGGACGCCCTGCAGATCCACCTCAACGTCATCCAGGAGACGGTCATGCCGGAGGGCGACCGCTCCTTCTCCTCCTGGGGACCGCAGATCGAGAAGATCGCGGACGGAGTCGGACCCGACGTCCCGGTGATCGTGAAGGAAGTCGGCTTCGGACTGAGCCGCGAAACCATCTCGGCACTGAGCGACATGGGCGTGCGCGTGGCCGACGTCGCCGGCCGCGGCGGCACCGACTTCGCACGCATCGAGAACGACCGGCGCAAGCACGCCGACTACGCCTACCTGAACGGCTGGGGCCAGTCCGCCCCTGCCTGCCTGCTGGACTCCCAGCACGCCGCCCTCCCGGTGCTGGCGTCCGGCGGGGTCCGCAACCCGCTCGACGTGGTGCGCGGGCTGGCGCTCGGCGCGGCCGCCGTGGGCGTGTCCGGAGGATTCCTGCGGACCGTCCTCGACGGCGGCCCGTCCGCCCTGATCGCGCAGATCACCACCTGGCTCGACCAGGTGGAAGCCCTGATGACCGCGCTGGGCGCCCGCACCCCGGCCGACCTGAGCCGGTGCGACGTACTCGTCCACGGCGACCTGCGCGCCTTCTGCGCCGACCGGGGGATCGACACCCGCCGCCTGGCCACCCGCTCGCACGCGCATTCCCAGGCGCAGGCCCAGGCCCAGGCCCAGCTCCAGCCGCACTCTCGCTCCCACTCCCACGACACCGCTCACGAAACGGTTGGAGAGATCCGATGAACGACACCCACGAGGTCGCAGGCGTTCCCCTGAAATGGGTAGGCCCTCTGAGGATTTCGGGGAACGTGGCGAACGTGGAGACGGAGGTCCCGCTCGCCACCTACGAGTCGCCCCTGTGGCCCTCCGTCAACCGCGGGGCGAAGATCTCCAGGCTGGTCGAGCAAGGCATCGTCGCCACCCTCATCGACGAGCGGATGACCCGCTCGGTGCTCGTCACGGCCCAGGACGCGCAGACCGCGTACCTGGCGGCGCTCGAGGTCGACGCCCGGTTCGACGAGCTGCGCGCCGTCGTCCGCACCTGCGGCCGCTTCGTCGAACTGATCGGTTTCCGCCACGAGATCGTGGCCAACCTGCTCTTCCTGCGGTTCGAGTTCAGCACCGGCGACGCCTCCGGGCACAACATGGCGACGCTGGCCGCGGACGCGCTCCTGAAGCACATCCTCGGCGCCATTCCGGGGATCGAGTACGGCTCGATCTCCGCGAACTACTGCACCGACAAGAAGGCCACCGCCATCAACGGCATCCTCGGCCGCGGCAAGAACGTGGTCACCGAGCTGCTCGTACCGCGCGAGATCGTCCGCGACGTGCTGCACACCTCGGCCGGCGCGATAGCCGAGCTGAACGTGCGCAAGAACCTGATCGGCACCCTGCTCGCCGGCGGAATCCGCTCGGCCAACGCCCACTACGCGAACATGCTGCTCGGGTTCTACCTGGCGACCGGTCAGGACGCGGCCAACATCGTCGAAGGATCCCAGGGCGTGACCGTGGCCGAGGACCGGGACGGCGACCTGTACTTCTCGTGCACCCTGCCGAACCTGATCGTCGGAACGGTCGGCAACGGAAAGGGACTCGACTTCGTCGAGGAGAACCTGACGCGCCTGGGCTGCCGCGAGGAGCGCGAGCCCGGCGAGAACGCACGGCGGCTCGCGGTCATGATCGCGGCGACGGTGCTGTGCGGCGAACTCTCCCTCATGGCCGCGCAGACCAACCCGGGCGAACTCATGCGGGCGCACGTCGCACTGGAACGCAAGCCCTCGACCACGAAGATCGGACGGTGACGGCACATATGTCCAGGGACCTCGCGGTCGGAATCCACGACCTTTCCTTCGCCACCGGCCAGCTCGTCCTCACGCACGAGACGCTGGCCGCCCACAACGGCACCGAGCTGGGCAAGTACCACGTGGGCATCGGCCAGCGGTCGATGAGCGTGCCCGCCGCCGACGAGGACATCGTGACGATGGGGGCCGCCGCTGCCGCCCCCATCCTCGCCCGGCACGGCGCCGACCGGATCCGTACGGTCGTCTTCGCCACGGAGTCCTCCGTCGACCAGGCGAAGGCGGCCGGCATCCACGTGCACTCGCTGCTGTCGATGCCCTCCGCGACCCGCGTCGTCGAGCTCAAGCAGGCGTGCTACGGCGGGACCGCGGCCCTTCAGTTCGCCATCGGCCTCGTCCACCGGGACCCCTCGCAGCAGGTCCTGGTGATCGCGAGCGACGTCTCGAAGTACGAGCTGGACCAGCCGGGCGAGGCCACCCAGGGGGCCGCGGCGGTGGCCATGCTGATCAGCGCCGACCCCGCTCTGGTGCGGATCGAGGAGCCGTCGGGGGTGTTCACCGCCGACATCATGGACTTCTGGCGGCCGAACTACCTCACCACCGCCCTGGTCGACGGGAAGGAGTCCGTCTCCGCGTACCTGCAGGCCATGGACGGTGCGTGGAAGGACTACACCGAGCAAGGCGGCCGCGCGTTCGACGAGTTCGCGGCGTTCTGCTACCACCAGCCGTTCACGAAGATGGCCCACAAGGCCCACCGGGCCCTGCTCGAGAGCTGCGGGCGGGAAGTCGACGAGGCCGAGGTGGTCCGTGCCGTCGGGCGGACGACGGCCTACAACGAGGAGATCGGCAACAGCTACACCGCATCCGTGTACCTCGGGCTGGCCGCCCTGCTCGACAACGCCGAGGACCTGACCGGGCAGGCGATCGGCCTGCTCAGCTACGGGTCGGGGAGCGTCGCCGAGTTCTTCGCCGGAGTCCCGGTCCCGGGCTACCGCGCACACCTGCGGTCCGAGCAGCACCGCGAGGCGATCGCCCGGCGCCGGGACATCGGCTACGCCGACTACCGGGAACGCCACGAGCAGGCCTTCCCGGCCGACGGAGGCGACCACCCCGCGCCGCGGGAGACCGGCGGGCCGTACCGGCTGGCCGGGCTGTTCGGGCACAAGCGGGTCTACGAGCCGAGGTAGGCGGGCGGGACGGCTGGCACCGGCGGCGGGCTTCGGCGCCGCCGGTTTGCCGTTGTCGCTGTGCCGCTGCCGGGAGTTATCCACAGGGGTTTCCGGATCCGGCCGGACACGGGACCTTCGGGACATGACGAACAACAACCACGAAGCGGCACGCATCCCGTCCGGTCCCTCGAAGGACCCCTCGTCCGCCGGCTCGTCCGGAGGCGTCGACGCATCCCGGATCACCCTGCGCAGTCCGGCCGAACTGGCCGACGCACTGCCCTACATGCTCGGCTTCCATCCGAGCGACTCCCTCGTCATGGTCGCCGTCCACGGGGAGGCCGGCCGCTTCGGCGGCCGGCTCCGGGTGGGCATTCCCGCGGCCCCCGACGAGTGGGAGGACACCGCCCGGCAGGTCGCCGACTGTCTGATCCGCGGCAGCGTGCGGCGCGGTTCCCGGCCCGACGGCATCATCGTGTTCCTCTGCCAGGACCCGCAGCGCGGCGGCAGTGCGCAGCGGGTGATGACCAGGCTGCGCCCCTTCGCCCAGCGGATCCGGCTGGCCTGCGGAGCCCTGGACGTGCCCGTACTGGAGGCCCTGTGCCTCTCCGCCGGGCGGTACTGGTCCTACTGCTGCCCGGACGGGCGGTGCTGCCCCGCCGAGGGCACCGCACTGGCCGCGCCGGGCACCTCGGTGATGGCGGCCGCGGCCACGTTCGCGGGACTCCAAGTGCGGGGCTCCCTGCGGGAGATCGAGCGCCGGCTGACACCGCTGCGCGGGCCGGCGGCCGACGTGATGGAAGGGGCCCTGGACCGGGCTGCCGTCGCGCTGGTGCCGAAGATCCTCGACGGGGCCACCCGGGAGGAGGTGGGTGCCGAGACCGTCCTGCTCGCCCGCGCGCTGATCCAGCGCATGACCCTGGCGCCGCCGTCCGAAGGCGGCCCCGGAGCCGATGCCTGGGACGACGCCCTCCTGGGCCACGACGAGGCCGCCTCGTTGATCCTCGGGCTCCAGGACCGCGAGATCCGTGACATCGCCGCCGAGTGGATGGAGGGCGAGGAGGCGGCCCCCGCGCTGCGGCTCTGGCGCGCATTGGCCCGGCGCTGCGTCGGGGCCTACGGGGAGCACGCGGCGGCTCCCCTCACCCTGGCGGGCTGGGTCTCCTGGTCCACGGGGGACGAGCCGACGGCCCGGATCGCCCTGGGGCTGGCGCTGCGGGCGGACGACGGCTATCGCTTCGCGCAGCTGCTGCACCATGCCTGCAACGAGGGGATCGACCCGGAGGGGCTGCGGGAGTGCTTGCGGGAGGAGCGGCGGCGCCGGGAGCCGCGCCGCGGGCGCCTGCCCGCGGGACCCCGGCGGGCAGGCTCCGCCACCAGGCCGCCGGGCCGCCCGGGCAGGACGGGGCACCCGGAGGGGCGCCCGGAGGGGCGCCCGGACAGGACGGGCGGGGGCGGGGTGGGCAGGACGGACGGGAAGGACAGGGCGGACGGGAAGGACGGGAAGGACGGGACGGGCAGTGCGGACAGGGCGGGCGGGCCGAGCAGCCGTCGGGAGTCCGGCAGCACCGCGGGGAGCGAGCAGTGAGGCGCGGGTGGGGGTGGGGCTCCGGCGCGGGCCGGTGCCGCGGCCGGCTTGAGGGCAGGTTGGGCCTACGGGTTGCGGGCTGGGATGGGGGCGGCCGGTTCGGCGGCCTGGGCACGGGCCGGAGTGCGGGCTGGGGCACGGGTCGGAGTACGGGCTGGGGCACGGGTCGGTTGCGTCGGCAGGACGCGGGCCGGTTGGGTCGGTGGGATGTGGGCCGGCTGGGCGGTCGAGAGGAGGGGTGCGGGTCCGGGCTCCGGGGGTGGCTGTGGGGAGGGGCGCGAGCGGTCTTGAGGCGGCCGCCCCCGCGAAGGCCGGTGCTCCGCCGGGCGCAGCCCCCTCCGGGGCCCGTGACCCGGGCGGGTGCGGGGGCGTTGCGCTGGGGGGTGGTGGGGATCCGGCCGCGCCGCCGCCCAGCCGATCCACCCGGAGCGCAGACAAGGCGACCCATGTCTCACCCCGTACCCCCCGCCCGCGTAGCCCCCACCCGCAGGCCCGACCTGCCGCCCGTGCACGGCGCCGTCATCTGCGTCTCCGCGCCGTGCCTGGTCATCTCGCCCGAGCACGGCCAGCTCACCGGGCGCGGCGTCGACGGGATCTACCGCGCCGGGCTCCGGCTGCTGTCCCGCTGCGTGCTGCGCGTCGCCGGCCGGGACCCCGTAGCGGTCCAGGGCCGCAGACTCGGCGCCGACCGGGCCTCCTTCACCGCGACCGTCCGCACCGGAGCGGAGCCCGGTCCCGACCCCGACGTCGGGGTCGAGCGGATCCGGCACGCCGACGGCACCGAACGGATCACCCTGCGCAGCTTCTCCGGCCGGCCCCTGCGGATCCCGGTGGAGATCTCGCTCGGCACCGACCTGGCGGAGCTGGCCGACGTGGCCGGCGGCCGGGCCGGGCCGGAGCTGCCGGCGGGGGTGCACGCCGCCGGGCTGCGCTGGACCAGCGGCGAGGCCCAGGCCGTCACCGCGGCCGACCCGCCTCCGGACGACGCCCTGGCCTCGGCCGGGCTGCTGCGCTGGCAGCTCGAACTGCGCCCCGGGGAGTCCCGCACCATCGAACTGCGGACCACCCGGGACCGAGGAGCCCGGGCCCCCGCCGGACAGGTGGCCAACCCGCTGTCCGACGACGCCCGCGCGGAGGGCGACGACCCGCGGGCCGAGGCATGGCTGCGCACGAGCGTGCAGGACCTGGGCGCCCTGCTGCTCAGGGACCCGAAGCAGCCGGCCGACAGCTACGCGGCGGCCGGAGTGCCGTGGAGGCTCGGTCTGGCCCCGGCGGAGTCCCTGTGGGCCGCCCGCATGGCGCTCCCGCTCGGCACCGGACTGGCCTCCGCGACCCTGCGGATCCTGGCCCGGACCCAGACCGCGGGGCGTGGCGCCGACGCGGGGAAGATCCCGGGGCCGCTCCGGGGGGCGGGGCCGCAGCTGCCCCCCGGGTGCACCGGGACCGAGGCGACGCTCGCCTTCGCCGCGGTGCTCGCCGAAGCCCGGCTCTGGGGGATGCCCGAGGCGGAGGTGGCCCAGCTGCTCCCCGCCGCAGAGCGGTGCCTGGACTGGCTCCGGGGCGCCTTCGGGGAGGACGGCTTCCTGGCCGATCCCGATCCGGGACCGCGGCGCTGTGAAACCCAGGCCCACGCCCATCGGGCCCTGCTCCTCGGGGCCGACCTGCTCGCCGGGTGCGGGCGTTCCGGAGCCGAGGAGTGGCGGGACCGGGCGGCCGCGCTGCGGGAGCGGTTCGCAGCCCGCTTCTGGGTCGACGGCCCGGACGGTGGCCGGCCCGCGGCGGCCTTACACCCCGACGGGCGGCCCCTGCCCCGGCTGACGGGGGCCGCCGCCCACCTGCTCGACACCGGGCTGCTCGGCGGCGGACGGCTCGCGCGCGGGCTGCTCGACCGGGTCCGCACCGAGCAGCTGGCACGGCTGCTGGGAGCCCCCGCCATGGACTGCGGCTGGGGGCTGCGCAGCATGGCGGTCCGCGAGCCGGGGCACAACCCGTTCGGGTACCGCTCGGGCGCGGTGCGACCGTACGAGAGCGCGGTCGCCGTGGCCGGCCTGGCCCAGGCAGGCTTCGAGAAGGAGGCCACGGGGCTGCTCAGGGGCCTGCTGGACGCGGCGGAGAGCTTCGGGTACCGCCTCCCGGAGATGTACGCGGCCGAGCAGCGCACCGAGGGCAGTGCTCCGCTTCCGCACCCGGCGGCCTGCCGACCGGCGGCGGTCGCGGCGGCCGCGGGGATCCACGTACTGACCGCGCTGGCCGGTATCCGTCCGGACGCCCCCGCCGGCACGGTCGCCCTCGCCCCGCTCCCCGGTGCTCCGCTCGGCGGGCTCCGCCTCTCCGGGCTGCGGGTTTCGGGGGAGCCCTTCGCCGTCCGGATCAGCCGGATGGGCCTGGGCATGGTGGAGGAGGCCGCCGATGCGCTGCAACTGGGCGGGTAGGAGGGGCCCTGGCGATCGGGCCGCAGCGGGCCGGGGCTTCCGGTTCCCGGGGCCGAAGATCCCCAAAGCTCTGTTTATCGTCAGGCAGACGACTATGATCGCGTCATGTCGCCCTACGACCCGTCGGCCTTTCCGCCCTTCGCCGTCACCGTCGACCTGGTCGTGCTCACCGTGCGGCGCCATGCGCTCTGCGCATTGGCCATCCGACGGGGTGAGCAGCCCTTCCAGGGACGCTGGGCGCTGCCCGGCGGCTTCGTCCGCGGGGACGAGGACCTGTCGGCGGCCGCGGCCCGAGAACTGTCCGAGGAGACCGGCCTCTGCGCCCACGACCCGGCCGCTCCGGACGTGGGCAACGGGGCGCACCTCGAACAGCTGGCGACCTACGGCGATCCGAAGCGGGATCCGCGCATGCGCGTGGTCAGCGTCGCGCATCTGGTGCTGGCTCCGGATCTGCCCGCCCCGCGGGCCGGCGGCGATGCCAACAGTGCGCGCTGGGCGCCCGTCGACGAGCTCCTGTCCACGGACGGCCAGACCGGTGCCGGACTCGCCTTCGACCACGAGCAGATCCTCGCCGACGGGGTCGAGCGGGCCCGCTCGAAGATCGAGTACTCCTCGCTGGCCACCGCCTTCTGTCCGCCCGAGTTCACCGTCGGCGAGCTGCGCCGGGTCTACGAGGCGGTCTGGGGCGTCGCCCTCGACCCCCGCAACTTCCACCGCAAGGTCACCGGCACCCCCGGGTTCCTGGTCCCGGCCGGGGGCACGACGACGCGTCAGGGCGGCCGTCCCGCCCAGCTGTTCCGGGCCGGCGGGGCGACCCTGCTCAACCCGCCGATGCTGCGCCCCGAGGTCTGACGCACGGGCGCCCCGCCCCGCCGCCGGGGCGCCACGAGGGCCGGCGGCCCGGCCGGTACCGGGGCTCGCACGGCCGGGGGCGACGGCTTCGCTGCCGACACGGACGAGAGGCGCGACCACCTACGCCTTAAATCGGACATATCGCGTTATCTTGTTAGCGGTACTCACCCTGCCGCAGAGCGGTCTCACACCCCGCGAGAGAAGCGATGCTCCAGGCCATCGGACTCACCAGCACCCCCCGCCGCAACCACCCGCCCCTCGTGGACGACCTCACCTTCGAGGCCCGCCCCGGGAGCGTGACCGCACTGCTCGGCGAGCCCGGCTCGGGCAAGACGACCGCGCTGCGGCTCATGCTCGAACTCGAACCGGGCCGCGGAGTCACCTACTTCCGCGGGCGCCCCCTGCACCGGATCCCGCATCCGGGCCGCGAGGTCGGCGTGCTGCTCGGCGATCTCCCCGGCACCCCCTCGCGCACCGTGCGCGGCCAGCTGCGGATGCTCTGTGCCGCCGCCGGCGTGCCGGCCGCACGGGCCGACGCCATGCTGGAGGTCGTCGGTGTCGCGGGGCTGCGCGACCAGCGGCTCGGCTCGCTCTCGCTCGGCATGGAGCGCAGGGTCGCGCTGGCTGCCGCCCTGCTCGCCGACCCCTGCACGCTCCTCCTCGACGAGCCCGCCGCCGGGCTCTCGCCCCGTGAACGGAGCTGGCTGCACGGGCTGCTGCGCGGCCACGCCTCCCTCGGCGGCGCGGTGCTCTTCACCACCGACGATGCGAAGGAGGCCGCCCGCAGCGCGGACCGGGTGGTGAGCATCGAGGCGGGCCGGCTCGTCGCCGACCAGGACGCCCACGAGTTCGCCCGGACCCGGCTCCGGCCGCGGGTCGCCGTCCGCACCCCGCACGCCGCCCGGCTGGCCGACGTACTGGGCCGGGAGGCGCGGGCCGCCCGGCGCACGGTCGAGATCGTGGAGGAGAGCGGCAGCCGGCTGTCCGTCTACGGCAGCAACTGCGCCGAGATCGGCGAGGCCGCCTTCCGCAACGGCGTGCTCGTCCACCAACTCGCCGACGAGACCGGCGATGCGGGAGCGCAGCCGTCGCTGCCGCGCGCCCGGGACCGCGCCGGATCCGGGGCCCCGGCCGTGTCCGGAGCGGGCGACGCCGCCCGAACCACCCGGCCGTCCCGGCCGAACCGGCCCGCCTCGGCCGTGCGCCGGCTCGGCGGCCCGCTGCGGCCCCTGCGCTACGAGCTGCACCGGACCTTCGGCACCGTCACCCCCGTGCTCACCGCCGCCTTCGTCGTCGCCGTCTCGGTCGTCACCGCGCTGGTGCTGGCCCGGGCCGGCCAGACTCCGCAGAACCGGTTGCTCGCCGCCTGGCCGGAGTTGCTGCCGCTGCCGCCCGCGGCGCTCGGGGCCGGACTGCTCGGCGCCCTGGCCTTCGGCGAGGAGTACCGCTACCCCGCGCTCGCCGCCGACCGCGGCACCGTTCCGCGCCGACTCGGGCTGCTCACGGCGAAACTCGGAGTCAGCGCCGCCCTGGCGCTGCTGCTCGGCGCCCTCGCCGTGACCGCGGACGCCGCCGCCCTCACGCTGGTGTTCGGCGGCGGGCCGCTCCGTACGCCCGCGGAGTGGGTCTCCCCGGCCGCGAGTTGGGCGGGGCTGCTCATCGGCTGCGCCTGGTCCGGAGTCCTGGCCTCAGGGGTCTTCCGGTCCGCCTCCGCAGGTCTGGCCGCGGTGCTCGCCGTACCGGTCATGGTCGTACCGCTGGTGCGCAAGGCCCTGGACGGCCCGTCCGCGTACCCGGTCACCGGACTCGCGGAGCGGCTGCGCGGCCTGGCCTGGGCGCAGTGGCCGCCGGAGGCGGACCGGCTGGTCCTCGGTGCGATCCGGGTGATGGCCCAACCCGTCGGCACGGCACTGGTGTTGTCGCTGATGGTCCTGTTGTGCGCCTATGGGTTCACAGGACTGCGCGGCCGCGTCCGTTTGTGAGGGATCGATGGTGATCGTTCCGGTGTCGGTCCGGACCCAAAGGGACCGTTGTGGTCCACATCAGGCCCCGCGGACCGCAACTCCCCACGAATAGCCCGGTTCCTTACGATAAGTCGTCAATTGCGTAGGTGGCACCGATCACCCTTTCGTGTGCTTTTCACCAAAGACCTCAAGGGTCGTGGAGGCGCGGCCGACAAAGGATTCGTGAGTACCCTTGCGCACACCATGATGACCGCCGCCCGCCATGCCGATTCCGGCCTCGCCGGCGCGGGCGAACTCGACCGCTACCCCTACCCGGAGGCCTCGGGGGCCGACCGGGTGGGCGTGCCCCACTGGGACGGATCCGACGTCGAATTGGGCCGGGTCGGCCGCCGCGCCGCAGGCAGCCGCGGCCGCGGCCTGCACGGCCAACTCGTCCAGCAGCTCGGCCAGATGATCGTTTCCGGCGACCTCGGCGCGGACCGCCCGCTGGTCCCCGAGGAGATCGGACAGCGTTTCGAGGTCTCCCGCACCGTCGTCCGCGAGTCCCTGCGCGTCCTCGAGGCCAAGGGCCTCGTCAGCGCCCGTCCCAACGTCGGCACCCGGGTCCGCCCGGTCGCCGACTGGAACCTGCTCGACCCCGACATCATCGAGTGGCGCGCCTTCGGTCCGCAGCGCGAGGACCAGCGCCGTGAGCTGGGCGAACTCCGCTGGACCATCGAGCCCCTCGCGGCCCGGCTCGCCGCCGGCCACGGCCGGCCGGAGATCCAGCAGCGCCTCGCCGACATGGTCGAGATCATGGGGCACGCTCTCGGGCAGGGTGATTCGATCACCTTCGCGCGCGCCGACAACGAGTTCCACGCCCTGCTGATCCAGGTCGCGGCCAACCGCATGCTGGAGCACCTCTCCGGCATCGTCTCCTCCGCCCTGCAGGTGTCCGGCAGTCCCGTCACCGCCTGCGACCGCCCCAGCGAGACCTGCGTCGCGCACCACGCGCGCATGGTCGAGTGCCTCGCCTCCGGTGACGCGACCGGCGCGGAGAACGCCATGCGGCAGCTTCTGACGGTGCATCCGGAGGTCGAGCGCGTGGTCCCCGCCCCGCGCGAGCACTGACGGGCCGCACTGCAAGGGCGCGGGCGCGTCGATGGGCCGAGCACCCCGGGCGGCATCCCCGGAAGGGGGCCGGGGAGGGCGCGGCAGCAGCGGAGTCCGGCTCCCCGCCGGGGTTCTGAGCGCCCCGGCCGGTTCCGGCTCCGGTCCGCGGCCGCCCGGAGGCCGATTCCGGGGAGCTGTCCGGCCCGCGAAACGGGGCGTGTTAGGGCACACCGGGCGTGCAGAAAATCCGGTATGACCGGCATGGCATCAAACGGGGTGTGACTCGGGCCACGAAGATTGGGCGTAACGCTCCGCGAGGTCACGCGATGACCTAAGAGGTGATGGCCGACGGAGGGAAGACAGCAGCCCTTGGGGATGCTGTGCAGCTCCCCGGCCCCTGCCCGCGCCCCCGGCCCATCCCCAGTCGGTGGTCGTCGGCTCCGGTCCAGCACCACCAGGCCGGGGTCGGAAGCCGTTTCCATCGTTCCGAGAGGTTGTTCGTGTCGGCCAGCACATCCCGTACGCTCCCGCCGGAGATCGCCGATTCCGAGTCTGTGATGGCGCTCATCGAGCGGGGCAAGGCCGAGGGGCAGATCGCCGGCGATGACGTGCGTCGGGCCTTCGAGGCTGACCAGATTCCTGCGACCCAGTGGAAGAATGTTCTGCGCAGCCTCAACCAGATCCTCGAGGAAGAGGGTGTGACGCTGATGGTCAGTGCCGCGGAGTCGCCCAAGCGCACCACCCGCAAGAGCGTCGCAGCGAAGAGCCCCGTCAAGCGGACGGCCACCGAGCCCGTGGCCAAGAAGGCGGCGGCCAGGACGGCGGCCGCGCCCGCCGTGGCCGGACCGGACGCGGCGGCCGGGGCGGCGGAACCGGACGCCACCGGCACGGACGCAGCCTTCGACGCCCTCGCGGAGGGGACCGCGACCGAGCCCGCAGCCAAGAAGACGGCGGCGAAGAAGGCCGCGGCGAAGAAGGCCGCACCCGCCAAGAAGACCGCGGCGAAGAAGACGGCGGCGAAGAAGACCACCGCCAAGAAGGACGCCGACGAAGCGGGCGACGAGGACTCCGCGGAAGACAGCCCCGGAGCCGCCAAGGCCGAGTCCGAGGACGAGGAGGAAGGCGCCGAGAGCAAGGGCTTCGTCATCTCGGACGACGAGGACGACGCCCCGGCCCAGCAGGTCGCCGTGGCCGGCGCCACCGCCGACCCCGTCAAGGACTACCTCAAGCAGATCGGCAAGGTTCCCCTCCTCAACGCCGAGCAGGAGGTCGAGCTCGCCAAGCGCATCGAGGCCGGACTCTTCGGCGAGGACAAGCTCGCCAACTCCGACAAGCTGGCGCCGAAGCTCAAGCGCGAGCTGGAGATCATCGCCGAGGACGGCCGCCGGGCCAAGAACCACCTGCTGGAGGCCAACCTCCGCCTCGTGGTCTCCCTCGCCAAGCGCTACACCGGCCGCGGCATGCTCTTCCTGGACCTGATCCAGGAGGGCAACCTGGGTCTGATCCGCGCCGTGGAGAAGTTCGACTACACCAAGGGCTACAAGTTCTCCACGTACGCCACCTGGTGGATCCGGCAGGCGATCACCCGCGCCATGGCCGACCAGGCCCGCACCATCCGCATCCCGGTGCACATGGTCGAGGTCATCAACAAGCTGGCCCGCGTCCAGCGCCAGATGCTCCAGGACCTGGGCCGCGAGCCCACCCCGGAGGAGCTGGCGAAGGAACTCGACATGACCCCCGAGAAGGTCATCGAGGTCCAGAAGTACGGCCGCGAGCCGATCTCCCTGCACACCCCGCTCGGCGAGGACGGCGACAGCGAGTTCGGCGACCTCATCGAGGACTCCGAAGCCGTCGTGCCGGCCGATGCCGTGAGCTTCACGCTCCTGCAGGAGCAGCTGCACTCGGTTCTCGACACGCTGAGCGAGCGCGAGGCGGGCGTGGTCTCGATGCGCTTCGGCCTCACCGACGGCCAGCCCAAGACCCTCGACGAGATCGGCAAGGTCTACGGGGTCACCCGTGAGCGCATCCGCCAGATCGAGTCGAAGACCATGTCGAAGCTCCGTCACCCGTCGCGCTCGCAGGTGCTGCGCGACTACCTCGACTAGCACGGACTGGCACGGACGATCACGGGCCTGGCACGGACCGGGTCCGGACCGGGGTGCGGCGAGGGGTTCGCCGCAGGTCGTCGCCGGTGGCCGCGCGGGTGCGCACGGCCACCGGGCGTCCCACTCTGAGTGGAGTCATGCACACTCGGAGTCAGGAGGCCTCATGCGTCGTCCCTTTGCCCGTGTCCTGGCGGGAGCGCTGACCCTGGTGGCGGGAGCGGCGGCGGCGCCGCTCTTCCAGGCGCCGCGAGCTGCCGCGGACAGCGTGGTGATCGGCGGAACGCCGGTGAAGGTGGCCGATGCCCCCTGGGTGGTGGCCCTCGCGAGCCGTGACCGGTTCGGGGGTACGCGCGGCGGGCAGTTCTGCGGGGGTGTCCTCGTCGGCCCGACCACGGTGGTGACCGCGGCGCACTGCCTGGGGCGCCAGGTGCTGGGCGGCCCGGTCGAGTCCGTCCGCGACTTCCGGGTGATCACCGGGCGTGCGGAGCTGCGTGCGGGCGAGGGCCGCGAGATCGCGGTGCGTTCCGCCCGGGTGAACCCGGCCTACGACCCGGCCAGCAACGCCGGCGACCTGGCGGTCCTGGAGCTGGCCGAAGCCGTGGCCGCGCAGAACGTGCTGCCGATGGCCGACCACGGCCATCCGGCGTACGGCGCCGGCACCCAGGCGGCCGTGTACGGCTGGGGCGACACCAGCGGCTTCGGCGACTACGCCTACGCGCTGCGGGCCGCCAGGGTGACGGTGCTGGCGGACGAGGTGTGCGGGCGGGCCTACCCGGGAGACGCCGACGGTCAGTACCGGGCCGACTCCATGGTGTGCGCGGGGGACCGGGAGGGCGGGAAGGACGCCTGCCAGGGGGACAGCGGCGGTCCCCTGGTGGCCCAGGGCCGGCTCATCGGGCTGGTGTCCTGGGGGCGCGGCTGCGGGCGGGCGGACAGCCCGGGGGTGTACACGCGGATCGCTCCGCTGATCGGCTTCGTCGCCGACCCGGCCCGCGTCGCCGACTCCGCCAGCGGCCCGGAGACGGCCCGGGGGAAGCTGGGCCGTCCTGGTGCCCGCGGAGTGCTGGGGATGGACGTACGCCCCGCTCAGGGGCCCGGGAGGGGCCTCGCAGAGGGGGACCGGCCCGCGCCGCGGCGCTGAACCGCGTCCGGACATGAGGACGGGCGGTCCCTCTGGGTCGCAGAGGTACCGCCCGTCGACCGGCTTCGCCGGTCCTGGCTCGTCGGATGCGAGGTATAGGCCTTGTGTCAGCGGTCCTCGGGGTCGGCGGCACTGGCCGCCGGAGCGGACGTAAGCCGCTCGGTCTCATCCTGTATTTCCGCGGCGATCTTCTTGAGTTCCGGCTCGAACTTGCGCCCGTGGTGGGCGCAGAAGAGCAGTTCACCGCCGCTCAGCAGGACGACGCGCAGATATGCCTGGGCGCCACAACGGTCGCATCGGTCAGCGGCCGTCAGCGGGGTCGCGGGTGTCAGAACAGTAGTCACGTCGCCTCTTCTCTAGCTCGACGAGCTGTCGTACCAGGGTCAACATCCAACCAGGCCGAAAACGTTCCCGCTCGCGGCTTTTCCTCGAAACTTCCTTCCGAAGCTGGCCGGCCGTTGCCGGTTGGCGGCGAAGGAGCCGTATTGCGTTGCTTTACGGTTTCGCGTTGTCAGGTCGTTCGCTTGTCGCAGTTCTGCCCTCTCCGGCTGAGTGCCGGTTGTTCATGAGGACGTGCCCGAACACTAAATGGTTCATGCGCGGAAGGGAACGTGATGTTTGCTTCACTCCGACGGGGGATCGAACATGCGTACGGACCTGCACTAGGCTGACGAAGGGGCTGGGGTGGCGTTGCATCGGCTCTACCAGGCCTCGGTACCCTTCCAGCGGCAACCGAGCCACCACTGCGCCCGACCGGGCCAGAAAAAGAATTCAGCGAGGAGCGAACTGCGTGACCGCCGACACGTCCGTGCCTTCCAGCGCACTGCTGACCGGAGCAGACCGGGACGGCTCCAACTACACCGCGCGGCACCTGCTCGTCCTCGAGGGCCTCGAGGCCGTCCGCAAGCGCCCCGGCATGTATATCGGCTCCACCGACAGCAGGGGCCTCATGCACTGCCTCTGGGAGATCATCGACAATTCCGTCGATGAGGCCCTGGGCGGCTACTGCGACCACATCGAGGTGATCCTCCATGAGGACTCCTCCGTGGAGGTCCGCGACAACGGTCGCGGCATCCCCGTCGACATCGAGCCCAAGACCGGCCTCTCCGGCGTCGAGGTCGTCATGACCAAGCTGCACGCCGGCGGCAAGTTCGGCGGCGGCTCGTACGCGGCCTCCGGCGGCCTGCACGGCGTCGGCGCCTCCGTGGTCAACGCGCTCTCGGCGCGTCTGGACGTGGAGGTCGACCGGGGCAGCACCACGCAGGCGATCAGCTTCCGCCGCGGCGTCCCCGGCACGTTCACCGAGCAGGGCCCCGACAGCCCCTTCGACCCGGCCAACGGTCTGCGCAAGGGCAAGCGGATCGCCAAGGGCAAGACGGGCACCCGGATCCGCTACTGGGCCGACCGGCAGATCTTCCTCAAGGACGCCAAGCTCACGCTGGAGACGCTCTACCAGCGCGCCCGCCAGACGGCCTTCCTCGTGCCCGGCCTGACCATCGTGGTCCGCGACGAGCGGGCCCTGGACGGCGCGGGCAAGACCGAGGAGACCTTCCGCTTCGACGGGGGCATCAGCGAGTTCTGCGAGTACCTCGCCCAGGACAAGGCGGCCTGCGACGTCCTGCGCCTGAGTGGCACCGGCACCTTCAAGGAGACCGTCCCGGTCCTCGACGACCGCGGCCACATGACCCCCACCGAGGTCACCCGCGAGCTCGGCGTGGACATCGCCCTGCGCTGGGGCACGGGGTACGAGACGAACGTGAAGTCGTTCGTGAACATCATCGCCACCCCCAAGGGCGGTACCCACGTCTCCGGCTTCGAGCGCTCGGTCACCAAGACCGTGAACGAGGTGCTGCGCTCCGCGAAGCTGCTGCGGGTCGCCGAGGACGACGTGGTCAAGGACGACGCGATGGAGGGCATGACGGCGGTCGTCACCGTCCGCCTCGCCGAGCCGCAGTTCGAGGGGCAGACCAAGGAGGTGCTCGGCACCTCGGCGGCCACCCGGATCGTCGCGGCTGTCGTCGCCAAGGAGCTCAAGGCCTTCCTGACCTCCACCAAGCGCGACGACAAGCAGCAGGCCCGCTCCGTGATGGAGAAGATCGTCGCGGCCGCCCGGACCCGGATCGCGGCCCGCCAGCACAAGGAGGCGCAGCGCCGGAAGACCGCGCTGGAGTCCTCCTCGCTGCCCGCCAAGCTGGCCGACTGCCGCAGCGACGACGTGGAGCGCAGCGAGCTCTTCATCGTCGAGGGCGACTCGGCGCTCGGTACGGCCAAGCTCGCCCGGAACTCCGAGTTCCAGGCCCTGCTGCCCATCCGGGGCAAGATCCTCAACGTCCAGAAGTCCTCGGTCTCGGACATGCTCAAGAACGCCGAGTGCGGGGCGATCATCCAGGTCATAGGAGCCGGCTCGGGCCGGACCTTCGACATCGACGCCGCCCGGTACGGGAAGATCGTCCTGCTCGTGGACGCCGATGTGGACGGCGCGCACATCCGCTGCCTGCTGCTCACGCTCTTCCAGCGCTACATGCGTCCCATGGTCGAGGCGGGCCGGGTCTTCGCCGCGGTGCCGCCGCTGCACCGGATCGAGCTCGTCCAGCCGAAGAAGGGCCAGGACAAGTACGTCTACACGTACTCGGACAACGAGCTGCGCCAGACCCTGCTGGAGTACCAGCGCAAGAACATCCGGTACAAGGACTCGATCCAGCGCTACAAGGGCCTCGGCGAGATGGATGCCGACCAGCTGGCGGAGACCACGATGGATCCCCGGTTCCGCACCCTGCGGCGGATCAACATCGGCGACCTGGACTCGGCCGAGTCGGTGTTCGACCTGCTCATGGGCAACGAGGTGGCTCCGCGCAAGGAGTTCATCACCAGCTCCGCCGCCACTCTGGACCGGTCGCGGATCGACGCCTGACCGGGCACCGACGACGGAAGGGCCACCGGGGGATCTCCGGTGGCACTTCCTCCGCCCTGGCACACCGGTGCTCTTCACTCCATCACCTGATGGAGTGAAGAGCACCGGGACACCAGTCCGGAAACCGGTCCTCCCGCACATCCTTGGGGGCACGCAGCCACTGCGGCGGCGGACAAGGAGAGTTCGGTGGACAAGCACGAAGGTCGTGATGCCGGAACGATCCGGCTGGACGACCCCTGGTACGACGCGCTGGCCGTCGGTTGGGGCGAGGGCGAGGGTGCCGGCGTAGGCGAGGGGCCCGGTGGAGCGGCCGGCGGGGGAGCGGAAACGTCACCGCCGAGTTCCTCCCCCGGTGGCACGCCCCCGCGCGCGGCGTCCGACATCTACCTGGAAGTGCAGCGCAGCGCCGCCTTCCAGGAAGTGCGCGGCCGCTACCGGAGGTTCGTCGTCCCCGCCACCGTCGGCTTCTTCCTCTGGTACGTGGCCTACGTGGTCGTCGCGACCACGGCGCCCGGCATGATGGCCCGGCCGGTGTTCGGGTCCGTCAACGTGGCCCTGCTCGCGGGCCTCGGCCAGTTCCTCAGCACCTTCCTGCTGACCTGGGCCTACGCCCGCCACGCCCGGCTGCGGCGCGACCGCGCGGCGCTGGACCTGCGCTGGACGGTCTTCGAGCAGGAGCAGGTCCGCCGGGCGGACGCCGGGAAGCGCACCCGCGCACGGGGGGCGGGCCGGTGACCACCGAACACCAGACCCTGGCGCTGCTCCTGTTCAGCGTCTTCATCGCCGTCACCCTGGGCATCACCACCTGGGTGAGCCGCAACCGGCACGGTTCGGCAGAGGAGTTCTACGCGGGCGGACGGCTGTTCTCCCCGATGGAGAACGGTTTCGCCATCGCCGGCGACTACATGTCCGCCGCCTCCTTCCTCGGCATCTCCGGCCTCATCGCCCTCTTCGGCTACGACGGCCTGCTGTACTCGGTGGGCTTCCTCGTCGCCTGGCTGGTCGTCCTGTTCCTCGTCGCCGAACTCGTCCGCAACTGCGGCCGGTTCACCCTGGCCGACGTGGTCGCCGCGCGGATGAGCGAGCGGCCCGTGCGGATCGCCGCCGGAACCTCGTCGGTGGTCGTCTCCGTGCTCTACCTCGTCGCGCAGATGGTCGGCGCCGGCAGCCTCGTGGGCCTGCTGCTCGCCGATTCGGGCCGCACCGCACGGACATTGACCGTCATCGGGGTCGGTGCGCTCATGGTGATCTACGTGTCCTTCGGCGGCATGCGGGCCACCACCTGGATCCAGATCGTCAAGGCCGTCCTGCTGATGGGCGGCGCGATCACCCTGACGGTGCTCGTGCTGCTGCGCTTCCACGGGAACTTCGACCAGCTGCTCAGCAGCGCCGCCGAGCGCAGTGGCCACGGCGACCGGTTCCTGGGCCCCGGGCTCAAGTACGGAGGCGACTGGACGGCCCGCTTCGACTTCATGAGCCTCGGGCTCGCCCTGGTCCTGGGCACGGCCGGGCTGCCGCACATCCTGTCCCGCTTCTACACCGTGCCCACGGCTCGGGCGGCCCGCCGGTCGGTGGTGTGGGCGATCGGGCTGATCGGCGGCTTCTACCTGATGACCATCGTGCTCGGCTTCGGTGCGGCGGCGCTGCTCGGGCCGGAGCAGGTCAAGGCCTCCAACGCCTCGGGGAACACCGCGGTGCCGCTGCTCGCCGCCTTCCTGGGCGGCGGGGCCGACACGACCGGCGGCGCGGTGCTGTTCGCCTTCGTGGCGGCCATCGCCTTCGCGACCATCCTCGCGGTGGTCGCGGGGATCACCCTCGCCTCGTCGGCCTCCGTCGCGCACGACCTGTACGCCTCGCTCAAGCGCCGCCACGCCCGGCAGCGCAGCGAGGTGGCGGTGGCCAGGGTGGCGGCGGTCGGGATCGGTGCGGTGGCGATCGCGCTGGGTCTGCTCGCCCAGGACCTGAACGTGGCCTTCCTGGTGGGCCTGGCCTTCGCGGTGGCCGCCTCGGCGAACCTGCCGGTGCTCCTGTACTCGCTGTTCTGGCGCGGGTTCACCACGCGGGGCGCCGTCTGGTCGGTGTACGGCGGGCTGCTGCCCGCGGTGCTGCTGGTGGCCCTGTCCCCGGTGGTCTCCGGCAGCCCCGAATCCCTGTTCCCGGGCGTGGACTTCCAGTTCTTCCCGCTCCAGAACCCGGGCATCGTGTCCATCCCGCTGGGCTTCCTGGCGGGCTGGCTGGGCACCGTGACCTCGGCGGAGGAGCCGGACGAGCGGCGGCACGCGGAGACCGAGGTCCGCGCGTTGACGGGCGCCGGAGCGGTGTAGCGCCGGCCGGTACGGCGGGGAGCGGGACCGGCCGCGGGCCGGAGTCAGCCGGTCGTGGGCGGACGCCAGGCGTAGCGGTGTTCCGGGCGGCCCGTCTCGCCGTACCGGAGGGCGAGGACGACGCGGCCGGCGCGGTCCAGGAGCTTGAGGTAGCGCTGGGCGGTCTGGCGGCTGATGCCCGCGCGGTCGGCGATCTGCTGGGTGGAGAGCGGGCCCTCGGCCGTGCGCAGGATCCCGCGGACCAGGTCGGCGGTGGTGGGGGAGTGGCCCTTGGGGAGGTCGCTCGGGGCGTCGGCGCCGGCCGCGGCGAGGGCTCCGAAGATCCGGTCCACCTCCGCCTGTTCGGCCTCTCCGCCCGTGTCCAGGGTGCGGCGCAGGGCCGCGTAGGCCTCCAGGCGGGTGCGCAGGCCCGCGAAGGTGAAGGGCTTGACCAGGTACTGGAGGGCCCCGAGGCGCATCGCGGCCTGGACGGTGGCCAGGTCGCGGGCGGCCGTCACCATGATCACGTCGGTGTGGTGGCCGCGTTCGCGCAGGCGCCGGACCAGGTCGAGGCCGTTCTCGTCGGGGAGGTAGTGGTCGAGGAGGATCAGGTCCACGGGGCGGGAGTCGAGGAGCGCCAGCGCCTCCGCAGCCGAATGGGCCTGGGCCGACACGCGGAAGCCGGGGACCTTGGCCACGTAGGCCGCGTTGATCCGGGCGACTCTCAGGTCGTCGTCGACGACCAGGACGTCGAAGGTGCTCATCGCAGGGCCTCCGGGAGGACGACGGAGAACTCGGCCCCGCCGTCCGCCGCCTCGCCGGCCCGGACCGTGCCGCCCTGCCGTTCGGCCAGGCGCCGCACCAGGGCGAGGCCGAGTCCGCGGCCGCGGTGGGCGCCGGCCCCGGGCTGCTTGGTCGACCAGCCCTCGGTGAAGATCTCCTCGCGGCGCTCCACCGGGACGCCGGGGCCGCTGTCGCGGACCCGCAGGACCGCCGTGCGGCCGTCGGCCCGGATGTCGACCTCGACCAGCGGTGCGGACGAGCCGACCGCGGCGTCCAGCGCGTTGTCGACCAGGTTCCCGAGGATGGTGACCAGGCCTCCCGGGTCGACGAGGCGGTCGGGAAGCAGTGCGGAGCCGGCCAGCCGCAGGGGGACCCCGCGCTCCGCCGCGACCGTCGCCTTGCCCATCAGCAGGGCGGCGAGCAGCGGGTCGTGCACCTTCTCGGTGACCTGCTCGGCGGTGCTGCGGTGCACCCCGACCACTTCCGTGACGAACTCGACGGCTTCCTCGAACAGGCCCAGTTCCAGCAGACCTAGGAGGGTGTGGAGCCGGTTGGCGTGCTCGTGGTCCTGGGCGCGCAGGGCGTCGATCAGGCCCTTGGTGGAGTCGAGCTCGCGGCCCAGGTGTTCCAGCTCGGTGCGGTCGCGCAGGGTGGCCACGGCCCCGCCGTCCTCGGTGGGCATCCGGTTGGCGACCAGGACCCGGGCGCCCTGGACGGTGACCAGGTCGCGGCCGGTGACCCGGCCGGTGAGGACGTCGGTGGTGCGGCCCGCGCCGAGCACCTCGTCCAGGGCGCGGCCCGTGGCGTCCTCGGCGGCCTCCGGCGCGAGGCCCAGGAGCCGGGCCGCCTCGTCGTTGACCAGCCGGACCCGGCCCGTCCGGTCGAGGGCGATCACGCCTTCGCGGATGGAGTGCAGCATCGCCTCGCGTTCGGCGAGCAGGCCCGCGATATCGGAGAAGGCCAGGTCGCGGGTCTGCCGGTGGATCCGGCGCGAGAGCAGGTAGGCGGCGAGGGCGCCCGCCGCGAGGGCGCCGCCGGCGTACGCGAGCAGGCCCGGGATGGCGCCGAGCAGGCGGTCCTGGACGCTGTCGTAGGAGATGCCGACCGAGACGGCACCGACGATCTCCCCGTCGGCGGCCAGCAGGGGCACCTTGCCGCGCGCCGAGCGGCCCAAGGTGCCCTCGTCGATCTCCATGACCTCGCGGCCGGCCAGGACGTCGCCGGGGTCGGTGGAGACGGGCCGCCCGATGCGGTCGGGGCTCGGGTGCGAGCGGCGGATGCCGTCCAGGTCCATGACCACCACGTACTCGGCGCCGGTGGCCGAGCGGATGCGCTCCGCGGAGACCTGTACCGGGCTGTCCGGCGAGGGAGCCGAGCCGATGAGGCCGGCGGCCAGGGAGGGGTCGGCGGCGGCGCTCTGGGCGATGGCCAGGGCTCGCCGCATGGCCTGGTCGTCGAGCTGCGCGCCCAGCGGGGCCAGGAAGAGGCCGGTGGCCAGGGCGAGGACCCCGGCGGCGATGGCCAGCTGGGTCAGCAGGATCTGCGAGGCGGCCCGTCTGGGCAGCCCGAGGCGCCGAGCGCGCGTGGGGAGGGACCGCAGGGACTGCATAAGTACGAACCGTAGGCCGGTTCGGGTGTAAGCGGAATTCCTCCCCCTCACGCAAGTGGCTTGCGTGATTTGCGCCCAGCTTGCGCAAGTGATGACGACATAAAAGTGCTGTCAGGGATGTAGACGACTCGCCAAAGCTCTGCAACTCTCGCACCGCACACCGCAAATTTCTGTCTCCCATGGTTCAGAAAGTTCATGTCGAGGGACGAGGACATATGAGAAGGCACAACTGGAGATGGCGGACCCTGGCCGCCTTGATCAGCACGGCCCTGCTGATGCTGGGCTGGCCCGCGCTGAGCGCCGTGGCCGCCGGCGGCCCGAGCGTCTCGGCGGGCAGGCCCGCCACCGCGAGCAGTACCAACGGCCAGTACGCGGCCGGCAACGTCACCGACGGCAACCAGTCCTCGTACTGGGAGAGCGCCGGCAGCACCTTCCCGCAATGGGTGCAGACCGACCTCGGAGCCACCACCCGCGTCGACCAGGTGGTGCTCAAGCTCCCCGCCTCCTGGGAGAGCCGCAACCAGACCCTGTCCGTCCAGGGCAGCGCCGACGGCACCAGCTTCAGCACCCTGGTGAGCTCGGCCACCTACACCTTCGGCCAGGGCGCCGGAAACGTGGTCACCATCGGCTTCCCGGCCACCCAGGCCCGGTACGTCCGCATCGATATCACCGCCAACACCGGCTGGCAGGCCGCCCAGCTCTCCGAGCTGGAGGTCCGCGCCCCCGGCGAGTCCGGGACCAACCTGGCCCTCGGCAAGACGCTCACCGCGAGCAGCAACACCCAGGTCTACGTGCCGGGCAACGCCAACGACGGCAACACCGCCAGCTACTGGGAGAGCGTCAACAACGCCATGCCCCAGTGGCTCCAGGCCGACCTGGGCTCCTCCGTGCGCGTGGACCGCGTGGTCCTCAAGCTTCCCGAGAACTGGGGCGCCCGCACCCAGACCCTCAAGATCCAGGGCAGTGCGAACGGCACGGACTACACCGACCTGACGGCGTCCAAGGGGTACGAGTTCAACGCCGCCGGCTCCAACACGGTGAGCATCGCCTTCGACGCCACCACCACCCGCTACGTACGGGTGTGGATCGCGTCCAACTCCGTACAGCCCGGCGGGCAGCTCTCCGAGCTGGAGATCTACGGACCGACCACCGGTGACACCCAGGCCCCGACGGCCCCGGCCGCCCTCGCCTACACGGAGCCCGCGACCGGCCAGATCAAGCTGACCTGGAACGCCTCCACCGACAACACCGGCGTCACCGGCTACGACGTCTACGCCAACAACCAGCTGCGCACCAGCGTCGCGGGCAACGTCACCACCTACACCGACACCCAGCCCGCCTCCGCGAGCGTGACGTACTACGTCCGCGCCAAGGACGCGGCCGGCAACCAGTCGGCCAACAGCAACAGCGTCACCCGCACCGGAGACACCGGTGACACCCAGGCCCCGACCATCCCGGGAGCCCTGGCCTTCACCGAGCCGGCCGCCGGCCAGATCAAGCTGACCTGGCAGGCCTCCACCGACAACACCGGCGTCACCGGATACGAGGTCTTCGCCAACAACGTGCTGCTCACGACGGTCGCGGGCAGCGCCACCAGCTACACCGACACCCAGCCCGCCACCGCCACCGTGAGCTACTTCGTCCGGGCCAAGGACGCGGCGGGCAACCGCTCCGGCGACAGCAACTCCGTGACCCGCAACGGCAGCGGGGGCACGGGCGGCTCCAACCTGGCCGTCGGCAAGCCCATCGAGGGCTCCTCCGTGATCCACACCTTCGTCGCGGAGAACGCCAACGACAACAGCACCTCCACCTACTGGGAGGGGGCGGGCGGCGCCTACCCGAGCACCCTGACCGTCAAGCTCGGCGCCAACGCCGACGTCGACCGCCTGGTCCTCAAGCTCAACCCGGACAGCAGCTGGGGCACCCGCACCCAGAACATCCAGGTCCTCGGCCGCGAACAGAGCGCCTCGGGGGTCACCGGACTGGTGGCCGCCAAGGACTACGTCTTCAACCCGGCCTCCGGCTCCAACACCGTCACCATCCCGCTGAACGCCCGCGTCGCGGACGTGCAGCTGCGCTTCACCTCCAACACCGGTTCCTCCAACGGGCAGATCGCCGAGTTCCAGGTCATCGGCGTCGCGGCGCCCAACCCGGACCTCCAGGTCACCGCGGTGAGCGCCAGCCCGGCCGCCCCGGTCGAGTCGGACTCCGTCACCCTGTCCGCCACCGTCAAGAACAGCGGCCCGGCGCCGGCTCCGGCGACCGCCGTCTCCTTCCAGCTCGGCGGCTCGAAGATCGCCTCCGCCAACGTGCCCGCGCTCGCCGCAGGCGCCTCCGCCACCGTCACCGCCGGCATCGGACCGCGCGACGCGGGCACCTACCCGCTGAGCGCGATCGTCGACGAGGCGAACACGGTCGTCGAGCAGAACGACACCAACAACAGCCTCACCGGCTCGCCGCTGGTGGTCCGCCCGGTCGACAGCTCCGACCTGGTGGCCTCGTCCGTCGGGTGGACGCCGAGCGCACCCTCCGCCGGGCAGACCGTGAACTTCTCCGTCACGGTCCAGAACCAGGGCACCGTCGCCGCCGCCGCAGGCACCCACAACGTCACCCTCACGCTGCTGGACGCGGGCGGCGCGACCGTCCGTACGCAGACGGGCTCCTTCAGCGGCGCGCTCGCGGCCGGTGCCTCCTCGGCGCCGATCCCGCTCGGCAGCTGGACCGCGGCGAACGGCAAGTACACCGTCAAGGTGGTGATCGCCGACGACGCCAACGAACTGCCGGTCAAGCGCGGCAACAACACCTCCGCCAAGCCCTTCTTCGTCGGCCGCGGGGCGAACATGCCCTACGACACCTACGAGGCCGAGGACGGCGTCGTAGGCGGCGGAGCGAACGTCGTCGGCCCCAACCGGACCGTCGGCGACATCGCGGGCGAGGCCTCGGGCCGCAAGGCCGTGAACCTGGACGCGACCGGCGAGTACGTCGAGTTCACCACCCGGGCCGCCACCAACACCCTGGTCACCCGCTTCTCCATCCCGGACGCCCCGGGCGGCGGCGGCATCGACTCCACCATCAACGTCTACGTCAACGGCACCCTCAAGAAGGCCCTGCCGCTGACCTCGAAGTACGCCTGGCTCTACGGGGCCGAGGCGGGCCCGGGCAACTCCCCGAGCGCCGGAGCCCCGCGGCACATCTACGACGAGGCGAACATCCTCCTCGGCGAGACCGTCCCGGCGGGCAGCAAGATCCGCCTCCAGAAGGACGCGGCGAACACCACCACCTACGCGATCGACTTCGTGAGCCTGGAACAGGCCACGGTGATCCCCAACCCCGACCCGGCCACCTACACGGTGCCCGCCGGCTTCACCCACCAGGACGTGCAGAACGCCCTGGACAAGGTCCGCATGGACACCACGGGCAAGCTCGTCGGCGTCTACCTGCCACCGGGCGACTACGCCACGGCGAGCAAGTTCCAGGTGTACGGAAAGGCCGTGCAGGTCGTCGGCGCCGGGCCGTGGTTCACCCGCTTCCTCGCCCCGTCCTCGCAGGACAACACCGACAACGGATGGCGCGCGGAGGGCACCGCCAAGGGCTCGTCCTTCACGGGGTTCGCCTACTTCGGCAACTACACCTCGCGCATCGACGGCCCGGGCAAGGTCTTCGACTTCGCCAACGTGACCGACATGACCATCGACAACATCTGGAACGAACACCAGGTGTGCCTCTACTGGGGCGCCAACACCGACCGGATCACGATCAAGAACTCGCGGATCCGGGACACCTTCGCCGACGGCATCAACATGACCAACGGCAGCACGGACAACCTCGTGACCAACATCGAGGCGCGTTCCACGGGTGACGACAGCTTCGCGCTGTTCTCCGCCATCGACGCGGGCGGCGCGGACATGAAGAACAACGTCTACGAGAACCTGAGCGCCATCCTGACCTGGCGCGCGGCCGGTGTCGCCGTCTACGGCGGCTTCAACAACACCTTCCGCAACATCTACATCGCCGACATCCTGGTCTACTCGGGCATCACCATCAGCTCGCTGGACTTCGGGTATCCGATGAACGGATTCGGGACCGACCCGACGCTCTTCGAGAACATCTCGATCGTCCGGGCCGGAGGCCATTTCTGGGGGGCGCAGACCTTCCCCGGAATCTGGATCTTCTCGGCTTCCAAGGTGTTCCAGGGAATCCGCATCAACAACGTGGACATCGTCGATCCGACCTACAGCGGAATCATGTTCCAGACGCAGTACGTCGGCGGCCAGCCGGTCAATCCCATCAAGGACACCATTCTGAAGGACATCACCATCACGGGGGCGAAGAAGAGCGGGGACGCCTTCGACGCCAAGTCCGGGTTCGGTCTCTGGGCGAACGAGATGCCCGAGGCGGGACAAGGGCCTGCGGTGGGTGAGGTCACCATCCAGAACCTGAGGATGAGCGACAACGCCGTGGACGTGCGGAACACGACCTCGACGTTCAGGATCAACCAGCTGCCGTAGCGGGCGGCGAGCACCGGGAACGAGGGTGGCGGGGCATCCCTTCGGGGTGCCCCGCCACTCGCCGGCATGAGGTCGGCCGGGCCGGTGGGACGCGGGGGGTTCCGCGCCGGTTTCCGATGGGCCAAACTGGCCGTAATCGAACTGCAAGGAACTTGCATTGTTTGCGCTACTCTTGCGTTCATGACGCGACGACTTGCTCAAGTGGCGAAGAAGGTGGGGGTCAGCGAGGCAACGGTCAGCCGGGTGCTCAACGGCAAGCCGGGCGTCTCGGAGACAACCCGCCAGTCCGTGCTCACCGCACTGGACGTCCTCGGCTACGAACGCCCCACCCAGCTGCGCGGCGAACGTGCCCGGCTGGTCGGCCTGGTCCTGCCGGAACTCCAGAACCCGATCTTCCCGGCCTTCGCCGAGGTGATCGGCGGCGCGCTGGCCCAGCAGGGGCTGACCCCGGTGCTCTGCACGCAGACCACCGGCGGGGTCTCCGAGGCGGACTACGTCGAGCTCCTGCTCCAGCAGCAGGTCTCCGGCGTCGTCTTCGCCGGAGGGCTCTTCGCGCAGGCCGACGCCCCGCACGAGCACTACCGGCTGCTCCACGACCGCAAGGTCCCGGTGGTGCTCATCAACGCCTCGATAGAGGACCTCGGCTTCCCGTGCGTCTCCTGCGACGACGCCGTCGCGGTGGAACAGGCCTGGCGCCACCTGGCCTCCCTCGGCCACGAGCGCATCGGGCTGGTGCTGGGCCCGCCCGACCACATCCCCTCCCTGCGCAAGCTGGTGGCCGCCCAGGCGGTCGCCGCGGCGGCCGGCGCCGAGCTGCCCGCGGTGCACGTGGAGCGGGCGCTGTTCTCCCTGGAGGGCGGCCACGCGGCCACGTCGAGGCTGCTGGACCGCGGGGTGACCGGCATCATCTGCGCGAGCGACCCGCTGGCCCTGGGGGCCATCAGGGCGGCCCGCCGGCGCGGGCTGGACGTGCCCGGCCAGGTCTCCGTCGTCGGGTACGACGACTCGGCCTTCATGAACTGCACCGAACCCCCGCTGACCACCGTCCGGCAGCCCATCGAGGCCATGGGCAGGGCGGCCGTGGAGCTGCTCACCGCGCAGATCCAGGGCGCCGCCGTGCAGCCCGGAGAGCTGCTCTTCGAGCCCGAGCTCGTCGTGCGGGGCTCCACCGCGCAGGTTCCGCGCCCCCGTTCGGAGTAGTGCCCCGCCGGGCTCCGCCGAGTCCGCCCCCGGCCACAGGGCCCCGAAGCGTCCCGCTGACGCTTCGGGGCCCTGTTTTGCGTTCAGCCCCCGAGCTCCCCGGCGTTCTGCTGCCAATCTCTTGCGAAATCTGCGCGAGATATTGCGTTCATCTGTCGGTGGTGATTGAGTGTGCCGCGCTCGCCTCCTTACACGCCCCACGCCTCCTGCTCGATGCTCGAAGGGGACCACCGATGAGAACCAACATCCGCCGCACCACCGCGACCGCCCTCGTCTCGGCGCTCGCGCTCACCGTCCTCGCGGCCTGCGGGACGAGCAGCAGCGGGGACGACACCAAGAACCAGCCGTCCGGCGGTTCCACGGACGCCTCCGCCCCGCTCGACCCGAAGACCAAGGTCACCATCTCCATCGACTGCATGCCGCCCGCCGCGAAGGCGCCCGAGCTCAAGCAGTGGAAGGAGGACGTGGCGGCGTTCAACAAGCTCTACCCGAACGTCACGATCGACGGCCGCTCCACCCCCGGCCAGTGCCTGGAGCCCCCGCGCTTCACCGCGATGCTCAAGGCCAAGTCCCAGCCGGACGTGTTCTACGCCTACTTCACCGATCTCCAGCAGGTGCTGGACAACGACGGTGCCGAGGACATCTCGGCGTACGCGACCGCCAAGTCGGTGCCGAGCCTGGACGACATGGACAAGAACGTCACGGGCATCCTCAAGCGCGACGGCAAGGTCTACGGGCTGCCCACCAGCAACTACACGATGGGCCTGCTGATCAACCGCAAGCTCTTCCAGCAGGCGGGGCTCAACCCCGACCAGCCCCCGCGCACCTGGGACGAGGTCCGCGCGGCCGCCAAGAAGATCGCGGCCCTCGGCAACGGCACCGCCGGCTACGGCGAGTACAGCGTCGAGAACACCGGTGGCTGGCACTACACGGCGGCCATGTACGGGATGGGCGGCGACATCGTCGGCGCCGACGGCAAGGCGGCCTTCAACAACCCCACGGGCAAGGCGATCGTCGACAACCTGCACGCCATGCGCTGGGAAGACGACAGCATGGGCAAGACCCAGCTGCTCAAGTGGGGTGACCTGCAGAAGCAGATGGCCTCGGACAAGCTCGGCATGTTCCTGGCCGCGCCCGACGACATCTCCTACATGGTCCAGCAGCTCGGCGCCAAGTACGAGAACTTCGGCATGGGCCCCATCCCGGGCGGCGCGGCCACGCTGGCGGGCGGCAACGGCTACATCATCAAGAAGGGCAGCTCGCCCGACAAGATCAAGGCCGGTATCGCCTGGTTGAACTTCAAGTTCCTCTCCGTCGGCAAGGGCCAGTTCCAGTACGACCGCAACAAGACCGACGGCCTGCCGGTCGGCCTTCCGCAGCCCGCGTTCTTCACCGGCGCCAGCAAGGCCAAGGACGACGAGCTGAAGGCCGCCAGCGCGACGATGCCGGTCGCCAACTTCAAGACCTTCCTGGACAACCCGGTGGCCGGCAAGGGCGAGCCGGCGAAGGCCCAGGAGGTCTACAAGGTCCTCGACAAGGTGATGTCGGGGGTCCTGACCAACAAGGACGCCGACTCGGCGCAGCTCCTCGCAGAGGCCGAGAAGGCCGTCAACCAGGTGCTGGCCAACCAGTAGCGGTCCCGGCCGGGGGAGGTCCGGGCGGCCTCCCCGGCCCGGACCCGCCCGCAGGCCCCGTACCCCGCAAATCGATGGCGACGACCCACCAAGGAGCGAGCGGCGATGTCGGCTCCCACCCTGCCCGGTACCTCTCGTGAGGAATTCCTCCGGGCGTTCAAGCGGAACCTCTCGGCCCACGGCTTTCTGATCGGCGCCGTCCTCTGCTTCTCCTTCTTCTCCTGGTACCCGATGGTCCGGGAGTTCCTGCTGGCCTTCCAGAAGACCGAGGGCGGAGCCGTCCACTGGGTCGGCTGGGACAATTTCCGCTACGTCTTCAACGACCCGACGTTCTGGCAGGCCTGGCGCAACACCCTGCTCTTCAGCGGGCTTGCGCTGGTACTCGGCTTCGCCGTCCCGTTCGTGGTCTCGATCGTGCTCAACGAATTCCGGCACGCACAGGGCTACTTGCGCCTGCTGGTCTACCTCCCGGTGATGCTGCCTCCGGTCGCCTCGATCCTGCTCTTCAAGTACTTCTACGACCCCGGTTACGGGGTCTTCAACAGGATTCTGGAATTCCTGCACCTGCCGGCGCAAGACTGGCTGCAATCCACCGATACCGCGATGCTCTCCGTCGTCATCGCTTCCACGTGGATGAACATGGGCGGCGCGACCCTGATCTACCTGGCAGCCCTCCAGGGCATCCCCGGAGAGCTCTACGAGGCGGCGGAACTCGACGGAGCCGGGGTGCTGCGCAAGATCTGGCACGTCACGATCCCGCAGACCAAGCTCATCCTCTCGCTGATGCTGCTCATGCAGATCATCGCGACGATGCAGGTGTTCGTCGAACCGTTCATGCTCACCGGCGGCGCCGGCCCCGAAGGATCGACCACCACCGTCGTCGTCCTCATCTACCAGTACGCCTTCAGTTTCAACCAGTACGGCGGCGCCGCGGCCCTGGGCCTGTGCCTGCTCGTCCTGCTCGCAGGCTTCTCCGCCGTGTACGTCCGGCTGAGCCGCGACAACGAGAACTGACGGGAGGACCCACATGTCAGAGCGCACGCTGATATCCCCGGCCCAACTCGGCCGCACCCGAGGCAAGATCGCCTACTGGACCGTCCTGGCCGTGGTCGTGATCGGCTTCACGATCGTCTTCCTCGGGCCCCTCTACTGGATGGTGGCCAACGGCCTCAAGACCACCGCGGAGTTCACCCAGGTCCCGCCGACCGTGGTCCCGGGCTCCCTGCACACCGAGAACTACTCGGCCGCCTGGAAGGTCATGGACCTCGCCAAGCTGCTGTTCAACACCCTCTACTACGCGTTCGGCGCCCTGGCCTTCCAGCTCGTCCTCGACGTGGCCGCCGCCTACTCGCTCTCCAAACTCCGGCCGGTCTTCGGCAAGGCCGTCCTCGGCATGATGCTCGCGACGCTGATGATCCCGGCCACCGTCCTCGTCGTACCGCAGTACCTCACGGTCCTGGACATGCCGATCATCGAGCGGAACCTGCTCAACACGCCCTGGGTGATCTGGCTGCCCTCGGTCACGAACGCCTTCAACATCTTCCTTCTGAAACGATTCTTCGACTCCATCCCCGGCGAGATCCTCGATGCCGCCGCCATCGACGGAGCCTCCTCCCTGCGCACCCTGCGCTCCGTGGTCCTGCCGATGTCCCGCCCCGTCCTCGGTGTCGTGTCGATCTTCGCCGTCGTCGGGGTCTGGAAAGACTTCCTCTGGCCCATGCTCACCCTCCCCGACCCGGCCCTGCAGACGCTCAACGTCGGCATCTACTCCCTCGCCAGGGGAGTGCCGGAGAACCATCTCGTCGCCGCGCTCGCCATGGCCTCGGCGCCCACGCTCATCATCTTCCTGATCTTCCAGCGCAACATCATGAGCGGCCTGACGGCAGGCTCCCTCAAGGGGTGAGCACCACCCCGCACCGCCGCCGCACCCGGTCGCCCCCTGCGAAAAGAACGCCGTGAAAGGACCCCTCTCCGTGGCTGACTTTCCCCTGCCCGAAAACGCCGCCGACTGGTGGCGCTCGGCCGCCATCTACCAGGTGTACGTACGGAGCTTCGCCGACGGCGACGGGGACGGCACCGGTGACCTCGCGGGCGTCCGGGCCCGTCTCCCCTACCTCGCCGAACTGGGCGTCGACGCCCTGTGGTTCACCCCCTGGTACCTCTCCCCGCTCGCCGACGGCGGCTACGACGTCGCCGACTACCGCACCATCGACCCCGCCTTCGGCACCCTCGCCGAGGCCGAGAAGCTCATCGCCGAGGCCCGTGAACTGGGCATCCGCACCATTGTCGACATCGTCCCGAACCACGTGTCCGACCAGCACGCCTGGTTCAAGGCCGCCCTCGCCGCCGGCCCCGGCAGCCCCGAACGGGAGCTCTTCCACTTCCGCCCGGGCCGCGGGGAGCACGGCGAACTCCCGCCGGGGGACTGGCCCTCGCAGTTCAACGGAGCCGCCACCTGGACGCAGGTACCGGACGGGGAGTGGTACCTGCACCTCTTCACCCCCGAACAGCCCGACCTCAACTGGGACCACCCCGCCGTCCGCCGGGAGCACGAGGAAGTCCTGCGGTTCTGGTTCGAGCGCGGAGTCTCCGGCGTACGGATCGACTCCGCGGCCCTGCTCGCCAAGGACCCGGCCCTCCCCGACCTGGCAGGCCGCCCGGCCGAACCGTGGCCCGGAGAAGTGCACCCGTACATCGACCGCGACGACCTGCACGCCATCTACCGGTCCTGGCGGGCCATCGCCGACGAGTACGGGGCCGTCTTCGTCGGCGAGGTCTGGCTGCCGGACTCCGAACGGTTCGCACGCTACCTGCGCCCCGACGAGCTGCACACCGCCTTCAACTTCTCCTTCCTCAGCTGCCCGTGGGACGCCGGCCGGCTGCGCACCTCCATCGAGGAGACCCTCGCCGAGCACGCCCCCGTCGGAGCCCCGGCCACCTGGGTGCTGTGCAACCACGACGTGACCCGGACGGTCACCCGCTACGGGCGCGCCGACACCGGCTTCGACTTCGCCACCAAGGCCTTCGGGACCCCCGCGGACCTCGCCCTCGGCACCCGCAGGGCCCGCGCCGCCGCGCTGCTCACCCTCGCCCTCCCCGGCTCCGTCTACGTCTACCAGGGCGAGGAACTGGGGCTTCCCGAGGCCGAGATCCCGCTCGGCCGCATCCAGGACCCCATGCACTTCCGCTCCGGCGGCACCGACCCCGGCCGGGACGGGTGCAGGGTCCCGCTGCCGTGGACCGCCGAGCCGTGGAACGAGCCCTGGCTGCCCCAGCCCGCGGACTGGCCGGCGTACGCCGCGGACCGCCAGGCCGGGGACCCGGACTCGATGCTCACCCTCTACCGGACGGCCCTCGGGCTGCGCCGGGCCGCGGCCGGCTTCGGCGGGGGATCGCTGCAGTGGCTGCCCGCGCCGCCCGGGGTACTCGCCTTCGGCCGCCCCGACGGGCTGGTCTGCGTGGCCAACCTGTCCCCGGAGCCGGTCCCGCTGCCGGCCCACACGAGCCTCCTGCTGAGCAGTTCCGCTCTGGACGCGGACGGGCTGCTCGGACAGGACACGGCGGTCTGGCTGCGGACCTGACGCCGCAGCCGGACCGCCAGGACCACCTGCTTCCCGCGCCCCACCCCGTAGAACCGCCCGTGCACACCCCCCCCGCACCGCATGGAGAGGTCCCACCGTCATGAGCGCAGCAGCACGCATCGCAGCACGCGGGAGGCCGGCCGGCGCACTCGTCGCCGCGCTGGCCACCGCCGCCGTCCTCGGGGCGGCCGCCGCCCTCCCGCTGGTGGCGGCACCGAGCGCGACGGCCGCCCCGGCCGTCCTGTCCCCGCTGGACGTCCCGGGGCGCGGGGCGACGGTGCCCTTCACCGAGCAGGAGGCGGAGCGGGCGGCCACCAACGGCTCGGTGATCGGGCCCGACCGGACCTACACGAGCCTGCCCGCAGAGGCCTCCGGGCGCAGCGCCGTACGGCTGGACGCGGCGGGGGAGTACGTCGAGTTCACGCTGACCAAACCCGCGAACGCGATGAGCGTGCGCTATTCCGTACCGGACAACGCGGCCGGCACGGGAATCAGCGCCCCCGTGGAGCTGAAGCTGGACGGGACCAAGCTGAAGGACCTGGACTTCACCTCCAAGTACAGCTGGTTCTACGGCAGCTACCCCTTCACCAACCAGCCGAACGGCGACAAGCCGCACCACTTCTACGAGGAGACCCGCACCCTCTTCGGGAAGACCCTCCCGGCGGGCTCCAAGGTCCGGCTCACCCTCTCCTCCCTCGGCGCGACCCCGTGGGCGATCGTGGACCTCGCCGACTTCGAGGAGGTCGCACCGCCCGGGACGCGTCCGGCCGGCGCGCTGTCGGTGACCGACTTCGGGGCCGATCCGAACGGCTCCGCCGACTCCACGGCCGCCTTCCAGCAGGCGGTGGACGCGGGCGCGGCGCAGGCGAAGGAGGTGTGGATCCCGCAGGGCACCTTCAAGCTCACCGATCACGTGGTGGTGGACAAGGTGACACTGCGCGGGGCCGGGCCCTGGTACTCCGTCCTCACCGGGCGCCACCCCACCGACCGCAGCCGCGCGGCCGGGATCTACGGGAAGTACGTACAGGGCGGCGGATACGGCGGGCAGATCCGCCCGCACGAGAGCGGCGGGCCGAGCAGAAACGTCACGCTGAAGGACTTCGCGATCATCGGCGAGATCGCCGACCGCATCGACGACGACCAGGTCAACGCCATCGGCGGCGCGATGAGTGACTCCGTCGTCGACAACGTGTGGATGCAGCGGACCAAGGTCGGGGCCTGGATGGACGGCCCGATGGACAACTTCCACATCAGGAACAGCCGGATCCTCGACCAGACGGCGGACGGGGTGAACTTCCACTGGGGCGTCACCCGCTCCTCCGTGGAGAACACCTTCCTGCGCAACCTGGGCGACGACGGCCTCGCCATGTGGGCGGACACCAAGAACAACGTCGCCAACTCCTTCAGCCACAACACCGTCGTCCTGCCGATCCTCGCCAACAACATCGCGATCTACGGCGGCAAGGACATCAGCGTCACCGACAACGTGGCCGCCGAGACCCTGTCCAACGGCGGCGGCCTGCACGTGGGCAACCGCTATCCCGGGGTCACCCCCGGCCAGGGGACGGACGTCTCGGGCACCTTCACGCTGGCCCGCAACACCCTGATCCGGACCGGGAACACCGACTACGGGTGGAACTTCCCGATCGGCGCCGTGTGGTTCGACAGCCGGTCGAGCTCCATCGACAAGGCCACGATCAACGTGACCGACAGCGACATCCTGGACAGCTCCTACGCCGCCATCCACTTCGTGTCCGGCAGCACGAAGGGCGTCCACTTCGACAACGTCACCATCGACAAGACCGGGACGTTCGCGCTCCAGTTCAACGACCCCGCCGAACTGTCCATGAGCAACGTCAGGGCCACCCGCATCGGCTTCGCCGAGCCCGTCTACAGCTGCCTGGGCGCGCAGCTGAAGCTGACGCAGGGCAGCGGGAACTCCGGCTGGAACACCAAGCTGCCGAACACCTACTGCGGGCCGTTCCCCCCGGCGACGGACCAGCCGGGACCGGAACCGACGCCGAGCCCGACGCCCACTCCCACACCCACTCCGAGCCCTACGCCGACTCCGACTCCGACGCCGACTCCGACGCCCACGCCGACCCCGACTCCGGACCCCACCCGCAACCTGGCCCAGGGCCGGCCGGTGTCCGAGTCCTCGCACACCCAGGGCTATGACGCGGCCAAGGCCGTAGACGGAGACCCCCACACTTACTGGGAGAGCCTCAACAACGCCTTCCCGCAGTCGGTGACGGTCGACCTCGGCGCCACCACGGCCGTCAAGCGGCTGGTCCTGAAGCTGCCGCCGCCGGCGGCCTGGGGGGCCAGGACCCAGACCCTGTCGGTCCTGGGGAGCACCGACGGCTCCTCCTTCACCACCGTCGTCGGCCCCCAGGGCCACGTCTTCGACCCGGCGAGCGGGAACAAGGTGACCATCACCCTTCCCGACGGTACGAACCTGCGCCACCTGCGGCTGGCCTTCACCGGCAACACCGGCTGGCCGGCCGGGCAGCTGGGCGAGTTCGAGGCCTACGCCGGCTGAGCCCGGGCACCCCGCCTCGGCGGAGACGGGGAACACCCCGCCCGGTAACACCCCGCCCGTCACGGCAACGGCCGTGGCGGGCGGGGCCCGTGGTACTGCCCGCTCGGTCGCATCCGCAGCGGGCGCTCCTCGTACTCCTCCAGCGCGTGCGCGATCCACCCGGCCGTACGGGCCACCGCGAAGACCGTCTCCCCGGCCTCCGGGGCCATCCCGCAGGAGACCGTCAGCACCGCGAGCGCCAGGTCCACGTTCGGGTACAGGCCGTCGCCGTGCCGGGCCATCACCCCGGCCACCTCGCGCGCCGCGCCCAGCGCCGGACCGGCCTGCGCCAGCGGCTCCAGCCGGGCGAACAGCGCCGTCGCCCGCGGATCCTCGGCCCCGTACAGCCGGTGCCCGAGCCCGGGCACCCTGCGTCCGGCCCGCAGGTACTCCGCCACCACCGGAGCCGCGCCGCCGCGCTCCAGCACCTCCACCAGCATCCGGTGCGCGAGCCGCCCGGCCGCTCCGTGCAGGGGGCCTTCGAGCGCGCCGAGCCCGGCCGAGACCACCGCGTACGGATGTGCGCGCGCCGACGCGGCCACCCGTACGGCCAGGGTCGAGGCGGCCAGGTCGTGGTCCGTCAGCAGGGCCAGGGCCAGGTCCAGGACGGCCAGCGCGTCCGGATCGGGGTCCAGGGCGGAGAGCCGCGGCCACAGCTGCCGGGAGAGGCGGCCGTCCCCGCCCCACTGCGCCGGGCCCACCTCGGGCAGGGCGCCGACCAGGGTGGGGATCAGGGCGCGCGCGGAGCCCAGTACGGAGGGCCCGGACAGGTCGAAGCGCAGCGGGTCCGCGACCGCCGCGGCGGCGACGGCCACCCGCAGCCGGTCGATCGGCCCGCTGTGCTCGGGGAGCGCGGCGACCGCCCGGCGGGCCGCGGCGAGGGACTCCGGGGGAGCGGTGAACCGGGCCCCGCGCACCAGGGTCCCCGTCCAGAGCCACTCGGCGACCTCCTCGTAGCGGTACCGCGAGGCCAGTTCCACGGCGTCCACGCCGCGGAAGTAGTACCGGTCGGACTCGATGAGGGTGAGCGCGGTGCGTACGGAGAGCTCCCCGGCGGAGGCGGCGAACCCGGGGGGACCCGCCGCCTCGCGCCGGCTGCGCCGGGCCAGGGCCTCCACCTCGCGGGCGTCGAAACTGCTGGAGCGTCCGACCGGGTCACGGCGGCTCGTGAGCTGGCCGCGGCTGACGTACGCGTACACGGTCGCGGGCTTCACCCCCAGCAGCCGGGCCGCTTCCCGGGTGCCGATCCTTTGCTCACCGGACTCGTCGTTCATGACGCACACCCTACATATATTGATCCGATCAATATTGACACTGATTCAGTGCATCATGGATGGTCGATCCATGGACACCACCGTCGCACCAGCCGAAACCCCCCGCGGACTCGCGGGAGTCGTGGTCACCGAGACCCAGCTCGGTGACGTGAGAGGCCGTGAGGGCTTCTACCACTACCGCCAGTACTCGGCGGTCGAGCTCGCCGGGAGCCGCACCTTCGAGGACGTGTGGCACCTGATGTTCCGCGGCGCACTGCCCGCCGACACCGCCGAGCGCGCCGCCTTCACCGCCGAGACCGCCCCGCTGCGCCGGCTCCCCGCCGAGGTCCGGGACGCCCTGCCCGCCCTGGCCCGCGCCACCGCCCTGTCCGGCCCGCTCTCCGGGCTGCGCACGGCGCTCTCCCTGCTCGGGGCCTCCGCGGGATTCCGCCCGGTCTACGACCTGACCCCCGAACGCCGCGCCGCCGACGCACTGGCCGCCTGCGCCGCCGTACCGACCCTGCTCACCGCCCTGTACCGGCTCGGCCAGGGTCTGGAGCCGGTGGAGCCGCGGGACGACCTCCCGTACGCGGCCAACTACCTCTACATGCTGACCGGACGGGAACCCGAGCCGGTCAGGGCCCGCGCGGTGGAGCGGTACCTGATCTCCACGATCGACCACGGCTTCAACGCCTCCACCTTCACCGCCCGCGTGATCGCCTCCACCGGCGCCGACGTCGCGGCCTGCCTCACCGGGGCGATCGGCGCACTCTCCGGCCCGCTGCACGGCGGCGCCCCCAGCCGGGCCCTGGACACCCTCGACGCCATCGGAACGGCGGACCGGATCGATCCGTGGATCCGTGAGCGGGTCCTCGCGGGCGACCGGATCATGGGCTTCGGCCACCCCGTCTACCGCACCGAGGACCCGCGCTCGCGGATGCTGCGCGAGATCGCCCTGCAGTTCGGCGGCCCGCTCGTGGACTTCGCCGTGGAGGTGGAGCGGCACGTCGAGGAGATCCTCGCCGAGCTCAAGCCGGGCCGGGAGCTCCACACCAACGTGGAGTTCTACGCGGGCGTGGTCATGGAACTGTGCGGACTGCCGCGCGAGATGTTCACCCCGACCTTCTGCGCGGCCCGCGTGGTCGGCTGGAGCGCGAACGTCCTGGAACAGGCCGCGGACTCGAAGATCATCCGGCCGGCGGCCCGCTACACCGGCCCGACCCCGCCCCGGCCGGTGCCCGCCCTCGGCTGACGCTGGCTACGATCGACCGGGTGAACAGCATCCCCGTCGTCGTCCTCGCCGGATTCCTCGGATCCGGCAAGACGACCGTCCTCAACCACCTCCTCGGCAACCGGGGCGGCACCCGGATCGGGGTCGTCGTCAACGACTTCGGCTCCATCGAGGTCGACGCGATGGCGGTGGCCGGCCAGGTCGGCGACTCGATGGTCTCCCTCGGCGGCGGCTGCCTGTGCTGCGCGGTGGACGGCAGCGAGCTGGACGCCTACCTGGAGAAGCTCGCCGACCCCGTCCACCGCATCGACGTGATCGTCATCGAGGCGAGCGGGCTGGCGGAGCCCCAGGAGATGGTCCGGATGCTCGTCGCCAACGAGAACCCGGCCGTCCGCTACGGCGGCATGGTGCACGTCGTCGACGCGGCGGAGTTCGACGCGACCCGGGCCGCTCACCCCGAGACCGACCGGCACCTGTCCGTCGCCGACCTGGTGGTGCTCAACAAGACCGACCGGGTCGGAACGGGGGAGCGGTCCCGCATCGAGGGCGTACTCGCCACGCTCTGCGCGCCGGGCATCCCGGTGGTGGGCGCGGACCACGGCCGGATCGACCCGGAGCTCCTCTTCGACCGCCGCCCCTGGGCCGAGACGCGCGGCCAGCTGTCCTTCGAGGACCTGCTGTCGGAGGCCGACGACCACGCCCACGACGGCGATCACGCCGGTCACGTGCACGCCGCCTACGCGAGCACCGAGTTCGTGTCCGAGCAGGCGCTCAGCCCGCGCCGCTTCATCGAGTTCCTCGACCGCCGCCCCGCCGGCCTCTACCGGATCAAGGGCTTCGTCTACTTCGGCGTGCCGGGCCACGAGGAGTGCTACGAGATCCACGCGGTCGGCCGCTTCCTCCGCTTCGCCCCGCGGGCCTGGGGCCGGGGCGAGCCGCGCCTCACGCAGCTCGTGATGATCGGCTCCGGCACCGACGGCGAGGCCCTGCTCCGCGAACTGGCCGACTGCCGGGAGGCGGAGCCGGGCCGGGCGGGGCCGGAGACCATGTGGGGCGTCCTGCGGTACGTGCACCGCCCGGCGCAGCCGCCTTCGGACCCCGACCTGGACGCCGACCCCGACCCGGGTCCCGAAGACTTTTAGGGTCAGCAGCCGTACGTGCCCTCAGGCGACCTCGATGCCGAAGTCGGTCAGGAGGGGTTCCAGGCCGCCCGGGTAGCCCTTGCCGCCGAGGACGAAGTCCCAGTCGCCACCGGCACGGCGCCGGAAGGAGCCGAGGACCAGGGCGGTTTCGCCCGCGCGGCCGTCGGAGACCTCCAGCTGTCCCAGCTCCTCGCCGTGCGTGTCCAGCAGCCGGATCCGGGCGTCGGTGAAACCGGTCAGGTCGGCGTGCGGGTCGGCCTCCGGGTCGATCGCGGCGACCAGGACCAGCCGGTCGGCACGGGCCGGCAGCTGCTCGAAGGCGACTGCCAGGGCCGCCTTGTCGGGCGGTGAATGGGGGTGGGTCCGTACCGAACCCTCCGGGGAACTCGGATTGTTGAAGAACACGAAGTGGTCCTCGCTCAGCGCCCGGCCGCCCTCGCAGACCAGCGCGCACACGTCCAGCGCGACCGCTCCCGACCAGGACATGCCGAGTACGTTCCGGTCCTGGTCCGGCTCCGGTTCCCGGGGGGCCGGTACCGGGGCCGCCGGGTCGCCGCCGAGGCGGCCGCGCAGGCCGTGCTGGTGCAGCAGGTCCACGAGCGTGGCCCCGTCGACCAGTTCCAGCGGCTTGCCCTCGGCGAACGCGTACGAGCCGGGGCCGAAGGTCGCGGTGGTGACCAGCACCCCCTTGTTCGCCCCCCGGTCCTGGACCGTTCCGTACAGGTCCCGCACCGCGGTGGGGCTGACCGTCCTGCCGTAGCGCTTGACCTGCACCACGATCCGGCCGCCCCGGATCGGGGCCGGGTCCAGCGCCTCGACGTCCACCCCGCCGTCGCCCGACCGCTGTGTGGTCACCGCCTCCATGCCCATGGCCCGGAACAGCTCGGCCACCAGGTTCTCGAAGGCGATCGGGTCCATCGTGAAGAGGTCCGGGTCCTCGCCGTCGTCCGTCCGGCCGCCGTGGCCGACGACCGTGCCGACCTCGCCGGGCCGGCGTCCGGGGCGTACCGCCGCCAGCTGGTCCGGCTTTGCCGAGAGCTGCCCGCGCAAGCCCTCCACGAGGCAGTCCGCCGCGCTGACCTGGGTCAGCCGGAGCCCCTGGAACGTGGTGCGCGCCGCCGTCACCGTGGCGAGGAAGAACTGCGCCTGCTGTCCCGTCACCGGATCCGGGCAGTCCACGAAGCCGTTCACCAGGACGGAGTCGAGCACCCCGAACTCGTCCGCCGCGTACAGCTCGTGCAGCACCAGCAGTACGCACTGTGCCAGCAGGTCCCGGTACAGTCCCCGCCGCTCCGTGACGGGCCGCGGCTTCACCCGGTACTGGCCGCTGCTCGGCAGGTACTGGACCGACCTGGCCTCCGGTACCACCGGATATCCGGGCAGCTCCCAGTCCAGCACCAGCTGGCGCGCGCCCGGATCGTACGCCGCCGCCACCTGCCTCGGCAGGGACTCGGGCCAGGCCGCGGAGACGTACAGGGCGGCCGAGAAGTACTCGACCACCGCCTCCGGGTCGCCCGCGCGCAGTGCGGCCGTCAGCTCGGCCAGCCCGCCGTTGTGCGCACGGATCCCGGCGAGCTGATCCGCCGCCCAGACGTCGTACTGCTGCCGGTAGGAGGCCAGTTGCTGCTGCCGCTGCAGTTCCGCCGCGTGCGCGGCCTGCCATGCCGCGGTGTACCGGGCGTGCGCGTCCCGCTCCGCCTGTCCCCGCTGTCCCGATCCCAGGGTCCAGCCGCTGCTCTGCTGCTGGAACTGTTCCAGGCGCGGCAGCTCGACCGGGTGCGCCAGGTCTCCCGGGGCGAACGGTTCCAGCTGCTCGGAGCGGACCATGGCCGCCATCCGGAACGCCGGCGCCCGGCATCCCGTGGCCAACAGGACCTGCAGGGCGGCGACCTCGTCGTCGAGCTGTGCGGAACGCCGCTGGGCCTCGGCCTCACGGCGCTGCCGGTCGGCCGCCTGCTGCTCCCGCCGCCCCCGGACCACAGGCTGCGCGGAGTGCTGCGCCTCGCGCTGCTGGACCAGCTGTGTCTGCTGCGTCCGACGCTGGGCCTCGGCCCAGTCCCCGATCGATCCGCCCTGCCGACGACTCATCAGTTCTGTGTCTCCCCAACCCGACCGACGGTGCCACGAGGGAAAACACTAGTCGCCATTCGGGTGGTACGTCCCCGGACGTACCACCCGAATGATCTGCAACCTCCTACAGCGCGGACCCCGCCAGCGCAGCGACCACCGCGGGCAGTGCCGTGCCCGAGCCGTCGCGGCGCGGGTCGACCGCGGGCAGCGCGGCCGGAGTGCCGTTCGCCGCTGCCGCGCGGGCGGGGGAACCGCCCGCCCAGGCCAGCAGCAGGACGTCCTCGCCCTTCAGGAACCGCTGGCAGCGCACGCCGCCGGTGGCCCGGCCCTTGCGCGGGTACTGGTCGAACGGGGTCAGCTTCCCGGACTGCATCGAGTCGTCCAGCGTCCCGTGCGAGCCCGCCACCGTGAACACCACGGCCTCGCGCGCCGGGTCCACCGCCGAGAAATGGATCACCTTGGCGCCGTCCGAGAGCTTGATGCCCGCCATGCCGCCCGCGGGGCGGCCCTGCGGGCGGACCTGGCCCGCCGGGTAGCGCAGCAGCTGGGCGTCGTCGGTGATGAAGACGAGGTCCTCCTCGCCCGTGCGCAGCTCGACCGCGCCGACGATCCGGTCACCGTCCTTGAGGGTGATGACCTCCAGCTCGTCCTTGTTGGCCGGATAGTCCGGCACGACCCGCTTGACCACGCCCTGCTCGGTGCCGAGCGCCAGGCCCTGCCCCGACTCGTCGAGCGAGGTCAGGCAGACGACCTGCTCGTCCGCCTCCAGCCCGGAGAGGAACTCCGAGACCGGGGCGCCGCCCGCCAGGTTCGGCGCGGCGTGGGTGTCCGGCAGCTGCGGCAGGTCGATCACCGACAGCCGCAGGAGCCGCCCGTACGAGGTGACCACGCCGATGTCGGCCCGCGCGGTCGCCGCGACCTGCGAGGCGATCAGGTCGTGCTTGGTGCGTGCTCCGCCCTCCTCCTCGGGGAGCGGCTCAGCGGTGGCGGTGCGGGCGAGCAGGCCGGTGGAGGACAGCAGCACCCGGCACGGGGTGTCCTCGACCTCCAGCGGGACCGCCGCGACGGGCGTCCCCGCCGATTCCAGCAGCACCGTACGGCGCTCCGTGCCGAACTTCTTCGACACCGCGGCCAGTTCCGCCGAGACCAGCTTGCGCAGCTCGCCGTCGGATTCCAGGATCCCGGTCAGCTCGTCGATCTCGCCGGTCAGCCGGTCGCGCTCGGACTCCAGCTCGATCCGGTCGAAGCGGGTGAGCCGGCGCAGCGGGGTGTCCAGGATGTACTGGGTCTGGATCTCGCTCAGCGAGAAACGCTCCATCAGGCGCTCCTTGGCCTGCGCGGAGTTGTCGCTGTCCCGGATGATCCGGATGACCTCGTCGATGTCGAGCAGGGCCACGAGCAGGCCCTCGACGAGGTGCAGCCGGTCGCGCCGCTTGCCGCGGCGGAACTCGCTGCGCCGGCGGACGACCTCGAAGCGGTGGTCGAGGTAGACCTCCAGCAGCTCCTTGAGGCCCAGCGTCAGCGGCTGCCCGTCGACCAGCGCGACGTTGTTGATGCCGAAGGTCTCCTCCATCGGCGTCAGCTTGTACAGCTGCTCCAGCACGGCCTCGGGGTGGAAGCCGTTCTTGATCTCGATGACCAGGCGCAGGCCGTGCGAGCGGTCCGTGAGGTCCTTGACGTCCGCGATGCCCTGGAGCTTCTTCGAGCCGACCAGGTCCTTGATCTTCGCGATGACCTTCTCGGGACCGACCGTGAAGGGCAGTTCGGTGACGACCAGCCCCTTGCGGCGCGGGGTCACGTCCTCCAGGGCCACCGTGGCACGGATCCTGAAGGTTCCGCGGCCGTTCTCGTAGGCGTCCTTGATGCCCGCCAGGCCGACGATCCGGCCGCCCGTGGGCAGGTCGGGACCCGGTACGAAGCGCATCAGCGCCTCCAGGTCCGCCTCGGGGTAGCGGATCAGGTGGCGGGCGGCCGCGATGACCTCGCCGAGGTTGTGCGGGGCCATGTTGGTGGCCATGCCCACCGCGATCCCGGACGCGCCGTTGACCAGCAGGTTCGGGTACGCGGCCGGAAGGACGACCGGTTCGCGCTCCTGGCCGTCGTAGTTCGCGGCGAAGTCGACGGTGTTCTCGTCGATCCCGTCCGTCATCAGCGAGGCGGCGTCGGCCATCCTCGACTCGGTGTACCGCATCGCGGCCGGCGGGTCGTCGTTGCCGAGCGAGCCGAAGTTGCCGTGGCCGTCGACCAGCGGGAGCCGCATGGAGAAGGGCTGCGCCATGCGCACGAGGGCGTCGTAGATCGACGCGTCGCCGTGCGGGTGCAGCTTGCCCATGACCTCGCCGACGACGCGGGCGCACTTCACGTAACCGCGGTCGGGGCGCAGGCCCATCTCGTTCATCTGGTAGACGATGCGCCGGTGCACCGGCTTCATGCCGTCGCGGGCGTCGGGCAGGGCACGGGAGTAGATCACCGAGTACGCGTACTCGAGGAAGGAGCCCTGCATTTCGTCGACGACGTCGATGTCGAGGATCTTCTCCTCGAAATCCTCCGGCGGCGGGGTCTTCGTGCTGCGGCGGGCCATCGCTGCGCGGCTCCTTAACCAAGAATCGGGATGAGCTGAGCTCTCACGGGGTGGGGCGGGGACTGGACTGGGGCGGGGCTGGGGCGGTCGGGCGGGCGGTTTCGGACAAGGGTGCCGCCGACCATTGTGGCCCGAGGCACCGACAACGCCGACTCCGACCCTGGACTGGGCCGGGAACTTCTCCGCGCGCCGACACGCTTGCATACAGTGGCAGGTCTGACAGGAATCTCTGCATCGCGATCGAAGGGACCACATGCCCATGGGTCACACGGCCACCGCTCATGCCGGCTCCGGCGGCCTCACAGCGACCGAGCACCGGCTGGCCAACGGCCTGCGCGTGGTGCTGTCCGAGGACCACCTGACCCCGGTCGCCGCGGTCTGCCTCTGGTACGACGTCGGCTCGCGCCACGAAGTCAAGGGACGTACGGGTCTGGCTCACCTCTTCGAGCACCTGATGTTCCAGGGCTCGAAGAACGTCTCCGGCAACGGCCACTTCGAACTGGTCCAGGGCGCCGGCGGCTCCCTCAACGGGACCACCAGCTTCGAGCGGACCAACTACTTCGAGACGATGCCGACCCACCAGCTGGAGCTCGCGCTGTGGCTGGAAGCGGACCGGATGGGCTCGCTGCTGGCCGCCCTGGACGACGAGTCCATGGAGAACCAGCGCGACGTCGTCAAGAACGAGCGCCGCCAGCGGTACGACAACGTCCCCTACGGCACGGCCTTCGAGAAGCTGACGGCCCTCGCCTACCCGGAGGGCCACCCGTACCACCACACCCCGATCGGGTCCATGGCCGATCTGGACGCCGCGTCCCTGGAGGACGCGCGCGCGTTCTTCCGTACGTACTACGCGCCCAACAACGCGGTGCTCTCGGTCGTCGGCGACATCGACCCCGAGAAGACCCTCGCCTGGGTCGAGAAGTACTTCGGCACCATCCCCGGCCACGACGGCAAGCAGCCGCCGCGCGACGGCTCGCTCCCCGAGATCATGGGCGAGCAGCTGCGCGAAGAGGTCGTCGAGGAGGTGCCGGCCCGCGCGCTGATGGCGGCCTACCGGCTCCCGCACGACGGCACCCGCGAATGCGACGCCGCCGACGTGGCGCTGACCGTCCTGGGCAGCGGCGAGTCCTCCCGGCTCCACAACCGCCTGGTGCGCCGCGACCAGAGCGCCGTCGCCGCGGGCTTCGGCATGCTGCGCCTGGCCGGCGCCCCCTCGCTGGGCTGGCTGGACGTCAAGACCTCCAGCGGTGTCGAGGTGCCCGCCATCGAGGCGGCCGTCGACGAGGAGCTCGCGCGGTTCGCCGCGGAGGGCCCGACGGCCGAGGAGATGGAGCGGGCGCAGGCCCAGCTGGAGCGCGAGTGGCTGGACCGGCTGAGCACGGTGGCCGGCCGCGCCGACGAACTGTGCCGCTTCGCGGTTCTGTTCGGCGACCCGCAGCTCGCCCTGACCGCAGTCCAGCGCGTCCTCGACATCACCGCCGAGGAAGTACAGGCCGTGGCCGCGGCCCGACTGCGCCCGGACAACCGGGCGGTGCTCGTCTACGAGCCGATCGCCGCGGACGACAACGAAGAGACCGACGCGAGCGACGAGAACGAGGGGGCGGAGCAGTGAGCGACACCGCAGCCGTCACGATGACCTTCCACCCGCGCCCCGAGGCCGGCGAGCCGCAGCCGTGGGCCTTCCCGGCCCCCGAGCGCGGGGTCCTGGCCAACGGCCTGACCCTGCTGCGCTGCCACCGTCCGGGCCAGCAGGTGGTCGCGGTCGAGATCAACCTCGCCGCCCCGCTCGACGCGGAGCCCGAGGGCCTCGACGGCGTGGCCACGATCATGGTGCGCGCCCTGTCCGAGGGCACCGACAAGCGCTCCGCCGAGGAGTTCGCCGCCGAGCTGGAGCGCTGCGGCGCCACCCTCGACGCGCACGCCGACCACCCGGGCCTGCGGGTCTCCCTGGAGGTCCCGGCCTCCCGCCTGCACAAGGCGCTGGGACTGGTCGCCGAGGCGCTGCGCACGCCGGCCTTCGCCGACGCCGAGGTCGACCGCCTGGTGCGCAACCGGCTCGACGAGATCCCGCACGAGAGCGCCAACCCGCAGCGCCGCGCCGCCAAGCAGCTCTCGAAGGAGCTCTTCCCGGCCACCCTGCGGATGTCCCGCCCCCGTCAGGGCACCGAGGAGACGGTCGCCCGCATCGACTCGGCGGCCGTACGGGCCTTCTACGAGGCCCACGTGCGCCCCGCGACCGCCACCGCGGTGGTCGTCGGCGACCTGACCGGCATCGACCTGGACGCCGTCCTGGCCGACACCCTGGGCGCGTGGACCGGTGACACCACCGCCCCGCGTCCGGTCCCGCCGATCACCGCCGACGACACGGGCCGCGTGGTCATCGTGGACCGGCCCGGCGCGGTCCAGACGCAGCTGCTGATCGGCCGCATCGGCGCGGACCGGCACGACCGGGTCTGGGCGCCCCAGGTGCTCGGCACGTACTGCCTCGGCGGCACGCTCACCTCCCGGCTGGACAAGGTGCTGCGCGAGGAGAAGGGGTACACCTACGGCGTGCGCGCCTTCGGCCAGGTGCTGCGCTCCACCGCCGACGGCAAGGGCGCCTCGATGCTCGCCATCAGCGGCTCGGTGGACACCCCCAACACCGGCCCGGCCCTGGACGACCTCTGGACGGTGCTGCGCACCCTCGCGGAGGGCGGCCTGACCGACGCCGAACGGGACGTGGCCGTGCAGAACTTGGTGGGGGTTGCCCCGCTGAAGTTCGAGACGGCCGCCTCCGTCGCGGGCACCCTCGCCGACCAGGTCGAGCAGGAGCTGCCGGACGACTACCAGGCGCAGTTGTACGCGCGGCTCGCCGAAACCGGGACGGTGGAGGCCACTTCGGCGGTCGTCAACGCCTTCCCGGTGGACCGTCTGGTCACGGTCCTGGTCGGCGACGCCTCGCAGATCGAGGAGCCGGTGCGGGCCCTCGGGATCGGCGAAGTGACCGTGGTCGGCAACTGATCGTGGTCGTCGACTGACCGTCAGGTGATCTCCGGCGGGCCGTCAACCGGCCTGCCGCCCAAGGGGCTCCGGTGGCTTGTCCATCGGGGCCCCTTTTGTCCTTTATTTGGCCTTTAGTGGTGTGGTTGCTTGTATGCGGTGTGGCGTACGCAACAAAAGGGCGTGTCTGTTTGGCGATTGACTGATGATCCGCCTAGCGTCGGCCGTGCTGTCCGTCAGTTGTAACCGCCGCGTCCGCGGCACCGGGCAGCGATCGCCGAGTCCCCGTCAGGCGCGAGCCTGGGGAGCCGGGGACCCACTTGTGTCCCTGGGGTGAATCGGACCGCCTCGCAAGAGGGGGCCCGTAGGAGACCTTCCTGCTCCGAACCCGTCAGCTAACCCGGTAGGCGAGAGGGAAGGAAAGGATCAGCCCCTTCATGGCGTTTGGCAGTCGCGTTGCCGGCAAGCACCGTGGTTCGAGCCGTCTGAGCCGCAAGACCGCCGGTTATGCCGGTATAGCCGCCCTCGCCACCACCGGTGTCGTCGGCTCCCTGGCCGGTCCCGCGTTCGCCGCGGACCAGTCCCCCTCCATCGAGGACACCGGCAGCCTCAACACCATCGTGGTGGCCGACGAGCTCGCCGGTGACGTCGAGGCCCAGGCCCAGTCCCAGCAGCGGGCCGCCGAGGCCGCCGCCGCCAAGGCGCAGGCCGAGGCCGACGCCAAGCAGCGCGCCGCCGAGGCCAAGGCGAAGGCCGAAGCCCAGGCCAAGGCCGAGCGCGAGGCCGCCGAGCGCGCCGCCCGCGAAGAGGAGCGCAAGCGCCTCAACACCTTCGTGTCCCCGCTCGACGACACCTACGTCAGCACCCAGTACCACGCGGGTGGCGGCATGTGGTCCTCCGGCAGCCACACCGGCATCGACTTCCACGCCGCCTCCGGCACCGAGGTGCACGCCGTGGGCCTCGGCACCGTGGTCGAGGCGGGCTACGGCGGTGCGTACGGCAACAACGTCGTCATCAAGCACGCCGACGGCACGTACACCCAGTACGGCCACATGTCCTCGCTGAGCGTCTCCGTCGGCCAGCAGGTCACCCCGGGCCAGAAGATCGGCCTGTCGGGCTCCACCGGCAACTCCAGCGGCCCGCACCTGCACTTCGAGGCCCGCACCGGCGCCGACTACGGCACGGACATCAACCCGATCACGTACCTGCGCTCGCACGGCGTCACCGTCTGACCCGCTGCGCTGCACGCACCACGCGTCTTCCGCGAAGGCCCCGGCTCTTTGAGAGCCGGGGCCTTCGTCGTGCCACGTGATTCGCGTGTCGCGTTTCGAACTGCGCGATGTGAATGTTTCGCATTCCCGGCCGTCCTCGGAAATTATCGTGTGTTGCAATAGAGTCGCAACGCGCACAGCCATACGAAAAAGGCGGAGGTCCGGTCTTGCGTATTCCCGCGCACACGGTATGCACAGCGATCCGCGACGACATCGTCTCCGGGGTGTTCGGGCCCGGCGCCCGGCTGACCGAGGAGGTGCTGGCCCGCCGGTACGGGGTCTCGCGCGTCCCGGTGCGCGAGGCGCTGCGCACGCTGGAGTCCGAGGGGTTCGTGACCACCCGCCGGCACGCGGGCGCCTGCGTGGCCGAGCCGACCGAGCAGGAGGCCGCCGACCTCCTGGAGGTACGGATGCTCCTGGAGCCCCTCGCGGCGGCCCGGGCGGCCCGGCGGCGCAGCGAGGCCCACCTCAAGGTGCTGCGGGGCCTGGTCCGGCTGGGCCAGGAGCGGGCCAGGAGGGGGCAGGGGGAGGACCTGCGGTCCCTGGGCGGCTGGTTCCACGAGACGCTCTCCCAGGCCTCGGGCAGTCCCGGGCTCATCGCGCTGCTCACCCAGATGCGTCACAAGGTGGCCTGGATGTACGTGGTGGAGGCCCCGGTGCGGCCCGTGGAGTCCTGGGCGGAGCACGGCGCGATCGTGGACGCGGTGGCCCGTGGCGACGCCGAGCGGGCCCGGGCGCTGACCGCGGCGCACGTGGACCGGGCGGCGGGGGCGCACCGGATGCGCGTGAGGACTTTGCAACCTGCCGTAAACACGGCAAGCGTTCAGCATTAACAAACGCCGTATACAAAGGGGGGATATCCGGGGCGGGTAATTCTTTCCGTGTGCCCGGTGTCCCGCACGTCCCGCACGCCATTCCCGCCTGAATTCCGGCTGCCTGAATTCCGGCCGCCTTGATTCCGGCCGCCGGAACGGAGTGTGCCGGAATGGCGTGCGCCGGGAATCGGGTCGCGCCCCGAGGGCGGCGCACGCATGTCCGGCCGGACTCCCGTGCGGAAAGCAGCGAAGCCGTTGCCCCCGACCGTGGTGGTCGGGGGCAACGGCTTCGCCGTGCAAGTCAGGCAAGTCCTGCGGGTCGAACCCGAAGGGATCAGACGGTCTCGGGGAGCTCCTCGAGGCCCTCGGCGACCAGCTTCGCGAGGCGGTCCAGTGCGGCCTCGGCGCCGTCGGCGTCGGACGAGAGGACGATCTCCTCGCCACCCTGGGCGCCCAGGCCCAGGACCGCCAGCATGGAGGCGGCGTTGACGGGGTCGCCGCCGGCCTTCGCGATGGTCACCGGGACGCCGGAAGCGGTCGTCGCGCGGACGAAGATCGAGGCGGGACGAGCGTGCAGGCCCTCGGCCCAGCCGACGTTGACGCGGCGCTCTGCCATGGTGATGCCCTTCAGGTTCTTACGGGTTGTCTAGACCAGTCTCTCACGGCGTCCGGAATGGTCGAACCGACCTTCGGCCCGACTTTCCCGCCGTTCGACCTACCCAGCTTGCCCTGATTCGAGCCAGCTTGCCTGATGCGCCGCGCCCAGGCCACTCGAAGCGTTCGAGCCTTAAGGTGACCCCATGACGACCGCGTCCGACCCCTCGTACCCGGATCACTGGGAAGCCGACGTCGTCCTTCGGGACGGCGGTACCGCCCGGATCCGGCCCATCACGACCGAGGACGCGGGCCGTCTGGTCAGCTTCTACGAGCAGGTCTCGGACGAGTCCAAGTACTACCGGTTCTTCGCCCCCTACCCCCGGCTCTCCGACCGCGACGTCCACCGTTTCACGCACCACGACTACGTGGACCGGGTCGGTCTCGCCGCGATGATCGGCGGCGAGTTCATCGCCACCGTCCGCTACGACCGGATCGGCGCCGACGGCCGCTCGGCCACCGGACCCTCCGACGAGGCCGAGGTCGCCTTCCTCGTCCAGGACGCCCACCAGGGACGCGGGGTCGCCTCCGCCCTCCTCGAACACATCGGGGCGGTCGCCCGCGAACGCGGGATCCGCCGCTTCGCGGCCGAGGTGCTGCCGGCCAACAGCAAGATGATCAAGGTGTTCACCGACGCCGGGTACCAGCAGAAGCGCAGCTTCGAAGACGGCTCCGTCCACCTCACCCTCGACCTCGAACCGACCGCCGAGTCCCTCGCCGTCCAGCGCGCCCGCGAACAGCGCGCCGAGGCCCGCTCCGTCCAGCGACTGCTGTCCCCCGGCTCGGTGGCGGTGATCGGAGTCAGCCGCTCCCTCGCGGGCGTGGGCGCGGCGGCCCTGCGCAACTTGCGCGACAGCGGCTTCCACGGCCACCTCTACGCCGTCAACGAGGCGGTCACCCGAGACCTCCTCGACGGCGTACGGGCCTACCCCTCGCTCGGCGCCGTCGGCGCCCCGGTCGACCTCGCCGTCGTCGCGGTCCCGGCTGACCGGGTCCCGGACGCGGTGGCGGCCTGCGGCGAACACGGGGTGCAGGGGCTGGTCGTGCTCTCCGCCGGATACGGGGAGAGCGGCCCCGAGGGCATGGCCCGCCAGCGCGAACTGGTGCGCCAGGTGCGCTCGTACGGGATGCGGCTGATCGGACCGAACGCCTTCGGGGTGATCAACACGGCCCCCGAGGTGGAGCTGAACGCCTCCCTGGCCCCTGCGCCGGCCCCCGCGCGGGGCAGGGTCGGCCTCTTCACCCAGTCCGGGGCGATCGGCATCGCGCTGCTCTCCGGGCTGCTGCGGCGCGGGGAGGGGCTGTCCTCCTTCGTCTCCGCCGGGAACCGGGCCGACGTCTCCGGCAACGACATCCTCCAGTACTGGTACGACGACGAGGCGACCGACGTCGCGCTCATGTACCTGGAGACCCTGGGCAATCCGAGGAAGTTCACCCGGCTCGCCCGCCGCACCGCGGCCGTCAAGCCCGTGGTCGTCGCCAAGGGAGGCCGGCACACCCCCGCCGGACACGTGGTCCCCGGCACCCGGCTGCCCGAGGCGACGGTCTCGGAGCTGCTGCGGCAGGCCGGCGTCATCCGGGTCGACACGGTGACCGAGCTGGTGGACGTCGGCCTGCTCCTGGCCTCGCAGCCCGTACCGGCCGGCCCGCGGGTGGCCATCCTCGGCAACTCCGAATCGCTGGGAGTCCTCACCTACGACGCCTGCCTGACCGAGGGGCTGCGGCCGCTGCCGCCGCTCGACCTGACGACGGCCGCCTCGCCCGAGGACTTCCGTACGGCCGTCTGCGCCGCGCTGGCCTCGCCGGACACCGACGCCGTCGTCGTCACCGCGATCCCCTGGGTGAGCGAGCACGCACTCGCCGACGACCTCGCGGAGGCCCTGCGGGCGGCCGCCGCCGCGCACCCCGGCAAGCCGGTGGCGGTGGTCCACGTGGAGCTGGGCGCCCTCGCGGAGGCGCTCTCGGCGGCCACGGCACCGGCCGTCGCGGCGGACCTCGCGGACGCACTGCCCGCCACGCTGCCGACGCCCGCGACGGCCCTGGCGGCCCTGGGCTCCGTGCCGGCCGCCGACGCGGAGCCCGCCGCCGAAGCCGCGCCCTCCTCCGATGCGGAGCCCGCCGCCGAAGCCGCGCCCTCCTCCGATGCGGAGCCCGCCGCCGAAGCCGCGCCCGCCGCGGCGGCGCCCTTCCGGCCGGAGCAGGCGGCCGAGGGTCCGGGAGGCGCGGCCGTACCCGCTCCCGGAGCCGCCCGGATCCCGAGCTACCCCGCCGCCGAGCGGGCGGTCAAGGCCGTCGCCGAAGCCGTCCGGTACGGGCAGTGGCGCCGGGGCGTCGCCGAGGTCGGGCAGGTGCCCGAGTTCGAGGACATCGACGAGAGCGGGACCGCCGGGCAGCTCTCCCGCCTGCTGGCCGGCGTAGGGGAGGAGGAGGTGGCCACCCTGGACGACCCCGATGCCCGCGAGCTGCTCGCCCGGTACGGGATCCGGGTGCTCTCCACGCTCCCGGCCCCCAGCGCCGACGCCGCGGTCCGCGCCGCCGGGGTGCTCGGCTACCCCGTGGCGCTCAAGACCACCGCCCCGCACCTGCGCCACCGCGCCGACCTCGGCGGGGTCCGCCTCGACCTCACCACCGAGGCCGAGCTGCGCCGCTCGTACGAGGAGCTCACCCACGTGCTGGGCAAACCGCACGAGCTGCTCCCCGTGGTCCAGTCGATGGTCCCGCGGGGCGTCGACACCGTCATCCGCTCCGTCATCGACCCCGCCGCCGGAGCCGTCCTGTCCTTCGGGCTCTCCGGGGTCGCCTCCGAACTCCTCGGCGACACCGCCCACCGGCTGGTTCCCGCCACGGACAAGGACGCGGCGAGCCTGATCCGCTCGATCCGCACCGCCCCGCTGCTCTTCGGCTGGCGCGGCAGCGACCCCGTGGACACCCACGCCCTGGAGGAACTGCTCCTGCGCCTCTCCCGCCTCGTCGACGACCACCCCGAGGTCGTCGGCGTCGCCCTGGAGCCCGTCGTCGTCGCCACCGAGGGGCTGTCCGTGCTCAGCGCGACGGTCCGCGTCGCCCACCCGCCCGCCCGCGGCGACCTCGGCCCGCGGACCCTGCCCAGCTACTGAGGTCCCGGGCGCGGGTCCCGGGGGCGCGGGTCCCGAGTCGACGGGTCCCGGGGGCGGCCGAGGTGCCCCTTACGGGCCTTAGGATGGACCTCATGGCGAAATCCGGTACGACGACCCAGGGGCTGCGCACGGCGATCGAGCGCAGCGGCTACTACCCGGCCCTCGTGGCCGAGGCCGTGGAGGCCGCGGTGGGCGGCGAGCCGATTTCGTCGTACCTGGTCCACCAGGAGACGACCTTCGACTCCAACGAGGTGCGCCGGCACGTCACCGTGCTGGTCCTGACCGGCAACCGCTTCATCGTCAGCCACACCGACGAGCAGGCCGCCGACGCCGGTTCCCCGTCGCCGTACGCGACCACCTCCACCGAGTCGGTCAAGCTGGCCAGCATCTCCTCCGTCGTCCTCAGCCGCGTCGTGGCCAACCCGGAGTCCTACACCCCCGGCACCCTGCCCCGCGAGGTCGTCCTGACCATCGGCTGGGGCGCGGTCTCGCGCATCGACCTGGAGCCCGCCGCCTGCGGCGACGCCAACTGCGACGCCGACCACGGCTACACCGGCAACTCCACCGCCGACGACCTCAGCCTGCGCGTGAGCGAGGCCGGCGACGGCCCGGAGGCGGTCCGCCAGACCCTGGTCTTCGCGCAGGCACTCAGCGAAGCGACCGCGGCCACGTCCACCCCCGCCCGCTGATGGCGTACTCCGCCGCGCAGGGCTGGCAGGACGAGCCCGAGCTGCTGGACCTGGCCGGTGCCCCGGTGCCGCACTACGGCACCGGCTCGCTCGCCGACCTGCTGCCCACCCTCGTGGCAGGCCAGGGCGTACCCGGCTTCGAGGCCTCCATCGCCGAGCTGACCCCGGCCGACCGGAACTGCGTGTTCCTGGTCGACGGCATGGGCTGGGAACAGATCAAGGCCCACCCGGACGAAGCCCCGTACCTCACCTCCCTCCTCTCCAGCTCGCGCGGCGGCACCGGCCGCCCGATCACCGCGGGCTTCCCGGCGACCACCGCCACCTCGCTGGCCTCCGTCGGCACCGGCCTGCCGCCCGCGCGGCACGGCCTGCCCGGCTACACCGTGCGCAACCCGGCCACAGGCGAACTGATGAACCAGCTCCGCTGGCACCCCTGGACCTCGCCCAAGCCCTGGCAGCCGTACCCGACGGTCTTCCAGCAGGCCGACGCGGCCGGAGTGGCCACGGCGCAGGTGTCCTCGCCCGCCTTCCAGACCACCCCGCTCACCAAGGTCGCGCTGAGCGGCGGTACCTTCCTCGGCCGGATGACCGGCGAGGAGCGCATGGACCTCGCGGCCGAGCGCCTCGCGGCCGGCGACCGCTCGCTCGTGTACACGTACTACAGCGAGCTCGACGGGGCCGGCCACCGGCACGGCGTCGACTCCGACGCCTGGCGCGGCCAGCTCATGTACGTCGACCGCCTCGTGCAGCGCCTCGCCGAACAGCTCCCGCCGCGCACGGCCCTGTACGTGACGGCCGACCACGGCATGGTGGACGTCCCCTTCGACGAGGACTCCCGCATCGACTACGACGACGACTGGGAACTCGGCGCGGGCGTGGCCCTGCTGGGCGGCGAGGGCCGGGCCCGGCACGTGTACGCCGTACCGGGCGCCGAGGCCGACGTCCTGACCGTCTGGCGCGAGGTGCTCGGCGACCGCTTCTGGGTGGCGAGCCGCGAGGAAGCCCTGGAACTGGGCTGGTTCGGGGCACCGGGCGCATGCGACGAGCGGGTCCTCGGCCGCATCGGGGACGTGATCGCGGCCGCCCAGGCCGACGTGGCGATCACCGCCTCGCGCGCCGAGCCCAACGAGTCGGCCCTCGCGGGCATGCACGGCTCGATGACCCCGGCCGAGCAGCTCGTCCCGCTGCTCGAAATCCGCTCCTGACCCACCCGCCGCCGCCCCCACCTCCCCGCACCCTCGCTTCGAAAGGCGCTGTACTCCCCATGCCCGAGCTGGTGTTCTTCTCCGGAACGATGGACTGCGGAAAGAGCACCCTGGCTCTCCAGATCGCCCACAACCGTGACGCGCGGGGCCTGCAGGGCGTGATCTTCACCCGTGACGACCGTGCGGGGGAGGGCAAGCTGTCCTCCCGCCTGGGCCTGGTGACGGAGGCGGTGGAGGCGCCGGAGGGCATGGACCTGTACGCGTACGTGGTGGCCCGGCTCTCGGCGGGCGGCAAGGCGGACTACGTGATCGTGGACGAGGCGCAGTTCCTGGAGCCCGCCCAGATCGACCAGCTGGCGCGCATCGTGGACGACCTCGGCATGGACGTCTTCGCCTTCGGCATCACCACGGACTTCCGCACGAAGCTCTTTCCCGGCTCGCAGCGCCTGATCGAGCTGGCGGACCGCCTGGAGCAGCTCCAGGTGGAGGCCCTGTGCTGGTGCGGGGCCCGCGCCACCCACAACGCCCGCACGGTCGGCGGGGAGATGGTCGTCGAAGGCGCCCAGGTGGTGGTCGGTGACGTGAACCGCCCGGCGGAGGAGATCGGCTACGAGGTCCTGTGCCGCCGCCACCACCGCAAACTGATGACGTCGGCCTCCGCCCACGCGGGCGCGCTGTCCCCGGACGTCCTCCCGGTCAACCACGGCTGATCGTCCGGTGACGTCGGTGACGCTCCTCGTCATCTCGGTCGAGAGCGCTGAAGCCTCACGGGCCGTGTGCGTGGTGCGGAGCCTGTACGGCTCCGCACGCATCTGCCTCGTCGGGTCCGGCGCCGGTGCGCTGAGGGCCGGGCAAGCCCTGGCGGCGCAGGAACCGAGCTGACCGGACCTCCGGATCGGCCGCTCCCGGGAGTCGGCGGATGGCCCACGCGACCTCGTCGTGAGAGGCAGGGAGACTCGGGGGGCCCGGGGGAACCGAAGGCGCTCCCGATAACGTGTTTCTCCAGGACGCTGCCCGGCGCTGGAGGGATGCACGCCATGGAACTGACCGGAGAAATCGCCGCAATACGGGACGGTCGGGGCGATCCGGCCCGGCTGCTCGGTGAGTTCCGTCGGGCGGTGCTGCTCGTTCCGATCCCGGACGGCCCCGGGGGAGGGCTGATGTCAGGCCTGTCGGGCGGCATTCGCTGGATCTACGCGTTCACGGACGAGGAGTCCATGGCGCGGTTCGCGCACGCACGCGGGGAACTCGACCGGGACTGGCCGTACCTGTCGGTACTCGGTGCACGCCTTGTGGACGCGGTGGTTCCCGAGGTGCAGGAGCCGGCAGGGGTGGTGGTGAACGTGGCGGACGATGACGGTTCGATGTTCTTCCCGCCGGTCGGGGGAATCGTTCCGGACGCTGCTGCGGTGGATCTCGTACCTGGTGACGGGGAGGCCGTCTGATGGCGGGTGACGGGGATCTCGAGGTCTCGCCGGCGGCGGTCAAGAACATCCGGGACGGTCTGCGGGCGGCGATCGGGGAGCTGCGGGAGTCCTCGGACGCGGCGGGTGCGTCGCAGGGCGCCGGCTTCTCCGATCTGTCGATGACGGGGATGGAAGCCGGGCACGCGGGCCTGGCCACCGACTTCGAGGACTTCTGCGAGCGCTGGGAGTGGGGCGTGCGGAGCCTGGTGCAGAACGCGAGCGCCCTGGCCGGGAACCTGGGGATCGCTGCGGGCACGGTGTGGGAGGAGGAGCAGTACGTCGAGGGCGCGTTCAAGGTGGTGGCGAACGCGGCGTACGGCAATCCGCACGCGAGCGAGGACGAGATCGAGCAGAAGGGCTGGGGGGACATCTTCTCCGCGGACGTCTACAAGCCCGACTACAGCGCCGAGTCCTTCGAGAAGGGCGCCGAGCAGATGAAGCAGACCTGGTCGGACACGGGGGACCAGCTGACGTCGACGGGGAAGATCGGTTCGTTGAACGACCTGCTGGAGCAGGCGAAGCGTGACGCGGGGGAGCGCTGATGGGCCTGGGGGACTTCGTACCGGATTTCATCGAGGACGGGATCGAGAAGGGCACCGAGAAGGTCGGTGACTTCGTCGAGTGGGCCGGTGACAAGACGGCCGACCTCGCCGAGAACGTCGGTCTGGACGACGCCGGGGACTGGATCCGCGACAAGAGCCGCTCGGCGGCGAACCAGCTCGGTGCGGACGTCTCCGAGATGGAGCTGGGGCAGACCGAGGACCCGAACAAGCTGGTCTACGGCAGTGTGTCGAAGATCCGTGCGCAGGTGTCCCACCTGAACGACTTCAAGGCCTCCTTCGACAAGGTCGGCAACGGTCTGAAGGGGATGGGCGAGCCGGACGGCCTGAAGGGCGCGACGGCGGACTCCTTCCGGGAGGCGGTGTCGAAGGAGCCGCCGCGCTGGTTCAAGGCGGCCGAGGCCTTCGGGAAGGCCGCCGACGCGATGGGCCGGTTCGCGGAGACGGTGGAGTGGGCGCAGGGCCAGGCCAAGGAGGCCCTGGAGGAGTACAACCGGGCGAAGAAGGTCTCCACCGAGGCCCGCAACGCGCACAACAAGCTGGTCGACACCTACAACGACGCACTGAAGGCGAAGCAGGATCCGCTGCCGCCCCGCCCCTCGGAGAAGTTCACCGACCCGGGGACGGCGATCGCGACGGCCGCGCAGGACAAGCTCGACAGCGCCCGCAAGCAGCGCAACGACGTCGCGGAGACGGTCCGTACGGCGGTGCGTGCGGCGCGGGACGCGGCTCCGCCGAAGCCCTCGTACGCGAAGCAGCTCGGCGACGGCATGGACTATCTGGACCTCGCCAAGACGCACCTGGCGGGCGGTGTCCTCAAGGGCACGGCCGGCCTGGCGAACTTCGCGCGTGCGCTGAACCCGATGGACCCGTACAACCTGACGCACCCGGCCGAGTACGTGACCAACCTGAACTCGACGGCCGCGGGCCTGGTCACGATGGTCAACGACCCGCTCGGTGCGGGCAAGCAGATGCTCGACGAGTTCATGAAGGACCCCTCCGAGGGCATCGGCAAGATGATCCCGGAACTCGTCGGCTCCAAGGGGCTGGGAGGTTTGAAGAAGGTCGGCTCGGCCGCCAGGCACGCCGACGACCTCAAGGGTCCGGGCCGCACCGGTCTGGACAAGGACGGGCCGCACCAGCGGGAGAAGCCGGACTGTGAGAAGCGGTGCGACGGTACGGACCCGGTGGACCTGGCGACCGGCCGGATGTTCCTGCCGCAGACCGACATCGTCCTGCCGGGGACCCTGCCCCTGGTCTTCACCCGCCGTGCCGAGTCCGGGTACACGGCCGGCCGCTGGTTCGGCCCGAGCTGGTCCTCCACCGTCGACGAACACCTGGAGATCGACCCCGAGGGCGTCGTCCTGGTCACCGCCGACGGTTTGGTCGTTCCGTACCCGCATCCCGCCCCGGGGGTCCCGGTGTTCGCGACCAGCGGTCCCCGGTGGTCGCTGGACCGCACCCCGGAGGGCGACTACGCCGTCACCGACCCGGCCACGGGGCGTACCCGGTTCTTCACCGTTCCCGTTCCCGCTCCCGCCGACGTCGTGGATCTCGGTGACGTCGGCGGAGACGGACGTGCGGTCATCGACCGCATCGAGGACCGCAACGGCAACACGATCACCTTCGAGTACGACGCCGAGGGCACCCCGCTGGGCATCGCCCACAGCGGCGGCTACCACCTGCGCCTGGACACCGCCGATGGCCGGGTCACTGCCCTCCACCTGACCGGCGGCCCACGCGTGCTCGCGTACGGCTACACCGACGGGAACCTCACCGAAGTCGTCAACTCCTCCGGCCTGCCGCTGCGCCTCGCCTACGACGAGCGCGGCCGCATCACCTCCTGGACCGACACCAACGACCGCCGCTTCACCTACGCGTACGACGACCGGGACCGGTGTGTCGCCGAAGGCGGCGCCGACGGGCAGCTGGCCCTCACCCTCACCTACGACACGGTCGACCCGGGGACCGGGCTGCGCGTCACCACGACCACCACGGGTGAGGGCCACGTCCGCCGGTACCTGATCGACGACGCCTACCGTGTGGTCGCATCGATCGACGCGCTCGGCGCGGTCGCGCGCCATGCGTACGACCGGCGTGGCCTGCCGGTCATGGAGACGGACGCGCTGGGCCGCACCACGCGGCGCTCGTACGACGAGCGCGGTCTGCTCACGGCCCTGGAGCGGCCGGACGGGCGAGTGGGCAGGATGGAGTACAACGACCTCGGTCTCCCCACACGGGTGGTGAACCCGGACGGCCGGGTGTTCCGCCAGACCTACGACGAGCGGGGCAATCGCACGTCGATGACCTCGCCGACCGGTTCGACGACCGTGCTGGAGCACGACGAACGGGGCTCTCTGGTCACGCAGACGAACCCGCTGGGAGCCGTCGTCCGCATCGAATCCGATGCCGCGGGCCTGCCGTACCGGGTGACGGACCCGCTCGGTGCGGTCACTCGCTTCGAACGGGACGCTTTCGGGCGGGTCGTGCGCTTCACGGACCCGCTGGGCACGGTCACCCGGATGGAGTGGACGGTGGAAGGCAAGCCGTCCCGCCGGATCGCCCCGGACGGCACCGAGCAGTCCTGGACGTACGACGGCGAGGGCAACTGCCTCACCCACACGGACGCGGCAGGTGGAACGACGGCGTACGAGTACACCGACTTCGACTTGATGTCGGCGCGCACCACCCAGGACGGGGCGCGGTACGAGTTCGCCTACGACGCCGAACTGCGGCCGGTGCGGGTGACCGCCCCGCACGGTGCCGAGTGGACCTACTCCTACGATGCCGCGGGCCGGCTGGTGTCGGAGACGGACTTCGACGGCCGGACCGTGGGCTCCGTCCACGACGCCGCCGGGCAGCTCTCGTCCCGGACGGACAGCCGCGGCCAGGTGGTGTCCTTCGAGCGCAACGCACTGGGGCAGGTGATCCGCAAGGAGACCTCGGACGGCGTCACGACGTACGAGTTCGACGTCTTCGACGAGGTGGCCGCGGTCACCTCCCCGGACGGTTCCACCCTGGCCAGGCTGCGGGACCGGCACGGCAAACTGCTCTCGGAGACCGTGGACGGCCGGACGCTCTCGTACACCTACGACGAGCTCGGCAGGCGTGTGGGACGCACGACACCCACGGGTTCCCGGAGCCTTTGGACGTTCACCGCCGACGGCCGCCGCGGGGAACTCACCACGTCCGGCCGGACCCTCGCCTTCACGCGCGATGCGGCGGGCCGCGAGGTGAGCCGTACCGTCGGATCGGCCCTCACGGTGGCTCAGCGGTTCGACGAGCAGGGGCGGTTGACCGGACAGCACGTCCTCGGCGGGGACGGCGCCCTCCTCCAGCGCCGTGGGTACGCCTACCGGGGCGACGGGTTCGTGACGGGGATCGAGGACGCCCTGAACGGCGACCGGGCGTTCACCCTCGACGCGACCGGCCGGGTCACGGCGGTGGACGCGGAGGGCTGGTCGGAGCGCTACGCCTACGACGAAGCGGGCAATCAGACCTCGGCGTCCTGGCCGGATGCCCATCCCGGAGAAGAGGCGCGGGGCGACCGCGTGTACACGGGCACCCGGATCACCCGGGCGGGCCGGGTGCGCTACGAGCACGACGAGCGGGGCCGGGTGGTTCTCCGGCAGCGGACCCGGCTGTCCCGCAAGCCGGACACCTGGCGCTACGAGTGGGATGCGGAGGACCGGCTCGCGGCCGTCGTGACCCCGGACGGCACGCGCTGGCGCTACCGCTACGACGCTCTGGGCCGGCGCACGGCCAAGCAGCGCCTCGCGGTGACCGGCGGGGTGCCACACGTCGTGGAGGAGACCCTCTTCACCTGGGACGGAACGACGCTGTGCGAGCAGACGACGGTCGTCGGCGGCCCGGGAACGCCGGCGGTGACCCTTACCTGGAACCACGACGGCCACCACCCGCTCACCCAGACGGAACGCGTGGGAGACGCCTCGCAGGAGGTGGTGGACGAGCGGTTCTTCGCGATCGTCACCGACCTGATCGGCACCCCGAAGGAGCTGGTCGGGGAGGACGGGAAGATCGCCTGGCGCACCCGTGCGACGGTGTGGGGCGCCACCACGTGGAACCGCGACGCGCAGGCCTACACGCCGCTGCGTTTCCCGGGGCAGTACTTCGACGCGGAATCCGGTCTGCACCACAATTTCTTCCGGACGTACGATCCGGAAACCGCCCGCTACCTCTCCCCGGACCCCCTCGGCCTCCGGCCGGCCCCCAATCCCGTCGCCTACGTCGGCAATCCCTTCACCCGCTTCGACCTTCTGGGCCTCGCTCCGGATCCGGATTGCGAAGAGCTCGACGCACAGATCAAGAAGGCGCGCGAGAGCTGGACCAGCCCGGCGAGCCTGAGCCGGCACTACGGTGACCACGGCCGGGACCTGAACATCTACGACGAGGACGACTACGCGATGGCGGCCGACGACTTGATGTCCGGATCGAAGCCGCCGGGCGTCAGGGAGAAGGAGTCCTTGATGGAGGGCAAGGTGTACCGCTGGAATCCGGAGACCAACGAATTCGGAACCAAGGACTTGAAGACCGGAAAGATCATCACCTATTTCGACAGTTCCATCCGGCGTGACGGCACGTCCTCGGACGCCAATGCCAGACGGTACTGGGACGATCAACCAGGACTGGAGTGAGAGTGGCGACAGGCGCATCACCCTGCATCGTCTGCGGGAACCTGACCGTGGGGGTGCAGGGCAACCACGAGATCTGTCCCGTCTGCGGATGGCAGGACGACGGCGGAGACTACCGGGATCCCGACCTGTACGTGGGGGGACCGAACCACGTCACGCTGCGCGAGGCCCGGCGGAACTACGAGGAGTTCGGAGCCAGCGAACGGCGGCGCGTCGGGCGGGTCCGGCCGCCGATGCCCGAGGAGGTCCCTCCCCCGGAGGCCGAGGGTGCCGGGACGCCATCGAGTTGGCTCGACTTCGTCGACAACCCCGAGATCATCCGGGAGGTCTACGGGGAGCAGCCCGTGCCGGAACTCGACGGGGTCACAGTCCGCGAAGTCAGCTGGCACGGGGAGGGGTCGCCGTCGCTCCTCGTCCGCTTCGACCTGGCGACGTACCCCGAGGCTCCGCCCCTCGCATGGGTCCGGAGCCGCTTCGACACGGCCCAGGTGGAACTCCGTCTCCTCGATGCGGCAGCCGCGTTCGAGGCCGGCCAGGACAGCGGTCCCGTCGGGAGCATCACCTTCGACAGGGGGGAGGCGGCCCCGGTCCGTTTCACGCTGGACGCGGAACGGTTCCGTGCCAGGGCGAACGCCCGGCGTGCGGTCATCCACCGCGTGTCCGGGCACCTGGGGAGCGGACCTCGCGAAGAGTAGCCCGCGGCCTTCCCGGGCTTGGCGGTGGATGCCCGCGTGCGCGAGGGAGACGTACGGTGGCGGGAAGTAGTCCGGAAAAGCATCCCGGTTCGGCGGTCCCCACAGCCACACTGACCCCATGACCCGTCGCGACTTCGACGAACTGCCGGACCCGGAGCGGCAGCCGCAGGCAGTCCAGCCGGGCTACGGCTCGGTCTACCGGACGCCACGGCCCGGATCGGGTCCCGTGCCGGGCAATCCCTACGCGCAACCGCCGGTGCAGGCGGCGGACTTCGTACGCCCGCCCGGCCGCGGCCTGCGGGGGAGGACCGGCGTGCTGGTGGCGACCCTGGTCGCGGCCCTGCTCGCCCTCGGCGGCGGCTCGTACGTCCTGCTGCGCGACGGCTCCGGCGACGCCGGGGACGGTGACACCGCCGCCCCCGCCCCCGCCGCGTCCGTGGACCAGGGGGACGGCCAGGGCCCCGGCGGTCCCCCGTTCGTCTTCGACCCCAACGCCGGGATCCAGCCGGGCGAGGGACGGGTCTGGCTGGTGTCGAACCGGACCGAACTGGGCGGCTCCGGTGCCCCGCAGCACGGCCCCTGGCGCGTGGGGGACGCCGTGGTCAAGGCGATGTACAAGGAGGTCACCGCCTACACCGCGACCGACGGCAAGGAGAAGTGGAAGCTTGCCCTCACCACACCGCTGTGCGGAGTCCCGGAGGGTCCCGCCCCGAACGGGAAGATCGTCGTCGGGGTCCGCGAGAAGGACAGCACGACCTCCCAGTGCACCCACCTCCAGCAGGTCGACCTCGCCACGGGCCAGACGGGCTGGAAGCTGGAGATACCGAAGGAGAAGGCCTTCGACCGGGCTCAGGACCTGCGGCTGGCCATCTCGGGGGACACCGTCGCGGTGGCGCGTGCCGCGGTCGTGAGCGGCTTCTCGGTCACCGACGGGCACAAGCTCTTCGGTACGCCGAGCAGCGGCTGCGCCCCCGCGACGGTCGGCGGCGGCGCTGCCAGGCTGGTGCTCGTACGCGACTGCTTCGGCCAGAGCACGGCCGACCGGCAGTCGGTGATCGAGGAGATCGACCCGGCGACCGGCGCCGCCAAGTGGAGCCACACCTACGCGAAGGGCTCGAACCTCGGCCAGATCCTGTCCGTGGACCCGCTCGTCGTCAGCACCTACGCCACACAGGAGAAGGTCTGGAGCATCACGGCCTTCGCCGCTGACGGCACGGTCCGCTCGCAGACCAATGCCGCCTTCGGAGTCGGCAAACGGTGCAACGGCTGGGGCAGCGGCAGCGGCGACCTGCACGACTGCAACGCGGCCGTGGCCGATGCGGACACCCTCTACATCGCGGGCGGCACACCCGACACCACGTACCCGCTGGACGTCGACAAACCCGACGAGGTGATCGCGGTCGACCTCGCCACCGGCCAGGTGAAGTGGCGCACGAAGGAGCCCGACGGCCGCGTCATGTTCCCGCTGGCCATCGAGGAGGGGAAGGTCGTCGTCTACGTCGACACGGGCAAGGGCCTGTCCGCCGCGATGGCGGCCATCCCGACGGGCGGGGGCCCGCCCCAGACGTTCCTGCAGAGCCCGCGGATCGCCAAGGGGCCCGAATCCGCCTTCTACGCCTCCAGCATGCGGCTGTCCTGGGTCGAGGGACGCGTCTTCCTGCTCAACGGGTCCGTCCACAGCCCGGAGCCGAGGAAGGTGGACCACTCACTGCTGTCCTTCGGGAAGTAGGCCGGGGGACACCGGCGGAAGGGGTGGCCGGATCCGCGCACTCCCCGCCCCCGAAGCGTGACGAGCGGCGGCCGCCGCCCTAGTGTTGCGCGCCATGTGGCCAGGACAGCAGACGCCCGCTGGAGACCAGAGCGGCCAGAACCCGGGGCAGAACCCGTACCGGCAGCCGGTTCCCGGACAGCAGGGCGCCCCCACCGGCCCCTACGGACCGGGCGTATCCGGCCGGCCCTGGCAGAGCGCCGCGCCCGGTACGCACCAGCCGTACCCGTCCGGCGCGCCGACTCCGCCTCCCGGACCGGCACCGCGTTCCGCGCCCCGGCGCAAGGCAGTCGTCGCGATGTCGGTGACGGTGGCTGCGGCGGTGGCCGTCGCGGTGACCGCCGCGGTCCTCGTCCGGGACGGCGACGGGCCGGACGGCGCCGGGGGGCCGGCTTCCCCCGTACCCGGCTCCGGTTCCCCGTCCGGCTCCGTGTCTCCGGGAGCCCCGGGCACCGTGAAGCCGACGGTCAAGGGCTGGAAGGCCGTGGTGAATCCGGCGCACGGCACCGCCTTCGACGTACCGCCGGACTGGGAGGTCCTGGAGCCGCAGGTCTTCAGCGGCTTCTCGGACGACAAGGACCCCGACAAGCCGGCGATCGGGCACACCGCGCCCGCCTTCTTCAAGAAGAAGTGGTGCAGCCTGGATGCCAACGGCGACGGCTACGTCAACGACATCGCGCTCGCGTCCACCGGTACGAAGGGCGCCGACGGCGCGAAGACCACCGACGAGGTCGCGGAGAAGACGGCCACGGCCTGGGCGTACTCCGCGTTCGCATCCCCGGACAAGGACGCCGTCACGTGGGACGAGCCCGTGGCCTACACGACCAAGGCCGGGGTCAAGGGGAGTTACGTGAAGGCCCGCACCGAGGGCGCCAAGAAGGACCACAAGTGCGCGGGGGACGGTTGGGCGATCGCCTTCGGATTCAAGAACTCCAAGGGAGACTTCGTCGCCTGGGACTTCTACGGCCGGTCGGGCGTCCCGGGAGCCATCCGCGACGACCTGGTCATGCGCATCCTCAGCACGGTCCGCCTCTCCGGCGATCCGGTCGAGGAAACCGCCCCTTCGTCTCCGTGAACGGGCCCGGCCCGCAGTGCGTACGGGATGCGGCAGCGGCCCCCGGCGGGGATGCCGGGGGCCGCGCGTGCGGAAGTGGTGCGGTCAGAACTTCAGGGTCCAGTGGTCGAGCGTCCCGGAGGAACCGGCCGAGATGTCCTCGACCCGGAGCTTCCAGACCCCGCTCGCCGGGGAAGCGGAGGCGTCCACCGTGTAGATCTGCTGGATCACGCCCTGGCCCTCGTCCTCGACGGACTCCTTGACCGCGTACACCTTGCCGTCCGGGGCGACCAGGTTGACGTCCAGGTCACCGCGCCAGGCGTGGGTGGCGTGCACGTACACCTGGAGGTTCTTCGGCGCGTTGCCCGCGATGCCGGCGACGGTCACCGGGACCTCGACGGTGCCCGGGTCGGGGACCGAGTGCGGGGTCTGCACCTCGTACGCGGGGAACGTCATCGACCAGGCGTTGAGGGTGCCGACGGAGCCGGTGTACGGGTCGGAGACCTTCAGCATCCATGCGCCGTCCGCCGGCGAGGCGGAGGCGTCCACCCGGTAGGTCTCGCGGAGCACCCCGCCGTTCTCGGTGGCGGCGGTGGAGTCGGAACGCAGCGGGTAGGTCCGGCCGTCCGGGGAGAGCAGGTCGATCCGGACGTCGCCGCGCCACTCGTGGGTGATGTCCACGGCGACCTGCAGGGCGGCCGGGGCCTGGCCGCCGATGCCGGCCACCGTGAGGCCGGAGGTGACCGAACCGCCGTCCGGGACACTGAGGTTGCCGGTCATCGCGAAGGGCGTGGGGAAGTCCAGCGACCAGCCGAGGAGGGTGCCCGTGGAGCCGGCCGAGGTGTCCTGCACCTGCAGCTTCCACGTGCCGGAGGCGGGGGAGGCGGAGGCGTCGACGGTGAAGCCGCCGAGCGCGCCGGCCCCCTCGGTGCCGGAGGTGGACTTCAGGCGGTACAGCTTCCCGTCGGGGGCCACCAGGTCGATCTTGAGGTCACCGCGCCAGGGGTGGGTGCCCTCCAGCTCGACCCGGAGCGCCTTGGGCGCGTTGCCGGGTACTCCGGTGACGGTCAGCGGGGCCTCCACGGTGCCCGGGTCCGGGATCGGGCGGTCGGTGTCGTCGAAGACCCGGGAGGGGCGCGGCCGGGCGGCCGGCGCCGGCTCCGGGGCGGGCGTACCGGCGACGGCCTTGCCGAGGTCGGTCCGGGGGGTCACGGCCCCGGTGTACGTGATCGGCGTACCGGTGGTGCCCAGCGTCGCCACCAGGTCCCCGATGCTCTTCGCCGGGTACTTCTGGCGCAGCACCGCGAGGGAACCCGCCACGTGCGGGGCCGCCATCGAGGTGCCGCTCTTCGCCGCGTAGCCGCCGCCCGGGACCGAGGACACCACGGCCGCGCCGGGCGCCATCACGTCGAGCAGCGGGCCGCGGTTGCTGAACGTGGCCACCTGGTCGTCGTTGGTCGTCGCGCCCACCGTCACCGCCGACGGGACGCAGCCGGGGGCGTTGACCGCGTCGCCGTAGCCGTTGTTGCCGGCCGCGACCACCGTCGCCACGCCCACCGCGTACAGGCCGTCGATCGCGGCCTTGCGGGGGTCGGCGGTGCAGGCCGTGGTCCAACGGCCCGCGCCCAGGGACATGTTGGCCGCGACGATGTCCATGCCGGACTGCTTCAGTGCGTAGACCTTCTCCAGCGCCTTGATCTGCGAGCTGGTGAAGCTCAGCACGCAGGGGCTCTTGCCGGCGCCGCAGTAGGCGTCGGAGTTGACGCGGGAGAAGACCTGCATCGCCACGATGTTCGCGCCCGGGGCCACCCCGCGCTTCGGGGCGCCGCTCAAGCCCGTCCCGTTGCCGGCGGCTATGCCCGCCACGTGCGTGCCGTGCGAGCAGCCCGCGCCCAGTTCCGCGCAGCTTCCGGCATCGGCGTCGGCGCTGCCGGCGCCCTCCTGGGCGGCCGTGCCGTTCGGGCAGAGGCTGGTCGCGCCGTAACTCTCGTCGTTCACCGAGAAGCAGGCCTCGGCCGTCACCCGGCCGCTCAGGAAGGGGTGGTTCTTCGCGACACCGGTGTCGATCACCGCGACCGCGGTGCCCGCCCCGGTGGCACCGGCGGCGAACGCCTTGTCCGCGCCGATCCGGACCGTCGAGTCGTCCAGCATCGGGGGCACCGGGACGTCCTCCGTCACGCTCACCACGTCGGGGTTGGAGCGGAGCGCGGTGAGTCCCGCCCGGTCCACCGTGAGGGTGACCATCGGCAGCCGGTCGTACGCCACCTCCGTCTCGCCCGCCGCGGCGGCCGCGGCCACGTCGGAGCGGGTCTGGGTGACCACGTTCACCCGGACCGTGCCGGTGCCGTCGGTCCCGGCCTCCAACGCCGGGTCCACCGGGACCTCTTCGGCCGCTGCCGGGGCCGCCCCGACCAGGGGCACCAGGCCCGCCGGCAGGGCGCCGAGCAGGAGGCCCGCGGCCATCGCGACGGCCACAGCAGATCTCTTCACGACAGGCTCCAGGAAGTAGGCACCGAGCGGGCGGTGCCGCGGCGGCAATGAGGGGGAGAACGGGCAACCCGCCTCGGTCCGCCGTCCCCCGGGGTGGGGGACGGGGCGCGGGCGCCGGTTGCTCGATCAGATTGCCGCAGGTGAAAGGGGTGTTCCAGGGTTCCTGGGTGTCCTGGAATCGACATGTCCTACACAGGACAGAGCGTGCTCGGACGCGTCCGCCGTGGCCTGCCCCGCCCCTTCGTCAGCCCCCTGGCCCGTCCCTTCGCCTGCCCCCTGCCCCGCCCGTTCGCCCGCCCCCGTGCCCGCGCCCGTTCCTACCGTACGGACCTGAGCAGGCCGGCGATCTGCGCGAATCCGCGGCGTTCCGCGTGCTCTAGCGCGGTCACGCCGTCGCCGTCCGGAAGGTGCGGCGCGGCGCCTGCGGTGATGAGCAGTTCCACGATCTCCTGATGCGCGCGGCCGCCGTCGCCGAGGATGACGGCTTCGAGCAGTGCGGTCCAGCCGAGCCGGTTGACGTGGTCGACGTCGATGTCGGTTTCCCGGAGCAGGGCCCGGACGTAGTCGACGTGGCCGCGTTCGGCGGCGGGGATCAGGGCGATGCCGCCGAAGCGGTTGCGCAGGGTGAGGTCGGGGCGGGCCGGGAGCAGGGTGCGCATCATGCGGACGCTGCCGGTGACACCGGTGACCAGCCAGGCGCTGTCGTCGCGGTCGTCCTGGGCGTCCGGGTCGGCGCCGGCGGCGACGAGGATCTCGGCCACCGCCACGTGGTCGTCGAGGGCCGCGAGCAGCAGCGGGGTGCGGCGGTGTTCGTCGCGGGCCTCTATGTCGGCGCCGGCGGCGAGCGCCGCGCTCACGGCATCGGCGTCGCCCTCGGCGGCGGCGGCCAACAGGCCTTTGTCGGCAGCGGGCATGGGGTCCTCCTCGGATGGGTCGGGTCGAGTTGCGCCGTCAGGCTCGCACGGCTACTTGTTCAGCGCCGCGACACCGGCCAGGGCGAACTTCTCGTCCAGGTCGCCGGAGGGCGCGCCCGCGACACCGATGCCCGCGACGGGGGCGTTCTTCGCGGTGACCGGGGCGCCGCCGCCGAGGAAGAGGGTGCCGGGGATGTCCTTCAGGGCCGGCGTCTGGGCGAGGCGGCCGGCGAGCACCGAGGTCGGGGCGTTCCAGGACACGGCGGTGTAGGCCTTGCGCTGGGCGGCGTCGTAGGACTGCGGGCCGGCTCCGTCGCCGCGGAGCGTGACGATGGTGTTGCCGTTGCGGTCCACCACCGCGACGGTGACGCGCTGGTTCTCCTTCTTCGCGGCATCGAGCGCCGTCCGGGCGGCCTTCGTGGCGGCGTCGATGGTCAGGTGCGTCGACTCGGTCAGGTTCTTGTTCTTGGCGTCCGTCTTCGCGTTCGTCTTCGCGTCCGTCGTCGCATCGGCCTGGGCGGCCGGGGCAGGGGCCGCGGCGGGGGCCTGGACCGGGGCCGCGCTGGCGGCGTAGGCACCGAAGCCGCCGAGGGCGAGGGCCGCGACCAGGGCGCCGCCGGTGATCGCACGGGTGCGCTGGGAGACCTTCTTGACCTGCTTCATGGGGACCGGCTCCTCGATGGGGGTGGGGGCCGTCCGTTCCGGTTGCCCCGCTCTGACACCAATCCTGGGTCCGGAGGCGGCCCCGGACCGTCGACTGGGCGGCTGTGCGCGGCGGGCAGGAGGGGGACACGCGGGTCATCCGATCGGTCGACCCCGGCACGGTTCCGCTCGGCGACAATGTCGCTGTTTGCCCAGTTCCGGGACCCTATGTCAAGAGGTGTACGTGCGGCCCGACCCCAGCGCCCCCTCCGGCAGCGATCCTGACGACCGGTGGCTGGCGCTGGTCATGCGCGTCACCTTCTTCGTGCTGATCGGCACCTCGATGGCCCGGTTCGTCCAGCGCCACACCCAGGAAGCCCGCGCCCCCTGGGTGATCGCCCTCGCCGTCGCGCTCGCCGTCCTCTACCTGCTGGGCCCCGCCACCGAGGCCAAGGCGCACCCCGCCCGCGGCCGCGCCCCGTGGCCTGCGGCCCCGCGGCTGGCCTGGCTGGGCATGGTCGTCACCGTGTGGGCCGTCCTCGTCCTCCTCGCGCCCAGCTTCGCGTGGGTCGCGGTCCCCCTCTTCTATTCCGTGCTGCGCACCCTGCCGCCCGTGGCCGCGTACGTCCTCGTCGCCTTCCTCACGCTCCTCGTGATCTTCGCGCAGCTGACGCTGGCCCCCCGCTTCAACCTCGACCTGGTGATCGGACCGGCCGCCGTTTCCGCGCTCACCACCGCCGTCTTCCTCCACATGCAGCGGCAGGCCGCCCGCCAGCACGCCCTCATCGACGACCTGGTCCGCACCCGCCGCGAGCTCGCCGCCACCGAGCGCCGCGAAGGCACCCTCGCCGAACGCCAACGGCTGTCCATGGAGATCCACGACACGCTCGCCCAGGGCCTGTCCAGCCAGCAGATGCTGCTCCAGGCCGCCGACCGGACCTGGGACGCCGACCCGGCCAAGGCCCGCGGCCATGTCCGTGCCGCCGCGTCCATCGCCGAGCTCAACCTCGCCGAGGCCCGCCGCTTCGTGCACGACCTCGCACCCGCCGACCTCGCCCACGGCGGTGGCCTCGACGCCGCGCTGCACGCCCTCGCGGAACGGGAATCCGGAGCCGGACTCACGGTACGGGTCCACATCGACGCGGGCGGGCGGACCGTCCCGCTGCCCGAGCGCGTGCAGTCCGCACTGCTCCGCATCGCCCAGGGCGCGCTGGCCAACGTACGGGAGCACTCCGGCGCCACCGCTGCGGCGCTCACCCTCACCCGGCTGGACGACCAGGTCGTCCTCGACGTGGCCGACAACGGGCACGGGTTCGACCCCACCGCCCTCCCCGAGGCCCCTTCGGGCGTGCGCGGACACGGAGTTCCGGCGATGCGGGCCCGGATGCACCAGCTCGGCGGAACCCTGGCCATCGAGTCGGCCCCCGGAGAGGGCGCCGTCCTGACCGCCGTCGTCCCGCTCCCCGGCCCCTGAGAAGCGAACGGCACCGGCTGGCCGGGAGCTACGGCTCCGCATGCATCGGGACGCTCCGCCTGCGAGGTCGGCCCCGTCGGGTCCGCCCTTTCAGTGGGCGAACACCGGCCCGGCCGAGGGGTCGGGCCGCCCCTCGGGGAGCAGCGTCAGGCCGGCCGCGGCCGCCGTGGCGGCGATGACCGCGCAGGCGGTGAAGGCGCTGCCGAAACCGTCGACCGACGGGGTGGCGCCCTCGAGGCTCGCGCCCGCCACGGCCGCGACCACGGCGATGCCCAGGGAGGCGCCCAGTTCGTGGCAGGTGTTGACCAGGCCGGAGCCCAGCCCCGCGTCCTCGTGCTCGACGCCGTGCAGGGAGCTGGTGACGGCGCAGACGAAGCCGATGCCCAGCCCGAACGAGAGCAGGACGAAGCCGGGCATGACCTGGGTCCACGCGTTGCCGTCCCGCTCCAGGCCGGTCAGCAGGAGCGCCCCGGTCACGGCGCCCGCCATGCCGCCGCCGGCGGTCGCCCGCCATCCCAGCCGTGCCACGGCCTGCGAGCCGAGGTGTGCGCCGACGAGGGTGGCCAGGGCGGCCGGCAGGAACATCAGGCCGGTGCGCAGTGCGCTGAAGCCGAGGACCTGTTGGAGGTAGAGCGAGCAGAGGAAGAACGCCGAGATCAGGACCCCGGACGCGGCGAGCATCAGCAGGCAGCCGCCGATGAGCGAGCGCCGGGCCAGGAACGCAAGCCGTACCAGGGGCGCGGCGGCGGAGCGCTCCGCGACGAAGAACAGCACGGCTCCGGCGAGCGCGCCCAGGAGCGGGAGCCATGCGCCGATGTCGCCGAACCCGTGGTCCCGGGCCTGGGCGAGACCGTAGATGAGCAGGGCGGGGGTGGCCGTCATCGTCAGTGCGCCCGGCAGATCGAATCCGGTGGGGGCCGAGGCGTGCCCGCGCCCATGTCCGTGCCCTCGGCTGGTTCCGTATCCGGCGGCCGTCGTCTCCTTGACGAGGGCGGGAACCGCCACCAGGACGGCAAGGCCGATCGGCACGTTGACGAAGAAGATCGACTCCCAGCCCGGACCGGACACCAGCACCCCGCCCAGCAGGACTCCGACGGCCGCGCCGGTGGCGCCGATCGCGGCCCAGACCCCGAGCGCCCGGTTGCGTTCGGGCCCTTGGAACACCGTCATGACCAGCGCCATGGCCGCGGGCGACAGCACGGCCGCGCCGATGCCCTGCACGGCCCTCGCGGTGATCAGTACGCCACCGCTCTCGGCCAGCCCGGAAGCCAGCGAGGCCGCGGTGAAGAGCGTGAGGCCCAGCAGGAACATCCGGCGGCGGCCGAGCAGGTCGCCGAGTCGGCCACCGAGCAGCAACAGGCTGCCGAAGAACAGCGTGTAGGCGGTGACGACCCAGGTCAGTTCACCGGCGGTCAGACCCAGTTCGCCGCCGATGGTGGGCAGAGCGACGTTCACCACGGTGACGTCGACGATGAGCATGAACTGTGCCGTGCACAGCAGCGCGAGGATCAGCCACCGGCGCGCGGTCGCGGCGCGGGCATGACGTTCCACATTCACCGCACACTCCCTTAAGTTGAACAGTGTTGTCAGGGTTAACGTAGAGCACGTCGCCCGTATTCTGTACAGTGCTGTTCAAGTTGATGGGCATTCAGGGACGTGGAGGCGGTCGGCCGGCACGGAGGAGGGAGGGCGTGACCTGGCGTGCCGCGAAGGAGGTGGCATACCCTCCCACCCATGTCCACGCCGTCGCAGAAAGCCCGCCGCACCCCTGCAGCAGGCCGGGAGGAACCCCGCCGCCGCGCGGATGCGGAGCGGAGCATCGCGGCCATCGTCGCCGCCGCGATCGACTGCTTCCGGCAGGACCCCGGCGTGAGCCTGACCGCCGTCGCCAGTGCGGCCGGGGTCAGCCGGGTCACGCTGTACGCGCACTTCCCGTCCCGCGAGGCCCTGCTCGACGCGGTACTGGACCACTCCGTCGGGCAGGCGGACGCCGCCCTCCAGGCCCAGGGGCTCGACGAGGGCCCGGCGGACGAGGCGTTCTCCCGTCTCGTCCGGTCCGGCTGGCGGATCCTGGAGCGCCACGCGTTCCTGCTCGCCGCCTCCGAGGGGGTCATCACGCCGGCCCGCCGCCGTGCACACCACGAGAGGGTCCTCGCGCGCGTGGAACGGGTCCTGGTCCGCGGCCAGGCGGAGGGCGTGTTCCGTACCGACCTCCCGCTTCCCTGGCTGGTCACCACCTTCTACAGCCTGCTGCACGCGGCGGGCGCCGAGACCGACGCGCGGCACCTCAAGGTCAAGGAGGTCCCCGACATCCTGGACCGCACCCTGTCGTCCATCCTGCGGACGACCCCGCCCTCCTGACGCTCCGTACGGGGCGTCGTCCCGTACGAATCCCAGTTCGTCAGCACCGTGACGGCGCGCGACGCACGTCCGGGTGGTCCTTCCCCGTGCGGGCCCGATCCGGCCGATCGGGCCCGCACGGACGGCGAAGGTGGGGCCATGATCATGGATCCCGATGCCCACGCCGAAACCCCCGAACCGTCCGGAACCCCGGACGGCGGCGCACCGGCGGCCTCCCGCCGGTCTTCCCACCGCCCCTCCCGCCGGACCGTCATCGCCGGCGCTGCCGCCGTCGCCGCGGCCGGCGGGCTGACGGTCGCCGTCACCTCCGCCGAGACCTCGCAGGCCGTCCCCGGCGCCGCGGTCGCCGACTGGGGCACCTGTCTGACGATCGCGCGGGCCGTCCTCGTCCGGGACGAGGAGGACCGGCCGCTCGTACCGCGCTACGCCGACATCCTCCTGAAGAACGGCCTGCCCCGCTCGGGCCGGCCCGGGAAGAAGGTGCTGATCATCGGCGCCGGACCGGCCGGCCTCACCGCCGCACACCTCCTGCGCGAAGCCGGCCACCAGGTCACCGTCATCGAGGCGAACGGCAACCGGGTGGGCGGCCGCATCAAGACCTTCCGTACCGGCGGCCACGAGAAGGCCGCCCAGCCCTTCGCCGACCCGAAGCAGTACGCCGAGGCCGGCGCGATGCGCATCCCCGACAGCCACCCGCTGGTCACCGGCCTGATGGACGACCTCGGCCTCAAGCGCCGGCGCTTCCACCTGGTCGACGTGGACGCCACCGGCCGCCCCGCCTACCGGACGTGGATCTACGTCAACGGCATCCGCGTCCGCCGCGCCGACTACGCGCGCGCCCCGCAGACGCTCAACCGTTCCTTCGGAGTGCCGCAGGCGTACGAGTCCGTACCCGCCTCGAAAATCGTCCGCGAGGCCTTCGCGCCCGTACGCAAGGAGATCGAGGGCAAGAAGGACAAGGAACTCGTCGAGGGCTGGGCACGCGTCATCCAGCGCTTCGGCCACATGTCGATGTACCGCTTCCTCACCGAGGAGGCGGGGCTCGACGAGCGGACCATCGACCTGATCGGAACCGTCGAGAACCTCACCTCCCGCCTGCACCTCGCCTTCGTGCACAGTTTCATCGGCGCCTCCCTGATCAGCCCCGACACCGCCTTCTACGAACTGCCGGGCGGCACCGCCACCTTGGCCGACGCCATGTACGCCCGGGTCAAGGACCTCGTACGGCTCGACCGCCGCGCCACCCGCATCACCCACGGCGAGGGCGAGGTCACCGTCGAGACCGTCTCCGAGGGCCGCGGCGGCAGCCCCGTACGCCGCGAGACCTTCACCGCGGACACCGCCGTCATCACCGTCCCCTTCTCCGGGCTGCGCCACATCCCCATCACCCCCGCGCTCTCCTACGGCAAGCGGCGGGCGGTCACCGAGCTGCACTACGACGCCGCCACCAAGGTGCTGCTCGAATTCAGCCGCCGCTGGTGGGAGTTCGACGAGGACGACTGGAAGCGCGAACTGGAGGCCGTGAAGCCCGGCCTCTACCGGAGCTACCAGGTCGCGAAGACCCCGGCGGACGGGGCCCTGCTCGGAGCCCACCCCTCCGTACCCGACGGCCACATCTCCGAGGCCCAGCGCGCCCATTACGCCGCCAGCCGCGCCGTCACCCGCGACCAGCCCGAGGCGGCCGGAGTCATCGGCGGCGGCTCGGCCACCGACAACCCCAACCGCTTCATGTTCCAGCCCTCCTACCCCGTCGAGGGCAGCGCCGGCGGAGTCGTCCTCGCCTCCTACAGCTGGTCGGACGACGCCCTGAAGTGGGACTCCCTGGACGACGAGGAGCGCTACCCGCGCGCCCTCGCGGGCGTCCAGGAGGTGTTCGGCCAGCGCATCGAGGTGTTCTACACCGGCGTCGGCCGCACCCAGTCCTGGATGCGCGACCCGTACGCCTACGGGGAGGCTTCCGTCCTCCTGCCCGGCCAGCACACCGAGCTCTTCCCCCACGTCCGGAAGGCCGAGGGCAGCCTCCACTTCGCCGGCTGCCACACGTCCATCAAGCCCGCATGGATCGAGGGCGCCCTCGAATCGGCGGTCCGCACCGCCCTGGAAGTCCACACCGCCTAGCGACCGCCCGTGCTACGCCGGCGACTCCGGCGCAGCCCTCAGTACTCGGCCCTCAGTCCTCGGCCCTCAGCTCTCGGCGAGCACGATCACCCAGTCCTCCTCGGAGAACCGGATGCGGTGCCGCTTGTCGGGGTTGATCCGGACCCCGTGGTCGGGGGCCGTGGCGCTCCGAGCGCGCAGGCGGTAGCCGACCGCGCAGGCGCGGCGCCTTCGCGCCGACTCGACGACCGTGGCGAACGAGACCTCGCAGCCGGTCCGGACGTAGTCCGCGGCCGGCTTGAGGTGAAACTCGTGCCCCTCCGCCTTGAACAGCTCCTCGAAGACCTCGGCCAGATAGGGGCTTTCCGAGATCTGGGTCATCAGCAGACTGATCAGCCGGCCGCTCACGATGAAGTCCGCGCCGCCCCGGGCGGGTGCGAGGAGCCGGTTGCCGTCGTCGGACATCTCGGTGGTGAGCGCGAGTTCCCGCTGCGCGGCGTCCCCAATGGCCCGCAGGTGCAGCAGGGTCACCAGGGTCCTGTCGTCCGCCCGTCCCTCAGGATCCGGATCCGGTGCCGGAGGGGGCAGGGCGCCGGGCGTGTCCGGGTCCGCCTGCTCCGTCTCGCCGATCACGATCACACCGTCGTACGAGGGCACGTCCAGCTTGGCCAGGGTGAGCGGGTCGGTGATGTCGCCGGTGTGGAGGGAGACGTCGAGACAGGACCGCGCGGCGGTGACGGACCGGGCGCCGTACGTGGCCGCGTACCCGCCGAGCGCCACGACGTCCAGGGTCGTCCCCGGGCTCACGTACTGGTCGAGCTGCTCGATGACGAGCGGGGCGCGGCGGTTCCAGCCGAGCAGGAGGAGGCGTTCGGCCGGGGCGGGTCCGGGCTCGGCCGACACGATCGCCTCCTCGTCCACCAGGGAGGCCAGGGCGGCCGCGTCCGTCCGTACGGCCGTGTCGTCGTCCCGGGAGATGACGATGATCCGGTCCGCCGGGCCGATCACGGCCTCCGGACCGGGATTGAGGGTGACGCTCCCGTCGGCGTGCAGCAGGCCGACCGCGCAGGACGTGGCGAACGACAGCAGCGCCTCGCCGAAGGTCCGTCCCACGAGGTCCCCGGCGTCGACCGGGTAGAACTCGTCTCCCGCGAAGTCCAGCAACTCCGAGTAGACGAGGGAGAGTCCGGGCTGCCGGGCGGTCTGGACGAGCAGCCGCGCGACGATGTCGTCTACGCACAGGACGTGCCCGGTGGGCCCGGCGGCCAGCCTGGCGGTGACGTGGTTGCGGGAGTCGCGGACGGCGGCGACCACCACCGCATCCCCCTCACCGGAACCGGAACCGGGACCTGGATCGGGCACGGCCGCGTCGAGGGCGAGAAGAGTTTTCACCACGTGGGCGTCGCCGCTGTCCCCGGTGGGAGGCAGCACCAGCACGGCCTTCGCGGTGTGCGGACTCACCCGGCACAGCTCGGTGGGGTCGGTGGTGCTCCCGTTGCGGCAGATGATCCGGGTCCGGCCACTGTCGCCGACGCGGGTGGAGATCTCGGTCTCCATGCCCACCTTGTCCTGCGGGGCGAGCACGGCGATGGCGGACCTGCGCTGGTTCGCGTTCGCGGCCACCAGCTCCCCGATCACCGGGAAGACCTGGTCCGACCAGCCCAGTACGACGGTGTGCCCCGTCTCCACCACGGTGGAGTGGCCGAGGCGCAGCAGCATGATGCGCCGGTTGATGCCCGTGGTGATCAGACTGACCAGCGTCGACACGAAGAGCAGCGCCACGAGTGCGAGGGACACGGAGGCCAGTACGTAGAGCGGGGAGCCCACGGCGCCCCCGATCTTCAGGGTCTGGCCGACGCTGACCCACACGGCGGTGAGCCGGCCGGAGAGCGTGGCCGGAGCGGACCGGTCGGACCAGACCAGGACCGTGCTGGCCGGAACGACGACGATCAGGCAGGCCAGCGCGAACCAGCCGATGAGCGCCGTCGTGCCGCCCGAGACCAGATGGTCGAAGCGGTACCGGAGCCGGAGCCGCAGTGACGTCGTGTGGTGCTGCGCCACGCAAGCTCCCGTACATGAATGAGTCGACACGCCGGTCGGGGCGGCCGCCCGACCACCGGGAGCCACCCTAGGCAGACGGCGGCTCGCCCTCCCTGCGAACCTCACCGACCTCACTCAGAGGTATGAACCGAACCTGCCGGTGAACGCGCCGCCGGGCGCCCCCCGGTCCGCCGCCCCGGGGGCGGCGGACCGGAAAGGACGCCCGGTGCGGGTCGTTCAGGAAGCGGTGGAGCGGGACGAGCCCTTCTCCGTGCAGAGGGCCCAGATGATGAAGACGCCGATGGCGATCGAGATGAGGCCCCAGAGCGGCGTGTAGGGCAGCCACAGGAAGTTGAGGATGATGTCCAGCGCGACGATCACCACACCCGTGGCCCTGGCCCAGAGCGCACCCTTGAGGATGCCGGCGCCGACGACCACGAGCACGATGCCCAGGATCAGGTGGATCCAGCCCCAGGCGGTCGAGTCGAACTTGAAGGTGTAGTCGCCGACCTGCGCGTAGACGTCGTCGTCCGCGATGCCGACGATGCCCTTCAGGATGCCGAGGACGCCTTCCACGAGCATCAGTACGGCGGCGAACACGGCGCCGCTCGCCGCCCACGGGTTCTCGTCGGTGTATCTGCTGCTGGGGGCCCTGCTGGGGGGCGTTGCCTGTGCCACGAGAGGCTCCTTGGTCGGGCGGGACGCCGGAGGTCCTGCGCTGCGCCCAGCGTCCGTGGCGGGGGACCGATGGGACATTCGAGCGCCGCCATTCGGGTGAATCGCATCGGCGGCCCGGCTCAGCCGTGGGCGGCGTGCAGTTCGTCCGTGAAGTGGTGGTGGCTGTGCCGCCACCCCGCACCGGCCCGGCGCGCCCCGCGGAGGTGCGGATGGCCGGGGCTCAGCCCGCGGTGCTCGTGCTCGTGTACGTGGCCCCGGGCCTCCTCGGGCGCCGCCCCGGCCGGCCAGAGGCGGGCGGCGAGGGCCGCGGCGGCGAGCGCGATCGCGCCCAGGGCCGCCGTCGCCCACCCGAGCCCGGCCCTCGCGCCGACCCAGCCCGCGAGCGGATAGGTCAGCAGCCAGGCGGCGTGCGACAGGGAGAACTGGGCGGCGAACACCGCGGTGCGGTCCCCCTCCGGCGCGGCCCGCCGGAGCACCCGGCCGGCGGGCGTGAGCACCATCGAGCATGCGGCCCCGAACACCGCCCACGTGCCCAGCAGCGCGGGCCACCGCCAACCGCCTCCGTGCGCCGAGGTGATGACGCCGAGGGCGCCGAACGCCGCGGGGAGCAGCAGGACACCGGTGAGCATCACCCGCCGGTCCGGGCGGTTCTCCAGGATCCGCGGGAGGGCCAGGGCCACGGACATGGAGCCGGCTCCGTACGCGCCGAGGGCGAGGGCGACGGACTCGGGGGACAGGCCCAGGAAATCCCGTACGTACACGACGGAGTTGACCGTGACCACGGCTCCGGCGGCCGCCACCGCGAGGTTCATGGCCAGCAGGGACCGCAGCTGCGGAGCACCGAGGAACAGGCGCGTCCCCGCGGTGGCCTTGGCGTACGCACCCGGCCCGGCCCCGGCGGCGACCCGTGCCGCCCGGCGGGGCAGGACGGCGGACAGCACGAGCGCGGAGGAGCCGAGGAATCCGGCGGCCGTACCGAGGAACAGCCGGTCGTAGGTGACCACCGACAGCAGTGCGGCCGCGAGCGCCGGGCTGAAGAGGCTCTCCAGGTCGTAGGCGAGCCGGGACAGGGACAGGGCCCGCGTGTAGTCGCGTTCCTCGGGCAGGACCTCGGGGATCAGGGCCTGGAAGGCAGGCGTGAAGGCGGCCGAGGCGGTTTGCAGCAGGAAGATCAGGACGTAGACCTGCCACACCTGGCCCACGAACGGCAGGGAGAGCGCGACCCCCGCCCGGACCAGATCGGAGCCGGCCAGGAGGGCCCGGCGCGGCAGCCGGTCGGCCACCGCGGCGACCGCCGGGGCGATGACCACGTACGCCACCATCTTGATCGCGAGCGCCGTGCCGAGCACCGAACCGGCGTCGGCGCCGGCGAGCTCGTACGCGAGCAGTCCCAGGGCCACGGTGGCCAGGCCCGTACCCGTCAGGGCGACGACCTGGGCGCCGAACAGGAGGCGGTAGGTGCGGTCGCGCAACACGCTCGGCATGCGATCCCTCTCCGGGCGGGTGACGGGGCGGACGGTGGGGCAGGCTTTCAATGTATCCACACATGCGCACTTGCGCACATGTCTGATGGATGTCGACTCGGCCCCCGCCCGAACCCTCCCCGGAGCGGCCTACTCTGTGGGGTATGTCCGCTCGCGAACCCCAGCCACCTGCACCCGATGCGCACCTACGGGATCCCGACAGGGCGCGCCTCGTCGAGGCGACCGAGGTCTTCGCGATGCTGTCGGACGTCACCCGGCTGCACCTCCTGTGGCTGCTCGCCCAGGAGGAGTCGGACGTCGGCTCGCTCGCCGAGCGGTGCGAGGCGTCGAGGACCGCGGTGAGCCAACACCTGGCGAAACTGCGGCTGGCGGGCCTCGTGGACACCCGCCGCGAGGGCCGGCGCATCCACTACAGCCTGCGCGACGGGCATCTGCGGCGACTCGTCCTGGAAGCCCTCAGCCACGCCGACCACCGCGTCAGCGGAACGGCCCCGCACAACTGACCCCCGCGCCGACGGCCGTCCCCGTCGCATCCATCGATTCGATCGATGGGCTCCCGCGTGTCGGACGGCTCCCCTATCCTCAGCGCGTGGATCAGCTGATCGTCGAAGACCCGACCCGTATCGGCCCGTACCGTCTGATCGCCCGGCTGGGGGCCGGCGGCATGGGCCTGGTCTACCTGGGCCGGTCGGAGGGCGGGCGGACCGTCGCCGTGAAGGTCGTCCAGGCCGAGTACGCCGGCAACCCGGAGTTCCGCAGGCGCTTCGCCCGGGAGGTGGCCGCCGCCCGTCGGGTGGACGGGAGTTGGACCGCGGCCGTGCTCGATGCCGACCCCGAGGCCGCCGTGCCCTGGGTGGCGACCCGGTACATCCCGGGGCCCGATCTGCACGCCGTGGTCGCCAGGGACTTCGGGCCGCTGCCCGAGCACTCCGTGCGCACCCTCGCCAACCGGCTCGCCCTCGCCCTGCAGGCCGTGCACGGGGCGGGCCTGATCCACCGCGACCTCAAGCCCTCCAACGTCCTGATCACCGTCGACGGCCCGCGCGTCATCGACTTTGGCATCGCCCGCGCGATGGACAGCCTCGCCGGGGACAGCCTGCTGACCCATACCGGCATGCTGATCGGATCGGCCGGGTTCATGTCGCCGGAGCAGGTCCGCGGCCGCGAACTCACCCCCGCCAGCGACGTCTTCTGCCTCGGAGCCGTCCTCGTCTACGCCGCCACCGGACGGCTCCTCTTCGGCGCCGCGGACGCCGGCCTGAACGCCCACCTCTTCCGGGTCGCGGAGGAGGAGCCGGACCTGACCGGCGTGCCGGAGAGCCTGGTCGGCCTCGTCGGTGCCTGCCTGCACAAGGACCCGGCCCGGCGGCCCACCCCCGAGCAGGTCGCCGAGCGCACGGCCGCCGACCAGCCCGGCGAATGGCTGCCCGGCCAGGTCCTGGCGCAACTCGGCCGCCACGCCGCCCAGTTGCTGGACTTTTCCCCCGAGGTCCGCGAGGAGCCCGCCGAGCCCGCCCCCGAACCGGCGGACCCCCGGATCCCCACGCCCCGACCCCACCCGCTGCCGCCCGCCTACGCCCCGACGGCGGGGGCCGACGCGGCCGGCTTCGGGCCTCCTCCCGGCCGCTCTCCGGAAGCGCCGCAGGACCGTACCGCGAGGGCGGAGCCCGCGCGGGGCCCCGCGCGCCCGGCGTCCCGGCCCGGGCGGGCTCTCGCGGTGGTCTGCCTCGTCCAGCTGATGCTGGCGCTCGTGGTGACGGTCTCCGAACGGTCGTTCTCGGCGGTGCAGAGCGACTTGGGCGTCGAGGCCCTTGCCCTGCATCTGATGATCGTCCTCTACTGGGTCGCCTTCGGGGCCCTGCTGCCGCTCGGCGGGCACCTCGCGGACCTCGTCGGACGCAAGAAGGTCCTGTTCATCGGCCTGGCCGGCTTCGGGGCGGCGTCCGTGCTCGGCGCACTGGCCTGGGGCCCGGGCGCGCTGGTCACGGCCCGCGGCCTGCAAGGAGCCTTCGCGGCGCTGCTGGCCCCGGCGACGCTGTCCCTCCTCGCCACCGGCCACACCGACCCGCGGAAGCGCGGTACGGCCTTCGGGGTCTACGTCGCGCTCACGTGCGGCGGCTCCGCCCTCGGGCTGCTCCTGGGCGGCCCCCTCGTCGAGAACCTCGACTGGCGCGTCGGCCTGTTCGCCCTCGTGGCCTTCGCCGTCGTCGGCCTGCTCCTGACGGCGGCCCTGCCCGCAGACCCCGCGCACCCCGGCGCCCGCTCCGGCCTGCCGGGCGCCCTGCTCGGATCCGGGGGACTGGCGCTCCTGCTCTACGGGCTCTTCCACGGGGGCCTGGCCGACACCTTCACCCCCCTGGACCTGCTCCTGCTCGCCACCGGAGCCCCGCTGACCGGCACGTACCTGTGGCAGCTGAGCCGGGCGTCCGGGCAGGCACCCGCCACCTCCGGCCCCACGGCCCGGGCGCGGGCGGGCTCCTTCCTGACCCTGCTCCTGGCGGGCTGCGCCACGCTGATCCTGTCCGCGTTCCTGACGTTCTCCTTCGTGGACTGGATGGGGTACGGCCCGGCCCAGGCCGGGCTCATGCTCCTCCCGATGGTCGCCGCGATGCTCGTCGGCTCCACCCTCGTGGCCCCCCGGCTCGTCTCCCGGGGCACCCCGGGAGTGCCGGCCGCCGCGGGCCTGGTGGTCCTGGCCGCGGGCCTGATCTTCCTGTTCAACACCCACCAGGGCTTCAACTACGCGGAGGGCGTGCTCCCCGGCACCCTCCTCGCCGGACTCGGCGCCGGCACGGCGCTCGGCTCGCTGCTCGTCACCGCGACGGCCGGCTCCGCCCTGCGCGGAGCCGGGGCCCTCGCGGCGGGCGTGCTCGGCGCCCAGCAGGTGGGCGAGACCCTGACCGTCCTGCCCCTGCTGCGGTCCGCGCAGCCCGAGGGGCTGTGGTGGGGCTTGGGGGCGGCCCTGCTCGCGGCGGTGGCCGCGGCGCTGACCCTCGGCCTCCGGCCGGCCCGGCCGCGCACCGACGCCGTATGAGTGCAGGGGTGCGGGCCCTCCGGCGCACCGGACCGTTGACGCCGGCGGGCCGTGCGCTCAGCCCCGGCCGCACACCAGCGTGAACACCGAGCCCTCCGGGTCCGTGACCACGGCCAGCCGGCCGCTGAGGCCGTCGCGCGGCGGCTGGACGATCCCGCCGCCGAGCCGCTGGACCCGGGCGGCGGCCGCGTCGGTGTCCTCCACCTCGAAGTACGTCATCCAGTGCGGCCCCCGGTCGTGGGGCAGGGAGCGGCCGACCCCGTGCACGGCGGCCACCGGGCGGCCCTGCAGGGACAGGGTGAGGTAGTCGAAGTCTTCACAGGCGTCCGCGTGCGTGCGGGCCTCGTGACCGAAGACGTGCTCGTAGAACTTGCCCACCGTCGAGGTGTCCTGCGTGACCAGCTCGTGCCACACCGGGGTGCCCGGCCCTCCGGCCAGCCGGGTCCCGAGGTGGGACGCCGTCTGCCAGAGCCCGAAGATGGCGCCCAGCGGGTCCGAGCAGATCGCCACCCGTCCCGCGACCCCGGCATCGAGCGGGCCCACCGCGACGGTGCCGCCGCAGGAGCGGATGGACTCGGCCGTCGCGTCGGCGTCGTCCGTGGCGAGGTACGTGGTCCAGGCCACCGGGAGCTGCCGGTCCGGCGGCATCTCGCCGATGCCGGCCACCTCCCGCCCGCCGAGCATGGCCCGGACGTACGGGCCGAGCTGTTCGGGGCCGGGCTCGTACTCCCAGCCGAACAGGTCCGCGTAGAACTCCTCGGTGCTGCCGAGGCCGTGCACCATCAGGCTCGCCCAGCACGGCGTGCCGGGCGTGCGCCGCGTTGCTTCCGATGCCTCGGTCATGTCAGCCGTCTCCTCCGTCGTCACGCTCGTGACCCTTCCCGGAGCTGATGCTTCCACTCCGAAGGGCCCGGCGCGCCCCGACCGGCCGGGTTTTCCGGCAGCCGGGAGAGATGACCGGATCAGTGCGGCCCGGCGGGCCCCGGCGCTGTCCGGCTTGTTACGCGAGGTGCGTGGCGGAGAGCAAAATGGCCCGCATGACTGCGAACCCGCCCCGCTCACCGCTCGTCTCCGCCGCCGACCTGAAGGAGGAGCTGGCCGGCCCGCTGCCCCCGGTGCTCCTCGACGTCCGCTGGCAGCTCGGCGGCCCGAACCTGCGGCCCGCGTACGAGGCCGGACACCTCCCGAACGCGGTCTACGTCGACCTCGACACGGAACTGGCAGGCCGGCCGGGCTCCGGCGGCCGGCACCCGCTGCCGGATCCGGAGGAGTTCGGGGCGGTGATGCGGCGGGCCGGCGTCTCGTCGGACACGCCCGTGGTCGTGTACGACGGCGGGCAGGGCTGGGCGGCGGCGCGCGCGTGGTGGCTGTTGCGCTGGACGGGGCACCCGCGGGTGCGGGTCCTGGACGGGGGACTGGCCGCATGGCAGGCCGGTGACGGTGCGCTGTCGGCCGAGGTCACTCCTGTGAGCGAGGGTGATTTCAAGCCAAATCCGGGTGCCATCGGACTGCTGGACGCGGACGGAGCGGCGGCGCTGGCCCGGACGGGTGTGCTGCTGGACGCACGGGCGGGCGAACGGTACCGGGGCGAGGTCGAGCCGATCGATCCGGTCGGCGGCCACATCCCGGGGGCGCTGTCGGCGCCGACCACCGAGAACACGGGACCGGACGGCCTGCTCCTGGACCGCGACGCCCTGCGGGCCCGCTTCGAAGGCCTGGGCGTGCACGCCGACACCGCCACCCCGGTCGGGGTGTACTGCGGCTCGGGCGTCTCCGGAGCCCACGAGGTCCTCGCGCTGGCGGCGGCGGGAATCCCGGCGGCGCTGTACGCGGGCAGCTGGTCGGAATGGTCGGCGGACCCGGCGCGCGAGGTGGCGGTCGGAGAGCTGCCGGGCTAGGCCGTGCCGGATCCGGTCCGCGGCAGCGGTGTCCGCAGCCGCAGACCGGGGTCCGGAGGTCCGGGGCCCGGAGCTCCGGGGTTACTCCTGCTTCTTGCGGCGGGTGCCGAAGACGATCTCGTCCCAGCTCGGCACCGCCGCGCGGCGCCCGGGGCGGACCCCGTCGGCTTCCGCCTGCCGGTCGGTCGTGCCCGTCAGCCGGTCCCGGTGGCCCGCCACGGTCCGCGGCATCAGGACGTCCGCGTACGCGGAACCCGCGCCGGCCGACGCCGAAGCGGCGGGCGGCTCCTCCACCTCCGGTTCCGCCACCGGCTCCGGGACCACCAGGTCGCCGCGGAAGCTCGGTACCGCCTCCAGCAGTGCCGTCAGCGTGTCCCGCTCTTCCTCCGGCTCCGGCTCCGGCGGGGGAGCGGGCGCGGCATGGCTGGGGGGCCGCTCGATCTGCCGGTCGAGCGCCCGGTCCAGCGGTCGGTCGCGGGGCAGCCGCGCGATCCTCGGCACGAACGGGAAGCTCGGCTCCGGGGTCGCCGGCAGGTCGTCCGATTCGCCGATCAGCGAGCGGGCCTCGTCGTCCACGGCCACGACCAGCCGGCGCGGCGGGTCGTACGTCCAGCTCGCCGAGTGCGGTTCGCCCGCGACCCGGTAGACCAGCAGGACCTCCCAGGTGCCGTCGTCGCGGCGCCAGGAGTCCCACTGGACGGATTCCTTCTCGGCGCCGCGCAGCGAGAGCCGTTCCTGCACGGCCTCGCCGAGCTGGGGTCCGGTGTTCTCGCCGGGCCGGCGCACGGGGGTCTTGCGGGCCCGCTCCGCCATGAACGCGCGCTCGGCGAGCACGGGGCCCTCGAAGCGGCGTACGCGGTCGACGGGGATGCCCGCGAGCTGGGCGACCTCCTCGGCGGAGGCACCGGCTCGTATGCGGGCCTGGATGTCGCGGGGGCGGAGGTGGCTCTCCACCTCGATCTCGATCTGGTTCAGGCGCGCACGGTCGTTGCGCACGGCAGCCCGGAGACGCTCGTCGATCGGAAGCGTGTACTCCGTGCTGTCCGCAGCCTTGAGCACCAGTCGTGTGCCGTCATTGGAGACGGCCACGACACGCAGTTCGGGCATGGGGACCTCCCGGGTGGTGCCTGCCGACGTCACGTGCGTCGCTGCTTCCGCTAGTCGAGTGTGGCCTGCCCGGGTGCAGCCTGCCACTACCTTGCCGAGTTAAACCGGCGTGTCGGGCATGCGCCCTTGATCGCTGTTATGGCACGGTTACCTGTTGGGCACGCACAGTGACCGAATGATTACTGTGCGCAGCAGGATCCCGTGCAATACCGCGGCATCGCCGGTCTCGAGTGCCGTTTTTCCATCAGCCGGCCCCCTCTCCCGAGTCCGGACATCCGAAAGGAAGGACGGCCCCAGGGCTCGCCACAGTACTCCATTCGGGCCACCTGGGTGGACCGCCGCGCCGCCGAACTTGTCCCGGACGGCGGGAGTTGGGCTGCCCGGAATCGGGTCCACATCCGGCCGGACCTGCGCACGCGCCCGTTTTCAGGTGTCTTGCTTCACAGAATCTCCGGAAACGGAACTATCCGTTTCGCTGGTGGGTCAGTAACGGGAGAAGGCGTTGGAGCGCAAGGGGCAGGACACGCAGGGGATGGCGATGGGTCAGAAGACGTTGCTGGACGTGGGACCGGAGCAGGAGAAGGAGAAGAAGAAGCTCGATCTGAGTGCCGCTCAGGTCGCGGGCTCCTCCCTCGCCACGGTCGCCGCGGCCCTGCTCGCCTCGCAGATGGGCGTCTACGGGACCATCCTCGGCGCCGGCGTGGTGAGCGTGGTGGCCACCGCGGGCGGACCCGTGATCCAGCACTTCTTCCGCCGCACCGGCGACCAGCTCCGCGAGACGGCCCGGCCGAAGGCCCGTCAGGTCCCGGTGGACGGGCCCCGGGACACCCCCGCCGGGCGGGCGCCGGACGGAACCATGCTGCTGGGCACCGTGTCCGCCGGCGGGCCGCGGCCCGACGAGGAGTTCAGCGAGGGCACGGTCCACGGCACCCGGATGCGGGGCTGGAAGAGGACGGCGGTGGCCTCGGGCGCGGCCTTCGCCATAGCGCTCGGCGGCCTGGGGACCTACGAGGCGGTGGCCGGGACCTCGGTCAGTGCCGGCGGCGGCACCATCCTCACCGGCGGAGTCGGCAAGGCCCGCGACTACAAGCCCGACCCGCCGCAGGAGCACTCGGGCACGGGCACGGGTGAGAAGGGCGGGAAGACCCCGGGCGCCGGGAACTCCCCGAGCCCTTCGCACTCGAACGGCAAGCAGAGCCCGGAGCCCGACCCGGACCCCTCGGGGTCCCCGGACCCCACTCCGAAGCCGAAGCCGACGCCGACTCCGACGCCCACCCCGAAGCCGACCCCGACCCCCACACCCACGCCGACCCCGACCCCCACGCCGGACACCGGCAAGCACACGCCGGGCCCCGGCGGGGAGTCGCAGGCCCCCTGAGGGCTCAGTCCCCCAGGACCCGCCGCAGGTAGTCGTTGCCGAAGACCCGGTCCGGGTCCAGCCGGTCCCGCAGGGCGGTGAACTCCCCGAAGCGCGGGTACACCCCGGCGAAGTACTCCGCGTCCCGCGTGTGCACCTTGCCCCAGTGCGGACGCCCGCCGTGCTCGGTGAAGATCCGCTCGGCGGCCGTGAAGTAGGCCTGGTACGGGGTGCCCTTGTACATGTGCACCGCGATGTACGCGCTCTCGCGGCCCGAGGCGGTCGACAGGGTGATGTCGTCCGCGGGAGCCGTCCGCACCTCCACCGGGAAGCTGATCCGCAGCGCGGAGCGGTCCACCATGGCCTTCAGCTCCCGCAGCGCCTCGACGACGCGCTCGCGCGGAAGGGCGTACTCCATCTCCACGAACCGCACCCGGCGCGGGCTGGTGAACACCTTGTACGGGATGTCCGTGTAGGTGCGCGCCGACAGGGCGCGGCTCGCGATCCGGGCGATGGAGGGGATGGCCGCCGGGACGGCGCGGCCGAAGGAGTTGACGGCCTGGAAGAGGCCGTTGGACAGCAGCTCGTCCTCGACCCAGGCGGAGACCGCTCCGGGCGGGGCGGCCGGGCCCTGGCTGCGGTTGTTGCGCTTGGTGTTGCAGTTGCCGGTGTGCGGGAACCAGTAGAACTCGAAGTGCTCGTTCTCCGCGTGCAGCTGGTCGAACTCCGCGGTCACCCGGTCGAAGGCCATCGGCTCCTCACGGGCGGTCAGGAAGAAGAGCGGCTCCACGGCGAAGGTGAGGGCGGTGACGACGCCGAGCGCGCCGATGCCCAGCCGGGCCGCCGCGAAGACCTCGGGATTCTCCTTCTCGGAGCAGGACAGAAGCTGTCCGTCGGCCGTGACCAGCTCCAGGCCGCGGATCTGGGCGGCGATGGAGGCCGAGTCGCGGCCGGTGCCGTGGGTGCCGGTGCTGGTGGCGCCCGAGACCGTCTGCTCCATGATGTCGCCCATGTTGGTGAGCGACAGGCCCTCCTGGGCGAGGGCCAGGTTGAGGTCCTTGAGGACCGTGCCCGCCGCCACCGTGACGGTGCCCGCGTCCCGGTCGATCGCCTGTATCCCGGCGAGTGCCTGCGGGCGGATCAGTACGCCGTCGGTCGCGGCGGCCGCGGTGAAGGAGTGGCCGGTACCGACCGCCTTCACCTTCAGCCCGTCCCCGGCGGCCCGGCGGACCGCCTCCTGAAGCTCCCCGACCGATGCCGGGGTGACCACGCGCGCGGGCGTGGCGCTGATGTTGCCCGCCCAGTTATGCCACGCGGCGGTCCGTGTCCCGCCGCTGCCTGCTGTCCCCGTCGTCGCCATCGTCGGTCGGCTCCTCCCCTTGCGCCGGCCTCGTCAGCCGGCGGTAACCCGCGAACGCAACCGCCGCCGCGGCGGCCCCCGCCGAGATGGAGACGACGTACCCGGTCCTCGCGCCGGCGGCGTCGATGACCCAGCCGGCCACGGAGGACCCGAGCGCGACCCCGACCGCGAGCCCGGTGCCCGTCCAGGTCATCCCCTCGGTCAGCTTCGCGCGTGGTACGTGCGCCTCGATCAGGGCCATCGTGGTGATCATCGTGGGAGCGATGGCGAGGCCCGAAACGAAGAGCGCCACGGCCAGAAACGGAAGGTTCCCGGCCAGTAGGAGGGGGATCATACTCACGGCCATCGCACAGATGCCCAGCACCCACCTGCGTTCGGCCCTTCCCTTGAGGTGGAGCAGGCCGAAGACGATGCCGGCGAGGCAGGACCCGACCGCCCAGATCGCCAGGATGAAGCTGGCCCACGCCTTGTGCCCCTGCTCCTCGGCGAAGGCCAGCGTGACCACGTCGATGGAGCCGAAGATGGCCCCGGTGGCCACGAAGGTGGCCACCAGCACCTGGAGTCCGGGGGAGCGCAAGGCCGTGGTCCGGTCGGAGTCCTTGTCGCGCGGGTGCGGGGCGGGCTCGGTGGCGCGCTGAGCGGTCAGCCACCACACGCCCACGAGCAGGCAGACTCCGGCGACCAGCGGGCCCGCCTCGGGGAACCAGGTGGTGGACAGCCCGATGGCGAGGATCGGCCCGAAGATGAAGCAGACCTCGTCCAGGACGGATTCCAGGGAGTACGCCGTGTGCAGTTCGCGCGGAGAGTTCCGGTAGATGGCCGTCCACCGGGCCCGGATCATCGCGCCCACGCTGGGTACGCAGCCCGCGAGCGTGGCGAAGACGAACAGGGTCCAGTCGGGCGCGTTGTTGGCCGCGCACAGCAGCAGCCCGGAGATGGCCGCGGCCGCGAGCAGGCTCGCCGGGCGCAGGACGCGGCGCTGGCCGTACTGGTCGACCAGACGGGAGACCTGCGGGCCGATCCCGGCGGCGGAGAGCGCGAGGGTGGCGGTGAGGGCGCCGGCCAGCGAGTACCGGTCGGTGAGCTCGGAGATCATGGTCAGGATGCCGATGCCGACCATGGAGAGCGGCAGTCGGCCTATGAGGCCGGCCGCGCTGAATCCCCGGCTCCCGGGGGCGGCGAAGATCGCGCGGTAGGGACTGGGCAAGGGGTGCCCTCCGTAAGGGACGTCATTGGCCCATACAGGTTACGACCGCGCACAAGCCGCCCGCGCGGGGAGGAACCGGACAGCGGCCGCAGGCTCCCGCGCCCCGGGCCGGACGGTCGTCGGGCGGTCTCGCGGGCCGGGCCCGTTTTCCGCGGGGCGGCGTCGGGTGGCAGGATTCGAAGCATGTCTGACCAGCTCCGCGCCACCGCCGCCGGCTCGGCCGAAGGCCCCGCCGCCCCCTACGACGCCCTCCTGCTGCTGTCCTTCGGCGGCCCCGAGGGGCCCGACGACGTCGTGCCGTTCCTGGAGAACGTCACGCGCGGCCGCGGCATCCCGCGCGAGCGGCTCAAGGAGGTCGGGCAGCACTACTTCGGCTTCGGCGGCGTCAGCCCGATCAACGGCCAGAACCGCGAGCTGCTGGACGCCCTGCGCAAGGAGTTCGCCGGGCACGGGCTGGACCTGCCGGTCTACTGGGGCAACCGCAACTGGGCGCCGTACCTGAACGACGTGATGCGCGAGATGGCCGCCGACGGGCGCCGCCGCATCGCGGTGCTCGCGACCAGCGCGTACGCCTCGTACTCGGGCTGCCGGCAGTACCGAGAGAACCTCGCGGACGCGCTCGCGCTGCTGGTCGAGGACGGCGTGGCCGAGGCCGACCTCCCGAAGGTCGACAAGCTGCGCCACTACTTCAACCACCCCGGCTTCGTGCAGCCCATGATCGACGGGGTGCTGGCCTCGCTGGCCTCGCTGCCCGAGGAGGTCCGCGCCGGAGCGCACCTGGCCTTCACCACGCACTCCATCCCGAACGCGGCCGCGGACACCTCCGGCCCGGTCGAGGAGCACACGGCGGACGGCGAGGGCGGGGCCTACGTCAAGCAGCACCTGGACGTCGCGAAGGTGATCGCCGACGCGGTCCGCGCCGAGACCGGCACCGAGCTGCCCTGGGAGCTCGTCTACCAGTCGCGCAGCGGCGCCCCGCACATCCCGTGGCTGGAGCCGGACATCTGCGACCACCTGGAGGCCCTGCACACCGCGGGCGCCCCCGCGGTGGTCATGGTGCCGATCGGCTTCGTCTCGGACCACATGGAGGTGCTGTACGACCTCGACACGGAGGCGACGGCGAAGGCCGCCGAGCTGGGCCTGCCCGTCGCCCGCTCGGCCACGGTCGGCGCCGACCCCCGGTTCGCGGCGGCGGTACGGGACCTCGTGCTGGAGCGGGCCGCGGCGGAGCGCGGGGAGACCGTGGAGCGCTGCGCGCTCGGCCTGCTCGGAGCCGGCCACGACCTGTGCGCCGTGGGCTGCTGCCCGGCGCGCGGGCCCCGGCCGGCGGCGGCGGGCGTGGACAGCCCGTACGCGTAGCCCGGTGCGCCCGGTCTGGTGAGCGCAGTCCGGTGTGTGCAGTCCGGTGTGTGCAGTGAAGTCCGCAGAAGTCGATGAACGGGAGCCCGGCGTGATCTCCGAAGAGCTGAAGACCGAACTGCTGGACGTGGCCATGGAGGCGGCCGGCCGGGCGGGCGCGCTGCTGCGGGACGGGCGGCCCGCCGATCTGGCGGTCGCCTCGACCAAGACGAGCCCGATCGACGTGGTGACCGAGATGGACATCGCCGCCGAGAAGCTGATCACCGGCCTCCTCGCGGAGCGGCGCCCCGAGGACGGCCTGCTGGGCGAGGAGGGCTCGGAGTCGGCCGGCACCAGTGGCGTGCGGTGGGTCATCGACCCGCTGGACGGCACGGTGAACTACCTCTACGGACTGCCGACCTGGGGCGTGTCCATCGCGGCCGAGTACCGCGGGGAGACGGTGGCCGGGGTCGTGGCGGCGCCGATGCGCGGGGAGACGTACCACGCGGTGCTGGGGCGCGGCGCCTGGCTGGGCGGGTCCCGCCTCGCCTGCCGGCCGGCCGCGCCGCTGGACCAGGCGCTGATCGGCACCGGTTTCGCATACGTCCAGAGCCGGCGCGCGCACCAGGCGGACGTCGCGCAGCGGATCATCCCGCTGGTACGGGACGTCCGGCGCGGCGGATCGGCGGCCATCGACCTGTGCGACGTGGCCGCCGGAAGGCTGGACGGGTACTGGGAGCGCGGGCTGAACCCCTGGGACCTGGCGGCGGGCGAGCTGATCGCCCGGGAGGCGGGCGCGGTCACGGGCGGCCGTCCCGGCGAGCCCGCCTCGGGCGAGCTGGCGATCGCCGCGACCCCCGCGGTGTTCGCCTCGCTGCGGCCGCTGCTGGAGGAAGCCGGGGCCTGGCACGACTGAGCGGGCGCGTCCGCTCGGCCCGGACGTGAAGGAACCCCGGCGGCCGCATGGCGGCCACCGGGGTCCGGGGTGTGTGCGCGGGCCGGTGGAGGGCCACCGGCGGCTGGAGTCAGCAGGCGGAGACGGTGACCGGAACGCCGTGATCGGCAGCGATGCGCTGGAGGTCTTCCAGCTCCGCCTGTTCCACTTCCACGAGGAAGTCGTCGCCGGTCTCGCGAGCCTGCCTGAGGTCCGACTGCGTGCTCCTGATGCGCTGCAGGAGACCCGCGGTGAATGCGTCCATGGTGGGTTCGCCCCCTCTTCGTGGGTCGGCGGCGGCACGTGGCAGTGCGCCGTCTAGGGAGGTGTTCGGGGTGTGAAGTCGTCCTCCCCGCCGCGTTGGACCCAGAAACCTCGTGAGGCGAGGGAATCCTCACCTCCGTCCCCGCAGTCACCGCCCGAGCACCCGCGCACGGTGCCGCGTGCGGCGTCTTACAGCCGGTTTACCGGCGAAAGGGGCAGGATGGAGGCCACATGACACACCTGCCCTGACGGGCTCTGAGGAAGGAAACGACGTGCGCGTACTCGTCGTCGAGGACGAGCAGCTGCTCGCCGATGCGGTGGCCACCGGACTGCGCCGGGAGGCCATGGCCGTGGACGTCGTGTACGACGGTGCCGCGGCCCTGGAGCGCGTCGGAGTGAACGACTACGACGTGGTCGTGCTCGACCGGGACCTCCCGCTCGTGCACGGCGACGACGTGTGCCGGAAGATCGTCGAGCTCGGCATGCCCACCCGCGTGCTCATGCTGACGGCCTCCGGCGACGTGAGCGACCGGGTCGAGGGCCTGGAGATCGGGGCGGACGACTACCTGCCCAAGCCCTTCGCGTTCACCGAGCTGACCGCCCGGGTACGGGCCCTCGGCCGGCGCACCACGGTCGCGCTGCCCCCCGTGCTGGAGCGTGCGGGGATCAAGCTGGACCCGAACCGGCGCGAGGTGTTCCGCGAGGGCAAGGAGGTGCAGCTGGCGCCGAAGGAGTTCGCGGTGCTGGAGGTCCTCATGCGCAGCGAGGGCACGGTCGTGTCCGCCGAGCAGCTCCTGGAGAAGGCGTGGGACGAGAACACGGATCCCTTCACCAACGTGGTGCGCGTGACGGTGATGACGTTGCGCCGCAAGCTCGGGGAGCCGCCGGTCATCGTGACCGTTCCCGGTTCCGGATACCGGATCTGACGCGGGTGGCCTCGACTCCGGCGCCACCAGCGGCGCCACCGAAACCGACCTGGGACCCCGGCCAGCCCGAGGGTCCTTTCCCTTGGCTGCGGCCGACCATCCGGATACGTCTGACGCTGCTGTACGGCGGGATGTTCCTGATCGCGGGGATCCTGCTGCTGTCGATCATCTACCTGCTGGCGGCCCAGGCGCTGCGGCAGGGGAACGCGCTGCCGTTCACGATCGTGGGCGGCGGCCCGATCCAGGTCACGAGCAGCTGCCCCGGCGTGAGCGGGACGGGCCAGATGCCCGACCAGTTCAACGCCGCGATCAACACCTGCATCCTCGAACAGCGCCGGCACGCGCTGGACGACCTGCTGAGCCGTTCGCTGATGGCGCTGATGGGGCTGAGCATCATCGCCTTCGCCTTCGGCTACGCGATGGCCGGCCGGGTGCTCTCGCCGCTCGGCAAGATCACCCGTACCGCCCGCCGGGTGGTCGGCTCCGACCTGACCCGGCGGATCGAGCTGGACGGTCCGGACGACGAGCTCAAGGAGCTCGCCGACACCTTCGACGAGATGCTCGACCGGCTGGAGCGGGCCTTCACGGCCCAGCAGCGGTTCGTGGCCAACGCCTCGCACGAGCTGAGGACCCCGCTGGCCATCAACCGGACGCTGCTGGAGGTGCACCTGTCCGATCCCGGGGCACCGGTCGAGCTCCAGCAGCTCGGCAAGACCCTGCTCGCCACCAACGAACGCAGCGAGCAGCTGGTCGAGGGCCTGCTGCTGCTGGCCCGCAGCGACAACCAGATCATCGAGCGCAAGCCCGTGGACCTGGCCGAGGTGGCCTCGCGCGCCCTCGACCAGGCGCGCGGGGAGGCGCAGGCCAAGGGCGTGGAGATCCGCGGAGAGCGCGCGCTCGCCGTGGTCCAGGGCAACGGCGTGCTGCTGGAGCGGATCGCGCTCAACCTGGTGCAGAACGCCGTCCGCTACAACGTGCCCGAGGGCGGCTGGGTGGAGGTCACCACCGAGGCCGTGCACGGGCAGGCCGTCCTGCTGGTATCGAACACGGGTCCCGTGGTTCCCGCGTACGAGGTGGACAACCTCTTCGAGCCCTTCAGACGGCTGCGTACGGAGCGCACGGGCAGCGACAAGGGTGTCGGGCTCGGCCTCTCCATCGCGCGCTCCGTGGCGCGCGCACACGGCGGGAGGATCCAGGCGGTCCCGCGCGAGGGCGGTGGCCTCGTGATGCGCGTCACTCTGCCCTTGTGAGGGCGGCCACCCCGTGTTCGCTGTTGGCTGAATGCTTGGGTAATGAAGACAGTGACTTCTGTGCGATCGATCACAGTGTCGAGTGTCCGTCCCTATGCGCTCAGTGACCTTGGCGGGGCCGGAAAGCCCGGGAAGTCCGGGTTTCCGGCCCCCCTAGCGGCGGGAAATACATGGGGTGGCGTTTGTGCAAGACGGCCCCCGGACCGTGTACGGTCCCGGTCGTCATCCCAGCCAATCGCTCTTCCGAATGTGCGGCTGGGTGTCGATTGAGTAACAGACCTTGATGTGAGGCAAAATCTCCGCCTCAGGTCGGGCACAAGTCCGGCCTCTCGCGCGTTACGTGCGCTGAGACACCCGCTAAATCCCAGAGGGGGAGAGCGAACTATGGCAACGGACTACGACACCCCGCGCAAGACCGACGACGACGTAGACAACGACAGCATCGAAGAGCTGAAGGCTCGTCGGAACGAGAAGTCGTCTTCGAACGTCGACCTGGACGAAATCGACAACGCGGAGGGCCTCGACCTGCCCGGCGCAGACCTCTCCAACGAGGAACTGGCCGTACGGGTCCTGCCGAAGCAGGCCGACGAGTTCACCTGCACGAGCTGCTTCCTGGTGCACCACCGCAGCCAGCTGGCGCGCGAGAAGAACGGTCAGCCGATCTGCCGCGAATGCGACTGAGAGGCGTCGGCCGTGACTGGCTCGACACCCTTTCGGAAGCGGCGCTTCCGAAAAGCTGGTGATCCGGCGGTGACGCAGGAGGGAACCGAGGGCCTGGAAACAGGCCCTGGAGCCCCCGGCGTACCCGCCGTGCTCCCCGACACCGCCCCGGCGGTGCCGTCGGCCTCCGAGGCCGGCGAGGGGCCCCGGAAGCACTCCGGGGTCCGTCGGCTGCAAGCCGTCAAGAACGGTGTGCGCAAGGGCGGCGAAAGTGCCAGGGCCGCCGCCCTTTACCTCACCGACCGAGTCATCGAGAACGCACCGCGCGTTCCGGTTCGGGACCTCGCGACCCTGCGCGCGCAGTTCCCGGGCCTCGGGCCCGATCAGCTGGCCGACAAGCTGATCTCGGGCGCCGCCAACGCCACTTCGACGGTCGGCGCCGGGATCGGCGCGGCCGCCATGCTGCCGGTGCCTCCCGCCATGCCGGCCGAACTCGCCGCCGAGATCACCGGGGTCGCCGCGATCGAGCTGAAGCTCATCGCCGAACTCCACGAGGTCTACGGCCTGCGACCGCACGGCAACCTCAAGGAACGCAGCGTCGCCTACCTCACGTCCTGGACGGAGGAGCGCGGGGTCGACCTGACCAAGCCGACCACGCTGAACGCGGCGCTCGGCGGCCAGATGAAGCGCGAACTGCGCCAGCAGATCATGAAGCGGATGTTCCGCAACCTGCCCAACCTGATGCCGTTCATGGTCGGCGCCGCGGTCGGAGCGGTCATGAACCGCCGGGACACCCGCAAACTCGCCGAGAAGGTGCGTGCGGACCTGCGGGCCCGCGCCGTGCCCTGGAACGCGCTGCCGCAGCTCCCGCCCCTGGAGCGGCCCGCCGAGGCCCTTCCCGAGGCCACCAGGGCCGCCGTCGAGGGCCGGGTGTTCGACCCGCGGGCCATCGACCCGAGCGTCGCCGACCCGCGGGCCGTCGACCCCCGCGTCGATCCCCGCGCCGCCGATCCGCGGGACTGAGCCCGGCCGGGGTCAGTCCCGGCCCTGCGCCGCGCGGATGGCCGCCGCCAGGGCCTGCGGCTCGCGGGTGGAGACGTAGACGTACGGGGTCGGGTCGGCCGGGTCGGTGATCTCGACGCGCACCGCCGTCGGCACGTAGCCGCGCAACAGCATGAAGGCGCGGGTGTCGGCCTTGTACGTGCGCCAGGCGCGGGCCTCCTCGGCGTCCAGCACCTCCGGGTCGCCGAGCGCCGCCACCGGGATCCGGGCCTCTCCGGCAGCCAGCGCGCCGCCCACCACGCGCACGCGCTGGGAACCGTACGAACTCACCATCAGCCCCGTCAGCGCGGTGCCCCCGACCAGCCCGGCCAGCAGCGGCAGCGTGCCCAGCGGGAACAGCATGAGCGCGCAGGCCAGGCCGGTGAGGACGGCGATGGCCCACCAGGAACGGGGGGCTGTCAGGCGTTCGTCGTGGTGCGCGGGGGAGAGCTGCATGCGGCCAAGCCTGCCACGAGGCGACCGGCGGGTAGCCGCGCGGGTAAGGTCTGCGGCTGTGAGTGGACGAAACACAGCGTTGACGCCCCCCGCCGATGCCACGGCGCCGGTGCGGCACCCCGATGCCCCGGCCCCCGGCGAACTCCTCGGCGCGCACTACGAGCACTGCTTCGGCTGCGGCGGCGGCCAGCCGCACGGACTCCATCTGGAGGCCCGCGCGGGGGAGGGCGTGCGCGTCACCGCAGAGTTCACCGTCAAGGCGGCCCACCAGGGCGCGCCCGGCCTCGCGCACGGCGGCGTCCTCGCCACGGCGCTCGACGAGACCCTGGGCTCCCTGAACTGGCTGCTGCGCGTCATCGCCGTCACCGGCCGGCTGGAGACGGACTTCGTCCGCCCCGTGCCCGTGGACACCGTGCTGTACCTGGAGGCCGAGGTCACCGCCGTCGCCGGCCGGAAGATCTACTCCAGCGCGGTCGGCCGAATAGGCGGCCCCGAGGGCCCGGTCGCGCTGCGCGCCGACGCCCTCTTCATCGAGGTGAAGGTCGACCACTTCATCGACAACGGACGGCCCGAGGAGATCCGGGCGGCAATGGCCGACCCGGACCAGGTCAGGCGCGCACGCGCCTTCGAGGTGAACCCCTGATGTCTGAGAACAACACCGGCTTGGACGTGGCCATCCGGCGCGTCGACCCGGAGGTGCCGATTCCGGCCTACGGGCACCCCGGCGACGCCGGCTGCGATCTGGTCACCACCGTGGCCGCGGAGCTGGAGCCGGGGGAGCGGGCGGTCCTGCCCACCGGGATCTCCATCGCACTGCCCGAGGGGTACGCGGCGTTCGTGCACCCGCGCTCGGGCCTGGCCGCCCGCTGCGGGATCGCACTCGTGAATGCCCCGGGGACGGTGGATGCCGGGTACCGTGGGGAGATCAAGGTGATCGTGGTCAATCTCGACCCGCGCGAGAGCGTCAGGTTCGAGCGTTTCGACCGCATTGCCCAGCTGGTTGTCCAGCGAGTCGAGCAGGTGCGCTTCCGCGAGGTGGCGCAGCTTCCCGACTCGGCGCGGGCCGAGGGGGGTTTCGGCTCCACCGGTGGTCATGCGGCCGTGGCCGGATCCGGCGCTGGTCAGCAGGGTGGGAATGGCTACGCTTCGGTCGTATCCGACCGGGAAGGACAGTGACGTGTTCGGACGTCGCAAGAAGAACGACTCCGTCAAGGACGGTGGCGCGGCCGAGCAGGTCGTCGACGGCGTCGGTGCCGATGAGCAGGACGGCACGGAGGAGACGGACGCGGCCGCGCCGCGCAGGGTGAACCTGCCGCCGGCTCCGCGTCCCGACGGCCCGTGGGACATCTCCGAGGTCCCCGGCAACCCCGAGGAGGGCCGGGTCGACCTCGGCGGCATCCTCGTACCGGGTGTCGAGGGCATGGAGCTGCGGGTCGAGGTCGCCGGGGACGCGATCGTCGCCGCGACCGTGGTGCTCGGCGACAGTGCCGTGCAGCTGCAGGCCTTCGCGGCCCCCCGCAAGGAGGGCATCTGGGGCGAGGTCCGCGAGGAGATCGCCGAGGGCATCACCAAGCAGGGCGGCATCATCGACGAGGCCGAGGGTCCGCTGGGCTGGGAGCTGCGCGCGCAGGTCCCCGTACCGCTCCCGGACGGGCAGACCGGCGCCCAGCTGGTCCGCTTCGTCGGGGTGGACGGCCCGCGCTGGTTCCTGCGCGGTGTCATCTCCGGCCAGGGCGCGGTGCGTCCCGAGTCGGCCGGGGTGCTCGAGCGGATCTTCCTGGACACCGTCGTGGTCCGCGGCGAGGGCCCGATGGCCCCGCGCGACCCGATCGTCCTGAAGCTGCCGAACGACGCGCAGATGGTGCCGGACGGCGTGCAGACCGACGACGCCGCGGACCAGGAAGGCTCCCGCTTCGGCGGGGGCATGGGCCAGCTGGAGCGCGGCCCGGAGATCACCGAGGTCCGCTGACCCCGGCACGATCCCGTACGCCGGCCGTGGGCCGCACTCCTCCGGGGGTGCGGCCCGCTGCCGTACCCGGCGGCGGTACGTCCCGGCGGGGGGCGTCAGGGAACCGTCAGGGATCGGTCCGCAGCAGGTCATCGGCGCGTGAACGGGCCGGACGTCCCGGAGAATGGCGCCATGGGACGCGGCAAGCTACGGATCTATCTCGGCTCGGCCCCCGGCGTGGGCAAGACGTACGCCATGCTCTCGGAGGGCCACCGCCGGGTCGAGCGCGGCACCGACTGCGTCGTGGGCTTCGTCGAGCACCACGGACGGCCGCGCACCGAGGTCATGCTGCACGGCCTGGAGCAGGTGGAGCGCAAGGAGCTCGTCTACCGGGGCGCAGCCTTCACCGAAATGGACGTGGACTCCCTGCTGGCCCGCAAGCCCGCCATAGCCCTGGTGGACGAACTGGCCCACACCAACGTGCCGGGCTCGCGCAACGCAAAGCGCTGGCAGGACGTGGAGGAGCTGCTGCGGGCCGGGATCGACGTGATCTCCACGGTCAACATCCAGCACCTCGAGTCCCTGGGCGACGTGGTGGAGTCGATCACCGGCGTGCGGCAGCGGGAGACCGTCCCCGACGAGGTGGTGCGCCGCGCCGACCAGGTCGAGCTGGTCGACATGTCCCCGCAGGCCCTGCGCCGGCGCATGGCGCACGGCAACATCTACAAGTCCGACAAGGTCGACGCGGCCCTGTCCAACTACTTCCGCCCCGGGAACCTGACCGCGCTGCGCGAGCTCGCGCTGCTCTGGGTCGCCGACCGGGCCGACGAGTACCTCCAGCAGTACCGCGGCGAGCACAACATCCGCTCCACCTGGCAGGCGCGCGAGCGGATCGTGGTCGGCCTCACCGGCGGCCCCGAGGGGCGCACTCTCATCCGGCGCGCCTCCAGGGTGGCGGCCAAGGGCTCCGGCAGCGAGATCCTGGCCGTCTACATCGCCCGCAGCGACGGGCTGACCGCTGCCTCGCCCAAGGAGCTCGCGGTCCAGCGGACGCTGGTCGAGGACCTCGGCGGAACGTTTCACCATGTGATCGGCGACAACGTCCCCGAGGCGCTCCTCGAATTCGCCCGCGGGGTCAACGCCACCCAGATCGTGCTCGGCTCCAGCCGCCACCGCTCCTGGCGGTACGTGTTCGGCCCCGGGGTCGGCGCCACCGTCGCCCGTGACTCGGGCCCCGACCTCGACGTGCACATCGTCACACACGAGGAGGTCGCCAAGGGCCGCGGCCTGCGGCCCGTGACCCGCTCGGCGTCCCGGCTCGGCCGGACCCGGCTGATCGCCGGCTGGGTGGTCGGGGTGGCCCTGCCGCTGGCCCTGGCGACCCTGCTGACGCACATCGACAACGACCCCGGCCTCGCCAACGAGATGCTCCTGTTCCTGGCGCTGACCGTGGCCGCCGCCCTGCTCGGCGGGCTCTGGCCGGCGCTCGCCTCCGCCGCCGTCGGCTCCCTCCTCCTGAACTACTACTTCGCCCCGCCGCTGCACCGCTTCACCGTCTCGGACCCGAAGAACATCGTGGCCATCGTGGTCTTCTTCGGCGTCGCGGGCTCCGTGGCCTCCGTCGTCGACGCCGCCGCCCGCCGCACCCACCAGGCCGCCCGGCTGCGCGCCGAGTCCGAGATCCTCTCCTTCCTCGCGGGCAGCGTGCTGCGCGGCGAGACCACCCTGGACGCGCTGCTCGAACGGGTCCGCGAGACCTTCGCCATGGAATCCGTGGCCCTGCTGGAACGCGAGAGCGACGTCGAACCCTGGCAGCCGGCCGGCAGCGTCGGCCCGAACCCGGTCACCCGCCCCGAGGACGCCGACGTGGACATGCCGATCGGCGACCACATGGCGCTGGCCCTGTCCGGACGGGTGCTGCCCGCCGAGGACCGGCGCGTGCTCGGCGCCTTCGCCGCCCAGGCCGCCGTCGTGCTCGACCGGCAGCGGCTGGTCGGGGAGGCGGAGGAGGCCCGCCGGATGGCGGAGGGCAACCGGATCCGGACCGCGCTGCTGGCCGCCGTCAGCCATGACCTCCGTACGCCCCTGGCCTCCATCAAGGCCTCCGTGAGCTCCCTGCGCTCCGACGACGTGGAATGGTCCGAGGAGGACCGGGCCGAGCTCCTGGAGGGCATCGAGGACGGCGCCGACCGGCTCGACCACCTGGTGGGGAACCTGCTCGACATGTCGCGGCTCCAGACCGGCACCGTCACCCCGCTGATCCGCGAGATCGACCTCGACGAGGTGGTCCCGATGGCACTGGGCGGCGTACCCGAGGGCAGCGTGCTGCTCGACGTCCCGGAGACCCTGCCCATGGTGGCCGTGGATCCGGGGCTGCTGGAGCGGACCGTGGCCAACGTGGTGGAGAACGCGGTGAAGTACAGCCCGCCGCAGGAACAGGTGCTGGTGGCGGCCAGCTTCCTCGGCGACCGGGTCGAGGTACGGGTCGTGGACCGCGGACCGGGCGTGCCCGACGAGGCCAAGGACCGGATCTTCGCCCCCTTCCAGCGGCACGGCGACGCGCCGCGCGGCGCCGGGGTCGGGCTCGGGCTGGCCGTCGCACGCGGCTTCGCCGAGGCCATGGACGGCACCCTGGAGGCCGAGGACACCCCCGGGGGCGGGCTCACGATGGTGCTCACCCTCCGGGCCCCGACCGGCGGGCGGCCGCAGGTCCCCGTGAGCGTGGACGGCGAGGGGCGCAGCGCGCCCAGTGCACCCAGTGCGCCCAGTGCGCCCGGCGGGTCCCGGGGGCCGGAGCCGGGCGGGGCCGGGGCCGTGGGCCACCCGGCGGACTTCGATCTCGATCCGATACGACAGAAGGCAGGACCTCAATGATGACCCGGGTGCTCGTGGTCGACGACGAACCCCAGATCGTCCGGGCCCTCGTGATCAACCTGAAGGCGCGCAAGTACGAGGTCGACGCGGCCGCCGACGGGGCGAGCGCCCTGGAACTGGCGGCCGCCCGCCACCCCGACGTGGTCGTCCTCGACCTGGGCCTGCCCGACATGGACGGGGTCGAGGTGATCAGGGGGCTGCGCGGCTGGACCCGGGTCCCGATCCTGGTCCTCTCCGCCCGGCACAGCTCCGACGAGAAGGTCGAGGCGCTCGACGCGGGCGCCGACGACTACGTCACCAAGCCCTTCGGCATGGACGAGCTGCTCGCCCGGCTGCGCGCCGCCGTCCGCCGGGCGGAACCGGGCGCCGGGGCCGGCGAGGACGAGGTGGTCGTGGAGACCGAGACCTTCACGGTGGACCTCGCGGCGAAGAAGGCGGTGCGCGACGGCCGGGACGTACGCCTCACGCCCACCGAGTGGCACCTGCTGGAGGTGCTGGTGCGCAACGGCGGCAAACTGGTCAGCCAGAAGCAGCTCCTCCAGGAGGTCTGGGGGCCCTCGTACGGGACCGAGACCAACTACCTGCGGGTCTACATGGCCCAGTTGCGGCGCAAGCTGGAGACCGACCCCTCGCACCCGAGGCACTTCATCACCGAACCGGGCATGGGATACCGCTTCGAGAGGTAGCGGGGGCGCCGGTACGCTTCCTGTATGAGTGCTGAACCGCGTCCCGAGAAGCCCGCGAAGCCGGCGAAGCCCGCCAGGCCGGCGGGCCGGTTCCGCCGGATGATAGAGCGGCTGTCCACCTCGCAGGAGGAGCTGCATTCGGCGGAGCTGCAGGAGGACGCAGAAGCCGCGGGATGCACGCGGATCTGCGACTGCCACGACCGTCAGATAGTGAAGGTGACCGGGACGCTGCGAACCGTCACCCTGCGGCCGCGCGCGGGCGTCCCCGCCCTGGAGGCCGAGCTGTTCGACGGCTCGGCCGCGCTGGACGTCGTCTGGCTCGGACGTCGCTCGATCGTGGGAATCGAACCCGGCCGTCGCATGATCGCCTCCGGGCGGATCTCGATGAGCCACGGCCGTCGGGTGCTCTTCAACCCGAAGTACGAACTCCGACCGCTCGGACAGGAGCACTGACGGTGACGTCACTCGACAAACCGACCACGCCCGCGACGGATCCCGCCACGGAACCGACCGCGGACCAGAAGGCCGTCACGCAGGCCGCCCTCTTCGACGCCTTCGGCGGCATCCGGGGCACCGTGGAGACGATGCTCCCCGGCCTGCTCTTCGTCATGATCTACACGATCAACAAGGACGTGAAGCTGTCCGCCATCGCGGCGGGCGCGGTCGCGGTCCTGCTGGTGATCGTGCGGCTGGCGCGCAAGGACACCGTCAAGCACGCCTTCAGCGGGGTCTTCGGCGTGGGCGTGGGCGTGGCCTTCGCCCTGTTCACGGGCAGCGCGAAGGGCTTCTACCTGCCCGGCATGATCTACGGCGCCGGTCTCGGCGTGGCCTTCACGCTCTCCGCGCTGGTCGGCTTCCCGCTGCTGGGCGTGATCCTGGGACCGGTCTTCAAGGAGAACCTGTCCTGGCGCACGCGCAACCCCGGGCGCAAGAAGGCGTACATCAAGGCCAGCCTGGCCTGGGGCCTGATCTTCCTCGCCAAGTACGCGATCCTCTTCCCGCTGTACTGGTGGGGCGACGCGACGCAGCTCGGCTGGGTGCTGATCGCACTGAAGCTGCCGCCGATGGTGCTCGCCGTGTACTTCACGTGGCTCTTCCTGGCGCAAGCGCCGCCGCCGATCAACGTGATCGCGGAGTGGGAGGCCGAGGAGGCGGCGGAGAAGGCCGCGAAGGCGGCCGCGAAGCGCCAGGGCGCCTGACCCCGCAGCCACCAGGGGCCGCAGCCGCCACGAGCGCGCTGCGGCCCTTCGCGTTACCCGGCCGGCCCTTGGCCTTTCAGCCGTCCGGCGCCCATCCAGCCCCGCCGGCGTTTGAGGCGCGGGGTCTGGGGCGGAGCCCCAGGGGGCTCCGGGCGCAGCCCGGGACCCCCTTCAGCCCGTCCGGCGTTTGAGGACCGGGGTCCGGGCAGAGCCCGGGGAACGGTGGAAGGGCGGGTAGGGGACAGCCCCGTACGGCGGCCCCGCAGGGCCCGGCGCCCGCGCAGCAGGGCCGCGCGCGGAGCCTCGTACACCGGTCGCGACCGGGGCAGGGGGCCGGGACCCCGGATGCGCGAAGGGCGCCGACCAGCCGGTCGGCGCCCTTCGGACGTTCAGCGGGACCGCAGGTCAGTCCGCGGCCTGGAGGAGGTCCTCCAGCTGCTCCTCACGGGCCTGGGCGGCCACGAAGAGGAGCTCGTCGCCCGGCTCCAGGGTCTCCTCGCCGTGCGGCGTGAGCACCCGGTTGCCCCGGATGATCGTGACCAGCGAGGTGTCCTCGGGCCAGCTGATCTCGCTGATCTGCTTGCCCGCGACCTGGGAGTCGGCGGGCAGGGTCAGCTCGACGAGGTTGGCGTCGCCGTGGCTGAAGCGCAGCAGCCGGACCAGGTCGCCGACGCTGACGGCCTCCTCGACCAGCGCCGACATCAGGCGCGGCGTGGACACGGCCACGTCGACGCCCCAGGACTCGTTGAAGAGCCACTCGTTCTTCGGGTTGTTCACGCGGGCCACGACCCGGGGAACTCCGTACTCGGTCTTGGCCAGCAGCGAGACGACCAGGTTCACCTTGTCGTCGCCGGTCGCGGCGATGACCACGTTGCAGCGCTGGAGCGCCGCCTCGTCGAGCGAGGTGATCTCGCAGGCGTCGGCCAGCAGCCACTCGGCCTGCGGGACCCGCTCCACCGAGATGGCGGTCGGGGCCTTGTCGACGAGGAGCACCTCGTGACCGTTCTCCAGGAGCTCGCCCGCGATGGAACGCCCCACCGCGCCGGCTCCGGCGATCGCGACCCTCATGCGTGTGCCTCCTCGGGGCCCTCGGCGAAGGCGGCCTCCACCTTGTCGATCTCGTCCGTGCGCATCATCACGTGGACGAGGTCGCCCTCCTGGAGGACGGTCGCCGACGTCGGCAGCATGGCCTCGCCCAGCCGGGTGAGGAAGGCGACGCGGACGCCGGTCTCCTCCTGCAGCCGGCTGACCTTCTGGCCGATCCAGGCGGTGGAGGTGTGCACCTCCGCGAGCTGGACACCGCCGCTCGGGTCGCGCCACAGCGGCTCGGCGCCCGAGGGCAGCAGCCGGCGGAGCATCTGGTCGGCCGTCCAGCGGACGGTGGCGACGGTGGGGATGCCCAGGCGCTGGTAGACCTCGGCGCGCTTGGGGTCGTAGATGCGGGCGGCGACGTTCTCGACGCCGAACATCTCGCGGGCCACCCGGGCGGCGATGATGTTGGAATTGTCACCACTGCTGACCGCGGCGAAGGCGCCCGCGTCCTCGATGCCGGCCTCGCGCAGCGTGTCCTGGTCGAAGCCGACCCCGGTGACGCGACGGCCGCCGAATCCGGCTCCCAGCCGACGGAATGCGGTGGGGTCCTGGTCGATGACCGCGACCGTATGCCCCTGCTGTTCCAGGGTCTGCGCGAGGGCGGAGCCCACTCTTCCGCAGCCCATAATGACGATGTGCACGGCCGTCCTTCCGGCTGTCAGCGACTCGCTTGGTTCCAGCCTCATTGCTGCTCTGGCTTAACAGGGTCTCAGACCATGGCCCAAGCTACACACGGGCGGTCACCAGTGTGACCATTTGGGCGGCCGCCTGCGTTCCTTTGCCCTGGATGCGGCGCTCCTTGGCCCCGGATGCGGTGGGACTTCACGCCCCATGGGGGTGGGGGGTTCGTCAGGCCGATTTCGAACGCTTACGATCCTCTGCGTGTCCAAACTGACCGACGTGCCCAAACGGATCCTGATCGGCCGGGCGCTACGCAGCGACCGCCTCGGGGAAACACTCCTTCCCAAGCGGATCGCCCTCCCTGTCTTCGCGTCCGACCCGCTCTCCTCGGTGGCATATGCCCCTGGCGAGGTCCTGCTGGTCCTGTCGATCGCAGGCGTGTCGGCGTATCACTTCAGCCCCTGGATCGCCGTCGCGGTCGTCGTGCTGATGTTCACCGTGGTCGCCTCCTACCGGCAGAACGTCCACGCGTACCCCAGCGGCGGCGGCGACTACGAGGTCGCCAACACCAATCTCGGACCCCGGGCCGGTCTCACCGTCGCGAGCGCCCTGCTCGTCGACTACGTCCTCACGGTCGCCGTATCGATCTCCTCCGGGGTCGAGAATCTCGGCTCCGCCGTCGATTTCGTCATCGAGCACAAAGTGCTCTCCGCGATGATCATGATTCTGCTGCTCACGCTGATGAATCTGCGCGGAGTGAAGGAATCCGGGAATCTCTTCGCGATCCCGACCTATGTGTTCGTCGGCGCCGTCTTCGTGATGATCGCCTGGGGCGCCTGGCGCGGACTGGTCATGGGCGACACCATGGAGGCCCCGACGGCCGGCCTGGAGATCAAACCCGAACACCAGGGACTGGCCGGCTTCGCGCTGGTCTTCCTGCTGCTGCGGGCCTTCTCCTCAGGCTGTGCGGCCCTCACGGGCGTCGAGGCCATCAGCAACGGCGTACCCGCCTTCCGCAAGCCCAAGAGCAAGAACGCGGCCACCACGCTCGCCCTCATGGGCGCCCTGGCCGTCACCATGTTCTGCGGGATCATCGGTCTGGCCATGGCCACCGACGTCAAGATGGCCGAGAAGCCGGCCGTCGACCTGCTGGAGAACGGGGTCCCCGTCGGCCCCGGCTACGTCCAGCACCCGGTCATCTCCCAGGTCGCCGAGGCCGTCTTCGGCAACGGCAGTTTCCTCTTCATCGTGCTCGCCGCGGCCACCGCGCTCGTCCTGTTCCTCGCCGCGAACACCGCGTACAACGGCTTCCCGCTGCTCGGCTCGATCCTCGCCCAGGACCGCTACCTGCCGCGCCAGCTGCACACCCGCGGAGACCGCCTCGCCTTCTCCAACGGCATCGTGCTGCTCGCGGGCGCCGCGATGCTGCTGGTGTGGATCTACGACGCCGACTCGACGAAGCTGATCCAGCTCTACATCGTCGGCGTCTTCGTCTCCTTCACGCTGAGCCAGATCGGCATGGTCCGGCACTGGAACCGCCACCTGCGCAAGGAACGCGACCCGGCCGCCCGACGCCGGATGCACCGGTCCCGGGCGATCAACACCTTCGGCGCCTTCTTCACCGGCATGGTGCTGGTGGTCGTCCTGGCCACCAAGTTCACCCACGGCGCCTGGGTCGCCCTGCTCGGCATGGTCATCTTCTACGGAACGATGTCCGCGATCCGCAAGCACTACGACCGGGTCGCCGAGGAGATCGCCGCCGCGGAGGGCCCGAGCGACGACAGCGTGCGCCCCTCCCGGGTCCACTCCATCGTCCTGGTCTCCAAGGTCCACAAGCCCACCCTGCGCGCCCTGGCCTTCGCGAAGCTGACCCGCTCGGACCGGCTGGAGGCGCTCAGCATCAGCGTCGACCCCGTCGAGACCAAGGCCCTGCGCGAGGAGTGGGAGCGGCGCGGCATCAACGTCCCGCTCAAGATCCTCGACTCCCCGTACCGCGAGATCACCCGCCCGGTCGTCGAGTACGTGAAGGGCCTGCGCAGCGAGAACCCGCGCGACGCCGTCAGCGTGTACATCCCCGAGTACGTCGTCGGCCGCTGGTACGAACACCTCCTCCACAACCAGAGCGCACTGCGCCTCAAGGGCCGCCTGCTCTTCACGCCCGGCGTGATGGTCACCTCGGTGCCCTACCAGCTGGAGTCCTCGGAGCTCGCCAAGAAGCGGGCGAAGAAGCGCGCCGAGTGGAACGCCCCGGGCGCCGTGCGCCGCGGACCGGTGGACGCCCCGCGGCCGAAGGACCCGGCGGGGAAGTAGGCCCCGCTCCGGCGTGGTGAACGGCCGGACGAGATCCACGTAAACTGGTGGGTCGGTCGTCCGGCCGTTCCTCTTGCTTTTCCTTTTACCTTCCCCTTGGAGTCTCCCCACCATGACGAGCGTGCAGAACGAGAAGCAGTCACTGGTCGGGGAGGAGTACGAGGTCGAGGTCGGCCCCGTCGCGCACGGCGGGCACTGCATCGCCCGCAACGCCGAGGGCCGCGTCCTGTTCGTCCGGCACACCCTGCCGGGCGAGAAGGTCATCGCCAAGGTCACCGAGGGCGACGTCGACTCCCGCTTCCTGCGCGCCGACGCCATCACCGTCCTGGACCCCTCCAAGGACCGCGTCGAGGCCCCCTGCCCGTACGCGGGACCGGGCGCCTGCGGCGGCTGCGACTGGCAGCACGCCAAGCCGGGCGCCCAGCGCCGGCTCAAGGGCGAGGTCATCGCCGAGCAGCTGCTGCGACTCGCCGGGCTCACCCCGGAGCAGGCCGGCTGGGACGGTACGGTCATGCCGGCCGAGGGCGACAAGGTGCCCGCCGGGCAGGTCCCGCAGTGGCGCACCCGCGTGCAGTACGCGATCGACACGGACGGCGTCGCGGGCCTGCGCAAGCACCGCTCGCACGACATCCAGCCCGTCGACCACTGCATGATCGCGGCCCCCGGCGTCTCGGAACTCGGCATCGAGCAGCAGGACTGGCCCCAGATGGCCACCGTCGAGGCCATCGCCGCCACCGGCTCGGGCGACCGCCAGGTGGTCTTGACCCCCCGCCCGGGCGGCCGCCTGCCCCTCGTCGAGCTCGACAAGCCGGTCTCGGTCCTGCGCGTCGAGGAGAAGGACGGCGGAGTCCACCGCGTCCACGGCCGCCCCTTCGTGCGCGAGCGCGCGGACGGCCGTACGTACCGCGTCGGCATGGGCGGCTTCTGGCAGGTCCACCCCCAGGCCGCCGACACCCTGATCAAGGCCGTCATGCAGGGCCTGATGCCGCGCAAGGGCGAAATGGCCCTCGACCTCTACTGCGGCGTCGGCATCTTCGCGGGCGCCCTGGCGGAGCGCCTCGGCGAAACGGGCGCCGTCCTCGGCATCGAGTCCACGAAGCGCGCGGTCGAGGACGCCCGCCACAACCTCGCCGACTTCCCCCGCGTCCGCATCGAGCAGGGCAAGGTCGAGGCGATCCTCCCGAAGACCGGCATCACCGAATGCGACCTGGTCGTCCTGGACCCGCCCCGCGCGGGCGCGGGCAAGCAGGCGGTCCGCCAGGTGGCCGGCCTCACCCCGCGCCGCATCGCCTACGTCGCCTGCGACCCGGCAGCCCTGGCCCGAGACCTGGGCTACTTCCAGGAGGCCGGCTACAAGCCCCGCACCCTCCGCGCCTTCGACCTCTTCCCGATGACGCACCACGTGGAGTGCGTGGCGATCCTGGAGCCGGTGACGAAGGGCGCCTGACCTGTAGGACGATTCCCTGTTCTCCGAGGTGTCGGACGCCTCGGAGAACGGGTCGTCATTTCTTGAATGTCCGCGCGAGTGGTCGGCCAACGGGCCTGAGTGGGCCCGCCTGGACACGGAGTAGCCGATCGCGGCACTCGCGCAGCGGAACGAGCGCTACGCGCCGGGCGTCTGCGCCGAGGAGCACCTCGCGCCTTGCACGCGTCAAGGCCTGCGGAAGGACGTCGAGCGAACCGCTCGACCAATCGGCGATACCGACACTGTCGACAGGCTCGACGCATCGGAGATCCCAACAGGTCGTGACATCGGGGCCGCTGTGACCCAAACGGCCAGGGGATGCTGCTGGTCGCGCCAAAGGACCATTCGGCCACGACAGCCGGATTCCGGCCGATGCCGGGCCGGTGTTTCTCGTCAGGCGGCCCGTTCCTTAAGATCACCGGTACCGATTGCGGCCCGACGGGCTTCCCTGCGAGGACATGCCCCCACCCGCACGAGTTACTCGTGCCCTGGGGGAACCACCCGTGTCCATGCTTCTGCTGAAGCTTTCGGCGCAAGACCTGCTCACTCTGCATGCACGCCGCCGCATGGTGCCGCACCTCGCGGAGCGCTGGCGGCACTTCCGGGGCTCCGACGCCTCGGTGGGGGAACGCACCGCGTGGGCGGAGAGCCTGATCAGTCTCGCGAACGATCTGGTCGCGGCCGATCGCGGGAACGTGGAGATGGTGGTCGAGTGCGCCGCCTCGCTGGCCAAGGCGGACGGCCCGAACACCTTGCTCGTCGACGTCGTCCTGGTCGGACGGCATCCGCGCGAACACCGACCGTCGGTGCAGCTCGTCGAGCTGAAGCGCTGGTCGACGGTGACCAGGATCGAACGGGCCACCGCGGATCTGGTGCACGTGCCGGACTTCGGCGACAAGAAGCACCCGGCGCTGCAACTGCGTCAGTGCTACGAGGCGTTCACGAGCAGCAAGGGACCTTTCGGGGACGCGGAATTCGAGTGTGGGGGCTTCGCATACCTCCACAACGCCACGGACGACTCCGTGCGTCCGTTGATCGGGGTGGATGCGCCGACAGGTGCTTATGCCCGGGTGTACACGGCCGACCGGCGCGCCCAGTTCCTCGCTGATCTCCGAGGGAACTTCGCCGCCGAGGGAGGGGCCTCGGAGGCGGAGACGATGCTGCGGACCATGGGGCTGCGGAACACATCGCTGCTCGACGCCATGAACTGGTCCCGGGGCGACGACACCGTCTTCGCCTTGCGTGAACGCCAGGAGGATGTCGCCAAGCAGATCCTGGAGGCTGCGGCCAAGGTTCTTCCAGACGCTCACGAGCCCGCGCTGATCCCCGACGAGAGGCGCGTGATCTTCCTGGTGACAGGTGGCGCCGGTACGGGCAAGAGCGCCATCGGCCTGGAGCTCAAGGCACGGTTCGAGGCGCAGGGCCGAACCGTGAAGTACGCCAGCGGGAGCAGGGCCTTCAACGCGGCCATTCAGGAACACGTCGGTTACGGCAACAGGGAGTTCAAGGAGAGCTTCGTCTACTTCAGCAACTTCGTCGAAACCCCGGAACCGCCCCTGGACGTCCTGATCTGCGACGAGGCGCACCGGCTTCGTGACCGTTCGACGAATCGGTTCTGGTCACCGGAGGAGCGGGAGAGGTACGGGAAGGGGCCGCAGGTGGACGAGCTCCTCGACGCATCCCGACTGACGGTGTTCTTCCTGGACGAAGGGCAGTCAGTGCGACCCAAGGAAGTCGGAACCGTCGCGCTGATCAAGGACGCGGCCGATCGCTATGGCGCCGAGCTCCTCGAGTACGGCCTGCGCGAGCAGTACCGGTGTGGCGGTAGTGACGCCTACATCCGCTGGGTCCACACCGTACTTCGTGCTACGGACGAGGAGCCGGAGCCCTGGCGGTCGGATGGGCTGATGCACGTCGAGGTCGTGGACACCCCCGAGGAGCTCGAAGAGATCATCCGGACGGAGGCCCTGACCGGCGCGTCCGCGCGCATGGTCGCCGGCTACTGCTGGCCCTGGACGGATCCGGTGGGCCAGGACAAGCGGCTCGAAGCCGATGTCAGGATCGGCGAGTGGCATCGGCCGTGGAACGCGAAGAGCGAGAGTGTCTGTGCGGACGGGGTGCCGCCGTCGGACATCTGGTCCGTCCACCCCAACGGCCTCGGGCAGATCGGCTGCGTCTACACGGCACAGGGCCTGGAGTGGGACTGGTGCGGTGTGATCCTTGGCGAGGACATGGTGCGGCGAGGCGACAAGTGGGTGTTCCAGCGGGGCAAGGAGCGTAAGGAAGGCCCGGACTCCGACGTCAAGCGTGTCGACCGGCCCGGGTCGTTCGATCCGAAGGTCAGTGCCTCGGGTGTGGGCGATGACGACTTCGCGCGGCTCGTCCGCCAGGCCTATCAGGTGCTACTGACCAGGGCGAGTCGTGCCACGGTGCTGTACTCCCCGGACGAGGAGACCCGCACCTACCTGAAGAAGTGGGCGGGAGAGGTGGAGATCCTCGGGCTCCGTCCCACCTACGCCAACCTTCCGCAGGAGGCCCGTTCCCGGCACCTGCCGCGGGCCAACGGGAGGCGCAACCGCAGGCGACCGAAGGGCGGCTCCGAGCTACGGCTCTTCTAGTACGGAGCCACTGGCGCGGGTAGTGAAGTGGCGGGCTCTCCGGGCCCGCCACACACCTGCGTCAGAAGAGCAGGTTCGCCAGCGCCGTCAGGGCCGTCACCAGAAGACTGGAGACTGCTCCGACGGCGATGTCGATCAGGATCTCGCGAATCCGTTCACGACGCGCAGACTTGTACTCGACCGTGTTCATATGGGCCTTTCAGGTTGGTGAGATCTGAATGGCAGGGGGCGCCCTGCGGGCAGCCACGCTCACGTCGTGTGTCACCACACGACGGGCACAACCATTCGTCGCTCACGGCCTGTTCGGCGTCATGCATGAACCGCAGCCTCGTACCCTCCGGGAAGGTGCGCAGCGAGATCATGGTAACGGGACGGCCGGTGCCATTGCTCAGGAAATGAGCGAGCGGAGCTTCTCGCGGGTTTCGGGATCCGTCGAGTAGACGACCGTTCCGATCATGCCGCGGGTCAGCAGCACCTTGTAGGTGTTGCGGACGAGGCGGTCGATGTCCTCGTCCGGCGTCGCCTTGGTGAACGACGGATCCTTCGAAGCCGCTCGGTCGACCACCCAGCGGTCCGTCCGCCAGACCAGGTCGGGTCCCATGACCACTCCCGACCAGTCGTACTCGAAGCCCTGCGCCGTGTACACGCAGCCGACTTGGCCGAAGCCTGCGGGGTCGGTGGCCCAGAGCGGAGCCGGCGGTGCGCCCAGGAGGGAGCGGTCCCCGAAAAGGTTCCATGGCTTCGACCAGTCGCCGATCACCACGTCGGCGGGCAGTGCCGTCATCGCCGGAGTGACCTTCTTGGTCCACGGCCAGCAGTAGCCGGCGGACAGCCTGGCGCCGTAGCCCTGAGCACGCTTCCCGTCGAGGAAGTCCTCCAGCTCCTGGGGGCTGTCGACCGTCAGCAGCTGCACCTTGCCGTCCGGTTCCCAGCCGATCGGCCCGGCGTCCTCCAGGGACAGGAATCGGGTCACCCAGCGCAGGTAGGCGTCGCTTCCTCCGCATCGGAACTGGCTGTCGAGCTCCACCAGGGTGAAGTCCACCTCCTGCTCCTCCGCGGCCCGGCGGATCTGCTCGACCGTACCCATCTCGCCCGGACGCACCACCTGGTGCTGGTCGAGCAGGAACACCGGAACCCGGGCGGCGTCGATCAGCTCGGCCACCTGTGGGCGCCCGGTGCGCAGGGCGGCTGCGGTGTACCGGTTGGCCGAGGTCTTGCGGAGCCGGTGCGCCTCGTCGCACACCAGCACGTCGATGTCGTTCGGCTCGGCTTCCATGAAGCTGTTGAAGTAGCGGAACAGGCTCTGCACCTCGGGCTTGCGCGCGCCCGCGACCTTGCGCATCGTCTTGGTGAACGACTGCGACCCGGTGGCGTGCAGGGCCGGCACACCTCGCCGGTACAGGTCACCGAGCACGGACAGGGCGATCACGCTCTTGCCGGATCCGGGCCCGCCGGTCACGACGACCACCTGCTTGCGCTTGGACCTGCGGGCCTTGCGCACCGCCGCCATCACTGTCTCGTAGGCGAGCCGCTGCTCGTCGAGCAGGACGAACTGCTCCCGGTTGCGGACCTCGTCGGATGCGACGGCCATCAGTTGCATGGACGGCTTCACCCTGGCCTGCAGGAGGTCGTCCGCCGCAGCGGCGCCGGGCTTCGGGGCCAGCCTCGAGCGCAGGTAGTCCAGGAACGCGCCGCGCTGGTCGCCGGTGAACATCCGGCCCCGGTTGTCCTCCTCGACCTCGCGCAGTCCCGTGACTCCGAACTCGGTCGCGTTGTGGAGGAAGGCCACGCCGACGACGGACTCGGGATTGCGCTCGAGAGCGCCGTTGAACGAGACCAGGTAGTCGCAATAGCCCCTCACCTGCTCGATCGGGTTGAGGACGGGATGCCCGTACGAGGGCACGCGGCACAACAGCGGATCGTCCTCCTCGGGGTGGGCTTCGCTCCACTGCTTGAGTTCCACGACGACGTACGACGGCTCGCCCGAGGCCGGATGGACGCCGGCCAGGACCACGTCCGCGCGCTTGCTGGTCAGCGGCAGCCCGTACTCCAGCAACATCTCGACCTCGCCGAGACCCGCTTCGACCAATGCGTTCGTGAGGGCCGGGACGCTGCGCTCCCAGGACCGGACCTCCGAGGAATGCGGCCGGTGGCCGTGCCTGTGGAGGAAGTTCTCGGCCAGGATTTCCGTCAGCCGTCCCTCGAGACGGGTGCGGTCGGCCAAGGACGCCGCGGACTCACGGAACAGCAAGGAATTGCCCCCAGGCAGCACGGAGTGACTCGTGCGGGTGGGGGCATGTCCTTCGGTCCCTTTGCAGTGGGACGGAAGCCCGGCGGGCCGCTGAGATGGTCCTGGTCATCCTATGGCAGCGCGTGGATCATGCGGCAGGGCGATCGGCTGCCTCAGGGCTGCAGGCCCCAACGGCCGCAGTGGTGCGCGGGCGCTCCTTGGAGGCAGGCCAATCGGATCCGGAGGTTCTGATGCCACTCGGAGACATGGCCGAAAGGGCGCTCTTTCCAGGCCCGGCACGCCTGCCCACCCTGATGGGCGATGGGGTGGGGCGGGCAGTGCCAAAGGGGGAGCTGTCATGTCCGGACTGCTGTACGTTCCCGTCCTACCGGCCCTGCCCCACGCGGCAAACGCCTACGTCCGGCTTCGGCCCGACGTGCAAAACGCACTGGCGCCGGTCTGGAACCTGCTACCGCGCCCTGGTCTCCCGCCGGCCGAACTGGCTGCGAAGATGCGTCAGGATGTGGCTGTGGTGTCCAAAGCCCAGCGGCACCGTCCAGCCTGGTTGGACGCACCCTTCGCGGGCGCGGAGGACGTGGCCGTCCTTGCGGGGTTGATACCGGAAGCCACTGAATACGGGATGCTGCGTCCGGTAACAGGGCCCGGCAGGCCCGAGGCCTTGCAGGCCGTGACGCTGGCGGCTGCCCGGAAGTCCCGCGGCGGGCTCGGCATTCGAGTAGGTGTGCCGGGGGAGTGGGACAGCCGCACCGCCTCTGATGTGCGGAATCTGCTCGAGCGGGTCGACCCTGTCGTCCGGGTCGACCTCCTCCTCGACCTGGGCATGGTGGCCGACGGCAGGCCCGATGCGGGCAAGGAGGCCCTGCGAGCCCCCGTCCGCCGCGCTCCGGCGGTGGGGGTCCCTCGTGGGGCGTTCTGCGTTACACACTCGAAGGAGCCTTCGTACTGGGCAAGATGCGAGCGACGGGCGACGACAGGACCGTGACCAATCGTGCAACGGCCCGGGAGTTCTTGGCGCATCCGGGTTTCCGCGGGCCGGCATTCAGTGGTGGCGAAGGCTGGTTGCGCGACTGTGCGCAAGCCCTGGGCCGCGGCGGAACGGGCAACTTCGGCACGTGGCTGTGGGTCGGCAACGTTCAGCACATGACCTACTCCGTGCGATATCCCTGATCGGTACTTCATCCCGATGGCGCACCACGTGGAGTGCGTGGTGATCCTTGACGCGGCCGCGAAGGGCGCCTGACCTGCAGGTCTAGTGGTGAGTAGCGGATGCCCTGCCCCGCGGGGCCTGGTTGTCGGTCAGGGCCGGCCTCGGCCTCAGGGTCAGTGGCGGGCGGTGGCGACGGTTACGTCGGCAGTGAAGACGAGGGCGCCGTTCTGTTCCGCGCGGATGCGCAGGGTGTCAGTGGAGAGCGGCTCGGCGTGGAGACGGCAGGGCGCGTCGAGTTCGGCGTAGCGGGCGAAGGCCAGGTCCATGGCGACGGGTACGACGGGGCGGGGCGACTTCACCGCCTGTGCGGCCTGGCGTACGGCTTCGATCAGCAGCATGCCGGGGGCGTGGTCCACGGGGTGGTCGAAAAGGATGGGGTGGCCGGTGTCGGCGCGCAGTTCCCAGCAACCGGTGCTGTCGGTCGGGGAGAGCGCCACGTCCCGGTCGCTCTCGCGGCCGACCCGGTGCGGGGCCATCGGGCGGGCAGGGGAGAGGGCGCGGGCGTTGGCCGCGACCATGTCGCCGTACGGGCCGCGCAGGCGCTGGTAGACGGTGGGGTCCTGGATGGTGAACCGGGTCCGTGCGGTGCCCAGCAGAATGCCGTCGCGCAGGGCCTCCACCTCCATGGCGATCGCGGCGGCGCGGTTCTTGCGGTACGTGACCTCGGGGCAGACGATCCGCAGCTCGATCGCGGCGTCCGATCCCTCGGCCCGCAGTGCCGTGGGGTTGAGCTCCCAGGCGAAGGACTGCCAGAGCAGCTGGTGGCCGAGGGGCACCTCGTAGGCGGCGTGGGACAGGAAGGGCAGCGTCTGGCGGATCGTCTCGCTCAGCAGGAGAGGGTCGTGCAGCCCGTTCCGGTCGCGGTAGAAGCTGTGGGAGGCGGGCCAGCGCGCGGTTATCGTGAAGGCGTCGGCGCCCGTCTGCCACCAGGTGGTGAGGAGCACTTCTCCGGGGTTCGATTTGTGCGTGTACGCCTGAGGCACTGCGAGGGGCAGCGGACGGTCGAGTGTGGCAGTCAGGTGCGACAGCATATGAGATCTTCCCTGGTCAGGCAGCAAGCTTGAGGCAGCATGGCTAACATAAAGGGCGTTCTGTTTATTTGTCGACCGAGTTGAGGATCACACTCCCATGGCGCGTCCGCAGCAAGAACGGGCAGTAAGTACACGCGAGACGATCTTGCGTGCAGCCGCACAAGTGTTCGATGAGTGTGGATACTCCGGAGCGGGGATCAACAGCATCCTCGAGCGTGCGGGCACCACCGCGGGCGCGCTCTACTTCCACTTCAAGTCCAAGGAGGGCCTGGCCCGCGCCGTGGTCCTGGAGCAGGCGGCCGACCTGGCCTTCCCCGACGGCGAGGCGGGACTCCAGCAGCTGCTGGACATGACCATGTACCTGGCGACTGAGCTGCAGAACAACATCCTGCTGCGCGCCGGGGTCAAGCTCGCGGTCGAGCAGGGCGAGTCGGGGCTGCGGGAGTTCGCCGTCTATGAGTACTGGGTCGACCAGTTCGCAGCGGAACTCCGCACTGCGCGCGAGATGGGCCAGTTGCTTCCGGACGTGGAGGAGGGGCAGTTCGCCCGGGTCCTCGTGGCCTCGTTCACCGGCACTCAGGTCATGTCCAAGATCTCCACGGGGCACGCGGACCTGCCCGAGCAGATCGCTCTGATGTGGCGCTATCTGCTGCCTGGCGTCGCCACGCCCCAGGCGCTCGCCGAGCTGATCATCGTCCGGGAGGGCGTCGACGCGACGGGCGACGGGGCTGCGCGTGGCGAGGCCGTGGGGCCGGCGTGACGCCGTACCGCATCCTGCTGACGGGGGCGACCGGATTCGTCGGTACGGCGGTCCTCCGCGCACTGCACGGTTCCGTGGCCGAGGACGGGCGCGGCGTCGTCGTACGGGCTCTGACTCGCACCCCGGCACGCAGGGCCCCGGATCCGTCGGGCACGGAGTGGGCCTCCGTGGATGTCACGGACCCGGCTTCCCTGGACGGTGTGGTCGAGGGGGTGGACGCGGTGGTCCACCTCGCATCGCGCATCGACGGAAGCGAGGCCCAGTGCGAGGCCGTCAACGTCCACGGCACACGGACACTGATGCGCGAGGCGCTGCGGGTGGGAGTCGGGCGCATCGTCCACCTCTCCACCTCGGCCGTCTACGGTCCCGGGCCGCACGACGGCATCCGAGAGAACGAGATCGTCCCCGCGCCCGTGTCGCAGGCCAGCCGGACCCGGCTGGTCGGGGAGGCGTACGCCCTCGCGGCCGACGGCGTGGTCCTGCGCCCCGGGCTGATCCTTGGGGCCGGCGACCGGTGGGTGGTGCCGGCGCTGGCCGAACTCCGGCAACGGGTACCGGGCCGGTGGGGCGACGGGCCCGCACGGCTGTCCGTCGTGGACGTCGCCGACCTGGCCCGGCTGATCGCCGCACTGGCGCGCGCGCCCCGAGCCGTCGCCTCCGGCATCTACCACGCGAGCCATCCGGTGCCGGTGCACAGTGCGGAACTGCTGGCGGAGCTCACTGTGTTGGGCGTATTGCCGCCCGTTTCCCGGGAATGGACGTGGGAGCAGTGTCTGGGCCGCCTGCGAGAGACGCCGGGAAGGATGAGCGAGCGGCAGTTCGCCCTGCTCGCCACCGACCACTGGTATCGCAGCGAAGCGATCTGGCGGCTCGCGGAATGCCCTGCCGGGCCCGGCCCGCTGGCCCGGCTGGCCGACTCGGCCCCCTGGTACCGGGCGCATCTCGACGCCCTCGCCGATGCGTAGCACCGAGATACTGCCAAAGTCTTCACGAAATCCCAGTTTTCCTTCCACCCGGACTGTCCCGTGGGTACCTTCCGGTCTGTGGCAAGGCAAGACAGGGCTGAGCTGACGCGGCGTGCCCTCATTGCCGCGGCCTCGGCGGAATTCGACAAGCACGGCTATGCGGGCACCTCGCTGTCCCGGGTCAGCCGCGCGGCCGGGGTCTCCATGGGCGCGCTGACCTTTCACTTCGCAGCCAAGGACGAACTCGCGGCTGTGGTCCAGGCCTGGGGTACGGCCAAGACGAACGCGGCGCTACGGGATCTCCACAAGGAACGCGTTCCCCCGCTACAGGCGGCGATCGACCTGACGCACACGCTGGCGAAGCTGCTGGAGGAGGAGGTCGGTGTCCGGGCGGCAGCCCGCCTCGCCCGGGACGGTGCGAGTACCTCCGGGGATTGGAACGCGGTGTGGATCCCCACCCTCCGGGAGATCCTCTCCCGTGCCGCGGCCGAGGGGGCGCTCGGAGCCGACCCGAAGGACTTCGAGGTCCTGGTCGCTCTGCTCGTCGCGGGAGTGGAGGCGGCGGCTCACACGTACCCGCTGGTCAGTGGGACGTCGCTTGGTCACAGCCTGCGGCAGCAGCTCACCCTGGCGTGGCAGGTGCTGGCCGGCATGTACGGGGTCGCCCGGCCGAACGACGCAGAGCTTCTGCCCGCCGGTACTGCTTGAGGCGAGCCCCCGTGGGGCCCGCCGCCCGCTGGTCGCCTGCCGGTGGCCCCCCTCCCCGCAAAACATAGAGAGCGTTCTGTATTATTGACTGGTCAGCTACGGACCAGCTCACAGGGGGAACCATGTCCGCGCTCCACGCCGAAGCCCGGCACACCCAGGCGACCACCCCGTCTGAAGAAGTGATCGAGGCTCTCTGCGCGGAGCTGTTCTCCTCCTTCCGTAGAGCCGACCACCACGTGAAGGGCCAGCAGTACCTGCGAGGGCTGCTCACCGCTTCCGGACGCAAGTCCATCCAGAACATCGCGCGTTCCCTCGGTGACGAGAGCGCCGCCCAGAGGCTGCACCACTTCATCTGCAACGCACCGTGGAGCTGGAAGCTCGTCAGGCGAGCCCTGGCGCGGCATCTGACGGACCGTGCCCAGCCTGAGGCCTGGGTGGTGCGACGCATGCTCATCCCCAAGACGGGTACCAGCTCCGTCGGGGTGCACCGGCGCTTCGTGCCCGAGAGCGGCCGGGTGGAGAGCGGTCAGCGGGCGCACGGCCTCTGGTACGCCGGGCGAGAGCTGAACACCCCGGTCGACTGGAGTCTGAGCCCGGGCACCATCAGGGCCACTCCGAATTCCCGGGCCGGCCGGCACCCCATCACGGAACAGCTGGACGAAGACGCGCCCCTTCCGGCGCTGCCCGGGGCACCCCTGGTGTGGGACAGCCCCGTGCGCGACGTGGCGGGTCTGCTGCGACTGCTGCCCGTGGAGCGGATGCAGGCCGTGGTGCGGCTCACGCCTGACGCGGTGTTCCGGCCGTTCACGCCTTCGGGGCGGTTCAGTGAGGCCGTCACGCTGCCGGCCGAACGCATCCTGGCCGCCCGTCAGGCTCCCTGGCTCTCCGACGCGGAACCGGCTCCGGGCATGCGGACGGCCACCGCGCGCGTGGCTCTGCCGCCGGCGGGCCGGGCACCGGACGGGTCACCGGTTCAGCCAGGCGGAGGCGCAGGCGCTGAGGGGCAGGGGCTGACTCTCTTCGCGCAATGGCCGAAGCGAAAGCCCGACGCGGTGGAGTTCTGGGTCACTACGAAGCCGTGGGCGGCCCCCACCGACCTGCACCGGCTCACCGTCATCGCCCAGTCGGTCGACCACGACAGCGTACGGACCGGCGCGAAGGTCGGGCTGCGCGATTTCGAAGGGCGGTCCTACGAGGGCTGGCACCGCCACATGACGCTGGCCTCGGCGGCGTACGCGGCACTGATGCTCGGGGACGTCTGAGCAGCCTGGGGCGGGCGGGCCTCAGTTCTCCCGCGGCATCTCATGCGGAGCCGTCAGGATGCACTGTACGTAGAGGGATTCCGCCGCCGACAGGGCATCGTCGTAGGGACCCGTCGAATGAGCTGTGCCCTTCATCAGAGCGAACCAGCCCTCTTCCTGCTGTTGGCGCACTCTTCCGAGGTGCCGCCCGCTGTAGCAGACGACTTGTATCACCTGAGAGGGCGGGCAAAGGGCTTCCAGGGCAAGACCTTCGACGTGGGTGAGGCGGGCCAGGGCAGCTTCTTCCAAGAACTTGAGCTTCGCCCGGTAGATGATTCGCTCGGCCAATTCGATGATCCTGGACAACCAGGGGTCCTTTCTGTGATGGACCCACCAGCGCGGCACCAGACGAACCGAGCCCCGCAGATGAGATACGGGGCTCGGATTCTTCGTGTCAGGTGGACATTTCAGAGCCTAGTCGCGGGTGAGCTTCTTGTAGGTGGCACGGTGCGGACGGGTCGCGTCCGCACCGAGGCGCTCGACCTTGTTCTTCTCGTACGACTCGAAGTTGCCCTCGAACCAGTACCACTTGGACTCGCCCTCGTACGCCAGGATGTGCGTGGCGACTCGGTCCAGGAACCAGCGGTCGTGGGAGATGACCACGGCCGCACCGGGGAATTCGAGGAGCGCGTTCTCGAGCGAGGACAGGGTCTCGACGTCGAGGTCGTTGGTGGGTTCGTCGAGGAGCAGCAGGTTGCCGCCCTCCTTGAGCGTCAGCGCCAGGTTCAGGCGGTTGCGCTCACCACCGGACAGGACCCCGGCCGGCTTCTGCTGGTCCGGGCCCTTGAAGCCGAAGGCGCTGACGTAGGCGCGGGACGGCATCTCGACCTGGCCGACGTTGATGTAGTCCAGCTCGTCCGACACGACGGCCCAGAGGGTCTTCTTGGGGTCGATGTTGGCGCGGCTCTGGTCGACGTACGAGATCTTGACGGTGTCGCCGATCTTGACGGAGCCGGAGTCCGGCTTCTCCAGGCCCTGGATCATCTTGAAGAGCGTGGTCTTGCCGGCGCCGTTGGGGCCGATGATGCCCACGATGCCGTTGCGCGGCAGCGTGAAGGACAGGTCGTCGACGAGGACCTTGTCGCCGAAGGCCTTGGAGAGGTTGTTGACCTCGACCACGATCGAGCCCAGGCGCGGGCCCGGCGGGATCTGGATCTCCTCGAAGTCGAGCTTGCGCATCTTGTCCGCCTCGGCGGCCATCTCCTCGTAGCGGGCGAGGCGGGCCTTGGACTTGGTCTGGCGCCCCTTGGCGTTCGACCGCACCCACTCCAGCTCTTCCTTGAGGCGCTTCTGGCGCTTCTCGTCCTTGCGGCCCTCGACCTTGAGACGCGTGGCCTTCTTCTCCAGGTAGGTGGAGTAGTTGCCCTCGTAGGAGATGGCGCGGCCGCGGTCGAGCTCGAGGATCCACTCGGCGACGTTGTTCAGGAAGTAGCGGTCGTGCGTGACGGCGACGACGGCACCCTTGTACTGCGAAAGGTGCTGCTCCAGCCAGTTCACCGACTCGGCGTCGAGGTGGTTGGTGGGCTCGTCGAGGAGGAGCAGGTCCGGGGCCTCGATCAGCAGCTTGCAGAGCGCGACGCGGCGCTTCTCACCACCGGAGAGGTTGGTGACGGGCCAGTCGCCGGGCGGGCAGCCCAGGGCGTCCATGGCCTGCTCCAGCTGGGCGTCGAGATCCCAGGCGTTGGAGTGGTCCAGGTCGTCCTGGAGCTTGCCCATCTCGTCCATGAGGGCTTCGGTGTACTCGACGCCCATCTGCTCGGCGACCTCGTTGTACCGCCGAACCTTCTTCATGATGTCGGCGGCGCCGTCCTGGACGTTCTCCAGGACCGTCTTCGACTCGTCGAGCTTGGGCTCCTGCATGAGGATGCCGACGGTGAAGCCGGAGGTGAGGTAGGCGTCGCCGTTGGACGGCTGCTCCAAGCCGGCCATGATCTTGAGGACGGTGGACTTGCCGGCCCCGTTGGGGCCGACCACACCGATCTTCGCTCCCGGGAGAAAGGAGAGCGTCGCGTTGTCGAGAATTACCTTGTCGCCGTGCGCCTTGCGAACGTTGCGCATTGCGTAAATCAACTCTGCCATGGTGCAAGCCTATTGGGTGAGTACGGCCGGTTCTACGAGGATGTCGACCGGCGATGGGATTCAGCCAGTTTTCGTCGTCCGGTATTCATTCCCCTGAGAGGAATCGGGATCACCCCGTGCGCAGGGCCCAGCTGTCGCTGACGACGGCGTCCGGAGTGCTGCCGGGCAACGCGATGAGTTCGGGCTTGAACAGCGGGGCGGAGTCCATGGCGGGTTCCCAGGTGGCGAGTTCGTCGTCCTGTGGCACTTCGACCCGACGGCCCTGTGCTAGGTCGTTCACCACGCGCAGGAGCAGGTGCACACCGAGAGGGGCCAGTTGTTCGCGCCACAGGCTCCGGGCGGTGGAGCCGGGAGGGACGAGGACGTGTTCCTGGGCGGCGATCGGGCCGCCGTCGGTGCGTTCCGTGAGGTGGTAGACGGTTCCACCGGCCGCTTTGTCGCCGTCGCGGATGGTCCAGCGGATCGCGTCCCGGCCGCGGTGCAGGGGCAGCAGGCTGGGGTGGTATCCGATGGCGGCCACCTTGGCCCGGGCCCGCGTCTCGCGGCCGATGAACGCGTGGGAATGGGCGGCGAGAATGACGTCGACCGATTCGGGCACGTGACGGGCCCGCAGGGCCTTCGAATCCGTCCAGGGAACGTCCCGGGGAAAGGCCCACGAGCGGAGTCGGTCCCATGACAGGGCGCTGCTCTCGTCGGAGTGCCCGTCACGGAGCGCCGGAGAGGCGACGCCGACCACCTCGTGGCCGGCGTCCACCAGGGCCTCCGCCACCTCCACCGCGAAGAATCCGCGTCCTGATATGTAAATGTTCACTCGTTCCCCTAAGCGCGCGGTGCCGAAGGTGGCAGAACCGAAAGTCATCGTCGTCGATGGGCGGAAAAGAACTTCACCATCCGGGAATTGACCTCCCCGGGTTGCTCCAGATAGCCCAGATGTCCGCTGTCCGCCACCTCCGTGTACTGGCTTCCGGGGATGGCGTCGGCTACCTCCCGCCCGAGGTGGGGCGGGCAGATGACGTCATCGCGGAAGGACATCACGAGCGTGGGGGTCCGGATGCCCGCGTATGCGGAACGGCGGTCCGGGATCCTGTCCAGGGCCAACTGGGCCCGCGCGTCCGGGTGGTACTGCGGTGACATCTCGAAGAGGTCCAGCCAGTCCTTGACCAGAACGTCGTTGTCCTGCGTGCGGGGCGAGAGGTTCTGCAGGACCCGGCTGACCGCATCCTGTTTCGACGGGCGGGTGTGCGCTTCGCACGCGGCGAGATCCGCCTCCGACATCGCCGCTCGCAGCACATCGGTGCGACCGCGCGTGGCGATCAGGACGGCCTGCTCAACCCATTCCGAGTGGGTGGTGAGGAGTTCCTGTGTGATGAACGCCCCGAGCGATACGCCGACCATCCGGCAAGGTGCCAGATCCAGCTTTTCGATGAGCGCCACAGTGTCCCCGACCATATCGTCGAGAGTGAATCGATCGGGTGTCGAAGAAGGAGATATTCCGCGATTGTCGAAGGTGATGGTCCGATATCCGGCCGCATGCAGGGCCGGAACCTGGTGGAGATTCCATACGTGACCGCGGGCGCCCGTGCCCATCACCAACAGGACAGGGTCCCCGGATCCGGATTCCGTGTAGCTGAGATCAATTCCGTTGGCGGATATTACAGCCATTCGATCCTCGTGTGCTCCGGTGGGCGTACTTGCCGAGTCCCGGCCCGGTGCCGGCGGCCGGTGATGCACCTCAACCGACCCGCTGTTGCGGGAGCCGGACCTGCCGACGGGGATATAGAGAAGCCTGTCCGGCGGCTCCTGTCAATTTCATTCGTCGACCACTTCCGCTGCGAGAGAGTGGTCGATTTGCCCCTTATCCGACGTATCTTGCGACCGAAAAAACGTGAATGTTCGTATTGTCGGGAAGATTAGTGACAGAGTGTTCGGCCATGCTGGCCTGATTGTGTGCAGCGGGTTAGATTCTGGACGATCTTGCCCGGTGGGTGCTTTCCCGATGATGCGGTACCCCACCCGTCGGCCTGTTCTCGGCCAATAGGTCAATCATTCGTCCAGTAAGGGGTTGGGGCATTGCCGTCTCCTGTCGGCTATCCGTTCGGTTCGGCGTTCACGGATCACATGGTCATGGCGAACTGGCGCGAGGGGAGTGGTTGGGAATCCCTGAAGCTGTTGCCTCATGCCTCGATACCCATGAGTCCGGCGATGGTCGGCCTGCACTACGGCCAGGTCATCTTCGAAGGGCTCAAGGCATTCCGCCGATCCGACGGCGGACTGGCCGTGTTCCGTCCCGAGGATCACGCTCGTCGATTCCGTGCGTCGGCGCGCCGCATGATGATGCCGGAGATCCCCGATGAGATGTTCCTCGACGCGCTCGACGAGCTGGTGCGTCAGGACCGGGATTTCGTTCCCGCTGAATCTTCGGCCAGTCTCTATCTGCGTCCGCTCATGTTCGCCAGCGAGCCGGACCTGGCCGTACGTCCGGCCCGCGCGTACCAGTTCCTCCTCATCGCCTTCGTCACCGACGGGCTCTTCGGCTCCGAGCCCCGGCCCTTGAAGGTGTGGGTGAACGAGGACCACCCCCGCGCCGCCGCCGGGGGAACCGGAAACGTCAAGTGCGCCGGCAACTACGCGGGGGCCCTTCGTGCCCAGTCCCTGGCTCAGGAAAACGGATGCGATCAAGTGGTGTGGCTGGACCCCGCCGAGCTTCGGTGGGTCGAGGAACTCGGTGCCACGAACCTCTTCTTCGTCCGAAAGTCAGGGGAGTCCCACGAGCTCGTCACCCCGCCGCTGTCGGGAAGTCTGCTGCCCGGGGTGACCCGGGATTCCCTGACCGTCCTGGCCCGGGACATGGGAATGAGCGTCCTGGAAGACCGTGTGTCGGTCGGCGAGTGGCAGGACGACTGCCGGAGCGGGCGGATCACCGAAGTCTTCGCCTCCGGCACCGCCGCAGGCGTCAGGGCCGTCGGACAGGTCCGCTCGGCCGGCGCCTCCTGGCAGATCGGAGACGGGTCCGTCGGTCCGGTCGCCACCGCACTGTCCGAGGCGCTCCAGGGAATTCAGTACGGCCGTCGGCCGGATTCCCACCGATGGCTGCACCTCGTCGACTGACCTCCTGCTGAAGCCCTCGCAGTTCTACGACTCCACTTCTCCGTCCCTTAGTTGACCTCACGTACGACCGGAAGGCGATCTACCGTGTCTGCCCCCGTGGACGGCCACTGGCCGTTGTCCGCTGCCCAGTCCGGCATGTGGTTCGCCCAGCAGCTGGATCCCGACAACCCCATCTTCACGTGGGGCGAGTACCTCGAGATCCGGGGCGAATTCGACACCGAACTCTTCGAGAAGGCGCTTCGGGCCGTCATCGGGGAGGCGGAGACGATGCGGGCGCGCGTGGTCACCGGCTCCGGTGCGGTGGGGCAGGCGGTTCGGCCCGACACGGTCCTGACGCTCCGGCACATAGACGTCAGCGAGGAGGCCGACCCGGCGCTCGCCGCGGAGCAGTGGATGCGCGCGGACCTTTCCTGCCCCATGGACCTCGAGAGTGAAGCCGCTTTCACGCAGGTCCTGTTCAGGGCGGCTCCGGACCGGGTCCTGTGGTACCAGCGCATCCACCACGTGATGATCGACGGCTTCGGTCTCTCCCTGATCGTGCGCCGGGTCGCCGAGGTGTACACCGCGCTGGTTGCCGGAACTCCCTACGAAGACGGGGAGTTCGGCCCGCTCCGGCTGCTGCTCGACGAGGACCGGGACTACCGTGGCTCCGGGGAGCACGAGGCGGACCGGGAGTTCTGGCTGGACCGCGTCGGCGACCTGCCCGAGGTGCCGGTGCTGGCCGAGGGGCCGGCGGTCACGGCGTCCACGTTCATCAGGCGAAGTGCGCATCTCGACGCGGCAGCCGTGGAGGCCCTGGGTGACGCGGCACGCGGGATCGGTGCGAGCTGGCCCAGGCTGGTGATCGCGGCAACGGCGGCCTATATGCACCGGGTGACCGGGGCGACCGACGTCGTCCTGGGGCTCCCGGTGACGGGGCGGGTGAGCGATTCCGCGCGAGCCATTCCCGGCATGGCCTCGAACATCATGCCGTTCCGTCTGACGGTACGGCCGCAGGACACGGTCGCCGAGCTGGTCGCCGCGGTGTCCGCGGAAGTCCGTCAGGTGATGGCCCATCAGCGCTACCGCTACGAGGACCTCCGGCGCGACCTCAAGCAGGTCGGTGACGGCCGTCGGCTGTTCGGCACGATCATCAACGTGATGCGGTTCGGCTACGACCTCCGCTTCGGCGACTGCACGTCGGTCGCGCACAACCTCTCCACCGGGCCCGTTCCCGACCTCTCCGTGGTCGTGCACGACCGCATGGACGGCCGGGGCATACGGATCGACTTCGATGCAAACCCGGAGATGTACACGGCCGACGAGGTCGAGACCCACCGTCGCCGCTTCCTCGCCGTACTGCACGCCATGGCGGCCGACCCGAGCGGCCGCGTCGGTCGCATCGGCCTGCTCGACGAACGGGAACGCGAGCAGGTCCTGGTCGCTGACAACACGACGAGCCGGGATACGGCGGGCCACGCCCGGACCATCGTCGAACGGTTCGCCGAGTTCGTGGCCGCACGTCCGGACGCGCCGGCGCTGCGCTCCCGGGAGGAGCGGCTCAGCTACCGGGAGCTGGACACGCGCGCCAACCGTCTGGCACGGCAGCTCCTGACGATGGGAGTACGAGCCGAGACACCCGTAGCGGTGCTCATGGAGCGCTCGGCCGACCTCGTCGTCGCCACGCTCGCCGTGCTCAAGGCCGGCGGGACGTACGTACCCATCCATCCGAGCTACCCGGCCGCCCGGCGGGAAGTGATCATGGAGGAGACCGCAGCCCCGGTCCTGCTCACCGACCGGGCCCTGCGCGAGGACCGTTTCACGCACGGGGCGAGCGTCCTCGTAGTGGACGAGGACCACCTCTGGGCCGGCACGGACGCGACCGACCCCGGAGTCGTGGTCCACCCCGACCAGCTGGCCTGCGTGATGTACACCTCAGGCTCCACCGGCCGTCCCAAGGGCGCGGCGATAACCCACCTCGACATCGCGCAGCTCTCCCACGACAGCTGGTGGGAGACGGGTGCCACCGCGCGCGTCCTGCTGCACTCACCGCACGCGTGGGACGCTTACACCCTCGAAGCCTGGGTGCCCCTGCTCACGGGCGGAGAGGTCGTCCTGGCGCCTGCCGGAGACCTGGACCTGCCCACCCTGCGCGCGCTCATCGTCGACGAGCGCATCACCGCGCTCTGGCTCACGGCCGGTCTGTTCCACCTGCTGGTCGAGCAGAGCCCGGAATGCTTCCGCGGCGTCCGGGAGGTGTGGACCGGCGGCGACGTGGTCTCGCCGGCGGCGGTACGGGCCGCCCTGGGCGAGAACCCGGAACTGACGGTCGTCAACGGCTACGGCCCCACCGAGACCACGGTCTTCGCCACCCGCAACCCGATCTCGGCGGGCGAGGTACTGGGCGCGGCCGTCCCCATCGGCCGGCCGTTGGACAACATGCGGCTCTACGTCCTCGACGGCGCGATGCTGCCCGTCCCTCCGGGAACCACCGGTGAGCTCTACGTGGCCGGGGCCGGACTGGCACGCGGCTACGCCGGGCGGGCCGGGCTGACCGCCGAGCGGTTCGTCGCCGACCCCTTCGGCGCGGCGGGCTCCCGGATGTACCGCACCGGCGACCTCGTCCGCCGCTGCGACGACGGGGAGCTGGAGTTCGTCGGCCGCTCCGACGACCAGGTCAAGCTGCGCGGCTTCCGCATCGAGCTGGCCGAGATCGAGGAGGCCCTGACCCGACACCCCGGGGTGACCCGGGCCGCCGTCCTCGTGCGGCGCTACCGGGCGGGGGACGACCGGCTGATCGCGTACGTGGTACCGGCGTCGGGTCCCGAGGCGCCCGACGAGGACCGGTTGCGTGAGCACGCCGCCGGCATCCTGCCCGCGTACATGGTCCCGGCCGCCTTCGTACTGCTCGACGGCCTGCCGCTCACGAGCCACGGCAAACTGGACCGTGCCGCGCTGCCGAACCCGGAGTTCGGGCCGACGAGGGTCTCGCGCGGGCCGTCGAATTCCCGCGAAGAGGCGCTGTGTGTGCTCTTCGCGGAGGAACTGGGCCTGCCGTCCGTGGGGGTGGACGACCACTTCTTCGAGATGGGCGGCCATTCGCTCCTGGCGATCCGGCTGATCAACCGGATCCGTACGCAGCTGGGCCTCGAGTTCACACTGCGCTCCTTCTTCGACCAGCCCACCGTCGGCCAGCTCGCGGCGCTGCCTCAGGAGGCCGCCCCCGCCGACCGGCCGGCGCTCGTGGCCCGGCCCCGGCCCGACCTCGTCCCGCTGTCGTACGCACAGCACCGCCTGTGGTTCCTCAACGAGGTGCAGGAGGCGGCGCCCGCCTACAACGTGCCCCTCGTCTTCCGGATCTCCGGCGCGTTCGACCCCGCTGTCCTGCATGCGGCCCTCGGTGATCTCGTGGACCGCCACGAGGTCCTGCGCACCGTGTACCCGGTCCTGGCGGGTGAGCCGTACCAGCGGATCCTGGCTCCCGGCGAGGCCCAGGTGGACGTGCGTCTAGTGGAGACGGACGAGACGGACGAGACCGGCGAGACACGCGCGTCCGGGGCGGCGACGACCGCCGTACTCGCAGAAGCGGCCCGCGCCGCCTTCGAGCTGACCGGCGATCTCCCGTTGCGCGCGACCGTGGCGCGCCGGGGTCCCTCGGAGCACGTCCTGATGCTCCTCTTCCACCACATCGCCGCCGACGGCTGGTCGCTCGGCCCCATCGTGCGCGACCTGTCCGAGGCCTACACCGCGCGCGCCGCCGGCCGCGCGCCGCAGTGGACGGCACTGCCCGTGCAGTATGCCGACTACACCCTCTGGCAGCGGGCCGTCCTCGGCGACATCGACGACCAGGCAAGCCTGGCGGCACGACAGACCGACTTCTGGCGCAAGGAGCTCGAAGGCCTCCCGCACGAACTGGTGCTGCCGAGCGACCGCGGGCGCCCCTCACAGCCGACCCACGGGGTGGAAACCGTCCCCCTGCGGCTGCCGGGAGAACTCCACCAGGAACTCGTGGCCCTCGCCGCCCGGACCGACACCAGTGTCTTCATGGTGCTCCAGGCCGCGCTGGCCGCCCTCCTCACCAGGCTGGGGGCGGGTACGGACATACCGATCGGCACCCCGGTCGCCGGCCGGGGCGACGAGAACCTCCAGGACCTGGTCGGATTCTTCGTCAACACCCTCGTGCTGCGAACCGACACCTCCGGACACCCGACCTTCGAGGACCTGCTCGTCCGCGTCCGCGAAGGCACGCTCGCGGCCTATTCCCACCAGGACGTTCCGTTCGAGCACCTGGTGGAGACCCTCAAGCCGCCGCGCTCCCTGGGCCGCCACCCGCTCTTCCAGGTCATGCTGGCGCTCCAGGGGAACGAGGACGACACGCTCCGCCTCCCCGGCGCGACGAGCCGTTTCGAGCCCATCGAGGCGCAGGCCGCGAAGTTCGACCTCCTCCTCAACCTCACCGAGCGGTACGAGGGCAACGGCACGCCGAGCGGGCTTGTCGGCGGCCTGGAGTACAGCACCGACCTGTTCGAGCGCGGGACGGCCCAGTCCGTCGCCGAGCGGTTCACGCGCCTCCTGCAGGCGGCCGTGGCCGATCCCGCGCGCCGGGTCGCGACCATCGACGTACTGACCGACACCGAGCACCTCCTCCTGGCGACGGCGACGGCGACGGCGACCGAGACGGGGGCGGCGGCGCCCGGCCGCACCCTGACCGAGCTCTTCGAGGCGCAGGTCCGGCGGGCCCCGGATGCCGTCGCGGTCTCGTTCGGCGAGGTCTCCGTGACCTACCGCGAGCTCGACGAGCGGGCCAACCGGCTGGCCCGGCTCCTTGCGGCCCGGGGCGCCCGCCCCGAGCGGGTCGTCGCACTGCTGATGCCGCGCTCGCCCGAGATGATCGTGGCGATCCTGGCGGTGCTGAAGTCCGGAGCCGCTTACCTGCCGATGGACCCCGACTATCCGGCGCAGCGCCTTGCCCTCATGGTCGACGACGCCGTTCCGCTGTGCGCGGTGACGACCTCCGCCGTCGCGCACGCCCTGCCTGACGGAATCGCGGCGATCGTGCTGGACGACGCCGCGGTGGTGGACGAGCTCGCGGGCCAGGCGCCGTGCGACCTCGGGCCCGCGCACCCGTCCGATCCGGCCCGACCGGACAACGCCGCGTACATCATCTACACCTCGGGCTCCACGGGCACGCCCAAGGGGGTCGTGGTCCCGCACCACAACGTCGTCCGCCTGTTCGAGACCACCGAGAGCTCGTTCCGTTTCGACGCGCAGGACGTCTGGCCCCTGTGCCACTCCTACGCGTTCGACTTCTCCGTCTGGGAGATCTGGGGACCGCTCCTGCACGGCGGACGCCTCGTCGTCATCCCACGCGAGATCGTCCGTTCGCCCGCGGACCTCCTCGCCCTGCTGGTCGAGGAGGGGGTCACGATCCTCAACCAGACCCCTTCGGCGTTCTACGAGCTGATGCGCAGCGACCGCGAGAACCCCGGGCTGGGCAGCCGACTCACCCTGCGCCGCGTCGTCTTCGGCGGCGAACAGCTGGACCTGGGGCAGCTCGCGGACTGGTACGGACGCCATGCCGACGACGCCCCGGTCCTGGTCAACATGTACGGCATCACCGAGACCACCGTGCACGTCAGCCACCTCGCCCTCGGGCAGGAGGCCCCCGCCGCCCAGCGCAGCCTGATCGGCGAGGGCCTGCCCGACCTTCGGGTACGACTGCTCGACGAGGCCCTGCAGCCGCTTCCCGCCGGCGTCATCGGAGAGATGTACGTCAGTGGCCCGGGAGTGTCCCGCGGCTACCTCAACAAGCCGGACGTGACCTCCGAACGCTTCGTCGCCGACCCGTTCGGTCCGCCCGGCTCCCGGATGTACCGCACCGGCGACCTGGCCCGCCTGCTCCCCGGCGGCGGATTCGAATTCCTCGGCCGCGCCGATCACCAGGTCCAGGTCCGGGGCTTCCGGATCGAGCCCGGTGAGATCGAGACGGCGCTCACCGAGCACCCGGCCGTCCTGCGCGCGGCAGTCGTGCTGCGGGAGTTCGGCGAGGGCGACCGGCGCCTGGTCGCCTATGTGGTCGCCGACCGGGACGACGAAGCCCCCGGCGCCGGCGAGCTGCGCCGGCACCTGGCCGGCAGACTGCCCGAACACATGGTGCCCGCCGCCTTCGTGACCGTGGACGCCATGCCGATGACGGCCAACGGAAAACTGGACCAGTCGGCGCTGCCCCACCCCGCCCTCGGACAGAGCGCCGAAGCCGGGGACGAGGCCCCCCGCACCCACGAGGAGGAGGTGCTCCTCACCCTCTTCCGGGACGTCCTCGGCGTCAGCGGGACCGGCATTCACGACAGCTTCTTCGAACTGGGCGGCCATTCCCTGCTGGTCACCCGCCTGGTCGGCCGCGTCCGGTCGGCTCTGGGCGTGGAGCTGCCGATGCGGGCGCTCTTCGAGACGCCGACCGTGGCCGGACTGGCCACCCGCATCGCCGGCACACCGCAGGCCCTCCCGGCCCTGCGCCCGGCGGAGCGCCCGGCGGAGCTGCCGCTCTCGTACGCCCAGCGCCGGCTGTGGGTCGTACAGAACCTCGAAGGACCCAGTGCGACCTACAACATCTCCCTCGCGCTCCGGCTGTGCGGAGATCTGGACGTCCCGGCGCTGCGGGCGGCGGTCCAGGACGTGATCGGCCGCCACGAGTCCCTGCGCACGGTTTTCCCAGCACACGACGGGGTGCCGTACCAGAAGGTGCTGCCGGCGACGGACCTGCCGCCGGTCTTCCGGCTCGCCGACGTCGCGGAGGCCGACCTGCCGGCTGCCCTGACCGCGTCTGCGGGGCACGCCTTCGACCTCGCCACCGAACCGCCGCTGCGCGTCGACACGTTCCGCCTGGACGGCGACACCCACGTCCTGCACCTCGTGCTCCACCACATCGCGGGCGACGGCTGGTCCCTCGCACCGCTGGCCGACGACCTGGGCGCCGCCTACCGGGCCCGGACCGCGGGGCAGGAACCCGGCTGGACGCCGCCCGGGGCCCAGTACGCCGACTACACGCTGTGGCAGCGCACGGTCCTGGGCGACGCCGACGACGAGTCCAGCCTCGCGGCCCGGCAGCTCGGCTACTGGCGGGAGGCCCTGCAGGACCTGCCCGACCGGCTCGAACTGCCCACGGACCGGCCCCGGCCGGCGGTGGCGAGCCACCGCGGAGCGATGGTCGCCTTCGACCTGCCGGAGACCTTGCACCGGTCGCTCCACGAGCTGGCACGGGACAGCGGGACCAGCTTCTTCATGGTGCTCCAGGCCGGCCTGGCCGCCCTGCTCACCCGGCTGGGAGCAGGTGTCGACCTGCCGATCGGAACCCCGGTCGCCGGCCGCGGTGACGAGGCGCTCGACGACGCGGTGGGCTTCTTCGTCAACACGCTCGTGCTGCGCACCGACACCTCGGGCGACCCGACCTTCAGCGAACTCCTGGACCGGGTCCGCGCGACGGACCTGGCGGCCTTCTCCCACCAGGAACTGCCCTTCGAACACCTGGTGGACGCGCTCAAGCCGGACCGTTCGCTCTCGGTCCAGCCGCTCGTCCAGGTCATGCTCGCGCTGCAGAACGTGCCTGCGTACGACCTCGGCCTCCCCGGTATCGCGGTCACTCCGGAACCGGTGGAGCTGGAAGTCGCCAAGTTCGACCTGTCCTTCGGCATGGCCGAGCGCCAAGACGGAGCCGGTGCGCCCGCCGGCGCCAGTGGCTTCGTCGAGTTCAGCACGGACCTCTACGACCGTTCCAGCGTCGAGCGGCTCGCGGAACGCTGGATACGGGTCCTGGAGGCCATGGCGGCCGACCCCCTCGCCCGGCTGAGCCAGGCGCCCGTGCTCTCCCCAGCCGAGCAGGAGGAACTCCTGGGGTACGGGAACACCGGCACGCCGCCGGTCCCGCACGGCTGCGTGGGGGAGTTGTTCGAGCTCCAGGCCGCACGGACCCCCGGAGCCACGGCCGTCGTCTTCGAGGGCACCGAGCTCTCGTACGCCGAGGTCGAGGAGCGGGCCAACCGGATCGCCCACGCGCTGATCCGGCGCGGGGTGGGACCGGAGGCTCTCGTGGCCCTGGCCCTGCCCCGGAGCACCGATCTGGCCGTAGCCGTCCTCGGCGTGCTCAAGGCCGGTGCCGCCTACATGCTGATCGACCCGGAACACCCCGCGGACCGGATCGCATTCATGCTGTCCGACGCCGATCCGGCCGTGATCCTGACCACGCAGGAGGCCGCCGCTCTGCTCGCGCCGGCTCCCGCCCCACGGATGCTGGCACTGGACGCGCACGAGGTCTCGGCGGAGCTGGCCGAGGGCCCCGGTCACGCCCCGGCCCAGACCGACCGGGTGGCCCCACTGACGACGCGGAACACCGCCTACGCCATCTACACCTCGGGCTCCACCGGGCGTCCCAAGGCGGTCCTCGTACCGCACTCGGGGATCCCGAACCTCGTCCACGCCCTGAACGCCTCGGCGGACGTCGGTCCCGGCAGCAGGTTCCTCCAGTTCGCCTCGCTGAGTTTCGACGCCTCGGTCATGGAGCTGTTCATGCCGCTGCTGTCGGGCGGCGCGGTGGTCCTCGCACCGGCCGCCAGGCTGGCACCCGGACGACCGCTGGCGGAGCTGGCCCGAGAGGCCGGCATCACCCACGCGCTGCTGCCCCCGTCGGCGCTCGCGGTTCTGCCCGAGGACGCCTTCGGGCCGGGGACCACGATCTTCACCGGTGGCGAAGCCTGCCCGCCGGACGTCGTCCGTCGCTGGTCCCACCGGGTGCGCCTGCTCAACGCGTATGGGCCCACCGAGGCCACGGTCTGCGCCACGGTGAGCACCGCCCTGACCGAGGACGGCACCCCGCCGATCGGCCGGCCCCTGCCCAACGTGCGGGCGTACGTGCTCGACGAGCACCTGCGCCTGGTGCCCGTCGGGGTGACGGGGGAGCTCTACGTAGGCGGCGCAGGCCCCGCCCGCGGCTACCTGAACCGTCCCGGCCTGACGGCGGAGCGCTTCCTGCCCGATCCCTTCGGGGCGCCGGGAGCGCGCATGTACCGCACCGGCGACCTGGTCCGCTGGAGGCCGGACGGGCGGATGGACTACGTCGGCCGGGCTGACGGCCAGGTCAAGATCCGGGGCTTCCGCATCGAACTGGAGGAGGTGGCCGCCGCGCTGTCGGACCATCCCGACGTCGCGCGGGCGGTCGCCACGGTCCGTGAGGACCGGCCGGGCGACCGGCGCCTGGTGGCCTACGCGGAACTGGTGGACGGCGGTTCCGCGTCCGCTGCAGACCTCCGGAGCCACCTCGCGGGCCGCCTTCCGCACTACATGGTGCCCGCCGCGGTCGTCCTCCTCGACGCCTTCCCCCTGGCGTCCAGCGGCAAGATCGACCGAGGTGCCCTGCCCGCCCCCGACTACAGGGCGGAGGCAGCCGGGCAGGCGCCCCGGACACCGCTCGAAGAGAGCCTGTGCGAGCTGTTCGCAGAGGTGCTGGGAGTGCCCTCGGTCGGCGTGCACAACGGCTTCTTCGACCTCGGCGGCGACAGCATCATGTCCATCCAGCTCGTCGGGCGAGCCCGCAGGGCCGGTCTGGAGGTCACCCCGCGGGACGTGTTCCAGAACCCGACGGTCGCCGAACTGGCCTCCGTCGTACGGCCTCTGGAGTCCGCACCCGAGCGGGCCCCCGACGTCGGCACGGGGGAGGTCGGCCTGCTGCCCATCGTGCACTGGCTGCGCGAGCGGGGCGGCCCGGTCGACGGCTTCCATCAGTCGGTGGTGGTGAAGGTCCCCGCGGGCATCGACGAGGCACACCTCGGCCGTACCCTGCAGACCCTCATCGACCACCATGACGCCCTGCGCCTGCGGACGGACCGCTCGGGAGAGCGGTGGACGCTCGAAGTGCCGCCGCCGGGAACCGCGGACGCGCGGCGCTGCCTGACACGGGTCGACGTCGCGGGACTCTCCGACGAGGAGGTGCGAGCCACGCTGGCCGCCGAGAACGCGGCCGCCCAGCTCCGGCTGAGCCCCGAAGACGGCGTCATGGTCCAGGCCGTCTGGCTGGACGCCGGACCGGAGCGACCCGGACGGCTGCTGCTGATGGTCCACCACCTCGCGGTGGACGGGGTCTCCTGGCGCATCCTGCTGCCCGACCTGGCCACCGCCGGGCAGGACCGGGGGGCCGAACTGCCCCCGGTCACCACCACCCTGCGGACCTGGGCGCAGACCCTGCTCGACGAGGCCCGCGAGCCGCATCGGCTGGCGGAACTGCCCCTGTGGACCGAGGTGCTCGCCACTCCCGACCCCGAACTGGGTGAGCGCTCCCTGGACGCGCGGCGGGACACGCACGCCACGTCTCGCAGCCTCACCCGGGTGATGCCGGTGGCGAGCACCGAACCGCTGCTGACGACCCTGCCGTCGACCTTCCGGGGCACGGTCAACGACATCCTGCTTGCCGCCTTCACGCTCGCCGTCGCCGAATGGCGGCGCACCACCGGGCGCAGCGGGAACAGCGCGGTCCTGATCGACCTGGAGGATCACGGCCGGGAGCCCTTCACGGAGGGCCCGGACCTCTCCCGCACGGTCGGCTGGTTCACCAGCATGCACCCCGCGCGACTCGACCCCGGCGCCGTCGCCTGGAGCGAGGTACTCGCCGGCGGCCCCGCGGTGGGCGGCGCGGTCAAGCGGGTCAAGGAGCAACTGAGGGCCCTGCCCGACCGCGGCATCGGCTACGGACTGCTGCGTCACCTCAACCCCGGCACCGCCGGCCTGCCGGCCCTGGCAACGCGCCCGCAGATCGCCTTCAACTACCTGGGGCGCTTCAACGGGGCGGCGGACACCGACTGGGCGCCCGTGGCCGAGGACGGGGCGTTCGGCGGCGGTACGGACGCCGCCACCCCTGCGGCCCACGTCCTCGAACTCAACGCACTCACCCGGGACGACGGCCAAGGACCCCGCCTCATCTGCACCTGGTCGTGGCCCGACGGGCTGCTGACCGAGGCCGAGGTGCACGAACTCGCCGATCTCTGGGCCGCCGCACTCGACGGGCTCGTCGCCCACGGCACGGCCCCCGAAGCGGGCGGTCTGACCACATCGGACCTCTCCCTGGTCTCCCTCGACCAGACCAACATCGACCTGCTTGAAGCCGTATGGAGGAATAGGAAGTGAAGCGTTCCGGGCTGGCCGACATCCTGCCGCTGACGTCGTTGCAGGAAGGCATGTACTTCCACTCCTCGTACGACACGGATGCCCCCGACCTCTACAACACCCAGCTCGTCCTGGACCTCCAGGGCCCGCTGGACGCCCCCGCCCTGCGGGCCGGGGTGGAAGCCCTGCTGCGCCGGCACCCCAACCTGCGCGCGATGTTCTGGCACGAGGGCCTGGACCGCACCATGCAGGTCATCCCGCACGAGGTGGAGCTCCCCTGGCGGGAGACCGACCTCGGCGGGCGGTCCGAGAGTGAGCAGGACCGCGCATTCGAGGACCTGCTCACGCGGGACCGGGCGCAGCGGTTCGACCTCGGTGACGCCCCGCTGCTGCGCTGCACCCTGGTGCGGCTGGGGGCCGAGCGCCACCGCCTGGTCCTGACCAACCACCACATCCTGCTCGACGGCTGGTCCCTGCCGGTGCTGCTCGGCGAGCTGTTCCGGCTCTACGAGGGCGGCACCCTGCCGCGGGCGGTCCCGTACAAGAACTACCTGGCCTGGCTGGCGGGACGCGAACGCGAGCCCGCCCTCGCAGCCTGGCGCGTGGCGCTGGCCGGGCTCGAGGCGCCCACCCTGCTGGTCCCGGGCGGGCACGAGCGGGCCACCGCTATGCCCCACACGGTCGAACTGGAGCTGTCCGAAGAGCTCTCGTCGGAGCTGGAGGCCACCGCGCGCCGCCACGGCCTGACCCTGAACACCCTCATCCAGTCCGCTTGGGGCCTGCTCCTGGGCAGTCTCGCGGGCAGTCACGACGTGGTCTTCGGTACGACCGTCTCGGGAAGGCCGCCCGAGATCGACGGCGTCGAGTCGATGGTCGGCCTCTTCATCAACACCGTCCCGGTGCGCTTCTCCTACCGGCGCACCGACTCCCTGCTGGACGCCTGCCGCGCCCTCCAGGGCCGCCAGGCCCTGCTGATGGAGCACCAGCACATCGGGCTGGCCGACATCCAGCGACAGGCCGGCGCCGGGGACCTGTTCGACACGCTCCTGGTCTTCGAGAACTACCCCTTCGAACCGGACGCGCTGCCCGCCGCCGGCGGACTGCGGGTGACCCGGGCCAAGAGCTACGACGCCACTCACTACCCGCTCACCGTGGCGGCCATGCCCGGCCCGCGTCTGCGCTTCCGTCTGGACCACCGGCCCGATCTGCTCGACCGGGAGACCGTAACGGCGATCGGGGCCCGGCTGGAGCGACTGCTCGTCACCATGACGGAGAACCCGCTGACGCCGGTAGAAGAGGCCGCAGCGCTCACGCCGCTCCCGTCCCCGGCCACGGCGGCGGAACAGCCCGGCAGCGGCGCTTCCACGGCCCTGCCCGAGCGCGGTCTGACAGCACTGTTCGAGGCGCAGGCCCGGCGGACGCCCACCGCCGTCGCCCTGGTGTCCGGCGAGGTCCAGCTCATGTACACGGAGCTGAACGTCCTCGCCAACCGGCTGGCACGGCGCCTGGTCGCCCAGGGCGTCGGTCCGGAGAGCTGCGTCCTGCTGCTGGCGGACCGCTCGCCCGACCTCGTCGTGGCGATCCTGGCGATCCTCAAGGCCGGCGGCGCGTACGTTCCGCTGCACGCGGACTCGCCGAGCAGCCGGTGGCAGAGCGTGGCCGCCGAGACCGGAGCCCTGGTCGTCCTGGTGGACCGGGCCGGCCGGGGGCGGGAGTGCGGCCCCGGGATCAACGAGATCGTCATCGGCGACGCGGCGCACGAGGGGCCGTACGCGGATCTCGGACTGCCGTGCACCCCCGACCGGCTGGCGTACGTCATGTACACCTCCGGCTCCACCGGTGAGCCCAAGGGAGTGGCCGCCACGCACAGCGATGTGGTGAGCCTGGCCTACGACCGCGCCTGGGACGTCACCGGACCCGCCAGGACCCTGGTCTACGCACCGCACGCCTTCGATGCCTCCACGGCCGAGCTGTGGGTGCCGCTGCTCTTCGGCGGCCGGCTCGTGCTGGCCCCGGCGGGCGACCTCGACATCGACGCCCTGGCCCGCGTCGTCACCGACGAGCGCGTGGAACGCCTGTGGCTGACCGCCGGCCTCTTCGACCTGGCCGCCGAGCAGCGACCGCAGCTCTTCGCCGGTGTGCGGGAGGTCTGGACCGGCGGTGACGTCGTTCCCGCAGAGGCCGTCCGCCGGGTCCTCGAGCACTGCCCGGGCACCGCCGTGGTCAACGGCTACGGGCCGACCGAGACGACCACGTTCGCCACCCACCACCGGATGGTGGCCGGCGCCGCGCCCGCGGCGTCGGTCCCGATCGGCCGTCCGCTCGACAACCACCAGGTCCACGTCCTGGACGAGCGGCTGCGCCCCGTACCGCACGGAAGCGTCGGTGAACTGCACGTCGCGGGAGCGGGCCTGGCCCGGGGCTACCTGGGGCGGTCCGCGGCCACCTCCGAGCGGTTCGTCGCCAACCCCTTCGGGGTACCGGGCTCGCGGATGTACCGTACGGGCGACCTCGTTCGCTGGGGCTCGGCAGGGGCGCTGGAGTTCGTCGGCCGCGCAGACGATCAGGTCAAGATCCGCGGCTTCCGCATCGAGCCGGGCGAGGTCGGAGCCGTCCTCGGCCGCCACTCGGCCGTCGCCCGCGCCGCCGTCGTCGTCCGCGAGGACCGGCCCGGCGACAAGCGGCTCACCGCCTACGTCGTACCCGTCGAGGGAACGGCCGTCGACGCCGGGGAACTGCGCCGGCACGCGGCCGACGCCCTTCCCCCGTACATGGTCCCGGTGGCGTTCGTCCTCCTCGGCGAACTGCCGCTGACCCGCAACGGCAAGGTGGACCGGGCTGCCCTGCCACGGCCCGAGATCGAGCACGCCCCGGTCGGCCGACTGCACCGCACGCCCCGCGAGGAGGCGCTGTGCGCCCTCTTCACGGACGTGCTCGGCGTGCCGGAAGTCGGGGTCGGCGACAGCTTCTTCGACCTTGGCGGGGACAGCATCATGTCCATCCAGCTCGTCGGGCGGGCCCGCAAGGCCGGACTCGTCCTCAGCCCGCGGCAGGTGTTCGAGCTCAAGACCGTCGAGGCCCTGGCCGCCGCCGCCCGCAGCGTGGACGCGGCCCCGGACGCCGTCGCCGACGAGCCCGTCGGTGAACTGCGGCCCACGCCGGTCATGGAATGGCTGCGCGGGCTCGGCGGGCCGATCGACGGCTTCCACCAGTCGATGACCGTCCAGGTGCCCGCCGGGCTCGACGGAGAGCTGCTGCGCGACGCCCTGCAGGTCCTCCTCGACCGTCACGACGCGCTCCGCACGATCCTGCACCGCACCCCCGAGCGCTGGACGCTGGAGATCCCGCCGAAGGGTGCCGTCCGGGCCGCCGACTGCCTGCACCGTGTCGAGCTGGCCGCCGAAGGTGATGCCTGGCCCGGCCGCCACGCGGAGGCCGCCCGAGCCCGGCTCGCTCCTGAGGAAGGCAAGATCCTGCAGGCCGTCTGGTTCGACGCCGGCGCCGAGCGCCCGGGGCGCCTGCTGCTGGTCATCCACCACATCGCCGTGGACGGCGTGTCCTGGAGGATCCTGCTACCCGACCTGGCGGCGGCCGCGCAGGCCCTGGCGGCCGGCCGGCAGCCCGAGCCCGCCGACGGTGCCACGTCCGTCCGCCGCTGGTCGCAGCTGCTCCACGCACAGGCGCAGGCACCGATCCGGGAGGCGGAACTGCCCGTCTGGCGGCGTGTGCTGGCCGACCCCGAACCGCTGCTGACGGACCGGCCGGTCGACCCGGCCCGGGACCTCGCGCGCACCGTGCGCTACGTCCACCGCGAGCTGCCGGCCGACCTCACCGAGAGCCTTCTGACCAAGGTCCCCGCGGCCGTCAACGGCGGCGTCGACGACGTCCTGCTCACGGCCCTCGCGCTCGCGACCGCCGACTGGCGCCGCCGCCGGGGCGCCGGCGACGGCACCGCCGTGCTCGTCGACGTCGAGGGGCACGGGCGGGAGGAACTGGGCGAAGGCGTCGACCTCTCCCGGACCGTCGGCTGGTTCACCAGCATGCATCCGGTGCGCGTGGACCCCAAGGTGGCGAACTGGCGCACCAGTCCTTCCCTCGTCGAAGGCCTCAAGCGGGTCAAGGAGCAGCGCCGGGCCCTGCCAGACCACGGCATCGGCTACGGACTGCTGCGCTATCTCAACCCGCGGTCGGCGCAGGAGCTCAAGACGCCGGCCGCGCCGCAGATCGGCTTCAACTACCTGGGGCGCTTCTCGGCCCCGACCGCCGGCGACTGGGCCCCCGCTCCGGCCGAGGACCTGCTCGGCAGTGGCTCGGACGAGGACATGCCGGTGGCCCACGCGCTGGAAGTCGCCATGCTCACCCGCGACGAGGCGGACGGCCCCCGTCTCGACATCAGCCTCATGTGGCCCGCGGCCCTCCTCGAGGAGAGTGCCGTGGACGACCTGGCCGACACCCTTGTCGCCACGCTCCGGGCCCTGCCCGGGCGCGTCGACACCTACCGGGCGGGTGGCCACACCCCGTCCGACCTGCCTCTGGTCTCGCTGAGCCAGGCAGACATCGACGACCTCGACGATCTCGACTCCGAGTGGGAGCTTTAACGTGAAGCAGTCAGGGCTGAAGGACGTTCTCCCGCTGTCACCCATGCAGGAGGGCTTCCTCTTCCACGCCCTCTACGACGACCAGGCCGCGGACCTGTACCTCGTACAGTTCGCGTTCGAACTGCACGGACGGCTCGACGCGTCCACGCTGCGGGCCTCGGCCGAGGCGCTCCTGCGCCGGCACCCCAACCTGAGTGCCGGCTTCCGGATCACCGGCCGCGGCCAGGCCGTCCAGGTGATCCCCCGCCGGTGCGAGCTGCCGTGGGCCGAGGTCGACCTGCGCGACACGCCCGAGGACGCCCGCCCCGAGGCCCTCGCTGCCGTACGGGCGGCCGACCGGGCCCGCCGGTTCGACCTCGCCCGTCCGCCGCTGATGCGCTGCACCCTGGTCCGCCTCGACGAGGAGAAGTACAGCCTCGTCCTGAGCGTCCACCACATCCTCATCGACGGCTGGTCTGTGCCGCTGCTCATGGCCGACCTGCTGGCCCTGTACGGCAACGGCGGCGACGAGAGGGCCCTGCGCCCGGCAGCCCCCTACCGGGACTTCGTGAGCTGGCTGGCCGCGCGGGACCGGGACGGCGCCGAGACCGCCTGGCGCGAGGCCTTCAGCGGGCTCACGGGTCCGACGCTGGTCGCCCCGCAGGCCCGGGACGCGGTGCCCGTGGCCGCGGAGCGCGTCACGCTGGAGGTGCCCACGGCGCTCGCCTCCGCCCTGACGGCCATGACGCGGAGGAACGGCCTGACGCTGAACACGGTCTTCCAGGGGGCCTGGGGCCTCCTGATCGGCCGCATGACCGGCCGGGAGGACGTGGTCTTCGGAGCCACCGTCTCGGGCCGTCCGCCGGAGGTCCCCGACGTCGAGAGCATGGTCGGCCTCTTCGTCAACACTCTGCCGGTGCGCGTCGGTTTCAGCGCGCACGAGACGGTGCTGAGCGCGCTGTCCCGCCTCCAGGAGCGGCAGAGCGCCCTCATGGACCACCAGCACGTCGGGCTCGCGGAGATCCAGCAACTGGCGGGCCACGGGGAGCTCTTCGATACGCTCGTCGCCTTCGAGAGCTACCCCAGCGACCCCGACGCGCTACAGGCCGACACCGGCGGGGTGCGCATCGCGGGTGTGCAGACCCACGACGGGACCCACTACCCGCTCACCCTTCTCGTGGTCCCGGCCGAGAGCCTCCTCGTACGCCTGGACTTCCAGCCCCACCTCATCGACCGGGACACGGCGGAGCAACTCGCCCACCGTCTGCTGGAGATGCTGGAATGCATGGCCCACGATCCGCACCAGGCCATAGGCCGGGTCGGCCGGCCCGCTCCCCGGGAAGCCGCCACGGCGCCCGGCGGGGACGAGGACACGGCGCGCGAGACCGAGCCGGTCACCCTTCCCGCGATGTTCGAGACGCAGGCCGGGCTCACGTCGGAGGCGGTGGCCATCGCCGGCGGTGACACACGGATCGACTTCGACGAGCTGAACGTACGGGCCAACCGGCTCGCCCGCCTCCTCGTCCGGCGCGGCACCGGCCCGGAGGACGTCGTGGCCCTCGCCCTGCCGAAGACCGCCGACACCGTCGTGGCCCTGCTGGCCGTGCTGAAGGCGGGAGCCGCGTGCCTTCCCCTGGCGGCGGACACCCCGCAGGACCGGCTCGCCCGGATCCTCGCCGAGGCCCGGCCCGTCTGCGCCCTCGTCGACTCCACCACCACGCTCGCGCTCCCCGCGGAGCTGGCGACCGTGGCGCTGGACTCCCCGGAGAACGCCGCGGCGCTGCGCACCGGCCCGGAAACGGACCTCGCGGACGCCGATCGCCGCCGGCCGCTCCTGCCCTCGAACACCGCCTGCATCCTGCCCTCCGCCGACGGCTCCTGCGTCATGCTGACCCACGCCAACGTCGTGGACCTCGTACAGGACGCGCCCCGCCGGTCCGGCGTCGGCGTCCCCGACCTCGTCACCTCCGGCGTCTCGCCGCTGACGCTCTTCCCCGCGCTGATGAGCGGCGGAACGATCGAGGCCCGGCCCGGCCTGTCGGCACCGGAGCTCGGGGGGCGGCCGGAGGCCACCGGGGCCGCCCCGACCGCACGGCGCACCCCGAACATCCGGACGCACGTGCTGGACCACGCCCTCCAGCCGGTGCCGCCCGGCGCGGTGGGCGAGGTGTACCTGAGCGGAACCCGGCTCGCACGGGGCTACGCGCACCGGGCCGGTCTGACGGCCGAACGCTTCGTCTGCGCCCCCTTCGGAGCTCCCGGCGAGCGGATGTACCGGACCGGCGAGCTCGTTCGCCGCACGTCCGCGGGAGCCCTGGAGCCCGTACGCCGCTCCGTCGTGGGTCCGGCGGCCCGCCCCACGACGGACGCGGCGGACACGAAGGCGCCCGCATCACCGGATCCCGCCGTCCCCCGGGAGAGCCGCGCGCCTCGGACCCCCCAGGAGGAGGTCCTGTGCGGCCTGTTCGCCGAGGTCCTCGGCCTGCCGCGGGTCGGTGTCGACCAGGACTTCTTCGACCTCGGCGGCCACTCCCTGCTGGCCACCCGGCTCACCAGCCGCATCCGTTCCACCCTCGGCGTGGACCTCAACGTCCGGGCGCTGTTCGACGCACCGACGGTGGCGGCCCTCGCGCAGGTGCTCCGCACCGGCCGGTCGGCCGTCGACCCCCTCACGGCGTCGACGAGGCCCGAACGCGTACCGCTGTCCTTCGCCCAGCGCCGCCTGTGGTTCCTCAACCACTTCGACGGGGCCAACCCCGCCCTCAACATCGCGCCGGCCCTCAGGGTGTCCGGACACCTGGACCCGGAGGCGCTGGAACTGGCGCTCCTCGATGTCATGGAGCGCCACGAGAGCCTGCGCACGGTCTTCCCCGAGACGGCCGACGGACCCCATCAGGTCGTCCTGGGCCGTGAGGAGCTGCCCGGGCGCCTGCGCGTCACCGACGTCCCGGAAGCCGAACTGTCCCGGGCTCTCGCCGAGGCCGCACGGCACACCTTCGACCTTGCCACCGAGCCTCCGGTGCTGCCCACCCTCTTCCGGACCGGCCCGCAGGAGCACGTCCTGCTCTTCCTCCTGCACCACATCGCCGGCGACGGATGGTCCCTCGCGCCCCTCGCGCACGACCTCGCCGAGGCGTACTCCGCCCGGTGTGACGGCCACGCGCCGTCCTGGTCGCCCCTGCCGGTCCAGTACGCCGACTACGCCCTGTGGCAGCGCCGGACGCTCGGGGACGAGACGGACCCGGACAGCCAACTCGCCCGCCAACTGGACTTCTGGACCACGACCCTGGACGGCCTCCCGGAGAACCTGGACCTGCCCGCCGACCGGCCGCGCCCCGCCGTGGCGAGCTTCCGGGCGGATGCGGTGCCCTTCCGGCTCGATGCCGGACTCCACCAGAAGCTGTGGGACCTGGCGCGCAGCAACCGGGCCAGCCTCTTCATGGTGGTCCAGGCCGGTCTCGCGGCGCTGCTGACCCGGCTGGGGGCGGGTACGGACATCCCCGTCGGCAGCCCGATCGCCGGCCGGACCGACGACGCCCTGGACGATCTGGTGGGGCTCTTCGTCAACACGCTCGTCCTGCGTACGGACACCTCCGGCGACCCCGGCTTCCGTGAGCTGATCAAGCGGGTCCGGGCTGCCGACCTGGCCGCCTACGCGCACCAGGACCTGCCCTTCGAGCGGCTCGTGGAAGCGCTCAACCCGGCACGCACGTCCTCGTACCAGCCCCTCGTCCAGGTCATGCTGGCGTTCCAGAACAACACCCGGCCGGTCTTCCGACTGCCCGGTGCCGACGCCCGCCTGGAACCGGTCGACCTGGGACTCTCCCAGTTCGAGCTCTCGGTGCACCTCAGCGAGAACCGGACCGAGGAGGGCAAGGCCGCAGGCGTCGAGGGCTGGATCCAGTACAGCACCGACCTGTTCGACGAGGAGACCGCGCGGCGCATCGGCGAGCGTTTCGTGCGACTGCTCACCGCCGTCACGGACGAGCCGGACCTGCCCCTCAGCCAGGTCGAGGTGGTCGCCCCGGCCGAACGTCTGCAGATCCTGGGGGAGTGGAACGAAACCGGCGAGCCGGCGCCGGCCACCCGCCTGCACACGATCTTCGAACGGCACGTCGCCGCAACGCCCACCGCGACCGCTCTGGTGTGCGGCGAGGACGCGTACACCTACGCGGAACTGAACGCCGCCGCCAACCGCATGGCCCACCTGCTGCTCGCCCGGGGCGTGGGTCCGGAGCGGATCGTCGCCCTCGCGCTGCCCCGCTCCGCCGAGCTCATCGTGGCCGTACTGGCCGTGCTCAAGACCGGAGCGTCGTACCTGCCCGTCGACCCCGACTACCCGGACGACCGGATCGCCTTCATGCTGTCCGACGCCGCCCCCGCCCATGTCGTCGCGGACACCGGCATCGGACACGTGCCCCCGGCCGTGCTCGGGTTCCCGGGGCTGCTCGACCTCGCCGAGTGCCGTCAGGCCCTGGCCGGTTACCCGGCGCAGGACCCGGCCGTGGAGTCCGGGCCGGCCAGCCCGGCCTACGTGATCTACACCTCGGGCTCCACGGGCCGGCCGAAGGGGGTCCTCGTCACCCACTCGGGCATCGCCGCCTTCGCCGCCGCCGAGGTGGAACGGTTCCGCGTCGAGCCGGCGAGCCGGGTCCTCCAGCTCGCGTCGCCCAGTTTCGACGCGTCGGTCCTGGAGATCTGCATGGCCTTCGCCGCGGGGGCGACCCTCGTCGTGGCGCCGCACGGTCCGCTGGCGGGCCGCGAACTGGCCGAACTGCTGGCCGGACAGGCCGTCAGTCACGCGTTCATCTCCCCGGCCGCGCTGGCGAGCATGCCGGAGTACGAACTTCCCTCCCTCGCCACCCTCGTGGTCGGCGGCGACGCCTGCTCCCCGGCCCTCGTGGCGAGGTGGTCGCGGGGCCGCAGGATGATCAACGCCTACGGACCCACCGAGTCCACCGTGGCCGCCACGATGAGCGAGCCGTTGGACGGCGCCGGAGCGCCCCCGATCGGCCGCCCCGTTCCGGGCAGCCGCGTCTACGTCCTGGACTCCGCGCTCCAGCCGGTGCCCGCCAACGTGGTGGGCGAGCTGTACATCGCCGGCGCCGGTCTCGCCCGCGGCTACCTGCACCGCTCCGCACTGACCGCCGAACGCTTCGTCGCCGACCCCTTCGGCCCGGCCGGCTCCCGCATGTACCGCACGGGAGACATGGCGCGCTGGACGGCCGGCGGACAACTGGAGTTCGCCGGGCGCGCCGACCACCAGCTGAAGCTCAGGGGATTCCGCGTCGAGCCCGGCGAGATCGAAGCCGTGCTGGAGGAGGACTCGAGGGTGGCCCAGGCCGTGGTGGTCCTCCGCGAGGACCAGCCGGGCGACCAGCGTCTCGTGGCGTACGTGGCCCGCCGCTCCGCGTCGCAGGCGCTCGACCCGGCGGAACTGCGAGCCCGGGCGGCCGCGGGCCTTCCCGGCCACATGGTGCCTGCGGCGTTCGTCGTCCTGGACGTTCTCCCGTCGACCGCGAGCGGCAAACTCGACCGCAAGGCCCTTCCGGTCCCCGCCCCGCAGGAGCGCCCGGCCGGCCGCCAGGCCCGCACACCTCGCGAAGAGATCCTCTGCGCCCTGTTCGCCGAGGTCCTCGGCCGGGAGGGCGTCGGCGTCGACGACGACTTCTTCCTCCTGGGCGGGCACTCACTGCTCGCGACCCGTCTGATGGCACGGATCCGCGCGACCTTCGGCGTGGACCTCCCGATCCGGCTCCTCTTCGACGCCCCCACCGTCGCCGGACTGGTGGCGCGGCTGGACGAGGCGGAGGAAGCACCGCCCGCGCTGCGTCCCGTACGGCGCCCGGAGACCGTTCCGCTCTCCTTCGCGCAGCGCCGCATGTGGCTGCTGCACCGGATCGAAGGCCCCAGCCCCACCTACAACATCCCGCTGGTGCTACGGCTGTCCGGGGCGCTGGACCGCGAGGCCCTGGAAGCCGCCCTGCGCGGTGTGACCGAGAGGCACGAGAGCCTGCGCACCGTCTTCCCCGAGACCGACGGCGTCCCCTTCCAGCAGGTCCTGCACGTCTCCGACGCCTGGGACGGACTGCACACGGTGCACACGACCGCCGACGCCCTGCCGGGCCTGCTCGCGGAGGCGGTGTCCCACTCCTTCGACCTCGCCTCCGCCCCGCCAGTGCGGACCTGCCTGTTCGCGCTCGCGCCGGACGACCACGTCCTGACCGTCCTCATCCACCACATCGCCGGCGACGGGTCCTCGCTCGCGCCGCTCGCCCGCGACCTGGCCGAGGCCTACCGGGCCCGGACGGCCGGCGAGGCGCCGCTCTGGGATCCGCTCCCCGTGCAGTACGCGGACTACACGCTCTGGCAGGACGAGTTCCTCGGCGATGAGAGCGACCCCGGCAGCCGTGCCGCGCGGCAGCTCGCGTACTGGAGGGATGCGCTGGCAGGTGCTCCCGAAACTCTGCGGCTACCGTCGGCACGCCCCAGGCCCCCCGTGGCGAGCTACCGGGGCGACATGCTGGACCTGCGCCTGTCGCCCGAACTGCACGCGGGGCTGCTCGGGCTGGCCCGGGAGACCGGCACGAGCCTGTTCATGATCCTGCAGGCCGCACTCGCCGCACTGCTGACCCGGATGGGGGCAGGAACCGACATCCCGATCGGCACCCCCGTCGCCGGCCGGACCGACGAGGCGCTCCACTACCTGGTGGGGTTCTTCGCGAACACCCTGGTGCTGCGTACGGACACCTCGGGTGATCCCGGGTTCCTGGAGCTGCTGGAGCGGGTCCGCGACACGGATCTGGCTGCGCACGCACATCAGGACGTGCCCTTCGAGCGCCTCGTCGAATCGCTCAACCCGACCCGGTCGCAGGCCCATCAGCCGCTTTTCCAGGTGCTGTTGGTGCTGCAGAACATGGCCACCCCCGACTTCGAGCTCGCCGGCCTTGGTATGGCGGTAGAGCCCATGGGGACGCACACAGCCAAGTTCGACCTCTCCTTCTTCTTCCGGGAGCAGCTCTCCGCCGACGGAACCCTCGAAGGAGTTGCCGGATTCGTCGAGTTCGCCACGGACCTCTTCGACCGTGAGGACGTGGCCACGTTGGCCGTACGCCTGGAGCGGCTGCTGCTGGCGGCGGTGGCGGACCCGAAGCTGCCGATCGGACGGTACGAGGTACTGGTACCGGGCGAGCGCGAGGAACTCCTCACGGCCGGCACGGGCAGTGCCGCGCAGGCCCCGGCCGCCGGCCTGGCCGCGCTCTTCGAGCGACAAGTGTCGCTGACCCCCACGGCCGTGGCAGTGGAGGCCGACGGCACGACCCTGACGTACGCGGAGCTGAACGCACGGGCCAACCGCCTGGCCCACAGGCTCGTCGAGGCCGGGGTGACGGCGGAATCCCGGGTTGCCCTGCGCCTGGAGCGAACCCTGGACCTGATGGCGGCCGCGGTGGCGGTGGCCAAGGCGGGGGGCGCGTACGTGACCCTGGCCGGGGCTGCACCGACGCCCCGGTGGCAGGCCGTCCTCGCGGCGGCGCAGGCCCGGCTGGTCCTCACCGACCGGGCCGGGACCGACGCGGAGGGTACGGCGGGCACGCCGGAGCTGCTCATCGGCGGTGAGCCGGACGGCGGCCGTACGGACGACCTCGGGCTCGTGGTCGAGCCGGACCGGCTCGCCTGTCTGTGGTACGTGTCGGGGACGGCGGGGCCCCGGGGCATCGCCTTCACCCACCGCGACGTGGCGGGCCCCGTCACGGACGGGGGCCCGGGGACCGGCCGGGGCCGGACGGTCCTCCTCCCCGCACACGTGCAGGCGGGACCGACGGCGCACTGGTGGGCACCCCTGCTCTCCGGCGGACGGCTGACGCTGGCCCCCGCCGGTGACACGGCCGTCGATGCGCTGGTGGGCCTGCCGGCCGGCGACCCGGTCGAGCGGATGGTGATGTCGGCGGAGGAGTTCGAGCTCGTCGCGGAGCGGCGGCCCGGTCTGCTCGCGGACGTCCCGTACGTCCATGCGGGCGGCGACGTGCTCTCGGAGGAAGCCGTGGAGCGGGTCGCGGCTGCCTGCCCGGGGACGACGGTCGTCCACGGCTACGGCCTGGCCGAGGTCGCGGGCCCCGTCACGCACCACGCCCCGAACGGCGGGCCGGTGTCCGGCGACGGTCCGGTGTCCGGCCGTGCCGTGCCCATCGGCCGTCCGATCGCCGGCCGCCGGGTGCACGTGCTCGATGCGCGGCTGCGCCCCGTCCCGCGGGGCGTTCCCGGAGAGCTCTACGTGGCGGGCCCCGGGGTGGCCCGCGGCTATCACGGCTTGCCGGGCGAGACCGCCGAGCGCTTCGTGGCCGATCCCTCGGGCCCCCCGGGCGCGCGGATGCACCGCACCGGTGACCTGGTCCGCTGGGGGAGCGGGAACGTGCTCGAGTTCATCGGGCGTACGGACGACCGGACGCGCGTCCGGGGCCTGCGGGTCGAGCCCGCAGAGGTCGAATCGGTACTCGCCCGGATCCCGGGGGTCGCCGGTGCGGCAGCGGCCGTACGGAAGGACGCGGCCGGAGCCCGCCGTCTCGTCGGGTACGTGGTCCCGCAGGACGGCGCGGGCGGACGGGACGCTCTCGTGATCTCCGTCCGGGAAGCGGCGCGCGGTCTCCTGCCGGGGCACCTCGTGCCGGAGCTCCTCATGGTCGTGGACCGCCTTCCGGTCGACGGTGAAGGTGTCCTGGACCGGGCGGCGTTGCCGGTACCCGACTCCGGTGGCGGCCGGAGCGACGGCGCACCCCGCACGGCGCGGGAGCAAATCCTGTGCGAGCTGTTCGCCGAGGTGCTCGGAGTGGACCGGGTGGGTCTGGAGGACGACTTCTTCGAACTCGGAGGCCATTCCTTCGCCGCGACCCGCCTCATGGGCAAGGTACGTGTGGCGCTCGGTGCGGACCTCTCGCTGCGCCACCTCTTCGAGAACCCCACGCCCGCAGCTCTGGCCGGACAGCTGGACGAGGCCGTGCATCACGATGCCTTCGACGTTCTTCTTCCTTTGCGGGGCAGCGGCGAACTCCCGCCCCTTTTCTGCATGCATCCGGCCGGTGGTTTGAGCTGGTGCTATTCTGGGCTCGTTCCGCATGTGGGAAAGGATCGACCGATATACGGTCTCCAGTCCCCGCGGCTGACCGATGACGGCCGGCTTCCCGAGTACATTGCGGAATCCGCCATCGCGTACGTGGACCGGATTCGAAAGGTCCAGCCGAACGGCCCCTATCATCTGCTGGGTTGGTCATTCGGCGGGCACCTGGCCTACGCCATGGCCACCGAATTGCAGCGGCAGGGCGAAGAAGTCGCACTCCTGGCCCTCATGGACGCATTCCCGGTCCAGGACGAGGCGATGTTCCAGGTTCCCGAGGATGAAGTCCTTCCGGCGCTCTTCCAGGTTGTGCTGCGGGAAATCGACCACACCAAGGGTGAATTGCTCCAGGGTAATCTGCTGATGGAGACGATTCGCCGGGAAGGTGGCGTCCTGGGTGAGCTGCAGGAATCCCATCTGGAAGCGGTCAAGGAAATCTGCCTGAACAGCATGAGGCAGCTCCGGATATTCGAACCCGACCGTTTCCGTGGTGACATGCTCTTCTTCACCGCACTGCAAGGGCGAACCGAGAAGTCATTCGGACACGACGCTTGGGGCCCGCACGTCGACGGCCGCATCGACAACCACGATCTCGACTGCGATCACGGTGGAATGACCCAGCCGCGCATGATCGCGCGCATCGGAAAGATTGTCGCCGCCGCCCTGCGCGGCGAAACGAACTGACGAGAACGACCAGAAGGTGAGAACACCATGAGCAACCCGTTCGAGAAGGAAGACGGCGTGTACGTCGTACTGACCAACGACGAGGGCCAGCACTCCCTCTGGCCGGTCTTCGCCGACATCCCGGCCGGCTGGACGACCGTCTTCGGCGAGGCCGACCGGGCTGCGTGCCTGGACTACGTCGACGAACACTGGACCGATCTGCGCCCCACGTCGCTGATCCGCGCCATGGCCCTCCAGGAGAAGTAACAGAAACATGGCAGCGAGTCGTGAGAGTGCGGTCCGTGAATACTACGAACGCGTGGACGCGGCCGACTACGAGGCGGTCTTCGACATGTTCTGCGAGGACCTGGTCTACGAGCGTGGCGGCACCGAAGCGATCGTCGGAATGGACGAGTTCAGACGCTTCTACCTGGCCGGCAGAATCATCGACTCCGGCCGGCACGAGGTGGCCTCGATCGTGGAGAGCGGAGACTGGGTGGCCGCCCGCGGAGTTTTCACCGGCCGGCTGAAGAGTTCCGAGGAAGTCTCCGTCAACTGGGCTGACTTCCACCTCTTCCGCGGCGGGAAGATATGGCGCCGGTACACCTACTTCGCCGATCGGGCGATATGAACACGGGAAGGAAGTCCACAGCATGACTGCACGGTCGGCACCGCACACGGAGGATCTGGTCGGGATCGGGTTCGGCCCCTCGAACCTCGCCCTCGCGATCGCCCTGGAAGAATCGGTCGGACCGGATTCGGGGGGCCCCGGATTCGGCATGCACTTCTTCGAGCGGCAGCAGGAGTTCGGCTGGCACCGGGGCATGCTGATGGAAGGTGCGACCATGCAGGTCTCCTTCCTGAAGGACCTTGCGACGATGCGCAATCCCGTCAGCGCCTACACCTTCGTCTCCTACCTCAAGGCGAAGGACCGGATGGCCGAATTCATCAACGGGAAGACGCTGTTCCCGCTGCGGGTCGAGTTCCACGACTACCTGGAATGGGTCGCCGAACAGTTCACCTCGGTGGTGTCGTACGGATCCGACATCGTCGGCATCCGCCCGGTGGTCGAGAACGGTGCGGTGGAGTACCTCGACATCCTCGCCCGTACGTCTCCCGATGCCGCTCCGAACGTCGTGAGCCGCGCCCGCAATGTGGTGATCGGCGCGGGGCTGTCGCCCAGGATGCCGGCGGGAGTGGTGGAGAGCGACCGCATCTGGCACAGCTCCCGGCTGCTGCACCGCGCGGCCGCCCTGACCCGTGCGCCCCGCACCGTCGTGGTCGTCGGCTCCGGGCAGAGCGCTGCCGAAGCCGCCGACTACCTGCACCGCACCTTCCCCGACGCCGAGGTCAACGCCGTGCTCTCGCGCTACGGGTACAGCGTCGCCGACGACAGCCCGTTCGTGAACGGCATCTTCGACCCGGACGCCGTGGGCCAGTTCTACTCCGCGCCCCGGGACGTGAAACAGACGCTGATCGACTACCACGGCAACACCAACTACTCGGTGGTCGACCTCGACCTGTCGCACGAGCTCTACCGCCGCGTCTACCAGGAGAAGGTCCTGGGAACCCGCCGGTTCAACATGATCAACACCGCGCGGGCCACCGCCGCGGAGGAACACCCGGGCGGCGTGCGCGTGACCGTCGACTCGCTCGCGGGCGACGCCTCGCAGGTCATCGACGCGGACGTGGTCGTCTACGCCACCGGCTACCGCCCGAGCGACCCGCTGCCCCTCCTCGGCGAGCTGCTCGCCGACTGCAAGCGGGACGGTGAGGGCCGGCTCGTGGTGGGGCGGGACTACCGGGTCACGACGTCGGACGCGGTCCGCTGCGGGATCTACCTCCAGGGCGCGAGCACGGAGCACTCCCACGGTCTCGCCGCGGGCCTTCTGTCCAACACCGCGGTCCGGTCCGGAGAGATCGCCGCTTCCATCCTCAAGGGATAGTCATGTACGTACCGTCCATCTATCAGCCCGAAGACCGCGGCTGGCTCCGCCGCATCATCCGGCGCTACCCCCTGGCCACCCTGATCACCAACGGGGACCAGGTGCCGTACGCCACGCACCTGCCGGTGATCTTCTCGCCCGAGGACGCCTCGGGAACCGGGGGCCCCGAGGGCGCCACGCTGCTGGGGCACATGAACAAGGCCAACTCCCACTGGGACTCGCTGAGCGACGGCGCCAGCGCCCAGCTCATCTTCACCGGGCCGCACGGATACATCACCCCCACCCTCTACCGGACCACGCCGGCGGCGCCCACCTGGAACTTCGTCTCGGTCCACGTGCAGGGCAGGCTGCGGCTGCTTCAGAGCATGGAGGAGACCCTCGATGTCGTGCAGCTGACGGTCGAGGCCTACGAGTCGGCCCACGGTGACGGCTGGCAGATGGACGGCTCGCTCGACTACTTCGCCCGGATCGGAACAGCCGTCGGTGGCTTCCGCTTCGAGGTGGAATCCGCCGACGGCATGTTCAAACTCAGCCAGGAGAAGGAGCCGGAGGTCCGCAGCCGGGTCTCCGACCGGTTCAGCACGGCCGACGCCGGGCCCAGCCGCGACCTCGGACAGCTGATGCGCGAGTTCTACCTCGACGGCGACCATGCCGCTTGATACCCCGAAAGGCTCCGTGACCTCCGTGCCCTTGAACCTGTGGGGTGGACCTGCCACCCCGAACTGCCTGCTCGATTCGTTCCTGGAGGTCGTGTCCGAACGGCCCGACGCGGTGGCGGTCGTCGAGGGTGAAACCGAGTACACCTACACCCGGATCCGGGACTGGGCGGGAGCGGTGGCCGAACTCCTCGCCGCCCAGGGGATCGGCCCGGAGGACCGTGTGGCCGTGACCGGCCCGCGGGGGGCCGCGGTGGTCGCCGCCTTCCTCGGCACGGTCGCGCTCGGTGCCACCTACGTCCCTCTCGACCCGGAATACCCGGAGCAGCGCCTCGCCCACATGCTGAGCGACAGCGCCGCCAAGGTGCTGCTGTACACCGGGGACGAGCCCGCGTTCGAGACCTCGGCGACCCTGGTCAGGATCCCGGAGCCGGGATCGGTGCCGGCGGACCCGCAGTGGCGACCGGTCGCGTGCCGCCCCGATCTCCCCGTCTACGTCATCTACACCTCCGGCACCACGGGCTGGCCGAAGGGCGTGAGCATCCCGCACAGCTGCCTGGACGGCATGGCCGCCTGGCAGACGGAGCACTCGGTCCGGCGCGACCTGCGCACCGGCCAGTTCGCACCCCTCAACTTCGACGTCTGCTTCCAGGAGGTGCTCGGCACGCTCTGCGGGGGAGGCACCCTCGTCATCGTGCCCGAGAAGCTGCGACGGGACGCCTTCTCGCTGCTCGACTGGCTGGGTGAGAACCGGATCGAGCGGCTCTTCCTGCCCTACCTCGCACTCAACATGCTCGCCGTCGCGGCCTCGGCTGAGGACTCCCTGGACCACATGGCCCTCACGGAGATCAACACGGCCGGCGAGCAGTTCGTCTGCACCGGCCCAATCCGCGAGTTCTTCGAGCGGCTGCCGGCCTGCCGGCTCAACAACCACTACGGCCAGAGCGAGTCGGCCATGGTCACGGCCCACACCCTCACCGGTGCCCCCTCGACCTGGCCGGCCCTGCCTCCGATCGGCACCCCCCTGCCGGGGTGCGAGCTCCTGATCGACCCCGTGGACCCGGCCGAGCCCGAAGTGGGCGAACTGCTGGTGGCGGGCCTGCCGCTGTCGCTCGGCTACCTGAACCAGGATCAGCTCAACACGGAGCGCTTCGTCACCATCGACCCGTCCCCGCAGAGCCACACCCGGGCGTTCCGCACCGGCGACCTGGTCCGGCTCGACGACGGCGTGCTGCAGTTCCTGAGCAGGCGCGACCACGACGTCAAGATCCGCGGCTTCCGCGTCAACCTGCTGGAGGTCGACGTCTGGCTGCTCGAACAGGCCGGCGTGGTCGAAGCCGCCTGTGTCGCCGTCGAAACGGCCGAAGGATCCCGCACCCTCCGAGCCGTGATCACCGTAGAAGAGGACGCACCGCCGGCCGACGTAGGCGAGCTGCTGCGCCGGCTCGGCGAGGTACTGCCCGCCCCGGCCGTGCCGGTGTCGATCACCGTGGTGGAGGCCCTGCCGCGCACCGCGAGCGGCAAGATCGACCGGCAGCGGATCGGCAAAGACCTCCTGGCGAGCAGTCTGTAGTCCTCAGCCCTCCTCGCCCCTTCCGCCCTCATCCGCTCATTTCACTCCCCGTAGGAGCAAGTCCGTGCCCAACACCGATGCGAACCTCCCGGCTGCCGAGCAGCGCACCAGCAGTCGCGCGTCCACCCCCCGCCGCCTGCTGATGTGCCGCCCCGAGCACTTCGACGTCGTGTACTCCATCAACCCGTGGATGCACCCGGACAAGCCGTGCGACGCAGGCCTGGCGCTCGCCCAGTGGGAAAGGCTGTACGAGCTCTACCGTTCGCTCGGCCACACCGTGGACGTCATCGACCCGATTCCCGGGCTGCCCGACATGGTGTTCGCCGCCAACGGCGCGACCGTGGTGGACGGCAAGGTCCTCGGTGCCCGCTTCCGTCACGCCGAGCGGACCGCCGAGGGTCCCGCCTACCTCTCCTGGCTCCATGACCAGGGCTTCGACCAGGTGATGTGGCCGGAGTTCATCAACGAGGGCGAGGGCGACTACCTCCTGGTCGGCCGTCGCCTCCTGGCGGGAACCGGCTTCCGCACCGACCCGCGTTCACACGCGGAGGCCCAGGAGTTCTTCGGTGTTCCCGTCACGGGCCTGACCCTGGTCAATCCCAACCACTACCACCTGGACACTGCCCTCGCGGTGCTCTCGGACACCGAGATCATGTACTACCCGGAGGCCTTCTCGCCCGGCAGCCGGGCCGTCCTGGAAGAGCTCTTCCCCGACGCCATCCTGGCCTCTCCCGAGGATGCGGCGGTCTTCGGCCTCAACGCCTTCAGTGACGGCCTCAACGTGATCATGCCCGAGGCCGCCACCGGCCTCGCCGAGCAGCTCAGGCAGCGGGGGTTCAATCCGATCGGGGTCGACCTCTCCGAGCTGCTCAAGGCCGGTGGCAGCGCGAAGTGCTGCACGCTGGAGCTCCGTTCCCGCCGTGCGCCGGGCGGCTCCTCGGAGGCGCGCTCTCGCGCACCGTGGACCGCGACGGAGCGCGCACTGGCCGCCATCTGGGAGGAGATCCTCAACTCAACCCAGGAGGACCGGGAGCAGAACTTCTTCAACGCCGGCGGGGATTCGCTGCTCGTGACCCGGGTCGTCCTGCGCGCCCGCAAGACGTGGGGCATCGGCCTGAACGTCCAGGACGTGCTCGACCACCCCGTGCTGAAGGACCTCGCCGAACAGATCGATCTCCTCGTGCGGTCCGCACAGGCCCCCGCGAAGCCCTGACCCGGAAGGACACTGACGTGGTACGAACACTGCTGGCCCTGGACTACCCGGGGCGCCGCGCAGAGGCGAAGATCGCCGACCTCGGTCTCGAAGCTCACGGATACGAAGTGGCACATCTGCTGACCACTCCCCTCCCCGCCGAACTGACCGGACGCGACTACGCCGAGAAGCTCTTCTCCACGCATGGTGTCGCCAAGCGGGAGGTCGCCGGAATACTTGCCTACTGCGCCTCGGCTCCGCTGGCGCAGGAACTCGCCCGGCACATGGTGGAGGCCGGGAGCGAAGCGCCCCCGCTCGTCTTCTTCGACGCGGCGCCGCTGACCGCACAGGACATCACCGACGACTATGCGACCGTTCTCCAGCAGATCGACGCCTCGGGGTTCGAGGAGAGCGGTTCACAGACGGACGTCGCCTCCCTCATCGACACTCCCGAAGAGCTCGTGCGGGCCATGCGGGAGGAGATGACCCGGTATGCGGGGAAGTCCCTCGCGGAAGACCTCTTCGACGACGACGAGGTCGCCCTGGCCAGTGAGCAGATCGTGCGGGTGTATCTGGACCTGCTGACGCATCAGATCGCCGCCTACCACGGGGCGGCCCCGGTTTGGGGCGGGGATGTGGTGAACATCGTGTCCGCCGGCAGCCCGTTCCAGGGGGACTGGCCGGGGGCCCGTACCACGCGGGTCGTGCGCACGGTGCATGAGCGCGCGAGACTCCTGGCGGAGCCGGCCACCCGTGATGCGGTGCTCTCCCTGCTGGCGTGAGCCTCCGCCGGGCGCCGTCGCGGGGCCGTGGGTGCCCCCTTGCGGGGGCACCCACGGCTGGGGGTCAGGTGGGGAGGTTTTCCGTGAGTAGGGACCAGCCCTCCGGCCAGTCGGCCAGGGACGAGGAGGCGTTGATGTGGCCCTTCGGGCCGACGTTGATCAGGTGGGCGCCTAGGCGGTCGGCGGTTGCCGTGGCGGATTGCAGGGTGCTGTAGGGGTCGTCCTCGCTTGCGAGCACGAGCGTCGGGAAGGGGAGCGGGGTCAATGCTGGGGTGGACCAACCCACCGCCGCCGTCGGGAAGTTGCTGCCGTGTACGTCCGGCATGGCGACCAGGAAGGCGCCGGTGACGGCGTGGTCCTCGTGCTGTGAGGCCCATTCGGCGACCAGTGTGCAGCCGAGGCTGTGGGCGATGAGGACCTTGGGGCCCTCGATGGCCCGCAGGGTGTCGTCCAACTCCTCTACCCAGAGGTCCCGTTGGGGGGCGTCCCAGGAGGAGTGCTCCACCCAGACGCTGCCGGGCACCCGGGCGTGCCACAGAGCCTGCCAGTGTTCCGGACCGGAGTTGCCGATGCCGGCGATGAAGACGTGCGTAGCGGATTCCATGGGCAGACCTCGTGTTCGTCATCGTCTTTCGGCGCTGTCGCAGACAGCGGCTGCAAGCCGGCGTCGGCGGCGATGGCGACACGGCGGTCGGGTCGGGGTGGGGCTCGACCGGTTCCCTCAAAGATGACACATGCCGGGGCAACCATCGCCCGGCGTCGTGAGTCGAACGGTTGGCAGTGGCTCAGCCGTACGTAGGACGGTGCCGCTGACGCTTCCCGTTCCTGCATGCTTCGGAGGGCTTTATCCGTGTCAGCTAGACGATTCATCACGGCACTTGGCGTGACTCTCGGTATCACCGCGTCCACGTTCCTCGCCGCCCCGGCAGCCCATGCCGCGGGCGGGAGTCTGGAGTACGTGTACGGCGTGGACGCCGCGGTCGGGTCCGACGGGGCGTTTCGCGTCAGGTTCTGGTCCGACTACGGCTGGCAGGTCGGCGACGCCCTCGCCGTCCGGGTGCGGGAGAAGGGCACGAGTACGGTCGTCGCGCGGGTCGGCGGCTTCGTCGCCGGCGGGTGTACGGATGAGGACTGCAGCCTTCGAGCCTTCCAGTCCGCGCCCGCCAAGCTGGACAAGATGGCCGTCTACGACCTCGAGGTGGTCCGCAACGACGGCCAGAGCAACGAGCAGGTCGCCGCCAACAAGGGGGTGCTGAACTACGCCCTCAACCCGAAGATCGACGGCTTCGCGTCCTCACTGCCCTCGCTGTCCTACGACAGTCGTTCGGGGCAGTCCTCGGGCAGGGTCGTGGCGGAGGATCCGAAGACGCGTGAGATCAAGCCGTTCACGGGCGCCGGGGTCAAGGTCTACGCCTACAGCGGAGAGACCGTGCAGTTGACCACCGATGGGGCGGGACGGTTCGCCAGCGCCTTCGCCTTCCGCGGCAACGAGAGCGAGGCCTCGCTGCGGGCTTCGCTCGTGGGCAGCGAGTCCGTGACGAACCAGCTGTCGCTGCCGATCCGCAAGCAGGCCACGAAGCTGAACGTGACCTCGCCCGGCGCTACGGTGACCGCGCGGTTCGGCACCGAGGTCCCCGTGCGCGGCACTCTCACGCGCACGGCTGACGACGGCACGCAGAAGCCTCTGAACGAGGGCCTCGCGGTGACCAAGGACGGTTGCGTCGCCGTGTACCGGGATGACTGCGGCAACGGAGTGGGTGGCTTCCGCGTCACGGGTGACGCGAAGATGACCGTCGGGTTCTCCAGTGCCTGGTTCGAGGCCTCGTCCTCTTCCTTCGCCGTGCACGCCACCCACATGAGCGCCTTCGAGGGCCTTGTGGGACACGTGGACCAGTACCGGAACATCACCTACACCGGCAAGCTGATCGTCAAGGACGGCACCGTCCCGGCCGGCGCCGCCCCCCGGGTCCACTTCGACTTCTCGGGCGACAACGGCAAGACCTGGACCTACGTCGGCTCCACCACCACGACCTACAACACGCCCTTCACCCTGAAGAGCCCGTACTCCTCTGCCAAGCCCGGTGTGTGGCGCCTGCGCCACGGCACCGCGAACGTGGGCCCGACCACCAGCCAGACCTTCCAGTTCATCCGCCGGCCCACGCAGCTCACGGCTGACGACGTCACCCCCGAGGGCGTCGCCCGCGGTACGACGATCACCGCGAAGGGGCTGCTGAGTCACAGGTACAGCACCACCTGGAAGCCGTTCGCCGGTCAGACCGTCCGGATCTACTTCAAGCCGGCGACGCCGGGTGGCGCGTGGAAGCAGCTGGGCACCGCCAAGACCCTGGCCAACGGCACCTTCAGCAGGAAGTTCACCGCGGACCAGGACGGCACCTGGCAGATGCGCTACGACGACGCCCCCTCGACGCACTACGCGTCCAAGGGGCGCGAGGACTACGTGGACGTGCGCTGAGCCTGCCGGTGGGCGTATCTGTGGTGAGGGGCCGGCCCGCCCGGGGACCGTCCGGGGCGGGCCGGGGTTTTGGGGTGACCCGGGTCAGGGGCGGGTCGTGAGGTAGCCGCCCATGGACTTGAAGTAGGCCGACGCGGGGAGTTCCGTGCCGTCCTCCGTGCGGACGCTCGTGATGGCCAGGCCGTGGTTGCGGCCCGTGCGGGCGTCGGCGCCGGCGACGATGACCACGCCTTCGCCCTCGCGGTAGAAGATGCGGCCCGGGGTGCCGCCGTAGACGCCCTCGGAGACGACGGCCGTGAGGATCTCCAGGCGCTTGCCCTTGTGGAAGGTGAAGGCGGCCGGGTACGGGGCGGACTGGGCGCGGACCAGGCGCTCCAGGGTTTCGGCGGGCCAGGACCAGTCGATGCGGATGTCCTCCTCGGCCCTCTTGTGGAAGAAGGTCGCCTGGGAGCGGTCCTGCTTGGTGAACTCGGTCTGGCCGGAGGCGATGAGGTCGAGGGCGGCGATCGTCACCGGGGCGATCAGGTCGACCGTCTTGTGGAACAGGTCCGTGGTCGTGTCCGTCGGGCCGACGGGGATCGCCTGCTGCATGACGATGTCGCCGGCGTCGAGCACCTCGTCCATCATGTGCGCCGTGACGCCGACTTCGGACTCGCCGTTGATGAGGGCCCAGATGAGGGGGGAGAAGCCCGCGTACTTCGGGAGCAGGGAGTCGTGGATGTTGAGGGTGCCGTGGCGGGGGAGCGTGTAGATGCGCGGCGGGATCCAGGTGCGCCAGTTGTTCGCGACGAGGATGTCCGCGTCGGCTTCCTTAAGCTGCTGGAACAGTTCCTCGTCGTCGGGGCGGTTGCGGATGACGACCGGGACGCCGTGCTCCTCGGCGAGGTCGGCGACCGAGTCGCTCCAGATCTTCTCGTAGGCGTGCTCGCTCTTGGGGTGGGTCACAACCATCACGACGTCGTGCTCGGAGTCCAGGAGCGCCTTGAGGGTGCGGTGGCCCCAGGTCTGATAACCGAACATAACGACCCGCATCGGGTTTCCTCCTCAGAAGAGCGAATGAGCAAAGGTAAGTAAAGCAAGGCTTACCTAAGGGCGCAACAGCCCCGATTCTGGGCTCGATTGACCCAAGTGCAGGGGATTTGTCTGGTTTGTCAGGTCGACAGGCTGTCCAGATCAGGTTAGCTTTACCTAAGTTCCACTCGGCTGCCGGTCACCGGTGTGCCTGGACACCCCTTTCCCCCACCCCTGACACGACGCCTGGCAGGCGGCTGTCCCGCACCAATGGGAGTGACATGTCACAGGCTCTTCCTGGCGACGCACCACTGATCCACGACCTGATCGGTATCGGCTTCGGGCCGTCGAACGTCGCCATGGCGATCGCGCTCAGCGAGCACAACGTGCGCGTCGGAAGGCAAGAGGCGGTCACCGCTCACTTCTTCGAGCAGCAGCCCCGCTTCGGGTGGCACCGCGGCATGCTCATCGATGACGCGACGATGCAAGTGTCCTTCATGAAGGACCTGGTGACGCTCCGGAACCCGACCAGCGAGTACTCCTTCCTCTGCTACCTGCAGGAGAAGGGGCGGCTGATCGACTTCGTCAACCACAAGAACCTGTTCCCGCTGCGCGTCGAGTTCCACGACTACCTCGAGTGGGCCGCGGCCAAGGTCGACGACATGGTCTCGTACGGCCACCAGGTCGTCTCCGTCGAGCCCGTGCTGCAGGACGGCGTCGTGGAGTACCTCGACGTGACGGCGCGCTCCGGCGACGAGGTCGTCGTCCACCGTGCCCGCAACCTCGTCATCGCCACCGGTCTGCGCCCGGTCATGCCCGAGGGCATCGAGCGGACCGACCACGTCTGGCACAACACCGACCTGCTGAAGAAGATCGACGGCCTGGAGGGCAGCGAGCCCACCCGCTTCGTCGTGGTCGGCGCCGGCCAGAGCGCCGCCGAGAACGTGGCCTACCTGCACCGCCGCTTCCCGCAGGCCGAGGTCTGCGCGGTCTTCTCCCGCTACGGCTACAGCCCCGCGGACGACAGCAGCTTCGCCAACCGCATCTTCGACCCCGAGGCGGTGGGCGAGTACTTCTCCGCCCCGGAGGACGTCAAGCAGCGGCTGATGGGCTACCACGGCAACACCAACTACTCCGTGGTCGACATCGACCTCATCGACGACCTGTACCGGCAGTCGTACCAGGAGAAGGTGCTCGGCACCGAGCGGCTGCGCTTCCTGAACGTCTCGCGCCTGACGGGCGTGGAGGAGACGGCCGACGGGGTCCGCGCCAGCATCACGTCCCTGGTCACCGGCGAGGAGAGCGTGCTCGACGCCGACGTCGTGGTGTGCGCCACCGGGTACCAGCAGGCCGACGGCCTGGGCCTGCTCGGCGAGGTCGCGGACCGCTGCCACCGCGACGAGCACGGCCGGGTCCGCGTCGAGCGCGACTACCGGGTGGAGACCGACCTCGAGCTGAGCTGCGGCATCTACCTCCAGGGCGGAACCGAGCACACGCACGGCATCACCTCCTCCCTGCTCTCCAACACCGCGGTGCGCGTCGGCGAGATACTCGACTCGATCCTCGACCGGAACCTCAAGTCCGTGCCCGACCAGGCCCGTCCGGTCGAGCACGGGGGAGCGGGCGCCGGAGCCCGCCAGCCGGCCGTCTGACCGGACCGCCGGCCGGCTCGTCCGACCGGACCCGCCAGCGCGGACCCACCCGCGCACACCCACCCACTGCCGTGCCTCCCGGGCGTACTCGCCCCCGAGGTGCGGCAGTAGTGTGAAGTCACCCCGTCCCATATCGAAGGAACGTCCGTGCCCACTGGTACTCGCCTCCCCGCCGGCGGCCCGCCCGCGGTCGGGCGTCCGGCGCCCTCCGGGGCCGTCGCGCAGGCCCGGCGCCGGCGGATCACGGGTCTGGTCGCCCTCCTCGTGCTGCTCGTGGCCGCGGCGCTGGTCTCCCTCGCCGTCGGCGCGCGGGCGCTCAGCCCCGCCGAGGCGTGGCACGGGCTCTTCGCGGATCCGGATCCCGATCAGAAGCTTTCCGAGGCCCGGCTCATCATGAGGACCCTACGGTTGCCCCGTACGGTCCTCGCGATCGTGGCGGGCATCGCGCTGGGCGTGGGCGGAGCGCTGATCCAGGGGTACACGCGCAACCCCATCGCGGACACCGGCCTGCTCGGGGTGAACACCGGCGCCTCGTTCGCCGTGGTGTCGGCGATCGCCCTGTTCGGGTTCACGGACCCGTTCGAGTACGTCTGGTTCGCCTTCCTGGGCGCCGCGCTCGCCGGTGTCGTCGTGTTCGGGCTGTCGAGCATCGGCCGGGGCGCGGGCAATCCGCTGACGCTCGCTCTGGCCGGGCAGGGGGTCACGGTGTTCCTGATGGCCATGACCACGGCGATCGCGCTGACGGACAAGGCGGCGCTGAACGCCCTGCGGTTCTGGAACGCCGGGTCGGTGGCCGGCGTCGGCTTCGACGTCATCTGGCCGGTGACGGCCTTCATCGTGGTCGGGCTGGTCCTGGCCCTGGCCACCCTGCCCTCCGTCAACCTGCTGAACCTGGGCGACGACGTGGCGCGCGGACTGGGCGTGAACATCACGCTGGTCCGGACCGTCGGCATCATCGCCATCACGCTGCTGGCGGGCGCGGCGACGGCCGCGTGCGGCCCCATCGCCTTCCTCGGCCTCATGGTGGCGCACGTGGCCCGCTACCTGGCCGGGCCCGACTACCGCTGGCTGGTGCCGTACGCGGGCCTGCTCGGCGCGGTCGTCCTTCTGGTCTGCGACATCGTGGGCCGCGTCGTGGTGTCGCCGGGAGAGCTGGACGCGGGCATCCTCGTCGCTCTGCTCGGCGCCCCGTTCTTCGCGGTCCTCGTGTGGCGGGGAAAGTTCAAGAGCGCATGAACGAGACACTGCTGACGTCCGCCCCGAAGCCCGACCGGAAGCCTTCCGTGGCGCCGGGCGTGCGCCTCGGCGGCATGTCCTTCGTCTGGCGGCCCAGGATCGTGCTGGTCACGCTGCTGCTGGCGGCGGCGGCCTTCCTGCTGTTCTGCCTGTCCATCGCCGTGGGGGACTTCCCCCTCGGTCTCTCGCAGGTGGTCTCCACCCTCTTCGGCGGGGGAGAGCAGGTCGACCAGTTCGTGATCATGGACCTGCGCATGCCGCGGGCCCTGGCCGGGCTCGTCGTGGGCATCGCGCTCGGCATGTCCGGGGCGATCACCCAGTCCATCGCCCGCAATCCGCTGGCCAGTCCGGACATCCTGGGCATCACTGGAGGCGCCAGCGCGGTCGCGGTGTGCCTGGTGACCGTGTCGGGCGGGGCCACGGCCGCCGTCGTCGGTTCCGTCGGGCTGTCCGGGGCGGCGCTCGCCGGCGGTCTCGGCACGGGCCTGCTGGTGTACTTCATGGCGTGGCGGCGCGGGGTCGACGGCTTCCGGCTCATCCTCATCGGCCTCTCCGTGAGCGCCGTGATGGAGGCGCTCACGACCTGGCTGCTGGTCACCGCCGACATCAGGGACGTGGCGCGAGCCCAGGCGTGGCTGGTCGGCTCCCTGGACAACCGGTCGTGGGACGAGGTGTCGGTGGCCCTCTGGGGCACGCTCGTCCTCGCGGTGGTCGTGGCGTGCGCGGCCTTCCAGTTCAAGCCGCTGCACTTCGGCGACGACGTGGCCGCGGGTCTCGGCGTCCGGTACGCGCTGGTACGGGCCGTCCTGCTGCTGTGCGCGGTGCTCCTGGCGGGCTTCGCGGTGAGTGCGGCGGGGCCGGTCCCGTTCGTCGCCATGGTGGCGCCGCAGGTGGCGATCCGTCTGACGAAGTCCCCCACGCCGCCTTTGGTGGCCTCCGCCGTGGTGGGTGCGCTGCTGCTGATCGGCTCGGACCTGGTCGCCCGTACGGCGCTGCCGGTCACCCTGCCGGTCGGCGTGGTCACCGCCGCGATCGGCGGCCCCTTCCTCATCTACCTCCTGGTGCGGGCGAACCGCCGCTAGGTGATAGAAAGGTTAGGCAAGCCTAAATAAAAGGGGGAGCCGTGGCCGCTCAGTCCATCACCGAGGCCCAGTCCGAGACCGTGACCGAGGGCGTTCCGCGACTGGCGGCCAAGGGGGTCACGGTCGGGTACGGCGACCGGACCGTCATCGACGCGCTCGACGTGTCGATCCCGCCGGGTGTGGTGACCACGATCATCGGCCCCAACGGGTGCGGCAAGTCGACCCTGTTGCGGACCCTGTCGCGGCTGCTCAAGCCGACCAGCGGATCCGTGGTCCTGGACGGCGAGGACATCGCCCGGCTGCGGACCAGGGATGTGGCGAAGAAGCTCGGCCTGCTGCCCCAGGCGCCGGTCGCGCCGGAAGGCCTGACCGTGGCCGACCTGGTCGCCAGGGGCCGGCACCCGCACCAGAGCTGGCTGCGCCAGTGGTCCTCGGACGACGCCTCCGTCGTGGAGCGCGCGCTGGCCATGACGGGCGTGGCCGATCTGGCCGACCGGCCCGTGGACGCGCTCTCCGGAGGCCAGCGTCAACGCGTCTGGATATCCATGACCCTCGCTCAGGGCACCGATCTGCTGCTGCTCGACGAGCCCACCACCTACCTGGATCTGGCGCACGCAGTCGACGTGCTCGATCTCGTCGACGACCTGCACGAGTCGGGGTGCACCGTGGTCATGGTGCTGCACGACCTCAATCTCGCCGCGCGCTACAGCGACAACCTCATTGTGATGAAGGCCGGTTCGGTCCTGGCGCAGGGTCATCCGCGCGAGGTGCTGACCGCCGAGCTGTTGCAGGAGGCGTTCGGCCTGCGTGCCATGGTGATTGACGATCCGGTGGGTGACCGGCCGCTCGTCGTGCCGATCGGCCGGACCCATGTCCACAGTGCGGGCAGCTGAAACCAGAGCGTTACCACTTAGGCTAGGCTTACCTCACTTCCCCGGGGTACGGTTTGCCTGCCCTAAGTGGGGCCGCAGTGGACAGTACGAAAGCAAGGGATTCCGCATGCTCCTCGACCGAACGACACGTACCAAGCCCTGGCTGAAGCTGGCGGCCACCGTGTCCGCCGCGGCCCTCGGTGTAGGCGTCCTTGCCGGCTGCGGTTCCGAGACGGCCGACAAGGACAAGAAGAAGGACGACGCCGCCAACGCCCCGGCCGCTACCGGTGCGTTCCCGGTGACCGTCGAGCACTTCTTCGGCTCCACCGAGGTCAAGAAGGCCCCCCAGCGCGTCGTCACCGTCGGCTACACCGACGACCAGACCGTCCTCGCGTTCGGCATCAAGCCGGTCGGCATGACCGACCAGTACCCGAACCCGGCGGGTCAGAGCCCCGACATCAACACCCAGTGGCCCTGGGTGAAGGACAAGTGGGGCGAGACCAAGCCCGAGGTCATCATGAGCAACGGTGACGCCGGCCCCAACTTCGAGAAGATCGCGGCCCTGCGCCCCGACCTGATCATCGCGGTCTACTCCGAGGTCGACCAGGCCGCCTACGACAAGCTGTCGAAGATCGCCCCGACGGTCGGCCGCACCAAGGCCGAGAAGGAGCCCTTCAGTGCTCCGTGGTCGGACAACGCCCTCCAGATCTCCAAGGCGGTCGGCAAGGAGGCCGAGGGCAAGGCGATGATCCAGGGCATCCAGGACAAGCTCGCCGCGGTCAAGAAGGCGCACCCCGAGTTCGCCACCCAGACGGCCGTCGCGGTCTCCTGGTACAAGGACGCGGTCAACCCCTTCACCTCCACCGACGTCCGCGGCCAGCTCCTGACCGGCATGGGCTTCAAGCCCCAGACCGAGCTCGACAAGATCTCGGAGGGCAAGTTCTCCTTCGCGCTCTCCCCGGAGCGCATGAACCTCATCGACGTCGACCGCGTCTTCGTCATCAACGACAAGGCCGACACGGACGCGATGAAGAAGTCCGAGCTCTTCGCCAACCTGAAGGTCACCAAGGCCAACAAGGTGTCCTACCTGCTGGACAGCGAGGGCCCGGCGGCCGGCGCGGCCATGTCCCAGGCCACCCTGCCCGCCCTGCCGTTCGCCATCGACGAGCTCGTCAAGTCGGTCGGCTAGGTTTGTGAGCACCACGGACATTCGGGTCGCCCCGGCAGCCCTGCGTACGACGTCCGGACGTGAAGCAGCACGATGGGTCGCGGCGAACTGCCGCACGATGCCCTGGCTGACGTCCGGCGCCGTACTCAGCACGGTCGCCGGGGCGGCTCTCCAGATGCTCCCCGTCCTGCTGCTCGGCCGGGTGGTCGACGCGGTGACCGGGGGCGAACCGCGTTCGGTCCTGGTCACGATCGGGGCATGGATGGTGGCCGCCGCGCTGCTCGGCGCGGCGGCCACCGCCCTGTCCGCCTACCTGATCGGGCGGCTCGGTGCCGACCTGCTCGCGCACCTGCGCGAAGGCGCCGTACGGGCCGTGCTGGGCATGCCCAGCGCCCGCGTCGAGCAGGTGGGCCGCGGAGACGTGCTCTCCCGGGTCGGCGACGACGTCGCCGTCCTGTCCAAGGGCATCCGCTCGGCCATCCCCACGGTGTTCTCCGCCGGGGTCCTGGTGACCATCGCCACGATCGGCATGTTCGGACTCGACTGGCGGCTCGGCCTGGCCGGCGCGTGCGCGCTCCCGGCCTACGCGCTGGCCCTGCGCTGGTACCTGCCCCGGTCCGCCCCGCTCTACCGCAAGCGTGCGGTGGCCCAGGCCGAGCGGGCGCAGGCGCTGATCAGCGGCCTGAACGGCATCGAGACGGTACGGGCGCACCGCCTGGAGGAGGCCTTCCGCGAGAAGGTCTCGGAGGATTCGCGGCGGGTGCGGGACCTCGGCATCGAGGTGTTCCACTTCTTCGGCCGGTTCGTCGGCCGGGAGAACCGCGCCGAGTTCATCGGCCTGGTCCTGATCCTCGTGGTGGGCTACGCCCTGCTGGAGACCGGCTCGGCCAGCCTCGGTGAAGTGGCGGCGGCGCCGCTGGTGTTCCACCGCCTGTTCACCCCGCTCGGCGCGATCATGTTCACCTTCGACGAGGCCCAGAAGTCGGGCGCGAGCCTGACCCGGCTCGTCGGGGTGCTGGGGGAGTCCACGCAGGACCGGCTGGTCGGCGATGCGACCGCCGCACCGGCGGGCGAGGAGCCGTACGCGGTGACGGTGAAGGGGCTGACGTTCCGTTACCCCGGAGCCGAGGAACCGGTCCTGAGCGAGGTGAGCCTGACGATCCCGGCGGGCGGTTCGCTGGCCCTGGTGGGCGCGACGGGCGCCGGCAAGACGACCCTGGCCGCACTCGTCGCCGGCATCGGGACCCCCGAGGCCGGGTCCGTGCGGATCGGGCCGACCGACCTCGCCGATCTGGACGAGGCCGCCGCGCGGGCGCTGGTGAGCATCCTGACCCAGGAGACGCACGTGTTCTCCGGGCCGCTCGCCGACGACCTGCGACTGGCCGCGCCGGAGGCGACCGACGCCGAGCTGCTGGCCGCACTGGCCACCGTAGGGGCGGCCGAGTGGGTCGATGCGCTGCCCGAGGGGCTGAACACGGCGGTCGGCGAAGGTGGTTCGCGGCTGGACGGCACGAAGGTGGCCCAGGTGGCCCTGGCCCGGCTGGTGCTGGGCCGGGCGCCCGTGGTGGTGCTCGACGAGTCGACCGCGGAGGCGGGCAGCGAGGGCGCCGCCGAGCTGGAGCGGGCCGTGCTGGCCGCTTGCGCCGGGCGGACCACGCTGTTCGTGGCCCACCGGCTGACCCAGGCGGTGGCCGCCGACCGGATCGCCGTGCTGGATGCGGGACGCGTCGTGGAGCAGGGCACGCACGAGGAGCTGGTGGCCCTGGGCGGCCGTTACGCGCGACTCTGGCGGGCCTGGAGAGACGCTAGTTAGGCCACCCTAATTTAGGTTAGGCTAGCCTTCGTACCTTGGAAGGGTGTTGAGTCTTCAATGATGGAACCGAGCGCTCGTCTCGTGCTGATCTCTCCCACGCGCCTGGCAGACGTGCGCCGGCGGACCGGCGGATACTCCGACCGGACCATCGCCGAGGCCTGTGCCATCGGACTGTCGTACTGGGCGACGGGCGTCAGCCCCGACGGAATCGACCTGACCCCCGGCACGCTCTTCGCGGACGTCCTCGCGTGGGCCGACAACGGGGGTACGGCTCCCAGCGGTTGGGAAACCGGCGAGGCGGCCCCGGACGGCTGGGCCATCGCGGTCCCCGCTGGCGCCCTGCCGGCCGGCGTCCCGCAGTCCGGCGCCCAGCTCGCGCTGGACGACCTGGCGGACTTCCCCGACCGGACCCTCGGCACCATCAGCCCGTCCACCATGGCGGAGCGGCTCACCACCCTGGCCGAGTGGAACGACAACGCGGCGGACCGGGTCCGGCCGACCATCGTGGAGATGTTCCGCGAGCAGGCGCGCCTGCGGCCGGACGCGGTCGCCATCGTCGACGAACACCGCTCGCTGACCTACCGCCAGGCGGCGGAGCTGTCCGCGCAGCTGGCCCACCACCTGATCGGACGCGGACTCGGCTCCGAGCAGGTCGTGGGCATCTCGCTGGGCCGCTCCGCCGACATGGTCATCGGCCTCCTCGGCGTGCTCCAGGCCGGCTGCGCGTTCGTCCCGCTCGACCCGCAGTGGCCCGCCGCCCGCCGCGCCGTCGTCATCGAAGACGCCCGCGTCGTCCTGCAGCTGAGCGGCTCCGACGAGCACGACCCCGCGGAACCGGCCGCCGCCGTCGTCGACCTCGACGACTGGCGGTACGCCGACCAGCCCGCCGGAGACACCGGCATCACCGCGCACGGCAACGCCCTGGCCTACGTGATCTTCACGTCCGGTTCCACCGGCCGCCCCAAGGGCGCGATGATCCGCCACGAGGCGATCAGCGAACGCCTGCTGTGGCAGGTCAACGAGATCCTGGGCTTCGGCCACGACGACGCCTCGCTGTTCAAGGCGCCGCTGTCCTTCGACATATCCATCAACGAGATCTTCCTCCCGCTGGTCTGCGGCGGCCGCCTCGTCGTCCTGCGGCCCGGCGGCGAACGCGACCCGCACCACCTGCTCGCCGTGATCGCCGAGCACCGCGTCACCTTCACCTACCTCGTCTCCTCCATGCTGGACGTCCTGCTGGAGATCGCCGGGGACTCCGACCGCCTCGACAGCATGCGCCACGTGTGGTGCGGCGGCGAGGTGCTCACCCCCGAGCTGTACGAGCGCTACCGCACCCGGCTCGACATCCCCATGTACCACGGCTACGGCCCGGCCGAGACGACCATCGGCGTCTCCCACGTCATCTACCGCGGCGAAGCGGAACGCCTGTCCACCTCGATCGGCAAGGCCAACCCCAACACCCAGCTCTACGTCCTCGACGACGAGCTGCGCCCCGTCCCGACCGGCGTCGGCGGCGAACTCTACGTCGGCGGCTTCCTCCTGGGCCGCGGCTACGTGAACGCACCCGCACTGACCGCCTCCCGGTTCGTGGCGAACCCCTTCGCCACCGACGGCTCCCGCCTCTACCGCACCGGCGACCTCGCCCGCTTCGCCCCCGACGGCTCCCTGGACTTCCTCGGCCGCGCCGACAACCAGATCAAGATCCGCGGCATGCGCCTCGAACTGGAGGACGTGGAGGTCGGCCTCGCCGAGCACCCCGCGGTACGGCACACCTGCGTCATCGCCAAGAAGAACAGCGCGGGCGGCACCTACCTGGTCGGCTACGTCATCCCGGCCGCCGGCCACGAGGAGCTGCGGGCCGACGAGGTCAAGGCCTGGGCCACCGAGCACATGGTCGAGTACATGGTGCCCGCCCACGTCGTCGTCATGACCGAGTTCCCGCTCACCGCGAACGGCAAGCTCGACCGGCGCGCCCTGCCCGAACCCGAGATCACGACCGGCACCTTCCTGCGGCCCTCCACCGACGAGGAGCGCGCCGTCTGCGCGGCCGTCGCCTCGGTGCTGCGCCTGGAGGAAGTCGGCGTCGACCAGGACTTCTTCCAGCTCGGCGGAGACAGCATCCTCGCCATCTCGCTGCTGAGCGCCCTGCGCGAGAAGGGCCTCTACGTCACCGCCGGGCAGATCTTCGCCAACAGCGTCCTGGGCGCCCTGGCAGCGGTGGCCGGCCGCGAGGACGTGTCCCGGGCGGACCACGCCGACGTGGCGACCGGTCCCGTGGAGGGATCGCCCATCGTCCAGTGGCTGGGCCGGACCACGGACGCCGTCGACGGATTCGTCCAGGCGGTCGTACTGAACACCCCGGCGGACCTCACCGCCGACGCGCTGGGCCCGATCCTCGACTCCGTAGTCGCCCGGCACGACATGCTGCGCGCCCGGCTGGTCCGCGGGGACCGCTGGAGCTTCGACATCCCGCAGGCCGACGGAGCCGCGGCCGACTGGCAGGAGAGCGACGGCACGCTCGACGCGTGCGTGGCCCTCGCCACCGAAGGACTGGACCCGGACGGCGGCGTGATGCTGCGGGCCGTCTGGCGCCGCGAGGCACGCCAGCTGGTCCTGGTCGCCCACCACGTGGTCGTCGACGGCGTGTCCTGGCGGGTGCTGATGGAGGACCTGGCCACGGCATGGCGCCAGTTCTCCGCGGGCACGGACATCGAACTGCCCCCCGTCGGCACCTCGTTCCGGCGCTGGACCCAGCTCCTGGGCAGCGCCGACTTCGACGCGGACCGCGCCCACTTCGAGCGTCCCCTGCCGGGCCCCGACGCCCCGCTGGGCCGGCGCGCCCCCTCCGAAGCCGACACCGTCGAACGGGAACGGCACCGGATCTTCACCGTAGGCTCCGATGCCACGGCCGCGCTGCTCGGCGACATACCCGCGAAGTTCCACGCGGGCGTCAACGACGTCCTGCTGACCGCGCTCGCCGTCACCCTCGCCCGGTGGCGCCGCGGCCGCGGCCAGGAGCAGACCTTCGCGCACATCGAGCTGGAGGGCCACGGCCGCGAAGGCCGCCACGTCGCGGGCGCCGCCGGCATCGAGCCGGAACTGTTTCGCACCGTCGGCTGGTTCACCACGCTGTTCCCGGTGACCGTGGACCCCGGCACGACCGGCGACTTCACCGACCCCCGGTACCTCGCCGCCGCCCTCAAGGCGGTCAAGGAAGACCTCGCCCGCGTCCCGAGCAACGGCGTCTCCTACGGCGCCCTGCGCTACCTGGCCGACACCCCCTTCACGGCCCCGGCACCCCAGGTCCTCTTCAACTACCTGGGCCGCTTCGACGCGGGCGCGTCGGGGGACTGGCAGCTCTCCGGCACCACCGGCCAGCTCGGCGAGAAGCGCGACCCGAAGATGCGCCTGCCGCGCGCCCTGGAGTTCAACGCGATCGCCGAACCCTCCGCGACCGGCGCCTACGAACTCGTCACCACCGTCTCCTGGCCCGACGGGATGTTCACCGACGAGGACATCGAGGCGATCGGCGGCTACTTCCAGGCCGCCCTCACCGCCCTGGCCGCGCTCGACGAGGGCGGCCACTCGCCCAGCGACTTCCCGCTGGTGCGCCTCACCCAGGCCGACGTCGACGCCCTGGACGGGCCCGCGCTGCGCGCCGTCCTGCCGCTGACCCCGCTCCAGGAAGGCCTGTACTTCCACTCCGTCTTCGACGACGACTCCGCGGGCAGCTACGTCGAACAGCAGCTGCTGACGCTGGAGGGCGAGCTCGACCCCGAGCGCCTCCGGACCGCGGCCACCCGCCTGCTCACCCTGTACCCGAACCTGGCCGCACGGTTCACGGCCCTCGCCGACGGCCGCGTGGTCTCCGTACTGGATAGCGGCGCCGAGGCGCCCTTCACCACCCTGGAGCGGCCCGGCATCACGGACGCGGAACTCCACGAACTCGCCGAGCGGGACCGCCGCGCCGGATTCGACCTGGCCACCGGCCCGCTGATGCGGTTCACCCTGGTCCGCGACCCGCAGTCCGGCCGCAACGTCCTCGTGCAGACCGTCCACCACATCATCGCCGACGGCTGGTCGGTGCCCCCGATGCTGCGCGCGCTGCTCGCCGAGTACCACGCGCCGGGAAGCACCTACCCGCTGAGCGGCTTCCCCGACTACGTCGGCTGGCTCGCGGAGCGCGACGCCGACGAGAGCGACCGCGTGTGGGGCGCCGAACTCGCCGAGCTGCCCGGCCCCTCGCTGGTGGCCCGGGACCACACCCCCTCCGACCGGTTCGCCGACACCTCCGTCGAGCCGGCGCTCGATGTCGACGCCGCCGTCCGTTCCGCCGGCGTACCGCTGAGCGTGGCCGTGCACAGCGCCTGGGCGGTGACCCTGGGCGGGATCCTGCACTCCGAGGACGTGGTCTTCGGATCCACGGTCTCCGGCCGCGACGCGGACGTCCCCGGCATCGAGGACATGGTCGGCCTGTTCATCAACACCGTCCCGCTGCGCGCCCGCTGGGCCGCCGGCACCACGGCGCGCGAACTGCTCGGCTCCGTGCGCGAGCACCAGGGCGCGGTCCTGCCGCACCAGCACGTCTCGCTGGCACGGATCGGCCGGCTGGCCGGCGTCGGCTCCCTCTTCGACACCCTCGTGGTGTTCGACGTGGCCACCGACGTGGCCGCCCTGCGCCGCACCGGCGACACCCTCGCCGTCACCGGCCTCGTCAACGAGGGAGCCCCGCACTACCCGCTGACCCTGGTCGTGGAGCGGGCCCTCGACGGACGCCCCCGCTTCAACCTGATCTACGACGGCCAACTGCTCGGCGAGAGCAGTGCCCAGGACATCCTGGCCCGGTTCACGCACACCCTCACCGGCCTGCTCACCCGGCCGGACGCCCCGGTCGGCGACCTGGCGCCCGAGGCCGGCAGGAGCCCCGCACGGATCGCCCCGACCACGCTCGGCGCACTCTTCGACGCCGCCGCGGACCGGAACCCGGCGGCCACCGCCGTCACCCAGTGCGCGCTCGACGGCACCACCCGCTCCCTGACCTACGGCGAACTCGCCGCAGCCAAGGACGAACTGGCCGCCGCCCTGCGCGCGGCCGGAGTCCGGCCGGGCCGGCGCGTGGCCGTGGCCGTCCCGCGCACCATCGAGCAGGTCGTCGCCCTCGTCGCGATCGTCAGCGCGGGCGGCGCCTACGTCCCGCTCGACATGGCCTACCCCGACGACCGGCTGGAGTACGTCCTCGGCGACTCCGCCCCGCAGGCCGTCCTCGTGGACCCCGGCCAGCGCGAACGCTTCACCGCCCTGCTGGAGCGGGCGGGAGTCGACGCCAAGGTCCTCGTGCAGGGCGACGAACTGCCGCAGGACGCCGCCGAGTCCGACGTGGCCGAGGTCAGCTGGCACGACCCCGCCTACGTCATCTACACCTCCGGCTCCACCGGCAGGCCCAAGGGCGTCGTCGTCCCGCACTCCAGCGTGGTGGCGCTGCTCGCCAACACCCAGCCGGACATGGACTTCGGCCCCGAGGACGTGTGGGTCCAGTTCCACTCCTACTCCTTCGACTTCGCCGTCTGGGAGCTGTGGGGCGCCCTGGCGCACGGCGGCGAGCTGCTCGTCCCCGACTACGGCCTGACCCGTTCCCCGGTCGACTTCCACCGGCTGGTGCGCGAGCGCGGAGTGACCGTGCTCAACCAGACGCCGTCGGCCTTCTACCAGTTCGTCGAGGCCGACCGGCACGCCGGTGAGCCCCTTCCCGCCCTGCGCCGCGTCATCTTCGGCGGCGAGGCACTGGACCTGGGACGGCTGCGCGGCTGGGTCGAGCGGCACGGCGCCGCCTCGCCCGAGCTCGTCAACATGTACGGGATCACCGAGACCACGGTCCACGTGACCCACCGGGTGCTGACCGACGGGGACTTCGCCTTCGGCGACGACGTCAGCCCGATCGGCGGACCCATCCCGGGCCTGGTCACCCACCTGCTCGACGACCGGCTCCGGCCGGTGCCGCCGGGCCAGGTGGGCGCCATCTACGTGGCCGGCGACCAGGTCTCCCTCGGCTACCTCGGGCGGCCGGGCCTCACCGCGGGCCGCTTCGTGGCGAACCCGTTCGCGAACGACGGCTCCCGGATGTACCACACGGGCGACCTGGCCGTCCGGACCCTCGACGGCGAGCTGGAGTTCACCGGCCGCGCCGACGACCAGGTCCAGCTCAAGGGCTTCCGCATCGAGCTCGGCGAGGTCGAGTCCGCGCTGCGCGACCTCGACGGCGTCGTCGACGTGGCCGTCACCGTGGCCGACAGCGGCGACCACCTGGTCGCGCACGTCGTGGGCCGGGTCCCCGGCGACCTGTCCGCCCTCCTCGCGGAGAAGCTGCCCGTGCACATGGTGCCGGGCCGGGTCCTGCCCGTGGCCGCCCTGCCGCTGACCGTCAACGGCAAGCTGGACCGCAAGGCCCTGATCGCGGCGGCCGCGCAGGACGACACCGCGCCGGCCGGCGGCCCGCTCACCGGGCCCCTCGACGGCTCCGCCGCCGGGTCCGCCGCAGGCTCCGTACTCGCCTCGCTGGTCGGCATCTTCGCCGACACCCTGTCCGACCCGGCCGCCAACGCGGACACCGACTTCTTCGGCGCGGGCGGCGACAGCATCGTCGCCATCACCGTGGTCAACCGCGCCAGGGCGCTCGGCCTGCCGATCGCACCCCGCGACGTGTTCCTCCTGAAGACGCCGCGCGCCCTCGCGGAGCTCCTGGGCACCCGCGCGCCGCAGACCCCTGCCACCACCGCGGCCCCCGCGCGCCGCGAGGACGGCCCGCTGGCACCCACGCCGATCATCCTGCGCCAGCGCGAATTGGGCGGCTCCCTCGCCCGGTTCGCCCAGGCCCGGACCGTCGAGGTGCCCGAAGGCACCGCGTTCGCCGCCATCGAGCGCGCCGCCGGCGCCGTACTGGCCGCCCACCCGGCCCTGCGGATGCGCCTGAACACCGAGCACGGGGTGTGGACCCTGCGCACCGAACCCGCCCGCGAGGCCACCGTCGTCCGCACGGACTCGGCCGACGCCACGGCCGCCGCCAACGAGGCCGCCGGACGGCTCGACCCCGAGACCGGGGAGGTCGCCGCCTTCACCTGGCTCGCACGGACCGGCACACTGGTGGTCACCGTGCACCACATCGCGGTCGACGCGGTGTCCTGGCTGATCCTGCTGGACGACTTCGCCGCCGCCCTGCGCGGGGAGACCCTCGCACCGGCGACCACCTCGTACGCCGAGTACGCCGACGCGCTCACCCTGCGGTCCGCCGCCGGCGCCGAGGACCTCGGGCACTGGGTGGACACCCTGCGGGCCCCCGCGCTGCTGCCCGCGACCGGGACGCTGCGCGACACCACCGTGGTCCTCGGCCCCGAGGCCAGCGACCTGGTGACGCGCACCGCCCCCGCGGCGCTCGGCGTCGCGCTCACCGAGCTGCTGTGCGGCGCCCTGCGCACCGCCCTGACGCGGATCCAGCCGGCGCCCACCGATCTCGCGATCGAACTGGAGCGGCACGGCCGGGTGTCCGTACTGGAGCACCACGACTACACCCGTACGGTCGGCTGGTTCACCGCCATCGCACCCGTCCGGCTCACCGCGCACACCGACCCGGTCGCGGCGGCCCGCGAGCTCGCGGCGCGCCAGCCGGACGAGTCCGGGCACCTCGCCTACGGCAGCCTGCGCTACCTCAACCCGCAGACGGCCCCGCTCCTGACCGCCCGCCCGCAGGTGCTCTTCAACTACCTCGGCCGGGGCAGCGAGTCCAGCGCCCTGCACATCAGCGGCGGCGACCAGGGCAGCCCGTACGCCGTGGAGGTCAACGCCTGGACCGACGCGGCCACCGGCAGCCTGCACGCGACCTTCACCCTCGCCGAGGAGATCCCCGACGAGATCACCGCGCACTGGCTGCACGCCCTGGAATCCCTCGCGGAAGCCTCCGCGACGGCCGAGCGCACGGCGCCCGTCACCGCCCTGCAGCGGGGCCTGTTCTTCCAGGCCCAGCTGGCGGGCACGGCCGGCCACTACGTCGCACAGAGCTACTTCGCCCTCGACCACCACCTCGACACCGACGCACTGACCGAGGCCATGGCCGTCGTCATGGCCCGGCACCCGGTGGTCGGCGCCGGCTTCACCACCGACGACGACGGCAACCCGGTCCAGATCCTCAAGGCGGGCCGCCGCGTCGGCGTCCACACGGTCGAGCTGGAGACCGAGGCGGACGTCGAAGCCCTGCGCGTCCGCGACCGCAACACCGGCTTCGACCCGGCCGAGCCGCCGCTGATCCGGCTGACCGTGATCCGGCTGCCCGACGGCCGCGACGGCCTGCTCCTCAGCTACCACCTGCTGCTGTGGGACGGCTGGTCCCGCGCGATCGTGCTCCGCGACCTGTTCGAGGCCTACCGGGCCCTGCTCGCCGGCGAGCAGCCGGACGCGACCCCGGCCGTGCCGTCCTTCGAGGAGCACGCCCGATCGCTCGCCGCCAAGGACCCGGCCGTCTCGGAGCGGTTCTGGGCCGAGCACCTGACCGGGCTCTCCGGCCCGACGCTGCTCGCCGGACCGGCGCCGTCCCTCTCGGACGACCTGCCGCCCGCGCTCCTGCACACCCTGACCGCCGAACAGTCGCAGCTGCTGCGGGAGACGGCCAGGACGCACGGAGTCACCCTCAACTCGGTCCTCACCGGCGCCTTCGGCCTGCTCCTCGGCGCCCATACCGGCCGCAGCGACGCCGTGTTCGGCGTGACCGTCTCCGGCCGCGAGGGCGAGGGCCTGTCCGACATCGTCGGCGTGCTGCTCAACACCGTGCCCATGTGGACGCGGGCCCGGCCGCAGGACACGGTCGGGGAGTACCTGGCAGCCGTACAGGCGGCCCGGGTCGACGCGATGGAGCACGAGCACCTGGGGCTCGGCGAGATCCAGCGGGCCAGCGGCCACGACACCCTCTTCGACAACCTGTTCGTGCTCCAGAACTTCCTGGACCTGGACGGGCTCGCCGAGATGAACGCCCGCCACGGCATCACCGAGGTCAAGTCGGACGACTCCACCCACTACCCCTTCACCTGGGTCGTCACCCCCGGCGACCGGCTCACGGTCAAGCTGGAGCACCGCCACGGCGACTCCGACGCCGCCCGCCGGCTCCTCGACGACTACGTCGGCCTGCTCCAGGACCTGGCCCGCTCCACCGGACCGGTGGGCGCGCTGCCCGGCCTCGGGCCGGTGCCCGGCCCGGCCGACCGCACCGACATCGGCACCGACACGGTGGTCGACCGTTTCGACCGGGCGGCGGACCGCGCACCCGAGCGGGTCGCGCTCGTCGCACACGGCCGCAGCATGACCTTCGCCGAACTCCGCGACCGCAGCCGCCTGCTGGCGGGCGTGCTCGCCGGACGCGGCATCGGCCCGGAGAAGACGGTGGGCCTGGCGATCCCGCGCACGCCGGAGTGGATCGTCGCGCTGTTCGCCGTCCTGCGCACCGGAGCCGCGTACGTCCCCCTGGAGCTGGACCACCCGGACGAGCGGATCGCCACGATCGTCGCGGACGCCCGGCCCGAGGTGATCCTCACCGTCAGCGCCGTCGCACCCAGGCTGACCGGCGACCTGATCGAACTGGACCGGCCCCTTCCGGAGGCCGAGCCGCTCGTGACGTTCGCGCCGGACGACCCGGACCGGCTGCGGTACCCGGCCTACACGATCTACACCTCCGGTTCGACGGGCAAGCCCAAGGGCGTCGTGACGGAGTACGCCGGCCTCACCAACATGCTGATCAACCACCAGCGCCGCATCTTCGAACCGGTGCTGGCGGAGCACGGCAACCGGATCTTCAAGATCGCGCACACCGTCTCCTTCGCCTTCGACATGTCGTGGGAGGAGCTCCTGTGGCTCGCCGACGGCCACGAGGTGCACATCTGCGACGAGGAACTGCGCCGCGACGCACCCGGACTGGTCGACTACTGCCGTGAGCACGGGATCGACGTCATCAACGTGACCCCGACCTACGCGCAGCAGCTGGCGGCCGAAGGCCTCCTCGACAACCCGGAGCGGCGCCCCGCGCTGGTGCTCCTGGGCGGCGAGGCGGTCACCCCGACCCTGTGGCAGCGGCTCGCCGAGACCGAGGGGACGGTCGGCTACAACCTGTACGGACCCACGGAGTACACGATCAACACCCTGGGCGTGGGCACCTTCGAGTGCCAGGACCCGGTGGTGGGCGTGGCCATCGACAACACCGAGGTGTTCGTCCTGGACCCGTGGCTGCGGCCGCTGCCGGACGGGGTTCCCGGTGAGCTCTACGTCTCCGGCATCGGCATCGCCCGCGGGTACCTCGGCCAGCCGGCCCAGACCGCGCACCGGTTCGTCGCCTCGCCGTTCGGCGCCCCCGGCGAGCGCATGTACCGCACCGGCGACCTCGTGGTCCGTCGGCCGGACGGGAACCTGATGTACCTCGGCCGCACCGACCAGCAGGTCAAGATCCGCGGTCACCGCGTCGAACTGGGCGAGGTGGAGGCCGCGTTCGCCGCCCACCCGGCGGTCCGGTTCACCGCAGCCGTCGCCCAGCCCGACCCGCAGGTCGACGGCGCCTACCGGCTGGCCGCGTACCTCGTCCTGGACCCCGGAGCCGACCTGGCGGCGATCGCCGCCGAGGCGGGTACCGGACTGCCGGACTACATGCGCCCGACGCACTACGCTCAGGTCGACGCCATCCCGCTCACGGTGAACGGGAAGGCCGACACCAAGGCCCTGCCGGAGCCCAGGCCGCTGGGCGCGCTGACCACTTCGGGCGAGCGCGGCCCGGAGACCGAGACCGAGGAACTGGTCTGCGAGTTCTTCGCCGAAGCCCTGGACCTGGACGACGACGAGGTGAGCGCCGTGAGCGATTTCGTGTCCCTCGGCGGACACTCCATGCTGGCCGTACGCCTGGTCGGACTCCTGCGCCGGGAATTCGGCCCCACGATCACCATCCGCGACCTGCTCACCCTGCGAACCCCCGAAGCGATTGCCCGGCACCTTGATGACAACTCCTGACGTCCAGAGATCCCGCCGCGCGGGATCCGACATCCTGCGGACCGCCATACGGCGCAACGTCGGCGCCATGGTCTGGGGCACCGTCCTCATGGGCCTGTACCAGGCGGGCGAGACGGCCTTCCCGATCGCGCTCGGCATGATCGTCGACCACACGATGCGCGACCGGAGCCTGGGGGCACTGGGCCTCTCGATCGCCGCACTGGCCGTGATCATCACGACCGTGTCGCTGTCGTGGCGGTACGGGATGCGCATCCTGCAGAAGGCCAACACGACCGAGGCCCACCACTGGAGGGTGCGGGTCGCGTCCTGCGGCCTCCAGCCGGTGGCCCGGGACGTGGACCTCAAGTCCGGCGAGGTGCTCACCATCGCCACCGAGGACGCCGACCAGACCTCCGACATCGTCGAGGTCGTGCCGATGCTGATCAGCTCCTCGGTCGCGGTGCTGGTCGCGGCGGTCGCGCTGGGCCTGGCGGACCTGCGCCTCGGCCTGCTCGTCATGGTCGGAACGGTCGCCATCCTCTCGACCCTCAGCGTCATGTCGAAGCGGATCGGCAGCAGCACCCAGGAGCAGCAGGCCCGGGTGGCGCGGGCGGGTGCCAAGGTCGCCGACCTGATCACCGGGCTGCGCCCGCTGCACGGTTTCGGCGGCAACCACGCGGCCTTCCGGTCCTACCGGAAGGTCAGCACGGAGGCCAAGGAGCAGGCGATCACGGTCGCCAAGGTGAACGGCGCCTACACGGGCACCGCGCTGGCCCTGAACTCGACCCTGGCCGCCGCGGTGACCCTGACCGCCGGCTGGCTGGCCTTCGACCGGCAGATCAGCATCGGTGAGCTCGTCATGGCCGTGGGCCTGGCGCAGTTCATCATGGAGCCGCTCCGGCTGTTCTCGGACATGCCCAAGTACGTGATGATGGCGCGCGCTTCGGCGGAGCGGATGGCGCTGGTGCTGTCCGCCCCGCCGGTGGCGGCCCCGGGGACGGCCCGCCCGGCACCCGGTGGGGACCTGGAGATCGACTGCGTCCGGTACGAGTCCCTCCAGGGCCTGAAGTTCCACGTCCCGGCGGGCCAGTTCACGGCGATCGCGGTCTACCAGGCGCGGGCGGCGGCCGAACTCGCCTCGATCCTGGCGGTGAACGTGCCGCCGGCCGCGTACGAGGGCACCGTGCGGCTCGGCGGGCAGGACCTCGTGGAGCTGTCGGTCGAGGCGGTCCGCGAACTGATGCTGGTGAACCCGTACGACGGGGAGATCTTCGCGGGAACCCTCCGTACGAACATCGACCCGTCGGGCACCAGCCGGACGGTGCCCGAGGCCGTCGAGGCGTCCATGCTGACCGACGTCGTCGCCCTGCACCGCCAGGGGCTCGACTACGAGGTCCGCGACCGCGGTTCGAACCTCTCCGGCGGGCAGCGCCAGCGGCTCTCGCTGGCCCGGGCGCTGGCAGCGGACTCCGACGTACTGGTGCTGCGGGACCCGACCACGGCCGTGGACGCGGTCACCGAGCAGCTCGTCGCACGGAAGATCGCCGAGCTGCGCCGGGGCCGCACCACCGTGGTCATCACCAGCAGCCCGGCCCTGCTGGACGCGGCCGACCGGGTCCTCGTCCTGGACGACGGGGTGGTCACGGCCGAAGGAACGCACCGTCAGCTGATGGCCGGCGACCCGGCGTACTGTGCGGCGGTCACCCGGTGACCTCGTGAGCCGGTGAACAGAAGGGGGCCCGGTGCCCGGCGGATCGCCGGGCACCGGGCCCCCTTCGTCGTGGCGGGGATCAGGCCAGCGCCCAGGCGACGTCCCTGAGCAGGGCCTGGCGCCAGCCCGCCCGGTCGTGGCCGGACGCCGACCGGCTCACCCGTACGGTCGCGCCGCCCTGTTCCGTCAGGGCCTCGACCAGTTCGCAGTGGGGCTGCATGCGCGCCTCGTGCTCGCCCAGGTCGTACGCGATCCGCAGCCCGGCCGGGGCGGGGCGCTCGCGCAGCCGGGCGGCGATGGTGCCGCCGCGCGGACCGCCCAGCGGGTCCGGCAGTTCCGCGGCCTGCGGGGTCCACCAGAACGACCCCGACTGGCAGGCGACCCGGGACACCAGCTCCGGGAACTCCAGGGCCGCGTACACCGCGCTCAGACCGGCGAGGCTCTGCCCGGCGACCACCAGCCGCCCGGGCTCCGCGGGCACCCCGCTGTCCGCGATCAGCGGCAGCAGTTCGTCCCGTACGGCCTCCCACAGCTCGGGCCGGCAGCCGAACTCCGCCTGCCGGTCCTTGGCGGGCAGGAACACCAGCGTGGCCGGGGGCATGTCGCCGGCCTCGAAGGCCGCGTCGAAGGCCGTCATGGCCGGGTGCAGGTACAGCCAGTCGTCCCCGTCGAGCAGCAGGACCACCGGTCCGCCGCCGCCCACCGGGTGGACCCGTACGGTGCGCTTCCCGCCGAGCCGCTCGCTCGCCCAGCGGATCCGGGTGCGGGGCAGCGGCAGTACGTCGTCGGCGCCCACGGCCGGCCAGTACGGCTGGGGCGGAGCGTCCGGAGTGGCCACGACGGAGCGTTCGCCGCCCGCCCGGACCGGGTTGAGGGGATCGGCGTACGACGATCCGTCATCGGCGAGGAAGCGGTAGGTCACTCGGAGCCGTGCGGGCATGCGCACCTCGGCGTACCAGCAGTCCGTGTCGCGCCACCGGAGCAGCGCCACCGGATCCGACCAGCTCTCGAAATCGAGGACCGCCGGGCTGCCGCGCCACAGGAACAGGGTGACCCAACCGCCGTCGCCGGAAGGCGCGGACGCGGGAGCCGCGGCCGCCCAGAACTCATCGGTGCCGGGCGTGCCGGGCAGGTCGAACGCGGCGAAGGGGCTCTCCGAGCCGTCCTCGGCCAGGATCCGTTCGAGTGCACGCATCGGTGCCTCCTTGTGAGGGGGAAGGGGAAACGTTAAGCTCTCTATAATTAGGGGAGCCTAACCTAAGTGGATGGCTCTCTTCATTCCCGATCGACCTTCCCCACGGGCTCGGCGCCCGCTGTCGGACTGCGCGCGCCGCACACCGACGCCATTCGCCGGTCCCATCGGGCTCCTGGAGGAACCCCAGCATGAGCACCAACCCGTTCGACGATGCCGACGGCCGCTTCCTGGTCCTGGTGAACGACGAGGGTCAGCACTCCCTCTGGCCCTCCTTCGCCGAGGCTCCCGGCGGATGGACGGTCGCCCTCGCCGAGACCACCCGTGAGGCGTGCCTGGAGTTCATCGAGTCGAGCTGGACCGACCTCCGCCCCCGGTCCCTCGCGACGGCCGTCGAGGCCTGACCGGGACGGCCCCGGACGTGCTGCGCTCGCCGCCGCGTCCGGGGCCGCCCTGTGTCCGCGGGCCGGGCGGGTTCACCCCGACCCGGCGGCCGTCGGCGCAACGGGTCTGCGTGTGTGGCCGGTTGTCGACGGGTCGGACGGGTCATGTGAGTGGGGTGCGGAGAGTTAGGTTAGGCTAAGCTAACCATCAAGGGCTCCGGGTGGAGCCGCACGTACGGCATCAGGGGGAGGGGATCGTCATGGGCCTGCCGGCCATCGGCTCCTATCCCATGCCCGACCGCGCCGCCCTGCCCCGCTCCTGCGCGACCTGGGCGATCGACCCCGGCCGCGCCGCCCTGCTGGTCCACGACATGCAGAACCACTTCGTCGGGGAGCTCCCGACGGACAGGTCCCCGGTCGTGGAACTCGTGGAGAACATCGCCGCCCTCCGCGCCCTCGCCACGGCACTCGGCATCCCCGTCGTCTTCACCGCCGAGCCGGCCGCCCAGCCGCCGGGCCAGCGAGGGCTCGCCGCGGACGTCTGGGGGCCGGGCATCGGCGACAGCGGCGACGCCGCCGCGATCATCCCGCCGCTCACCCCGCGGCCGGGCGAGCGCGTACTGGCCAACGTCCGCCAGAACGCCTTCCTCCGCAGCCACTTGGGCAGCCTGCTGCGTGCGGACGGGCGCGACCAGCTGATCGTCTGCGGGGTCCACGCCCACCTCGGCGTCCTGCTCACCGCCGCGGACGCCTTCATGAACGACATCCAGCCCTTCGTGGTCGCCGACGCCGTCGCCGACTTCTCCGCCGAGGAGCACGCGATGGCCCTGCGCTGGGCGGCCCGCAGCGCGGTGGTGTGCACCACCGAGACCCTGCTCCGCGAGCTGCTGCTCGGCGGCGGCTCCCGAGACGTGCGCAAGGACGCCTGAGCGCACCCGCCCGGCGCCCCGGCCGCGGTACGCCCGCCTGCGGCCGGTCGGCCGGATGCGGACGGGCCGCCCAACGAACCGAGAGAGAGCGGAAGAACATGACCCTACGGGTCGCGGTGGCCGGTGCCAGCGGCTACGCGGGCGGGGAGCTGCTCCGCCTGCTGAGCTCCCACCCCGAGGTGGAGATCGGCGCGCTGACCGCGCACAGCAGTGCGGGACGCCCGCTGGGGACCGTACAGCCACAGCTTCCGGAGTTCGCCGACCGGATCCTCCTGGACACCTCCGCCGCCTCCCTGCGCGGCCACGACGTGGTCTTCCTCGCCCTGCCCCACGGCCAATCGGCCGCCTTGGCGGCCGAGTTGGAACCCGGCACCCTGGTCGTGGACTGCGGAGCCGACTTCCGGCTGCGGGACCCGGCGGCCTGGGAACGGTTCTACGGCAGCACCCACGCCGGCACCTGGCCCTACGGCCTACCGGAACTGTCCGGAGCCCGGGAGGAACTGAAGGGGGCCACCCGGATCGCCGTTCCCGGCTGCTACCCCACCGCGGTCACCCTGGCCCTGTTCCCCGCCTACGCGGCGCAGCTGGTCGAGCCCGAAGCCGTCATCGTCGCCGCCAGCGGAACCTCCGGCGCCGGACGCGCCCTCAGGACGCACCTGCTCGGCACCGAGGTGATGGGCTCCATGAGCCCGTACGGAGTCGGCGGCGGCCACCGGCACACCCCGGAGATCGCCCAGAACCTCTCCCGCACCGCGGGCACGGACGTCACGGTCTCCTTCACGCCCACCCTGGCGCCCATGCCGCGCGGCATCCTCGCCACCTGCTCGGCCCGGCTGAGCCCGGCCGCGGAGGCGCTCGCGGAGGACGACGTGCGCGCCGTGTTCGAAGCCGCCTACGCCGACAGGCCGTTCGTACGCCTGCTGCCGCCCGGCCAGTGGCCCACCACCGCGGCCGTCCTCGGCTCGAACACCGCCCAGGTGCAGATCGCCGTGGACACCGACGCCCGCAGGCTGATCTGCGTGAGTGCCATCGACAACCTGACGAAGGGCACCGCCGGTGGCGCGGTGCAGAGCATGAACATAGCCCTCGGCCTGCCGGAACGGCTGGGCCTGCCCACGAATGGAGTGGCTCCGTGAGTGTGACCGCCGCCCGGGGATTCCTTGCCGGCGCCGTGCGCGCCGGCATCAAGGAGTCCGGTGACCCGGACCTGGCCCTGGTGGTGAACCGCGGGCCGTCCCGCGCCGCCGCCGGTGTCTTCACCTCGAACCGCGTGCAGGCCGCGCCCGTCCGCTGGTCCCGCCGCGCACTCTCCGACGGGCGGATCTCCGCCGTCGTTCTCAACTCCGGTGGCGCGAACGCCTGTACGGGCCCTGGTGGCGCGGACGACACCCGCGCGATGGCGGAGCGCACCGCGCTGGCCGTGGAGGTCACCGCCGACGAGGTCGCGGTGTGCTCCACCGGCCTCATCGGCGTCCGGCTGCCGATGGACCGGGTGACGGCAGGCATCACCGCCGCCGCCGGCCGGCTGTCGCCCGAGGGCGGCGAGGAGGCGGCCGTCGCGATCAAGACCACGGACTCCGTCCACAAGACGGCGGTGGCCTCCGGCCCCGGCTGGACGGTGGGGGGCATGGCCAAGGGCGCCGGGATGCTCGCACCCGGCCTCGCCACCATGCTGGTCGTGCTGACCACGGACGCCGACGCGAGCGCCGAGGTGCTCGACGCGGCGCTGCGCGATGCGGTGCGCACCACCTTCGACCGGGTGGACTCGGACGGCTGCATGTCCACCAACGACACCGTGCTGCTGCTCGCCTCGGGCAGCTCCGGCATCACGCCGGAGCCCGCCGAGCTCACCGCGGCCGTGCACGCCGTCTGCCGGGACCTGGCGCTCCAGCTGGTGGCGGACGCCGAGGGCGCGTCCAAGGAGATCGAGGTGGCCGTCGTCGGTGCGGCCACGGAAGCCGACGCCGTGGAGGTGGGCCGCTCGGTGGCCCGCAACAACCTCCTCAAGTGCGCGCTGCACGGCGAGGACCCCAACTGGGGCCGGGTGCTGTCCGCGATCGGCACCACGTCGGCCGTCTTCGACGCGGACCGGCTCGACGTCGCGATCAACGACGTCTGGGTGTGCCGGGACGGTGCCGCGGGAGAGTCCCGGGACAAGGTCGACCTGTCCGGCCGCCGGATCGGCATCACCGTGGACCTGCGCTCCGGTGATTCCTCGGCCGTCATCTGGACCAACGACCTGACGGCCGAGTACGTGCACGAGAACAGCGCCTACAGCTCGTGAACGGGGTCGGGATGACGGCGGAGACGACGACACGCATGCAGACGCAGACGCAGACGCAGACGCAGTCGCCTGCGCGGGCCCAGGCGCCGGCCACCGTGCCGGCCCCCCGGGACCTGCCCTGGCTGGAGCAGCTCCAAGGCCGGACGGTCGTCGTCAAGTTCGGCGGCAACGCCATGGCGGACCCGTCCGCACACCGGACGTTCGCCCAGGACGTCGTGGAGCTCTGGCACGCGGGCCTGCGGCCCGTCGTCGTCCACGGCGGCGGCCCCCAGATCAGCGCACTGCTCGACCGGCTCGGCCTGGAGGTGCGCTTCGAGGCGGGGCTGCGGGTGACCACGCCGGAGACCATGGACGTGGTACGCATGGTGCTCACCGGCCAGGTCCAGCGCGAACTGGTCGGCGCCATCAACGCCCACGGGCCGTTCGCCGTGGGCCTGTCGGGCGAGGACGCCCACACGATGACCGCCGTCCGGCGCCCGGCCTGGGTGGACGGGCTGCCGGTGGACATCGGTCAGGTCGGCGACATCGTGGACGTGGACGGCAGCGCCATCGCCGCACTCCTGGAACAGGGCCGCATCCCCGTGGTCTCGCCCGTCGCGCGCGGTGAGGACGGCCAGGTCTACAACGTCAACGCCGACCTCGCGGCCTCGGCCCTGGCCGTGGCCCTCGGGGCCGACCGGCTCGTGGTGATGACCGACGTCGAGGGGCTGTACGCGGACTGGCCGCACAGCACCGAGGTGATCGACCGCCTGACGGCCGGTGAGCTGGACGCCCTGCTCCCGGAGCTCGCCAGCGGCATGCTCCCCAAGATGGAGGGCTGCCTGCGCGCCGTACGCGCCGGCGTCACCCGGGCGCAGGTCATCGACGGCCGGGTGCCGCACGCGCTGCTGCGCGGAGTCTTCACCGAGGACGGACCCGGCACCACGGTGGTGCCGGACGAGGAGCCCGGCCCGCAGGGGCCCGGCGGCGACGAGGGGGACGGCGCATGACCGCCGAAGTGACGGCTGACGTGAGGGCTGACGTGGCCGCCGACGGAACGACAGCACCGCTCGCCGACCGCTGGCGCGCGGTGATGATGGACACGTACGGCACGCCCGCGCTCGCCCTGGTCAGGGGCGAGGGCAGCACGGTCTGGGACGAGGACGGCCGCGCGTACACGGACTTCACCGGCGGGATCGCCGTCAACGCCCTCGGGCACGCCCACCCGGCCCTGGTCTCGGCCGTCCAGGAGCAGGTGGCCCGGCTCGGCCACGTGTCGAACCTGTTCGTCTCGGAACCGGCCGTCGCGCTGGCGGAACGGCTGCTGGCCCTGCTGGAGCGGCCGGGCCGGGTGTTCTTCGCCAACTCGGGCGCGGAGGCGGTCGAGGCCGCCTTCAAGATCGCCCGCCGGACCGGGCGCCCGCACCTGGTCGCGACCGAGGGCGGGTTCCACGGGCGCACCATGGGGGCGCTGGCCCTCACCGGGCAGCCGCCCAAGCGCGCCCCCTTCCTGCCGCTGCCCGGAGAGGTCACGCACGTCCCCTACGGCGACGCGGAGGCGCTGCGCGCGGCGGTCACCGAGCACACGGCCGCGGTCCTCCTCGAACCCCTGCAGGGCGAGGCCGGGGTCGTCCCCGCGCCCCCGGGCTACCTGCGGGCGGCTCGCGAGATCACCCGCGCCACGGGCACCCTGCTCGTCCTGGACGAGGTGCAGACCGGAATCGGCCGCACCGGCCACTGGTTCGCGCACCAGGCGGAGCCGGGAGTGGAGCCGGACGTGATCACCCTGGCCAAGGGGCTGGGCGGCGGCCTGCCGATCGGAGCCACGGTCGCCTTCGGCGCCGCCGCCGCACTGCTGACCCCCGGTCAGCACGGATCCACCTTCGGGGGCAACCCGGTCGCGTGCGCGGCCGGACTCGCCGTCCTGGAGACCATCGAGAAGGAAGGGCTGCTCGCACACGCCACGCGGGTGGGGGAGCGGCTGGGGCGCGGCATCGAGGCACTGGAACACCCCCTGGTCCGCGAAGTGCGGGGCGCCGGACTGCTCCTGGGTATCGTCCTCGCCGAGCCGGTCGCCGCCCGGGTCCAGCGGGCCGCGCAGGACGCCGGGTTCCTCGTGAACGCGGCGGGCGCGGGTGTCGTACGGCTGGCTCCCGCGCTGACGCTGCCGCAGGAGCGGGCCGACGCCCTGGTGGCGGCGCTGCCCGCGATCCTCGACGCCGCGTAGGACAGGCGGTCGGCGGACGGCGGCATGACGAAGGGGCGGGCCCTTGGGGCCCGCCCCTTCGTCATGGCGGTTCCCGCCGCCTACAGGGCGCGGGACAGGACGCGCGCGCCCCGGCCGGGGTCCAGGGACCGCGCCCAGTCGGCCGGCGCCAGGCTCGGGCAGGACGGGAGGAACCCGTGGCGGAGGAAGAGGCGGCCGCTGCCGGTGGTCGCCGTGAACAGCTCCGGCAGGGAACGGGTACGGGCCCGGGCGAACGCCGCGTGCAGCAGGCGGGCGCCCATGCCCGTGCCCTGCCGGTGGGCGGCGACGCAGAAGTTGTACAGCACGCCGGCGGCGGGGTGTTCGCGCAGACCGAGGCAGCCTTCGAGGGTTCCGTCGGGCGCCTGGGCGACGAGGAAGTCGGACGCCCGGGAGAGGTAGAGGGAGAAGGGGCGTTCGCGCAGCGCCCCCGCGTGGACGAACGGCCGGGAAAGGGCGGCGAGCGCGGGGCCGTCGTCCCGGCGGGCCGGGCGCACCGAGAACTCGGGGACCCCGTGCCACCGGGGCGCGGGGGTGCGGGGCAGCAGGGTGGCGTGCGCGGCGGCAGGGTGCAGCGTGGCCGTGGTCAAGGTGTTCCTTCCTCGGTTCCGCCGTGTGCGGGTGCGGGGGCAGGACCTCCCGGCGGAACGCTCTAGGTAAGGTTAGCCTTACCTAGTCGAAGGAGCCAAGTCGGCGCGTACGGACGGCTCGTGCGGCCACGTAGCCGGGAAAGACGGGCACGTCCGCGACGGTCCAGCCCGGCGGGGCCGAGGCGGTGGCGCCGGTGCCCACGTAGGTCAGGGTCGGGTTCCCGCCGAGGCCGATGCCGACTCCCTTGAGGTAGGCCTCCTTCCGGGACCAGCAGCGGGCCACCGCGGCGGGGCGCTCGCCGGCCGGCAGCGCCGACAGCTCGGCGCGCTCGGCGGGGTGGAGGACCTCCGCCAGTTCGGAGGACACCTGGGCCGCCAGCTCGGGGGCCGGCCGCCGCTCGACGTCGACGCCGACCGGACCGTCCGCGAAGGCCACCAGGACGGCGTCCCCCGCGTGGGACAGCGAGAAGTGCAGCGGTGCGTCGGTCACGGCCGGCCGTCCGTGCGGTCCGCCGCAGCCGGGGCAGGGCTCGCGGAAGAAGCGCACCCGCGCCGGGTCCCGGCCGAGCCGGTCGCCCAGCAACTGCCGCAGCACGACGTGCGCGACCCGGTACTGGTCACGGTCGGCGGCTCGCCTGTACCCCTGGAGCCGGACCCGCTCGGCATCGTCGAGCATCCCCTCCAGCTCCCGCGCGCGTTCCGCGTACAGGCTCACGCGCACCGCCCACAGCCCCGGTACGGGTGAGCTCGGCCAGGGCCGTGCAGGAGCCGGGGCAGCCGTCATCCGCACGGGCGGCCGGGGTAGTCGGCGCCCTCGGGGGCCCCGGCTTCGCGCATCCGGCACAGGACTTCCCCGAGCAGCGCGTCGTCCACGTCGACGGGCATGTTGAACTCCCGGTCGAAGACGAAGGAGTCGCCCGCGCCCGCGTGCCAGATCACCCAGCGCGGCGGCATCTCAGGTGCCTCCCACAGCGGCGAGAGCCGCTCCAGAACGCTGCCCGCACCACTCGCACGACCGACACCACTCACACCACTCACTCCATTCACAGCTTTCCCGCATCCTTGTCCGCATCCGTCGTGCGGTGTCCGTCGACGAAGGTCTCCACGACCTCGATGGCGCCGATCCGGGAGGGATCGACGTACCGCGGGTCGTCGCCCAGGACGACCAGGTCGGCGCGCTTCCCCGGGGCGAGGCTGCCGGCGCTGTCCTCCCACCGGCAGGCGTACGCACCGGCGACCGTGTAGGCGCGCAGCGCCTCCTCGACGGTGATCGCCTCGTCCGGCCCGATCGGCCGCCCGGAGGCGGACGTGCGCTCGACCATGAACTGGATCGCCCGCAGCGGTGCCCCGTCGGTGACGGGCCGGTCCGAACTCCCCACGAGGGTCGCCCCGTGGTCCAGGAACCCGCGCCCCCGGTACATCCAGGGGGCCCGCTCCTCACCCATCACGTCCGCGTAGTCGTCCCCGAAGGAGTGGAGGAAGGTCGGCTGGACGACCGCACTGACGCCCAGGCGCGCGAAGCGCGGGAGCTGGTCGGGGCGGATCAGCCCGGCGTGCTCGATCCGGTGCCGCGCGTCCGGGCGGGGCAGCAGCCGCTGCGCCTGCTCCAGCGCGTCGAGCGCGAGGTCGGCGGCGCGGTCCCCGATGGCGTGGACGGCGAGCTGCCACCCGGCGAGGTGACCGTCCACGATCAGCCGGGTGAGGACCTCGGGGTCGTCCTGGAGCTGGCCGGTGTGGTCGGTACCCGCGTACGGGGCCGTGAGCGCGGCGGTACGGGCCATCATGCCGCCGTCGGTATAGATCTTGAGCGCGCCCAGCGACAGCCAGTCGTCACCGAATCCGGTGCGCATGCCCAGGTCCAGGGAGCGGGGGAAGCCGTCCTCCCGGTGCGCCTCGCGAGGCCGCAGCGTATCGCCGGCCGGCATGAGCTGGACCCGCAGCGGCAGCCTTCCCCGGTCCCGCAGCAGCTGGTAGGCGCCGAGTTCCACCGGGCTGTGGCCGAGCAGTCCGCCCCCGATGCCCGCCTCGGCGACGGCGGTCACGCCTTCGGCGAGGCAGGTCCGGGCCGCACGCTCGACGGCGTCGGCGATCTCGGCCTGCCCGTACGGCAGCCGCAGCCGCCGCGCGGCGGTCATGGCCGCCTCGGCGAGGAAGCCGTCCTGGTGCGGGACTTCGGCGGGCAGCAGCCCCAGGACGGCACTGTTCACGACGCACCCGTGGCCGGAGTCGTGCATGAGGAACACCTTGCGCCCACGGCTGACCGTATCCAGCTCGCCGGCGGTCAGGTGCCGCCCCAGGGCCCGCTGGTCATAGCCCATGACATCGACCCAGGCCCCGTCCCCGCCCGCCGAGCGGGAGACCGCCTCCGCCACCACCGCCAGCACGTCCTCGACCCGCTCGCACGGGGCGACGCTCGGGGTGCTCTGCTTCAGCCCGGTCCAGGCGAGGTGTACGTGACTGTCGATGAACCCGGGCAGCACGGTGGCCCCCTGCAGATCGACGACCTCCCGGGCGGGCAGCGAGGCCACGTCCTCGTCGAGCCCCACGATCCGCCCCCGCCAGATCCCCAGCTCACGGGCGAAGGGACGGTCCGGGTCCATGGTGACGATGTTCGCGTTGATCAACTTCGAACACAGCATGGGCAGTCCGTCCGTCACAGGGCCGGTCGGACCGCCACGGCGGGGGTACGGGCCGCGCACGGTCGACAGCCATCCGACTTAGGTAAGCCTAACCGAATGCTCGTGGCATGGTCAACGTGCGGAGCGCGGCCGGAGTCGCGTTCCGCTGCGCGATGCGACGTGGTGGGTGTGCCGATCTCCAACTGCGGGTAGATGGACAGGATTTGCTTCACTTCCATTCGGCTGCATGGGTATCGTTGATTACAGCGTGGTGCGAGGCACCGCTGTGACGTGTGGCTCCGGGAATGGTCCTGGAGGCCCTGAGGGCCTGGTGGTTGACAGGTGCCGGGGGCGGCGGCTAGTCCGGGTGGCACCTCCCATGAGGTCTGATCCCGGACCGTGCGGCAACCAGCGCCGGCGGAGTCGGCCGGCCCGTCGCGCGGTAGAGCACCCCGCGCCCGTACCCCTTCCCGGAGGTGGTGCGGACAGGCCCCGGCAATGGCGTCCGGACCAGCCCGCACGTGCCTGCGGAGTTGATTTCCCATGTCTCCTGAGAACGGCGCGACGCCGCACCGCGACTACGAGGTCGACGACGGCGGTGACGGCAGTACGAGCATCCACTTCGCGGCCTTAGGGGTCGACCGCCCCTGCCGCGCCGCCGCCGAGCGGCTCTGGCAGGAGTTCCGCGAGGAGCTCGCAGCGGACCCTCGGCTCCTGATCCCGGTCTCGGTTCCCCTGCACGCCGTCGAACTCGCCGGACCCCGCGGCCAGTTCCGTCGCTCGCGAAGCAGCAGCCCCGACTTCCACCGGCGGCACACCCAGGAGGTCATCCTCCGGGGGCTCCGCTGCATCGCCCGGTTTCCCGGCGTCCGGATCCACGCCGTCCACCGCGAGACGACCGACTATGCGCGGGACCGCCCCGCGCTCTTCGAGGCCCTCGTGCACGACCTGAACGCCGAGCTGGCCGAGGACGGCACGTACGGCCGGCTGATCGTGGACGGCGACGGGAGGGAGGCCGCGCTCCGGGGGGCCCACCGGACGCTCCCCCCGGAGGGCCGGTACCTCGTCGGCGATCCGGTGTTCGAGCCCGCTCCCACCCGCGCCCTCCTGCAGGCCGCCGACTTCCTCGCGTACGCGGCCTACCAGGCCGTCGCCAGGAGGAAGTCCCGCAGGTTCATGTGGGACTGGTTCGCCGAGACGTTCCCCGACGCGGACGGGCCTCGCGTCCGCTGAGCGGCGCGAAAACGAAAGGGACTGGGCCCCGGACGAATCCGGGGCCCAGCCGGGCAGGACCTGGGAGCCCGCACGAGGCGGGGCCAGAACCGCAATTCCAGTCTCCCATACCGACCTGACAAGAGGAGTGGCTCCATGCCGGCATCCCCACCCACCCCCCCGGCCTCGCCGATCATCGTCGACTGGGGCAAAGAGCAGGTCGAGGTGTCCACCGTCGACCGGGAACTCCCCGAACCCTCAGCCACGGACGACCGGAGCAAGCTGGTCAAGGCGGGCCTGAACAGCTCGGTGGTCTCCCTGCCCGAGGACGCCTGGCACGCCGTGGCCCGGGGGGCCGTCACTCCGGAGTCGGTGGCCCTGCAACTGCGCGAGTCGCCGGACGCCCGAGCCGGCCTGCTCCTCGAGGAGCACGTGGACGGGGCGACCCTGATGTCCGTGCACTCCAGGCTCTGGCTGTCGGAGATCTTCCCGGCCATCCAGCCGCGCACCGGGCAGGAACTGCTCGGGGTCGAGGACCCGCGGGTCGAAGGGGTCGCCGAGGACGGGAAGCCGCAGGCGATCCTCCGCTACCGGTACGAGAGCCCCGCGCACCTCAGGCGGCACGTGAAGCAGACCATCTCCGCCACCCTCTACAAGAACTCCTACACCGAATCGATCCTTGCCCGCCGGGTCACCCGCGCGCTGATCGTGCACCCGGTCGTCTACGAGTTCGACGACGGCTCCGAACCGGTCTACGGCCTGATCGCGCGGGACGGGATCACCCGGCTGGCCAGCGCGTGGAACGTGTTCGCGGGACCGGACAAGGACCCCGAGGAGGTCGGGACGCTGGCGGCCGGAGTGCTCGTGGACGAGCAGCGGCCCTCCGCGAACGACCCGGTCAAGCCACTGACCCAGCGGATGGCGCTGGCCCGGGAGAACTGGCGCAAGATCCAGCGGACGGTGTTCACCAAGACCATCGCCTCCTTGGCCGTGGGCGAGGCGCCGCCCCTGCCGGCGATCCGGATCGCGCAGTCCTACGTCGTGCCCGCACACGTCACGGTCGGCGTCCGGGCGCACGACCGGGAGGGCTCGCTCAACGCCGAGGAGGTGTTCGACGACGCGCTGCGCTCGATCCTGGCCTCCGTGCATGTGGAGTTCAAGCCGTGGGACAGCTCCGCCCAGAACGTCGAGGTCGTCAGCCGGGCCCTCAAGCGCGTCCTTCTGGGCCGGAAGCCGGACGGACTCGAAGCGGTCTACGAACTGGCCGTCGGACGGCGGAAGGCCTCGGCGGTCTCCGTGGTGTACGAGGATCCGCAGATCCCGGGCACCGGCCTGTGGCGTGCCGTGCGGCTGCTGCACACCCTGACGCGTCCGGCCATCTCCGACGAACTGCGCAACCGGGCCAAGGAGATCAAGGGCGACCGCCGGATGACGGACAAGGGGTACGCGAGCCTGCTCGGCCCCATCGTCGACCATCCGTGGCGGTCCACGAAGATGTCCGTTGCCCAGCAGGCCCGCAACGCGTGGTCCAACGGGGGTGTCCTCTTCAAGGAGGTCCTTTCCGACGGTTGGGTCCCCATAGTGACCGATGACTTCACGGCCCTCGTCGAGCCCGCGCTCGGGGGGAGCCGGGACGCCCGTCTCACTCTGGCCCTGGCCGGCGGCACCGCTCTGATCGCCGACAAGATGCTCACCCGGAACGTGGGGTCGGGGGTCGGTGCGTACAGGGCGCCCGGAAAGGTCCCCTTCCGTTCCGACGTGCACAAGGTCATCGAGGGGCTGGCGCAGGAGGGAAACGAGCTCGGTCTCTGGACGCTGGCCCTGGCTGCCCAGCGCTTCGAGGACGGCCGGCTGCCCCGTAACTCGGGGACCAGGCAGACGCTGGGTCTGCCCGGCGATCCGGCGTCAGTGTCCGGCCCCGAGTACCAGCATCTGGCCGTCGACCTGGGCGCGGAGGACCGTGTCCTGCGGGAGGACGGGGAGCCGGTCCTGCTGCTGGAGTGGGACGTGCTCGTGGCCTCCGACCCGAAGAAGGCGGCACTGCTCCTCGACCCGCCGCAGGACGAGGAGGGCGATGACGACGAGGGCGACGACCAGGATGACGGCGATGGGATGGACGGCCACGGGGCGGGCGGTTCGGGAGGTGGCGCGGGTGGATCCGGGGTGACGGGGTCCCTGAGGGACATCGCCGATGTGCGCCGTGAGTTCAAGGACTTCCTGTCCACCGCCAGGGTCCGGCTCGACGAGCTGCAAGGGCTGGCGGAGGGTGTGACGCTCCCGTTGATGTTCGGTATGAAGGAGAACTGGATCGAGCTGCGCGAAATGGTCCTCCACGTCCAGAACGTGATCGAGAACCGCAAGGGCGACTACACCCAGGACGAGCCCGAAGAAGACTGACCGCACGCAACGGCCGGGACGGAGGATCCGCAGGAATCCCTCCCGGCCGTCGGGCGGGCGGCCGGACCGGCTACACCGGCAGGCCCGTCGGTTCCTTGATGCGTTTCATGATGATCTGGGAGTTGACCTCCGTGACGCCCGAGAGGGCCGTCAGCTGCTCGATCCAGAGGCGTTCGTACGCGCGGAGGTCCGCCACCGCGATGCGCAGGAGGCAGCCGGGGCTGCCGAAGAGGCGGTAGGCCTCGATGACGTCGGGGATGTCCTGGAGGGCCGCTTCGAAGGCTTCGACGGCCTCGCGGTCGCGGCGGACCTCCACGGAGACCAGGACCTCGAAGCCCCGGCCCACGGCTTCTGGGGAGATCACCGCGCGGTAGCCCTGGATGATCCCTTCCTCTTCGAGCTGGCGGACCCGGCGCATGCAGGGGGAGGGGGTGAGGCCCACGCGCTGGGCGAGCTCCTGGTTGCTGAGCCGGCCGTCGGCCTGGAGCTCGCGCAAGATTTCTTTGTCGATCGCGTCCATTGCGCAATTATCACTCAGGTTTTATTGCGGGGCGGGGCTAAATCGCAATCGCATTGCGCGTAGATCGGCCTACCATTGCCGTTTGTAGAAAATCTGTGCGGGCCGTTTCGGGCTGTGTGAGGGAAGGGTCGGGGTCATGGGACGCATCGTCGTGATCAGTACGGGCGGGACGATAGCCAGCCGCTGGCAGGGTTCCGGTTTCGCGGCCGATGCGGACGGGGCCGAGGTCATGGCCACCGCGCCGCTGCCGGAGGGCGTGAGCGTCGAGGTCGTCGACCTGTTCAGCGTCAACAGCCCCCGGCTGACCACCGCGCACCAGCTGACGCTGCTGCGGACCGTGCACGAGGTGCTCGCCGACCCGGGCGTGGACGGGGTCGTGGTCACGCACGGCACCGACACGCTGGAGGAGTCGGCGTTCCTGCTGGACCTGCACCACCACGACGCGCGTTCCGTGGTGTTCACCGGTTCGCAGCGGCCTATGGGGGCGGCGGACGGGGACGGTCCCGGGAATCTCTACGACGCCCTGCTGACCGCGTCGAAGACGCGCGGGCTCGGCGTCCTGATCACGTTCGCGGGCCGGGTGCACGCGGCCCGCGGGACCGTGAAGGCGCAGGCGGTGGCGCTCGACGCGTTCGCCGACCCGTCGAAGGAACTGCTGGGGAAGGTCGGCTTCGGCAAGGTCACCGTGCTGCGGACGCCGGTGCGGCCGGAGCCGCTGCCGCTGCCCGCGATGCCGGAGGCGCCGGAAGGGCCGCCGCGGGTGGACGTCGTCGTGCACCACGTGAGCGGTGACGCGGTACTGCTGAACGCCGCGGTGGCGGCGGGGGCGCGCGGGATCGTGCTGGTCGGGACGGGCGCGGGGAACGCGACGCCGGAGGTTGTCGACGCGGTGAAGGCGGCCGTCGCGGACGGCGTGCTGGTGGCGTTGACCACGCGGGTTGCTGCCGGGCCGGTGACGGAGATCTACACCCACGGGGGTGCGGTGGACCTGGTCGCGGCCGGGGCCGTGCCGACGGGGACGCTGCGGGCTCCGCAGGCGCGGGTTGCCGTGCTGGCGGCGTTGCTCTCCGAGGGGGATGCGGAGGAGCGGGTGCGGGTGCTGCGGCGGATGCTGACCCCGGGTGGGTCCGTGCTGGTCGCCGCCTGAGGCTGACGCCGGGGCGGGGTCGGGGAGCCGCTGCGCGGGCTTGCTCCCCGCCCCGCCCTTTCGCCGTTTCCCGGGGCTCCGCCCCGGACCCCGCGCCTCAAACGCCGGCGGGGCTGGGGTGGGGGCTCCGCCCTGGACCCCGCGCCTCAAGTGCCGGCGGGGCTGGGGGCTCGCCCCGGACCCCGTGCCTCATGTGCCGGCGGGGCTGCAAGCGGCCGCGGGGCTGGGGTGTGAACGCCGGCGGGGCTGGATCGCCCCGCCGGTGTCAGGAGTCGGTGAAGGCCGTCAGGATGTGGTCCGCCGCCAGGGTGGGGGTCAGGGTGCCTGCGCGGACCTGGGACTCCAGGGCCGGGGCCAGGTCCCGTACCGCCGGGTTCGAGCGGAGGCGTTCCAGCAGTTCGTCGCGGACCATCGACCAGGTCCACTCCACCTGCTGGGCCGCGCGCTTCGACGCCAGGCGGCCGCCCGCCTCCAGGAGCCGGCGGTGCTGTTCGAGGCGGTTCCAGACCTCCTCCAGGCCCGTCGACTCCCGGGCGCTGCACGTCAGGACGGGCGGGGTCCACGCGGAGTCGGCCGGGTGCATCAGGCGCAGCGCGCTGGACAGTTCGCGCGCCGCGGACTTCGCGTCGCGCTCGTGCGGGCCGTCCGCCTTGTTGACGGCGAGGACGTCGGCCAGCTCCAGGACGCCCTTCTTGATGCCCTGGAGCCCGTCGCCGGTGCGGGCGAGGGAGAGGAGCAGGAAGGAGTCGACCATCCCGGCGACCGTCGTCTCCGACTGGCCCACGCCCACCGTTTCGACGAGGACCACGTCGTAGCCCGCCGCCTCCATCACGATGATCGATTCCCGGGTGGCCTTCGCCACCCCGCCCAGCGTCCCCGCCGACGGGGACGGCCGGACGAAGGCCGCGGGGTCCACGGAGAGGCGTTCCATCCGGGTCTTGTCGCCCAGGATGGAGCCGCCCGTACGGGTGGAGGACGGGTCGACGGCCAGGACCGCGACCCGGTGGCCCAGCCCCGTCAGCAGGGTGCCGAAGGCGTCGATGAAGGTGGACTTCCCGACGCCCGGCACCCCGCTGATGCCGATGCGGCGCGCCCGCCCCGCGTGCGGGAGCAGGTCCGTCAACAGCTGCTGCGCCAGGGCCCGGTGCGCGGGCAGGGTGGACTCGACGAGGGTGATCGCGCGCGCGACGAACGCGCGCTTCCCGTCGAGTACGCCCTTCGTGTAGGCGGGGATGTCGATCCGGGGTGGCACGGCGGCCCCTACAGCTCGTGGCCCAGGTCCGCGGCGAGCCGCGTCACCAGGTCGTGCGCCGCGTCCGGGATGACGGTGCCGGGCGGGAACACCGCCGTCGCCCCCATCTCCAGGAGCGTCGGGACGTCCGCGGGAGGGATGACCCCGCCCACGACGATCATGATGTCCTCGCGGCCCTCCGCGGCGAGGGCCGCGCGCAGCGCCGGTACCAGGGTCAGGTGCCCGGCGGCCAGCGAGGATACGCCGACCACGTGCACGTCGGCCTCCACGGCCTGACGGGCCACTTCCTCCGGCGTCTGGAACAGCGGGCCGACGTCCACGTCGAAGCCCAGGTCGGCGAAGGCGGTCGCGATCACCTTCTGGCCGCGGTCGTGCCCGTCCTGGCCCATCTTGCAGACCAGGATGCGCGGCCGGCGGCCCTCCGCCTCCTCGAACCGGTCGACGAGCGCGCGGGTGCGCTCCAGGGACGGGGACTCGCCTGCTTCGGTTCGGTACACACCCGAGATCGTACGGATCTGGCTCGCATGCCGCCCGTACACCTTCTCCAGGGCGTCCGAGATCTCGCCCACCGTGGCCTTCGCGCGCGCCGCGTCCACCGCCAGGGCGAGGAGGTTGCCCTCCCCGCGCTCGGCCGCGTTGGTCAGCGCCCGCAGGGTGTCCTGGGTGACCGCCTCGTCGCGCTCCTCGCGCAGCCGCCGGAGCTTGGCGATCTGCTGGGCACGGACGGAGGAGTTGTCGACCTTGAGGACGTCGATCTGCTCGTCCGTCGCCACCCGGTACTTGTTGACGCCGATCACCGGCTGGCGGCCCGAGTCGATACGGGCCTGCGTGCGGGCCGCGGCCTCCTCCACGCGGAGCTTGGGGATGCCCGCGTCGATGGCCTGCGCCATGCCGCCGGCCGCCTCGACCTCCTGGATGTGCTGCCAGGCGCGCCGGGCGAGGTCGTAGGTGAGCTTCTCGACGTACGCGCTGCCGCCCCACGGGTCGATGGACCGGCAGGTGCCCGACTCCTGCTGGAGCAGGAGCTGGGTGTTGCGGGCGATGCGCGCCGAGAAGTCGGTGGGCAGGGCCAGGGCCTCGTCCAGGGCGTTGGTGTGCAGCGACTGGGTGTGGCCCTGGGTCGCGGCCATCGCCTCGATGCAGGTGCGGGTGACGTTGTTGAAGACGTCCTGCGCCGTGAGGGACCAGCCCGAGGTCTGCGAATGGGTGCGCAGGGAAAGGGACTTGGCGTTCTTCGGGTCGAACTGCTTGACCAGGCGCGCCCACAGGAGGCGGGCCGCGCGCAGCTTCGCCACCTCCATGAAGAAGTTCATGCCGATCGCCCAGAAGAAGGACAGGCGCGGCGCGAAGGCGTCCACGTCCAGGCCGACGGCCTGGCCCGCCCGCAGGTACTCCACGCCGTCCGCGAGGGTGTAGGCCAGCTCCAGGTCGGCCGTGGCTCCGGCCTCCTGGATGTGGTAGCCCGAGATCGAGATGGAGTTGTAGCGGGGCATCTTCTGCGAGGTGAAGGCGAAGATGTCGGAGATGATCCGCATCGAGGGCTTCGGCGGATAGATGTAGGTGTTGCGGACCATGAACTCTTTGAGGATGTCGTTCTGGATGGTCCCGGCGAGCTTGTCGGGCGAGACGCCCTGCTCCTCCGCCGCCACGATGTAGAGGGCGAGGACCGGCAGCACGGCGCCGTTCATCGTCATCGACACCGTCATCTTGTCCAGCGGGATGCCGTCGAAGAGCTGGCGCATGTCGTAGATCGAGTCGATCGCCACGCCCGCCATGCCGACGTCGCCCGTCACCCGCGGGTGGTCGCTGTCGTAGCCGCGGTGCGTGGGCAGGTCGAAGGCGATCGACAGCCCCTTCTGGCCGGACGCGAGGTTGCGCCGGTAGAAGGCGTTGGACTCCTCCGCCGTGGAGAAGCCCGCGTACTGCCGGATCGTCCAGGGCTGGTTGACGTACATCGTCGGGTACGGGCCGCGCAGGTACGGGGCCACGCCCGGGTAGGTGTGGAGGAAGTCCAGGCCCTCCAGGTCGCGGCCCGTGTACAGGGGCTGTACGCCGATCCCCTCGGGGGTCTCCCACAGCAGGTCGGCGGGGGTGGTCCCGGTGGACTCCTTGACCGCGGTGCGCCACTGGTCCTCGGAACCGGCCGCCGGGGTCGCGCCGTCCAGCGGGAGTTCGGAGAAATCGGGGATGCGGGGGGTGCTCACTGCGCGACTCCCATCCGGTCGAGTACGGAGGACAGCACGGCGACCGCGTCGCAGCCGGCGAAGACGTACTCGTCCACGGCCGCCGCGGCGGTACCGGGCTTGCCCGCGAGGAACACGGTCGTCGCGCCGGCCGAGCGCAGGGCCGCGGCCACCGCCTCGGCCTGCTCCTCGTACAGCGCGTCGCTGGAGCACAGCACGGCCATGCCGTCGGCGCCGCTCGCCGCGTAGGCCGCCGCCGCCGTCTCCGGGGTCACCGACACCGGGTCGTGGACCGGGGTGATGCCGCCCGCCTGGAACAGGTTCGAGGCGAAGGTGGCGCGGCCGGTGTGCGCGGCCGCGGGGCCCAGGGCCGCCAGGAAGACGGTGGGCCGGGCCCCCGTCGCCGCCAGGTGTACGTCGCTGCGGGCGCGCAGGGCCTCGTACGCCTCGTCCCGCCGCACGCGCGGCAGTCCGCCGGTGAGCGGGGCCGGCGCGGGTTCCCGTACGACCGGCTTCTCCGAGAGCAGCGGGAACTCGCTGACTCCGGTGACGGGTTCGCGGCGGGTGGCCAGCTTCTTCGAGCGCGCGGCCCAGGTGGCGGCGAGGCGGTCGGCGACCAGGCCGGACCGCAGGGCGGCGGCCTGGCCGCCCGCCTTCTCGACGGTCTGGAAGAACTCCCAGGCGGCGTGCGCGAGTTCGTCGGTGAGCTGCTCGACGTAGTACGAGCCGCCGGCCGGGTCGATCACGCGGGCCAGGTGGGACTCCTCCAGCAGGATGGTGGAGGTGTTGCGGGAGATGCGCCGGGCGAACGCGTCGGGCAGGCCGAGCTCCTGGTCGAACGGGAGCACGGTGACCGCGTCGGCGCCGCCCACGCCCGCCGCCATGCAGGCGACGGTGGTGCGCAGCATGTTCACCCACGGGTCGCGGCGGGTCATCATCACCGGCGAGGTCACGGCGTGCTGGCGCTGGGCGCCGGCCTCCGGGGTCCCGCAGGCTTCGGCGATCCGCGCCCACAGCCGGCGGGCGGCCCGCAGCTTGGCGATGGTGAGGAACTGGTCGGCGGTGGCGGCGTAGCGGAACTCCAGCTCGCCGAAGGCCGCTTCGGCCGTCAGCCCCGCTTCGGTGAGGGCGCGCAGGTAGGCGACCCCGGTGGCCAGGGAGAGCCCCAGCTCCTCGGCGGCGCTGCCGCCGGCCTCGTGGTAGGGCAGGGCGTCGACGGTCAGGGCGCGCACGTGGGGCCAGGCGGCGGTGTCCGCGGCGAGCGCGGCGGCCTCCGCCAGGTCCAGTGCCTCACCCGTCCGGGCCTCGTGGCCGAGCGGGTCGGCGCCCAGGGAAGCGTGGGCGGCCTCGGGGGCCACCGCTCGCTCGGCGTACAGCGCGAGCAAGGCCCGCGCGGCTTCGGCGAATTGGGCTCCGGGTTCCAGGGAGACGGGCGCCAGGTCGAGGTAGACCCCCTCCAGCGCGCGGCCCAGGCCCTCCGCGGGGAGGCCGGCGTCGCCGACGGCCAGCCACAGAGAGGTGGTGCCGTTCTCCAGGTCGGCCAGGGCCGCGTCGTTCACCCGTACGGGGTCGCTGCCCGCGATGCGCTGGCGCACGTCCCAGCCCGAGGCGGCGCCGCCCTCGGGGCGGCCGCCCCGTACGAAGGGGGCGAACCCGGGGAAACCGGCGAGCCCGGTCGGACCGGTGTCGGGCGCGGCTTCGGGCGCGGTGTACAGCGGGCGGGTGGTGAGCCCGTCCTCGAGCTTCGTGGACAACGCGTCTTCCGCGGCCTCGCCGGAAACTTCCTTGCCCGACTTGCGCAGCACGCCCTCTACCAGGCGCTGCCACTGCTCATGCGTCGCGTCAGGGAATTCGGCGGCCAAGGAGAGCCCGTCATCAGGCAGGACCGTCATGGCTCGAATGTTAGGGGGGTACCTGTGAACGACCTATAACCACCGGATGTGATCTCGCCCTCTCATGTGAGTCGGGAGGGGTCACGAAAGAGCGGGGCGAGCAGGACGGTCGCGGAGGCTACCGGGAGTACGGCGGGACCCGCCTGCGGGGCGACGATCCGCCGCCCGTAGCGGTCCTGGTCGCCGGCCGCGTCGCGGATCTCGTCGAGGTAGCCGTCGTGGAGGATGCTGGCCAGCTCGGCGACCACCATGACGGCCGGGTCGAACACGTCGAGGAGCAGTGCGGCGGCCCGGCCCACGGTACGGGCGCGTTCGCGCAGCAGCCGGTCGGCGCGGGGGTCGCCGGTGGCGGCGGCGTCGACCAGGAGGTTGACTGCGTTGTCGGCAGGACCCGGGACGATGCCGCGGCGCACGGCCTCGGCGCCGAGGACCCCGTCGGAGGCGGCCGCCTGGAGGCAGCCCGTACGACCGCACGCGCAGGGGGTCCGCGACCCGGGCACCGGGAGGTGCGCGACGTCCCCGGCGGCGGCTTCCGGGCCCTGGTGCACGGTGCCCCCGATGCCGAAGGCGGCGTCGACGACGTTGCCGACGAAGAGGTGGAGGAGGCTGGAGCGGGCCTCCGGGCGGCCGAAGAGGATCTCGGCGTGCGCGACGGCGCGGGCGTGGTTGTCCACGGAGACGGGCAGGCCGAGTCGGCCGGAGAGCTCGGCGGCGAGCGGGAGGTCGCGCCAGCCGAGGGCGTCGTGGCGGACCACGGTGCCGTCGGCGGGGCGGACCCAGCCCCCGAGGGCCGCACCGACGCCGAGCACGGGGCGCCCGGCGGGGTTGGCGGCCCGGAGGAACCGGCCGAGTCCGGCGGCGATGTCGGCGGGGAGGCTGCCGGGGGAGCGGCCCGCGTGCGGGAGGGACCGGCGGGCCAGGACGCGGCCGCGCAGGTCCACGAGGCTGAAGGTGGAGGCGGGCACGCCGATGTGCAGACCGGCGGCGAGGGGGCCGCCGAGGGGACCGGTGTGCAGGTCGAGGGGGATGCGGGGGCGGCCGGGGCCGGCCGCCGCGGGGTGCGGCTCCGTCTCGGGGCGCTCGTGCAGCAGCCCGGCCCGGAGCAGGGCCGTGGTCTGCCGCGACACGGCCGCCGGACTCAGACCGCAGAGCTTCGGGATGTCGCTCCGCGCGACGGGGCCGTGGTCCAGGACGGCGCGGAGCACGGAGGCGGCGTTGGCGGCGGCCCGGCCGTCACCGGGGGTGGGAGGCACGGGCGGGCTCCTCGGCGGGGTGGGGGTGTGGTGCCGATCATGCCAGCCGGCGGTCGCGCCCGGCCCCGATGCCGAACAGGGCCATGGGGACGCAGAGCCCGGCCAGGAGGAGCAGCGGGAGGGTCCACTGCCCGGTGGCGTCGTGCAGGACGCCGACGAGGAACGGGCCGACGGCGGCGAGGAGGTACCCGACTCCCTGCGCCATGCCGGACAACTCCGCGGCGCGGGTGCTGTCGGGGCTGCGCAGCACGATCACCGCGAGGGCCGTACTGATCAGCAGGCCGCCACCGAGTCCCTGCAGGGCCATCCACAGGTAGGCGCCGGAGACCGGGGCGACGGCGAGCCCGACCAGGGAGACGGTGAACAGCACGGACCCGCAGACGGCGAAGGCCACTTGGCTGCGGGAGCGGTGTGCCAGGGCGGTGAAGCCGAGGGAGCCGGCGATGCCCAGGAGGTTCATGAGGGAGAGCAGGAGACCGGCCTCGGAATCGGCCATGCCGTGGCTGGTCAGCACGGCGGGGATCCAGGCGACGCAGGCGTAGTAGACGAGCGACTGCATGCCCATGAACAGGGTGATCTGCCAGGCGAGCCGAGAGTGCCGCAGTCCCCGGCGATCGGCGCGAGCCGCCCGCCGGTGTGCCGCGACGACGTCCGGAGCCGTCGGGCCCGGGACGGGGTCGGCGGCTCCGCCGCGCATCCGCGGCAGCCACAGGGCGAAGGCCAGGCCGGAGAAGAGGGCCCACAGGCCGACGGCTCCGCGCCAGCCCAGGCCCAGGGCCTCGCCCAGGGGCAGGGTGACGCCCGCGGCGAGTGCGGCGCCGGAGAACAGGGCGACCGAGTACAGGCCCATCATCAGGCCGACGCGTCCGCCGAAGTGGTGCTTGATGACGCTGGGCACCAGCACGTTGGACAGGGCCAGGGCCGCGCTGAGCACGACCGTCCCGGTGAAGAGTGCGAACAGGCCGGGCAGCATCCGGATCACGATGCCGACGGTGAGCAGCGCCATCATCGCGCCCAGCGCCCGGTCGCGTCCGATGCGCCGGGCGAGGCGCGAGGCCAGCGGGGCGAGGAGCCCGAAGCACAGGATCGGGAGGGTGGTCAGGAGACCGGCGGCCGATCCGCTCAGCCCGGTGCCGGCCCGGATGGCGGCCAGCTCCGGTGAGATCGCGACGACGCCCGGCCGGAGGTTGGCGCCGATCAGGAGCACGCCGACGGCCAGGAGCAGCACATCCCTCCGCCCGCCGGACGGCCCCTCGTCGGCCGGTGCCTCCTGCCGTGACTCACGGACCACTGTCTGCACGCTGCTCACGGTCACCACGCTCCACTTCAACGACTTCAACGACTTCAACGACTTCAACGCCACGATGAAAGATCCCATATTTGAAATCGCCGGAATGAGGCAATCTCAAGGAGAAGTAGGGGGATCTCGGGGAATCTCGTTCCAGAGTAGGCGCAAATGTCGGATTCCGCGACCCAAACATGGGATGTTTCTGGAGTGGGATCCTGGGTGTACGCCCCGTAGACGCGAAAGAGGCCGTGCGTGACGACGCTAGTGCAGCAGACCATCGAGCGGATTGAGCAGGCCATCGAGAGCGGCCGCTGGCCGCTGGACGAGAAGATCCCGGCCGAGGGCGCCCTGGTCGAGTCCTTCGGCGTCGGCCGCAACACGGTGCGCGAGGCGGTGCGCGCGCTGTGCCATACGGGCCTGCTCGAGGCCCGCCGCGGCGACGGGACGTACGTACGGGCCACCAGCGACCTGAACGCGGCGCTCCAGCGCCGCCTGCGCCACGCCGGCCTGCCGCACATCCTCCAGGTGAGGCTCTCCCTGGAGCGGGAGGCGGCCGGAGTGGCCGCGGTGCACCGCGGGGAGGAGGACCTGGCCCGCATCCTGTCCGCCCTGCTGGCCCGCCGCAGGGCGCTCGAAGCGGACCCGGAGGGCGTCGGCCCCGACTTCGTCGACCGGGACCTCGACTTCCACCGGGCCGTGGTCGCCGCCAGCGGCAACCCCCTCCTGGTCGACCTCTACGAGAGCATCTCCCAGGCCGTCCGGCAGAGCATCGCGGCCCTGGCCTCGCGGTGGCCGGGGGAGGTCCTCGGCTCCGGCACCCACGACGACCTCGCCGACGCGATCGCCCGCCGCGACCCGGAAGCCGCGGAACGCGCCGCCCGCGCCCACGCCCGCACCGTGCAGGAGGCGCACGACCGGGCGCTGTGAACACGGGCCGGGGTCCCCGGTCCGGCGGCGCGGGCCGAGGCCCGGATCCGGCGGTGCGTGGCGGGTGCGTTGCGGGGGCGTGAAATGAAGCCATGGTTTTCGGCCGTTCGGGGGGTGGCGGAAAGCGGTGAAACAGCAGGTCGCGCGGGGTGCGAGGGGGGTCCCGAGGGTGCTGGGCGGGCGCCCCGGACGGGATTGACCGGGGGGCGGGGGCGCTGGCAGGCTCCGGGACATGACCGCGACCGAGTTCCTCGCCCCGCGGCTCCACACCCCCGGCCCCTGTACCGCGCCGGGCGAGTGTCAGGGCCGTCGCTGTACGGCCCCGCGCTGTTCCTGAGCGTCCGAGGCCCTGAGCCCGCCGGGCCCTTGAGCCCGCCGGGCCCCTGAATCGCCGAGCTGCCGAGCGGCCGGGCGTTCGTACCCCGCCGTCCCCGGCGGTCGTACGGGTTCGCGCCGTGTCACCGGTGGGCCGGTGGTGGCCGACTCCGGGTCCAGGCCGTCCGATCCGAGCACCGCCCGCTCACTCCGCCGACGGCCGACGGCCGCCCGTCGATCCCCGCGCCGGTGCCGACGACCGAACGCCGCCGTTCCGTCGCAGGTCCTGCCGGTCCACTCGCTCTCCGCCGGTCCCCGCCGTCCCGACCCTGCCGCCCCGCCGAACTCCGCCGGGCGGTCACCGCCCGCCCTCACCCTCCTCGCTTCCCTTCATTTCTTCCTCTGCGGAAATAAACAAGGAGTCCCTCATGTCCACTGCCACCCGCACCGACCTCACCGTCACCAAGATCGGCGGCCGCATAGGCGCCGAGATCGGCGGAGTCAGGCTCGGCGGCGAACTCGAAGCCGAGGCCGTCGCCGGGATCCGGGCCGCGCTGCTCGCCCACAAGGTCGTCTTCTTCCGCGGTCAGGACCACCTCGACGAGGACGGCCACGAGGCCTTCGCCGAACTGCTCGGCGCGCCCGTCGCACACCCCACCGTGCCCTCCGCCGACGGGCGTTACGCGCTCGGCATCGACTCCCACCACGGAGCCCGCGCCAACCAGTGGCACACGGACGTCACCTTCGTCCCCGCCTACCCCGCCTTCTCCATCCTGCGCGCCGTCACCATCCCGCCGTACGGCGGCAACACCCTGTGGGCCAACACCGCGACCGCCTACGCCGGCCTGCCCGAGCCGCTGCGCGTCCTCGCCGACAGCCTGCGCGCCGTGCACTCCAACGAGTACGACTACGCCGCCCTGAAGCCCGACGCCCTGCCCGAGGCACTCGCCCAGTACCGCGAGGTGTTCACCTCGACCAAGTTCCTCACCGAGCACCCGGTGGTCCGGGTCCACCCCGAGACCGGCGAACGCACCCTGCTGCTCGGCAACTTCGTCCAGCGGATCAACGGGCTCACCGGCCGCGACTCGCGCCTCCTCCAGGACCTGTTCCAGGCCCACATCGAGCTCCCCGAGAACACCGTCCGCTGGCAGTGGCGGGCCGGTGACGTCGCGATCTGGGACAACCGCGCCACCCAGCACTACGGCGTCGACGACTCCGACGACCACGAGCGCACCCTGCGCCGCGTGACCGTCGACGGCGACGTCCCCGTCGGGCCCGACGGGGTCCCGTCCCGGCTGATCAGCCCGGAGTCCGTGCCGGACCCGGCCTTCGGCATCGCCTCCGGGGCCTCCGCTTCCGAAGCCTCCGCCTCCGGAGCCTGAGCCGGCGGGCACGGCCCCCGCGCCGCCCGGCACCGACCGGACCCGAACGACCCGTTCCGCCCCACCTCCCCGTCAGCCAAGGAGCGTTCCGTGCCCAAGCTGCTCGCCCTCACCGGCAGTCCGTCCGTCCACTCCCGTACCGACGTGGTCGCCGACCACGTGCTGCGCCGCCTGAACCACGCCGGGTTCGAGACCGCGCAGCTCGCCGTCCGGGAGCTCCCCGCCGCCGATCTCCTCGCCGCCCGCCGCGGCGAGCCGGAGATCCGCCGGGCCCTGGAGGCCGTCGCCGAAGCCGACGGGATCGTCATCGCGACGCCCGTCTACAAGGCCTCGTACACCGGTCTCCTCAAGGCCTTCCTCGACCTGCTCCCGCAGGACGGGCTGGCCGGCAAGACGGTCTTCCCGCTGGTCACGGGCGGCAGCCTCGCCCACGTCCTGACCATCGACTACGCCCTGCGCCCGGTCCTCGCCGCGCTCGGCGCCCGGCACGTCACCGCCGGCCGCTTCGTCCTGGACTCCACCGTCGAGCGCGGGGCCGGCCCGGACCGGCTGAGGCCGGAGGCGGAGCTGGACCTGTACCAGGCCGTCGACGAGTTCGCCGACGCCCTGCGCGCCGCCCGGGCCGCCGCGCTCGCCACCGCGCGCTGACCCTCGTACGGAATCACCCGCCCGACCCGCCCGACCTGCCCGCCCCGTTCGCCCGACCCGCTTGACCCGGATCGACAAGGAATCGAATCGCCATGTCCGCAGCCTTCACCACCACCCGCACCTCCCGACGCCAGTTCCTCACCCTGCTCGGCATCTCGGCGGCCGCGGTGAGCTGCGGGACGGCGACCGCCACCGGCGCCCGCGGCGGCCAGATCACCTCCCTGAAGTACCAGGGCAACGTCGGTGCGGTGAGCCTGCCCGAACTCGCCGCCGACCTCGGCTTCCTCGGCGACGTGACCCTGGACTGGGTCGGCAACACCATCAGCGGCCCCCAGGACATCCAGTCCGCGGCCACGGGCCAGACCCACTTCGGCGGAGCCTTCAACGGCGCGATCGTCAAACTCGCGTCGAGCAAGGCCCAGATCAAGGCCGTCACCTCCTACTACGGCTCCGACAAGGACACCTACCTCGGCTACTACGTCCTGGAGGACAGCCCGATCCGCTCCCCCCGGGACCTGATCGGCAAGAAGGTCGGCATGAACACCCTGGGCGCCCACGCCCAGGCCCTGCTCGACATCTACCTGGAACGCAACGGCCTCTCCAAGGCCGACGCGGCCAAGGTCGAATCGCTCGTCGTGCCCCCCGTCAACACCGAACAGGCCCTGAGACAGAAGCAGATCGAGGTCGGCGTCCTCAGCGGCGTGCTGCGCGACAAGGCCCTGGCCGCGGGCGGCATCCGGCCGCTGTTCAAGGACTTCGAACTGCTCGGCGCGTTCAGCGCGGGCTCGTACGTGATGACGCAGAAGTTCATCAAGGAGAACCCGGACACCGTCCGCACCTTCACCACGGGCGTGGCCAAGGCCATCGACTGGTCCCGCGCCACCCCGCGCGAGGAGGTCATCGCGCGGATGACGGAGATCGTCAAGAAGCGCGGCCGCAACGAGGACACCTCGACCCTGCAGTACTGGCGCTCGTACGGGGTCGCCGAGGCCGGCGGCCGGATCGCCGACAAGGAGTTCCAGCTGTGGATCGACTGGCTGGGCGAGCGCGGCGAGGTCAAGAAGGGCCAGCTCAAGGCGGCCGACCTCTACACCAACGAGTTCAACGCGTCCGGGAAGGGCTGAGGGCACCACCATGGCGAAGATCGTGTTCGACTCCGTGACGAAGACCTTCCCGACGAAGGACAAGAAGAAGGAGTTCACCGCCCTCGACGGCATCGACCTGGAGATCGGCTCGGGGGAGTTCGTGGTCGTCGTGGGCCCGAGCGGCTGCGGCAAGTCCACCCTCCTGGACCTCCTCGGCGGCCTGACCCCGCCCAGCTCCGGCCGGATCCTGCTCGACGGCAAGCCGGTCACCGGGCCGGGGCTCGACCGGGGCATCGTCTTCCAGCAGTACGCGCTGCTGCCGTGGCGCACCGCGCTGGGCAACATCGAGTTCGGACTGGAGGCCACCGGCGTCCCGCGCCGCCAACGAGCCGCGAAGGCGCGTGAGTTCCTGGACCTCGTCGGTCTCTCCGGGTTCGAGGACCGGCACCCGCACGAACTGTCCGGCGGCATGCGCCAGCGGGTCGCCATCGCGCGCTCGCTCGCGTACGACCCGGACGTGCTGCTGATGGACGAGCCGTTCGCGGCGCTCGACGCGCAGACCCGCGAGTCCCTCCAGGACGAACTGCGGCGGATCTGGCAGAGCACCGGCAAGACGATCGTGTTCATCACGCACGGCATCGAAGAGGCCGTCTACCTCGGGCAGCGGGTGGCCGTCATCACCTCCCGCCCCGGCCGGGTCAAGCAGGTCGTCCCGGTGTCCTTCGGCGACCGGGCCACCGGGGCCACCGGTGAAGACCTGCGCTCCAGCCCGGAGTTCGCCCGCTACCGCCACGAGATCTGGACCCTGCTCCACGACGAGGTGGCCCGAGCCCAGCAACTGGAGAAGGAAGAGGTCGCCGTATGAGCACCACGGTGGAAGCGTCGGTGCAGGAGGCGGTGGAGGCGCCGGCGGTACGGACCCTCACACCCGCGGCGGTACGCACCCCCGCGCCGGCCCCCGTCAAGGCACCGGCCACGGCCCTGGCCCTGCGCATCCTGCGGGGGCTGCGCGCGGTGGCGCTGCGCTCGGCGGCGATCCTCGCGCTGCTGGCCCTGTGGGAGGCGGCGCCCCGGCTCGGGCTGGTCGACGCGACGTTCCTGCCGCCGGTGAGCGAGGTCGCCAAGGCCTGGTGGGAGCTGCTCGGCAACGGGCAGCTCGCCGAGCACAGCAAGGCGAGCCTCGCCCGCTCCTTCGGCGGATTCGGCATCGCGGTGGTCGTCGCGGTCCCGCTGGGACTGCTGATCGGCTGGTACCGGCCGGTGGCGGCGCTGCTCGGTCCCCTGCTGGAGGTGTTCCGCAACACGGCGGCGCTCGCGCTGCTGCCGGTGTTCGTCCTGCTGCTGGGCATCGGCGAGACCTCGAAGGTCTCGATCGTCGTCTACGCCTGCGTCTGGCCGATCCTCCTCAACACCATCAGTGCCGTGGGCAACGCCGACCCGACCCTGGTGAAACTGGCGCGCTCGATGGACCTGTCCACGCCCAAGCTGTTCCAGAAGGTGATCCTGCCGGCATCGGTGCCGGTCATCTTCACCGGCATCCGGCTCGCTGGGGCCGTCTCCATCCTGGTCCTGGTCGCGGCCGAGATGATCGGCGCGAAGGCGGGCCTCGGCTACCTGATCAACGCCTCGCAGTTCAACTTCGCGATCCCGCAGATGTACGCGGGCATCGTCACGATCTCCGCGATCGGCCTCGCCTTCAACCAGATCCTCATCACGATCGAACGCCGCCTGAGCACCTGGCGCGTCCCGTCCTGACACCCACCCCGGACCCAGCCTGGCCCTACGCAACCCGACCTGGCCGGACCCCAACCCGGCCCGGCCCAACCCAACCCGGCCCGGCCGGCCCGGCCCAAACCGGCCCAACCCGGCCCGGCCCAACCCGGCCCAACCCGGCCCAACCCGGCCCGGCCCGAGCCGATCCGGCTCGGCCAGGTCCGGCTCGGCCAGGTCCGGCTCGTCCCGGCCCTTTCCGGCCTGGTCCGACCAGACCCGACCCAGCTCGGCCTGGTTTGGTCTGGTCCGGGCCAACCTGTCCGGCCTGGTCCGGCTCGACCCAGCCCATGCCGGACCCAGCCCAGGCCGGACCCAGCCCGGCCCAGGCCGGACCCAGCCCGGCCCACGCCGGACCCAGCCCAGGCCGGACCCAACCCAGGCCGGGCTCGGCCCAACCAGGCCTCGGCCCCGGGCCCGGCCTCGGCCCCGGCTCCGGCCTCGGCGCCGGCCCCGGGCCCGGTCCGGCCCCCGCCCCGCGGGCCCGCGCTCCCCCCGTTCCCGGCCCCCGCCCCGCGGGGCCCCCGCTTCGTACCCGTACCGAGGACACGACATGACCGCACCCACGCCCCGGACCCTCCACCTCAACGCCTTCCTCATGAACGCCGGTCACCACGACGCCGCCTGGCGCCACCCGGCCAGCAGCCCCGAGCGGATCACCGATCTGCGCTACTTCCAGGAACTGGCCCGTACCGCCGAGCGCGGCCTGCTCGACTCGATCTTCTTCGCCGACGGGGTCGCCCTCTGGGGCAAGGCCCGCTACAACGCCGTCGGCGGCTTCGAGCCGCTCACCCTGCTCTCCGCGATCGCCGCCGTCACCGAGCACATCGGGCTCATCGCCACTGTCTCCACCACCTTCAACGAGCCCTACAACCTGGCCCGGAAGTTCGCCTCCCTCGACCACATCAGCGGCGGCCGCGCCGGCTGGAACATCGTCACCTCCGGCAGCGTCGACGAGGCCCGCAACTTCAACCGCGACGAGCACCTGGAGCACAACCTCCGCTACGAACGCGCCCGCGAGTTCCTCGACGTGGCCACCAAGCTCTGGGACAGCTGGGAGGACGACGCGATCGTCCTCGACAAGGAGCGCGGGATCTACGCCGACACCGACAAGCTCCACCCCGCCGCGCACCGCGGCGAGTACTTCGGCGTCGCCGGACCGCTCAACGTCCCCCGCACCCCGCAGGGACACCCGCTCCTGGTCCAGGCGGGATCCTCGGAGGACGGCAAGGAGTTCGCCGCCCAGTACGCCGAGGCCGTCTTCACCGCCCAGCAGACCCTCGCCGACGGCCAGACCTTCTACAAGGACCTCAAGTCCCGCCTCGCCAAGTACGGCCGCTCGGAGGACGACCTCCTCGTCCTGCCCGGCATCGCCCCCGTCATCGGTTCCACCGAGGCGGAGGCCAGGGCCCTGGAGCAGGAACTCACCGACCTCCAGGTGCCGGAGTACGGGCTCGCCCAGCTCTCCAACATGCTGGGCGTGGACCTCAGCGGGCTGCCGCTCGACGGCGGACTGCCCGAGCTGCCCGAGGAGCGGGACATCAACGGCAACAAGAGCCGCTTCACGCTCGTCGCGGAGCTCGCCCGCCGCGAGGGCGGCCTGACCCTGCGCGAGCTGATCGCCCGCCTGGGCGCGGGCCGCGGCCACCGCGTCTTCGCGGGGACGCCCGAGCAGATCGCCGACCAGCTGGAGGAGTGGTTCACGCAGGGCGCGGCCGACGGCTTCAACATCATGGCGCCGGTGCTCCCGACCGGCCTCACCGACTTCGTCGACCAGGTCGTCCCGATCCTCCAGCGCCGCGGCCTCTTCCGCACCGAGTACACGGGCCGAACCCTCCGCGAGAACTACGGCCTCGCCCGACCCGCGAACCGCTACACCACTGCCTCCGTCTGATCGATCGCCATCGATCGCCGCGGCCTACTGGAGATCGCGGTACATGTCCCAGCCGTTGCCGATGAGGGCTCGGGGGCGGAAGGCTCCCGTCCCCGAGCCCGTACCCGTAGAGGAATAGCGGTACAGGTTTCCGGCGCGGTCGGCCGCGAGGATGTCTCCCCTGCCGTCGCCGTCCATGTCCGCGATCGCTGCGAGCTTGCCGTAGACCTGCCAGCCGGTGCCCACCTTGACGGGGGGCCCGAAGGGGGCGGAGGCCTTGCCCGTCCCGGGGTACAGGTACACGTCCCCGGAGGGCGTACGGGCGATGATGTCGGCCCGGCCGTCGTTGGTGTGGTCGCCCGCTCCGAGGATCCGGTCGTACATGTTCCAACCCCAGCCGAGCTTGACCGAGGTGGAGAAGTACGGGCCGTACGCGATCTCGCCGGAGGAGTTCCGGTACAGGTGGAGGTTGCCGGACCCGTCGCGCGCAAGCAGGTCGGACTTGCCGTCACCGGTGAGGTCGCCGGGGGCCACCAGAGCGTCGTAGGCGCCCCACCCCAGATGCCCGCCGATCCGCTGCCCGCCTGTGGGGCCGCTCGTCAGACTGCCCTCGTTGCACACCGCTAGAAGGTCGGGCTTGGCGTCGATGGAGAGGTCGGAGGCGAATGCGGTCAACCTCGTCCCGGATACGCTGGCGTTGCCGCAGATGTAGGGGGAGGCAGCCGCACGGCGCGGTCCCAGCAGGCCGTTGCCGAGCGTCGGATAGATGAAGCGCTTGCCGTCGGGGGCCACGGCCTGGATGCCGGACTTGCCGTAGGCGGGAATTCCGCCCGCGCCGAAGAGCACGTCCGCCTTCTGCCAGTCGTTCCGCCAGGTGGCTTCGGTCCGCGGAGCGAAACGGCCGTTGCCGAGGCCCTTGTAGATGTAGAGCGAACCGTTGACCGTCCGGGCCGCGAGATCGCCGCGGCCGTCACCGTCCATGTCGTCACCGCCGGCGATCTGGTTGTACGCGCCCCAACCGCGGCCGAGGTCGACGGGCGGCTTGAACGAGGGGGACTTGCCCGCGATCCCGGAACGCATGTACAGCTGTCCGGCGGGCGTACGGGTCACGACGTCGCCGACCCCGTCGCCGTCGTTGTCGGTGACACCGACCAACTGGTCGTAGACCTGCCATCCGCCTGCGATCTTGACGCGCGGCCCGAACGGCGCGCCCTTCTTTCCGGTGGAGCCGTAGAAGTACACGTCACCGCTCGGGGTCCGGGCAAGGACATCCGGGCGGGTGTCACCGTTGAGGTCGCCGGTCGACAGCACCTTGTTGTAGATCTGCCAGCCGGACGCCACGCGCAGGGTGTCCGTCACCCAGTCCGCGGTGCCGTCCGCGAAGGTGCTCACCATGTAGAGCATTCCGTCGGCCGTGAGCGTGAGGATCTCAGGGGAACCATCGCCGTTCTGGTCTCCGACGGGTATGTAGTCCTTGAAGGAAACCACGCCCAGGAGGTCCTCTTCGAGGGTCATCTCGCTGCCCATGTAACCCTTCACAGGGTTCGCCGACCAGATCCGGCCGGTGTACGGCCGGTACATGATCTCGCCCAGTCCGTCCCCTGTGAAATCCGCGCGGGGCGAGGCCTTGTGCGGCTTCGGCGGAAGCGTTCCGGCGACTGCGGGTGACGACAGCAGCATGCCGGTCGCGGCGGCCAGGCCCGTGCAGGCCGCGATGAGACGACCCCGCGCGGCATGCGGACGCCTGCGTGAAGACATGAACATGATCCCCCCAGTGGAACGTGAGGAGCACATGCTAGACGTGTGTGCGTCCGCGAACGCATCCACCCCCTGAGGCCCCTCCGGGTGCCGGGCCCGGAGCGCCGGGCCCGCCTCGGCCCGGCGTCCCGGCGGATGGGGGCGGACCGGCGGGGAGGTCAGACCGTGAGGACGATCTTGCCGCGGGTGCGGCTCGTGGCGCTCAGTTCCCAGGCCTTCGCCGCCTCGGCGAGCGGCAGGGCGTGTTCCACGTGGACGGCGAGCCGGCCCTCGTCCGCGAGCCGGCCCAGGAAGGTCAGGTCGGCGGTGTCCGGGCGGACCCACAGCTGGTGCGCGCCCTGGGCGGCCGCGGTGTAGTCGGCGATGGAGACGATCCGGTGCTCCTCCTTGACCAGGGACCGGAGCACCGGGATGACGTCGTCGCCGAAGAAGTCCAGGGCGGCGTCGACCCCTTCGGGCGCCAGCTCGCGGACCCGGTCGGCGAAGCCCTCGCCGTACAGGACCGGCTCGGCGCCGAGCGAGCGCAGGTAGTCGTGGTTGTGCGCGCCGGCCGTGCCGATGACGCGCAGGCCGAGCGCGACGGCGATCTGCACGCCGAAGGAGCCGGTGCCGCCGGCGGCGGAGTGGATGAGCACGGTCTCGCCGGCCTCGAGCCCCACGCGGGTGAGCGACTGGTAGGCGGTGAGCCCGGCCAGCGGCAGGCCGGCGGCCTGCTCGAAGGTGAGCTCGCGCGGCTTGCGGGCGAGGGTGCGGACGGGAGCGGAGACCAGCTCGGCGTAAGTGCCCAGCTCCACCCACTCCTTGCGGACGTAGCCGTACACCTCGTCGCCGACGGCGTAGTCGAAGGTGTCCTCGCCGACCGCCTCCACGACCCCCGCGACGTCCCAGCCGGGTATGACCGGGTAGCGGACCTCGAGGATCGGATCGAGGTATCCGGCGGCGAGCTTCCAGTCCACCGGGTTCACGCCGGCGGCCTTGACGCGGACGAGGACCTCGCCCGGACCGACCTTGGGCTCCGGAACCTCGGTGAGGGCGAGGGCGTCGGGCGTTCCGTATGCGGTGTATGTGATGGCCTTCATGATCCTCCCAACGGGCCGCCGGGGGAACGTTGTTCCGGCTTCGGTCCCTTTTCTTCCGGAACGGCCCGTTCCCTGGTGGGGCCGCTCAGGCGGGCAGGGTGTTGCGGTGCGAGCTGCGCCGGGCCGCGCTGAACAGGGCCTGGATCTGCGCCCCGGACTGCTCCACGTCGTCGAGCGGGGAGGGGAAGGGGATCCGTACGTCGCGGTGGCCGCGCCGTTCCTCCAGGCGCAGGGTGATCCCGTACCGGTCCATGGCGAGCGGCAGTGCCCGCAGGACGGCGGACCCGGTGTCCGCCTTCGACCGTGCCTCCGTCCCGGGCTGGGGCCGGACCAGGCGCAGCAGGAGGGTGACGAGTTCGGCGTGGTCGTCGAGGAGATGGGTGAGCATCCCGGCCTCGTAGGGGGCGAGCGGGTCGACGCGGGCCGCGTCCAGCTCGTCGAGGCCGACGTACGAGCGGGCGCCGTCGGCGGTTTCGAGGACGGCCCGGCCGAACTCCATGCAGGTGGATCCGGAGCCCTCGTCCCCGGATGCGGCGAAGGGAGTGAGCAGGCGCCCGACGAGGGTGACCCGGGCGCGCACGCGGTCCCGTACGGGAGTGGGCGCGACGTCCGTGAACTCCAGCCGGATCGAGGGCCGGTGCTCGGCGCCGCCGCCCGGTTCGGCGGGGTGCAGGTGCAGTCGGCCGAGCGGATCGGTGCCGTCGAGGTGGCGGATCTCCGTGCGCTGCCCGTCGGTGACGACGGTCATGGAGTGGGCGGCGGCCAGGACGGACCGGACCCGCTCGGCGTCGGTGGGCAGCAGCAGGGGCAGGTGCATGTGGATCTCCGTCGTCCCGAGTGGCGAGAGGGCGCTTACTTAGGTATGCCTAACCTAACCTACTGAGCGGGTGGAGGGTAGTCGAAAGGGCTCTTCGGCTGCCTCGTGTCGGTGTTGGGCTGAACGGGTGAAACGCGAGAGGATGGGGGGATGCACATGAAGCGCAAGGCCGAGGCGGCCTGGTGAGCAGGTACGACGTCACCGACGAACAGTGGGAGGGGCTCGCGCAGGTGGTCCCCCTGCGGAGTCGCAACGAGTGGCCCTCCCGGGTCGATCACCGCACGATCCCCACGGTTCCCGGAGCGTCCGCGGCGGAGCAGCGGCGCTTCGTGGTGATCCGGGTCCAGGTCTTCGCGGACGCGCGGGAGGTGGCCGAGTACCTGATCGCGCAGATCCCGGTACTGCTGGACCTCACGGGCGCGGACGGCGAAGTCGCCAAGCGGATCCTGGACTTCAGCAGTGGCGTGGTCTTCGGCCTGGGCAGCGGGATGCACCGGGTCGACCGCAACGTCTTCCTGCTGGCGCCCGTCGGGACCGAGGTGGAGGGGATCGCGGCCGCGGCCGTCCCCCGATCGTAGGAAGGTCCCGCGGGCGGAACGGTTCGCCGGACCCACGGGGGGTCCGGCGGCCCGTACCGTCCCGCGCATGACCTCGCGCCTCGCTCCCGCCACCACACCGGCCGCATCCTCGGCCGCATCCTCGGCCGTGCCCTCGGCCGCGCCCGCCCCGGGTTCGGCCGCGCCTGCCGCCGTGGCGGTTTGCTCTGTCGATTCCGTTGCCTCCGCAGGGCCTGATGGCCCCTCGGCTACCGGGACGGCCGCCGCGCCCGGTGGTTCCGCCGTGCTCGCCGATCCGTCGGGGTTAGGCGTGAGCCGGTGCGCGGCTCCGGCCGGGGCCCGGGCCGCGGTCCCCGCCCGGGCCGTGGCTCCGGCCCGGGCCGTGGCTCCGGCCCGGGCTCCGGGCGCGGCCCCGGCGCGGGTTCCGGCCCAGGCTCCGCCCGCCGCGGGCGCCCCGCACCTGCGGCCGGCCGTGACCGAGCTGCGGCTCTCCGCCTACGGGGTGCACCGCGGGGCCCGGTTCGCGCTCGGGCCCGTCACCGTCTTCGCCGGGCCGAGCGGGAGCGGCAAGTCCCAGGTGCTGGAGGCCTACGGGGCGCTGGCCGCCCTGGGCGCCGGGGCCACCCTGGAGGAGGTGTTCCCCGATCCGCGGGCCCGGATCCCCGACCGTGCGACGCCCGACGCTGAGCGGCGGCGGGGGTTCAGGATCGGCTGCACGGTCGACGGCCCCGCCGGGCCGGTCCGGCTCGACCTCGCCGTCCAGGCGGAGCCCGCGCTGCGGATCGTCGGCGAACGGCTCTCGGTGGACGGGCAGATCCTCCTCGCCACCGCCCTGCGCGACCCCGGGCGGCGGTCCGTCCAGGCGGCCTGGCTGACCGGGGGATCCACCGGGGTCACCCGGGCCCCGCTGCCCGACGACCGGCTCGGGACCGCACTGCTCCCGCTGCGCGTGGCCGGGGCCACCGAGGGGCAGCGGCAGGTGCTGGCCGCCGCCGAACAAGTGGTGGTCGCGCTGCGCTCGGTGTTCCCCTGCGACCCCCGCCCGGAGCGGATGCGGGAGCCCGTCGCACCGGGGGAGGGGCGGCTGCTGGCCGACTGCGCCAACCTGGCCGACGTACTGCGCCGGACCCGCCTGGAGTGCGGCACCCGGTACGGGCTGCTCACCGAGGCCGCGCGGACCGGGTGTGCGGGGTGGGTGGCCGGACTGGACGTACGGGCTCCCGAGGGCGGCCCGGTCACCGGCCTGCTGGACCGGGGCCCGTCGAGGCCCGCCACCGAGCTGGCCCGGTTGGGCGCCGGTGAGCTGCGTTTCCTCGCGCTCGCGCTGGTGCTGCTGACCGGGCCCGGAGTCCTGGACGTGGATCCGGCGGCCGAAATGCCCTCCGCGCGGCAGGCGCTGGCCGTGCTCGCGGACGGCTTCGACCGGGACCTGGACGGCCGGCAGACCGCCGAACTGCTGCGGCTCGCCGTACTGGCCTGCGGGCGCGGGCAGGTCAGGCTGGCCGCCTCCGCGGGCGAAGCCTGCGCGACGGCCGCCCGGGGGGTCGCGGGGGTCTCGGTGGTAGACCTGGGTGCATGAGCGAAGAACGTGGAGCGACCGGGGAAGAGAAGGGGGCCGGCGAGCGGATCGACCGGCTCCAGCGGCGGCTGGCCGAGTTCGCGGCGGCGCGCGGATGGGAACCCTTCCACACGCCCAAGAACCTGGCGGTTGCGCTGAGCGTCGAGGCGTCCGAACTGGTGGAGATCTTCCAGTGGCTGACGCCCGAACAGTCCGCCGCGGTCATGGAGGAGCCGGAGACCGCGCACCGAGTGGCCGATGAGGTGGCGGACGTACTCGCCTACCTGCTGCAGTTCTGTGAGGTTCTCGGGGTCGATGTGCTGGATGCGCTGGCCGCGAAGATCGACCGGAACGAGCTGAGGTTCCCCGTCCCGGGTACTCCGGGGGTGGACCGTCACTCTTCGGAGTGATGGCGATATCCACAACCATCTTTGGTGTCCACAATTTCCGAATACCCCTGGCTTTACCGGCCCGTTGCCCTCACTCTGGGTAGTGGAGAGAACGGCAAGATGTCGTGCGGACGGGGGACGGCATATGGACGCGGTACGGCTCATCGCAGCCGGCCGGCACGCGCTGGCGCAGAGCGGGGCGGCTTGGGACATCGTGGGCGAGGCCTGGCAGGCGCAGGCCCTCGCGCAGGGCATCGGCAGTTGGCTGGCGGTCACCGGGCCGCCGGAGCTGAGATCGGAGGCACGGGGGCTGGGTGAAGCCGGGGGCAGAGGCTGCGGGGTGCTCGACCGGGCGGCTCTGCGCGGAGAGGGCTATGCGCCCGATCTGCCGCCCCGGGCAGCGCAGTTGACCGAGGTGACGGACGCCCGGCAGGCGCTGCTCGGGCTCCAGGCGCTGCTCGGCGAAGTGGGCATAGCGCTGGTCGGGGTGGCCTGCGGGACGGACGAAGAGGGTCTGTACTGGCAGTGCATAGAGTCGATAGACGCGGCCGACGAGTCGAGCGACCGCGTCCGGGCGATCCTGCGCCGGATGACCGTCCGGGAGCGTGGTTCCGCCTCCGGCGTGGCCTGAGGCGGGGTGCTTCGGTGGGGTCCCGTCGCGGGCGACGGGACCCGGGCGGTCAGGAGGAGCGGTAGGACGGGAGGTCTCCGGTCTCCGGGGTGCGGCCGTCCTGGTGCAGAGCAGTGCCGGGGCTGCGATCGGTGGAGGACTGGAGGTCGGCGTCGAGCTGCGAGAGATCGGCGTTCAGCGCCGCCATCAGCTCTTCCATCTGCTGCAGCAGGCCCTTCGGTGCGCCGCCCTGGGCGGGTACCGCGGACTCCTGGCGTGTGTGGTCGTGCGCTGCCTGTCCGGTCTGGCAGTCCTGACGGGATTGCCGGAGGGTCTCCGGCGCGGACTCCTGGGACATGGCGGCCTCCTCGGCCCTGGCCCTTCCGGGGCGGAAGGGGGCGGTGGACGCACCGGCGAAGGCCGCCGGCGCGCGGGCCGGGCGGTCCGGCTCCGTCCGAGCCAACGATCCCCATCCGGGCTGGTCACTGGCGCGGGCGGCGGGGACCGCGCGGTTGACGCAGATTCACCCGGCCGGGGTCGAAGGGGCAGGATGGAGCCATGGATCTCCGTATCTTCACCGAGCCCCAGCAGGGCGCGAGCTACGACACCCTCCTGAGCGTCGCCAAGGCCACCGAGGACCTCGGCTTCGACGCCTTCTTCCGCTCGGACCACTACCTGCGCATGGGTGCGGCCGACGGTCTGCCCGGTCCCACCGACGCCTGGATCACCCTGGCCGGCCTGGCCCGCGAGACCAAGCGGATCCGGCTGGGCACCCTGATGACGGCCGGCACCTTCCGGCTGCCCGGCGTGCTCGCCATCCAGGTCGCACAGGTGGACCAGATGTCGGGCGGCCGGATCGAACTCGGCCTGGGCGCAGGCTGGTTCGAGGAGGAGCACAAGGCGTACGGCATCCCCTTCCCGGCCGAGCGCCTCGCCCGGCTGGAGGAGCAGCTGGAGATCGTCACCGGCCTGTGGGCCACCGAGCCCGGCGCCACCTTCGACTTCGCGGGCGTCCACTACCAGGTGGAGAACTCCCCGGCGCTCCCCAAGCCGGCCCAGGACAGGATCCCGGTCCTGATCGGAGGCCACGGCGCGAAGCGCACCCCGCGCCTCGCCGCCCGGTACGCGGACGAGTTCAACATGCCGTTCGCCTCGATCTCGGACAGCGAGCGGCAGTTCGGCCGGGTCCGGGCGGCCCTCGAGGAGGCCGGCCGCAAGCCCGGCGACCTCGTCTACTCCAACGCGCTCGTCGTGTGCGTGGGCAAGGACGACGCCGAGGTGGCCCGACGGGCCGCCGCCATCGGCCGGGACGTGGCGGAACTCAAGGCCAACGGACTGGCCGGCTCCCCGGCCGAGGTGGTGGACCGGATCGGAGCCTACGCGGCGGTTGGCTCCTCCCGCCTCTACCTCCAGGTGCTCGACCTCGCCGATCTGGACCACCTGGAGCTGATCTCCTCCCGGGTCCAGTCCCAGCTCGGCTGACGAGGAGACCACCGTGCCCCGCGCATCCCGGCCGCTCGCCGAGGCCCTGACCGGCCCCGGCGGGCGGACCGTGCTCCTGGACGGCGGGCTGAGCAACCAGCTCGCCGACCAGGGCTGCGACCTGTCCGGCGGCCTGTGGACGGGCCGGGTCCTCGCCGAGCGGCCGGAGCAGGTGACGGCCGCCCACACCGCCTACGCCCGGGCCGGCGCCGAGGTGCTGATCACCGCGAGCTACCAGGTGGGGTACGCCGCCTTCGCCCGTCGCGGTTACGGCCCGGAGCGCACCACCGCCCTGCTGCGGCGCAGCGTACGGCTGGCCGGCGAGGCGGCCCGGGACGCGGAGCACCGGGTGTGGGTCGCCGCCTCCGTGGGCCCGTACGGGGCGGTGCTGGCGGACGGCTCCGAGTACCGCGGCCGGTACGGCCTGAGCGTGCGGGAGCTGGCCGACTTCCACCGGCCCCGGATCGCGGCGCTGCTGGCCGAGGGCCCCGACCTGCTGGCCCTGGAGACCGTCCCGGACGCCACCGAGGCCGAAGCCCTGCTCACCGTGCTCGCGGAGAGCGGAGCCCGCGCCTGGCTGAGCTACACGGTGGCGGACGGCCGCACCCGGGCCGGGCAGCCCCTGGCCGAGGCCTTCGCCCTCGCCGCCGGGTCCCCGCAGGTCATCGCCGTCGGCGTGAACTGCTGCGACCCGGTGGAGGTCCTCCCCGCCCTCGAAGCGGCCGCCGCAGTCACCGCGAAACCCCTGCTGGCCTATCCCAACGACGGCTCGGTCTGGGAGCCCGCCACCGCCACCTGGCGGGCCCCGGCCACCCCCGTCCCCTGGCCCACGGCCGCCTGGCGGCGCACCGGAGCCCGCCTCATCGGCGGCTGCTGCCGCATCGGCCCCGACCGCATCGCGGAACTGGCCGCTACGCTCCGCTGAGGTCCCAGCGCACACGCGGAGATCCGCCGCCCGAGGCCACGAGCCTCTCCATCTCCGCCTCCACGGCGGCCAGTTCCTTCGGACGCTCCGTCAGGAGCAGCTGCTCGCGGTAGTGCACCAGGGCGGTGAGCAGCAGTTGGGTCTCCTCGGGTTCCAGCGCGCACATCCGGCGCGCGGCGGCGACGGACTCGGCGCGCAGGGCGAGCGCTATCCCGGGCCGGTGGGCGAACTCCTGACGGCTGTACGCGAACAACGCGCCGGCCAGAAGCGGCAGATAGGCCAACGGACTCACCTGGACGAGGACGCGATAGGCGGCCACCCGCTCCCGGACGGGCAGCGTGCCCGATCCGAGGAGCGCCACCCGGGCTCGCAGCACGGCGTCGTGATTGATGTTCTCCGTGGGATTCATGAGGGAGATCCTGCGTTCCGCACAGGCCCCCGGACAAGGCTGATCGGCTGTGCCGTCCGTCCTACGAAAACCGCCTCTGACCTGTCATGATGGATACGTCATCACCCATCTCCCCCTCGTAGGGATGCCTCGCGCGGCGAAGCCGCTTGCGGAGCCACGGGGCTCGAACTGCCGCTGACGGCACGACGACGGCGAGTACCACGGCATCGCGGCCCTCTCGCCGGACGGCCTGCGCCTTGCCGTTCGGGCGGTCACGGACGCCGGCCGACCACCACCCGGCCGCACCCGGCCGCCCGTGTCCCGGCAGTCGGCGCCGCGGGAAAATGGGGCGCGAGTGACACCGCTGACCAGCAACAATCGCTCGCATGTTCCTGACGATCTCCACGACCGGCACGGCCGAGCGTCCCGCCACCGACCTGGGCTTCCTGCTGCACAAGCACCCCGGCAGAACGCAGGCGTTCTCCACCTCCCACGGCACCGCCCACGTCTTCTACCCCGAAGCCACGGACGAGCGGTGCACGGCGGGTCTGCTGCTGGAAGTGGACCCCGTCGCGCTCGTGCGGCGCGGTCAGGGCAAGGGGCAGGGCGGCACGCCGGACGCCGCGCTCGCGCAGTACGTCAACGACCGCCCGTACGCCGCCTCCTCGCTGCTGGCCGTCGCCCTGAGCGGGGTGTTCCGCAGCGCACTGAAGGGGCAGTGCACGGCCCGCCCCGAGCTGCCCGACGCGGTGCGCCCGCTGCGCATCGAGATCCCGGTGCTGCCCGCCCGGGGCGGCGCCGAGCTCGTGCGCCGGCTGTTCGGCCCGCTCGGCTGGGAGTCGGTGACCGCCACCCCCGTCGCGCTCGACGAGACCTTCCCGGAGTGGGGCGACTCCCGGTACGTACGCCTCGTCCTGGAGGGTGAGCTGCGGCTTTCCGACGCGCTGCGCGGCCTGTACGTCCTGCTGCCCGTCCTCGACGACTCCAAGCACTACTGGATCGCCCCCGACGAGGTGGACAAGCTGCTGCGCGCCGGAGACGGCTGGCTCGCCGAACACCCGGAGAGCGGGCTGATCACCTCCCGCTACCTCGCCCGCCACAAGCGGCTGACCCAGGACGCCCTGGCACGACTGGAACTGGTCCGGCTCGCCGAGGCCGACGGCAGCGAGGTGGAGGAGCTCGACAACGCGGTCGACGAGGCGAGCGACACGGAGGAACGGCCCGTACCGCTCGCCGTGCTGCGCCGCGAGGCGATCCTCGCCGCGCTGGGAGCAGCGGGTGCGGCCCGCGTCCTCGATCTGGGCTGCGGCCAGGGCCAGTTGCTGCAGGCGCTGCTCAAGGACCCGGCGTACACCGAGATCGTCGGCGTGGACGTGTCCGTCCGGGCGCTGAACATCGCCGCGAAGCGGCTGCGGCTGGAGCGGATGGGGGAGCGGCAGAGCTCCCGCGTCCGCCTGACGCAGGGCTCGCTCGCGTACACCGACAAGCGGCTCGTGGGTTACGACGCGGCCGTGCTCAGCGAGGTCATCGAGCACCTGGACCTCGAACGGCTGCCCGCTCTGGAGTACGCGGTGTTCGGCTCGGCGCGCCCCCGCACGGTCCTGGTGACCACGCCGAACGTCGAGTACAACGTCCGCTGGGAGACCCTGCCCGCCGGGCACGTCCGGCACGGCGACCACCGCTTCGAGTGGAACCGCGCGGAGTTCCGGGCCTGGGCCGGGGACGTCGCCTCCCGGCACGGCTACTCCGTCGCTTACCTGCCCGTCGGGGACGACGACCCCGAGGTGGGACCGCCGACCCAGATGGCCGTCTTCACCCTGAACACCGCCACCACCAGCACCGATACCACCCCCGACACCACTGCCACCCCCGGCACCGACATCCCGAAGGAGGGCGAGGCGGCATGACCACCGACATCACCGACACCACCGACACCCCGGCCGCGGGCGATGCGACCGCCGGCCGCAAGCGCGTGCTTCCCGTCACCGACCTGTCCCTCGTCGTCCTGATCGGCGCCACCGGTTCGGGCAAGTCCACCTTCGCCCGGACCCACTTCAAGCCCACCGAGGTCATCTCCTCCGACTACTGCCGGGGCCTGGTCGCCGACGACGAGAACGACCAGAGCGCCAGCAAGGACGCCTTCGAGGTCCTGCACTACATCGCGGGCAAGCGGCTCGCCGCCGGCCGGCTCACCGTGGTCGACGCCACCAGCGTCCAGGCCGAGTCCCGCCGGCAGCTGGTCCAGCTGGCCCGTGAGTACGACGTCCTGCCCATCGCGATCGTCCTCGACCTGCCCGAGGAGGTGTGCGCCGAGCGCAACGCGGCCCGCCCCGAGCGGGCGAAGCTGCCGCGCGCCGTCATCCAGCGCCACCGCCGCGACCTGCGGCGTTCGCTGCGCGGGCTGGAACGCGAGGGCTTCCGCAAGGTGCACGTGCTGCGCACGCCCGAGGAGGTGGAGTCGGCCGAGGTGGTCCTGGAGAAGCGCTTCAACGACCTCACCCACCTCACCGGCCCCTTCGACATCATCGGCGACATCCACGGCTGTGCCTCCGAGCTGGAGACCCTGCTCGGCGAGCTCGGCTACCGGGACGGCGCCCACCCCGAGGGCCGCACCGCCGTGTTCGTCGGCGACCTCGTCGACCGCGGCCCGGACAGCCCGGGCGTGCTGCGCCGCGTGATGGGCATGGTCGGCTCCGGCAACGCCCTGTGCGTGCCCGGGAACCACGAGAACAAGCTCGGCCGCTACCTCAAGGGCTCCAAGGTCCAGCTGACCCACGGCCTCGCCGAGACCGTGGAGCAGCTCGCCGCGGAGCCGCCGGAGTTCGTCGAGGAGGTCCGCACCTTCATCCGGGGCCTGGTCAGCCACTACGTCCTCGACGGCGGCCGGCTCGTGGTGTGTCACGCCGGGCTGCCCGAGAAATACCACGGCCGCACCTCCGGCCGGGTGCGTTCGCACGCCCTGTACGGGGAGACCACGGGCGAGACCGACGAGTTCGGGCTGCCCGTGCGCTACCCGTGGGCCGAGGACTACCGGGGCAAGGCCGCCGTGGTCTACGGACACACCCCGGTCCCGAACACCGCCTGGATCAACAACACCATCTGCCTCGATACCGGAGCCGTCTTCGGCGGGAGGATGACCGCGCTGCGCTGGCCCGAGCGCGAACTGGTCGACGTACCGGCCGAGAAGGTCTGGTACGAGCCGGTCAAGCCTCTCGTCACCGAGGTGCCCGGCGGCCACGATGGCCGTCCCCTCGACCTCGCCGACGTCCAGGGCCGCCGGATCGTCGAGACCCGGCACCTGGGCAACGTCACCGTCCGCGAGGAGAACGCGGCCGCCGCCCTGGAGGTGATGAGCCGCTTCGCCGTGGACCCGCGCCTGGTGCCGTACCTGCCGCCGACCATGGCCCCGACCGCCACCTCGCACGAGGAAGGGCACTTGGAGCACCCCGCCGAAGCCTTCGCGCAGTACCGCAAGGACGGCGTCGCCCAGGTCGTCTGCGAGGAGAAGCACATGGGCTCCCGGGCCACCGTGCTGCTCTGCAAGGACGCCGGCACGGCCCGCGAGCGGTTCGGGGTCGACGGCCCCACCGGCTCCGTGTACACCCGCACCGGACGGCCCTTCTTCAAGGACCCCGAGGTCACCGAGGAGGTCCTCGCCCGGCTGCGGGCGGCCGTCACCGACGCCGGACTGTGGGAGGAGCTCGACACGGACTGGCTGCTCCTCGACGGCGAACTGCTGCCCTGGTCGCTGAAGTCCGGCGGCCTGCTGCGCAACCAGTACGCTGCCGTGGGCGCGGCCTCCCGCGCCGTCTTCCCGGACGCCCTCGCCGCCCTGGAGGCGGCCGCGGCCCGGGGCGTCGACACCGGGGAGCTCCTGGAGCGCCAGCGCGGGCGGGCCGCGGACGCGGCCGGGTTCACCGAGGCGTACCGGCGCTACTGCTGGAGCACCGACGGGCTGGACGGCGTACGGTTCGCCCCGTTCCAGCTGCTGGCGGCGGCCGGGCGCTCGCTGGCGGCCGTGCCCCACGACGAGCAGCTGTTCTGGCTGGACCGGCTCGTCGCCGCCGACGAGGCCGCCGGGACCGGACTGCTGCGGCGCACCGGCCGGATCCTGGTGGACACCGCCGACGAGGCCTCGGTACGGGCGGCCACCGACTGGTGGCTGGAGCTGACGGCCGCCGGCGGCGAGGGCATGGTCGTCAAACCGCTCCAGGCGTACGCCAGGGACGGCAAGGGCCGGCTCGTGCAGCCGGGGGTGAAGGTGCGCGGGCGCGAGTACCTGCGGATCATCTACGGTCCCGAGTACACGCGTCCGGACCACCTGGATCGGCTGCGCGGGCGCCACCTCGGGCACAAGCGCTCGCTCGCCCTGCGCGAGTACGCGCTCGGTCTGGAGGCCCTGGACCGGCTGGCGGCCGGGGAGCCGCTGTGGCGGGTCCACGAGGCGGTCTTCGCCGTCCTCGCGCTGGAGTCGGAGCCGGTGGACCCGCGGCTCTGAAGCCGCCCTCCGGGTGCCGGATGCGTCGAGGCGTCGAGGCGTCGAGGCGTCAAGGGAAGTCCCCCGTACGGCCGCTCGTTAGGTCGTATGGGGGAACTTTCGCGGAGAACTCCGGGAAAACCACCGGCGGGATCGTTCATCCAGGGCAGCGGAATGTCCGCGACCCTGGAAGGACGGAACGTCACCTATGAAGATGACCGCGCGCGGAAGCATTGCGGCACTCATGACCTGTATGGCCGCGGCAGGCGCGGCCACCCCGGCCATGGCCGACGCGGTGCCGGTGGGAGTCCCCCTGGACGCGGTGCGGACCACGCTCGGCGTGGACGTCCCGCACCTGGCCACCGGAGTGCCGGTGCCGGTGGTCGGAGCGCCCGAGGCGCCCCGGTTCCACAAGGGCGACATGCTGCCGACCCCGCTGCTGCCGGCGGTGCCGATCGGCACCGAGCTCGGGGACACCCTCCTCACCTCCCCGGTGCCGAACCTGGCCGGCAAGCCCGAGACGGACGGCGAGGGCTCGCTGGACGCACCCGCGACCACCGTGCGCACCCGTACCCCGGGACTGCTCGTCGGCTCCCCGCTGACCATGCCCGACGGGTCCAACTACGGGCTGCCGAACGTGACCGCCCCCGCGCTGGGCGTCGTCGCCCCGGACCTCACCGGCACCCCGGAAGCCCTGCTCGGGCTGCGCTGAACCGGCGGGCCCCGGACCGCCGCCGGATCCGGCGGTCCGAACCCGCTGAGCCGACGCCACGTCAAAAAGCCGCCCGGTCTGCGAACGTGTACGGCATGGGATTCCATGTCGATTCCGAGACCGGGCGGCTTCGCCGCGTCATCCTCCACCGGCCCGACCTGGAGCTGAAGAGGCTCACGCCGAGCAACAAGGACGCGCTGCTCTTCGACGACGTGCTCTGGGTGCGCCGGGCCCGCCAGGAGCACGACGGCTTCGCCGACATCCTGCGCGACCGCGGAGTGGAGGTCCACCTCTTCGGCGACCTGCTGGTGGAGGCCCTGGACATCCCCGAGGCGAGACACCTCGTCCTGGACCGGGTCTTCGACGAGAAGGAGTACGGTCCGCTCGCCGCCGACCACCTGCGGGCGGTCTTCGACGGACTCCCCTCGGGGGACCTGGCCGAGGCGCTGATCGGCGGGATGACCAAGCGGGAGTTCCTGGCGCGGCACGCGGAGCCGGTGTCGGTCCGCTTCCACGCCCTGGACCTCGACGGCTTCCTGCTGGGGCCGCTGCCCAACCACCTCTTCACCCGGGACACGTCCGCCTGGATCTACGACGGGGTGTCCATCAACGCGATGCGCTGGCCGGCCCGGCAGCGCGAGACCGTGCACTTCGAGGCCATCTACAGGCACCACCCGCTCTTCACCGGCTCCGGGCCCTTCCACACCTGGTCGCAGGGGCAGGCCGACTACCCCTCGACCATCGAGGGCGGCGACGTCCTGGTGATCGGCAACGGCGCCGTGCTGATCGGCATGAGCGAGCGGACCACGCCGCAGGCGGTGGAGATGCTGGCGCGCGGGCTGTTCGCCGCCGGGTCGGCGACGACGATCGTGGCGCTGGACATGCCCAAGCGGCGTGCGTTCATGCACCTGGACACGGTGATGACGATGGTCGACGCGGACACGTTCACGCAGTACGCGGGCCTGGGCATGCTGCGCTCCTACACGATCGAGCCCGGCGGCGGGCCGAGCGAGCTGAAGGTGACCGACCATCCGCCGGAGCACATGCACCGGGCCATCGCCGCCGCCCTGGGGCTGGACGCGATCCGGGTGCTCACGGCGACCCAGGACGTGCACGCCGCCGAGCGCGAGCAGTGGGACGACGGCTGCAACGTGCTGGCCGTGGAGCCGGGCGTGGTCGTCGCGTACGAGCGGAACGTCACGACCAACACCCACCTGCGCAAGCAGGGCATCGAGGTGATCGAGATCCCGGGCAGCGAGCTGGGGCGGGGGCGGGGCGGGCCGCGCTGCATGAGCTGCCCGGTGGAGCGGGACGCGGTGGCCTAGAGGGGGCTTGGAGGGGGCCTGGACGGGGCGTGGGCGGGGCGGGGGACGCCGGAGTCGGTCCGCATGCGAGGGTCTGTATATCAATACAGTCCGTCGTATAGACTTCCAGCATCCCCTGTCACCGTGACTCTGGAGCGCCCCCATGGCCACCGATCTTGTCGGCCGCAGTTTCCTCAAGGAGCTCGACTTCACCGCCGCCGAGTTCCGCGGCCTGGTCGAGCTCGCCGCCGAACTCAAGGCGGCCAAGAAGGCCGGGACCGAGGAGCGCCGCCTCCAGGGCAAGAACATCGCCCTGATCTTCGAGAAGACCTCCACGCGCACCCGTTGCGCCTTCGAGGTCGCCGCCGCCGACCAGGGCGCCCACACCACGTACCTCGACCCCTCCGGCTCCCAGATGGGGCACAAGGAATCGGTCAAGGACACGGCGCGGGTGCTGGGCCGGATGTTCGACGGCATCCAGTACCGCGGTGACGCGCAGGACGCCGTCGAGCAGCTCGCCGCACACGCCGGCGTGCCCGTCTTCAACGGCCTCACCGACGACTGGCACCCCACCCAGATGCTGGCCGACGTGCTCACGATGACCGAGCACTGCACCAAGCCGCTGGAGCGGATCGCCTTCGCCTACCTCGGCGACGCCCGCTTCAACATGGGCAACTCGTACCTGGTGACCGGCGCGCTGCTGGGCATGGACGTACGGATCGTGGCGCCGGAGCAGTACTGGCCGGCCGCGCCCGTGGTGGCCGCGGCGCGCGAGCTGGCGGCCGCCAGCGGCGCCCGGATCACCCTCACCGAGGACCTCGCGGAGGGCGTCGGGCAGGCCGATTTCGTGGTCACCGACATCTGGGTGTCCATGGGGGAGCCCAAGGAGGTCTGGGACGAGCGGATCGCGGCGCTGAGCCCGTACGCCGTCACCATGGACGTGCTGCGCGCCACCGGGAACCCGGACGTGAAGTTCATGCACTGCCTGCCGGCGTTCCACGATCTCGGCACCAAGGTGTCCCGGGAGATCCACGAGCGGCACGGGCTGGAGTCGCTGGAGGTGACGGACGAGGTGTTCGAGTCCGGGCACTCCGTCGTCTTCGACGAAGCGGAGAACCGGCTGCACACCATCAAGGCCGTTCTCGTCGCGACCCTCGGGAAGCCGGCCGCATAGTCATGCGCCGGGGTGGGGGTGCCGGGGCCCAGGCGCCCTAGAGGGCCGCCCGGGACGGCAGGGTGAACCACACGGCCTTGCCGTGCGGGGTGGCGCGGTGCCCGCAGGCCGAGCTCAGGGTCCGGATCAGCAGCAGGCCGCGGCCGTGCTCCTGCCAGGGGTCGGGATGGGCCTCGCCCGGGCCGGGGGCGGTCAGGTCGGCGGGGGGCTGCGGATCCCCGTCGTGGACCTCGACCTGGCAGCCGTTCGCCAGCAGTTCCACGACGAGCTCGATGGGGGCGTCGCCGGGGGTGTGCTCCACGGCGTTGGCGACCAGTTCGGCGGTGAGCAGTTCGGCGGTGTCGCTGTCGGCGGGTGCGTCGATGTCGGCGAGGGCCGTACGGACCAGGGCGCGGGCGATGGGTACGGCCGCCGTCGTGTGCGGCAGGGCTATCCGCCAGGCGGAGGCGTCGGGCAAGGCGGGATCGTCCGTTCCGTGGGGTCGAAGGGGTGTGGTGGGCGGTGTGGGCGTAGGGAGTACGCCGGGGGAAATCCTGCTTTCAACGATACGAAGTGGAAATGTCCTGCCGTAGGGCACCCCGACGTGACCGCAAGGGACGTCGGGCACACCGGCTCGGGCCTTTCGGTTCGTGTGGGGTCCCCGCCGGGGCACGGACCCACAGTTATCGCGCTTCCCTGACGACGGTCATGGACCGGTGATACCTTCGGGAGGGTGAGTCCCTTCCTCGGTTCCACGCCCGCGACCGAACGCTGGAACCACCTCCGGGTGGACCGGCGGGACGGAGTCGCCACCGTCACCCTCGACCGCCCCGAGAAGCTCAACGCGCTCACCTTCGGGGCCTACGCCGACCTGCGCGACCTGCTCGCCGAACTGTCCCGGGAGCGCTCCGTACGCGCCCTCGTGCTCGGCGGCGAAGGGCGCGGCTTCTGCTCCGGAGGCGACGTCGAGGAGATCATCGGCGCCACCCTCGCGATGGACACGGCCCAGCTCCTCGACTTCAACCGGATGACCGGACAGGTCGTGCGCGCCCTGCGCGAATGCCCCTTCCCGGTCATCGCCGCCGTCCACGGGGTCGCCGCCGGCGCCGGGGCCGTCATCGCGCTCGCCGCGGACTTCCGCATCGCCGACCCCACCGCCCGCTTCGCCTTCCTCTTCACCCGGGTCGGCCTCTCCGGCGGCGACATGGGCGCCGCGTACCTGCTGCCCCGCGTCGTCGGACTCGGGCACGCCACCCGGCTGCTGATGCTGGGGGAGCAGGTCAGGGCGCCCGAGGCCGAGCGGATCGGGCTGCTCAGCGAGATCACCGAGGAGGGCAAGGCCTCCGTCCGGGCGGCGGAGCTCGCCGCGCACCTCGCCGCCGGTCCGGCCCTCGCGTACGCGCAGACCAAGGCGCTGCTCACCGCAGAGCTGGACATGCCGCTCGCCGCCTCGGTGGAACTCGACGCGAACACCCAGGCCCTGCTGATGAACGGAGAGGACTACCGGGAGTTCCACGCGGCCTTCACCGGGAAGCGGCCGCCCCAGTGGAAGGGCAGGTAGTGCGATGAGCACCGGCGCGATGGGAACCGGCCGGGAGAGCGCCACGCGGTGGACCACTCAGCGGACCGCCCCGCGGACCGCCCTGCGGGTCGCCGTCGTCGGCGGGGGCCCGGGCGGGCTGTACGCCGCCGCGCTGCTCGCCCGGCAGGGGCACGCGGTGGAGGTGTGGGAGAAGAACGCCCCCGACGACACCTTCGGCTTCGGGGTGGTCCTCTCCGACGAGACGCTCGGCGGGATCGAAGCGGCCGACGCCGTGGTCTACGCGGCCCTCGGCGCCGAGTTCGTCCGCTGGGACGACATCGACATCGTGCACCGGGGCCGCCTGCTGACCTCCGGCGGCCACGGGTTCGCCGCGCTCGGGCGGCGCCGGCTCCTGGAGATCCTGCACGAGCGCTGCGCGGGCCTCGGGGTCCGGCTCCGCTTCCGCACCCCGGCGCCCGGGCCGCAGGCGCTCGCAGCCTCGTACGACCTGGTCGTCGCGGCCGACGGGGTGCACAGCCGGACCCGGGAGGCCGCGGCGGAGCACTACGGGCCCACGCTGACGGGCGGGCGGTGCCGGTACATCTGGCTGGCCGCCGACTTCCCCTTCGAGGCCTTCCGCTTCGAGATCGCGGAGACCGAGCACGGGGTGATGCAACTGCACGCCTACCCGTACTCGGCCGACTCCTCCACCGTGATCGTCGAGATGCGCGAGGAGGTCTGGCACCGGGCCGGCTTCGACCTCTGCGACGAGGCGGAATCGGCGGCGCGCTGCGCGAAGATCTTCGGCGAGGCGCTCCGGGGACGGCCGCTGCGCGGGAACGGCTCCACGTGGACGCAGTTCCGTACCGTGGTCAACGCCCGCTGGTCGCACGGCAACACGGTGCTCATCGGCGACGCCGCGCACACCGCGCACTTCTCGATCGGCTCCGGCACCAAACTGGCGGTGGAGGACGCGCTCGCACTGGCCCGGGCGGTGGAGGCCGAGCCGGACGTCCCGGCCGCACTGGCCGCCTACGAGGCCGCACGCCGGCCGGCCGTGGCGTCCACCCAGCGGGCGGCGGCCGCGAGCATGCGGTGGTTCGAGGAGCTCGCCGGCTACGTGGAGCAGCCCGCCCGGCAGTTCGCCTTCAACCTCCTCACCCGCAGCCTGCGGGTCACCCACGGCAATCTGGCGCTGCGCGATCCGCGCTTCACCCGGGCGGTGGAGCGGGACTTCGGCTGCCCGCAGGGCGCCGGCGAAGGCCCGGGCGAAGCGGGAACCCCGCCGATGTTCACCCCGTTCACCCTGCGGGGCCTGACCCTGCGCAACCGGGTCGTGGTCTCCCCGATGGACATGTACTCGGCTTCGGCTCCGGGCGCGGACGGCGACGGCGGCGACGGCGACGGTGTGCCGGGCGACTTCCACCTGGTGCACCTCGGTGCGCGGGCGCTGGGCGGGGCCGCCCTGGTGATGACCGAGATGGTCTGCGTCAGCCCCGAGGGCCGGATCACCCCGGGCTGCACGGGCCTCTACACCGCCGCCCAGGCGGCCGCCTGGGCGCGGATCGCCGACTTCGTGCACACCTCGGCGCCCGGCACCGCGCTGGGCGTCCAGCTGGGCCACTCGGGCCGCAAGGGATCGACCCGGGTGATGTGGGAGGGCATGGACGCCCCGCTCCCCGAGGGGAACTGGCCCCTGGTGGCGGCCTCCGCCCTGCCCTACCGCCCCGGAGTCTCGGCCGTGCCCCGGGCTCTGAGCACCGCGGACCTCGGCGCCGTCCGGTCCGACTTCGCGGCCGCCGCCGTCCGGGCCGCCGACAGCGGCTTCGACCTGCTGGAACTGCACTGCGCGCACGGCTACCTGCTGTCGGGCTTCCTCTCCCCGCTGACCAACCACCGCACCGACGCCTACGGCGGCCCGCTGGAGAACCGGCTCCGCTTCCCGCTGGAGGTGTTCGACGCCGTCCGTGCGGTGTGGCCCGCGGACCGGCCCATGACGGTCCGCCTCTCGGCCACCGACTGGGCGCCGGGCGGCACCTCGCCCGAGGAGGCGGTGGCCATCGCCCGAGCCTTCGCGGAGCACGGAGCCGACGCGATCGACGTCTCCACGGGACAGGTGGTGGCGGAGGAGACCCCCGAGTACGGGCGTGCGTACCAGACCCCGTACGCCGACCGGATCCGCAACGCCCTGAACGTCCCGGTGATCGCGGTGGGCGCGATCTCCTCCTGGGACGACGTCAACTCCCTGCTGCTGGCGGGCCGGGCGGACCTCTGCGCGCTCGGCCGCCCCCACCTCTACGACCCGCACTGGACCCTGCACGCGGCCGCCGACCAGTCCTACACCGGCCCGGCCGCACCCTGGCCCGCCCCCTACCTCGCGGGTAGCCGGAAGCCGCCCACGGGGCGTGGGTAGCGGGTAGCGGTCACGTCAGTGCCAGCTCCACCCGGTCCTCGACCGGGGTGTAGCCCAGGCGCTGGTAGACGCGGTTGCTGGTGGGGTTGGCCAGGTCGGTGAAGAGCAGCACCTCCGAGGCCCCGGCCGCGTGCGCCGCCTCGGTCGCGGCGTACGTCACCCCGGCCGCATAGCCCCGGCCCCGCAGCTCCGGCGGGGTGTAGACCGGGCCGATCCGGGTCACCGCGTCGATCGGGCGGAAGAACCCGGCCAGCGAGACCGGGATCCCGGCGTCCTCCCAGAGCAGCATGCCCCCGTACGAGAGCCGGTCGCGCAGGGCCGCCTCCGAGGCGGCCCCGCCCTCGCCGGACTCCTGCTTGAAGGCGGTGACCCACTCCAGGAGCAGCGGGAGGTCGGCCGCCGCGGCCGGCCGGGCCCGCCCGGCCGGGGCGGGGTCGGGGGCGATGAGGCCGGCGAGCCGGTAGAGGCGGTTCTCCTCCACGACCTCGTTCGGCTTCCCCCAGGAGGCGGCCAGCGCCCGTGCGTCCTCGCGGCGGGCGTTGAGCGCGTCGACCCCGGCGAGGAGCGGCTCGGAGGTGAGGGCGGCCCCCAGCTCCCGGACGGCCTCGGCGGGCAGCGTGCCGATCAGCAGCGGGTGCGGCGGGCACTGGACGACGGCGCCCGCGACCAGTCCGTCGGGCCGGGTCCACCAGCCGAAGAGGGGCGGCTCGGATCCGAAGGCGTCCAGGCCCTGCCGCTCCAGCGCGTCGACGACCGTGACCATCTGGGTGTGGGACACGGGCTCGGCGGCCACGGCGGGACGCGCGGCGGCCGCCCAGGCCGCCAGATCAGGGGTGAAGGTCCACGTCATGGCACATGATCACCCGTGCCGGGCGGGTGGTGCAGCCCCTTTTCGGGCTGCCGGGCTCACAGGTCCACGAAGCCGGCCCCGAGGTCCCGCAGCCGCTCGTGGAGCTCCGCGAAGACCGCCGCCGAGCGGTCCCCCGGCCAGTCCGCCGGGAGCAGGGCGCGCGGCAGGCCCGGGTCCGCGTACGGGAGCCGGCGCCAGGTGTCCAGGGCGAGCAGGTAGCCGCGGTAGGCGGCCTCCGGGGTGGGGTCGGCCGTGCCCGTCTGCAGGGCGCGCAGGGCGGGCTCGTGGAGGTCGAGGAACTCCTCGTGCTGCTTGGCCAGCGCCGCCAGGTCCCACCAGCGGGAGACCGACTCCGCCGTCGGGGCGAATCCCAGGTGGGCGCCCCGGAAGAGCTCCACGTACGGGGTCAGGTGCAGCCGTTCCAGGGTGTGCCGGGTCTCCCCGTCCCACTGCGCCGGGGCGATCCACACGCCGGGCGCCACCGCGCCGAAGCCGAGCCCGGCCAGCCGGGAGCGCAGCAGGTGCCGCTTCGCCCGCTCCTGCTCCGGGACGGAGAAGACGGCCAGCAGCCACTCCTGGGACTCGGGCGGGCGGGTGGTCGCGTAGATCCGGCGGTCCCCGTCCTCCAGGAGCCGGCGCGCCTCCGCGGAGAGCTCGTACCCCGCCGCCCGGTCCCCGGTGCGGGCGGGCAGCAGGAAGCCGCGCCGCTTCAGCCGGGACACCGACGAGCGGACGGACGGCGCGTCCACGCCGGCCGCGCCCAGCAGGCGCACCAGCGCGGACACCGGGACCGGGCCCGGGAAGGCCCGCCCGTAGGCGCCGTAGAACGTGACGATCAGGGATCGCGGAGTGTGCTGCTCGACCACGGCTTCACTGTAATTCGTGGATCTGACCGGGGCCGTCCTGGTCGCGCAGCCGGAAGCGCTGCAGCTTGCCCGTCGCCGTCCGGGGCAGCGCGGGCAGGAAGACGAAGGTGCGCGGGCATTTGTGCGGGGCGAGCTCGCTGCGCATGAAGGTGCGCAGGGCGTCCTCGGTGAGGACCGCGCCCTCCCGGGGGACCGCGTAGGCGACCACGATCTGCCCGCGCCGCTCGTCGGGGCGGCCGACCACGGCCGCCTCCAGCACGTCCGGGTGGCGCAGCAGGGCCTCCTCGACCTCGGGGCCCGCGATGTTGTACCCCGCCGAGATGATCATGTCGTCGGCCCGGGCCACGTAGCGGAAGTAGCCCTCCGCGTCGCGGACGTAGGTGTCACCCGTGAGGTTCCAGCCGTCCCGTACGTACTCGCCCTGCCGCGGGTCCGCCAGGTAGCGGCAGCCCACCGGCCCCCGTACGGCCAGCAGCCCGGGCACCTCGTCCGCGACCGGCATCCCCGCCCGGTCCACCACCCGGGCCTCCCAGCCCGGCACCACGCGGCCCGTCGTACCGGGCCTGATGTCCTCGTCGGCCGCCGAGATGAAGATGTGCAGCAGCTCGGTGGCGCCGATCCCGTTGATGATCCGCAGGCCCGTGCGCTCGTACCAGGCCTGCCAGGTGGCGGCCGGCAGGTTCTCGCCCGCCGAGACGCAGCGGCGCAGCGCGGAGAGGTCGTAGGCGCCCGTGTCGTACGGGCCCAGCGTGTCCAGCATCGACCGGTACGCGGTGGGCGCGGTGAACAGCACCGACACCCGGTGCTCGGCCAGCGCGGGCAGCAGCCGGCGCGGGGAGCCGTCCGGGAGCAGCAGCGTCGAGGCGCCCGCACGCAGCGGGAATACCACCAGTCCGCCGAGGCCGAAGGTGAAGCCGAGCGGCGGACTGCCCGCGAAGACGTCCTCGGGGCGGGGGCGCAGCACCTCCCGGGAGAAGGTGTCGGCCACTGCGAGGAGATCGCGGTGGAAGTGCATACAGCCCTTGGGGCGCCCGGTGGTGCCCGAGGTGAACGCGATCAGCGCCACGTCGTCGGCGGAGGTGTCCACCGCGGGGTAGGGCGCTGCGTGGCGCTCGGCCTCGGCCAGGCGCAGCAGGTCGTCCGGTTCCGCGCCGCCGTACGTGGTGACGCGCAGGCCCGGGACCCCCGCCTTCACCAGGTCGTCCACCACGTCCGCATGGCACAGGGCGTGGCCGACCCGGGCCATCGAGCACACCGTGGCCAGCTCCTGCGCACGCTGCTGGGCGAGGACCGTCACGGCCACCGCGCCCGCCTTCATCACCGCCAGCCAGCACGCCGCGAGCCAGGGGCCGGTCGGGCCGCGCAGGAGCACGCGGTTGCCGGGGACCACGCCGAGGTCGGTGGTGAGCACGTGCGCGAGCCGGTCCACGCGGGCGTGCAGCTCCCCGTACGTCCACACCGTGCCGTCCGCGCCGCGGAAGGCGGGGCGGCCCGGGCCCTGCCGGGCGATGGTGGCGTCGAGCAACTCCACACCGCAGTTGAGCCGGTCGGGGTAGGCCAGGGCGGGGAGTTCGAAGAGGAGCTGCGGCCAGGCGTGCGCGGGCGGCAGGTGGTCGCGCGCGAAGGTGTCTCGGTGAGCGGAAGGCTTGAGCTCCAAGGCGGGTTCGCCCCCTTGCGACGGCCCGCGCCCCGGGTGGGGGCCGGACCCTGCGTATGGACTGTGGACCGAAGTGGAAGAGCCGGGCCGTGCGAACGCACCACGAGCGTATCGTCATGGTGACGGGAGTCAACAGGACGCGATAGAGGCTGGGGCATACGGATGACCCGATTCACGGGATTCGCGCTCGGGACGGACCAGGAGGACTGGTGCGCGCGGCTGCGCGCACTGGCGGCTGAGCGGCTGCGGCCGCTGGCGGAGAAGGGGGAGCCGGGCCGGGTCAACCGGCCGCTGCTGGCCGCACTGGGAGAAGAGGGGCTGCTGGGACGGGTGTTCACCTCGGGCGCACTGGACCTGTGCCTGCTGCGCGAATCCCTCGCCTACGGCTGCACGGAGGCGGAGACGGCCCTCGCCCTCCAGGGACTGGGCGCGTACCCGGTGCTGCGCTCGGGCAGCGACGCGCAGCGCGAACGATGGCTGCCCGGCGTACGGGCCGGGCGCACGGTGGCGGCCTTCGCGCTGAGCGAGCCGGGGGCCGGATCGGACGCCGGGGCGCTGGCGCTCGAAGCGGTGGCGGAGAGCGGGGGCGGCGGCGGGAGCTCCGGCCGGAGCGGCGGGGGCTGGCGGCTCAGCGGGGAGAAGTGCTGGATCTCCAACGCGCCCGAGGCGGACTTCTACACCGTCTTCGCCCGCACCGGCGAAGGCCCGGGGGCCAAGGGGGTCAGCGCCTTCCTGGTCCCGGCCGACCGGCCCGGGCTCTCGGGGCAGCCCCTCGACATGCTCTCCCCGCACCCCATCGGCGCGCTCGCCTTCGACGGGGTCCCGGTGGGCCCGGCCGACCTGCTGGGGGAGCCGGGCCGGGGCTTCCGGGTGGCCATGGACACCCTGAACCTCTTCCGCCCCAGCGTGGGCGCCTTCGCCGTCGGCATGGCCAGGGCCGCCCTGGACGCGACGGTGGCGCACACGGCCGCCCGTACCGCCTTCGGCGGGGTGCTGGGCGACCTGCAGGCCGTGGCGCACCGGGTGGCCGAGATGGCCACCCGGACCGAGGCGGCCCGGCTCCTCGTCTACGCGGCGGCGCAGGCCTACGACGCCGACGCCCGCTCCCCGCAGGTGCCGAGGCGGGCGGCCATGGCGAAGCTGCTGGCCACCGAGACGGCCCAGTACGTCGTCGACCACGCGGTACAGCTGCACGGGGCGGCCGCCCTGCGCCGGGGCCACCTGCTGGAACACCTGTACCGGGAGGTGCGGGCACCGAGGATCTACGAGGGGGCGAGCGAGGTGCAGCGCACGATCATCGCCAAGGAGCTCTACCGGGAAGCGCGGGAGATGCAGGAAGAACGGGAGATGCGGGAGGCGCAGGAGGCGCAGGAGGTGGGGGAGGCGTGAGCCTGGAGCGGATCAACCCGGGGGAGCTGTCGCCGGCGAAGGGCTTCTCGCACGCCGTCGTCGCGAGCGGGGGCCGGCTGGTGTTCCTGGCCGGGCAGACGGCGCTCGACGGCGCGGGGAAGGTGGTGGGCGGGACGCTGCCGCAGCAGTTCGAGCAGGCGCTGGCGAACCTGCTGGCCGCACTGGCGGGGGCGGGCGGCGCACCGGCCGATCTGGCCAGGGTCACCGTCTACGCCGTGGACGTGGCCGACTACCGGGACTGCGCCCCCGAACTGGGCCGCATCTGGCGGCGGTTGGCGGGCCGGGACTATCCGGCGATGGCCGTCGTGGGCGTGGTCCGGCTGTGGGACCGGGAGGCGCTCGTCGAGCTGGACGGGCTGGCGGTGCTCCCGTAGGTCTTTTCGCTGGTGAGCGCGGGTACGGCGGGGGCGCCGGGCGGGTGGCTTTGACAGTGGGCAGGGGAGGGGGGAGGGTGGAAATGCCTCAAAACGGAGAAATCCGGAGTAATCCGGCAATTCACCCTTCACTCTCGGAGGTGTATGGCCATGCGCCGTGGCTTCATTGCGGCAGCCGTGACAGGGGCCGCCGGGATCACGCTCGGCCTGATGCCCGCCAGCAGTGCATTCGCCTCGAGTCTTCCGCAGACCTACCGGTGTTCCGACTGGCGCGGCAGTGAATGGCGCGGGGACGACTGGTGGCGCTACTGCTGCGACACCTCGCGCTCGGACCGCCCCAGTTGGTGCTGGGACAACGACAGCTGGAACAACGACAACTGGAACAACAACTGGCACAACAGCAACTGGAGCAACGACAACTGGAACGACCACGGCAACTGGAACGACAACGACAGCTGGAACCACGACAACGGGAACAACTGGCGCGACGGCGGCTGGAACAACGGCGGCCACGACGGCGGCTACCGCAACTGGAACGACTGACTGACCGCCCGGTCCCCGGCGTACCGGGGACCGGGGCGGGCGTACGGGGGTCTACCTGCTGCCGTCCTCCAGCAGGTTCCCCATCCATTCCTCGATGCCCGCCACCGTGCGCGGCAGGGCGCCCGACATCAGCCGGGCGCCCTCGGCCGTGATCACCAGGTCGTCCTCGATGCGGACGCCGATGCCGCGCAGCTCCGGCGGGAGGGTCTCGTCGTCGGGCTGGAGGTAGAGCCCCGGCTCCACGGTGAGGACCTGGCCCTCTTCCAGGACCCCGTCCAGGTACGTGTCCGCGCGCGCCTGCGCGCAGTCGTGCACGTCGAGCCCGAGCATGTGCCCGCTGCTGCACAGGGTGTAGCGCCGGTGCAGGTCGCCCTCGGCGTGCTTGAGCACCCCCCACTCCGCGAGCCCCTCCGCGATCACCCGCATTCCGGCCCGGTGGAAGTCGCGGAAGCTCGCGCCCGGCCGCAGCGCCGCCATGCCCGCGTCCTGGGCGGCCAGGACCAGTTCGTAGACCTGGCGCTGGACGGGGGAGAACCGGCCCGACAGCGGCAGGGTGCGGGTGACGTCCGCCGTGTAGAGACCGTCGGTCTCCACGCCCGCGTCGAGCAGGAGCAGGTCGCTCGCGTTCAGCCGGCCGTCGTTGCGGATCCAGTGCAGCACGCAGGCGTGCGCGCCCGACGCGGCGATCGTCTCGTAGCCGGTGCCGTTGCCCTCGGCCCGGGCGCGGCGGTTGAAGACCCCCTCGATCCAGCGCTCGCCGCGCGGGTGGGCCAGGGCGCGCGGGAGGTCCCGTACGACGTCCTCGAACCCGGCGGTCGTGTGGTCGACGGCGAGCTGCAGCTCCGCCACCTCCCAGGCGTCCTTGACCAGGCGCAGTTCGGAGAGGGTGGTGGCGAGCTCCGGGTCCGCGGCCGCGTTGCGTCCCGTGGGGGAGCCCAGTGCGTCCAGGTGGGCGCAGCGGATGCCGGAGAGCCGCTCGGCCTCCGCGAGGTCGGGGCGGCGGCCGACCCAGAACTCCCCGTAGCGGCGGTCGCGGTAGAACTCCTCGTTGCCGCCGCTGCGCTGTGAGCGCGGGCGCAGGTAGAGGACGGCCTCGTGGCCGTGCGGGCCGGCCGGCTCCAGGACCAGGACGTGGCCGACCTGGTCCTCGCCGGTGAGTCCGGTCAGCCAGGCGTACGCGCTGTGCGGGCGGAAGCGGTAGTCGCAGTCGTGGCTGCGGACCTTCAGCTCGCCCGCGGGGATGATCAGCCGCTCGCCGGGGAAGCGGGCGGAGAGTCGTGCGCGGCGGGCGGGGGTGACGGCGTACGCGGGGACGCGCGCGGCGTCCGGCAGGGGGGAGGCCGCCCAGTCCGACGCCATGAAGCGGGACAACTCGGCTGATACGGGCAGGTCGTGGCTGCCGATGTTGAGCCCGGTGGTGGGGCGGGAGGGGGTGTCGGTCACGGGGGCTCCCTCAGGAAGATCCGAACTGATGGGCGCACAGGTCTTGTCAGTGCAATTTCACATTACTATGTTACAGCTCACATCGCGCCGTGTCAGTTCCCTTAATCCCCGCCAAACGCCGCGTGAAGCAGGGCAGTTCCGCACCTTCCCCTCACCGCCCCCCTCAGCCAGGAGTCCTTGGTGTCCCAGCACAGAGTCGTGCGCACGTCCCTCCTCTCCGCCGCCGTCACGGTCACCCTCCTCGTCACCGCCGGCCAGGCCGTGACCCAGGCCGCCGAGACCGGTACCCGCGCCGGCGCGGCGGGTCCCTCCGCGCCCGGCACCTTCACCGGGGGCGCCGGCGCTGCGGGAGCCCAGGCCGCGCCGAACCCGTTCGACGAGGTCGAGCACCTCGCCGACGCGCAGCAGGCCGCCCCCGCGCCCGCACCGGCCCCCGGCGGCGGCCAGGTCCCCGGCGGTCAGATCCCGGACGGCCGGGCCATCGCCGAGGGCAAGGTGCCCGGCGCCGTCACCGCGCCCGCCGCCGTGACCGCCACGAAGAGCGGCAGGCTCGCGGCCGCAGCCGCCCAGGGCACCGCCGCGGGCGTCCCCTGCACCCTCGACGGGATCACCGGGCTCACCCCGGAGCAGTTCGCCGACTTCCTCGCCGACCCGGCCGTGACCGCCGCCAAGGGCGGCTGCCTCTCGGGCCTCATCTGGACCTGGGACGCCCGGCTGGCCCCCGTGATGTCGGACGCCCACGTGCAGGCCGTCTCCCGCCGGATATCCGGCCTGGCCGCCGCCCACGACGGCCTGAACTCCTCCCACCTGGAGGAGATGTTCACCTACCTGCACGCCGTGGCCTACCACGACCACTCCCGCACCGAGATCGACGTCACCGACGCCCCGACCGTCGACGCGATGCGCCAGGCCATCGCCGCCTTCGCGGGCGCCGCCCGCACCTTCGACGTCACCGGCTCCAACGCCCGCACCCTGCGCGAGGCCCTCTACGCCGGCAGCGCGCCCGGCCTGCGCCACCACCAACTCGGCCTGATCCGAAGCGTCCTGGCCACCATGGACCCGTCGCACACCGCGACGCACCTGGACACCGCCTGGGCGGGTGCCGCCCTCGCCGCCCTCTCCGTCAACTACCTCGGCGTGTACAACAACGACACCGCGTTCCACGCGGCGGCCGCCGCCGACGCCCCGTACCGGGCCGCCTTCAAGAGCTTCGCCACGTACGCCCACCTCAAGGGCACGGCGAACGCCTGGGTGGCGCGCGACGCCATCGCCGAGTTCGGCCGCTTCGGCCAGATCGCGGGCCTGAAGGACGCGACCATCGCCGACCTCGGCGCGCTCCTCGCCCCGGTCAGGGCCGCCTTCGGCGACGGCAGCGAGCCGTGGGCGAAGGCCGTGTCCTGGCTCAACTTCTACCAGGCGTGCAAGCCGTACGGGGTGTGCAAGGAGGACATCGAGCGGGAGCTCTTCCCGAACACCTTCACCTACGACGGCGGCGCCATCAAGGTCCGCACCGCCCTCGACCGGGCCACCGTCGACCAGCTCTACTACGCGAGCAAGCAGGTCAAGACCCAGTACCACCGGGTGCTGGGCACCGACCAGCCGATCGCCGGGGACGTCAACGCCACCCTGAACATCGTGCTCTACGCCTCCCGCGCGGACTACGTGAACTACCACCCGGTCCTCACCGGCTACGGCACCGACAACGGCGGCATCTACATCGAGAACGGCGCCACCTTCTACACCTATCAGCGCCGCGTCCCGCAGGACTCCCAGCTCACCCTGGAAGAGCTCTTCCGCCACGAGTACACGCACTACCTCAACGGCCGCTTCGCCGTCCCCGGCACCTTCGGCCAGGGCGCCTGGTACGCGGGCGACCGTACGACCGCCATGGACGAGGGCACCGCCGAGTTCTTCGACGGCGCGACCCGCGACAACGGCATCGCCGTGAGGAAGTCCCTGATCAAGAGCATCATCGCCGACACGGCCGGCGGCGGCCCGCGCATGTCCGTGGACCAGCTCCTGCACGCCACGTACGCCAACGACGGCTTCCGCTTCTACGGGTACTCGGGCGCCTTCTTCGAGTTCCTGTGGAACGAGCGGCCCTCGGAGCTGCGGGCGATGTACGGCCACCTGCGCGCCGACGACCCGGCGGGCTTCGACGCCTGGCGCAACAGGATGGGCCGCGACGCGGCCGTCCAGACCGGCTACGACCGGTTCCTGGACGCCCAGATCGCCAAGGTCGACCAGCTGTTCGTGCCGAACACCGTCTTCACCCCGAACGCGCAGCTGCGCGACGCGGCGCTCGCGGACGTGAAGTCCACCTTCGCGACGGCCACGTACAACACGCCCGACTGCGTGGAGAACGGCGAGCCGGGCAAGCGCCGGTTCACCTGTACCGGCAGGATCACGGCGAACCTGAAGGACTGGCGCAGCGAGGACCAGAACTTCAAGGACATGTCCGAGACGGTCGACTACTTCATCCTCGACCGGGCGGGCGCGGCCTCGAACAACCTGGCGGACATGAACTGCTCCTTCGGTGCGCTGGACGTCTGGAGCAATCGTGTGGCGGGAACGTCGAGCTACAGCTGCGAGGGTCCGCTGCGCGGCTGACCTCGCACGGCCGCGTTTCGGTCCTGTTTCAGCCCTGTCCCCCCTCAGAGATATGTGACATATTACTGTCGTGGCCAAGAGACACCCCCTGGACCTCGTGATCATCGGCGCAGGCGTCGTCGGAGCCGCGTGCGCGTACTACGCGGCGCGGGCCGGACTCCGCGTGGCCGTCGTCGACCGCGGCCCGGTCGCCGGCGGCACGACCGGCGCCGGTGAAGGCAACCTGCTCGTCTCCGACAAGGAGGCGGGCCCCGAGCTGGACCTCGCGCTGCTCTCGGCGCGGCTCTGGCGGGAACTCGCGCTCGAACTCCCCGGGGAGATCGAGTACGAGGCCAAGGGCGGACTGGTCGTCGCCGCCGACGAGGCCACCGTGAAGGCCCTGCGGGGCTTCGCGGACGGCCAGCGCGCGGTCGGGGTCGACGCGGTCGAGGTGGGACCGGGGGAGCTGCGCGAACTGGAGCCCCACCTGGCCCCGGACCTGGCGGGCGGATTCCACTACCCGCAGGACGCCCAGGTCCAGCCGGCCCAGGCGGCGGCGCAGCTGCTGGCTGCGGCGCGGGGTGTGGAGGTGCACCTCGGGGAGGAGGTCACGGAGCTGGTGCGGGGGCCGGCGGGCGAGATCCGCGGAGTCCGTACGCCTCGCCGGGACCTCCTCGCCCCGGCCGTGCTCAACGCGGCCGGCACCTGGGGCGGGGCGGTGGCCGAGCTGGCCGGGGTCGGCCTTCCGGTGCTGCCCAGGCGGGGGTTCGTCCTGGTGACGGAGCCGCTGCCGAGGGTGGTGCGGCACAAGGTCTATGCCGCGGACTACATCGCGGACGTCGCGAGCGGGTCGGCGGCGCTGCAGTCCTCCGCGGTGGTGGAGGGGACTCCGGCGGGGCCGGTGCTGATCGGTGCCACCCGGGAGCGGGTCGGGTTCGACCGCTCGCTGTCGACGGAGGCGTTGCGGCGGCTGGCGGTGCAGGCTGCGGAGCTCTTTCCGGTGCTGGCGGACGTGCGGGTGCTGCGGACCTACCACGGGTTCCGGCCCTATCTGCCGGACCATCTCCCGGCGATCGGGCCGGACCCGCGGGTCCCGGGGCTGTTCCACGCGTGCGGCCACGAGGGCGCGGGCATCGGGCTCGCCCCGGCGACGGGGGCTCTGATCGCGGCGGCCCTGACGTCGGGGGAGGCCGGGGTGGACCCCGGGCCCTTTGCGCCGGGGCGGTTCGCCGGGTGAGGGGGCTGCGGGTGGGGGTCGGTGCCGGGGGCGGGGTGGGGTGTCGTCCGGGACTGCATGATTTGGGCGCCCTGACCCCGACATTCGACAGCCGGGCCCTACCTCGCGCCACAAATCACGCTCTACGTCCCGGACAACACCCCACCCCGCCCCGGCACGCCATCACTGACCCCGGCCGGGGTGTGTCTTCTCAGCCGTCCGGCGTTTGAGGACCGGGGTCTGGGGCGGAGCCCCAGGGGGTCCGGGCGCAGCCCGGGACCCCTCCTAGCCCCGCCGGCGTTTGAGGCGCGGGTCCGGGCCGGCCCGGGGAACGGTGGAAGGGTGGGTAGGGGAGCTCCGCCCCGCGCAGCGGCAACCGTCGCGGCGGGGAGGGTGCGGGCAGCCGTGGTGCGGGACACGCGCCGTGTCAGAGCGATCGAGGAGAGGACGGAAGTGATGGGCGAGGCGAACAGGGGGCGGCGAAGGTCGCCCCGCGACCTGGTGGGCGGAGCCCCCGCGGAGACGTGGAGCCTGCGCTTCGACGACCGCGAACTCCCGGCCCAGTCCGGGCAGAGCATCGCCGCCGTCCTCTGGTCCGCCGGCATCCTCGCCTGGCGCACCACCCGCACGACCGCCGCCCCCCGCGGAGCGTTCTGCGGGATCGGCAGCTGCTACGACTGCCTCGTCACCGTCAACGGCCGCCCGAACCAGCGCGCGTGCCTCGTGCCCGCCCGCCCGGGCGACCACGTCACCACCCAGGAAGGGACCGGCCATGACGACCTCGCCGTCTGACGTCCCGGTGAGGGACCTCGCCGTCGTCGGCGCCGGCCCCGCCGGCCTCGCCGCCGCGGTCGCGGCCGCCGGCCTCGGACTGAGCGTCGCGCTGCTGGACGCGGGGGAGCAGCCCGGCGGGCAGTACTTCCGCCACCCCGCGCCCGGCCTCGGCGCGGCCCGCCCCGAGGCCCTGCACCACGGTTGGTCCGCCTTCGCCTCGCGCGAAGCCGCCCTGCGGGCCCACACGTCGGCGGGCCGGGTCGCGTACCTTCCCCGGCACCACGTCTGGACGGTGACCCCGGATCCCGGCGAGGCCCCCGCCTGGACCCTGCACGCCGTCGCCGGCCCCGACGAGGCCCCGGCGACCGTCCGGGCCCGTACCGTCCTGCTGGCCACGGGCGCCTACGAGCGCCAGCTCCCCTTCCCGGGCTGGACCCTGCCCGGGGTCGTCGGGGCGGGCGGGGCGCAGGCCATGCTCAAGGCCGGGCTCGTGCTGCCGGGGAGCCGGGTCGTGGTGGCCGGGAGCGGGCCGCTGCTGCTCGCCGTGGCCGGCTCGCTCGCCGCCGCCGGAGCCCGGGTGCCCGCCGTCGTGGAGGCCGCCGCGTACACCGGGTACGCCGCCCACGCCCCCGCACTGCTCCGCAACCCCGGCAAGCTCGCCGAAGGCGCCACGTACGGCGGGGCCCTGCTCCGCCACGGGGTCCGTCTCCTCACCCGGCACGCCGTCACCGAGGCCCACGGCACCGACCGGGTCGAGGCCGTCACGGTGGCCCGCCTCGACCGCGACTGGCGGCCGGTCCCCGGCACCGCCCGCCGCATCCCCTGCGACGCGGTGGCCGTCGGTCACGGGCTCGTGCCGCAGCTGGAGCTGGCCACCGGTCTCGGCTGCGCCACCCGCCCGAGCCCGGACGCCACGGTCGCCCTGGAACTGGACGCCGGGCAGCGCACCTCCGTCGCCGGGATCTGGTCCGCCGGGGAGACCGGCGGCATCGGCGGCGCCCAACTGGCTCTGGTCGAAGGTGAGATCGCCGCCCACTCGGTGGCGGGCCGGCCGGTTCCGGCGCGCCTGGTCCGGACCCGTACGAGGCTGCGCGCCTTCGCCGCCGCGATGGCCGGGGCGCACCGGCCGGGCTCCGGCTGGACCGGCTGGCTGCGCGAGGACACCGACGTGTGCCGCTGCGAGGAGGTTCCGGCGGGCCGGATCCGGGAGGCCGTCGAAGAGCTGGGCGCGCGGGACGCCCGTACGGTCAAACTCCTCACCCGGGCCGGGATGGGCTGGTGCCAGGGCCGGATGTGCGGGCCGGCCGTCGCCGTCCTCGCGGGGAGCGACCCGGCCCCGGACCGCAGGCCGCTGTCCTGCCCGGTCCCGCTCCGCCACCTCGCCGCACTCCCCGCCGAACCGCCTGGCTGAGGCGCTTTCGGGCGAACTTCCCTGTCGGGACTGCCGACAGGGCGGCCGCACCTCTTGTGGCCATGTCATACCCACTAGTAAAATGTCACACATCACCCTAGGGAGCATCCTCATGACCCACGCGCACACCCCCGCGCCCGCCGGTACGGACACCCGCACCCGCCCCTGGCACGGCATCATGGTCGCCACCACCCTGCCCCTGCGGGAGGACCTGAGCGTCGACCACGACGCCTACGCCGAACACGTGGCCTGGCTGATCGCCAACGGCTGCGACGGCGTCGTCCCCAACGGCTCCCTCGGCGAGTACCAGACCCTCACCGACGAGGAGCGCGCCCGCGTCGTCCGTACCGCCGTAGAGGCCGCCGGCGACGGGGCCCGCGTCATGCCCGGAGTCGCCGCCTACGGCAGCGCCGAGTCCCGCCGCTGGGCCGAGCAGGCCGCCGAGGCCGGCGCCGGCTCCGTGCTCCTGCTGCCGCCGAACGCCTTCCGGGCCGACGCGGACGCCGTACGCGCCCACTACGCCGAGGTCGCCCGCGCAGGCGTGCCCGTGGTCGCGTACAACAACCCCATCGACACCAAGGTCGACCTCGTCCCGTCCCTGCTCGCCCGGCTGCACGCCGACGGCTCCATCGTCGCCGTCAAGGAGTTCAGCGGGGACGTGCGGCGGGCCTACGAGATCGCCGAACTGGCCCCCGGACTCGACCTGCTGATCGGCGCCGACGACGTACTGCTCGAACTGGCCCTGGCCGGTGCGGTCGGTTGGATCGCCGGGTACCCCAACGCGCTCCCGCAGGCCTGCGCCACCCTCTACCGCGCCGCCGTGGCAGGGGACCTCGACACCGCCCTGCCGCTCTACAAGTCCCTGCACTCCCTGCTGCGCTGGGACTCCAAGACCGAGTTCGTCCAGGCCATCAAGCTCTCCATGGACCTGGCCGGCCGCCCCGGCGGCCCCACCCGCCCGCCCCGCTTCCCGCTCACCGGGGAGATCGAGGCCGGCGTCCGCGCCGCCACCGAGAAGGCGCTCGCCGAGGGCCTCAGCTAGTTTTCTCCGACGTCCGAAGTCCGAGGGGGACTTGATGCGCACCCGTCACATCTACCACGCGGTGGACTCGCACACCGAGGGCATGCCCACCCGGGTGATCACCGGGGGAGTCGGAGTGATCCCCGGCGCCACCATGGCCGACAAGCGGCTCCACTTCATCGAGCACCTGGACCACCTGCGGACCCTGCTCATGTACGAGCCGCGCGGCCACTCCGCGATGAGCGGCGCCATCCTGCAGCCCCCCACCCGCCCCGACGCCGACTTCGGCGTCCTCTACATCGAGGTGTCGGGCCTGCTCCCCATGTGCGGGCACGGCACCATCGGGGTCGCCACCGTCCTGGTCGAGACGGGCATGGTGCCCGTCGTCGAGCCGGTCACCACCGTCCGGCTCGACACCCCGGCCGGACTGGTCAGCGTCGCCGTCCGGGTCGAGGACGGGGCGGCCACCGCCGCCACCTTCACCAACGTCCCGGCGTTCTGCGTCGGCCTCGACCTCAAGGCCGAGGTCCCCGGATACGGCACGGTCACCTACGACCTCGCCTACGGAGGCAACTTCTACGCCTTCGTCGAACTCGACTCCCTCGGGCTCCCCTTCGACCGGGAGCGCGGGGACGACCTGCTCGCCGCCGGACTGGCCGTCATGGAGGCGGTCAACGCCTCCGAGGACCGGCCCGTCCACCCCGAGAACCCCTCCATCGCCGGGCTCAAGCACGTCTACCTCGCAGCCCCCGGCTCCGACGCCCGCCGCTCCCGGCACGCGATGGCCATCCACCCCGGCTGGTTCGACCGCTCGCCGTGCGGTACGGGAACCAGCGCGCGCATGGCGCAGCTGCACGCCCGCGGACTCCTGCCCCTGGACACGGACTTCGTCAACGAGTCCTTCATCGGCACCGAGTTCACCGGCCGCCTCGTCGGCGAGACCACGGTGGGCGGCCGCCCGGCCTTCGTGCCCACCGTCACGGGACGGGCCTGGATCACCGGCACCGCCCAGTACTTCCTCGACCCGTCCGACCCGTTCCCCGGAGGGTTCCTGCTGTGACCGTCGTACGCACCGTGGACTACCACACCGCCGGCGAGCCCTTCCGGATCGTCGACCTCACCTCCGGGGGAGCGCTGCCCGTGCCCGGGGACACCGTCGCCGAGCGCTGCGCCACCGCCATCGGACCGGGGGGATCGGGCACGGCCCCGCGGCGCGGCCCGCTGGACGACGTACGCCGGCTCCTCGTGCAGGAGCCGCGCGGGCACGCCGGGATGTACGGGGGCTTCGTGGTCCCGCCCGACGACGACGGGGCCCACTTCGGGGTGCTGTTCTGGCACAAGGACGGCTACTCCACCGCCTGCGGGCACGGCACCATGGCCCTCGGGGCCTGGGCCGTGGACACCGGCCGGGTCGCCGCCCCGGACGACGGGGACGTCCAGGTGCGGATCGACGTGCCCTCGGGGCGGGTCGCCGCGACCGTGCACCGTGCGGGGGGCCGCACCACCGGGGTCACCTTCCGCAACGTCCCGGCCCGTGCCAGCGCCCGCAAGGTGCCCGTCGCCACCACCCTCGGCATGGCCGAGGTGGACATCGCGCACGCCGGGGCCTGCTACGCCTCCCTGCCCGCCCGGGACCTCGGCCTGGACGTGACCCCGGCCTCCCTGCCCGCGCTCGTCCGGGCCGGGAAGGAGATCCGCGCCGCCCTCGCCACCCACCCCGGGACCTGGCACCCGGACGGGCCGCTGCTCTCCGGGGTGTACGGGGTGACCCTGTACGAGGAGCTCCCCGACACCCCCTTCGGGCCGCACCAGCGCAACGTCACCGTCTTCGCCGACGGGCAGACCGACCGCTCGCCCTGCGGCTCAGGCACCTCGGCTCGGCTCGCGCTGCTGGTCGAGGACGGGCGGCTGGGGGAGGGGGACGACCTGCTGCACGAGTCGGTCGTGGGCACGGTGTTCACCGGCCGCGTCGCAGCACGGGTGGCGGAGGGCGTGGTCACCGAGGTCACCGGTACGGCCTACCGCACCGGCGAACACCTCTTCAGCGTCGACCCGCAGGACGCGCTCGGCGCCGGGTTCCAGCTGTGATCCCCCAGCTGTCGGGTGCGGCGATGGCCGGGCTGCTCGGCCCGGCCGCCGCCGCGGACGCGCTGGCCGGCGTACTGCGGGCCGGGCTGGACCCGGAGACCTGCCCGCCGCGCAGCGCCCTGCCCGTGCCGGGAGGCGGGGAGCTGCTGCTCATGCCGGCCGCCACCGGGGCCTACGCCGGCGTGAAGATCGCCGGGGTGGCCCCGGGGAACCCGGCGCTCGGACTGCCCCGGATCACGGGCTCCTACCTCCTCCTGGACGGGCCCACTCTGCGCCCCCTGGCGCTGCTCGACGGGGCGGCGCTGACCGCCCTGCGCACCCCGGCGGTCTCGGCGCTCGCGCTGCGCCACCTGGCCCCGGCCGGGCGGCCGCTGCGGCTGCTGCTCTTCGGCTCGGGACCGCAGGCGTACGGGCACCTCGACGCGGTGCACGCGATGCGGCAGCTGGCGGAGGTGGTGGTCGTGGCCCGTGCGGGGTCCGCGGCCGGCGCCGCCGGTGCGCAGAAGCTGGCGGCGCACGCGCGGGGGCTGGGCGTGCCCGCCCGGACGGGGGCGGCGGAGGAGGTGGCCGACGCCGACCTGGTGATCTGCTGCACCACCTCCCGCGAACCCCTCTTCGACGGGCGGCTGATCGCGCCGGGGGCCACCGTGGTCGCCGTCGGCTCGCACGAGCCGGACGCCCGCGAGGTGGACACGGCGCTGGTCCGGCGGGCGGCCGTGTACGTGGAGTCGCGTGCGGCGGCTCTGCGCGAGGCGGGGGACCTGCTGGTGCCGGAGGCGGAAGGGGCGATCGGCGCCGGTCACATCAGCGGCACCCTGGCCGACCTGGTCGCGGGCCGGATGCCGGGTCCGGGGGCGGCGAGTTGTCCACAGCTCTTCAAGAGCGTGGGCATGGCCTGGGAAGATCTCGCTGTGGCGGTCGCCCTGTTCGAGGCCGCCGGGAGTGGCGTCCGCTGAGGAGCAAGCGCAACGTGACATTGTACGCTGTTCCTCCGCACGCCGGTCGTGTGAGCGGTCTCGGAGGAAATGCAATGGGTGACCTGAAGCAGCACAGTCTCATCAAGGCTCAGGAACGGCTCCGCGACCAGGTAGGCCACGCCCTGCGGGCAGCCCTGATAGCGGGTGAACTGCGCCCGGGGAGCGTCTACTCCGCCCCCGGTCTCGCAGCCGAGCTCGGCGTCTCGGCCACCCCGGTCCGCGAGGCCATGCTCGACCTGGCCCGCGAGGGCCTGGTGGAGCCGGTCCGCAACAAGGGCTTCCGCATCACGGAGGTCAGCGAGCGCGACCTGGACCAGTACACCGAGCTGCGCACGATGATCGAGGTCCCGACCATCGGCAGGATCACGAAGATCGCCACGCCCGAGGCCCTGGAGGCCCTGCGCCCCATCGCGCAGGAGATCGTCACCAGCGCGCGCGAGCACAACCTCATCGGCTACCTGGAGGCCGACCGCCGCTTCCACCTCACCCTGCTCGGCCTCTCGGGCAACGACCGCCTGGTGGAAACCGTCGGCGACCTGCGCAAGCGCTCCCGGCTCTACGGCCTGACGGGCCTGGACGAGGCCGGCAAGCTGGTCTCCTCCGCCGAGGAGCACATCGAGCTCCTCGACCTGATGCTCAGCGGCGACGCCGAGGCGGCGGAAGCCTGCATGACCCGCCACCTGGGACACGTCCGCTCCCTCTGGGCCCAGGGCCGCGACGAGCCGGTGGGCCGCCCCAAGGGCCGCCTGGGCTCGGGCCTCTAGGCCGGAGCCCAGGCGGACGCTGACGGCCCGCACGGCGGTCGTGCACGCCCGGCGGCGTCGCGGCCCGCCAGGTCGAGCACCGCGCGCATGGCCTCCACGGGCAGGTTGGGGGAGGTGGCGGCGAACATGGCGACGGACTCCGAGCCGTCGCCGAGCAGGCGCGTCAGCGTGCCCGGGGCCGTCCGGGAGTCCTCGGTGACGGCCCGCCGTACGGTGTGGTCCCCGTCCGCCGCCAGCTGTTCCAGCAGCGCGGCGGGCAACTCCGGGTCGCGCAGCGCCAGTACGCGCATCCGGGCTTCGGGGTCGGTGGCGAACCGGCGGAGCGCCTCGGCCGGAAACGCGTAATAGTCCGCGGGCCGGTCGATGAACTTCGACCGACCGTGGCGCCGTTCGATGGACTCGGCGGTCGCGAGGCCCGCGTCGGGCGTCCGGGCCAGCGCGATCATGCGGATCGTCGGGTCCTCGTCGTCGAGCATCCGGCTCACCAGCTCCGCCGGCAGTCGATCACTGCGGGCCGCCGCGCGCCGCAGGCCCAGGTAGGGGGAAGCGGCGTACGGAACGGGGTCGGCCGTGACCCAGGCGCAGGAATTCAGGTCCAAGAGGGTGAGGGCCATCTCGCAGAAGACGTCGTCCTCTTCCGCGTTCTCCCAGTCCTCCTCTGCCCGGCGGGCTCCGGCGGTCAGCCACGCGTGGATCTCGTCCCGGAGCTCCGGCGGGGTGTCCGCGCGGAGGAAGACCCTGCCCCGAACGTCAGGGCTCGCGTCCCGGGCCAGTACGTCCCGTACCCGCGAAGGCAGCAGCGGGTGGGCGGCGAGCTCCGCCCTCACCTCCTCGTCCGGGTCGGTGGCCAGGACCGCGGCCGTGTCCGCATCCAGGTCGAGGAAGCGTACGACGGGCCTGCGCGTGGCCGGATCGGCCAGCAGGGCGGCGTGCAGGTCGAGGGGCGGGCGGTGCCTGCAAGCAGCCGCCCGCACCTGGGGGTCGGCATCCGTGAGCAGCTTCCGAAGGACGTCTCCGGTCGGCTCCGTCCCGCCCTCGGCGAGTGCCCGCCGCACCCGGGCGTCGGGGTCGCCCGCCAGGGCGGCCAGCGAGCCGGCCGACAGATCGGCGCGACCCGCGAGGGCGATGCGTACGTCCGCTGCGGGGTCGGCGGCGAACAGGGCGTGCCGTCCGGCGGCAACAGGCTCGACGTTCGCCCGCGCGGCCCGCACCCGCGGGTCCGCGTCGGCGGCGAGCCGCTCGGCGACTGTCGGGGGCAGCGACTCGGCGTGCGCGAGGGCCTCGGCCTCGCCGCGCGCCATGAACTCCTCGCACAGGGCCGCGCCCGGGGTGACCCCCCGCCGCGCCGACAGGCGCAGCGGGGCCGAACCGTACGGCAGGAGGCGTACGGCGAGTTCGTCGGGGAGGGCGGTGTTGCGGCCCAATCCCTGCAGCACCTCGGAGAGGTGGACGAGCCCGGGTATCCCGGGAGGCCCTGTCAGATCCATGGCGGCAGCATAGAAGGGCGGCTCAACGCCGCGGCTTCCGGCCGCATTTGGACACGGCTGGATAACGACGGCCTCAACCCCTTGTCAGTACAATTTCACATTACTATGTTACCGGTCACATCCTAGAGCGCGGCCCTTCACTGGAGTGACCCATGACCAAGCGCACCCAACTCGCCCTCGCCACCGCCCTGGTGGCCGCACTCGCACTCGGCGCCTCGGGCTGCTCCGACCCCAAGAAGGGCTCCGCCGGCGGCGGCGGTGCTTCCAACCCCGCCTCCGCCAACGACGGGAAGATCCTCGGCGGCGCACCCGTCAAGGGCGGCACCCTCACCGTCCTGTCCAACCAGGACTTCGCCCACCTCGACCCCGCCCGCAACTGGGTCATGCCGACCATGGACTTCGGCACCCGCCTCCTCTACCGCACCCTGGTCACCTTCAAGGCGGAGCCGGGCAAGGGCGGCAGCGAGCTCGTCCCCGACCTCGCCACCGACCTGGGCACCCCCTCCAACGGGGGCAAGACGTGGACCTTCACCCTGAAGGAGGGCGTCAAGTACGAGGACGGATCGCCCATCAAGGCCCAGGACATCAAGTACAACGTCGAGCGCTCCATGGCCCCCGACCTCACCGGCGGCCCCGACTACGCGGCCCAGTACCTGGCCGGTGCCGAGGGCTACAAGGGACCGCTCCAGGGCAAGCACCTCGACTCCGTGAAGACCCCCGACGACCGCACGATCGTCTTCGAACTAAAGCGTCCCGTCGCCGAGTTCTCCGCGACCGCGACCCTCCCCACCTTCGCCCCGGTCCCCGAGTCGCAGGAGAAGGGCACGCAGTACGACGCCCGCCCGTTCTCCTCCGGCCCGTACAAGATCGAGTCGTACGACCGTGACAAGAAGCTCGTCCTGGTCCGCAACGAGCACTGGGACGCCAAGACCGACACCGTCCGCAAGGCCTACCCCGACAAGTTCGTGGTCGTCATGGGCCTCAAGGGCGGTCAGATCGACGACCGGATCATCGCCGGGGAGGGCGCCGACGCCTCCTCCGTCCAATGGGCCAACATGCGGCCGGAGAGCGCCCCCAAGGTGCTGCCCAAGCCGGAGGTCAAGTCGCGGCTGCTCGCCGAGTCCCAGGGCTGCACCACGATGCTCCAGATGAACAACTCCCGCGCCCCCTTCGACGACCCGAAGGTGCGCGAGGCCATGCAGTACGCCGTCGACAAGGAGGCCGTCGTCACCGCGGGCGGCGGGCCCGCCCTCAACGAGGTCGCCACCGCCTACCTGCCCGCGGCCCTCTCCGGCGGCAAGCAGGCCGACACCCTGAAGATCGCTCCGTCCGGCGACCCCGCCAAGGCCAAGGAACTCCTCAAGGCCGCGGGCAAGGAGACCCTGAAGGTCTCCCTCGCCGTCTCCACCGGCGACAAGGGCAAGGCCGAGGCCGTCCAGCAGGGCCTGGCCCGCGCCGGCGTCGAGGTGGTCATCGACACCGTCGACCCGGGTGCCTACTACGACGTCATCGGCGACACCACCACCGCCCCCGACCTCGTCCTGTCCGGCTGGTGCCCCGACTACCCCTCCGGGTCCACCTTCCTGCCCTTCGTCTTCGACGGCCGCACCATCAAGGTCAAGGGCAACTCGGGCAACTACTCGCAGTTCAAGGACGACGCGACGATGAAGCGCATCGACGAGATCAACGCGATGGCCGACGCCAAGGAGGCCAACCAGGCCTGGATCGACCTCGACGCCGAGATCATGAAGAAGTCCCCGGCCGTCCCCGTCCTGCTGGAGCGCAAGCCGCTGCTCGTCGGCACCAACATCGCCGGCGCCTTCGGCCACCCCGTCTGGGTGGGCCAGCTCGACTACGCCACCATCGGCCTCAAGGACCCCTCGAAGAGCCAGGGCTGAGGAAACAGGGGAACACGGGACTTCTGACACCATGACCACCACCGCACCCGACGCCGACGGCCGGGCGGCCCCGGCGTCGGCTCCGGCGTCGGATCCGGGCGGGGTACCGGCACCCGGTTCCGCCGCCGCCCAGACCGCGGCGGCGCCCGGCAGCAGCCCCTGGCAGCTCGCCCGGCGGGAACTCCGCCGCCGTCCCGCCGTCCGCGTCAGCCTCTGCGTCGTCCTGCTCTTCGTCCTGATGGCCCTCACCGCCCCCTGGCTGGGCGCACTGGGCGGCTGGTCCCCGGACGAGTTCGACAAGTCCGCCATCGACCCCTACCTGGGCGGCCAGCCGCTCGGCTCCTTCGGCGGGATCAGCCCCGACCACTGGCTCGGCGTGGAACCGGTCACCGGCCGCGACCTGTTCGCCCGCGTGGTCCACGGCGCGCAGGTCTCGCTCCTCATCGCCTTCACCGCCACCGCCATCGTGGTCGTCGCGGGCACCGCCGCCGGAATCGCCGCCGGCTACTTCGGCGGGCGCACCGACACCGTCCTGTCCCGCCTGATGGACCTGACGATGTCCTTCCCGTCCCTCATCTTCATGATCGCGATGCTGTCGGTGGCCAAGGACGTCAACCGGATCGTCCTCATGACGGTCGTCATCGGCGTCTTCGGCTGGCCCGGCGTCGCCCGCGTCGTCCGCGGCCAGACCCTCTCGCTGAAACACCGCGAGTACGTGGACGCCGCCCGCGTCGGCGGATCCGGTTCCTGGCGGATCCTGACCCGCGACATCCTCCCGGGGGTCTCCGGCCCGGTCATCGCCTACACCACCCTGCTCATCCCCGGCATGATCAGCACCGAGGCCGCCCTCAGCTACCTCGGCGTGGGCGTGCGCCCGCCCACCCCCTCCTGGGGCCAGATGATCGCCGAGTCCGTGGCCTTCTACGAGACCGACCCCATGTACTTCGTCATCCCGAGCCTCTTCCTCTTCCTCGCGGTACTCGCCTTCACCCTGCTCGGCGACGCCCTGCGCGACATCCTCGACCCGAGGGGCGGCCGTACGTGATCCTCTACCTCGCGCGCCGGCTGCTCGCCCTCGCCGGCGTCCTCCTGGCCATCGCCGCCATCACCTTCCTCATCTTCTACGTGCTCCCCGCCGACCCGGCCGCGGCCGCCTGCGGCAAGACCTGCAGCGCCGAGCGGCTGGCCGACGTACGCGCCTACCTCGGCCTGGACCAGCCGCTGTGGCGGCAGTTCGCCGACTTCCTCACCGGGATCTTCACCGGCCGCACCCTCGGCACCGGCCAGTACGCCGTCCAGTGCGACTTCCCCTGCCTGGGCTACTCCTACGAGAACTCCCTGCCCGTGTGGGACCTGCTCATGGACCGGCTCCCGGTCTCCGCCTCCCTCGCCGTCGGCGCGGCCGCCCTCTGGCTCGTCCTCGGCCTCGGCGCGGGAGTCACCGCCGCCCTGCGCAAGGACACGGTCACCGACAAGGCGCTGATGGTCGGCGCGGTCGCCGCCGCCTCCCTGCCCGTCTACTTCACCTCCGTGATGCTCATCTACGGAGTCATCCGCATCGCCGGGCTCCTGCCCTATCCCACCTACCAGGCCTTCACCGACAACCCCCTCGCCTGGGCGGGGAACCTGCTCCTGCCCTGGACGGCCCTCGCCCTGCTCTACGCCGCGATGTACGCCCGCCAGAGCCGCGGATCGATGATCGAGGCGATGGCCGAGCCCTACATCCGCACCGCCCGCGCCAAGGGGATGCCCGAGCGGACCGTCGTGGTCAAGCACGGACTGCGCTCCGGGATGACCCCGATCCTCACCATCTTCGGCATGGACCTCGGCGGCCTGCTCGCCGGCGCCGTCATCACCGAGTCCATCTTCGGACTCCCCGGCATCGGCAGGCTGTTCTACGGGGCCCTGGTCAACTCGGACCAGCCCGTGGTGCTCGGGGTCACCCTGCTGGCCGCCTTCTTCATCGTCGTCGCGAACCTCGCCGTCGACCTCCTGTACGCCGTCATCGACCCGAGGGTGAGGTACTGATGGCTCCTCCTCCCGAAGCCCGCCGGCCCAAGCCGCCGCTGCTCCAAGTCCGCGACCTGCAGGTCACCTTCACCACCCCGCGCGGCACCGTGCGCGCCGTCGACTCCCTCGGCTTCACCGTCGAGGCCGGACGCACCCTCGGCATCGTCGGCGAGTCCGGATCGGGCAAGTCCGTCACCTCCCTCGCCGTCATGGGCCTGCACCGGGGCGCCGAGATCGGCGGCTCCATCGCCCTCGACGGACAGGAACTGACCACCAAGTCCGAGAAGGAGCTCTCCCGGCTGCGCGGCCGCAAAATGGCCATGATCTTCCAGGACCCGCTGTCCAGCCTCCACCCCTACTACACGGTCGGCGAGCAGATCGCCGAGCACTTCCGGGTCCACTTCCGGGCCGGCCGGGCCGCCGCGAAACGGCGCGCCGTCGACATGCTCGGCGAGGTCGGCATCCCCGAACCCGCCCGCCGGGCGGGGGAGTACCCGCACCAGTTCTCCGGCGGCATGCGCCAGCGCGCGATGATCGCCATGGCGCTGGCGTGCGAGCCCGACCTGCTCATCGCCGACGAGCCCACCACCGCGCTCGACGTCACCGTGCAGGCGCAGATCCTGGAGCTGATCGCCGGCCTCCAGCAGGAGCGCGGACTCGGCGTCGTCATGATCACCCACGATCTGGGCGTCGTCGCCCGCGTCGCCCACGAGGTGCTCGTCATGTACGGCGGCCGTGCTGCCGAACAGGCCCCGGTGGACGAGCTGTTCGCCGATCCGGCCCACCCGTACACCCGGGGGCTGCTCGACTCCCTGCCCCGGCTGGACGACGCCGACGACGAACCGCTGCGGGCCATCCCCGGCTCCCCGCCCTCCCTGCTCGCCCCCGCCGCGGGGTGCGCGTTCGCCCCGCGGTGTGCCACGGCCGCCGCGAGCGGCGAGGAGGACCGGGAGCGGTGCGCCACGGTGCGGCCTGAACTCCGGCCGTACGGCGACTCCGGCCGCGCAACGGCCTGCCACTTCGCGGGCGCCGTACGGGAGGTGGCCCGATGACCACGCCGAACCGGACGGATCCCCGCACCACCCGGGACCCGGTGGGCCGCGCCGAGGTTCCGCCGCCCCTGTTGAGCGTCCGCGACCTCACGATGGCCTTCCCCGGCAAACGGTCCGCGACCGGGCGCCGGGGGGCGCCCGTGCGCGCCGTCGACGGAGTCTCCTTCGACCTGGAAGCCGGCCGCACCCTGGGCCTCGTAGGCGAGTCGGGCTGCGGCAAGTCCACCACCGGGCGGATGCTCGTCCGGCTGCTGGAGCCGACCTCCGGAAGCGTGGAGTTCGACGGCAAGGACATCAGCCGGCTCTCGCAGCGCGCCCTGCGCCCGCTGCGCCGGAACCTGCAGATGGTCTTCCAGGACCCGCACTCCTCCCTCAACCCCCGCCAGACGGTGGCCCGGATCATCTCCGACCCGCTGCTCGTGCAGGGGTCGAGCGCGGCGGACGCCCGTCGCCGGTCCGCCGAGCTGATGGAGCTCGTCGGACTGATCCCGGAGCACATCGACCGCTATCCGCACGAGTTCTCCGGCGGCCAGGCGCAGCGCATCGGCATCGCCCGGTCGCTCGCCACGAGCCCCCGGCTGATCGTCGCCGACGAACCGGTCTCGGCGCTCGACGTCTCCGTCCAGGCGCAGATCGTCAACCTGATGGAGCGGCTGCGCGCCGAACTGGGCCTGGCCTACGTGTTCATCGCGCACGACCTCTCGGTCGTCAAACGGGTCAGCGACCGGGTCGCGGTCATGTACCTCGGCCGGATCGTGGAAATGGGCGACAAGAAGTCGCTCTACGAGAACCCCCAGCACCCGTACACCAGGGCGCTGTTGTCCGCCGTACCACTGCCGGACCCGGCGGCGGAGCGGCGGCGCGAGCGGATCGTGCTGCTCGGCGACCCGCCGAGTCCGGCCGCCCCGCCCCCGGGCTGCACCTTCCATCCCAGGTGCCCCGTGGCGCAGGAGATCTGCCGCACCGAACGGCCGCTGCTGCGGACGGTCGCCTCCCGTGAGGTGGCCTGCCACATGGCGTAGCCGCGGACTCCCGGGGGACCGGCGGGGAACCCGGGTACGGGGGAGGGCCCCGGAGCGATGATCTCGCTCCGGGGCCCTTTGCCGTTCGGCCATGCCGTTCCGGTGTGCCTCAGGCCAGGCCCAGCTCCTTGCGGAAGAACTCCAGCTCCAGCGCCATGACCTTCTCCCGCGTCCCGCCCGGGGTCATGTGGGTGACCCCCGGCAGGGCGAGGAGCTGGTGCGGGCGGCCCGCGTCGGTCAGGGCCTGCGAGAGCCGCAGGGTGTGCGAGGGGTGGACGTTGTCGTCGGCCAGCCCCGTGACCAGCAGCAGCGGCCGGCGCAGACCCGCGGCGTCGGAGAGCAGGCTGTCCCGCTCGTACACCTCCGGGTGCTCCTGGGGCAGACCCAGGTACCGCTCGGTGTACGCCGTGTCGTACTGCCGGAAGTCGGTCGGCGCGGCCCCGGCCGCCGCCGCGTGGAAGACGTCCGGGCGGCGCAGCACCGCGAGCGCGGACAGGTAGCCGCCGTACGACCAGCCGCGGATGCCGACCCGGGTCAGGTCGAGGTCGCCGTGGCGCGCGCCGAGCGCCCGCAGGGCGGCGACCTGGTCCTCCAGCGTGACCTCGGAGAAGCCCCGGTACATGGCGTGCGTGTGCCGCGGCGAGACGTACGCGGTGCCGCGGTTGTCGACGGTGACCACGGCGAAGCCCTGGTCGGCCCACCACTGCCGGTGCTGCCAGCGGCGCGGCTCGGCGCTGACGTCCTGCATGCCGGGGCCGCCGTAGCTGTCCATCAGGACGGGCAGCCGGGTACCGGGGACGTGCCCGCGCGGCAGGACCAGGGCGGTGGGCACGGCGTGCTCGGTGACCCGCTCCAGCACCGGGACCACCCGGTACGGCAGCGGCTGCGACAGGTCGACGGGGACGAACTCCCGCCCGCCGGAGGCGCGCAGGACGCGCCGGATCCCGTCGGCATCGGCGGAGGTCAGCAGCAGCGCCCCGGCGGAGGCGAGGACGGAGTGCACCCCGGGCCCGTCCGCGAGCGGGGTCAGCTCGCCCGTGTCCGGGTCCAGCAGGAGCACCTGCTGCTCGGCGGGGTCGCGCTGCCCGGCCTCGATCAGCAGGCGGTTCCCGTGGACGCCGGCCACCTTGCGGACCTGGAGCCCGTCCCCGGTGCGGAGCACGCCGTCCAGCGCGAGCGCGCGGGCGGCCCCGCCGGGGGTGTCGGCCGCGGTGAGCATCCGGCCGTCGGCCAGGCGCGCCGGGGTGCCGGGGAGCAGGGGGTCAACCCACTGGGGGTGCGTGGTGCGCGACAGCTCCCGGGTGCGGCCGGTGTCCGGGTCGGCGGAGAGCAGCAGGACGGTCTGCTGGAGCCGGTCGTGCACGGTGAGCAGGATCTCGGTGGGCGAGTCCCAGTCCGCGTCGGAGCAGTAGGGGTAGGTCTCGGTGTCCCAGTCGAGGCGCACGGCGGCGTCCGGGCCCGGTCCGAGCACCCAGAGCCGCACGTCGGCGTTGGGGCCGCCCGCCTCGGGGTACGCGAAGTCCTCGGCCGGCAGCTCCGGGTGCGCCGGGTCGGCGAACCAGCGCCGCTGGAGGGCGGATTCGTCGACGCGGGCGGCCAGCAGGCGCTCGCCGTCGGGGGCCCACCAGTGCCCGCGGTGCCGGTCGAGCTCCTCGGCGGCGGCGAACTCCGCGACGCCCCAGCGGGCTCCGTCGTCGGGGCTGATCCGGCCGCCGGGGACGGTGTGCAGGGCGTCGCCGGTGACGTAGGCGACGCGCGAGCCGTCGGGGCTGGGGCGGGGGTCGAAGACGGGCCCTGCGGTGGGGAGTTCCTTGGGCTGCGCGGCCGCTCCGGTGTCCGCCGCGCGGGCGCCTTCGTACGCGGCTCGGTACAGGCGCCCGTAGAGCGCGAACACCGCGGTGCGCCCGTCGGCGGAGAGCGCGTACGAGCCGATCCCGGCGGCTACGAGCCGCGAGCGTTCGCGCAGCCTGCGCTCGACGACGGGGAGGGGCGCGGGTTCGGGGGACAGTTCGCGGGGGTCGGCGAGCCGGGTTTCGGCGCCGGTGGCGGTGTCCAGGACCCAGAGGGCGTCGTAGGGATCGGTGGGGCCGGTGGAGCGGAGGAACCAGAGCAGCCGGCCTGCGTCGCCGAAGGAGAAGGCGCGCGGGGTGCCGTGGGTGAACCGGGCGGTGCTCGCGGAGAGCCTGAGGAAGTCATCCATGCGATCCATGGAATCAGTGTGTCATGTGAAATACTACACGGCACATACCACACGGCATATGCCACATGGCCTAGGCTGTTCGAGTGGTGACACCCCACATACAGGTTTAGCGTCGAAAAAGTGGACCCGAACGCTACGCCGAGCAGCACCAGCACCGGGACCGACGGCAAGGTCCAAGACAGCGAAGGCCATCACGGGCTAGCCCTGTTCGTGCTCGCCTCCTGCCAGCTCATGGTCGTTCTCGACATCACCATCGTGAACATCGCGCTGCCGCACATCCAGACCGCACTCGACTTCTCCACCGAGAGCCTGTCCTGGGTCGTCAACGCCTACACCCTCACCTTCGGCGGACTGCTGCTCCTCGGCGGCCGCACCGGCGACATCCTCGGCCGGCGGCGCGTCTTCATCTTCGGCGTCCTGCTCTTCGGCCTGGCCTCCCTGCTGGGCGGATTCGCCCAGAACGCCGGCCAGTTGATGGGTGCCCGCGCCCTCCAGGGCGTCGGCGGCGCCATCGCCTCCCCGACCGCCCTCGCGCTGATCACCACCACCTTCCGCGAAGGACCCGAACGCAACCGGGCCTTCGGGGTCTTCGCCGGCGTCTCGGCCGGCGGTGGCGCGATCGGGCTGCTGGCCGGCGGCGTGCTCGTGGAGTGGCTGAACTGGCGCTGGGTGCTCTTCGTCAACGTCCCGATCGCGCTGCTGATCGCCCTGGTCACCCCGAAGGTGATCCGTGAATCCGCACGCCGCCCCGGACACTTCGACCTCGCGGGCGCCCTGCTCTCCACCCTCGGCATGGTGGCACTGGTCTACGGGTTCATCCGCGCGTCCCAGGACGGCTGGCTGGACGGGCTGACGCTCGGCTCCTTCGCGGCGGCCGTGGTCCTGCTCACCCTCTTCGTCATCAACGAACGGCGCTCGCCCCAGCCCATCACCCCGCTGCACATGTTCGCCGACCGCAACCGGGCCGGCACGTACGCCATCATGCTCTTCTTCGCCTGTGCGATCTTCGGGATGTTCTTCTTCCTGACCCTGTTCGTGCAGAACGTGCTGGGCTTCAGCCCGCTGCGGGCCGGGCTCGCCTTCCTGCCGGTCAGCGCGATGATCGCGGTGACGGCGGGGATGACCTCGCAGCTGCTTCCCAAGTTCGGGCCGAAGCCGTTCATGGTGACCGGCTCCCTGCTCGCGGCCGCCGGACTGGCCTGGCTCACGCAGACCGACATCCACTCGACGTACCTCGGCAGCATCCTGGGCCCGATGCTGCTGTTCAGCGCCGGCATGGGCATGCAGTTCGTGTCCCTGACCCTGATGGCCCTCTCGAACGTCCCCGACCGGGAATCGGGCGCGGCCTCCGGACTCCTGAACGCGATGCAGCAGGTGGGCGGTTCGCTGGGCCTGTCCATCCTCGTCACCGTCTTCGGCACGGCCAGCCGCAACGAGGCCAAGGAGCAGGCGGGCTCCTTCCTGCGCACCGCCACACCCGAACAGAAGCTGTTCTTCGCCAGGACCAAGCAGTACCCGAAGCCCTGGAGCGACCAGGTCCTCACCTCGGGCGTCAGCGCAGCCTTCGTGGCGGCAGCCGTGTTCACCCTGGTCACGGCGCTGATCGCGCTCCTCGTGATCCAGGTGCGGCCCTCGGACCTCGCCCGCCTCCAAGGCAACCACACACCGGCCGCGGGGGCCTGACCGGGCCGGCGGCTCGGGAGCCCGCGCGGCTCGGCCCGGGCTCCCGAGCGGCTCAGGAGCCCGTGCGGCGGATCCGGCAGCGTGCCGGACCGGTGGTGCGCAGGGTGATCCCGGCGGTCACGGGCACCTCGGTGTCCACCGCCTCGAACTCGTAGGCCCGTAGCAGCATCGCCAGCGCGATCACCGATTCCAGCATGGAGAAGTGCTGTCCGATGCAGGCGCGCGGACCGCCGCCGAAGGGCAGCCAGGCGTAACGCGGCCGGGCCGCTTCGGCCTCCGGGGTGAACCGGTCGGGATCGAAACGCTCCGGGTCCGGCCAGTAGTCGGGGTGGCGGTGGGTCACCCAGGGCGCCACGATCACGTCGGCGCCGGCCGGAATGGTGTGCCCGTCGACCTCCGCCGCGGCCACCGAGCGGCGACCGATCGCCGGGGCCGCCGGGTAGAGCCGCATGGCCTCCTTGAGCACCCGGGTGAGGTACGGGAGCCGGTCGAGGTCGGCGGCTCCGGGCGTACGGTCGCCCAGCACCGCGGCGACCTCGGCGCGGGCCCGGTCCTGGAGCTCGGGATGCAGGGCCAGCAGGTGCAGGGAGAAGGCCAGCGAGGTGGCGGTCGTCTCGTGCCCGGCGAGCAGGAAGATCAGCACCTGTTCGCGCAGCTCGGTGGCGTCGAACTCCCCGTCGTCCGCACTGCTCGCGGCGGCGAGCAGCGACAGCAGGTCCTCACCGGCTCCGACGTCCGTACCGCTGCTGCTCCTGCGGCGCTCGGCGATGATCCCGTCGCACACCGCGTACAGCTCGTCCATCGCGGCGGCCGCCCGCTTGTTGCCCGGAGTGGGCCAGTCGCGGGGGACGTTGACGGGGGAGTAGCCGCGGCGCATCACGTAGGCGGTGATGACCGGAAAGGACCGGTCCACGACGTCGGCGGTGGCGTCCACGTCCGTGCCGAAGAGGATCCGGGCGACGGCGCGCAGCGCCAGGGTCATCATCTCGTCCGCGACGTCGACGACCCCGTCCGGGGCCGCCTGCCAGGCGTCGAGGGTGGCGGCGGTCTCGGTCGCGACGGCGTCCGCGTACCCGTCCACCCGGCGCTTGGTGAACAGCGGCTGCACCAGCCGCCGCTGGCGCAGGTAGTCCTCGTCCTGGCTGGTGAGCAGACCGTTGCCGAGGGCGTCGCGGACCTCTTGGTATATGGCGTTGTCCTTGCGGAAGTTGGCCGCCTGCGTGGCCAGGACCTGCTGTGCCCCCTCGGCCGAGAACACGCAGTGCAGCTCGGCGCGCAGCCCGGGCGGGCCGGCCGTGATTCGTACGACGTCGCCGTGCAGGACCCGCGCCCGCTGGTAGGTACCGAGGGCGTCCGCCTTCAGGTCGGCGAGCGACCCGAGCAGCGGGGAGCCCTCCAGCCGGGGGATCCCCGTACGGTCGCCGCTGTCTGTCCGTGATGCTTGCACTGCTGCCATGACTCCGCCCTCAGAACCGTTCCGTCAGGGCGATTCTGGGGGCAGCGGCTCGACGGGGGCGAGGCCCCCCGGACCATCAGGCCGAATATCGCCGCAGTCCCGGGAGCCTCGCCGCCTGCTACTTGTCGCAGGCGATGCCGTCGTTGTCCTTGTCGAGGTGCTTGGCGTAGCCGGGCTGGCCGCGCCGGATCGGGGCGGCTCCGGCGGCCTTGGCCTCGGCGCAGTTCTTGTAGGAGACGTCCTTGGGCGCGGGGGCCGGGGTCGGGGAGGAGGCCGGCGGCTTCGCCTTGCCCGTCGAGGCGGGGGCCGGGGTCTTCCCGGAGCCCTTGGTCGGGGTGGGAGTGGGGGTACCGACGGGCTTCAGCGCGGCCCCGGCCTTGTCCGGGCACGGGGTGGTCGGGTTGGTGAGCGAGAGTTCGGCGGCGGTGCCGGGCGGCAGCGGGGCCCCCGCGGCCGGGGTCTGGAAGCAGACCAGCCACATGGAGTGGAGGCCCGGCATCTCGACGTCGCCGTAGGCGCTGCGGAACTCGATCGGCTTGTCCGTCAGCTTCTTGACGAGGCGCTCGGCCTCGTAGGAGCCCTTGCCGACGAGCGCGGGCATCGTGGGCGCCGAGCCCGGCTTGCCGGAATCCTTCGTGGCCGTACCCCCACAGCCCGCGAGGGACAGGACGACCGCGCCCGCCATCGCCGTCATGGCGACCCCCCTGCCGCGTCTGCGGTGCGTGCTTCGCTGGTACATAAGACCCCCCATGGTCGTTGTCGAGGCGAACCGTCGCAGACTATGTGGATCATCTCCGCGCGCGTACGGGAAGCCAGGAACCGAGACCCGGGGTTCCGCTCCCGAGCGCTCCCGGGGAGATCGCCGCCGAAGGATCGTCACGCCGTCAACTCGCCGCAGCGGGAGGCCGAGGTGGCCTTCCCGGGCGGCATCGCCCGCTCGTTCATCGTGGCCGTCTGCCCGGTGGACACCGTGAAGAAGGTGGAGATCACGGACCGCTGCGAGGACAACCCGCACTACGGGCCCTGGCGGGCCAACTGCTCCTGACCCGGCACCACCGCAGGGGCCGCAGATAAAGAACGGCCGTCAACCGGTGCAGCGCCTAGTGTGTGGCGCATGAGCCAGACTCCCGTCGACCCCATGGACCCCGTAGACCCCGTCGCGCACAACCGTCTCGCCTGGGACCGCCAGGCGGAGGCGGGCAACGAGTGGTCGCGCCCGGTCGGCCCCGAAGTGATCGCGAAGGCGCGGGCGGGCCAGTGGTCCATCGTCCTGATCGGGTACGAGCCGGTCGACCCGGCCTGGTTCCCGCCGGACATCACCGGTCGGGACGTGCTCTGCCTCGCCTCCGGCGGCGGGCAGCAGGGTCCGGTGCTGGCCGCGGCGGGCGCCCGGGTGACCGTCTTCGACAACTCGCCCCGCCAGCTGGCGCAGGACGACATGGTCGCGGCGCGGGAAGGCCTCGACCTGCGCACCGTGCTCGGCGACGCGCGCGACCTGAGTGCCTTCCCGGACGCCTCGTTCGACCTGGTCGTCCACCCGGTCTCCAACCTGTTCATTCCGGAGCTCGGGCCGGTCTGGCGCGAGTGCCACCGGGTGCTGCGCCCCGGCGGGACGCTGCTGTCCGGCTTCCTCAACCCGGACGTCTACCTCTTCGACGCCGAGGCCCTTGAGGAGCGCGGCGAGTTGGCGGTGCGCCACCGCCTGCCGTACAGCGACCTCACCCACCTGGAGCCCGCCGAGCGGGAACGTCTGTGGGGCCTCGATGCGCCGGTGGAGTACAGCCACACGCTCACCGATCAGCTCGGCGGACAGATCGCGGCGGGCTTCGCCGTCACCGGCTTCGCGGAGGCGCCGCACCACTCCGACGCCACGGCCGGCTGGCTCCCCGGCTACTTCGCCACGAAGGCGGTCAAGGCCGGCGCCGGTCACCCGTAGGCGCGCACGCAGAAGCCCCCGCCCGCAGGCGGGGGCTTCCGCGACCCGGACGGCTTCCTAGATGTCGCGGAAGATCTCGATCTGGGCGCCCACCGAGTTGAGGCGTTCCGCCAGTTCCTCGTAGCCGCGGTTGATGACGTAGACGTTGCGCAGGACCGAGGTGCCCTCGGCCGCCATCATCGCCAGGAGGACGACCACCGCCGGGCGCAGGGCCGGGGGGCACATCATTTCTGCCGCGCGCCAGCGGGTGGGGCCCTCGACCAGGACGCGGTGGGGGTCCAGGAGCTGGAGGCGGCCGCCGAGGCGGTTGAGGTCCGTGAGGTAGATGGCGCGGTTGTCGTACACCCAGTCGTGGATCAGGGTCTGGCCCTGGGCCACGGCCGCGATGGCGGCGAAGAAGGGGACGTTGTCGATGTTCAGCCCGGGGAAGGGCATCGGGTGGATCTTGTCGATCGGCGCTTCGAGCTTCGACGGGCGGACGGTGAGGTCCACCAGGCGGGTGCGGCCGTTGTCGGCCGCGTACTCGGGGGAGCGGTCGTGGTCGAGGCCCATCTCCTCCAGGACCGCGAGCTCGATCTCCATGAACTCGATCGGGACCCGGCGGATGGTGAGTTCGGATTCCGTGACGACCGCCGCGGCCAGCAGGCTCATCGCCTCGACCGGGTCCTCGGAGGGGGAGTAGTCCACGTCCACGTCGATGTTCGGGACGCCGTGGACGGTGAGGGTCGTGGTGCCGACGCCGTCGACCCGGACGCCGAGCGCCTCCAGGAAGAAGCACAGGTCCTGGACCATGTAGTTGGAGGAGGCGTTGCGGATGACGGTGGTGCCGTCGTGCCGGGCGGCGGCCAGCAGCGCGTTCTCGGTGACGGTGTCCCCGCGCTCGGTCAGCACGATCGGGCGGTCCGGGGAGACGCCGGACTCGACCTGGGCGTGGTAGATGCCCTCGGTCGCGGTGATGTCCAGGCCGAAGCGGCGCAGGGCGATCATGTGCGGCTCGATGGTCCGGGTGCCGAGGTCGCAGCCGCCCGCGTAGGGCAGCTTGAAGTGGTCCATCCGGTGGAGGAGGGGACCGAGGAACATGATGATGCTGCGGGTGCGGCGGGCCGCGTCCGCGTCCATCGCGTCCATGTCGAGGCGGGCCGGCGGCACGAGTTCCAGGTCGATGCCGTCGTTGATCCAGCGGGTGCGGACGCCGATGGAGTTCAGGACCTCCAGGAGGCGGTAGACCTCCTCGATGCGGGCGACGCGGCGAAGGACCGTACGGCCCTTGTTGAGCAGGGAGGCGCAGAGCAGGGCCACGCACGCGTTCTTGCTCGTCTTGACGTCGATCGCGCCGGACAGGCGACGGCCGCCGACCACGCGCAGGTGCATCGGACCGGCGTAGCCCAGGGAGACGATTTCGCTGTCGAGGGCTTCCCCGATGCGCGCGATCATCTCAAGGCTGATGTTCTGGTTGCCGCGCTCGATGCGGTTCACGGCGCTCTGGCTGGTGCCCAGTGCGTCCGCGAGCTGACTCTGCGTCCAGCCACGGTGTTGCCGGGCGTCACGGATGAGCTTGCCGATGCGTACGAGGTAGTCGTCTGCCATGGATGCACCGTATCTCAGATATGAGATGTTCCCCGCGTTGGGTGTGGCAGACGGGTGTCAACGCACACGAAAAGGGACTTACCGGTCGTCAGCTCCCATGGTGGGGCCGCCGTGCGCGGGGTGCGCGTGGTGCTCGACCAGTCGGCCGAGGAGGCCGACGAGCTGCTCGCGTTCCGGTGCGGACAAAGGGGACAGGAGCTCCTCCTGGGCCGCGGCGAGCAGTTGCTCCAGCTTGCGCAGCCGGCGCCGGCCGGCGGTGGTCAGGGTGATGACGTTGCGCCGCCGGTCGGCGGGGTCGGGGGTCCGCTCGACCAGCTCGCGCGCGGCGAGTTCGTTGATGACGGCGACCAGGTCGCTGCGGTGGATGTCGGTGCGGCCGCTCAAGGCCGCCTGGCTCGCGGGTCCGAACTCGTCCAGGGCGACCAGGGCCGCGTAGTGCCACTTGCGCGCGTCCGCCCCGCTCAGCCCCTCGGTGACGAGGCGCGCGGCGTGCGCCGAGGCCTGTGAGAGCAGTCGGCTGGGCAGTTCGCGCAGGCGCGCCGGGAGGGCCGGTGCGCCCTGGTCCTCTTCCGTGGTCATGACGGGATCGTACCCCTTGCGTTCGGAGCACTAACGGTTTAATTTCGTTGGCGTTACGAACGTTAGTGACACCAACGAAAAGCCCGGTGGATCGAAACGAACGGATGGTTCCGCCATGCCCGTCATCGACGTACTCGACTCGACGATGTACTACGAGGAGCTCGGCGCCCCCGACGGCGTCCCCTTCGTCTTCCTGCACGGCAACCCGACCTCCTCCCACCTGTGGCGGGGCGTACTGCCCCGGATCGGGGGCCGGGTCCGCGTCCTCGCCCCCGACCTCATCGGGATGGGCCGCTCCGGCAAGCCCGGCGGCGAGTACCGCTTCGCCGACCACGCCCGCTACCTCGACGCCTGGTTCGACGCCCTCGGCCTCGACGGGGCCGTCCTCGTCGGCCAGGACTGGGGCGGGGCGCTCGCCTTCGACCGGGCCGCCCGGCACCCGGGGCGGGTCCGCGGGCTCGCCTTCATGGAGACGATCCTGCGCCCGATGACCTGGGAGGAGTACCCGCCCGCCGCCCGCGCCCGGTTCGAGGCGATCCGCACGCCGGGGGTCGGGGAGGAGATGATCCTGGAGCGGAACCTCTTCATCGAGGACAGCATCGGCAAGACGGTGCTGAACCCCTTGAGCGAGGCCGACCACTCCGTCTACGCCGCCCCCTACCCGACCCCCGAGAGCCGGGTCCCCCTGCTCCGGTTCGCCCGCTCCCTGCCGATCGGCGGCGAACCGGCGGACGTGGTCGCCCGGGTCGAGGCGTACGACGCCTGGCTCGCCGCCAGCCCGCAGGTGCCCAAGCTCCTGCTCCACTTCGACGGCTCGCCCGCCCTGATGGTCGGCCCCGGGCTGGTCGCGTGGAGCGAGGAGAACATCTCCGGGCTGGAGAGCGAGTACGCCGGAGCGGCCGCCCACCTCTGCCCGGAGGACCGGCCCGAGGAGATCGCCGCCGCCGTCACGGCCTGGGCCGTCCGCCACGGTCTCGCCGGCTGACCGACGCGTCCTTCCGTGACCACCGTCACGCCTGGGGGTGCGTGCCTCGTCCAGGCGCCCCGGCATGTACTAGAGTTATCTCGACATCGAGATATCTGCCCCGGACGTGCCGCAGCCGCCCCGCTGGTAAGGGTTACCTAACTTAGCCTCACCTTAGCGGAAAGGCCAGAGTGCCTCGCGGCAGGATTGCGGCAATACGCGCGAATTCATGCATGAAGGAGACTGTCGTGTCGGCGAACAGCTTCGACGCCCGCAGCACGCTGCAGGTGGGCGACGAGTCGTACGAGATCTTCAAGCTGGACAAGGTCGAGGGCTCCGCCCGCCTTCCCTACAGCCTGAAGGTCCTGCTGGAGAACCTGCTCCGTACCGAGGACGGCGCGAACATCACCGCCGACCACATCCGGTCGCTCGGAAACTGGGACTCGCAGGCCCAGCCCAGCGAGGAGATCCAGTTCACGCCGGCCCGCGTGATCATGCAGGACTTCACCGGCGTCCCCTGCGTCGTGGACCTCGCCACCATGCGCGAGGCCGTGAAGGCCCTCGGCGGCGACCCCGCGAAGATCAACCCGCTCTCGCCCGCCGAGATGGTCATCGACCACTCGGTCATCGCCGACAAGTTCGGTACGGCCGACGCGTTCTCCCAGAACGTCGAGCTGGAGTACGGCCGCAACAAGGAGCGCTACCAGTTCCTGCGCTGGGGCCAGACCGCCTTCGACGACTTCAAGGTCGTCCCCCCGGGCACCGGCATCGTCCACCAGGTCAACATCGAGCACCTGGCCCGTACGGTCATGGTCCGAAACGGCCAGGCGTACCCCGACACCCTCGTCGGCACCGACTCGCACACCACGATGGTCAACGGCCTGGGCGTACTGGGCTGGGGTGTCGGCGGCATCGAGGCCGAGGCCGCGATGCTCGGCCAGCCGGTCTCCATGCTGATCCCGCGCGTCGTGGGCTTCAAGCTGACCGGCGAGCTGCCGGCCGGCACCACCGCCACCGACCTCGTGCTGACCATCACCGAGATGCTTCGGGGGCACGGCGTCGTCGGCAAGTTCGTCGAGTTCTACGGTGAGGGCGTCGCCGCCACCTCCCTCGCGAACCGGGCCACCATCGGCAACATGTCGCCGGAGTTCGGTTCCACCGCCGCCGTCTTCCCGATCGACGGCGAGACCCTGAAGTACCTGCGCCTGACCGGTCGCGACGCCCAGCAGGTCGCGCTCGTCGAGGCGTACGCCAAGGAGCAGGGCCTGTGGCTGGACCCGGCCGCCGAGCCGGACTTCTCCGAGAAGCTGGAGCTCGACCTCTCCACGGTCGTCCCCTCCATCGCCGGTCCCAAGCGCCCGCAGGACCGCATCGTCCTCGCGAACGCCTCGCAGCAGTTCGCCCAGGACGTGCGCAACTACGTCTCCGACGACGAGGAGGCCGGCAAGGAGTCCTTCCCGGCGTCCGACGCCCCGGCGTCCTCCAACGGTGTGCCCACCAAGCCCACCCCGGTGACCCTGTCCGACGGCACCTCCTTCGAGATCGACCACGGCGCCGTCACCGTCGCCGCGATCACCTCGTGCACCAACACCTCGAACCCCTACGTCATGGTCGCCGCGGCGCTCGTGGCGAAGAAGGCCGTCGAGAAGGGCCTGACCCGCAAGCCGTGGGTCAAGACCACCCTGGCCCCGGGCTCGAAGGTCGTCACCGACTACTTCGACAAGGCCGGCCTGACCCCGTACCTCGACAAGATGGGCTTCAACCTCGTCGGGTACGGCTGCACCACCTGCATCGGCAACTCGGGTCCGCTGGAGGAGGAGATCTCCAAGGCGATCAACGACGCCGACCTCGCGGTCACCTCGGTCCTCTCGGGCAACCGCAACTTCGAGGGCCGCATCAACCCCGACGTCAAGATGAACTACCTGGCCTCCCCGCCGCTGGTCGTCGCGTACGCCATCGCGGGCTCCATGAAGGTGGACATCACCAAGGACGCCATCGCCACGGACTCCGAGGGCAAGCCGGTCTTCCTCACGGACATCTGGCCCACCGAGGCCGAGGTCAACGACGTCGTCGCGAACGCGATCGGCGAAGACATGTTCAACAAGTCCTACCAGGACGTCTTCGCGGGCGACGCCCAGTGGCAGGCGCTGTCGATCCCGACGGGCAACACCTTCGAGTGGGACCCGCAGTCCACCTACGTGCGCAAGCCCCCCTACTTCGAGGGCATGACGATGGAGACCACCCCGGTCTCCGACATCGCCGGCGCCCGCGTGCTGGCGAAGCTGGGCGACTCGGTCACCACCGACCACATCTCCCCGGCCGGCGCCATCAAGGCCGACACCCCGGCCGGCAAGTACCTCACGGAGCACGGCGTCGAGCGCCGCGACTTCAACTCGTACGGTTCCCGTCGCGGCAACCACGAGGTCATGATCCGCGGTACGTTCGCCAACATTCGCCTCCGCAACCAGATCGCGGCGGGCACCGAGGGCGGCTTCACCCGCGACTTCACCGTCGAGGGCGCCCCGGTCGCCTTCATCTACGACGCCTCGCAGAACTACCAGGCCGCCGGCATCCCGCTGGTGATCCTGGCGGGCAAGGAGTACGGCTCGGGCTCCTCGCGCGACTGGGCTGCCAAGGGCACCGCCCTGCTCGGCGTCAAGGCCGTCATCGCGGAGTCCTACGAGCGCATCCACCGCTCCAACCTGATCGGCATGGGCGTCCTGCCCCTGCAGTTCCCCGAGGGTGCCACGGCGGCCTCCCTGGGCCTCACCGGCGAGGAGACCTTCGCCTTCACCGGTGTGGAGGAGCTGAACAACGGCACCACCCCCCGCACGGTGAAGGTCACCACCGACACCGGTGTGGAGTTCGACGCGGTCGTCCGCATCGACACTCCGGGTGAGGCGGACTACTACCGCAACGGCGGAATCATGCAGTACGTGCTCCGCAACCTCATTCGCGGCTAAGCGCAAATCGGCACCAAAGGGCCGTACTTCCGTTAAGGAGGTACGGCCCTTCCGTTTCTGCGGGCGGCTCCGACGGTCCAGCTCAGGTGACGGTGAGGTCTCAACTCGGAAAAGCCGGGGCCCATACCTGTACATGATCTTGCTCACAGGAGCGGAAGTGGACTATACCTGTGCCCGTCCGGGTCACCGCGAAACGAGCGGCACCGGACGGGGGGACGGCGGGGACCTGCGGTGATGTCCGCTGGGCGGCAGCAGTCGCACTTTCCTTCCTCCTTCACACTCCTGACGAAGGCGAGGACTTGAGCATGGAATCCACCTCCGCCCACGGCGAGCACAGCAACGGTGAGGGCTTCGGCCGCCGGGACCTGATCAAGCGCTCCGCGGCACTCGGCCTCATCGCGGTACCGACGATGAGCTTCCTGTCCGCCTGCGCCTCCGGCTCGGACGAGACGACCAAGGGCAACGAGTCCAAGGTGGCCGTCACCAAGGAGAACCCGTTCGGCGTCGCCAAGGGCGGCAAGCTCGACGTGGTCGTCTTCAAGGGCGGATACGGCGACGACTACGCCAAGGCCTGGGAGGCGGCGTTCGACAAGAAGTGGGGCACCACTTCCTCGCACCTCGCCACCCAGGAGATCACCTCCAAGCTGCAGCCGCGCTTCAACGGTGGCAACCCGCCGGACGTCGTCGACGACTCCGGCGCCCAGCAGATCAAGCTGGACGTGCTCGCCAAGGGCAACCAGCTCGCCGACCTCACCGTGGTCCTCGACGCCCCGTCGCTCGACGACCCGAGCAAGAAGGTCCGGGACACGCTGATGCCCGGCACCATCGAAGGCGGCATGATCGGCGGCAAGTTCGTCGCCCTGCAGTACGTCTACACCGTGTGGGGACTGTGGTACTCGGGCAAGCTCTTCAAGGAGAAGGGCTGGACCGCGCCGAAGACCTGGGCCGAGTTCATGGACATCTGTCAGAAGGCCAAGGCGGCCGGCATCGGCGGCCTGGCCCACCAGGGCAAGTACCCGTACTACATCAACGTCGCCATCATGGACCTGATCGCCAAGAAGGGCGGCCTGGATGCCATGAAGGCGATCGACAACCTCGAGCCGAACGCCTTCGCGGACAACCCGGTCGCGCTGGAGGCCGTCGAGGCGGTCTACGAGCTGGTCGAGAAGGACCTGCTCATGCCGGGCACCAACGGCCTGACGCACACCGAGTCCCAGACCCAGTGGAACCAGTACAAGGCCGCCTTCATCACCTCCGGCTCCTGGCTGGAGAACGAGCAGCTCAAGCAGACCCCGGAAGACTTCGACATGCAGTTCCTGCCGATGCCGGTGCTGCCCGACTCGAAGCTGCCGTTCGAGGCCATCCGCGCCGGCGCCGGCGAGCCCTTCATCGTCCCGGAGAAGGCCGCCAACAAGGCCGGCGGCCTGGAGTTCCTCCGCTCGATGCTGTCCCGCGAGTGGTCGACCCTCTTCGCCCAGCAGGCCAACTCCCTCACCGTCCTCAAGGACGGCGTGGACCCGACGGTCAAGCTCCGCCCGGGCACCCAGTCGGCCGTCGCCGCCCTCAAGTCGGCCGGCGACAACACGTTCAACTACCGGTACGCCGACTGGTACAGCGCGATGGGCACCGAGCTCGAGAACGCGTCCAATGAGCTGATGGCCAAGCGCATCCAGCCCAAGGAATGGATCAAGCGGGCCCAGGCTGCGGTAAACAAGGCGACCGAGGACCCGAACGCCAAGAACAACAAGCGCAGCTGACACCGCGTCCACCGGGCACCCGGAACCACCAGGGACGGACACCATGAGCCACGTAGCAAACAGCAAGGGGCGGGGCGGCTTCATCGCCGGCTTCCTCATCCTGCCCCTTGCGCTGTACCTGACCTTTGTCATCTGGCCGTACATTCAGACGTTCGGCTATTCCTTCACCAACTGGACGGGTCAGTCACCGACTTTCGACTTCGTCGGGCTGGACAACTACTCGGCCTTGATGAAGGACGAGGTCTTCGGCGGCGCACTGCTGCACAACCTGCTGCTCCTGGTGTTCGTCCCGACGGTCACCATCCTCATCGCCCTCTTCTTCGCCTTCATGCTGAACGCGGGCGGGCGCAGCGGAGCGGGCGGCGTCCAGGGGGTGGCGGGTTCCGCCCTCTACAAGGTGATCTACTTCTTCCCGCAGGTGCTCTCCCTCGCCATCCTCGCGGTGCTCTTCGGAGCCGTGTACCGCAGTGACGAGGGGGGCCTGCTGAACGGTTTCCTCACCAAACTGGGCCTGGTCGACCCGGCCCACCCCATCGAATGGCTCAACGAGCCCAACTTCGTCCTGTGGTGCCTGCTGCTCGTCGTCGTCTGGCACGGGGTCGGTTTCTACCTCGTCCTGTTCTCGGCGGCCATGCAGTCGGTCCCCAAGGACATCTACGAAGCCGCACTGCTCGACGGCGCGGGGCGCGCCCAGACCTTCTTCAAGGTCACGCTGCCCCTGCTGTGGGATTCTGTGCAGACCTCCGCGGTCTATCTGGGCATCGCCGCGATGGACATGTTCGTCCTCGTGTCGACCATGACCTCGGGCCAGTTCGGCGGCGGACCGGACCACCACAGCGAGGTCATGGCAACGGTGCTGATGCGCAACTTCCTCTACTTCGGCCAGGCCGGCTACGCCTGCGCCATGGGGGTCGTCATGCTCGCCCTGACCCTGATCCTCTCCGCCATCACGCTGCGGGCCACTCGCCGCGAGCACGTCGAGTTCTAGCGGGAGACCACGATGACCACTGTGATCAAAGCACCGGGCGAGGCGGCGGCCGAGAAGCGCTCCGCCGCCACCGGGCAGCCCCGCGGGAAGAGCAAGAACGGCTCCGACGGCATGGTGCTCAACGTCTTCTCGCACGGCTTCCTCGCCGTGTGGGGGATACTGATCGTCCTGCCGCTGATCTGGCTGGTGCTCGGCTCCTTCAAGACCGACGTGCAGATCGGCAGTTCGGCCCTCAGCTGGCCGAGCAACTGGCACTTCGACGCCTTCGGGCGGGCCTGGGACAAGGGCATCGGGGACTACTTCGCCAACACGCTGATCGTGATGGTGTTCTCGGTCCCGCTGACGATGCTGCTCGGCTCGATGGCCGCGTACGTCCTGGCCCGCTACCCCTTCTGGGGCAACCGGCCGATCTACTACTTCTTCGTCAGCGGGGCCATGTTCCCGGTCTTCCTGGCGCTCGTCCCGCTGTTCTTCATGGTGAAGCGGCTGGACATGCTCAACAGCTACCAGGGCCTGATCCTGGTGTACGTCGCGTACTCGATGCCGTTCACCGTCTTCTTCATGCACTCGTTCTTCCGGACGCTGCCGACGGCCGTGCACGAGGCGGCGGTGATCGACGGCGCCTCCCACACCCGGATCTTCTTCCAGGTGATGCTGCCGATGGCCAAGCCCGGCCTGATCAGCGTCGGGATATTCAATGTCCTGGGCCAGTGGAACCAGTACATCCTGCCCTCCGTGCTGATGCAGCCGCAGACCGGATCCGACCCCGAGCGCTACATGCTCACCCAGGGCCTGATCCAGCTGCAGTACCAGATGGGCTACGAGACGGACCTGCCGGTGCTGTTCGCCGGTGTGACCATCGCGATGATCCCGATGCTGGTGGTCTACCTGTCCTTCCAGCGGCAGATCCAAGCCGGACTGACGTCCGCCACGCTCAAGTAGCGGAGGCGGAGGGGTCGGGAACCACCGACCAGCTGACCGCCGAGACGGAGGGGTCGAGAGAGAGGTTGCTGACCGCTTCCTCGAGCATCCGGCCCCCCTCGCCCTCGGCGGTCAGCAGTGCGGACACCGTCACCAGGCCGGCCTCCGGGCCGTCCTGGCTGCGGATCGAGCGCAGCTGGTAGCCCGGCCGGCCCAGCGCGTCGACCAGCCGGTGGCGGATGTGGGCCTCCTCCGCCTCCAGGCACACGGCCTCGAAGTGGAAGTCGGTGGCCACCTCGGCCCCGCCCCCCGGCTCGCGGTCCATCCGCCGGCCCAGCGGGCGCAGCAGGAGGTTCGCCCCCACCACGCCCGCCGTGCCGCAGGCCGCCAGGACGAACATCCCGGTGCCCGCGAGGCAACCCACGGCCGCCGAACACCACAGCGTGGCCGCCGTGTTCAGGCCCCGGACGCTCAGCCCGTCGCGCATGATCACGCCGGCGCCCAGGAAGCCGATCCCCGAGACGATCTGGGCGGCGACCCGCGAGCCGTCGTACTGGACCACCGAGACCTCGCTGATGAACCCGTACTGCGAGAGCAGCACGAACAGCGCGGCCCCGCCCGCCACCAGGGCGTTGGTCCGCAGGCCCGCCATCCGGGCCCGCCACTGCCGTTCCAGGCCGATGGCCGCCCCGAATCCGAGCGCAGCGACCAGGTGCCCGGCCATCTCCCATTCGGTGAGCATCATCGGCCTTCTCCCTTCTTCCTCTTCGTGCGAGCTCTCGTCTGAGCTCTCGAACGCCTAGAGCCAGGTGCCGAACTTGCGGATGTACACGGTCTTCAGCACCTGCGTGAGCGTGCAGTACGCCAGCAGCACGCCGATCAGCCACGGGAAGTAGCTCGCGGGCAGGGGTACGAAGCCCAGCGAGGAGGCCAGCGGCGAGAAGGGCAGCAAGAGTCCGGTCAGCACCGCGAGGACGGTCATCACCATCACGGGCCAGGAGGCCCGCGACTGGATGAAGGGGATCTTGCGGGTACGGATCATGTGGACGATCAGGGTCTGCGAGAGCAGGCCCTCGATGAACCAGCCGGACTGGAAGAGCGCCTGGTGCGCCTCGGTGTTGGCGGCGAAGACGTTCCACATGATCAAGAACATCGCGATGTCGAAGATCGAGCTGATCGGCCCGATGCAGACCATGAAGCGGCCGATGCCCTTGGCGTCCCAGTTGCGGGGCTTGCGCAGGTACTCCTCGTCCATGCGGTCCCACGGGGTGGCCAGCTGGGCGATGTCGTAGACCAGGTTCTGCACCAGCAGCATGATCGCCAGCATCGGCTGGAAGGGGATGAAGGCGCTCGCCACCAGCACGGAGAAGACGTTGCCGAAGTTGGAACTGGCCGTCATCTTGATGTACTTGATCGTGTTGCCGAAGGTGGTCCGGCCCTGGATCACGCCCTGCTCCAGGACGGTCAGGTCCTTCTCCAGCAGGATGATGTCGGCGGACTCCTTGGCGATGTCCACGGCGGTGTCCACCGAGATGCCGACGTCCGCGTCGCGCAGCGCGGCCGCGTCGTTGATGCCGTCGCCGAGGAAGCCCACCGTGTGGCCGTCGGCCTGCAGGGCCCGTACGATCCGGGCCTTCTGGACCGGGTTGACCTTGGCGAAGACCGTCGTACGGGCGGCCAGTGCGCGCAGCTGCGCGTCGTCGAGGGCGTCGATCTCGGTGCCGCCGACCACGTGGCCGACCGTGAGGCCGACATCGGCGCAGACCCGGGCGGCGACGAGCTCGTTGTCGCCGGTGACCACCTTGACCGCGATGCCCTTGTCGGCCAGGCCCTGCAGGGCCCGGGCGGCGTCGGCCTTCGGCGGGTCGAGGAAGGCGAGGAAGCCGACCAGGGTCAGCCGGTCCTCGTCGGCCACCGTGTAGGTGGAGCGCGCGCCGTCCATCGTGCGGGTGGCGACGGCCAGGACGCGCAGGCCCTGGCGGTTGTTCTCCTCGGCGATGCGGGTGACGTGCCACCGGAGCTGTTCGGTCAGCTCCACCTTCTGCCCGCGATCCGTCATGTGGGTGCACAGGGCGAGGACTTCCTCGACCGCACCCTTGGTGATCATGACGTGCTCGGGCCGGCCGGCGCCGCCCACGATGCTGTTGCGGTTCAGGACCACGGACATCCGTCGCCGGGCGAAGTCGAAGGGGATCTCGTCGACCATCGAGAAGCGAGCATCGACGACAACCTCCTCGGCCTCGCCCACGCGGTCGATGACCGCCTGGTCCATCAGGTTCTTCAGGCCCGTCTGGAAGTGCGCGTTGAGGTAGCCGTACTCCAGCACCTCGTTGTCCTCGTCGCCGTGCACGTCGAGGTAGCGGTCCAGGACGATCCGGTCCTCGGTGAGGGTGCCGGTCTTGTCCGTGCAGAGCACGTCCATCGCGCCCAGGTTCTGGATGGCGTTGAGCCGCTTGACGACCACCTTGCGCTTGGACATGGCCACCGCCCCGCGCGCCAGGTTGGCGGAGACGACCATCGGCAGCATCTCGGGGGTGAGACCGACCGCGACGGCGATGCCGAGGAGGAAGGCGGCCTCCCAGTCACCCTTGGTCAGGCCGTTGATCATGAAGACGACGGGGACCATCACCAGCATGAAGCGGATCAGCAGGAAGCTGACCTTGCGCACGCCGGTGTCGAAGTTGGTCTCCGGGCGCTCGCCGACCAGGGATCCGGCCATCGAGCCGAAGTAGGTGTCGGAGCCCGTGGCGACGACGAGTCCGGTGGCGGTGCCGGAGGTCACGGACGTGCCCATCAGGCAGAGGTTGTCGGCCTCGACGGGGTCGGTGGTGGCGCTCTGGCCGAGGTCGTCCGTGCGGGTGTCGGCCTTGGCGACCGGCAGGGACTCCCCGGACAGGGCGGCCTGGCCGACCATCAGGTCCTTGGCGGTGATGAGCCGCAGGTCGGCCGGGATCAGGTCGCCGGCGCCCAGCTTGACCACGTCACCCGGGACCACCTGGTCCATCGGGATCTCGAAGGTGGTCGGTCCGGAGCCGCTGCCGGCCCGGCGCTGCACCGCGCAGGTGGTGGTGACGAGCTGCTTGAGCGCGTCCGCCGCCCGGCCGGAGCGGTACTCCTGCCAGAAGCGGAGCAGGCCGCTGATCCCGACCATCACCGAGAGGATGACGACGCCCGGGTCGCCGGGCTCCTGCCAGTACATGACGGCGGCCAGGAAGACCAGGACGGCGATGAAGGGGTTCGCGTACGCCTTCGCCAGCTGGACGTACCAGCGCGGGGCGCGCTCCTGGGCGATGACGTTGGAGCCGTGGCGCTCCAGGCGCAGTGCGGCCTCGGCGTGGGTGAGGCCGTTGCGGGAGGCGTCCACCTCCTGCAGGACCTGGACGCCGGGGCGGGCGCTGATCGCGGCGAGCCGCTCGCCGACGACCCGGGTACGGGCCTCCAGCTCGGCCGCCTTGCGCTCGCGGCGGGCCCGGCCCGGGGGGGCGAGCTTCGTGGGGGTACGGGGGGTGAGCATGGTCATGACGAATACCTCCCTCCACGCCGTCCGGGCAGCACGGAGCCGCACGGTCACGTGGAGTGATCATGGGTCGGCGCGCGGTGGCACGTACGGCCACGGGGCACGCCGGTGGGCATGGATGACGCGCGCCGGACGGAAGCGTCAGGGCGTGCGGAAGGGGTTACGAAGGTGAATGCAGAAAAGCACGGAGGCGGCGCGGGGCCGCGGGCGTGCACACTCGAAGAGAGACCGGCCGCTCGGAGGGCTCAGCCGAAGAGAGCGCTGCAAGGACTTCGATCGGGACTCATCCCGAACACCTCCTTGCGTAGCGCCGTCATTGCGAAGGGCACCCTGCCAGCCGTGAAAGCCCCGTTGAAGGCAACGAGGGCCACGAAGGCCGTGAAGGCCACGGAGGCAAGCGCCATTGCGACCGTAGCACGATCAGGATGGAGGTTTCTCTCATACTTATGACCGGTCTGACCGATTCGTGCTGCGGCGGCCTCTTGACGTCGCGAGGCGCAAAGGCTCGACTTAAGGTTCACAAGTTGGAGAGACGCCGGGGTCTCGTGTCGGTCGGAGCGCTCAGCCGCCGACGGCCCCGGCCGGGGGGCGACGGCTTGCCGTTGCTTATGGGCAGGAGTGAATGAGTCGTGCAGACTCCCGGATCGCAGTCCTCACTGCATCGCGCCAATCTGGAGCGCGTCGTACGGGCGGTACGGCTCGCCGGTTCGCTGACCCAGGCGGAGATCGCCCGGAGCACCGGACTGTCGGCGGCCACGGTCTCCAATATCGTCCGGGAGCTCAAGGAGGCCGGGACCGTCGAGGTCACGGACACCTCCGCCGGGGGCAGGCGGGCGCGCAGCGTCTCGCTCAGCGGGGACGCCGGCATCGTGATCGGAGTCGACTTCGGCCACACCCACCTGCGGGTGGCGGTGGGGAACCTGGCGCACCAGGTGCTGGCCGAGGAGTCCGAGCCGCTGGACGTGGACGCGTCGTGGGTCGACGGCTTCGACCGGGCGGAAGCCCTGGTGGGACGGCTCGTCGAGGGCATCGGGATCGGCCGCGACAAGATCATCGGCGTCGGGCTCGGGGTACCGGGCCCCATCGACGTGGAGTCCGGCACCCTCGGGTCCACCGCGATCCTGCCGGGCTGGGCCGGGATCAACCCGCGGCGCGAGCTCTCGCAGCGCCTGGGCGTACCGGTCTACGTGGACAACGACGCGAACCTCGGAGCCCTCGGCGAGCTCGTCTGGGGGAGCGGCCGGGGAGTGAAGGACCTGGCCTACATCAAGGTCGCCAGCGGCGTCGGCGCGGGGCTGGTCATCAACGGCCAGATCTACCGCGGACCCGGCGGCACCGCGGGCGAGATCGGGCACATCACGCTGGACGAATCGGGTCCGGTCTGCCGCTGCGGCAACCGCGGCTGCCTGGAGACCTTCGCCGCCGCCCGGTACGTGCTGCCGCTCCTGCAGGGCAGCCACGGGCCGGAGTTGACGATGGAGCGGGTGGTGGAGCTGGCCCGCGACGGGGACCCCGGCTGCCGCCGGGTCATCACGGACGTGGGCCGTCACATCGGCAGCGGCGTGGCCAGTCTGTGCAACCTCCTGAACCCGAGCCGGGTGGTCCTGGGCGGCTCGCTCGCGGACGCCGGTGAACTGGTGCTGGCTCCCATCCGTGAATCCGTGGGGAGGTACGCGATTCCCAGCGCGGCCCGGCAGTTGTCGGTGCTCACGGGGTCGTTGGGCGGGCGCGCCGAGGTGCTGGGGGCGCTGGCCCTCGTACTGAGCGAGATGGGCGATTCGACGCTTTTGGCGGAAAATGGAAGTGGAGTGCGAGCTCCCGCCGTCTTGTCTTCAGCTAGATAACGAATGGCGTCGTTGTCATCTCGTTAAGCATTCACTCCTTGACGACAAACTCGCGGCCGGGGTTGACTCACATCCACCTCGGCCGCAGTGCTGCGGCCTCGTCAGGGAGGTTCAAGTAATGAACACGCGTATGCGCAGAGTTGCCGTCGCCGTTGCCGCCGGAACCATGGCCGTCTCGCTCGCCGCTTGTGGCAGCGCGAAGGAGTCCGGTGACAAGAAGGACAACGCCACCGGCGCGGTCAAGGGTGGCGCCATCAAGGTCGGGCTGCTCCTGCCGGAGAACCAGACCGCGCGTTACGAGAAGTTCGACAAGCCGCTCATCGAGAAGGCGGTCAAGGACCTGACCGCGGGCAAGGGCGAGGTCGTCTACGCCAACGCCAAGCAGGACGCGACCACGCAGAACTCGCAGGTCGACACGATGATCACCAACAAGGTGAACGTCCTGATCATCGACGCGGTGGACTCCAAGGCCATCGCCGGCTCGGTCAAGAAGGCCAAGGAGGCCGGCATCCCGGTCGTGGCCTACGACCGTCTCGCCGAGGGCCCGATCGACGCCTACACCTCCTTCGACAACGAAGAGGTCGGCAAGGTCCAGGGCAAGGCGCTCCTGGAGGCCCTGGGCGCCAAGGCCAAGGACGGCCAGATCGTCATGATGAACGGTTCCGTCACCGACCCGAACGCCGCGCTGTTCAAGAAGGGCGCGCACTCCGTCCTCGACGGCAACGTGAACGTCGGCAAGGAGTACGACACCGTCGAGTGGAAGCCGGAGAACGCCAACACCAACATGGCGGCCGCCCTTTCGGCGCTCGGCAAGGACAAGGTCATCGGCGTCTACTCCGCCAACGACGGCATGGCCGGCGGCATCATCACCGCCCTCAAGGCGGCCGGCGTCTCCCCCCTGCCCCCGGTCACGGGCCAGGACGCCGAACTCGCCGGTGTGCAGCGGATCGTCGCGGGCGAGCAGTTCATGAGCGTCTACAAGCCGTACGCCCCCGAGGCCGAGGCCGCCGCGAAGATGGCCGTCGCCCTCGCCAAGGGCGAGTCGATCGCGACCACCGCCACCGCCAAGGTCGACAGCCCCACCACCAAGGGCGTCCCGTCCCTGCTGATCCCGGTCGTCTCGCTGACCAAGGCGAACGTGAAGGACACCGTCATCCGCGACAACGTCTACACGGTCGACGAGATCTGCACCGACAAGTACGCGGCCGCCTGCGCCGCCGCCGGCCTGAAGTAAGGCCCCCGCCGCTCGGTCACCCGAGCCGGCCCCCGTGCCTGTCCGGTGCCCCCGCCTCCATCCCGCCACCGGCGGGGGTGCCGGACAGAACAGAACAGAAACGTTTCCCCGCTACAGAAACGTTTCCCTCGCTTTCCCCCGTGGTCCTGCTCTTTTTGTACGACATCCCCGCCGGTCAGGCGGCAAGGAGATGGTTCATGTGTCCGCTGCGCCCGTACTGGCGTTGCGCGGGGTCTCGAAGCGGTTCGGTGCCGTTCAGGCCCTCACCGACGTAGAACTCGAGATCCACTCCGGCGAGGTGGTCGCCCTCGTCGGCGACAACGGCGCCGGTAAGTCCACGCTGGTCAAGACGATCGCCGGCGTGCACCCCATCGATGACGGAGTCATCGAGTGGGAGGGCCGGCCGGTCTCGATCAGCAAGCCCCACGACGCCCAGAACCTGGGCATCGCGACGGTCTACCAGGACCTCGCGCTGTGCGACAACATCGACGTCGTCGGCAACCTCTTCCTCGGACGCGAGCTCAAGCGCCGCGGCATCCTCGACGAGGTGGAGATGGAGCGGCGCGCACGCGAGCTCCTGACCACCCTGTCCATCCGGATCCCCAGTGTCCGCATCCCCATCGCCTCGCTCTCCGGCGGTCAGCGCCAGACCGTGGCGATCGCCCGCTCCATGCTGGGCGAGCCCCAGCTCGTGATCCTCGACGAGCCCACCGCCGCCCTCGGCGTCGAGCAGACCGCACAGGTGCTCGACCTCGTCGAGCGGCTGCGCGAGCGCGGTCACGCGGTCATCCTCATCAGCCACAACATGGCCGACGTGAAGGCCGTGGCCGACAAGGTGGCCGTCCTGCGGCTGGGCCGCAACAACGGCGTCTTCTCCGTGAAGGACACGTCGCAGGAAGAGATCATCTCCGCCATCACCGGGGCCACGGACAACGCCGTGACCCGCCGGGCGGCCCGCACCGGGGAGGCCCGCAAGTGAGCACCCAGCACATAGACCCCGTCAATCCGGCGGCCGCCCACGACGCCATCCCGGCCGTGGACCCCCGTCTGCTCGTACGCGAGCAGGGCATCGCCGGGTACGTGAACGAGTTCGGCCGCAAGCTGAAGGCCGGCGACCTGGGCTCCGTGCCCGTCGTCCTCGGCCTGATCATCATCTGGAGCATCTTCCAGGGGCTGAACTCCAACTTCCTGGGCGCCGAGAACCTCACCAACATCGCGATCACGATGACGGCCACCGGCATGATGGCGGTCGGCATCATCTTCGTCCTGCTGCTCGGCGAGATCGACCTCTCGGTCGGCTCGGTCAGCGGCGTCTCGGGCGCGATCGTGGCCGTCCTCTCGGTCACCAACGGCGTCAACGAATGGCTGGCCATCCTCGCGGCGATCGCCGGAGGCGCCCTGATCGGCTCCCTCCACGGCTTCTTCTTCGCCAAGATCGGCGCCCCGGCCTTCGCCGTCACCCTTTCGGGCCTGCTCTTCTGGTCCGGCGCCATGCTGCAGATCCTGGGCAGCAACGGCACGATCAACCTCGACTCCGAGGGCGTGGTCGGGCAGCTGACCACGTACTTCTTCTCGGACGTGGCCGCCGGCTACGGGCTCGCCGCCGTCGCCGTGGTGGGGTACTTCCTCGCCACCTTCTTCGACGCACGGCGCCGCGAGGCCGCCGGGGTGCCCTCCCGCCCCCTCGGCGAGATCGTCCTGCGCACCGGGCTCCTCGCGGTGTTCACCTTCGGTCCGGCCGTGGTCTTCAACCAGTACAAGGGCCTGCCGCTGGCGGTCGTGCTCTTCGTGCTGGCCCTGGTCGTCACGGACTTCGTCCTGCGGCGCACCACCTTCGGCCGCCAGGTCTTCGCCCTCGGCGGCAGCGTCGAGGCCTCCCGGCGCGCCGGCATCAACGTCAACCGGGTCCGGATCACGGTCTTCGCGATCGCCGGCACCTTCGCGGCCATCGGCGGCCTCTTCTGGGCCTCCAAGATCGCGGCGGCGAACCAGAGCGCCGGCGCCGGCGACCTGCTGATGAACGTGATCGCGGCGGCCGTCATCGGCGGCACCAGCCTCTTCGGCGGCCGCGGCCGGACCTGGAACGCCCTCCTCGGCGTCATGGTCATCACCTCCATCCAGTACGGTCTGGCTCTGGAGGGAATCGCGACGCCGATCCAGTACATGATCACCGGCGCGGTCCTCCTCGCCACCGTGGTGATCGACTCGGTCACCCGCAAGACGCAGAAGACGGCCGGGCGCGCCTGACCGGCGTGCGCGGAGTCTGACGCGGTCGCGGCGGCAAGAAGCGCGACGCGGCGGTAAGAACCGTCACAGTGCCCGGTGCCACTTCCTGTGGTGCCGGGCACCTGTGCGTGGACGCGTACGTGCGAATGTACGGGTATTCCCCCTTTTGGGGGGTGTGACTCCGTACTGATGTGTACAGGTATGACAAAGGTGTGACCTGACCGGGACAGCTCTTTCACGACGCCCCAGCGGCGAAGATTAGACTCGGCAGACCAGCAAGCGACTGCAAGGAGGCACGGGTGCTGCTGACCCGCATCAAGGGACCGCGCGATCTGGACCGGCTCAGCCAGGAGGAGCTGGAGCAGCTCGCCGCAGAGATCAGGACCTTCCTCGTCGACGCCGTCTCCAAGACCGGCGGGCACCTCGGCCCCAACCTCGGTGTCGTCGAGCTGACGATCGCTCTGCACAGGGTCTTCGACTCGCCCAAGGACAAGGTCCTCTTCGACACCGGCCACCAGGCCTACGTGCACAAGCTGCTCACCGGCCGCCAGAACTTCGAGGGCCTGCGCACGAAGGGCGGCCTGTCGGGCTACCCCTCGCGCGCCGAGTCCGAGCACGACGTGATCGAGAACTCGCACGCGTCCACCGTGCTGGGCTGGGCCGACGGTTTCGCGAAGGCCAACGAGGTGCTCGGCAAGGAGGACCACCACGTCGCGGCGGTCATCGGCGACGGAGCCCTCACCGGCGGCATGGCCTGGGAGGCGCTGAACAACATCGCCGCCGCCAAGGACCGCCCCCTGGTGATCGTCGTCAACGACAACGAGCGCTCGTACGGCCCCACCATCGGCGGCCTCGCGAACCACCTGGCCACCCTGCGCACCACGGACGGCTACGAGCGCTTCCTGGCCCGCGGCAAGGACCTCCTGGAGCGCACCCCGGTCGTCGGGAAGCCCCTCTACGAGACCCTGCACGGCGCCAAGAAGGGCCTCAAGGACTTCATCGCCCCGCAGGGCATGTTCGAGGACCTGGGCCTGAAGTACATCGGCCCCATCGACGGCCACGACATCGAGGCCCTGGAATCGGCCCTCCAGCGCGCCAAGCGCTTCAGCGGCCCGGTCATCGTGCACTGCCTCACCCAGAAGGGCCGCGGCTACGAGCCGGCCGTCCAGGACGAGGCGGACCGCTTCCACGCGGTCGGCGTGATCCACCCGGACACCGGCCTGCCCGTCTCCACCGACGCCGCCAGCTGGACCTCCGTCTTCGCCGACGAGATGGTCAGGCTCGGCAAGGAGCGCAAGGACATCGTCGCCATCACCGCGGCCATGCTCCAGCCCGTCGGCCTGAAGAAGTTCGCCGACGCCTACCCGGACCGGATCTTCGACGTCGGCATCGCCGAGCAGCACGGCGCCACCTCGGCGGCGGGCCTGGCCTCCGGCGGCGCCCACCCGGTCTTCGCGGTGTACGCGACCTTCCTCAACCGCGCCTTCGACCAGGTCCTGATGGACGTCGCCCTGCACAAGTGCGGGGTCACCTTCGTCCTGGACCGGGCCGGTGTCACCGGAACCGACGGCGCCTCCCACAACGGCATGTGGGACATGTCCATCCTCCAGGTGGTCCCGGGGCTGCGCCTGGCCGCCCCGCGCGACGCCGAGCAGCTGCGCGCCCAGCTGAACGAGGCCGTCCTGGTCAAGGACGCGCCGACGGTCGTGCGCTTCTCCAAGGGCGTCGTCGGCCCGGCGGTCCCGGCCGTCGGCAGGATCGGCGGCATGGACGTGCTGCGCCGTCCGGCCGACGAGGTCACCCGGCCGGACGTCCTGCTCGTCTCGGTCGGCGCACTCGCCCCGATGTGCCTGGAGATCGCCGACCTGCTCGACAAGCAGGGCATCTCCACGACGGTGGTCGACCCCCGCTGGGTCAAGCCGGTGGACGAGGCCCTGGCCCCGCTCGCCGACCGCCACCGCGTGGTGGTCACCGTCGAGGACAACAGCCGCGCCGGCGGTGTGGGCTCCGCCGTCGCGCAGGCACTGCGGGACGCGGGCGTCGACGTACCCCTGCGTGACTTCGGGATCCCGCAGCGGTTCCTGGACCACGCCACGCGCAAGGAGGTCATGGCCGAGATCGGTCTGACCGCCCCGGACATCGCGCGGCAGGTCACCGGCCTGGTGGCCAAGCTGGACGGGCGCTACGACAGCGAGCCGGCCGCCGCCGTCGACTGATCATCTGCGGTTGCACGTCACGGGCCGGGAGGGTCACCCTTGGAGGGTGGGCCTTCCGGCCCGTTCCGTTTCGATGCGGTCTCTCCTGCGGAGGTGCGTCGGTGAGTAGCAACCTGAACGGTCCCTTCCGTACGAAATCGGTCGAGCAGTCGATCCTCGATACGGAAGAGCCGGAACACGCGCTCAAGAAGTCGCTCTCCTCCTGGGACCTGACCGTCTTCGGCGTGGGCGTGATCATCGGCACCGGCATCTTCGTCCTCACCGGCAAGGTCGCCAAGGAGACCGCCGGACCCTCCACGGCCCTCGCGTTCGTCGCCGCCGGCATCGTGTGCGCGCTGGCCGCCCTGTGCTACGCGGAGTTCGCCTCGACCGTCCCGGTGGCCGGATCCGCGTACACCTTCTCGTACGCGTCCATCGGCGAGCTGCCCGCCTGGATCATCGGCTGGGACCTCGTGCTGGAGTTCGCGCTCGGCACCGCGGTCGTCGCCGTCGGCTGGTCGGGGTACGTCCGCTCGCTCATGGACAACGCGGGGCTCCATCTGCCCGCCTCGCTCCAGGGACCCGACGTTCCGGGCGGCACCTTCGACCTGCTCGCCTTCGTCCTGGTCCTGGTCCTCACCGTGATCCTGGTCATCGGGGTGAAGCTGTCCGCGCGGATCACCGCGGTGGTCGTCGCGATCAAGGTCACGGTGGTGCTCATCGTGATCATCGCGGGCCTGTTCTTCATCACGAAGTCCAACTACACGCCGTTCATCCCGCCGGCCGAACCCCAGAAGGGCGGCTCCGGGCTGGACGCCCCGCTCGTCCAGCTCCTCTTCGGCTACGACCCGACGAACTTCGGCGTCATGGGCATCTTCACCGCCGCCTCCGTGGTCTTCTTCGCCTTCATCGGCTTCGACGTGGTGGCCACCGCCGCCGAGGAGACCAAGCTCCCGCAGCGGGACATGCCGCGCGGCATCCTCGGCTCGCTGATCATCTGCACCGTGCTCTACGTGGCGGTGTCGATCGTGGTCACCGGCATGCAGAACTACAAGGACCTCTCCGTCAGCGCCCCGCTGGCCGACGCCTTCAAATCCGCCGGCCATCCGGTCTTCGGGGGCATCATCAGCTTCGGCGCCGCCGTGGGCCTGACCACCGTGTGCATGATCCTGCTCCTCGGCCAGACCCGGGTGTTCTTCGCGATGAGCCGCGACGGCCTGCTGCCGCGCTTCTTCTCGCGGACCCACCCGAAGTTCCGTACGCCCTACCGGCCGACGATCCTGCTCGGCGTCGTCATCGCCGTCGTCGCCGGGTTCACCAGCATCAACGAGCTGGCGACCCTGGTGAACATCGGCACCCTCTTCGCCTTCGTCGTCGTCGCGCTCGGCGTGATGGTCCTGCGCCGCACCCGTCCCGACCTGCACCGGTCCTTCCGCACCCCGTGGGTGCCGCTCGTGCCCGTCCTGTCGATCGCCGCGTCGGTCTGGCTGATGCTGAACCTGCCGGCCGAGACCTGGCTGCGCTTCGGGATCTGGATGGTCATCGGCTTCGTCGTGTACTTCCTCTACGGCAAGCAGCACAGCCGGCTGGGCCGCGGCGAGGGCATGACGGCCAACCCGGCCCGGGAAGGGCGCTGAGTCCCCCGTCTACGGTGAGGGCATGGAGATCACCGTAGGACTGGAACCCTGGGCGGAAGACGACTTCTGGCTGCTGGTACGCAAGAACGAGCCGGCCATGACGGAACACCTGGGCGGCCCCGAGACCGAGGCCAAGCTCAGGGACCGCCACCGGCGCTACCTGGCGCTCAGCGCCCGGGAGCCGGGGGCCGGGCGGATGTTCCGGGTCGTGGCCGACGGGGAGTCCGTGGGCAGCATCGGTTTCTGGGAGCGGGTCTGGCAGGACGAGGAGGTCTATGAAACCGGCTGGGGCATCCTCCCCGAGTTCCAGGGCCGGGGGCTCGCGGCCCGCGCGGCCCGGGCGCTCGTCGCCCACGCGGGCGTCCACGGCACCCGCCGCCACCTGCACGCCTTCCCCTCCGTCGAGCACACGGCGTCCAACGCGGTGTGCCGCGCGGCCGGGTTCGTACTCCTCGGCGAGGTGCGGTTCGAGTACCCGCCGGGGCAGTGGCACGCGAGCAGTGACTGGCGTGCGGTGCTGCGGGGTGACGGGGCGTGACGCCGACGTGCCCCGGCTCCCATCGGGGGCCGGGGCACGTCCTGCGAGCCGGGAGCGGGGGTGGTCAGCCGCCGGTGGCGGGGGACTTCTTCGCCGAGGCCGGGATCGGCTGGTCCTTGCGCAGGGCCTCCCACAGCTGGCCGCACTGCGGCTCCACGGCGACCACGCGGTTCTTGTCGATCTTGTCGTAGGCGACCGGGAGCATGATCGTCTCCATGGTCTCCGGGTCCACGCCCTTCATGCTCTGGGCGAAGTCCGACAGGCCCTTGAGGGAGTCGAGTTCGGCGTCCGTGGTCAGCGCCTTGGTACCGGCGTCGGCGAGCTTGTACAGCCGGGCCGGGTTGCTGAGCGCGTCCTGCTTCTTGATCTCGGACAGCATCGCGATCATGAACTTCTGCTGGAGGTCGATGCGCCCGAGGTCGCTGCCGTCGCCGTAACCGTGGCGGGTGCGAACGAACTTGAGCGAGTCGGTGCCGTTGAGGCGGTGCGTGCCGGCGTCGAGGTTCAGACCGCCCTTGATGGGCTTGTCGATGGTGACGTCCACGCCGCCGAGCGCGTCCACCAGCTCCTTGAAGCCGGCGAACTCCACCTTCACGAGGTGGTCGACGCGGATGCCGGACATCTGCTCGACGGTCTTGACGACACAGGCCGGGCCGCCGGTGCCGATGATGCTGTTGATCATGACGCGGTTCGCGCCGGCGATCGACTTGCCGTTCTTGTCCTTGCACTCCGGCCGGGTCACGAGGGTGTCGCGGGGGATGCTGATCGCGGTGGCCTTCTTGCGGCCCTCGGGTATGTGCACCAGCATGTTGGTGTCCGAGCGCTGGCCGCTGACATCGCCGTGGTCGAGCTCGCCGTTGGCGCCGTCGCGCGAGTCCGAGCCGAGCACCAGGATGTTCTGCCCGCTGTCCGGGACCTTCGCCGGCCGGTTGTCGACACCGATCGCCTGATCCAGGTCGACACTGTCGATGTTCCCGTTGAGGTGGTTGTATGCCCACCAGCCGGTGCCGGCGGCGCCGAGCAGCAGCAGAACCAGTACGAGCAGGACGATCCTCAGGACGCGCCGTCTGCGCGGACGCACCCCGCGCCCCGTGGTTCGCCGACGACTGCGTACGGTGGTGTCTTGGGTCATACTGCTCGAATCCTCGGGGCCCTGGGTCGGAGGGCAGCGGGCAAGGGTGGCCGGATGCCGCTGCACTATAAGCAGATTTCCGAGTCGAATGGGAGTGCGCTTATCGTCCTCCTGGTCGGCCGTGATGCGGAAAACACAGGAGTCCCCACAGCGCGGGGGAGGGGGAGCGGAAGCCATGGCCCGAAATGCCGGACGTCGTGCGCGACGCGGTGACGCCTCGCGCGAGCAGCTCCAGCAGGGTTCCCCCTCGCAGGCCGGCCGGGCCTCCACGGTGGCCATCGTGGTCGCCGGTCCCGCCGACGCCGTGCCGCTGATCAACTCGGAACCGTCCGGTTCGGTGATCGAACTGGTCTGGCTCGACGGAGCCGCCCCGGCCGAGCAGCGCGCGATGGAAGCGGCCGTGGCCCAGGCGAAGCGGCGCGGGTGCAGGTTCCCCGGGGAACCGTTCCTCCTGTACGCGGCGGACGGCAACCTCACGGGCCAGATCCTCGACGCCCTCCACGAGATCGAACCCGTACGCGTACGCACCCTCGACCCGGACCCCGCGCACAGCGACTTCGACCGCGAGCGCAAGCTCCCGATCGTCAGCGAGCCGGCCGCGCGCGGACAGGTGGCGCGCAGCACGCTCAGGGCCGCACGCCGCTACCAGCTCGCCGTCGGCACCCCCGTGTTCGTGGACTGCCGCCGCGCCGGTGCGGACCCGGCGCTGCCGGCCGCTGCCTGCTCCCGCTACCCCAGGCCGACCGATTGGTTGCTCAGGGGCAAGGACGGGCGGCTGTCCGCCTACCTGCCGACGGCTGCCGGCGTGGTCCGCTGGACCGAGGGAGCCACCGAGGCCCAGGGCTGGAGCGGACCGGAACTGCTCCAGGGCCCGGAACTGATGCCGGCGCTGACCGTGCTGCGGGGCCCCGAGGGCTACGCGTACCTGATCGGCCTGAGCCGGACCAAGCGCAAGGACAGCGGCTCCGACGTCGAGGTGGTGTACGCCGCCCAGTACCAGACGGGCCGTCCCCTCGGCCCCTGGACCGCGGTCGGCAATCCCAACGCGGCGAGCTGGCAGATGGCCCGGGAAGCCGGTTTCCCCGTGGCCACCTTCGACGCGGACGGCGTCCTGCACGTGTTCGTGCGCAACTTCGGGCACAGCATCAGCGTGCGCCGGCAGAACCCGAAGGGCCGCATGACCGCCTGGGAGGCGCTGGGCGGGCTGCGGGTGGCCGACGAACTGGTGGCCTTCCCGGCCGCGCAGGGCGGGGTGCACGTCGTGGCGCGGGCGCGCGACACCGCGTCCGCGGGGCACTTCTTCCAGCAGGACGCGAAGGCGGCCTGGGTGGAGAACCGGCGGATCCCCGTGAGCCCGTACCCGGGCAGCCTCTCGGTGGCCGCGGACGGCGGAGTCGTGCGGTTCCGCTACGCGGGGAGCAACGAGGTCTGCGTCTGGTGGCCGGGCGCGCAGGTGCCGATAGGGCTCGGCGGGCCCGAGGGGATCGGACCGGTCGCGGGGGTGGCGGGAGCCGACATCCAGGGCTGGGGCTGCACGGTGCTCGTGCGCGAGGGCGCCGGGGGAGTGGCGGCGATCGGCGCCTACCCGGACGGGCGGCCGGACACCGGGGTGTGGTGGGAGGAATCCGGGGAGCCCTCGGTGGTTCCGCCGGCCGCGGCGTTCGACAGCCGGGGCCGTGTGGTGATCGCCACAGTGGGAACGGACGGCAGGCTCCGTGTGGCGCGCCAGCAACTGGGATCTCAGGGCCTGGAGTTCACTCCGTGGACTGTCCACTAAGGATCGTTTGAGTCCTGGATATGCAGGTTTAAGCACAGCGATGGCCGACTTGCGTGCTGGATGGTGCCACGCGTGACTTGTTATGGTCATTGAGCGCCCATTTACCTGGACCATAGGTGAACGTTCGGCGTCACGGGGGCGGTGCTCGCCTTCGTGTCTCGTGGGGTGGGCGCAGGCGCTCTGTTGACCAGGTTCGCGCCGTTGACGACTGAGGGGTTATGTCCAAGCTGTCACTGAAGGCTGTCCAGAAGCTCACGTGCAAGAAACGGGACGCCTGGTGGACGGTCCTTCTGGTCGATCCGATCGCGACCCGCCTCGTCTGCGTGTTCGCGCGCTGGAACTTCGTGACGCCCAACCGTGTGACGTGGGCCGCGCTCTACGTCGGCCTCGGCTCGGCCTGGTTCTTCCTCCAGGGTGACTGGCTCTCCCTCTGCATCGGCGCGGGGCTGTACCACATCAGCTTCATCCTCGACTGCATCGACGGAAAGCTCGCCCGCCTCAAGGGCAACGGCACCATCTTCGGCGGCTGGCTCGACTACGTCTTCGACCGCATCCGCGTGCTCTTCTGCGCGCTCGCCCTGATGGGCGGGCAGTTCCTGCAGCACGACGAAGAGGTCTACCTCCTCGCCGCCCTCGTCGTGATCTTCCTCGACATGCTCCGCTACGTCGACGCCCTCCAGATCTACAAGATGCGCATGTCCATGCGTAACAAGATCGAGGCCGTCACCCTCGCCCGCCAGGCCGAGGAGGGCATCGAGGAGGAGGAGCGCAAGGTCGTCTTCATCGAGGACCTCCTGCGGGAGAACCCCCTCGGTCAGGCCGACGAGCTCAAGCGGGAGTCCGCGCAGGTCGAGCAGGCCGAGGTCATCGACCTCCACCAGCAGTTCCGCGAGAGCTTCCCCTGGTACGCACGGTTCCGCCACGCCCTGGTGCAGAGCCGCATCCGGCCGCACCTCATCAGCGGCATCGAGTTCCAGATGTTCATCTTCATCGTCGGACCCGTCATCGGCCACATCCTGTGGACCACGGCGGTCTCCGCCGTGCTGATGGGCGGCTTCGAGCTCGTGATCATGTTCAAGTTCTGGCTCTCCACCCGCGACTTCACGCGCACCATGGAACGCCTCGACCCCGGCAACATCCCCTCCCGGGCCGGCTCCATCGCCCCGCACCTGCACGCAGGACGCCACCGGCGCCGCGGCGAGGACGGCCTGAGCCCGAGCGAGGCCGCCGAGATGTTCCCCGCACCCGAGCCCTACGAGGACCCCGGATTCGAGCCGTTTCCGCGGGCCTACACGGACCAGTTCACGGGCAGCGTGACCGACACGATGCAGCTGGCCCAGATCCCCTCGCAGAACTCGCAGCGACCTGACTACGCCGAACGAGAGCGCCACCCCCGATGACTTTCCCGGTCGACATCTCTCCGTACGGCGTCACGATCGTCATTCCGGCCTACAATGCGAGCGCCACCCTCGCCCGCGCCATCCAGTCGGCCGTGGCCCAGACGCACCGGGGCATCGAGGTGCTCGTCGTCGACGACTGCTCCACCGACGGCACCAAGGGCGTCGCCCGGCAGTTCGCCCGCCAGGACGCCCGGGTCCGCATCATCGAGCGGCCCCACAACAGCGGCGGCTGCGGCGCCCCCCGCAACAACGGCATCGAAGCGGCCGCCGGCCAGTTCGTGATGTTCCTCGACGCGGACGACGAGCTGCCGCTCAAGGCCGTCGAGACCCTGCTCTCCTCCGCCGTCGTCACGGGGTCGGAGGTCACCGCCGGCCGCGTCGTGCGCATCAACCAGGCCACCGACGAGGTCACCGTCTGGCAGCCGCAGCTGTACCCCGCCGACCAGACGGTCGGGGGCCTGTCGGCCATGCCGGAGCTCTTCGAGGACCCGATCGCCGCCGGCAAGCTGTACCGGCGGGACTACCTCAACAACTTCGGCATCCGCTTCCCCGAGGGCGTCTTCTTCGAGGACACGTACTTCTCCACGGTCGCGAACTTCCACGCGCGCTCGTTCACCATCCTCGCCACCCCCGTCTACCGGTGGATGTGGGAGCGGGAGTCCGACCAGCCCTCGATCACCAACCGCCGCCACGAACTGCGCAGCATCGGCGACCGCATCCGGGTGCACCAGTACACGGACAGCTTCCTGCACAGCGTCGGCCGGCCCGACCTGCTGGCCCGCAAGGCCGCCAAGTTCCTCTCGCACGACCTGCGCCTGTACACCCCCGAGCTCCGCAGCGGCGACCGCAACTACCGCAACGGGTTCCTCGCGGCCGTGGCCCCGTACCTGCGCACCCTGGAGCCCACCACCTACGAGCTGTGCGGGCCCATGGAGCGGGTACGCGCCTTCGGCCTGATGCACGGCCGCGTCGACATCGCCGTGTCGGCCTCCGACTACATGCGCCGCCGCAGCGTCATCAGCTCCGACGTCGTGGAGCGCGACGGCCGGGTGTTCTGGTCCGGGTCGCTGCTCCGCCACCCCGACGCCGAGCGCTTCCTCGAGGTCACCGAGCTCGATCTGACCGGCCAGAAGCTCGCCGAAGCCCGGCTCTACAACCAGGCGACCTCCGTCGAGCTGGTCGACGGCGAACTGCACATAGCGGGCGCGATACGCAACCAGTTCGGCCGGGTCCGCCCCGACGACAAAGTCGAGCTCATCGCGGTGCTGCGCCGCCGCAGCTCCAAGACCGACTACCACTTCCCCGTCTCCAGCGTGGAGATCGACGCGGAGTGGATCCGCTACCACGCCACCGTCGACCTCACCTCCACCCTGGACAAGGCCGACCGCGCGGGGCACTGGAACTTCTTCGTCCAGCTCCGGCACGACGGCGAACGGGCCTCCACCGCCCTCAACGTCAGCGGACTCGACGCCACCAGCCTGCGCTACGCCTCCGCCAAGGGCGTCCACGAGGTCTACGAGACCATCAGCGGGAACCTCGGCCTGCGCCCCCAGACCGAGGAACTGCAGGCCAAGGCCTCCGACCGGGGAACCCCCTGGCTGTGGTGGCAGGACGCCCAGCCGACCGGCCCCGTCCAGCCCCCCGAGCAGTACGCCGCCGCGCTCGTGGTCCTGTGCCACAACGACGAGTACCACCTGCGCGAGTTCCTCTCCTCCCTCGTGGCCCAGGGCAGCTTCGGCGGCACCCAGGTGGTGTTCGTCGACGACGGCTCCAACGACACCACCGCCCAGCAGCTGGCGGCCTTCGCCGCCTACTACCCGAACGCGATGGTCGTCACCCAGCACAGCCTCGGCGCGCGCACGGCCTTCGAGAACGGCCTGCAGTACGTCGCCGCCCCCTACGTGATGTTCGCGCGGGCCCGGGACATCCTCGGCGAGGACTCCGTGGGCCGGCTGCTCACGGCGGCCCGCAAGGCCAAGGGCGCCGACGCCGCCGTCGGCGTGGCGGACAACTTCCCGGGCCCGTGGCTCGGCAAGGACGAGCCGTGGGAGCGCTACTTCACCGCCAAGGGCACCATCCGCAAGCTCGCCGACGCCCCGTACCTCGTCTTCTCGACCCGGCTCGGCGGCAAGCTCTTCAAGACCTCCTTCGTGCGCGAGCACGGCTTCCGGTGCGGCCCGGGCCACGGCCTCGAGGACGACTGGTTCACCGTCCCCGCCCTCCTGTTCACGAAGACGGTGGCCGTCGCACCCGGTGCCCGCTTCTTCGAGCGCGAGGAACAGAAGCAGAACTCGCTCTTCGACCGCCCCTGGAACGACCCCGCCAAGGCGGTGGACCGGGTCCGGCTGGCCGAGTACGTCCTGACGTCGGTCCAGGGCGCACCGCCCCGGGTCGTCCGCCTGGCCCACCGCTTCGTCGTCCGCTCGCTCCAGCCCTACGTGCGCAACATGCACCGCATCATGAGCAAGACGGAGCTCGCCGGGGTCCTTCCCCTGCTCGCGTCGGTCTACGGCAAGATCCCCGACGAGATCATCCTGCAGTACGCCACGCACCCGCAGTCCAAGGTCCAGCACCACGCGATCGTGACGGGCAACCTCGAACTCTTCGCCGACCCGCTGGGCGCGCCCGAGTTCCTGCCCCGGCTCTTCCTCGACGACGAGGGCATCTACCGGCGCCTCGCGAGCGACCCGGTGGAGACGAAGCTGCTGCGCGTCCCGCGGTCCAACGCCGTCATGGAGACCTTCGTCTGGAAGGACGACGAGATCCAGCTCGAGGGCCTCCTCGTGATCTCCGGCGTCGACATCGACACCCAGTACACCAACCGCATCCAGCTGGTGTTCTCCGACGGACACCGCGAGGTGGCGCTCCCCGTCGAGCAGGTCTACCGCCGCGACCGCTGGCGCACCCGCAAGAACCAGGACTGGTTCTCCGGCTGGCGCGCCACGGCGCGCCCGTCCGCGCTCAACCCCCTGGCCAACGCCGAGCTGACCATGGTGATCCGGGTCCTCGACGAGGACCGCCACCACGACATCAAGCTCGCGGCCCGCATGAACATGCACCGCTTCAAGGGCGTGCACACCTCGGGCAAGCAGCGCTTCGTCCTGTCCATCGACGAGGAGGAGCAGGTCACCGCACGCTGGGTGAAGGGCTTCTCGGCCCGGCGCAAGGACAAGATGCACCGCTTCCGCGAGGAGCTGCGCAACTCCCTCCCGGGCCGTCCCGGCTGGCGCACCCGCTTCATGTACTGGCTGACGTACCCCTACCTGCACGGCCGGGGCATCTGGATCATCGGTGAACGCGAGGACACCGCCCAGGACAACAGCTACCACCTCTTCAAGTGGATCCGGCTGAACCAGCCCAAGCGCAAGATCTACTACTCGATCAACCGGGACGCGCACGACTGGGACAAGGTCGCCCAGTACGGGCAGGTCATCGACAGGCTCTCGTGGAAGCACCGCGCGTACCTGCTGCACGCCGAGCGCCTGATCAACTCCTACGACCTGGAGGCCTACCTCGGCTTCCCGGGCCTCAACAAGCGTTCCTTCCTGCGCGGCTACGGCGACCTGCTGCGCTACAAGCGCGTGTTCCTCGGGCACGGCGTGGGCTACAACGACGTCGTCGCCTCGATCCACGGCCAGACCACCAACGTGGACATGGTCCTCAGCACGGGCCGCAGCGAGCGGTCCTACACCGCCGAGCACTGCGGCTACGGCTACGGGCGCGTCGCCGCCACGGGCATGCCCCGGTTCGACGCACTGGAGCCGGTGCCGGGCCTCCGGCGGGTCCTGGTCATGCCCACGTGGCGCCGCGACATCGTGGCGCCCTCGTACAACAAGGCCGCCAAGCCCGAGATCCCGTTCGCGGCGTCCGAGTACTACCGCTTCTTCTCGTCCCTGCTGCGCAACGAGCGGCTGCTGGCCGCGCTCCAGTACCACGGGGTCGAGCTGGAGTTCATGCCGCACTACGAGATCCGGCCCTATCTCCAGCACTTCAAGATCGAGCACCCGTCGATCATCGTGTCCTCGACCGGCCGCGACGTACAGCTGGCCATGCGCGAGTGCTCGATGATGGTCACCGACTACTCCTCGGTGTTCTTCGACGTGGCGTACATGGGCAAGCCGGTCGTCTACACGAACTTCGACGACGAGTCCTTCTACAGCAAGCACTACAAGCGCGGGTACTTCGACATCGACCGGGACGGCTTCGGTCCGGCCTGCCGGACCGTCGACCACGCCGTCGAGGAGATCATCGGCGTCCTGGAGCGGAACTTCCAGCTGGAACCCCGCTACAAGCAGCGCGTGGACGACTTCTTCATCCTGCGCGACACCTCGAACTGCGAACGCGCCTTCAAGGTCATCGACTCGATGGACTCCAACATCGTGGGCGACGAGCGGGCCCGGCTGCACTTCGGGGAACGCGGGAACGGGGAGTTCTGAGAGACGTGAAGGTCGCACGATGACGTCGATATACCTGGCGGGCGGATCCGCCGTGTCCAGCCGCCGGCGCAGCACGGCACCGATGGCCGGGTGGGGGCAGACGCTCCCCCTGTTCCTGCAGGGCGTCGAGGTGGTCAACTGCGCCCGCGACGGCGCGAGCACCACGAGCTTCCGGGACCACGGACACCTCGGTTGGATCCTGGAGAACATCCGGCCGGAAGACCTCCTGGTCGTCTCCTTCGGCCTCAGCGACACGGACGAGCGGCCCGGCCCGCACGCCGAGCCGTTCGGTACGTTCCAGGCCAACCTGCGGCGCTACGTCAACGAGGCGCGGGACCGCGGCGCCCACCCGGTGCTCGTCACCAGCCACGAACGCCGGGTCTTCGACCGCTTCGGCAACATGCGCCGGCCGCTGGTGATGCACCCGGCCGCGATGCGCGAGGTGGCGGTCGAGCTCACCGTGCCGCTGGTCGACCTGAACGAGTGGAGCGCCGGCTGGTGGCGCCAGCTCGGCCCGGAGGGCACGAAGAGCCTCTTCGTCCACCTCGCGCCGGGAGAGCACCCCAACTACCCGCGCGGGGTGGCCGACGACTCGCACCTGCGCAGCCACGGGGCGCTGGAGTGCTCCCGGTTCGTCGCGCGCCGGCTGCTGGAGCAGGGCATGCTGCCCGCGCAGGCCTTCCGGAACCTGGAGACGGGTTTCGACGCGGACCGGGTGGTGGAGTTCCTCGACGACGACGCCGTCTTCGACCAGATGACCAAGACACGTGTCGCGGGAGGCATGAAGTGAGCGGGAACTGGTTCCCCCTGGTCCGGGCCTGGGCCACGCAAGGGCCGTACACCGGGGTGCTCGACGTGCTCGCCACGGCGGACCCGGCGTACCCCCTGGTGCCGGGCACGCAGTTCCAGATCGCCATGACGGTGACCCCGTCGGGCGGAGCGTTCCGCACGTACGGCTACGTCCTCGGCGAGAGCCTCGAGGACGGCGTGGTCGTCGAGGACCTCCAGGGCGGGCTGCGCAAGCTGCCCAACGGCCGCTACGCGCTCTTCGCCTCGGGCGACGAACCGGCCACCGCGACCTTCACGGTCCGCGTCCTGGACGACTCGGACGGCTCGGTCGTGGTGCCGCGCGCGGTCGTCGGCGTCATGCCCTTCCAGGGGGACAAGCTCTCCGCCTCCTCGGGCATCGAGGACAAGGGCTACTACGTCCGCCGCCACAGCATCCCGGCACGCCGCCTGGACCTGCGCCCCGGCGAAGTGGTGTCGCTGCCGCCGGGCGCCGAGGGACTGCGGGTGACCGGAGTGACCCTCGCCCGGTACGGCATGCTCGGTGCCTCCCCCGACGGCACGGTCACCTACCAGGCCCCCCACTCCTTCCACGGGTACGACCGCTTCGTGTGCACCTACGAGGACCAGGGCGGGCACGTGGCCGAGGGCCACGTGGTCGTCCGCGTGGGCGACCTCGGTGCGTCCCCCGGCGCGCTCGGCGCCCTCCGTGGCTAGGCGCACGCGGCTCGCCGCCGCCGCACTGGCCGTGTCCGTGGCCGTCGCCCTCGCGGGATGCACGGCGGACCCGCGGCCCCCGGACGACCCGGCCCCCTCGGAATCCCAGCCCGAGGACCTCAAGCTGCCCGAAGGGGTCACGTACAAGGAGTCCGTGCGCAAGCTCGACGGCCAGGAGAGCTCGCACGTGCGGGTCCTGACCATCCGTCCCGACGCCAAGGTCAGGGTGGCGGGCATGCACGGCCCCGCCGTGGCGCACGCCGAGACGGTGCGCAAGATGGCCGAGTCCTTCGGGGCGCTGGCCGCCGTCAACGCCTCCTTCTTCGACATCAGCACCGGCAAGAGCTACGCCGGCTACGACGGAGACCCCCTCGGCCTGTACACCGAGGGCGGCAAGGTCCTCAGCGAGGCGATCAAGGGCCGGCCCACCCTGCTCCTGGGCTACAACCGCGGCAAGCTCAGCGCCCGGGTCGACGAGGTCTCCACCGACGGGGTGGTGGTCCCGGACGACGGCGTGCCCCAGGAACTGGACGGGATCAACCGGGTCCCCGGCCGCGTCCTGGGCTGCGGGGGCGTCGGCGGCGACGTCCTGGCCGTCACGGAGGAGCCGATGCAGGAACCGTACGGCGGGCTCTGCACGGACCCCGACGAGCTCGTGGTCTTCACCCCGGAGTGGGGAGAGCGCACGCCTCCCGGCCCGCCGGGCAGCATGGAGGTCCTGCTCGACGCCGACGGCCTGGTGACGAGCGTCCGCAAACCCGCCGGAGGGGCCGTTCCCAAGAACGGCAGCACCCTCTACGGGATCGGGACCGGCACCGACTGGCTGCGCACGAACGCCCAGCCCGGAGCCGCGCTCACCACCTCCTTCGTCATGAACGACGCGACCGGAGCGGTGGTCCCCGGCCCCGTCGAGACGGCGGTGGGCGGCCGGTACCGGCTGCTGCGCGACGGAGTCCCCGACATCGGCGAGCCGACGTCGCCCACGAAGACGGCCCCGCGGACCGCCGCCGGCGTCACCAAGAACGGAAGCCTCCTCCTGGTGACCATCGACGGCCGGGCACCGGGGGTGGACGCGGGCGCCACGGTCATGCAGACGGCCAAGCTCATGGCCTCGCTCGGGGCCCGGGACGCCATGATGCTGGACGGCGGCGGCTCGACCACGATGATCGTGCGCGACGAGCTGCGCAACACCCCGCGCGGGGCCGAGGGCGCGGAGCCCTCGGAGCGGCCCGTGGCCAACGGCATCGGCATCTTCGAGAAGTAGGCGGGCAGCCGGTCCGAGCAGCGAGCGGGCGGACGCGAAAGAGCGGGCCGTACGGGATCTCCTCCCGTACGGCCCGCTCTTCGTGCTACCGGCGGCCGCTCGTTACGCGGGAACGCTCGCGACGCCCGGCGCCAGGAACTTCTTGCCGTTCACCCGCTCGGAGACGCCTTCGCGGTCCAGGTACGGGGTGACCCCGCCCAGGTGGAAGGGCCAGCCCGCGCCCGTGATGAGGCAGAGGTCGATGTCCTGGGCCTCGGCCACGACACCCTCCTCCAGCATCAGGCCGATCTCCTGCGCCACCGCGTCCAGGACGCGGTCGCGGACCTGCTCCTCGGTCAGGACGGTGTCGCCCTGGACCAGGAGCGCGGCGACCTCGGGGTCGAGCTCCGGCTTGAAGCCGTTCTCCGCGTTGTAGACGTAGAAGCCGCGCTTGCCGGCCTTGACCACGGCGGCCAGGTTCGGGGACACGGTGAAGCGCTCCGGGAAGGCGCGGTTCAGGGTCTCGGAGACGTGCAGACCGATCGCCGGGCCGACGAGCTCCAGGAGCACCAGCGGGGACATCGGCAGGCCGAGCGGCTCGATGGCCTTCTCGGCGGTGACCACCGGGGTGCCCTCGTCGATGACGTTCTGGATCTCGCCCATGAAGCGGGTCAGGATGCGGTTCACGACGAACGCCGGGGCGTCCTTGGTGAGGACCGCGGTCTTCTTCAGCTTCCGCGCCACACCGAAGGCCGTGGCCAGCGAGGCGTCGTCGGTCTGCTCGCCGCGGACGATCTCCAGCAGCGGGAGGATCGCGACCGGGTTGAAGAAGTGGAAGCCGACCACGCGCTCCGGGTGCTGGAGCTTGGAGGCCATCTCCGAGACCGACAGCGAGGAGGTGTTGGTGGCGAGGATCGCGTGCGCCGGGGCGACCGCCTCGACCTCCGCGAACACCTTCTGCTTGACGGACATCTCCTCGAACACGGCCTCGATGATGAAGTCCGCGTCCGCGAAGCCCTCGGCCTTGTCCAGCACGCCCGTCACCAGGGCGGTCAGGCGGTTGGCCTTGTCCTGGTTGATGCGGCCCTTGCCGAGCAGCTTCTGGATCTCGGCGTGGACGTAGCCCACGCCCTTGTCCACGCGCTCCTGGTCGATGTCGGTGAGGACCACCGGCACCTCCAGGCGGCGCAGGAACAGCAGCGCCAGCTGCGAGGCCATCAGGCCCGCGCCGACGACGCCGACCTTGGTGACCGGGCGGGCCAGGTTCTTGTCCGGGGCGCCGGCCGGGCGCTTGGCGCGCTTCTGGACCAGGTTGAAGGCGTAGATGCCGGAGCGCAGTTCGCCGCCCATGATGAGGTCCGCGAGCGCGGCGTCCTCGGCGTCGAAGCCCTTCTGCAGGTCGCCGTCCTTGGCAGCCTCGATGATCTCCAGCGCGCGGTAGGCGGCCGGGGCCGCGCCGTGCACCTTGGAGTCGGCGATGAAGCGGCCCTTGGCCACGGCCGCGTCCCAGGCCTCGCCGCGGTCGATCTCCTCGCGGACGACCTCGGTGGTGCCGTTCAGCACGTTCGCGGTCCACAGGAGCGACTGCTCCAGGAAGTCCGCGCCGTCGAACAGCGCGTCCGCGATGCCCAGCTCGAAGACCTGCTTGCCCTTGAGCTGACGGTTCTGGTTCAGCGAGTTCTCGATGATGACCGAGACCGCGCGGTCCGCGCCGATCAGGTTCGGCAGCAGGGCGCAGCCGCCCCAGCCGGGAACCAGGCCGAGGAAGACCTCGGGCAGCGAGAAGGCCGGGATGGCCTTGGAGACGGTGCGGTAGGTGCAGTGCAGACCGACCTCGACACCGCCGCCCATCGCCGCGCCGTTGTAGTAGGCGAAGGTCGGGACCGCCAGCGCCGCGAGGCGCTTGAAGACGTCGTGGCCGCCCTTGCCGATGGCGAGCGCCTCGTCGTGCTGCTTCAGCAGCTCGACGCCCTTGAGGTCGGCGCCGACCGCGAAGATGAACGGCTTGCCGGTCAGGCCGGCGCCGACGATGGAGCCCGCGAGGGCCTCCTGCTCGACCTGGTCGATCGCCGCGTTCAGGTTGGCGAGGGACTGCGGGCCGAAGGTGGTCGGCTTGGTGTGGTCCAGGCCGTTGTCCAGCGTGATCAGCGCGAAGCGCCCGGCGCCGAACGGCAGGTCGAGGTGGCGTACGAGCGCGCGCGTGACGACCTCGTCCGGGAACAGCTCGGCCGCACCCTTCAGGAGCTCAGTGGTGGTGGTGCTCACTTGCTGTCTCCCTCGGCGGTGAAGTGCGGGTTCTCCCAGACGACCGTGGCGCCCATGCCGAAGCCGACGCACATGGTGGTCAGGCCGTAGCGGACCTGCGGCTGCTCCTCGAACTGGCGGGCCAGCTGGGTCATCAGGCGGACGCCGGAGGAGGCGAGCGGGTGACCGAAGGCGATGGCCCCGCCGTACTGGTTGACGCGGGCGTCGTCGTCGGCGATGCCGTAGTGCTCCAGGAACGCGAGGACCTGGACCGCGAACGCCTCGTTGACCTCGAAGAGGCCGATGTCGTCGATCGTCAGACCGGCCTGCGCGAGGGCCTTGTCGGTGGCCGGGATCGGGCCGTAGCCCATGACCTCCGGCTCGACGCCCACGAAGGAGTACGAGACCAGGCGCATCTTGACCGGGAGGTTGTTCTCGCGGGCGAAGTCCTCGGACGCGATGATCGCGGCGGTGGCACCGTCGTTGAGACCGGCGGCGTTGCCCGCGGTGACCTTTCCGTGGGTACGGAAGGGGGTCTTGAGGTTCGCCAGGTTCTCCAGGGTGGTCCCCGGACGCATCGGCTCGTCGGCGGTGACCAGGCCCCAGCCCGTCTCACCGGCCGCCTCGTTGTTGTTGCGCACCGAGATCGGCACCAGGTCGGGCTGGATCTTGCCGTCGGCGTACGCCTTGGCGGCCTTCTCCTGCGAGCGCACGGCGTACTCGTCGACGCGGAGCTTGGTGATCGTCGGGTACCGGTCGTGCAGGTTCTCGGCGGTCATGCCCATGAACAGGGCGGACTCGTCGACCAGCTTCTCCGAGACGAAGCGCGGGTTCGGGTCCACGCCCTCGCCCATGGGGTGGCGGCCCATGTGCTCGACACCGCCGGCGAGGGCGACGTCGTACGCACCGAAGGCCACACCGCCCGCGACGGCGGTCACGGCGGTCATCGCGCCGGCGCACATGCGGTCGATGGAGTAGCCCGGGACGGACTGCGGGAGGCCCGCGAGAATGCCGGCCGTGCGGCCCAGCGTCAGGCCCTGGTCGCCGATCTGCGTGGTCGCGGCGATGGCGACCTCGTCGATCTTGGCGGGGTCCAGGTCCGGGTTGCGGCGCAGCAGCTCCCGGATGGCCTTGACGACGAGGTCGTCGGCGCGGGTCTCGTTGTAGATGCCCTTCGGGCCCGCCTTGCCGAACGGGGTGCGGACGCCGTCGACGAAGACGACGTCCCTGACGGTACGAGGCACGTTGGCTCTCCTCCAGGTGCGGGTGTGCACTGCTGCGCGGGGGCGGGCTCATTGCTGAGCGCCCGCTCACCTCTCCATGCTACTTGCCGGTAACTGGCATGGACAGCCCCCTCGGAAGGAGCGGCGAAGGTCACACTCCGCCGCCCCGGCCCGCACGCGCCGGGGCGGCGCCGCCGGACCGGCCCGCCTACGCCCGCAGGCGCCCCCTCGGAGCGCGTACGAGGCCTGCGGGGCCCGTGGGACCGGGGGAGCCGGCGGCCGCGATGGCGGCGGCCATGGGGGCCGAGCTGCGGACGGTGTCCGCCACGAAGGTGCGGCGGCGCAGGCCCAGGGTGCGCAGGGCCGGGCCGTGGTCGACGGCGACCACGGCGGCCGCGGCGGCGAGGGCGGCCCGCCAGGCCGCGACCGCCGCCCGGCGGGCGGGGGCGGGCAGGGGTGCGAGCGACGCGCGCAGGCGCAGGCAGTGGAAGGGGACGTGGCGCTCCTCGTCGGCGAGGATCAGCCGGGCGACCTCGGAGGCCAACGGGTCGGCGGCGCCGTCCCGCACGGCCCGGTAGTAGCGCAGGGCCACCACCTCCGCCACCATCAGCACCAGGAGTTCCACCCGCAGTCCGAGCAGTCTGCGCAGCCGGACGAACACGGTGTCGCTCCAGTGTCCGGCCAGGGTTCCCTCGCCCGCGGCCTCCAGCAGCAGGGCCAGCATCCGGGCGTGGTTCTGCTCCTCCGCCACGAAGAGGCGTACGGCCCGCGCGTACACCGGGTCACCCGCGCGGTCGGCCTTGCCGATCAGCGCGGAGCCGTCCCCGTCCTCCCCGACCTGGAACCGCTGCAGGCTCCGGACCAGCTCCGCGGGGAGCGCGGCGGCCCGGCCCCAGTCCGGATCACCGCGCTCGGCCCGGCGCTCCCGTTCGGCTTCGAAGTCGGCCAGCCACGTGTCGTATCCCCACCCATGTTTGATCACGTTCAAAAACTAGTGGGCTTTGAGCGTGTTCAAAAGGAGCGGGGCCGGGCTGTAGCGGAACCGGGACATGGCGGAGCCCCCCGGCCGAAGGGCAGGGGGGCTCCGCCATGTCCCGCGGGCGCGGGTGCGTCAGTCTTCCGGCGCGGGCGCCGGCGCCGCCACGGGCGCGGTCGCGGCCAGGGCCGTGACCAGGGCGTCCGTCACCTGCTCGATCTGCCACGGGCGGGCACCGTAGCCCGCCAGCGCCTCGGCCACCGCGCCGGCCTCCCGCCGCGACGGCGGCTCCCAGCACAGCCGGCGGACCGTGTCGGGAGCGATGAGGTTCTCCTGGGGGAGGTTCAGCCCCTCCGCCAGTGCCGACACGGCCGTACGGGCCGCAGCCAGCCGCGCCGCGGCCTCCGGGTCCTTGTCCGCCCAGGAGCGCGGCGGCGGCGGACCCGCCGGAGTGGCCCCGGGCAGCGGGAGCTCGGCCTCGGGCAGGGCCTTCGCCCGGTCCACGGCGGCCATCCACTGGTCCAGCTGGCGCCGGCCCATGCGCTGCCCGTAGCCGGGCAGGGCGGAGAGGGCCTGCACGTTCAGGGGCATGGAGAGTGCGGCCTCGACGATCGCGGCGTCACCCAGGACCTTGCCCGGCGACACGTCGCGCCGCTGCGCGATCCGGTCCCGGGACTCCCACAGCTCCCGGACCACGGCCAGCTGCCGGCGCCGGCGCACCTTGTGCATGCCGGACGTACGGCGCCACGGGTCCTTGCGCGGCGGCGCCGGGGGTGCGGCGCAGATGGCGTCGAACTCCTGGCGGGCCCATTCCAGCTTGCCCTGCCGGTCGAGCTCCTTCTCCAGCGCGTCCCTCAGGTCCACGAGCAGCTCCACGTCGAGCGCGGCGTAGCGCAGCCACGGCTCGGGGAGCGGACGGGTCGACCAGTCGACGGCGGAGTGGCCCTTCTCCAGCACGTACCCGAGGACCCCCTCGACCATCGCGCCGAGTCCGACCCGGGGGAAGCCGGCCAGCCGGCCGGCCAGCTCGGTGTCGAAGAGGGAGGTGGGAGCCATGCCTATTTCGCGCAGGCAGGGCAGGTCCTGGGTGGCGGCGTGCAGGATCCACTCGGTGCCGGACAGGGCCTCGCCGAGGGAGGAGAGGTCGGGGCAGCCCACCGGGTCGATCAGTGCGGAGCCCGCACCCTCGCGGCGCAGCTGTACGAGGTAGGCGCGCTGGCCGTAGCGGTAGCCGGAGGCGCGCTCCGCGTCCACGGCGACGGGTCCGGTGCCCGCGGCGAAGGCCGCGACCACCTCGGCGAGCGCGGCCGCGTCGGCGACCACCGGAGGGATGCCCTCGCGGGGTTCCAGCAAGGGGATCGGCAGCCCGTCGGACGAAACCTCTTCGTCCGGGGGGCCGCCCCCGGTGGTGGTGCGCAGGCCTGCTGCGGTTTCTTGGGCGTCTGTCACCGGTCAAGGGTATCCGTGGATGCAACGCGCCCGTCGCCGGAACGTTCCGGCGACGGGCGCGAGGGGGGAGGGCGGACGTTTCCCCGGGTTCTCCGGGAGTTCTCCCGGGGGCCTACGGGGGATATCGGCCGGGTCAGTGGATGATCCCGGTCCGCAGGGCGACGGCGACCATCCCGGCCCGGTCGCCGGTGCCCAGCTTGCGGGCGATCCGTGCGAGGTGGGACTTGACGGTCAGGGCGGACAGGCCCATCGAAACGCCGATGGCCTTGTTGGACTGGCCCTCCGCGACGAGGCGCAGGACCTCGACCTCGCGGCCGGAGAGCTCTCGGTAGCCGCCCGGGTGGCTCGGGGCACCCGGGGGGCGGCGGTGCATACGGGCGGCGGCGGCGCCGATGGGGGCGGCGCCGGGCCGGGACGGGAGCCCGATGTTGGTCCGGGTGCCGGTGACGACGTAGCCCTTCACTCCGCCCGCGAGGGCGTTGCGCACGGCGCCGATGTCGTCGGCGGCGGACAGGGCCAGGCCGTTCGGCCAACCGGCGGCGCGGGTCTCGGAGAGCAGGGTGAGACCGGAGCCGTCGGGCAGGTGCACGTCGGCCACGCAGATGTCGCGCGGGCTGCCGATGCGTGGGCGGGCCTCCGCGATGGACGAAGCCTCGATCACGTCGCGTACTCCGAGGGCCCACAGATGGCGGGTCACGGTGGAACGCACGCGCGGGTCGGCCACGACGACCATGGCCGTCGGCTTGTTCGGGCGGTAGGCGACCAGGCTTGCGGGCTGCTCGAGGAGAACGGACACCTAGGCCTCCTGGGGGGAGTGGCGGGACGGCCGGCTCGGGGAAGGAAGCCGGTGCGAACCGTGCGGATGGTCTATGACTCCTTCGGCACGTCACCCGCCCGGCTTTAGGGAATGATCACGATTTGGTGAGTAACAATTCGGGCAATTCGGACGCACGATCGATCATAGGGTGATCAGAAGCCCGCATGGGGCGCCCCGTAACGACATCCGGACCCGGCATTCCGGCCCCGCACCGGGTCCGGGTCGGCATGCCGGGAGGGGCCGTGGCCTCGGGCTGTTACCCCTGGGGGTGATGCGGACCGCGCCGCTGGGGCAGCGAGACCACGCCGGTCACCGTCTCGGTCGGTCCGACCGGCGGCAGCCCCGCGATCTGGCACAGCAGTTCGCACCATGCCGACAGGTGTGCGGCGGTGTCGGGCACCCCGCCCACCCCCTCGCGCGGCGTCCAGGAGGCCCTGATCTCGATCTGCGTCGCCGGACGCCGCTCTCCGAGCCCGCCGAAGTAGTGCGAGGCGGCCATGGTCACGGTCCCGCTCGCCTCCCCGTACGTCAGCCCGCGCGCGTCCAGCGCCCCCGTCAGCCAGGACCAGCACACCTCGGGGAGGAGCGGGTCCACGGCCATCTCCGGCTCGAGCTCCGCCCGTACGAGCGTCACCAGCCGGAAGGTGCCCTGCCAGGCGTCGTGCCCGGCCGGGTCGTGCAGGAGGATGAGCCGGCCGTCGGCCAGGTCCTCGTCGCCGTCCACGACCGCCGCCTCCAGCGCGTACGCGTGGGGCGCCAGCCTCTGTGGCGGTTTGGTGGGGTCGATCTCGATCCCGTGCCGCAGCCTCGCCTTCTTCAAGCCGTCGACCGCCCGCCGGAACGGGAGTGGGACGGAACTGTCCTTCGCGCTGTCCGTACCGTCAGCGCCATCTGAAAATCGTCCCTGAGCCGCAGCCATGCGGGGAAGACTAGGCGGAACGAGCGCCCGTACGGCGCAGGGACACCCGCGCCGGGCCGGGCACTTCTTCATACGTGCGAAGATTTGAGTCGTGAGCGCCAACACCCGCCCCACGGGCACGCCGAGCCAGACGTACGATTCCGCCTTCCTGAAGGCGTGCCGGCGCGAGCCGGTACCGCACACCCCCGTGTGGTTCATGCGACAGGCGGGGCGCTCGCTCCCCGAGTACCGCAAGGTCCGCGAGGGCACGCAGATGCTGGAATCCTGCATGCGGCCCGACCTGGTCACCGAGATCACGATGCAGCCGGTCCGGCGTCACAACGTGGACGCGGCCATCTTCTTCTCCGACATCGTGGTCCCGCTGAAGGCCATCGGCATCGACCTGGACATCAAGCCGGGCGTCGGCCCGGTCGTCGCCCAGCCGATCCGCCGCCGCGAGGACCTCGCACAGCTGCGCGACCTCACCCCGGAGGACGTCTCGTACGTCACCGAGGCGATCGGCATGCTCACGGGTGAACTCGGCTCCACGCCGTTGATCGGCTTCGCCGGTGCGCCTTTCACCCTCGCGAGCTACCTGGTCGAGGGCGGCCCCTCCAAGAACCACGAGCACACCAAGGCCCTCATGTACGGGGACCCGGAGCTCTGGGCCGACCTGCTGGACCGCCTCGCCGAGATCACCTCCTCCTTCCTGAAGGTGCAGATCGAGGCCGGCGCCTCCGCCGTCCAGCTCTTCGACTCCTGGGTCGGCGCGCTCGCCCCGGCCGACTACCGCCGCTCCGTGATGCCCGCCTCCGCGAAGGTCCTGGAGTCCGTCGCCTCGTACGGGGTCCCGCGCATCCACTTCGGCGTGGGCACGGGCGAGCTGCTCGGCCTCATGGGCGAGGCCGGCGCGGACGTCATGGGCGTCGACTACCGGGTCTCCCTGAACGAGGCCGTCAAGCGGGTCGGCCCCGGCAAGGCGCTCCAGGGCAACCTGGACCCGGCGGTCCTCTTCTCCACCCCCGAGGCGGTGGAGACCAAGACCCGCGAGGTCCTGGACGCCGCGGCGGACCTGGAAGGCCACATCTTCAACCTCGGCCACGGCGTCCTCCCCACGACCAACCCGGACGCCCTGACCCGCCTGGTGGACTACGTCCACACCCAGACGGCGGTCTGACCCGAACCGCGCCGACGTCGGTACCGTGCCGTGCATGACATGGCACGGGCCGACGTTTCGCATATCCGACGGAGAGACCATCGACGGGGCCTGGTGCCTCGTGTGGTGGAAGCCCGACCGGCAGGACGACTACTTCCCCGAGAACCTGTTCGTCTACGCGGACGGCCGGATCAGCCGGGGAGGGTACGAAGCGACCGATCTCGCAGGGCTGGCGGGACTGCTCGCCTCGGGAACGGTCGCGCTCGCGCGGCCCGACGACCGCGAGCGGACCCCGGAGCGGGGCCCCGAGCCCTCGAAGTGGCTCGCCCGCTACCCCGAGCCGCGGACGGACGAGAGCTTCCTCGCGGAAGTCGCCGACGAGATCTCCCGGCTGGCGGGCCGGCCCAGGGCCGCGGACCTGCTCTGGGAGGCCGTCCGCCGCTACCAGCGGGACACCACGGAGGCCAACCGGTCCCTGCTCCGGGCCGCGTACCTCGCGGTTCCCGCCCACCGGCGGGTCTTCGTCCTGGGGGACATGGACCAGCAGGACCGGCCGCTGCGCATCCTGGTGACCGATCCGGGCGAGCCGGTGGACGGCGACGGGCCGGCGGCGACGCCGGAGATGCACCGGGGCGCCCTGGACTACTTCGCCGACGTGGACGAGGCCGTCGAGCGTGCGGAGCGGCAGCGTGCCGTCCGGTACGCGGACGCGCCGCCCGGTGACCCGCAGCCCCCGGTCGTCCTCCACGAGGCCGTGTACCCCCGGGGATGGCCGGCCGAGCTCGGCACCTTCGCGCTGCGCAACGACTACGACTCCCCCTTCACGCACGAGGGGGAGACCTACCCGACCGTGACGCACGGCTATTGGGCCCTCTTCGCCGCCGACCGGGCCGACCACGACCGGATCCGCGACGCCGCGACCGCCCGCGAGGCGCGGGAGCTGGGCGGAGCGGCCGCGGGGCGCCCGGACTGGGCCGCCCGGCGGGTCGCCGTCATGGCGGCGCTGCTGCGGGCCAAGTTCGGGCAGCACCCGCGCCTCGCGGAGCTGCTGGTCGCCACCGGTGAGGGCGCGATCCTCCACACCGGCATCTCCGACGCCCCCTTCTGGCGGGACGAGGGCCCGCGCGGAGGCCGGAACTGGACCGGCCGCCTGCTGGAGCTGATCCGCTCCGAACTCCTCGCTACACCCCCGCCGCCCGCACCGCGGTGACCGTCTTGCGGGCCGCGACCAGGACCGGGTCCCAGACCGGGGAGAACGGTGGGGCGTAGCCGAGGTCCAGGGAGACGATCTGGTCCACCGTCATGCCGGCCGTCAGGGCGACCGCGGCGACGTCCACCCGCTTCGCGGAGCCGGGGCCGCCGACGATCTGGCAGCCCAGCAGGCGGCCCGTGCGGCGTTCCGCCAGCAGCTTGACCGTCATCTCCGTCGCCCCCGGGTAGTAGCCCGCCGTGTTCGTCGAGCTGATCGTCGCCGTGACGAAGCGCAGGCCGACCGACAGGGCGTCCCGCTCGCGCAGGCCCGTACGGGCGATCTCCAGGTCGCAGACCTTGCTCACGGCCGTGCCGACCACGCCCGGGAAGGTCGCGTAGCCGCCGCCGACGTTCGAGCCGATGACCTGGCCGTGCTTGTTCGCGTGCGTGCCCAGCGCGATGTGCCGCGTCCGGCCCGCCACCAGGTCCAGGACCTCCACGCAGTCGCCGCCCGCCCAGATGTTCTCGTGGCCGCGGACCCGTTGGGCGAGGTCGGTCAGCAGGCCGCCCGACGCGCCCAGCGGCAGGCCCGCCGCGCGGGCCAGGGCCGTGCGCGGCTCGACGCCGATGCCCAGGACGACCACGTCCGCCGGGTACTCCTCCCCGGTCGCCGTGGTCACGGCGCGGGCCCGGCCCTCCCCGTCCGTGAGGATCTCCGTCACCTCGGCGCGGGCGACCGTACGGATCCCCATGCGGTTCATCGCGCCGTGCACCAGGCCGCCCATGTCCGGGTCCAGCGTGGACATCGGCTGCTCGCCCCGGTGCAGCACGGTGACCTCGAAGCCCCGCCCGAGCAGGGCCTCCGCCATTTCCACGCCGATGTACCCGGCGCCCACGACCACCGCCCGGCGGCCGGCCGTCCGTTCCAGATCCGAAAGCAGCCGCTGCCCGTCGTCCAGCGTCTGCACCCCGTGCACCCCGTGCGCGCCGATGCCGGGCAGCCGGGGGCGGACCGGCCGGGCGCCGGTGGCGAGGACGAGCTGGTCGTACCCCGTCCAGTACTCGGAACCCGAGTCCAGATCCCGGGCACGCACCCGCCGCCCCGCGAGGTCCAGCTCCACGACCTCCGTCCGCGTCCGCAGGTCGATGTCCCGCGCGCGGTGCTCCTCGGGCGTCCGGGCGATCAGCTCGTCCCGGTCGCCGACCAGGCCCCCGATCCAGTACGGGATCCCGCACGCCGAGTACGAGGTGAAGTGCCCGCGCTCGAAGGCGGTGATCTCCAGCTCCGCCGGGCCCTTGAGCCGCCGGGCCTGTGACGCGGCGGACATACCCGCCGCGTCACCGCCCACCACCACCAGCCGCTCCGTGCCGTTCCCCATGCGCCCGTACCGTCCTTCCCCGCCGCCTGTGTCTGCGGGCCCCACGGTACGGGCGCACGGGTGATCAGTCCTGGACCTGCGGCGGCGTCGCCTTCGGAGCGGCCGGATCCGCCGGCACGGCGACCGCGTTCCACGGCCGTTCCGGCCCGCCCTGCGCGGGCAGGCGCCGCGCCGCGGCGGGCTTCTCCTTCGCCGGCCGCCACCTGCGGTACAGCCGGAAGGCGACCAGCAGGACACCGCCGCTGAGCAGGAACGGCGAGGCCGCGGCGAGCGCCATCAGGACGTAGAGCAGCACGGCGGCGAAGGCCTTCCAGCCACCCGCCAGGGCGTCGAGGAAGCCCGGATCCGGCTTCTCGGCCTCCTTGACGGGCGGCTTCCCCGGCTCCGAGAACGTCAGCGTGATCGTGCCGAGCGAGGTCTGGTCCTTCAGCGCCGTCTGCTGGGCCAGCAGCGACTCCAGATCGGCCTGGCGCTTGCTGAGTTCCGACTCCAGGGTGACCACCTCGGACAGCCCCGAGGCCTTCTCCATCATCTCCCGCACCCGCGCCACGCTCGCCTGCTGGGACTTCACCCGGCTGTCGACGTCCGCGACCTTCTGCGTCACGTCCTGCGCCTCGACCTTGCGGTTGAGCAGCTTCCCCGCGCCCTCCATCGCGGCCAGGACCGCGTCGAAGCGCTCGCCCGGCACCCGCAGGGTCACCGTCGAGGTCATCGCCCCGTCGGGTGCGCGCGTGGTGCCCTCGTTGCCCACGTACCCGCCCGCGCTCTCCGCCGCCGTCCGCGCGCCGGCCGTCGCCTTCTGGACGTCGGCCGTCTCCACGCCCAGCGTGGCCGTCCGGATGATCTGCGTGCGTACGGCGGGCGCCTGCGGCTGGCTCTTCTCGGCGCCCGGGGCCGGGGCCCCCGACGCGGCCGGGGCCGGCGCCTGGGCCGCCGCCCCGCCCTGCCCGACGGCCTCCTGCCCCTTCGAGTCCGCCGCGACCGCCGCCTTGTCCGAGGCGGCGCCGTCGGCGCCGCAGCCGGTGAGGACGAGGGCCCCGGTCAGGGAGAGCGCGGCGAGGGCCGTCGCCGAACGCCGCCCGTACCGTCCGTAACGTCTGTGCTGGGTGTGCATCGTGAGTACCCCCGGTCGTCTTCGGATGCGTTCATGCCAGTGCTCTGGGCGTTCTTGACGTTCTGACGTACGCCGCCTCGCCCCGGGTTTCGTACGCCGGGTTCCGAGCCGATCCCGAAGCGGTCACGGTCAGGCCTCGGCGATCGCCCGGTGAGCGGTCTGAGACGATGTGTCCATGCACGAAGCGGACACCCGTACGGACCGGCCGGCCCCCGCCGGCCACGTCGTCGTCATCGGAGGCGGCATCGCCGGCCTCGCGGCAGCCCACCGGCTGCTCGCCGAGGGCCTGCGCGTCACCCTCCTCGAGGCCGGCCCGCGCCTCGGCGGCAAGCTGCGATCCGGCGAACTCGCCGGCCTGCGCGTGGACCTCGGCGCCGAATCCGTACTCGCCCGCCGCCCCGAAGCACTGGAACTGGCCCGCGCCGTGGGCCTCGGCGAGGCCCTGCAGCCGCCCGCCACCGCCACCGCCCGCCTCTGGACCCGCGGCGTGCTGCGCCCCCTGCCGGGCGGCCACGTCATGGGCGTCCCCGGCGACCTGGGCCCGCTCGCCGCCTCCGGGGTGCTGTCCGCCGAAGGCCTGGCCCGGGCCGGAGCCGAGGACGCGCTCGCGCCCGGGCAGCTCGGCGAGGACGTCGAGGACGTCGCCCTCGGCGAGTACGTCGCCGCCCGGCTGGGCCACGAGGTCGTCGACCGGCTCGTGGAACCGCTGCTCGGCGGGGTCTACGCCGGCAACGCCTACCGCATCTCGATGCGGGCCGCCGTCCCGCAGCTCTTCGACGTCGCCCGCAGCCACGCCTCCCTGGGCGAGGGCGTACGCGAACTGCAGGCCCGGGCGGCCCGGGCGGGGCAGACCGGTCCCGTCTTCTCCGGCATCGACGGCGGCATCGGCAGGCTGCCGCTCGCCGTCGCCGACGCCTGCCGGACGGCCGGAGCCCGGATCCTCCTCGACAGCCCCGCGAGCGAGCTGACCCGTACGGCCACCGGCTGGCGCGTGGTCGCCGACGGCGCGGGCGGCGCCGAGACCATCGAGGCCGACGCGGTGGTGCTGGCCGTCCAGGCCGGACCCGCCGCCCGCCTCCTCGACCGCATCGCGCCCTCCGCGGCCTCCGAGCTGCGCGGGGTCGAGTACGCCTCCATGGCCCTGGTCACGATGGCCCTGCGCCGCTCCGACCTGCCGGCCCAGGTCGCCGAAGGCGGCGCGAGCGGATTCCTCGTACCGCCCGTGGACGGCCGGACGATCAAGGCCTCGACCTTCTCCAGCAACAAGTGGGCCTGGGCCGGGACCGATCCCGACCTCTTCCTGCTGCGCACCTCCGTCGGCCGCCACGGCGACGAGGGCGACCTGAAGCGCAGCGACGAGGAACTGGTCGAGGTCTCCCTCGCCGACCTCGGCCAGGCCGTGGGCCTCGCGCCCACCGTCCGCCCGGTGGCCACCACCGTCACCCGCTGGGACGGCGGCCTGCCCCAGTACCCCGTCGGCCACCTCGGTCGGGTGGCCCGGATCCGCTCCGCCGTCGAGGCCCTGCCGGGCCTCGCGGTGTGCGGAGCGCTGTACGACGGGGTCGGCATCCCGGCCTGCATCGCGAGTGCCGGCCAGGCCGCCGACGTGGTGATCGCCACGTTGGGGGCCGCTGGGGGACCCCTGGCACCGACCACTGATCAGCACACGGGACAATAGACACATGACTGCACCAGAGAAGATTCCCAACGCGGGGAAGAAGGCGAAGGACCTCAACGAGGTCATCCGCTACACCCTGTGGTCCGTCTTCAAGCTGAAGGACGTGCTCCCCGAGAACCGCGCCGGCTTCGCCGACGAGGTCCAGGAGCTGTTCGACCAGCTGGCCGCCAAGGACATCACCGTCCGCGGCACCTATGACGTCTCCGGCCTGCGCGCCGACGCGGACATCATGATCTGGTGGCACGCGGAGACCTCCGACGAGCTGCAGACCGCCTACAACCTGTTCCGCCGCACCAAGCTGGGCCGCGCGCTGGAGCCGGTCTGGTCGAACATGGCCCTGCACCGCCCGGCCGAGTTCAACAAGTCCCACATCCCGGCCTTCCTGGCCGACGAGACGCCGCGCGACTACGTCAGCGTCTACCCCTTCGTGCGCAGCTACGACTGGTACCTGCTGCCCGACGAGGACCGCCGCCGCATGCTCAAGGACCACGGCATGATGGCCCGCGGCTACCCCGACGTGCGCGCCAACACCGTCGCCTCCTTCTCGCTCGGCGACTACGAATGGCTGCTGGCCTTCGAGGCCGACGAGCTGTACCGCATCGTCGACCTCATGCGCCACCTGCGCGCCTCCGAGGCCCGCATGCACGTCCGCGAAGAGGTGCCCTTCTACACCGGGCGCCGCAAGTCCGTCGCCGATCTGGTGGCCGGACTCGCCTAGAGACCTCCCCTGGGGGGAAGGACCGGAGGACCGCTGACCGGCGTCCTCCGGGGATCGGGAGGCCCTGCCCCCGAATCGACGCAGCCGGAGATCCCGCCCGGAAGTTCAGACGACTGGCGGCAGCAACGCCCTGGGGTGCCCCCTGGCGATTGCTGCCCGGTCGTCCAGCGACACCGGTGCGGGCTCCGGATGCGGCGCACACGTGACACTCCGCCCCGGGGTGTCACCCGTCAGCAAGTACCGCTCCACGTGGGCGTCCACGCAGTCATTGCGTCCGCCGACCACCCCGTGGGTGCCGGCCCCCCGCTCCGTCACCAGCCCCGCCCCCGGCCCGAGCCGCCGCTGGAGCTCCAGCGCGCCCCCGTACGGAGTGGCGCCGTCCCGCTCGGCCGCGACGATCAGCGTGCGGGGGAGCGGCGAGCCCGCCCTCGCTCCCACGTCCACCGGCCGCTGCCGTTCGCGCACCGGCCAGAAGGCGCAGGGCAGGTTCAGGAAGGCGTTGGCCCAGGTCTCGAAGGGGGCCGTGCGGGCCAGTTCGGTGTTGTCGCGGTCCCAGGTCTCCCAGTCGCCGGGCCACGGGGCGTCGTTGCACAGCGTCGCCGTGTACACGGCGGTCGCGTTCTCGCCCTCGACGGCCGCTGCCGGGTCCGGAGCGGCGAGCGAGACGAGCGGGCCCGGATCGCCGCGCAGGAACGCCGCCAGGGCAGCCGCGCGGCCCGGCCACACCTCGTCGTAGTACGCGGCCCGCAAGTACGCCGAGTGCAGCTGCCCGGTGCCGACCACCCCGCCCGCCGGCTCGCGGGCGAGCGCGGCCCGCACCCGGTCGTAACTCGCCTGCACCGCTTCGGGGGTGGAGCCGAGCCCGTACGCGGCGTGGTGCCGGGCCGCCCAGGCACGGAAGTCGGCCCAGCGGCGCTCGAAGCCGGGGGCCTGGGCGAGGTTGTTGCGGTACCAGACCTTGTCCGGGTCGGGGTCGACGGCCGAGTCGAGGACCATCCGGCGGACGTGGCCGGGGTAGAGGGTGGCGTAGACCGAGCCGAGGTACGTGCCGTACGAGGCCCCCATGAAGGTCAGCCGGCCCTCGCCGAGCGCGGCGCGCAGCACGTGCAGGTCGCGGACATTGTTCAGGGTCGTGTACGAGCCGAGGGCGGCCCCGGCCAGCTCCGCGCAGCCGCGGGCGTAGGCCCTCGCGGCGGCGATCCGCGCCTCCTTGGCGGCGGCGTCCGGCTGCGCCCCGGCGGCCTCGGCCGGGGCCTGGGCGTACTGCGCCGGGTCCTGGCAGGACAGCGGGTCCCCCGAGCGGCCCACACCGCGCGGGGCGTAGCCGACGAGGTCGTAGGCGGCTCCGGTGCGGCGCCACTCGGGCAGGTCGGCGACGAGCGGGAAGAACAGGCCGCTGCCGCCCGGTCCGCCGGGGTTGTAGACGAGTGCCCCCTGCCGCCGGACCCCGCCCGCGCCGGAGGCGGCGACCCGGCTGACGAGGATCTCGGTCTGCTCCCCGAAGGGCCGGGCGTAGTCGACCGGGACCCGGAGCGTGCCGCACCGCACGTCCGGCCCGAGCCCCTCGGCCACGGGACACGGCCCGAACTCCAGCCCGTCCCGGGCGCCCTGACGGTCCGGCGCCGGACGGCTGCCCTCCGGGCCCGGGAGCCCCCCGCGCGCGGCGGCGGCCGCAGCCCGCCCGGCCACGAGCTCGGCCCCGGCGGCCTCGGCGGCGGCCCGGGCGGCCCGGGCGGGGTCGGAAGGGGCGGGGCTTGAGAGCGAGGGGCCGGAAGGGGCGGGACTGGAAGGGGCGGGGCCCGAGGAGAACGTGCCGTGCGAGGACGGGCTGGCCGTCACCCGGGCCGGGCCCGGGGAATCGGTCGCGGAGGCGGCCCCGGCGGCGGAGGCCGCCGGCAGGGAAGCGGTCAGCGCGAGGGCGGCCAGCACGACCGTGGCGGGCACCCGGGGCATGCGCATGGCGGGCCTCTCATCTCATCGGACCGTCCGATGAGATCCGGCGGGCGGCCTCCTGTACAGGACCACCGGCCGGTGTCGCGCTCAATGCCCCCGTTGCCGCGCGATCCGACCCCGCCTGCCGTAGGCGAGCGCCGCCCGCAGCTCGGGCTCCGTGACCGCGCGCAGCCCCCGCAGGGCCACCGCCGTGAGCGAGCCCCGGACCCCCTGCTCCCGACCCAGCTCCACGAGGAGCCGCCGGCCGGCGGGGGAGGCCCACCCGGACTGCGCGTGCCCCTCGACCCGGGCTATGGCCAGGCAGCCCAGCGCCAGGATCAGCGGCAGGGCGAACCAGCACAGGATCATCGTGGTGGTGGTCCCCGGATCGGGTACGCACAGCGCCGCCCCCGTCATGGCGAGGACCAGCACGGTGGCCTGCCGGACCGCCCGGATCCCCGCGTCGATCTCCTGGTGGACCCCTTCGCGCAGCGCGAGACCGGCCTCCCCGAGCCGCTCCGCGAGGGCCCGTACGGCAGGATCCCGCGCCGCGACCGCCCGTACGGAGGTCACCGGCTCCTGCCCGTCCGGCCCGAACGCGCCGAGCACCGAGCACTCGTGCGGATCGCGCCCCACCGGGTCGACCACCGTCGCCCAGCCCGTGTACGCGAGCAGCAGCCGCCGCTGGCGCTGCATGGACAGCAGCGTCAGCTCGGCCACCCGCTCCGGGCCGCCCGCGAGGTAGGCGGCCTCGTACAGGCTCAGCTCGTCGTGGTGGTGGCGTGCGGCGGTGCCGGGCACGGGGTCCGCCGGTTCGGCGGCGGCCTTCAGGAGGCGGGTGCACGCGAACAGCAGCCCTGCCCAGGCAAGGAGGAGGAACAGGACCCAGAACATGTCCGTGTTCTACACACTGTGGAACCTGCGGGTACAGGCTTCTGCCGAGGTGTGAGCAGCTCGTGACGGGTCCGTGATGGATGATCAGGAACTGCTGCCACAGCTGGAACTGGACGAACTGCCACAACTCGAGCCGCTGGAACAGCTGGACCCACTGGAACAGCTCGACCCGCCGGAACTGCCGGAACAGCTCGACCCGCCGGAGCCCCCGCAACCGCTCCCGGAGGAGCCGCAGACCGAGCCCGAGGAGCCGCAGCCCGACCCGCCGGATCCGCCGCCGTCGGACCCGCCACCGCCGTCGGACCCCGCGCACCAGACGATCGGGACCACCTCGGCCCCGGACTCCCAGGAGGACCCCGAGCCGCCGGAACGCGTACGGGACTGGGCCGCCGCCAGCCGGGTCCCGCGGGCCGCGGGCACCAACTGCTCGCGCAGGTACGGGTCCCGCAGGCCCCGCAGCCCGAACAGCGAGGTCTGGACGTACGGGCTCTGGTCGGCCCCGTACTGGGCGCGGACGGCGCGCAGCGCCGCGGCCCCCGCGGGGGTGATGCGCTGCCGGGCGCGGGAGGCGCCCGTGACGCCCACGACGATGCCGCCCAGCAGGACGGGCAGGACCTTGACGACGAAGGGCACGCTGAAACTCCCGGACTCCGCCGTCAGCACGAAGTCGACGAAGGACAGCGGCAGCGAGAGGAACAGCAGCACCCCGCACACCACGGCCTGGACCACGCCGTGGCGCGGCCGGCGGGGGCGGCCGCGGGGGACGACGATCAGCCCGCGGGCGGCCAGCGCGTCGCCGGTCTCCTGCACGGCCGGGTCGCGCATGGCGGCGTAGCGGATCTGGTAGAGCCACCCGGACGGGGCGTCCTGGTAGGCCTGGAGCACGGCCCGCTGGGCGGGGTCGGAGCCCCGCACCCCCGGCCGTACCTGGACGATGCCGGGCCCGCCGACCAGCATCCGGCCGTCGCAGAGCAGCGAGACGATCGCGGCGTCCACCACCGCGCCGGGCCCGCCGGCCATGAAGGCGGCCTCGGACAGGTCGTGCAGGCGCGGGGCGGGGACGGGCGTGGGCGGCCGCGAGTGCCGCAGGCCGCGCAGGAGCAGTGCGCTGGAGGTGATGACGCCGATCCAGACGGCCACGGCGAGGAGGTTGAAGAAGTTCACGCCGCCCTCCCCACGAGGGCGCGGGCCCAGCGCACGGCCCGGCCCGGCGGCCGGGCCCCGGCCCGGTCCCGCCACCAGAGCGTGAGCCGGCGCCGGGCGGCGGGGTCGGCGGGCAGGTCCCGGACCAGCAGGTGCTCGGCGAAGTCCAGTGCGTCGCGCCGGTATCCGGCGGTCATGGGCCGGTGCCGGGCATAGCCGAGGAAGGCCTCCCGGTACGCGTCCTCCCCGCCCAGGATCCCGGGCAGCTCGGGCGCCACGTTCGCCACGATCCCGGCCCGCTTGGCCGCGAGCGCCCGCGCCTGCACGCGCACCCGCTGCCGGTCGAACCCCTCGGGCACGGGCGTCCCGGCGACCAGCGCCGACAACAGGGCGGCCTGCCCGATCCCGACCCGCGTCCGCACGGCGCCGAGGCCGACGTCAGCCCCGCCACGGCCGAGGACCGCCCCAGGGACCGTTTCAGCCCCGCCGGTCTCCGGGGCGAGCGTCCGGTCAGGGCCCGTTCCCGCCCCGCCGGTGTCCGAGGCGGGGGTCCGGTCGGAGCCCCTCCCGGCCTCACTGGTGCCGGAGCCCGTCTCAGCCTCGCCGGCGTGTGAGGCGCGGGTCCGGGCAGCGCCCGGGGAACGGTGGAAGGGCGGGGAGGGGACGTGCCCCGCAGGGCCGCCGCCCAGCACCCCCCGGATCGCGGCCAGCTCACCCGCGAGCTCGGCGCCGGCCGGGAAGTCGTCGTCCCGCTCCAGCAGCACCCCCGGCGGGTCCACCCGGGAGCGGAGCTCCGCAAGAACGGCCAGCACCTCCGGCGGCACCGGATGCGCATGCGTGTCGTGCCACACCCCACCCCGCTCGACACCCCCGGCCACGTGCACGTACGCCAGCGCCTCCAGCGGGATCCCGTCCAGCACGGCCACCGGGTCCTCCCCCCGGTTGACCCGGTTGGTGTGCAGGTTGGCCACGTCGATCAGCAGCCGCACCCCGGTCCGCTCCACCAGCTCGGTCAGGAACTGCGCCTCGGTGAGCTCCTCCCCGGGCCACGACACGAGCGCCGCGATGTTCTCCAGCGCGAGCGGCACCGGCAGCGCGTCCTGCGCGATCCGTACGTTCTCGCAGAGCACGTCCAGCGCGTCCCGGGTCCGCGCCACGGGCAGCAGGTGCCCGGCTTCGAGCACCGGTCCCGGCGCCACCGACGAGGTCCGCACGAAGGCGATGTGCTCGGTGACCAGCGGAGCCCCCAGCGCCACCGCCCGCTCCCCGAGCGCGGCCAGCTTCGCCGGGTCCGGGCGGTCGGCGCCGCCGATGCCCAGCGAGACGCCGTGCGGCACCACGCGGACCCCGCGGTCGAGCAGCCGCTGCAGGGACTCCGGCAGGTGGCCGGGGCAGATGTTCTCCGCCACCACCTCGACCCAGTCCAGGCCCGGCAGGCCTTCGACCGTCCCCGCGATCTCCGGCCGCCAGCCGATGCCCACCCCCAGGTGTGCCATGGGCTTCATGTCCCCTCGCCCCCTCTCATCGGTCCGTGTGCCGATGTCATGGCCCCGACGGAGCCGGGCCAACCCGCCCAGGGGGACGTTCAGAGCAACATTTGAGGTTCCCGGCCCGGGCCCCTTCCCGAATGCCGGGACGGCGGGGCCCGGCGGACCCCTGTTACAGCCGTGCCCGCAGCGCGGGATGGTCCGCGACCACCGTGCAGGAGCCGGGCGCGATCTCCGTGAACCCCGCGTCCCGGACCACCGGCAGCCCGCTCCCGGACAGCTCCGCCCACCGCTCGCGCGCGGCCGTCCGTACGGCCAGCCGGAAGCCGGACTCCCGCCACGCCGTCCGCTCCGGGCCGGTCAGCTCCCACCACGCCAGCTGCGCCGCGTGTCCGGCCTGGGCCATGGCCTTGCCGGCGGACATCTCCAGGCCGGGGTTGAGCCAGAGGACCGGCAGTCCGGGCTCCGCCGGTGCGACGGGCTCCGGGTCGTCCAGGTCGGTGCCCGACACCTGGAGCTTGGCCAGCTCCTTGGGCCAGCCGTCGAGCGGGACCGGCGGGAAGACCCGTACCTCCGCGTCCGCGCCCTGCACCGTGAGGCCCGGCAGGGTCCCCGCCTTGCGCCACTCCGCGCCGCGCGCCCGGCGCACCACCTTGCGGATCCGCGCGTCCTGCCAGTCCCGGACCGCGGCCGCCCACTCGCCCTCGCCGGCCGACCGCTCGTCGGTGAGCAGGACGAGCACGGCGCGGGCGGCCGTCTCCAGGGCGTCGGTCCGGGCCGGCGGCTCCGCCTTCTCGATCCGCACCACCAGCGGGAGGACGTACTGCGGTGCGTCGTCGCGGGCGATCCGCTCCTGCCGGAAGGGGCTGTCGGACCCGACTGCGGGTACTGCGGGTGCAAGGGTGCTGTGGCGCGTGTCCTCGGTGCTCATCCGGCCAAGGATGCCAGCCTTCGCCTCCGGGCCGATGCGCGAGGGGCCGCGCAGTAGGCTCGGGGGCATGGACCAGACGGAGCAGCAGGCACCCGACTCCACCGACCGTTCGTACTGTCCCGCCCCCGCGGCCCCCGTCGATCGGGTGGCCGGGCCGCCCTACGCCGACTGCGTGGAGTGCGGGAAGCCCACCGAGTACGGGGTCGCGACACCGGGCATCGTGCTGTGCCCGGTGTGCGAGTGGCAGGACGCGCAGCGCACGGCCTGTTCCGGCTGACTCACTTGCCGATGAGGTCGGAGACCTTGACGAAGCGGTAGCCGCGCTTGCGCAGCTCCGGGACGATCTTCCGGATCGCCTCCTCGGTGACCGGGGCGGCGCTGCGCGTGCAGTGCATGACCACGACCGAGCCGGGCTTCACCCCGGACAGGACCTGTTCGGCCACCGCGTCGGGATCCTTCGCGAACGCGTCCCCGCTGACCACGTCCCACTGGACGGCCGTGACCTTGGCCGTGGAGATGGCCCGCAGCGCCTGGTCGTCGTAGCAGCCGCCGGGGAAGCGGAAGTACGGGACGGTGTTGACCGCGCCCGCCTTGCGGAAGGCCTCGAAGGCCCGGTCCACGTCGGCGCGGGCGGCGGCCTCGTCGAGGGTGGGGAGCCCGTAGCAGGGCGACTTGAAGGCGTGGTGGCTGTACGAGTGGTTCGCGATCTCGAAGTTCGGGTCCGTGCCGATGGACTTCGCCTGGTCCGGGTACTCCTCGGCCCAGCGGCCCGTCATGAACACCGTCGAGGGCACCTTCAGGGTGCGCAGCGTGGAGATCAGCTGCGGGTTGTCGAAGTGCTCGCCGCCCGCCGCGCGCGGCCCCTGGTCGGAGGTCATGTCGGCGTCGAAGGTCAGCGCCACCGTCTTGTCGGTCCGCTGCTTCGCGCGGTCGAAGACGGGGGTCAGACCGCCCGGACCGGGAGCCATGGTCGGCGCCTTGCCCGGAGCACCGGCCTGCGGTGTCGCCGGCGGGCTGCTCCCGGGGCTCGGCGGCGGGGTGGCGGACCCCGCGGCGGAAGGGGAGCCGGAGGCCGGAGCGGAGGGGGCCGCGGAGGCCCCCAGCCGGGCCCGGCCGCCGGTGTCCGTCGTACCGGTGCCGCCCCCGCACGCGGCGAGGGCGGCACTGAGAGCTGCTACGGCCGCGACGGCAGCCGTCCTGCGCACTGAGATGGTCACATGCGCAAAATATATGACTATGTGGCAAGCAGACGGGTGCGGCACTCCTCCACGTCGAAGTCACCCTTCGGGTACTGCGGCGCGATGCCCTCCAGATGCTCCAGCAGCAGTTTGCTGACGGCCCAGTTGCGGTACCACTTGCGGTCGGCGGGGACCACGTACCAGGGCGCCACGTCCGTGGAGCAGCGCTCCAGGGCCAGCTCGTACGCCTGCTGGTACGCGGGCCACAGGGAGCGCTCCTCGATGTCGCCCGCGTTGAACTTCCAGTGCTTGTCCGGGTTGTCGAGCCGCTCCAGGAGCCGCTTGCGCTGCTCCTCGTAGCCGATGTGGAGGAAGACCTTCACCACGGTGACGCCGTCGTCGGCGAGGGACTTCTCGAACCGGTTGATCTGCGCGTAGCGGCGGCCCAGCTGACTGCGCGGCACCAGGTCGCGGACGCGGGCGATGAGGACGTCCTCGTAGTGCGAACGGTCGAAGATGCCGATCTCACCCGGTTGGGGGAGCGCCTTCATGACGCGCCACAGGAAGGGGTGGTTCTGCTCCTCCGGAGTGGGGGCCTTGAAGGCCTTGATCCGGCAGCCGGAGGGGTTGAACAGGCCGATCACGTGCTTGACGGTCCCGCCCTTGCCGCTGGTGTCCATGCCCTGGAGCACGAGCAGGACGCGGCGGCGGTCGCCCGCGGTGCTGGCGGCGTAGAGCCGTTCCTGGAGGGAGGCGAGCCGCTCGCCCATCAGCGCGGTGGCCGCCACGCCGGCCGCCTTGTCGGTGGGCCCGGCCGGGGTCGCTCCGGTGTGGAAGGCTCCGAGGTCGACGCGCTCGCCGGAGGGGACGCGGAGCAGGGGGCTCAGGGGGGCGTCGTACCCGTACGCGTTCGCGTGTCCGTGCCCGCCGGACTTGCGGGCGCCGCCCTTGGAGCCCTTGGAGTTCTCCGCCGAGATGCGGAGCAGCTCGCGGAGGGAGAGGGGCTTGGACTTCGGCTTCCCGCCGGTGCCGGTGCCGGTGGCACTGCCGGTGTCGGCATCGGCCTTCTTCTCCGCCTTGGCGGGCTTCGCGGAGCCGGAGCCCTTGGCGGCCTCGGCCGTCACCGCGGCCTCGGCCCCTGCCTTGGCCTGCGCCGCCTTGGCCTCTGCCCTGTCCGCCTTGCCGGGCTTCTTCGCCTTCTCGGCCTTGGCGGGCCTCTCGGCCTTGGCGGCCTTCCCGGGCCGCTCCGGCGTCCCGGGCTCTGCCGATGCCCCGGCCTTCGCCTTCTCGCCCTTGGGGCCCTTGGCGGACTTCCTGTCCTTCTTGGCCACCGCTACCTACCTCATCCGTCGACTCCTTACGATCCTCCACCACAACGCAGTGGACCGCGACGTGACGAAAGGCCAGGCCGGGCGGGTCGGAAGGCGGTACGGGCGGGCCGGAAGGCAGTACGGGCGAGCGGGAGGGCAGTGCCCGTCACTGCCACGGGCCGGTCACCGCGAAGGTGGTCCCGGGCGTGTAGGCGTTCACGTACATCGTCCGGGCGTCGGGGGAGAAGGTGACCCCGGCGAACTCGCCCCACTCCGGCGCCCCCGGCTTCCCGATGTCGGCCGCGTTGCGGGCCATCGGGTAGACCTCGCCGCCCGGGGTCACTCCGAAGACGTACTGCGCGCCGCCGCCGTCCTCGCACACCATCAGGCCGCCGTCGGGGGCCAGGCAGATGTTGTCCGGGGAGTCGCCGGGCAGCTGGATGTCGGCGGCCGGGCCGAAGACCACGTCCAGCCGGAGCCGCGCGCGCAGCGGGTCGTAGAACCACACCTGGCCGTGGTGGTCGGCGGGGGAGCCCTCGCGGGTGCGGGAGTAGCTGGAGACGAAGTGGACGCCGCCGTCGCCCCAGTAGCAGCCCTCCAGCTTCTGGGCGTGGGTGATCCCGCCGGGTCCGAAGTCCTGGAGCCTGATCGGGGTCCCGGCCGCGGACGGGTCCGGCACGGGGACCCACTCCACCGGGAACTCGGACCCGGGCTCGTCCACCACCGCGAGGTTCGCCAGCCCGGGGACCCGCAGGGCCTCCAGCTCGCCGCCCGCGCGCAGGGAGCCGAGGCCGCCGAGGGGGCGGGCGGGCAGGAACCGGTAGAAGAGCCCGAAGGGTTCGACGAAGGCGTCCTCCGTCTCGTAGACCACACCGCTGTACGGGTCCACCGCGACGGCCTCGTGAGCGAAGCGGCCCATCGCGGTGAGCGGGACGGCGCCGGAGCGCCGGGGGTCGGCGGGGTCGACCTCGAAGACGTAGCCGTGGTCGCGGGTGTAGCCGGCGGTGCCCGCCCGGTCCTCGGTCTCCTCGCAGGACAGCCAGGTGTTCCAGGGAGTACGGCCGCCCGCGCAGTTGACGGCGGTGCCGGCGAGAGCGACGCGCTCGGCGGTGACCCGGCCCGTCGGGTCCAGGTCGAGGAGGGTGCAGCCGCCCCGGGCGTACGGGTCGTAGGTGAGCCCCTCGACGGGAGGGACCCGCAGGGCTGCGGTGGTGCGGTTCTCGTGGTTGCGCACCAGCCGGACGCGGCCCTGCCCGGCGTCGAAGGCGGCCATGCCGTCGAAGTTGCCGGGGACGGTGCCCTCGCCCGACAGCAGCGGGTCGCCGGCGCGGGAGAGGACGCGGTACGTGAACCCGGCGGGCAGATCGAGCAGCCCGGCGGGGTCGGTGACGAGCGGGCCGTAGCCGTGGCGGGAGACCGGGGCGGCCTTGTGCGTACCGGCGCCCGTGCTCGCGGGCGCTCCCGCGCCCGCTCCGGTCTCCGCCCGCGACCCCGCTCCCGACCCGGGGCCGGCTCCGGCGAAGAGGGCGCCGAGGGCTCCGGCGAAGGTGACGGAACCGGCGGCGAGCAGGCTGCGCCGGCTGAGGGACATCGGCGGCTTGGGCGGCATGGGGAACTCCCGGCGGTGGATCAGGACAGAGGAGGACCGAGCCGTGTTACCACGGCTGCCCGGCGGGCCGGCTCCGCCGCGCCGTTGCCCGCCGCCGTTGCCCGGCGCGGCCGGATCCCGGCCGCGCCCGGCAGACGGACGACGAACGGACGCCGGCCGGACGTCGAGCGGACGCCGGCCGGACGTCAGACAGGCATCAGGCCAGCGTCGCGGTGAGGGTGATGGTCGTGCCGGTCAGGGCCTGGCTGACCGGGCAGTTCTTCTTGGCGTCCTCGGCGGCCGCGGCGAAGCCCTCGGCGTCCAGCCCCGGCACCTCGGCGACCACGGTCAGGTGGATGCCGGTGATGCCCTCGCCCGGCTGGAACGTCACATCGGCCTTGGTCTCCACCCGGGTGGGCGGGGTACCGGCGCCGTCCAGGCCGTGCGAGAGGGCCATCGAGTAGCAGCTGGAGTGCGCGGCGGCGATCAGCTCCTCCGGGCTGGTCTTGCCGTTCGCGGCCTCGGCGCGCGAGGGCCAGGAGACGTCGAACGAGCCCTGGCCCGAGGAGTCGAGGGAGACGACGCCGGAACCCTTGAGCAGGTTGCCTTCCCAGACGGTGTGCGAGGTGCGCGTGGTGGCCATGGTGGATCCCTTCACAGAAGGTGGGTAAGGCCGGGCCGTGGGAACGGCCCGGCGCCCCCAAACCTACTGGGACACCAGGGGCTTCGCGTCGCGCGCGAGCGCGGTGAGCCGCGAGATGGCCCGGAAGTACTTCTTGCGGTAGCCGCCGTTCAGCATCTCGTCACTGAACAGCCGGTCGAAGGCGACGCCCGCCGCCAGGACGGGGACCTCCCGGTCGTAGAGCCGGTCGGCCAGGACCACCAGCCGCAGCGCGGTCGACTGGTCCGGGACCGGGCCGACATCGGTGAGGCAGACGGCCGTTATACCGTCGGTCAGGGCCCCGTACCGGCTGGGGTGGACCCGTGCCAGGTGCTCCAGCAGCCCCGGGAAGTCGTCGAGGCTCGCGCCGTCGGTGGCGTACGCGGCCTTGGTCACCTGCTCGTCGGAGAACGGTGCGGGAGCCTCGGGCAGGCCGCGGTGGCGGTAGTCCTGGCCGTCGATGCGCAGCGGGCGGAAGTGCGCGGAGAGCCCCTGGATCTCCCGCAGGAAGTCGGCGGCGGCGAAGCGGCCCTCGCCGAGCTTGCCGGGCAGGGTGTTGGAGGTGGCGGCCAGCGCCACGCCCTGCTCGACCAGGCGGCTGAGCAGGGAGGAGACGAGGACGGTGTCGCCCGGGTCGTCGAGCTCGAACTCGTCGATGCACAGCAGGCGGTGCCCGCCGAGGGTCTGCACGGTCTGCTGGAAGCCGAGCGCGCCGACCAGGTTGGTCAGCTCCACGAAGGTGCCGAAGGCCTTGAGCGCCGGTTCTGCCGGGGTGGCGTGCCAGAGGGAGGCGAGCAGGTGGGTCTTGCCGACGCCGTAGCCGCCGTCGAGGTAGACCCCGCGGGGGGCGGTGGAGACCGCCGGCTTCTTCGCGAACCAGCGCCGCTTGCCGGAGCCGCTCGCGTGCGCCCCGCCGAGGCCGGCGGCGAAGCCGGCGAGGACGGTGACGGCCTCGGCCTGGCTGGGCTGGGCCGGGTCCGGGTCGTAGGTGTCGAAGCGCACCGAGTCGAAGCGCGGTGGCGGCACCATCTCGGCCACCAGCCGCTCGGCGGGCACCCGCGGCTCGCGGGCGCACAGGGACTGCGGTCCCGCGTCGGCTATCGGGGGCCGCCCGGAGGCTGACGCTGAGGGCGAGAGAGATGTTGACACAGCTCTTAACTCTACGGGGCGTGGCACACTGCACCGATGCGACGCCTGTTCCCTGTGACCGATCAGACATCAGCGGACCAGACCGGCCACGCGTGGTCGCTGGACGAAATCGCCGAGGCGTACGAGTACCCCGCGCTCGCCCCGGACGGCCACTGGCTGCGGGCCAACATGGTCTCCACGCTGGACGGCGCGGCCCAGCACGACGGGCGTTCGCAGCCCATCTCCGGCGAGACCGACATGCGGATCTTCGGCACCCTGCGGGCCCTGGCCGATGTGGTGGTCGTCGGTGCGGAAACGGTTCGCCAGGAGGGCTACCGCCCCGCCCGGGCCCGGGAGGCCTTCGCCGCCCGCCGCGCCGCCGCAGGTCAGGGGCCCGCCGCGGCCATCGCCGTGGTCTCCGCGAGCCTGGACCTGGACTTCTCGCTGCCGCTGTTCACCTCCCCGCTGGTGCCCACCCTGGTGCTCACGGGAGCCGCCGCCCCCGCCGACCGGGTGGCCGAGGCCGCCAAGGCCGGGGCGCAGGTGGTGGTGGCCGGAGACGGGGCGGGCGTGGATCCGGCCCGGGCCGTACGGGAACTCGCGGACCGGGGGCTGCGCCGCCAGCTCACCGAGGGCGGACCCCGGCTGCTGGGGCAGTTCGTGGCCGCGGACGCGCTGGACGAGCTGTGCCTGACGATCTCGCCGGTGCTCACGGCGGGTGACGCCCAGCGGATCTCCGGCGGCCCCTCCGTCACGGTTCCGCACCGGCTCGCACCGGCCTGTCTGCTGGAAGAGGCCGGGTTTCTCTTCACGCGTTACCGTCGGATCTGAAGAGAGGCGGAATTTGTCGTTCCGCTTTGCTTCCGCTGGGCACAGTAGTGGGCAGGTATAACCGCACAGGCCCCGTGCGACAGCGGGGCAGGATGGTTTCCGCAGGGGCCGGCCGGCCGGCCTCGGCCCACGAAGGAGAGGGCGTCCGTGTTCACGAGCGTATTGATGATCGAGCAGCCGCTGACCCCCGTCGACGTGGACTTCGTCACGACCCTGCACGGAGACGAGCCGGTCTCCTTCATCGTCCTCATGCAGCCCCGCGGCGACCGGGACCGGCTGCTGCGCGCCATCGACGACGTAGCGCTCGGTGAGCTTCCCGAGGCCATCCACGAGGGCGACGAACCGGAGGGCGATGCGGCCCGCGGCCCGGCCGAACTGGCGATCGAGCATTCCCTCGCGTCGCTGCGCGCCAAGGGCGCCAAGGCCGTCGGACAGATCGTCGACGACCATCCGCTCGACAAGCTGAAGGCGGTGGTCGACGAGACCAGCGCCGACGAGGTGATCGTGCTGACCGCCCCGCACTACGTCGAGGAGTTCTTCCACCGGGACTGGGCCTCGCGGGCGCGCCACAAGGTCGGCGTTCCGGTGCTCAAGCTCTTCGCCCACAAGGAATAGGGTGGAGGCGGCCGGACCGCGCATCCGTACGTTCCCGTACCCGCGCACCCGGCTGCCGTACGTACGCACTCGATCCTGGAGCTACCTGAATGAAGCCCGGCCTGCCGACCGCCATGGAACGGCCCCACTTCATCGGCATCGGCGGCGCCGGCATGTCCGGCATCGCGAAGATCCTGGCCCAGCGCGGCGCGCAGGTGGCCGGCAGCGACGCCCGTGACTCCGAGACCGCCCAGGCGCTGCGCTCCCACGGCGCCACGGTCCACATCGGGCACGCCGCCGGCCACCTCGCCGACGACGCCACCTGCGTGGTCGTCTCCAGCGCCATCCGCGCCGACAACCCGGAGCTGGCCCGCGCCGCGGAGCTCGGCATCCCCGTCGTGCACCGCTCCGACGCCCTGGCCGGGCTGATGGACGGCCTGCGGCCGATCGCCGTCGCCGGCACCCACGGCAAGACCACCACCACCTCGATGCTGGCCGTCTCCCTCTCGGCGCTGGGCCTGGACCCCTCGTACGCCATCGGCGGCGACCTGGACGCCCCCGGCTCCAACGCCCACCACGGCGAGGGCGACATCTTCGTGGCCGAGGCGGACGAGAGCGACCGCAGCTTCCACACGTACACGCCCCAGGTCGCGATCATCCTCAACGCCGAGCTCGACCACCACGCGAACTACGCGTCGATGGACGAGATCTACGAGTCCTTCGAGACCTTCGTCGGCAAGATCCCGGCCGGCGGCACCCTGGTCGTCGCCCACGGCCAGGCCGGCGCGGCCGAGATCGCCGGGCGGGTCTCCGGCAACCCCGGCCTCCAGATCGTCACGTACGGCGAGGATGACACCGCCGACGTCCAGATCACCAAGATCACCCCGCGCGGGCTGACCAGCGAGGTCACCGTCGTCATCGACGGCCGGATGCTCACCTTCACCGTCTCCGTGCCCGGCCGCCACTACGCGCACAACGCCGTCGCGGCCCTCGCCGCCGGCGTCGCGCTCGGCATCCCGGCGCACAACCTGGCCTCCGCCCTCGGCAAGTACACCGGGGTCAAGCGCCGCCTCCAGCTCAAGGGCGAGGCCGCCGGGGTCCAGGTCATCGACTCCTACGCACACCACCCCACCGAGATGACCGCCGACCTGGAGGCCATCCGCGGAGCCGCCGGGGACTCCCGCATCCTGGTCGTCTTCCAGCCGCACCTCTTCTCCCGCACCCAGGAACTCGGCAAGGAGATGGGCCAGGCCCTCGCCCTCGCCGACGCCTCGGTCGTCCTCGACATCTACCCGGCCCGCGAGGACCCGGTCCCCGGGATCACCAGCGAGATCATCATCGACGCCGCCCGCGCCGCCGGGGCCGACGTCACCCCCGAGCACTCCAAGGAAGCCGTCGCCGACGTCATCGCGGGAATGGCCAAGCCCGGCGATCTCGTTCTCACCATGGGTGCGGGCGACGTCACGGACCTGGGGCCGGCCATCCTGGCCCGTCTGTCGAACTGACGGCTCTGGGAAGAGCGGGAAACGGGAGAACAGTCATGTCGTACGAGGTAGAGAAGACGGACGAGCAGTGGCAGGCGGAGCTGACCCCGTCCGAGTACCAGGTACTGCGCCTCGCCGGGACCGAGCCCGCCTTCCGCGGTGAGTACACGGACACCAAGACCGAGGGCGTCTACAGCTGTCGCGGCTGCGGCTCCGAACTGTTCCGCTCCACGGAGAAGTTCGAGTCGCACTGCGGTTGGCCGTCCTTCTACGACCCGAAGGACTCCGACGCGGTCGAACTGAAGGCGGACGTCACCCACGGCATGGTCCGCACCGAGGTCCTGTGCGCGAAGTGCGGCTCCCACCTGGGCCACGTCTTCGAGGGCGAGGGCTACCCGACCCCCACGGACCAGCGGTACTGCATCAACAGCATCTCCCTGCGCCTCACGCCCACGGAGGGCTGACACCCGGCGGCGAAGAGGTGGGGCGGCGGCAAGGGCAGGATTCGAACCTACGTCCACCCGGAGATCGAGCCGGGAGCTCCTCCGCAGAGCTTCCTCGCCGCCGCCCCGATTCTCGTCGGGCGGGGCCGTCCCGGGCAAGCGGTTTGCGCCCGGGCCGGCCGGAACCTCAGAGCCACTCCTCGGCGGCCGCGCGCTTGTCCCGGCCCGAGAACACTCCGGCGGACCGCATGGCGCTCGCCATCAGCGGGTCGGCGACCGCCACGCCGTTCACCAGCTCCGGCGTGCGGCTGAAGCGGACGGCCTCCGCGGGCGGCCGGGGCGCGGTCCAGCCGCCGGCCACCGGGTCCACACCGTGCCGCGCGCAGGCCGCCTCGACCAGCGATCGCGGGCACTGCTTCTCGCCCCGCAGGACTTCCCAGGGCAGGGGCAGCTCCGCCCACACGTAGGTGTCGGCGTGCAGACCGCCGCCGGTCCTGCGGTGCCAGTACGCCACGTCCGCCGCCATCAGCCGGGGGACCTTGCCCGGGCACACGCGGGTCAGGACCTCCTCCTGGCCCAGCTCGGTCATCAGGGCGAACCAGTGGGCCCGGGCGGTGCTCCAGGCCTGTGCGGCCTGGTTCCACGTCGAGGAGTCGTCGCCGCGCCGCACGACCATGCTCGCCGGTTCGATGCGGGAACGGTTCCAGGCGTCCTCCAGCAGTTCGGCCACGGTCCGCAGGAAGCCGTTCCAGCGGATCAGGAGCCGGGTGAGCTCCTGATCGGAGAGGTGCCCCAGCACCTCGGCGGTGGGATGGACGTGCGCGACGGCGTACCAGTTCGTCTGCCCGGGCGCCGCGCGCAGCCGCCGGAACAGTGCGTCGGCGACCTCGTCGTACGGGCGGCGCTGCGTGCCGTTGGTGAAGATGCTGCGCATGTTCGCGCGGGCGGTGAGATAGGCGACGAAGGCCGCGGAGTCCGCGTCGGCGGCGAACAGCTCGTAGGGCAGGGTGTGCGCGAGCGCGCCCTTGCCGGTCATCGTGACCTCGCGGCGGCATTGCTCGTGGACGAGCCGGGCCAGTTTGGCCTCCATGCGCCGCAGCAGCCGGAAGCGCTTGTTGTACTGGCGTTTGGAGACCTCGCCGATGCCGGCTTCGGCGCGCTCGGCCCGGTTCAGCCGGTCGAGGCCGAAGTCGTTCTCCCCGTACTGCCGGCGGATCTCCTCGCCGGCCCGGCGGATCACCGCCTCGATCCGCGCGGGATCGTCACCGGCTCCCTCGGGGACGTCGGGCACGGACGCGAACAGCGCCCCGGCCCGGGCGAGCTGGCGCTGTGCGCCGACGGGGCGGGCGAAGTCCTCGAGCATGGAGGTGTAGCCGTGCCACATCCTGTGCAGCGAATGTGCGGCGGCCTTCTCCAGGGCGCCGGCGGTGGCGGGGTCGAGGGCGATCTCGCGGGCGGCGAACAGGTCCTGGACCAGCTGGGCCATGTCTTCGGGGCGCTTGCGGAGCCCGAGCGAGGCGTGCAGCTCGCGCAGCAGCTGCTCGGCAGGGTGCGACGGCATGCGCCACACCTTGCCATCGCGCGTACGGGACCTCCACCGGATATCCGGCGCCTTCCACGGTGTCGGGGGTGTCGCGGCTGGGTTCCGATCAGGTCTCGCCTGCGGTGATCCGCCGTAAATGGCACGCTTTGACAGCGGAAGACACCTATCGGATTCCTCGGTGTGGCTGGTTATGATCGGCACCCTTACCTCCCGCACATCCCGTCGCAGTCCGCATGGTTGTGCCCGTCCCGCTCCCAAGGGCCGTGCGGGGCAAGGCCGCCCGGCCGCCCCCCGCCGTCCCCCGCCCCCGAGGACCGATGACTTCCATAGAACCCGAAGGCGAACCTGAAGGCGCACAAGGGCAGTCGGCGACGCGTCGGCGGCGGACCCTGCGCCTGCGCACCCTGCTCATCTGGCTGGCCGTGCTCCCCACCCTGGCGATGGGCACCCAGGTGGCGGTGACCGCCCAGCGGCTGCTGGCACAGTCGGAGCGCCTGCGGGCGGACGTCGCGGCCGCCGAGAAGGTCGGCGCACCGCTGTACACCCTCATGATCGACATGCAGGCCGAGCGGACGCTGACCGCCTCGCTGTGGGCGGGGGCGCCCGGGACCGAAGAGGCGCTCGCCATGCGGCGCGAGGCCACGGACCGGGCCGCGGCCGACTTCCGCCGACTGGCGGTCGGTTCGGACGCGTTCTTCGAGGAAGTGAACCGGCGGCTCGACAGCCTGGCCGCGTACCGCCAGCGCGCCGATGCGCGCAGCGGCGCCGCCGACGGCACGCTGACGTACTACACCGGGGTGATCGACGCGGTCATCCAGGCGTACCAGCTCGACTTCAGCCACGCGGACGACGCCGAACTCACCAAGGAGAGCCGGACCGTGGTGTCCATGCTCTCCGCCACCGAGATGGTGGCGCGCGAGGACACGCTCCTGGCCCTGGCCGGGCCGTCCAGGGAACTGAACGCCGCCGGCTTCGACCAGTTCGTCGGCGCCCTGGGCTCCCACCGGTACCTGTACGACACATGGGTCGTGCCGTACCTGCCCGAGGAGGACCGGCGGTTCTACGAAAGGATCGTCGCCTCCCCGGACTGGCAGACGAAGATCCGCATCGAGAAGGCGATCCTCTCGAAGCACACGGACATCGCCTCCGGCATCAAGCTGCCCGCCGAGGCCGCGGGCTGGCGCTCCGCGCACGAGAGGTTCTCGGTGCAGCTGGCCACCTTCAACGTCGACCGGGCGCGGAAGATGCTCGCACGCGGCGAGGCCAAGGCCGCGGAGCTGGACACCGAGGTCGCCTGGCTGATCGGCGGAAGCGGTGGCGGGCTGCTGATCGTCGTCACCGTGGTCGTGTTCACCACGCGATCGGTCCTCCGCCGCCTGCGCGACCTGCACGACCGCACGGTGACCGTCGCCGAGGAGACCCTCCCCGACGTCGTCGCCCGGCTGCAGCGCGGGCAGTCCGTCGACCTCGGCGCACTGCCGCAGGTGCGCGGCGACCGGGACGAAGTCGGGCGCGTCAGCGATGCGTTCGCCCGGGCCGTCGCCGTGTCCGTCGACGGGCACCGGCAGCTCGCGGCGGAACGCCACGGATTCGGTCTGTTCGCCTCGGGCATCGCCTCGCGCACCGGAAACCTGGTCAGCCGCCAGCTGAGCCTCACGGAGGACCTCCAGGACACCTTCGGCCACGACGAAGCGCTGCTCGCCCAGTTGATGCGGGCCGACCAGCTGACGGTGGGCATGCGGCGGCAGATCGAGAACCTCCTGATCCTGGCGGGCGGCGAGGTCCCCGACCCGCACACCGAGCCCATGCGCGTCGCCGACCTGCTGCGCGAAGCCGCCGCGGAGGTCGAGGAGTTCCGGCGCATCGAGCGGCACGCCCTGGACGAGATCAGCGTGGAACCGCGCGTGATCAGCCAGATCAGCCACCTGCTGGCGGAGCTGCTGGACAACGCCACCCGCTTCTCCCCGCCGCGGTCGAAGGTGGTCATCCGCGCCGAAACGGTCGCGGGCGGGCTGTCGGTCGAGATCGAGGACCGCGGGCCGCGCGTGAGCCCCGAGCGGTACGAGGAGATGAACGGGCGCCTCCACCAGGCCCCGCCCTACTCCGTCCTGGCGCAGAACGCGCACCGGCTCGGGCTCTTCGTGGTCGGTCACCTCGCCGACCAGCTCGGAGCGACGGTCACCCTGCGCCGCTCGGTGTACGGAGGGACCGCCGCCGTGGTGATCCTCCCCGGGGAACTGCTGGTGGCGACCGAGGCGGAGACCCCGCGCAGGCCCGTACCCGTAACCGCGCCTGCGCCCGTACCCGCGCCCGAGCTCGTACTCGCGCAGGCGTCCCCGGCGCCCTCCGCGGACGTCCCGGCGCCGCGCCCGCCCGAGGCGCCGGCGCCCGGGCCCCTCCCGCGTACGGCCGCCGGGCTGCCGAGCCGCCGTACGACGGCGCCCGCGCCCGCCTCCGGACCCGCGGTCCGCCCGGCGCTCCCCGAGCGCGTCCCCCAGACCCACATCGCCGAGCAGCTACGGGCCCCCAGCGCACCGGAACCGGCTGCCCGGCCGGACACGGAGACCCCGGAAGAGGTGGCCGACGCCTGGGCGGACTACGAACACGGGACCCAGACAGTGGAAGAAGAGCTCCGACGGGATCAGCCATGACTACTTCACCGAACACCGCGGCATCCGGCACGGCATCGTCCAACGACGTGATCTACAGCGTCCTGGACAACAACCTGAGCAGGATCGCCGGCATCCAGGGAGCGGTGCTCCTGTCCAACGACGGCATCAAGCTCAGCGCCTACCTGCTGGACGAGCCCCAGGCCGAGCGCATGGCGGCCGCCGCCTCCGGCATCGCGGCCACGATGAAGGCGATATCCCGCGAGGTCGACGGCGGCCGCGTCATCCGCCAGCTGGTCGAGATGGACGACCGCTACCTCTGCATCGTCGGGTGCGGTGAGGGCAGCACGCTCATCGTGGTGACCTCCCGGAAGGCGCGGCTCGGGGAACTGGGCGGCGAGGCCGTACGGACCGCCCAGGCGCTCGGCGAGTGGCTGGGCACCCCCGAGCGCGCCCAGGTGCCGACCGCGTAATGCCGCAGGACGAGCCCCAGCCCGCGAGGCGCCGCCGGACACGGCTGTACGCCCTGACCGACGGACGGACAGCCGTTCCCCACACCGTCCTCACCATGGACACCACCATCACGGCGGCGGTGGCCGAGGACGCCCGCGCCGGGCTGCCCACCGAATGGCAGGAGATCCTTGCCATGTGCACGGCGCCGGGTGGCCTGGCGGTCGCCGAGATAGCGGCGCGGATGCACATCCGCCTCACCCCGATGACGCTGCTGCTCGGCGAGCTCGCCGACCGCGGGCTGATCCACCACCGGTCGCCCCTGGGGGGCGCCGAGACCACCGACGTCGACCTGCTCATGAGAATCAGGGACAACCTTGCCCGGATATGACACGCCCGCCCCCCAGGCCCCGGCCTCACCCGAAGCGGCCCCGGTCAAGATCCTCATCGCCGGCGGATTCGGAGTCGGCAAGACCACCCTGGTGGAGACGATCTCCGAGATCGAGCCGCTGCGCACGGAGGAGCGGCTGACGGCCGCCGGTGTCGGCGTCGACGACCTCGACGGGATCGAGTCCAAGACGGCCACCACCGTGGCGATGGACTTCGGCCGCATCACCCTCTCCGACGCCGGCGTCGTCCTCTACCTCTTCGGCACACCGGGCCAGGAACGTTTCTGGTTCATGTGGGACGACCTGCTGGCCGGGGCTCTCGGAGCGATCGTGCTGGTCGACACGCGGCGCCTCGACCGCAGCTTCCCGGCCGTCGACTTCTTCGAGAGCCGCGGACTGCCGTTCGTGGTCGGCGCGAACTGCTTCCACGGCGAGCAGCCCTACACCGCGGAGGAGATCGCGACGGCCCTGCACCTGCGCGATCCGAACACCCCCGTGCTCATGCTCGACGCCCGCTCCCGCCCGGACGTCCGCGCCTGCCTGCTCTCCCTCCTGGACCAGCTCATCGCCGCCGCGGGAGCCCGGGCGACCGCCTGACGCGGCCCGGGCCGTCTCCTTCGGATCCGGTGCCGTGACCGGAAAGGTCCCCGAGGTGGTCCCACAGGGTCCGGGACGGGGTCCAGCCCTGGGCGCGGGCCCGCGTGAGGTCCAGGACCACCGGGTGGGCGAGCTGGTCCACCGCGTAGCGGCTGAGGGCCGGTTCGGCGCAGGACAGGGATTCCGCGAGGCGCGCCGCAGCCCGGGCCAGGGCCGTCGGGAGGTGGCGTACGCGGGCGCGGACCCCGTGGGCGCGCAGGACCTCCCCTACCGCCGCATCGCGCTGGTAGGGGAGGGCGTCGGCGATGTTGTACGCGCCCTGCGGCCAGCCGGGAGCCGCCAGGCAGGCCCCGGCCAGGTTCTCCACCGCCGTCAGGCTGAGCGGGACGTCCGGGCCCGGCAGGAACAGGGTCCCGGCGCGGACCCGGGAGAGCAGCCGGGGCAGGAGCTGGGTGTCGCCCGGGCCGTACACGGCGCGCGGGCGCAGCACCACGGAGCCCGCTGCCAGCGCCAGGGCCTCGCCCTGGGCCTTCGTACGGCCGTAGGCGTTCAGCTGGCCCGTGCGCGGGTGCTCCTCGCGGACGAGCGTGCGGTCGCGGCCGGGGTCGTAGACGCTGGCGCTGCTCACCCAGACCACCGGGCGGCCGCCCGCCGCGTGCAGCAGCCGTTCGGTGCCCGTCACGTTGACCGCGTGCATGACCGTCTCGGCGGGGGAACCCGGGGCCGGATCGCCGACCGCCGCCGCACAGTGCACGACGAGGTCCGTACCCGAGAGGTCCGGCTCCCCGAGGGACGCGTCCCAGAAGCGGTGTTCCCCGATCGGGCCCGGCCTGCGGCCCAGGCACACCACCCGTGCCCCGGCCGCCGCCGCGGCGCGGGCGACGTGCCCGCCGCAGAAGCCGCTCGCCCCCGTGACCGCGATCCGGACCCCGGCCGCGGACCCGGCAGGATCCGGACGGGACGGCCTACGGGACGTCATGCCGCCGCCCGTACGACGAGCGAACGCCACCCGGGCAGAGCGGCCCGGCGGTCGACCCGGGCCCGGGTCACGACCGGCCGGTGCGGAGCCAGTGCCGCCAGGACGCCGACCAGTTGCTCCCGGGCCAGCCGGGCTCCGGGGCAGGCGTGCGGCCCGGCGCCGAAGACCAGGCGGGCGGCGGCCGGCTCGGCGGGCCGGCGCCCGTCGGGGTCCCGCACGTGGGCCCCGGCCGCGTGCCGGGCCACCAGGAGCAGCCGGTCACCGGCCCGGACCGGGCAGCCGCCCACGGATCCTTCGGCCGCGGCCACCCGGGGGAGGAGCGGAGAGGCCGCCGTGACGCGCAGGAGTTCATCGGCCAGCGCGGGACGCAGTGCCGGGTCCGCCGCCTGGTCCCACAAGCCCGCGTCTGCGCACCAGGCCACGGCCCGGGGCAGCGCCGCGACCGTGGTGTTGACGGCCGCCACCGCCAGTATCGCGGCCCGGGCGTCCGCCCCCGGGCCCAGGAGCACGCGGAGCCGCTCGGCGGTGCGGATCGCCGCCGCCCGGGCGCCGGGGCGGGGCGGGCCGGGGAGGTGGCTGCGCACGGAGGCGGCAGCGGCCTCGGCGGCGGTCTCCGCGAGGGCGAGGGGGGAGGCGCCGGCGCCGGCCCCGGAGCCGGGGCGCAGCAGCGCGTGCACCACGGAGCCGGCCAGTTCCCGGGCCAGCGGGACCAGGTCCACCGTGCCTCCGAGCGGCAGCGGCGCGAGCCGCCGCAGCAGCAACGGGTGCCATACAGCGCGCAGTTCCCGGGTCGCGGACGCGCCGAGCAGCTCGGCGAGCTCCCGCCGGCCGGCCCGGTGTCCGGAGCCCTCCTGGTCGAAGAGCGCGCCCTCCATCCGGGTGGCCCGCACCGCGCCGCCGGTGGTGCCGGGCGCGGTGCGGTCCAGGGGCAGCCGGGTCAGCGCCTCCCGGTAGGCCGCGGTGCCGTGGACGAGCAGGGTGCCGCCTCCGAGGCGGCCCCCGAGCCGCCGCACGGGCCGCCCGCGGGTGGCGGCGAGCAGCGCGAACAGGAGCGGGTGGGAGCGCAGGTAGACCCGGCGGTCCCGGCGGCGGGCCTTCGTGCCCGCCTTCGTACGGGTCCGGATGCGGAGCGTCGGGTCGGTGGTCATCGGACGTGTGCCTCCGCGGTGTCGGCGGGCCGGTAGCGCCGGTCCCAGTACCAGAGCAGGGTGCGGCGCGGGCCCCAGCTCCGCAGCCTGCGCAGGCTGTTCTGCACCACCAGGTGCTCCGCGCGGACGATCCGCTCGCTGTGCTCCCGGGCCCGGTTCAGCAGGGCCACGTCCTCGGAGCGTTCGTGCAGCGGCACCCGCAGGGCGCCGCCGCAGCGCAGGTAGAGGCCGGCGGTGATGCCGAGGTTGTGGCCGTGGCACAGGACGTACGGGGTGCGGTAGCGCGGGTGCCGGTGGGAGGGGCGGTAGCGGCCGTAGAGCGAGGTGAGCCGGATCAGCGACGGCAGCAGCCGGGCTTCGAGGGGACCGGGCCGCTCGTCGCGGCGCGGCACGCTGCGGCCGCACAGCATCTCGGCGCCCCGCCCGAACTCCGCCTTCGCGACGGCCGTCCAGTCCGGGGCGGGCAGGCAGTCGGCGTCGGTGCGCAGCAGGTGGGTGGCGCCGGCGGCGATGGCGTACCGGAAACCCGTGTCGGCGGCGGTCCCCGCGCCGGGCAGCTCCTCCCGGACCAGCTCGACGCGAAAGGGCGCCGCGTGTGCGAAGTCCCGTACGGCATCGGCGGTCCGGTCGGTGGAGGCGTTGTCCACGACCACGAGCGCGAATCCGGTGTCGTACTGGGCGGCGAGCGCGGCCAGGGTGGCTCCGATGGCCGCCGCCTCGTTGTAGGCGGGCACGACCACCCACAGGTTCGGGATCGTCAACTCCTCGTTCCTTCCGGCTGATCGGTGGTTGTGATGGCGGTGGTGGGCGTGGCGGTGCTGGTCGTGGCGGCGGTCGTGGCCGCCCAGGAGGCCGCGCGGAGCAGCACCCGGGCGCACAGGCCGGCCCAGACGAGCAGCCCGACGAGCGGCCCGATCCGGTGGTAGAGGTCGCCGTGCAGTGCGGCGGTGGCGGCGAGATAGGGGTCCGCGGCGAGCAGGAGCAGCCGGCATGCCAGCGCGGCCGCCAGCGCCGGCCCGGCGACGGCGGCCGGTCGGGGCCTGCCGGGTGCCGGGTGCGGGGCGAGCCACAGGACGGCCGCGAACAGCGCCCACAGTGCGGGGACCGTACAGGCGGGACCGCCCGCCGTCACCACGACGGCGACGGCGGTGCCCGCGAGGCAGAGCACGGCCGCTCCCGCGAGGTCCCTGACCGCGTCGCGCACGGGGTTCCCGCTGCCCGCGTTCTGTCCGCACACGGCCCGGACGCCGGTGCGCAGCGCCCGGGTCGTGCGCACCACCGACCAGCCGAGCGCGAGGACGAGCAGGGGCCGCCAGTGCGGAGCCACGACCGGCAGCCGCCCGGCCGCCGGAGCGGCGGCCGCGGGCAGCAGGGCCGCGGCCAGCCCGTCCACGCCCCGGCGGACCCCGTCCGGCCCTGCCCCGGCCCGCCCGGCCAGCGAGCCGATCAGCAGCACCGCCGGGGCCGTCCCGACGAACAGGGCGTACGTGAGCGAGCCCGCGAGCGCGTCACCGTTGGCCCGGGTGTAGCGACGGTGGGAGACCATGACCCGCTCCCGCAGTGCACGGGCGCGGGCCCGCCACGGGGGTGAGGGGTGTTGGTTCACGGCCGGGGTGCGCCCTTCCCGGCGGGGGCGGAGCCGGTCCCCAGTCGGTGGGCCGCCAGGGCGGCCGTCGCCGCGCGGTCCGGTTTGCGGGAGCGTCCCGACAGCGGGATCCGCGCGAACAGCAGGGCGTCGGGCGCTGCTTCGCCCATGCGGCGCAGCGGGCCCGCCAGCGCGGACCGCAGGGCCGGCTCGGAGGTGCCGTGGCAGGGCTGTACGACGGCCACGAGGCGCTCGTCGCCGTCGGCGCAGCCGTCGCCGGGGCGGCGGCCCGCGTCCGCGGGGACCCCGACGAGCAGCGCCAGTTCCACCCCCGGCACGTGCAGCGCCGGTTCGTACAGGCCCGGGTAGATGTTCTCGGCCCGGCGCAGCACCATGTCCTTGGCCCTGCCCTCCAGCACGATCCGGCCCGCGCCGTCCAGGCGGGCCCGGTCGCCCGTGCGCACCCACGGGTCGGGGTCCTCGCCGAGGTAGCGGTGCCGGGCCCCGGGACCGGTCAGCAGCAGCTGCCCGTCCGCGTCGGACGCGGCGCGCACACCGGGCAGCGGGGCGCCGACCAGGTCACCGGCCCCCTCGTACGCGGCCTTCTCCCGGGACTCCACCGCGGCGGCGGGAAACAGCTCGGTGAGCGCGTACACCCCCCAGGCCTCGTCGGCCCCCGACTCCCTTACGCGGCCCAGTAGTTCGGCGCTGGCAGGCGCCGAGCCGGTCCACACCCGGCCCCCGAAGCGGGCCCCCTCCCGCAGCGCGTCCCGGAGCTGCGGCGGCGTGAGGTAGGTGTCCCGCGGCGCCAGCCGGGCCAGCTGGCGGGCCAGGACCCGGGGAGAGCGGGCCGGGAGGGCCACGGGGGCGCCGCGCACGAGGGAGGGGACGAGCACGAAGAAGGTGCCGCCGAGCACGGGACCCGCGGCGGCGGTGGCCGGGCCGGCCGCAGCCTCCCCCTGACGGCCGGAGAACAGCGCCGACACCGTCTCCATCCCGGCGGCCAGACTCGCCCGCGTGTGCACCACGGCCCGGGGCCGTGCGGTGGTCCCGGACGTGAACACGATCACCGCGTCGGCGTCGGCATCGACGGCCCCGTCACCCGTGAACCGCGCCGGAACCCCGCTCCGCGCCGCATGCCGGTCCAGAGCGGGCGCGCACCCCGGCAGCCGCCGCCCGACCGTGGCCACCGGCGCGCCCAGCCCGGCCAGCTCCGGCAGTTCCAGCCCGGCCGCCCGCCGGGCCAGCGGCCGGGCCCACCCGGCCACCGCCTGCGCGGCGGCGTCGGCCAGCACCAGCGCGGGCCGCGCCGAAGCCAGCCGGGCGCGCAGCACGTCGGGTCCGGCCCCGGGGTCGAGGACGGCCCCGCGCAGACCGAGCCGCCACAGCGCGAGCAGGACGGCGAGCGCACGCGGCCCGGGGCGTACGGCGACGCCGACGGTGTCCCCGGTGCGCAGCCCGCGCGCGTACAGCGCGGCGGCGAAGGCGTCGGCCAGCTCGGCGAGTTCCCCGCACGTGGCGGCGGTCCGGGTGGCTCCCGTGCGGGTGGCGGTCAGGACGGCGGGCCGCTCAGGGCGGGCGCGCAGCGCGTGGTCGAGGCGGTCCAGCATCAGCGGGGGTCGTCCGTTCCGTGCGGGCCGCTGCCGCGGCCGAGGTACCAGCGGGCCGTGCCGGCGATCCCGTACGCCTGCAGCCGGCGCGTGGAGTTCTCCACGACCATCGCCCGGCAGCGCGTGATCCGGTCGGTGTGGCGGCGCACCGCGTTGAGGAAGAGCCGGTCGGTGGGGGAGGGGCGCCGGGGCATCCCGCCGACGGCCAGGTACAGCTCGGCGGTGATGGCCATGTTGTTCCCGGCGTGCATCCGGTACGGGGCGCGGTAGCCGCGGCGCCGCGCGTGGGCGGGCCGCAGCCGGCCGAAGAGCCCGGCGACCCGTACGAGGATCCCGAAGCCGGCCCGCCCCAGCGGACCGTGCTCGTCGCGCCGGGCCACGATCCGCCCGCACACCAGCCCGGGGTCGCGGATCAGCGCCGCCCGTGCCGCGCCGGTCCATCCCGGGTGGGGCAGGCAGTCGGCGTCGGTGCGGGCGAGCAGGGTCGCGCCGCGTCCGATCGCGTACCGGAAGCCGGTGTCCACGGCGGAGCCGACGCCCTTCTCGGGTTCCTCGATGACCTCCACGGCGAAGGGGGCGCCCGCCGCGAACTCCCGCGCCACGGCGGCCGTCCGGTCGGCGGAGGCGTTGTCCACGACCAACAGGATGAAATCGCGGTCCTGTTGGCGGGAGAGCGCGGCGAGGGTCCCGGCGATCCGGGCTTCCTCCTCGTGGGCGGGCACCACCACCCACAGTCGTCCGGCCGCGTTCACGACTTCTCCCAGACCATCGTCATGATGCTGATCCCGCCGCCGAGCCCGACGAACAACACCCGGTCGCCCGAGGTCAGTTCACCGAATATCCGTCCCAGCTGCACCCCGATCGTCGCGCTCGCGATGTTCCCGAGCTCGGGCACGGTCACCACCAGCTTTCCGGCGGGGACCCCGGTCAGCTCGGCGAACCGCTCCAGATAGGGCACGGTCACCTGGTGCACCAGCACCTTCGAGAAGTCGTCCCAGCCCAGGCCCGTGCGGTACAGGGTCCGGTCGATGACGGCGGTGCCCACCTTCTCGAAGACCCCGCGCAGTTCGTGCCCGTCGCCGCGGAAGTAGGTGTACGCGTCCCCGCGCGGGTGGCGCGAACCACCGCCCGGGATGCCGCCGACCTCCCAGTGTTCGGAGTGGGTCTCGGTGTCCACGTCGAGGATCCCGCCGCGTTCCACCGGCTCCACGATCACGGCGGCCCCCGCGTCGCCGAAGGTGTAGCCGGCGAACCCGGCGCGGAACTCGGCGAAGTCGGCGGGCGCCGTCCGTACGGCCCGGCTCGGGGTCTCCCCGGTGACCACCAGGGCCCGCCGGGCCCGGCCGGCCAGGATCATGGCGCGGGCCAGGTCGATGCCGTTGACGAAGCTGTTGCAGGCGTTGGTGACGTCCAAGGCGTGTGCCTTCGTGCCGAGTTCGGCCTGCACGATGTGAGCGGTGGCCGGTTCGGCGACGTCGCGGGAGGCGGAGGCGAAGAGCAGCAGGTCGATGTCGGCGGCCCCGAGTCCGGCGGTGTCCAGTGCCCGGCGGGCCGCACCCACCGCGAGCGTGGAGGCGTACACCCCCTCGCCCGCGATCCGGCGGGTGCGGATGCCGGTGGCCTGGGTCAGCAGCCGGGGCGGCAGCTTGATTCCGGCCCGGTCGGCGATCTCGCGCTGCAACCGGTCGGAGCCGAGGACCTCCTCGGGCAGCATGCCGGCGACGGCGGTGATCCCGGCACGGGGTCTCGACTGCGGTACGGATGGCTGATTCGGCATGTCCTCACCATGACGCGCCGTCCGCTCCCGGTCCTGAGTACGGATGCTCAACCGGCCTGTGCACCAGGTGAGTACGGGCCCGGCCGGCAGCGCGAAGGGAAGGCGAGGAAACAGAGAGATAGTGAAGGTAAGGGACAGGAAATGAACGGAAGTGAAAGAAAACGCTGCGTGGGGCAAGAATTGCGCGACGAGGTATTCCGTTCTCCAGGTGTACGGCTCACTGTCATCACAGCAATGCCGACCGGTACCCCGGGGCAGTTGTCCTTGGGGCGCCCAGTGACATCCCCCCGCACCCGTCTCACCCTCAGAGGTCGCTCTCCATGACTGAATTGAATCGGCGCAGGTTCCTGCAGATCGCCGGTGGCGCAGCCGCCGTCACGATGCTGAACGACAGCATCGCGCGGGCCGCCGCGATCACGGCCCAGGGCAGTACCGGCACGATCCAGGACATCGAGCACATCGTCGTCCTCATGCAGGAGAACCGTTCCTTCGACCACTACTTCGGTGCGATGAAGGGGGTCCGCGGGTTCGGGGACCCGCGACCGGTCATCCAGGACAACGGCAAGTCCGTCTTTTACCAGTCCAACGGCACGAAGGACATCCTGCCGTTCAACCCCCAGATCAACGACCTGGGCATGCAGTTCCTGACGGGGCTGGACCACGACTGGGCGGGCGGCCACCAGGCCTACAACAACGGCAAGTACGACAAGTGGGTCCCGGCCAAGACGGCCACGACCATGGCGTACATGACCCGGAACGACATCCCGTTCCACTACGCGCTCGCCGACGCCTTCACGGTGTGCGACGCCTACCACTGCTCCTTCATCGGCGCCACCGACCCCAACCGCTACTACATGTGGACGGGTTACACGGGCAACGACGGCGTGGGCGGCGGCCCGGTCCTCGGCAACCAGGAAGCCGGCTACGGCTGGAAGACCTACCCCGAGCGCCTGGAGGCGGCCGGAGTCTCCTGGAAGGTGTACCAGGACATCGGCGACGGCCTGAACGCCGCCGGATCCTGGGGCTGGATCAACGACGCCTTCCGCGGCAACTACGGCGACAACTCGCTGCTGTACTTCAACAGTTACCGCAACGCCCAGCCGGGCAGCGCCCTGTACGAGAAGGCCCGTACGGGCACCAACGTCAAGGCGGGCGGCACCTACTTCGACAAGCTGCGCGCGGACGTCGTGAACGGCACGCTCCCGCAGGTCTCCTGGATCGCCGCCCCCGAGGCGTTCAGCGAGCACGCCAACTGGCCGACGAACTTCGGCGCCTGGTACATCTCGCAGGTCCTGGACTCGCTGACCGCGAACCCCGACGTGTGGGCGAAGACGGCCCTGTTCATCACCTACGACGAGAACGACGGCTTCTTCGACCACGTCGTCCCGCCGTACCCGCCCGCCTCCTCCGCCTGGGGCCTGTCCACGGCGAGCGTCACCGGCGACCTGTACGCCGGGGGAGTCTCCGGCTACGCCGCCGGAGCGTACGGCCTCGGCCCCCGCGTCCCGATGATCGTGGTCTCCCCGTGGAGCAAGGGCGGCTACGTCTGCTCCGAGACCTTCGACCACACCTCGGTGATCCGCTTCATGGAGAAGCGCTTCGGCGTGCAGGAGCCCAACATCTCCCCGTGGCGCCGCGCGGTCTGCGGAGACCTGACCTCGGCGTTCGACTTCACCCGGGCGGACTCCGCGCCCGCCGCGCTGCCGTCCACGGCCGCGTACGTACCGCCGGACAAGAACCGCCACTCGTCCTACAACCCGACCCCGCCGGCGACGGGCACCCTGCCCAAGCAGGAGGCGGGTGCCAAGCCGACGCGCGCCCTGGGCTACGCCCCGTACGTGGACGGCAAGGCCACGGTCTCCACGGGCAAGTTCACGCTGACCTTCTCCTCGGGCCCCACCCTCGGTGCCCACTTCCACAGCACTTCGGGCAACCGCACGGACGGCCCGTGGCCCTACACGGTCGAGGCGGGCAAGACCCTGTCGGACACCTGGAGCACGAGCAGCTCCACCGGCAACCAGATCAACCTCACGGTCTGGGGCCCCAACGGCTTCCTGCGCACCTGGAAGGGCCCGGCGAAGAAGGCCGGCCCCGAGGTCACGGCCCGCCACGACAAGGCCACCGGCAACCTGGTGCTGTCCCTGACCAACGGGGGCACGGCGGCCGTCAACCTGACCGTCACCAACGCCTACGGCGGCACGGCCCAGGTGATCCGCGTCGCCGCGGGCGCCACCGTCGCGCACACGGTGATCCTGTCCGCCACGGCCCGCTGGTACGACGTCACGGTCGTCTCGGACGCGGACGCCACCTTCCTGCGCCGCTTCGCCGGCCACGTGGAAACGGGCGCCGCCGGCGTCTCCGACCCGGCGATCAAGACCGTCTGACGCGGTCCTCCGGCATACGCAGCAGCCGCCGTTCCAGCACCGGGAGGTCGCGGGGACGGTGGCTGCGGGCGTGCCGGAGCAGCAGGTTCCGGGCGGTGTCCGGGACCCGGCGCCGCTTGGGGTGCCGGGTGGTGAACTCCTCGCTCGCGAAGAACCGCACGGCGCCCTCCAGGCCCGACCGGTCCGTCTCCCGCACCGCCCAGGCCAGCTCCTCCGTCGCAGCTCCCGCCAGCAGTCGCCCGGGTCCCCGTTCGGCGAGCAGCCACGCGGCGTCGCGGGGCTCTGCGCGTACGGCGCCCAGCCAGCCGAACACCACGCCCAGCGGTACCCCGCGCGGCAGGTCGGGCTCCTGCGCGCCCCCGGCCAGCGCAGCGGCGTACTCGCGCAGACCCTCGGGCGCGGCCGACACCCACCGCGCGCGGTGGCGGGCAGGGATCCCCTCGGGGGAGAGCGGGTCGAGCAGACGCAGCGACTCGGGGGTGGCGGGACGCGGGTCCCATCCCTCGTGGCACATGCACTCGAACGTTCCGGCACCGGCGAAATCGGTGTGCCGTTCGGGCGGCCGCGCGGCGCGCACCTCGACGATCTCCGCCGGGTCGCTGATCTCGTAGCTCCGGGGATGGTGCGGGTGCCGCGGCCCGCCGCTCGGCGAGAAGTCCCCCATACGCAGCGGCTCGGCGTCAGGTATCGGTTTCACGGTGTGATGGTAGGCGCGGTGGGCATGACGTACGGCGGCACCTGTTTCCGCCCCGTCACCGAGGGAGAACGCATGGCCATCGCCCACCGCAGGATCGGCACCGGCCCCGTCCGCGTCATCGTGCTGCACGACTGGTTCGGAACGTCCGCCCACTGGGGCTCCGTACTGGACTACCTGGACCCGGGGGAGTTCTCGTACGCCTTCCTCGACTACCGCGGCTACGGCGACCGCCGGGACGTCCCCGGCCGCTACGCGCTCCCCGAGATCGCCGACGACGTCCTCGCGCTCGCCGACGAGCTCGGCTGGGACACCTTCTCCCTCCTCGGCCACTCCATGGGCGGCAAGGCCATGCAGCAGGTCCTCGTGCGCGCCCCCGAACGCGTCGAGAAGCTGATCGGCATCAACCCGGTCCCCGCCGGCCCCTACGAGATGGACGACGCCACCCACGACCTCTTCTACGGGGCCGCCGGCAGCGCGGAGAACCGGCGCGCCATCCTCGACATCGTCACCGGCCGCCGCGCGAGCCCGTACTGGCTGGAGCGGATGGTCGAGCACTCGCTCGCCGGGTCCCGGCCGGAGGCCTTCGCCGGGTACCTCGCGAGCTGGCAGCCGCTCGACCTGTCCGCCGCCGTGAAGGGCAGCACCGTCCCGGTGCTCGTCCTCGTCGGCGCGTACGACCTCGCGCTCACCGCCGACTTCATGCGGGCCACCTGGCAGGTCTCGTACCCGAACTGCCGCATCCAGCCGCTGCCCGGCGCCGGCCACTACCCGCCGCACGAGGCCCCGGTGGCCCTCGCCACCGAGGTGGAGGCCTTCCTGCGCGCCTAGGCCGTCTCTTTCGGATCTTGAGAGACGGCCTGGGCCGTCTCTTTCGGATCCTGCCGGATCAGCGGCGTACTTCCGCGACCCGCTCCTTGGTCTGCTGGTCGAAGACGTCGTCGGGGAGGAACTCGACGGCCTGCTCCGGATCGAACTGTGCCTGGAGGTTGCGGAAGTGCGAGGGCGGCAGCAGCGCGCGGTTCTGCATCTCCGCCGCGATGAACCGGGAGCACTCCACGCCGCCGTGGGCGCGCAGGTGGGTGTTGTCCGCCACGCCCTTGGGGTAGTTGGGGTGCTCGCCCGGCTCCAGGTAGAGGAACAGTGCCTTGGTCCCGTCGGGGCCGGCGTGCCGCCACCAGGCGACGCTCCACTCGTTCAGGTCGATGAGCGGCACCGAGAGCTGCGTCGCGACCTCGCGCATGGCGGCCGGGTACTGCCCCAGGGGGCGGCGCATGTTGCCGTACTTGTCGAAGACCCGGCGCTCGTGGCTGGTGATGAGGACCGGGTGCATGCCCCGGTCCCGCGCCGCGTTCACGTACTGGCGCAGGAAGCCCTGGTACTCCTTGAACGGCTCGGTGAAGCGGCCGTCGCCGGGCTTCATGTCGATGAGGCCGAAGGAGATGAGCATGAGGTCGCCGGGAGCGCCGTTCTCCAGGATCCAGGCGAGCCGCCCGCGCTCCAGGAAACTGCGGGTGCTCGCTCCTGCGCGCGCGCAGTTGATCACCTCGGCGCCCTGGACGAACAGCTGCAGGGTCTGGCCCCATCCCACCATCGGGGCCATGCTGGCCTGCCGGCTCGTCACGCTGGAGTCGCCCGCGAGGAAGATTCTCGTCATGCTTCGTGTACTTCCCATCAGAACGTGCCGGGGCTCCGTGCCCCGACGATGACCCGGCAGGCGGGGCGTGTCCCCCACCCGGACGATCTCACCCGGCACCCGATTCCTGAACGCGTTCATCGGAATCCGTCTCAGGCTACATGTCCGCAGGCCGGAGCCTCAGCGGGGCCCGAGCGGAGCCTCGGCGGGGCCCGGGCGGAGCCTCGGCGGGGCCCGGGCGGAGCCTTCAGGGTGGACTCAGTCGTCCCACCAGCCACTCCAGGGCCGGCGGCACCTCGCGCGCCCAGGTCTCGTAGTTGTGACCGCCGCTCGCGAGCACGATCGAGGAGACCCGTGCGGGTGACCGTACCGCGTCGACGAACTCCATGGTCGCCGGGTACTGGTGCTCGCCCTTGCGGCTGCTCGCCACCAGCAGGGACACCGGCGGCTGGGGCAGGTTCCGCAGACGCCACAGCAGGTCCTCCTCCTGCCGGCGACCCGCGTCGCCGCCGAACAGGTCGCCGGTGTCCGCGTCCCGCACCGCCGCGTACGGGGCCGACAGCGCGGCCGCCGCCCGGTAGGCGTCCGGCGTGCGCAGGGCCAGCTTCAGGGCGCAGTAGCCGCCCACCGAATTGCCCATCGCGCCCCACCCCCGGGCGTCCGGCGTGAGGCCGTAGTGCGAGGACACCACCGCCCGCAGGTCCCGCGCGAAGAAGGTCTCCGCCTGCGGCCCGCCCGGCACGTCCACGCACTGGGTGTCCCTGGGCGGCGCCACCGTCGGCGTCATCAGGACCAGCACCGCCGGCCGCATCCGCCCCGCCCGCACCGCCTCCAGCGCGAGCTGCGGATACCGCAGCCGGTCGACCAGCACCCCCGGCGTGCTCGGGAACCCGCTCAGCGCCAGCACCACCGGGAACTCCGCCCGACGCCCGGCGGACGCGTGCACGTACTGCGGCGGCAGGTACACATACCCCTGCCCCGACAGCCCGCTGCGGGCCCCGCGCACGGTCACCGCCTCGATCCGGCCGATCACCGCGGGGTCGTCGGTGCCGGCGTGCCGCCAGGAGTGGGTTCCCCGCACCAGCAGCGCCGCCGCCGGGGCGTCCGCGCCGGCCGGTACCGGGTCCTCCCGGCGCAGGGAGAGCAGGTCGCGCCAGGAGCCGTAGAAGCCGTACGAGGAGTTCACCGCGAGCAGCAGCGCCGACCCGGCCGTCAGCGTGATCGCGAGCTGGAGCCCCACCCGCCCCAGCACCGGCCGGACCCCGGACCCCGCGAGCCGGGGCCACAGCCACACCGAAGCCCCGAACACCGCGGCCGCCACGAGGGCGGCGAGGAGCAGCGCCGGGGTGCCCCCGATGTCGCTTTTCATGCGTGTGATCCTGCCAGGACTCCGCCCGGCGGGCCCGGCCGGCCGCGATACGCGGCTCCCCTCGGAGGAACGAAAAAACCCGTGGGGGTTACGAGAAGAACTCGTAACCCCCACGGGATCAACAGGGTGAGTGACGGGACTTGAACCCGCGGCCACCTGGACCACAACCAGGTGCTCTACCAACTGAGCTACACCCACCACGAAGGGCGGCGGACCGCCCGTTCGATGTGCAAGCACAGCATAGCTGATCAGCGGGGTGCTCCCGCGACGCCTTTTCCGGCGGCCCGTCCGGCCGCCCCCGCAGGCACCCCACCGCAGGCAACCCTCGCAGACAACCCCCGCAGGCAACCCCGCGCCCCGGATCGCCATCCCTACCCGTATGGGACCAAACCGACTGACCGGCCTGGACGCCGCACGCGGCATCGCCGTCCTCGGCATGTTCGCCGTCCACGTCGGCCCGCCGCCCGCGCCCTCGGGCCCCGGCTGGCTGCTCGTCGCCGCCGACGGCCGGGCGCCCGCCGTCTTCACGCTCATCGCCGGGTTCTCCCTCGCGCTCGCCCGCTCCCGCGCCGCCGGACCACCGCCCCTGCGGGCCACCCTGACCCGCTGCGCGATCCTCGGCGCACTCGGCCTGTGCCTGGCCGCGCTCTCGCCCGGCATCCTCGTCATCCTGGCCTTCTACGCCGTCTACTTCCTGGCCGCCGAACCCTTCACCCGGCTGCGCACCCGCACCCTGGCGGCCGTCGCGGGCGCCTCGGTGGTGCTGGGCCCGGTCCTCTCCTACCTCCTGGGCCCGCCCCTCGGGCTGCGCACCGCGGGGCGCGGCGCCACACCCGTCCCCGCCGACCTGACGAGCTGGGCGGGGGCCGCGAGGATGCTGCGGGAGCTGCTGGTCTCGGGTGCGTACCCGCTGCTCACCTACTTCCCGTACATCCTGGCGGGCATGGCCCTCGGCCGCCTCGCCGACCTGCGCGGCAAGCGGTCGCTGCGCCTGCTGACCGGCTTCGGGGCGGCGGCCGCCGCGGCCGGCTACGGCGCCTCCTGGCTCGCCCTGGGGCCCGGCGGCCGGCGCGGACCGCTGCTGGAGGCCGTCGCACGGGAACACCCCTGGGCGGCGGCGGAGCCCGATCCGGTCGCCGCCGTCCTGGGGGAGCAGTTCGGCGCCGTCCCCAGCACCTCCTGGGACTGGCTGCTGATGGCCGGCCCCTACAGCCAGACCCCGCTGGAGACCCTCGGCAACTCCGGGGTCGGGGCGGCCCTCATAGGCCTCCTCGCGCTGGCCGCGCGCGCCCGCCGGGCGGCCGGGCTGCTCCGGCCGCTCGCCGCCGTCGGGGCGATGGCCCTGACGGTGTACGTGGTGCACGCGCTCGCGCTGGCGGTGTTCCTGCGCGGCTGGAGCGGCTGGGAGGCGCTGGCCGCGTTCTCGGGCGCCGCGGTACTCGGCTGCCTGGCCTGGGCCCATCTCCTCCGCGGCACGGAGCTGCGTCGCGGCCCACTGGAGTGGGCCCTGCGCGCGGTGACCCCGGCTGGGCGGGCGGCGGGCTGACGCCCGGGGCCGTGTCTGGCCCCGCCGGCGTTCGAGGCGATCTTCTCGGGTCCGGGCAGCGCCCGGGGAACGGTGGAAGGGCGGGTAGGGGACTTCGCCCCGCGCACCGGCACGCCCCACCGGCGGGCCGATGGGCTGTTCGGCGCGGCCCCCTGCCGTCGGAGGGTGGGGCGCGGGAGGATCGGGGCATGGACCATGACTCCGATCCCTTCACGGCCGCCGACTACGCCGCCCGGATGGCGGCCGCCGCGCAGGCCGCCGCCGATGCGGGGCTGGCCGGCCTGCTGGTCGCCCCCGGGCCCGACCTGGCCCACCTCACCGGGTACCGGCCCGTCGACACCGAGCGGATGACCCTGCTCGTCCTCGCCGCCGGGCAGGACCCCGTCCTCGTCGTCCCCGCCCTCGAAGCCCCCGACGCGGCGAAGTCCCCCGGAGCGGGAGCGCTGACCCTGCGGGACTGGGCCGACGGGAGGAACCCGTACGCCGTGACCTCACCGCTGCTCGACGTGAACGGCCGCTTCGGGGTCAGCGACAACGCCTGGGCCCTGCACCTCCTGGGCCTGCAGCGGGAGTTGCCGAGTACTTCGTACGTCTCGCTGACCGATGCGCTGCCGATGCTGCGCGCGGTGAAGGACGAGCGCGAGCTGGCCCGGCTCGCGGCGGCCGGCGAGGCGGCCGACGCCGCGTACGCGCAGATCCTGCACGTCCCCTTCGCCGGGCGGCGGGAGAGCGACGTCGCCGCCGACCTGGACGCATTGCTGCGCGTGCACGGCCACTCCCAGGTGGACTTCACCGTCGTCGGCTCCGGCCCGAACGGCGCCAACCCGCACCACGAGGCGGGCGACCGGGTCATCCAGCACGGGGACATGGTGGTCCTCGACTTCGGCGGCCTCAAGCACGGCTACGGCTCCGACATCTCCCGCACCGTGCATGTCGGCGAGCCCACGGAGGAGGAGCAGCGGGTCCACGACATCGTCCGCGAGGCCCAGTTGGCGGGCGTGGCGGCGGCCCGGCCGGGGGCCGCCTGCCAGGACGTGGACCGGGCGGCCCGCGCGGTGATCACCGAGTTCGGCTACGGCGAGCAGTTCATCCACCGCACGGGCCACGGCATCGGAGTCACCACGCACGAGCCGCCGTACATGGTGGAAGGGGAGGAGCGGCCCCTCGTGCCCGGCATGTGCTTCTCCGTGGAGCCGGGGATCTACCTCCCGGGCCGGTTCGGGGTCCGGATCGAGGACATCATCACGGTCACCGAGAACGGCTGCCGCAGCTTCAACAACGCTTCGCGCGAGCTGGCCCTCGTGCAGTAGCCGCGGCGGCGCCGGCCCGCCACCGCATGCCTGCCCCCACCCGATCCGGCCCATCTGCCGCCCCGTGCAACGACGTTGCTACAGTCCGCGATCATGGGGAGAACTACCTGGCTGACCAGGGCTTCTGGTGGGGGCGCGCTGCTGTTCGCAGTGCTGGCGACATGGACGCTGCTGCTGCGGGCGGGCATGTCCGTGTACCGGCCGGACGTGGCCGTGCTCGGGGCCGCGGCTCTGGTCCTGGGCGCCGTATGGGTGTGGTCGGGTTCCCGTCCGGTCCGTGTCGCGGCCCCCCGGCAGGTCGATCCCGCGCCGCCGCCCGCCCGGCTGCCGGTCGGGCCCCGGTGGATCCCCCTCGTCGCACCGTGGCTGTTGGGCGTGGCCGTGCTCCTCCCCGCCCTGGCCGTGGCCACCGAGCTGGCGATCCGGCCGGACGGCGCCGACCTCAGGCGCATCGCCGCGATCCAGCGGGCCGGCGCCGAAACCGCCGAAGGCACGGTCGTCGAAGTGCACCGGGTGGAGAAGGACGACCCGAAAGTCGCGCTGTTCAGCGGTGACGTGACGGTCGAGGTCCCGGTGCTCGCCCCGGACGGTCGCCGGGTCACCGGGCGGGTCGAGGTGCGCAACGGGCATTTCAACGAGATGCGGTCGAGCACGCGCAGCTCGCCCAGACCCAAGATCGTCCTGTACGCCCCCTCGGCACCCGAACTCGGCGGCGTGATCGACTACACCGGCCAGGTCGGCCGGTACGCGCGGACGGACTCCCTGCTGGCGTTCTCCTGGCCGCCCATGCTCACGGTGGCGGCCTTCCTTCCCGGCGGCCTCGTGCTGTTCGTCTGGGTGCTGCGCGTGACCGCGCACGCCCCGAAGGCGGACGCCGCCGTCCGCACCCTCCGCGAGGACGCGGCCGCCGGATCGGCCCTGCCGGCCGTCCGCGCGCGGATCACCTCGGCGCGGCGCGGCGACCACGTGTCGCTCGGAGACGTCGACGGCACCGTCCGCGTGACCTCGGACCACAAGCTGCGCCTCGCACTGGAGGACGGCTCCGAGGTGCCGGCCGCCCACCGCGGCGGCCCGCCCCACGCGCTCGCCCTGCTCGCGGCGACCCTGGGCGAACGGCCGGGCTGGCTGTGCGGCGCCCGCAACTGGCGCCTGATCAGGAACGACCAGCCGGTCGCCTTCGTCACCGACGAAGGCGAGGTGGCCTGGCTGGAGCTGGACCGCGCCGACTTCGAGCGGATCCTCGCCCCCGCCACCCCCGTACGGCCCGACCCGGACCGCAGCACCGTCCTCGCCCCCACCCCCGCCTCCGTGCTGCCGGGCGCCCACTGGCCCTGGCTCGGCGGCCTGCTGCTGTCCTACGCCTTCGTTGCTTGCGTCCTGCTGGTCCCGATGTCCTGGGGCGCCGCCCTGTCCGTGACCGCGGCCGCCGCGACCACGGCCGTCGCCGCGTTCGTCCTCCTGGCCCGCCGCCGGGAGGCGCTCACGGACACGCTGGGCGACTGGGAGGTCCACGAGACCCGCGACCCCGAACTGGGCCCGGTCTAAGGCGCGTCTTGCCGATCAGGCCGGCTCAGGACCCGGCGAGGACCAGGCGGTAGCCGTAGTCCATGCTCTCCCGCTCCAGCAGGTCGGCGTGGCGCCGCTGCCAGGCCCCCGACCGCAGGTCCTCGCGGAGCCGGGCGATCGCCGGTTCCACGACGGAGGCCGGCAGGCTCGCGAGGGTGGAGCTGGCGGCCCGGATCGCCGGGTCGAGGTAGGACTCGGGCCGGCGCCAGAAGGCGGCCCGGAACCCGTCGGTGAAATCGTGCGGGACGGGGAAGGGCAGCACGGTGTGCGCGTCCAGCGCCCCGGTCACCACGGACAGCGGGGTGAAGGCGGCGCGGTCCCGCTCACCGGCCTCCGGCAGGTACTCCTTGAAGAGCCACAGCTCGGTGCTGTGCGCCGGGTCCCAGGTGAAGACGGCCTGCCGCCGGGAGACCCGCCGCAGTTCGGCCAGCCCGCGCGCGGCGTCGGGCCAGTGGTGGACGGTCATCACGGCCATCCCGGCCTCGAACAGCCCGTCGGGGAAAGGCAGTTCCTCCGCGCCGGCTTTGAGTTTGCGGGTCCCCGGATGCTGGTCGAGCATGACCCGGGACGGGTCCACGGCCGTCACCTCGCGGTCCTGCGGCTCGTACGAACCGGTGCCCGCACCGACGTTGACCACGGTGCGGGCGTCCCCCAGGGCGTCCCTGATGAGCGCCGCCAGCCGGGGGTCGGGCCGCCGGATCCTGCTGTAACCCACCCCGATCCGGTCGTACTTGGCCGTGTGCCCGCTCCCGTTCGCGGGAGATGAATCGGATTCGGTCTTCATGGGCCGATCCCATCAGACGGCCCCGGCCGCCGCGAGCGGGTTTACGGGCCCAGCACCACCGCCGACTCGGCCGGTACGTGGACCCGGCCGTCGGGGTCGGGGTGGTCGACGGGTTGCCAGGCGGCCAGGACCCGGACCCCGTTGCGGCCGAGCGCGACGGTGACCGGCTCCCCGGAGAGGTTCACCACCACGCGGACGTCACCCCGGCGGAACGTCAGCCAGCGGCGTTCCTCGTCATGGGCGATCCGCAGCGCCGCCAGATCGGGATCGCGCAGGTCGGAGTGGGTCCGGCGGAGCCTGATCAGGGAGCGGTGCCAGTCCAGCAGGCGGGCGTGGGACGCGCGCCCCGGCTCGGCCCAGTCCAGGCAGGAGCGGTCCCGGGTCGCCGGATCCTGGGGGTCGGGGATCTCCTCCGCCTTCCAGCCGTGCGCCGCGAACTCCCGCCGCCGGCCCGCCCGTACGGCCTCGGCGAGCTCCTCGTCGGGATGGTCGGTGAAGTACTGCCACGGCGTGCCGGCGCCCCACTCCTCGCCCATGAACAGCATCGGCACGAACGGCCCGGTCAGCACCACCGTCGCCGCGCACGCCAGCAGCCCGGGGGAGAGGGAGGCCGCGAGCCGGTCGCCCAGCGCGCGGTTGCCGATCTGGTCGTGGGTCTGGGCGTAGCCGAGGAAGCGGTGCGCCGGGGTGCGGCCGCGGTCCACCGGGCGGCCGTGGTGGCGGCCGCGGAAGGAGGACCAGGTCCCGTCGTGGAAGAAGGCCCGGGTCATGGTCTTGGCGAGGGCTCCGAGCGGGGCCTCGGCGAAGTCCGCGTAGTAGGCCTGTGACTCGCCGGTCAGCGTGCAGTGCAGGGCGTGGTGGAAATCGTCGTTCCACTGCGCGTGCAGGCCCAGGCCCCCGGCGGCGCGCGGGTTCGTGGTGCGCGGATCGCAGCGGTCGGACTCCGCGATCAGGAACAGCGGCCGCCCGGTCTCGGCGGCCAGCGCGTCCACCGCCGCGGACAGCTCCTCCAGGAAGGTCAGCGCCCGCCCGTCGGCGAGCGCGTGCACCGCGTCCAGCCGCAGCCCGTCGATCCGGTAGTCGCGCAGCCAGGCGAGCGCGCTGCCCAGCAAGTACGCGCGCACCTCGTCGGAGCCGGGCGCGTCCAGGTTCACCGCCGCGCCCCAGGGCGTGTGGTGGCTCTCGGTGAAGTACGGGCCGAAGACGGGGAGGTGGTTGCCGGAGGGGCCGAGGTGGTTGTGGACCACGTCGAGGACGACGCCGAGCCCGGCGGCGTGCGCGGCCTCCACGAAGCGGACCAGCCCGGCCGGCCCCCCGTACGGCTCGTGCACCGCCCAGGGCGCGACCCCGTCGTACCCCCAGCCGTGCCGCCCGGGGAACGGGCAGACCGGCATCAGCTCGACGTGGGTGACGCCGAGGGCCGTGAGATGACCGAGGCGGGCCGCCGCCGAGTCGAAGGTGCCCTCGGGGGTGAAGGTGCCGACGTGCAGCTCGTACAGGACGGCGTCCTGGAGCGGCACCCGGGGGGAGGGGGCCGGCTCGGCCGGCGCGAGGGAGGCGAAGTCGACCACGGCCGAGAGCCCGTCGGGGCCGTCCGGCAGGCGCCGCCCGCGCGGATCCGGCCGGACGGGGTGGACGGGTCCCGCGAAGACGGCCCGCACGCCGGCGGCCGCGCCGTCCGAGTGGTGCCCGAGGAGCTCGGGGTGCCCGGGGTGGACCGGGTCGCGCGGATCGTCCTCGGGGTGGACCGGGAGGCTCGGATCGTCCGGACCGCTCCCGCTCCCGGGAGGCGCGGGAGCCTCCGGGGCGCCGCCCAGCTGGAACCCGTACCGGGAACCGTCGGCGGCCGGGGCCTCCACGACCCACCAGCCGGCGCGCTCCGGATCGGGAGCCATCGCGTACGCGGCCCCGTCGAGCCGCAGCGCGACCCGGTCTGTCAGCGGTGCCCACACCTCGAACTGCACGGACGGTCCCCTCGTCTGGCGGCGGTACCCCAACCTGCGTGTCCGGGCCATCATCCCCGGCTCGTCGCGGGAGTTCTGGACACTCTGCCCCCGACAGGCCGACAATCACCTGGTGACGTCGAGTTTCGAGTTCCCCGCTTTCCCCGCCCCGCGGCTCTCCGATGCCGAGCGCGACCGCGCCCTGGGCCAGCTCAGGGAGGGCGCCGCCGTCGGCAAGCTGTCGCACGACACCTTCCTGCGGCGCATGGAACTCGCCCTCGTCGCCCGCCGCTCCGAGGACCTCGCCGTGCTCACCGCGGACCTGGAGGGCCGGGAGGCCGGGGAGAGCCCGTGGACCCGCCGGCTGTTCGGCTGGGTGGGGCGGGTCTCGGCCGTGTCCGTGGGAGTACGGCGGGCCTGGGCAGCGGAGAAGCTGCCCGCGCTGCTCCTCCCGCACCCGGGCGCCGGACCGCTGCGGATCGGCCGCGACCCGGGCAACGGACTGCGGCTGAGCCACGAGACGGTCTCGCGGGCCCACGCGGAACTGAGCGTCCGGGACGGGGTCTGGGTGGTGCGGGACCTCGGCTCGACGAACGGGACCACGGTGAACGGGCGCCGCGTGACGGGCTCGGCGGTGGTGCGCGACGGGGACCAGATCGGCTTCGGACGGATGACCTTCAGGCTCTCGGGCGGCTGAGCCCCCGGGTGCCGGGTGCCGGGTGCCGCGGGCCGGGTGTCGCGGGCCGGATACCGCGTACCGCCTACCGGGACCCGGTTGCGCGGCGGGCGGCGTCCGTGCGGAGGATGGCACCCATGGAACACACGTCTGCCGCCCCCGTCGTACGGCCCGCGCGCCCCGAGGACCTGCCCCGCCTGGTCGAGCTCGTGCGCGAGCACATGGTGTACGAGAGGTCCGAGCCCCGCACGGCCGGTCTCGCCGAACGGCTCGGCGCGCAGCTGTTCGCCGACGGGGCCCGGCTGTGGGTGCTGCTGGCCGAGACCCCGCAGGGCGAGGTCGCCGGGTACGCCGCCTGCTCGGCCGAGTTCTCCTTCTGGGAGGCCCGCGACTACCTGCACATGGACTGCCTCTACCTGGCCGAGGAGGCCCGCGGACACGGCCTCGGGGCCGCCCTGATGGACGGCGTGGCCGCACTGGCCCGCACGCTCGGCCTCGGCCACGTCGAGTGGCAGACGCCCGACTGGAACGAGGGCGCGATCCGCTTCTACGACCGGCTCGGAGCCACCGGCAAACCGAAGCTCCGGTACGCCCTGCCGGTGGAGTAGGCCGCGCCCGCCACCCCCTCGCCTACCGGCCGACCACCCCCTCGCCCACCGGCCTACCGGCCCGCCGCCACGAGCCGGTCGTAGGCGGCCAGGACCACCCGGGACTGGTGCTCCACCTGGGTGGCCACCGGGACCCAGCGGGCCTGGAAGCGGTCCGCGAACTCCTCGCACCACCCCGTGACGAGCCGGTCCAGGGCCGGCGCCGCCGGCTGCCCCTGGGCGCGCAGCACCCGGAGCAGCATCGCTGCGGCGCGCAGCGAGAGCCGCCGGCCGAAGGCGTCGATGCTCCCGATGTACGCGGCGGTCGCCTCGGCGGGAGCTCCGGCTCCCGTCCACTCGGCGGTGATCCGGGGGATCAGCGCGAGCGTCCAGTCCACCGCGCGCAGCAGGGCCGCGGCGTCCGGATCCGTACCGCCGCCCGCGCCCTCCCGCAGGGCCGCCACCCGCGCGGCGTCGGCGGTGAGCCGACCGGCCAGGACGCGCAGGGCGGCCCGGGGGTCGGGGTGCGGGGCCGGGTCGTCCACCAGGTCCGAGGCCCACATGGGGACTTCGACGATCGCGGTGGTGCCGGCGTGGCGGTGGGCGTGGTACCAGGTGCTGAGCCGGGTGTCCTCGGGATGGAACGGCCCGTCGTCCGTGGTACCGGGCTCGGGCATCACGAAGATCCCCGCCCCCGGCGAGGGCCACCCCGAGGCGTCGGAGGCGCTGGTCTCGACGGGAATGTGCAGCTCGGCGGCCGATTTGCCGAAGGGTTCGGCGAGCCCGGGTATGTTCCGGGTCAGCTGCACCCAGGAGCCGCCGAGATCGGTGCCGTGCAGGGAGACCTGGAGGGCGGGCCGGAGCTCGTCGATGAGCCGGGTCAGCGCGAGGGTCTCGGGCGGCAGGCGGTCCGGGGGCAGTAAAGACGGCGCCCACTCCGGCTGTTCGGGGCCGGGCGGCCGGAAGAAGTTGCGGTGGTAGTCGAGCAGGGAGTACGGACGCGGCGTGCGGTGCAGGGCCGCGCCGTCGGGGTCGGCGCAGAGCAGGAAGTGCCAGGTGGTTCCGGCGGCGGGAGCGGGCGCGGCCACGGAGGCGGGGGCGGGGCCCGCTCCGGCGCCGGTGCGCGGTACCGCGCTGCCGGCCCCGGACTCGGCGTCGCCGGTGCTCGTGGCTTCGCGGATGAGCCCGCGGGCGAGCGCGAGGGCGGTGGCCCCGCCGACGGGCTCGTTGGCGTGGGCCCCGGCGACGACGAGCACGTTCGCCGCGCCCGGGGCGGTGGCCCCGGCGCCCTCCGCGGCGCCCACGGAGAGCAGCCACAGGGGCTCCCCGGCCCGGGACGCGCCGATCCGGCGGAGCCGGGCCAGGGAGGGGTGTTCATCGGCCAGGGCCCGCGCGGCCAGGGAGAGTTCGTGCGGGGTGGGGTAGCACATGTCACGGATCAGGGTCACAGACGGTCCCATTCCCGCCCGGCGCCCGCCCTAGTGCTGTGACCGGGAAGTTTGCCGATCGGTGCCGGGCCGGGAGCCTCGGCCGGGCGGGTCACGCCGGGTCGGCGGCCTCCCTGAGCAGGACCGCGACCGGAGAGGCACCGCCGAGGAGCGCGGCGAGCGGGACCCCGCCCTCGTACGGGGCTTCGTGCCCGCCCGCCCGGGGCCCGAGGAGCGGCTGCCGCCGCCAGCGCCCGGGCGGCAGGGGCAGGACGGTGTCGCGCCAGCCGCCGGCCCCGGCCAGCCGGTGCGACAGGCGGGTGGCCACCGCCACCAGACCGGCCGAACGGGCGAAGGCCACGCAGTGCTCCGCCGCCGGGCCACGGGCGGGCAGCGGTGCGTAGCCGGCGAACAGCCCGGGGCGGTCGCGGCGCAGCCGCAGCAGGGCGGTGGTGAGGGCGAGCTTCTCCTCCGCCGTGCCCGAGGGTGCGGCGCCCGCGTCCAGGCGGGCCAGGGCCTCCCGGGGGAAGACGGCGGGCCGCCGGTTGTCCGGGTCGACCAGGGCCCGGTACTCCGTCTCCGCGCCCTGGTAGACCTCCGGGACCCCGGGCATGGCCAGGTGCAGCAGCGCCGCGCCGAGCAGGTTGGCGCGGGCGGCCGCCGCCAGGGGCCCGGCCGGCTCGACCGCGTCCGCCGGGACGTACCCCGGGACCGTGGCCTCGTACGCGGGGTCCTGCTCGGTCCACGTGGTGTGCAGGGCGGCTTCGCGGACGGCCTTCAGCAGGGCCTGCGAGAGGCGGTCGCGGCGCACGGCGGGGGAGTCGCCGTCCCCGAGTCCGAAGGCCGTCTGCCAGGCCACCCAGGCGAGTTGGGGGTCGGCCCCGGCCGGCTCCGGTACGGACTCCGGGTCCTGCGAGAGCGCCGAGATCCGCGCCCGGACGTCCGCGCTGCGCTTCGTGTCGTGCGTGGTCAGCACCGTCCCGGCCCGGGGCCACAGCCTCGCCTGCTCGGCGCAGTACGCGTGGAACTCCGCCACCGTGACCGTCGGAGCCCCCGGATCCCCGCCCACCTCCGTGGCCGACAGCAGCGGGGCGTACCGGTAGAAGGCCCTGTCCTCCAGGGACTTGGCGCGCAGGGCGGCCGAGGTCTGGGCGAAGCGGGCCGCGAAGGCCGGGTCCCGCAGCAGCAGTTCGCGTACGCCCGCCACCGGGGCCCGGCCGGCCTCCGCGGCGGCCCGCTCCAGGGACTCCGGAGCGAGGTCCGGATCGCCGGGGTAGGGCCGGTAGACGGGGTAGGCGATCAGCAACTCGCGTACGGCAGAGGCCAGTTCCGGTCCGGCCAGCCGTTCCAGTGTAGCGAGCTCGGCGGCCAGGTCCCCGGTCAGGACCTCCCGGGCTCCCGCCGCGGCGGTCCGCTCCCACCGGGGCTGCCCGGTCGCCCCGCGGAACCGGGCGTCGAGCCGCGCGGCCCCGGCCGGGTCGGTCAGTACGCCGTCCACCCGGTACAGCGCGTCGTACCCGGTGGTGCCGGCCACCGGCCAGGCGGGAGCCAGCCGTTCCTCGCGGGCCAGGATCTTCTCGACCACCACCCAGCAGTGCCCGCCGACGGCGTCCCGCAGCCGCCGCAGGTATCCCCCGGGGTCGGCCAGGCCGTCCACGTGGTCGATCCGCAGCCCTTCGGCGACCCCGTCGCGGACCAGTTCCAGCACCTTGGCGTGCGTGGCGGCGAAGACCTCCGGGTCTTCGACGCGCACCCCGATCAGCTCCGAAATGGTGAAGAAGCGCCGGTAGTTGAGCCCGGTCCTGGCCTCCCGCCAGCACGCGGGCCGGTACCACTGGGCGGCGAGCAGGGCTGCCGGCTCCAGCCCGGCCGTGCCCTCCCGGAGCGGGAACTCCTGCTCCCCGATCCGCAGGACGCCCGCCCCTCCCGTCCCGACGACCTCGACGGAGCCCGGATCCAGCGGCTCCGCGAGCACGGGCAGCAGCAGCTGCCCCCCGCCCGCCTCCCAGTCGATGTCGAACCAGCGCGCGTACGGCGAGCCGGGTCCCTCCCTGGCCACCTCCCACAGGGGCCGGTTGAGGCGGAGCGGCGCGGGCAGCGCCATGTGGTTCGGCACGATGTCGAGCACCAGTGCGAGCCCGTGCGCGCGCGCCTCGGCGGCCAGGGCCCGCAGGCCGTCCTCCCCGCCCAGCTCCACCCGGACCCGGGTGTGGTCGGTGACGTCGTACCCGTGCGAGGAACCGGGCACGGCCTCCAGCACGGGGGACAGGTGCAGGTGGGACACCCCGAGCGAGGCGAGGTACGGCACGACGGCCCGCGCGTGCCCGAAGGTGAACTCGGGGCGCAGCTGGAGGCGGTAGGTCGACGCCGGGGTGACGGCCGGTGGTCCGTCGGGTTCCGGCCGGCTGAACTCGGGACTCGGGCGACCGGTGCGCGGGGGCAGGCTCATGAGAACGTACGTACCCAGGATGCGGGATTCCGTGCCATTACCCAATGCATCCGGGTGACTGCACCGGGTTAACGTTGCTCAAGTGTTTGGAACCGTCAACACCTATCGAAGAGTCATCGCCCTGACCGGGCCCCTACTGCCGCTCGTTTCCTTCCTCGCCCGACTGCCCGTCGCGATGTCGCAGTTCGGCAGCGTCCTCCTGGTCGCCGAGACCAGCGGATCCCTCGCCACCGCGGGCATAGTCGGCGGCACCCTCTCCGCCGGACAGGTGGTCTTCGGACCGGTCCTGGGCCGGCTCGCCGACCGCCACGGGCAGCGGTCCGTCGTCCTCGCCGCCGCCGCGGTCAACGCGGTGGCGACCGCCGCCCTGGTGACCGGGGCGCTCGCCGACCTCGCCACCGTCCCGCTCGCCGCGATCGGCTTCGTCACCGGGGCCTCCGTCCCGCTGATCGGGCCGCTCGCCCGTACCCGCTCCGTGGCGCTGGCGCACCGCGCCAAGTCCGACGAGAGCGTCGTGGGCGCCATCCACTCCCTCGAAGGCACCCTGGACGAGGTCTCCTTCGTCTTCGGACCCGCCCTCGTGGGCCTGGCCACCCTCGCCCTGCACCCGGCCGTCGCCCTCGGCGGCGCGGCCGCCCTCGTCGCCGTCTTCGGCACCCTCTACGCTCTGCATCCGACCGCCGCCGTCACGGCCGGAGCGCCCGCGGGAGAGCGCCGCGAGAAGGACCGCTCCCGGGTCCGCCCGCCGCGCGTGGTCTTCGCGGTACGCGGCTCCCTCGCCCTCCAGGGCGCCATGTTCGGCGCCTGCCAGGCCGGAATCGCCGCCCTCACCGCGCAGTTGGGCGTCCCCGGCCAGGCCGGCATCGTGTACGCGGCCATGGGAGTCGTCAGCGCCGCCGTCGGGCTCGCGCTCGGTGCGCTGCCCGCCCGCTTCGGACTGCGGCTGCGCTGGAGGTGGGCCACCGCCGCCGCGCTCGTGCTCTCCGTACCGCTGCTCTTCACGGAGACCCTGTGGCCGCTGTACGCGGTCGTCACCGTGCTCGGAGCCGCCTACGCCCCGCACCTGATCACCGCCTTCGCCATCACCGAGCGGGCGGTGAGCCCGAGCCGGCTCGCCGAGTCGATGGCCTTCGCCGCCAGCTCCCTCGTCGCCGGCCAGGCCGCCTCGCTCGCCGTCTCCGGGCGGCTCGCCGAGGCGTACGGGCCCCCCGCCGCCTTCGCGGTGGCCGTGGGGGCGGCCGCCCTGTGTCTGGTCCTGGCCCTGGTCACCCGGGTGCCGTCGGCCCGGGCGCACGCCCCGGTGGTGGCCGGCGGCGCCCGCCCGGACGCCCTCCTGGAAGGCGCCGCCTACGCCGGGCGCTGAAGCACCACCAGACACCGTCCTGTCAGTGTCACCCGGTCCCCGGCCGCGTACTGCGGCCCGGTACCGGGTGCCAGCACCTCCGGCCGCGCCGTGTCCACGACCAGGCGCCACTGCGCCCCGTGCCCGGCCGGGATGGTGAAGTCCTGGGCCTCGGCGCCCGCGTTGAACATCAGCAGGAACGAGTCGTCGGTGATCCGCTCCCCGCGGGTGCCGGGCTCCGAGATGGCCTCCCCGTTCAGGAACACCGCCAGCGCCCGCGCGTGCTGCGCCTGCCAGTCGCGGGCCCTCATCTCCTCGCCGTGCGGGGTGAACCAGGCGATGTCCGAGAGCTCGTCGTGCGTCCCCTCCACCGGCCGGCCGTGGAAGAAGCGGCGCCGCCGGAACACCGGATGCTCCCGCCGCAGCCACACCATCCGCCGGGTGAACTCCAGCAGGGCGGGCGCCGGTTTGCCGGGCTCGGGCCAGTTCACCCACGACAGCTCGTTGTCCTGGCAGTAGGCGTTGTTGTTGCCGCCCTGGGTGCGGGCGAACTCGTCGCCGTGACTGATCATCGGCACGCCCTGGGACAGCATCAGCGTGGCGATGAAGTTGCGCATCTGGCGCTCGCGCAGCTCCCCGATCTCCGCATCCTCCGTCGGCCCCTCCACCCCGCAGTTCCAGGAGCGGTTGTGGGTCTCGCCGTCCCGATTGCCCTCGCGGTTGGCCTCGTTGTGCTTCTCGTTGTACGAGACCAGGTCGTTCAGGGTGAAACCGTCGTGGCAGGTGGTGAAGTTGATCGAGGCCAGCGGCCGTCGGCCGTCGTCCTGGTAGAGGTCGGAGGAGCCCGTCAGCCGGCCCGCGAACTCCGCGAGCGTACGCGGCTGCCCGCGCCACAGGTCCCGTACGGTGTCCCGGTACTTGCCGTTCCACTCGGTCCACAGCGGAGGGAAGTTGCCCACCTGGTAGCCGCCCTCGCCCAGGTCCCACGGCTCCGCGATCAGCTTGACCTGGCTGACCACCGGATCCTGCTGGACCAGGTCGAAGAACGAGGACAGCCGGTCCACCTCGTGGAACTGGCGGGCCAGCGTGGCCGCCAGGTCGAAGCGGAAGCCGTCCACGTGCATCTCGGTGACCCAGTAGCGCAGCGAGTCCATGATCAGCTGGAGCACGTGCGGGGAGCGCATCAGCAGCGAGTTCCCGGTGCCCGTGGTGTCCATGTAGTGCCGGGGATCGTCCGCGAGGCGGTAGTACGAGGCGTTGTCCAGCCCCCGGAAGGACAGCGTCGGCCCCAGGTGGTTGCCCTCGGCGGTGTGGTTGTAGACCACGTCGAGGATCACCTCGATGCCGGCCTCGTGCAGGGCCCGCACGGCCGACTTGAACTCCAGCACCTGCTGGCCGCGGTCGCCCGAGGCGTAGCCGTTGTGCGGGGCGAAGAAACCGATGGTGTTGTAGCCCCAGTAGTTGCTGAGCCCGTCGTCCACGAGGCGGTGGTCGTTGACGAACTGATGGACCGGCATCAGCTCCAGCGCCGTCACCCCGAGCTTGGTCAGGTGCCCGATGACCGCGGGGTGCGCGAGGGCGCCGTAGGTGCCGCGCAGCTCCTCGGGGAGATCGGGGTGACGCATGGTCAGGCCCTTGACGTGGGCCTCGTACAGCACCGTGTGGTGGTACTCGTGGCGCGGCGGCCGGTCGTTGGCCCAGTCGAAGTACGGGTTGACCACCACCGAACTCATACTCTTGGGGGCGGAGTCCAGATCGTTGCGGGAGTCGGGGCGGCCGAAGTGGTAGCCGTACACCTCCTCGCCCCAGTCGACGCTCCCCGCGACGGCCCGCGCGTACGGGTCCAGGAGCAGCTTCGCCGCGTTGCAGCGCCGGCCGCGCTCGGGCTCGTACGGCCCGTGGACCCGGAAGCCGTAGCGCTGACCGGGCATGATGCCCGGCAGGTAGGCGTGCCGGACGAACGCGTCGGTCTCGCGCAGTTCGATCGCGGTCTCCGAACCGTCGTCGTGCAGGAGACACAGTTCGATGCGTCGGGCGGCTTCCGAGTAGACCGCGAAATTGGTGCCGGCGCCGTCGTACGTGGCACCGAGCGGATACGCCTGTCCTGGCCAGACCTGCATAGAAAACGACTCTTCCCCTCTGCGTCGGGCTGATCCGGCGTGGACCACGTCACTGCCAGATCTTCCCCGAAAGAGGGCTTCCACGCGGGGACTTGGGAGGGTCCTACCGGGTGACCCGGAGAGCTGATAAGAGGTTCGCCGGACCATGGGAAGATCCGATCGTCGACAGAGCGGATAATGGGCCAACGGACGGACCGGGTACGGACCGTGAGCCCGCGTCGGGCCGCACGGGCACGCATCGGGCTGCAGGGGGCCGCACGCGCGGAGTACCCTTCCGTGATCACTGGAGACGGGCGTCCAGACGCAGGAGGCGGTGCACGGGTGAGCTCGGGAGGTCTGGAGCTGCCCCCTGGTGACGGTGGTCACGAGGGCGGCCCGGCGGACGCCGCGGGCGGTGCGGCCGGCGGGATCCCCGCCGGGGCCGTGTCGCTGGCCCCGCCGGAAGCCGGCGGGACGGGGAAGGCGCAGGCGGGAGCCGGCGCCGAGCTCGACTGGGGCGCGGACGCCTGGAGCGAGGTCCGGACCAGGGCCCAGCGCGCCGGCCGTGCCTACATCTGGCTGAACCTGATCGAACAGCGGCTGCGCTCCGTGGTCGGAGCGGTGCTCCGGCCCGTCTACGAGCCCGTGCACGGCGGGGACGACTGGGTGGTGGCGGCCGCGGGTCCCGCCGGCCAGGAGTGGGTGCAGCGCGCGGTCGCCGTGCGCGAGGTCAGCCGCCGCAAGGGCTACCTGCTGGACTCCGCCGACGACAACGTGCTGAGCTTCCTCACCCTGCCGCAGCTGCGCGAGCTGATGGTCCAGCACTGGCCCTGCTTCGAGCCCTACTTCGACGACCGGCGCGAGATCGAGCAGGCGCTGGACGAGCTGGAGGTCACGCGCAACGTCGTCTCGCGCAACCGGGCCCTGTCCCGGGCGGTCCTGGAACAGGCCGAGCGGGCGTCGGCCCGGCTGCTGGAGGTGCTGGGCGGCGGCGCGGGCTCGCCGGCGGCGGACCGGCTGCCCATCGACGCCGTCGAGGACCTGGTCGGCGACCGGTACGCGGACGTCATCTCCGTCCACCCGGACCGGGTGCGGCTGCAGCGTCAGCTCCCGGCGGAGGACCTCTTCGGCGGCGCGCGGCGGCTCGACGCCATCGGCATCGGGCTCAACCTGCTGGTCCAGAACTTCTCGGGCCGAAGACTGGTGCGCCTCGCGGAGGCCGGCTGCCGGGTGCGGCTGCTGTTCCTGAACCCGGCGAGCAGCGCGGTCAAGCGGCGCGAGCGGGAGCTCGGCCTGCGCAAGGGCGAGCTGAGCCGCTCGGTGGAGATGAACATCCTGCACGTGCGGCGGGTCCGGGCGGGGCTGCGCGACCCCTCGCGCTTCGAGATCCACGTCTTCGACGAGACCCCCCGCTTCACCGCGTACCTGGTCGAGGGAGAGTCCTCGGGCATCGCGGTCGTCCAGTCGTACCTGCGCCGGGCCCGCGGCATGGAGGCACCGGTCCTGGTCCTGCGCGGCGGCGGGCGGTCCTCGCAGGTGCGGCCCGACCAGGAGCACGGACTCTTCCCGACCTACCGGGAGGAATTCGAGACGATCTGGCAGGACTCCCGCCCGGTGTCGTGAGCTCGGTCGTGAGCGGGGGCGGCCCCGGCTCCGGGGTTGTCAGTGGCCCGTGTCAGGCTGAAAGCCGTTGACGTAGCGGTACGGGTACGGGGGAGCACACGATGGGGGACCGGGCGGGGGACTGGATGGCGGACTGGGCGGGGGACTGGCACGGCGGGCCGATGGTGGCCTTCGACCTGGAGACCACGGGCACCGACACGGAGTCCGACCGGATCGTGACGGCGGCCGTCGTGACGCTCGGACCGGACGGGCAGGTGGCGCGGGAGCGGACGTGGCTCGTCGACCCGGGCGTCCCCATCCCGGAGCAGGCCTCGGCCATCCACGGCATCTCCACGGACCACGCCCGCGCGCGGGGCATGGCCGCGGCCCCGGCGATCGAGGAGATCACCCGGACGCTGGTGGAGGCGCTGAGCTCGGGAACCCCGCTGGTGGTGATGAACGCGCGGTACGACCTGACCCTGCTGGACCGGGAATGCCGCCGCCACGGGATCCGTCCGCTGGGCGAGCGCTGGCCCGGGACGACCGCGCCGCCCGTCATCGACCCCCTGGTCCTGGACAAGCACGCGGACCGTTACCGCAAGGGCAGGCGGACCCTCCAGGCCCTCTGCGAGCACTACGGGGTGAGTCTGGAGGCGGCGCACGACGCGGGCGCGGACGCGCTGGCGGCGGCCCGCGCGGCGCGCCGGATGGGGGCCGTGCACGCGGCGATAGGGACGGTCGCCCTGGCGGACCTGCACGAGCTGCAGATCCGCGCGGCGGCCGAGCAGGCGGCCTCGCTGCAGAGCTACCTGCGGCGGACCTCGGACCCCGAGGCGATAGTCGAGCGGGCCTGGCCCGTCGTGCCGTACCGGGTCTGACGCCCGGCAGGATCCGGAAGAGACGGCCTAGCGGAGCAGCCAGTCGCGGGTCAGCTCCATGACCTCGGTGCGGTCGCGGGGGCCGTGGTCGGCCGCGATGAGGTGGTCGCCGATGCGCATGGAGTAGACGATCATGCAGCGGACCTCGACGTCGGCCTCGTCGGGACAGAAGGCCCCGAAGAGCGAACGCAGGTAGTCCATGCGGCGGTTGTCGACGCGCCGCAGCCGCTCCTCGACGGCCCGGTCGCGCCGGGCCCAGTCGCGGATCGCGAGCTCGACGGCGACGCCCTGCGCCGGTCCGTCGGCGACCGCGACGACCGCGAACAGCCGTTTCAGCCGGGCCCTGGCGTCGCCGCCCGGTCCCTCGACCTGCTCGATCACCGCCTCGGCGGCCTCGCGCTCCCAGGTGTCGAGCATCTCGGTGAGCAGTGCGTCCCGGTTGCGGAAGTGCCCGTAGAAGCCGCCCTTGGTGACGCCGAGGGCCTGGGCGAGCGACTCGATCCGGACCGCTTCGGGGCCCCCGGCGGCGAGCGCGCGCAGGCCCTCTTCGATCCAGCCGCGCCGTGGCGTACGGGTCGCGCCCACGCTGTCACCTCCGTCCCGAACCGGTCAGGCCTCCGATCTATACGGTGCCGTATGGATCGGGGTAGCCTGTATCTATACGGCATCGTATAGATACAGGGGCTTGCTCATGAGACTTCCCCGAACCGCGCACACCGACCGGCCCTGGCGGATCCACGAGATCGCCGGCGATTTCCGGGTCGAGGACGTGTGGGACCTCCCGACGCCGGGCGGACCGGACGACCTCGCGCTGCTCGTCGAGCAGTTCGAGCAGGGCTGGGGGCAGACCGGCGCCTCCCCGGTGGTGGTGCGCGTGCTCTTCGCGGTCCGCTGGAAGCTGGGGGCGCTCCTCGGCTGGGACGAGCCCGCCGACGGCCTCGGCGGCCGGGTGCCGAGCCTGCGGGACCGGCTGCCCGAGGACCTCCGGGGCAGCGCCCGGGGGCCGGCCTCCGGCGCGTCCTCGTTCAGCACCGTCTACCGGACGCACGACGAATGGGTCCTGGAGACCGCCAACCGGACCGTCCACGGGATCCTGCACATCGGCTGGGTCCCGGACGAGGACGGAGCGGGCGGTTACCACGGCCGGATGGCGATCCTGGTCAAGCCGAACGGCTTCCTCGGCGCCGCCTACATGCTGGGCATCAAGCCCTTCCGCCACCTCGGGGTCTACCCGGCGATGCTGCGCGGCATCGGCCGCGCATGGCAGGCCCGTACGGACTCCGGGGCGACGGCCTGACCCCGGCGGGGGCGGCGGATCAGTCCGGCCACCGCTCCCGGTAGACGACGTGGAAACCACGGCCGCGGTCGGCCACGAAGCCGTCGCCCTGGCCCATCGTGGCGCAGTAGTGCGCGTGCTTCGGGTGGGCCCGGACGTAGTGGTGGCCCTCGTGGGCCACGTCGGCGAAGAGCCACGAGGTGTCGGCGAACAGCGCGGTGCTGCCCGTCATGAACAGCGTCCCGGCGTGGACCTGTTGGTGGAACCGGTCCCGGTTCTCCCGGTGGAGCCGCTCCGGCCGGTACTCGGTTCCGGGCCCTGCCGAGGGCGGTCCGGGCAGGTCCGCGGTCTGCGGCCGGCCCGGTCCCAGCCGGGCCCGCAGCTCCTTCCAGCGCGAGGGGGCGAACTGGAGCGAGTGGTGCAGCAGGACCAGGTCGAGGCCCGGTTCCCCGGTGTCGGGGTCGGTGCGCCGCAGCGGTACGTGGACCAGTGAGCGCGGGGAGGTGGCGGCGAGCGACCACAGCCCGGCGACGAGCTGCGCGGCCCGCTGGTCGACCTGGACGTCCAGGTGCCAGCTGCCCTCCGACAGCACCGCGCGCGTCGGCGGAAGGGCCGGGCGGATCACCTTGAACTCCGCCGGGCCGAGTCGGGCCCGGTGGATGGAAAGGGGCAGTTTCATATCCGGGAATTGATACGCGACCGCCTAGAAGGGGTGCCAGCGGATTTCTGCGTCGCCGTCGCGCAGGGAGGCCACGCGGCGCCGGAACTCCGCCAGGGCCTTGGGGTTGGCCGGGGCGTGCTGGGAGACCCAGGCGCAGCTGGCCGTTTCGCGGGCGCCGCGCAGGACCGCGCAGCCCTCCCAGTCGCGCACGTCCCAGCCGTACGCGGCCGTGAACTCCTCATACGCCGCGCCGGGCAGGCCGTAGCGGTCGCGGGAGAGGGCCATCACCACCAGGTCGTGTTCGCGCAGGTCGGCGGAGACCGTCTCCAGGTCGACGAGGACCGGCCCGTCCGGGCCCACGTGGACGTTGCGCGGCAGTGCGTCGCCGTGGATCGGTCCCGGCGCGAGGTGCGGGGTGAGGGCGGCGACCTGGGCGGCGTACCCGTCGCGGCGGGCCCGCAGGTACGCCGCGTCCGCCGGATCGATCGCCCCGCCCGCCAGCCGGAGCCAGCGCTCCACCCCGCCCAGCAGGTCGCGCGCCGGCAGTGCGAAGGGGGGCGCCGGCAGGGCGTGGATCTGCCGCAGCAGTGCCGCGAGGTCCTCCGGGCCGGCCGGGCGGACCGCCTCGGGGAGCCGGTGCCACAGGGTCACCGGATGCCCGTCCACCAGCCGCGGCTCCGGCTCGGCCGCGCGGACCGCGGGGACCCCGGACTCCGCGAGCCAGCCCGCCACCCGCAGTTCCAGCTCGGCGCGCGGCAGCAGCGCGGCCTCCCGGCCGACCTTGGCGACCAGGCCGCTGCCGTCGAGCGCGAAGACGGCGTTCTCGCCGAGGGCCAGCAGTCGGGGAGCGGGCGACCCCGCCGGTGCCAGGCCCGCCGCCGTCAGGGCCTCGCGCGCCCGTGCCTCGTCCATGCCGTCTCCGCAGTCCGTCCGTTTCCCCGGGGTGCCCCGGGCGCCACCGGGCCGTACCCGGCTGCTCATGACCGGACAAGTTTCGCATCCGGCCCGTCCGTCCCGGCCCGTCGGCCCCGGCCCGTCCCTCACGGCTGAGGGATCTCCGGGTTCCCTGAACAAGTTGCACGAGACGTCTCGTCTCGTTATCTTCTTCTCATGACCACGACCGCGAAGCCCGCCCACATCGCCATGTTCTCCATCGCCGCCGCCGGCCACGTGAACCCGAGCATCGAAGTGATCCGCGAACTGGTCGCCCGGGGCCACCGCGTCAGCTACGCCGTGCCGGCCTCGTACGCGGACAAGATCGCCGAGACCGGTGCCACCCCGGTGATCTGGAACTCCACGCTGCCCACCGACGAGGACCCCGACGCGTGGGGCACCGAGCTCATCGACAACATCGAGCCCTTCCTCGCCGACGCCGTCCAGGCCCTCCCGCAGCTCGCGGCCGCCTTCCAGGGCGACGAGCCCGACCTCGTCCTCCACGACATCACCGCGTATCCCGCGATCGTCCTCGCCCACCGCTGGGGCGTCCCCGCGGTCTCGCTCTCCCCGACCCTGGTCGCCTGGACCGGGTACGAGGAGGAGGTCGCCGAGCCGATGTCCGCCGAACTGCGCGCCTCCGAGCGCGGAAAGGCGTACTACGCCCGGTTCCGCGCCTGGCTCGACGAGAACGGCATCGACGAGGACAGCGACCGCTTCGTCGGCCGGCCCCGGCGCAGCGTCGTCCTCATGCCGCGCGCCCTCCAGCCCCACGCCGACCGGGTCGACGAAGCCGTGTACACCTTCGTCGGCGCCTGCCAGGGCGACCGCAGCGCCACCCAGGGCACCTGGACGCGCCCCGCGGGCGCCGAGGGGAAGAAGGTCCTCCTGGTCTCCTTCGGGTCCACCTTCACCAAGCAGCCCGCCTTCTACCGCGCCTGCCTGGAGGCCTTCGGGGAGCTGCCCGACTGGCACGTGGTGCTCCAGATCGGCAAGTTCACCGACGAGGCCGAGCTGGGCGAGATCCCCGCCAACACCGAAGTCCACCGCAGGGTTCCCCAGTTGGACATCCTGACCCAGGCCGACGCCTTCATCACCCACGCGGGCACCGGCGGCTGCCAGGAGGGCCTGGCCACCGGCACCCCCATGGTCGCGGTCCCGCAGGCCGTGGACCAGTTCGGCAACGCCGACATGCTGGCCGCCCTGGGCGTCGCCCGGCACGTCCCGATGGCGGAGGCCGACGCCGCGACCCTCCGCGAGGCCGTCCTCGCCCTGGTCGCCGACCCGGAGGTGGCCGCCCGCGCGGACCGGATCCGCCGGGAGATGGCGACGGAGGGCGGCACGCGCCAGGCAGCGGACCTGATCGAGGCCGAACTGCCCGAACAGCGGTGACGGGCCCGCCCCGTACGCCGTACGCCGTGGAACAGTGGGGTCCCGGGGCTTGAGTCTCCAGCGGGGGGAGACCCGAAGGTGGGGGACATGAACGGCCACACGCTGCACACGCCGCACACGCTCCACTCGATCGGCGAGCTGGCCCGGCGAACCGGCACCACGGTCAAGACCGTCCGGTTCTACTCCGACTGCGGGCTCGTCCCGCCCGTCCGCCGGAGCCCGGCCGGCTACCGCCTCTACGACGACGGCGCCGTCGCACGCATGGACCTCGTCCGGACCCTGCGCGACCTGGGACTGGACCTCGCCGACATCCGGAAGGTCATGGACCGGGAACGCACGCTGCCGGAAGTCGCCGCGGCCCAGGCGGAGGCGCTGGACGTGCAGATACGGGTCCTGCGGCTGCGGCGCGCGGTGCTGACCGCTGTGGCGACACGTGGAGCCGACCCCGAGGAGACGCATCTGATGTACGAGCTCGCGAAGCTTTCCGAAGCCGAACGCCGACGGCTGGTCGAGGACTTCCTCGACACCGCCTTCGGCGGCGTGGGCACCGGCTCCGCGTTCGCGGGGGTCAGGTGCTCCATGACCCCGCACCTGCCGGACGACCCCACTGCGGAACAGGTCCACGCCTGGGTGGAACTGGCCGGCCTGGCCGGGGACCCGGAGTTCCGCACCCATCTGCGGCACCTGGTCGAGGACCAGGCCGCCGGGCACCTCCCGGACGCTCCGCCCCGTGCGTGCGACGACCTGGCCGCGATCGTCCGCGACCAGGTCGCCCCGGCCGTGGCGGCCGGCATCGATCCGGCCTCGCCCCAGGCCGATCCGATCGTCGCGGCCCTGACGGCCCGCTCCGCACATCTCCTCGGCGGCCCGGACCCCGCCTCCTCCCGGGCCCGGCTCCTGGCCAGGCTGGAACGCATCAACGACCCGCGCAGAGAACGGTACTTCTCCCTGCTCGCGGTGATCAACGACTGGCCCCGTCCGGAGACCCTCCAGCCGGTCCTCGACTGGTCCGTCCAGGCACTGCGAGCGCGAACCGACCCACGCCCGTCCGGGCAGGGCGCGCAGGCGCTGTCAGGGGCGGGCCCTATCGTGCAGACATGACCAAGACGACCAGGACCACCTACGCGGCACTGCTCCGGGGCATCAACGTCGGCGGGAACAAGAAGGTCCCGATGGCCGAGCTGCGCCAGGTTCTCGGAAGCCTGGGACACGAGGACGTGCAGACGTACCTCCAGAGCGGCAACGCCGTCTTCTCCTCCGCGAGCGGGAAGGCCCCGGACGCCCTCGCCCGCGAGCTGGAGGCGGCCATCGAAGCCCACTTCGGCTTCCGCGTCCCCTGCCTGGTGGTCGACGGCGCCTACCTGCGCGCCGTGGCCGACGCCTGCCCCTTCCCGGCCGCGGAACTCGAAGGCAAACAGCTCCACGCCACCTTCTGCTCCGAGCAGCCCGCCGAGTCCCGCTTCGCCTCGATCGACGCCCCCGCGTACCTCCCGGACGAGTACCGCGTGGGCGACCGCGTCATCTACCTCTACGCCCCGAACGGCCTGGGCCGCTGCAAACTGGCCGAGGCCCTCGCGAAGCCGGCCGTGGTCAAGGGCCTCGACGTGACCACCCGCAACTGGAACACGGTCGTGAAGCTGGTCGAACTCACGCAGGACTGACCACAGGGCCAGACATCCGGCCCGTCCGATCCGTTTAACCCGTTGCCGAGGAACCGACGGGCCGGTTAGGTTCTTCCCGGCCGTCCGTGATGATCCGGACCGGCCCCGTCGACCAGGAGGTGTGGAGCACATGCGCAGGAGTGACCGGCAGCCGAACCCGCGTACCGACCTTTGCCACCACCTCACGACGGAGACACCTTGTCGTTCCGCATCACCCCACTGACCGACCCCGCCCACGGTGCGCACAGCCGACGCCTCGCCTGGCTGGCGTCCGACGCCGATGCCAATCCCGTCGGGACGGCCTTTCTGCGCCTGTTCGACGGCGGACAGGCACACCTGGCCGAACTGACGCTCCAGGTGCACCCCGTGGAGCGCCGCACGGGCGTCGGCTCGCTCCTCCTCGACGCGGCCGTGGCCGCCGCCCGGGACAACGCCCGGCGCTGCATCAGCGCGCAGGCCGAGGCCGGATCGCCCGGCGCCCACTTCCTGCCGGCCCACGGCTTCCGCAAGGTGCTCACCTTGAGGTACGCCCGCCTGCCCCTGGCCGACGTGGACACCGCCGCCCTCGCCGAAGCCGTCGAGCGGCCGCATCCCGGCTACCGGCTGGAGTCCTGGCCGGGAACCGTCCCCGACGCCCTCGCCCAGACGTTCGCCGCCTCGCGCCGGGCCATGGACGACATGCCCATGGAGGACACCGACCACGGCATCACGATCTGGGACGTGGACCGGGTCCGCGCGGCGGCGAAGGCCGTGGAGGGCCGCGGCGACCTGCTGCACACGGTCGTCGCCATCGACACCCGCGACGGCTCGATCGCCGGATTCACCGAACTCGTCGTCCCCGGCGACGGCACGGGCGACGCCCAGCACTACGGCACCGCCGTACTGCCCGAGCACCGCGGCCACGGTCTCGGCCGGTGGATGAAGGCCGAGTCGATCCGACAGGCCCACCGGCTCCATCCGGACCTCGGCGGCCTCCTGACCGACACCGCCGACAGCAACACGCACATGAGGCGCATCAGCGACAGCCTCGGCTACGTGCCCACCCACACGACGGTCCAGTACCAGCTGGACCTGTAGGGGCGAGCCGGCGGACCGGACCGGGCGTTGCCCCCGTCCGGTCCGTCGGCACCGTTCACAACGGGTCTACTCCGCAAGCCCGTTCAGCAGGGAGACCTCCTGCGGGGTCAGCTGGACCGTCGCCGCGTCCAGGTTCTCCGCCAGGTGGTCCGGGGAGCCCGTGCCCGGGGTGGGGCAGAGGACCGGGGAGTGCCGCAGCAGCCAGGCCAGGGCGATCTGGCCGGTGGACGCGCCGTGTTCGGCGGCGACCGCCGTCAGCGCGGCAGCGCTCTCCCGGGTCAGGGCCCCGCTGCCCAGCGGGTAGTACGGGAGGAAGGCGATGCCGCGTTCCTCGCACAGGGCGAGGAGCTCCGCAGACGAGCGGTCCAGGAGGTTGTACGGGTTCTGGACCGAGGCCACCGGAACGAGGGCCAGGGCCTCCCGGAGCTGGTCCGCCGTCACCGTGTTCAGCCCGATGTGGCGGATCTTGCCCTCCGCCCGGAGCTCGGCCAGCGTACCCAGCTGCTCCGCCGCCGGGACGGCCGGGTCGAAGCGGTGCAGCTGGTACAGGTCGATCCGCTCCAGGCGGAGCCTGCGCAGGCTCGCCTCGCACATCGCCCGGAGCTCCTCCGGCCGGCCGGCCGCGTGCCACTCGTCGGGGCCGGTGCGCACCACCCCGCCCTTGGTGGAGACCACCAGCTCCTCCCCGTACGGGTGGAGGGCCTCGGCGACCAGTTCCTCGGCCAGGTGGGGGCCGTAGTTGTCGGCGGTGTCGATCAGGGTGACCCCGCGTGCGACGGCGGTGCGCAGCAGGGCGACCGATGCGGGGCGTTCCGTGCGCGGCCCCCAGTAGCCGGCGCCGACCAGGCCGCCCGTACCGAGTCCGAGGCGGCGTACGGTCAGGTCCCCGCCGAGGGCGAACGTCTCATCCACGTCAACAGACATGGCCCGACGGTAACTCAGGCCCGCGGATGTGCCAGGCTCGAGGGCATGCGTTACATCATCATCGGCGCCGGAGCGATCGGCGCGACCATCGGCGGACGGCTCGCGGAGTCCGGCAGCGAGGTCGTCCTCGTCGCGCGCGGCCCGCACGCGGAAGCCCTGCGGACGAACGGGCTGCGGCTCACCACGGCGGACGGGGAGCGGGTGCACCGGCTGCCCGTCGTCACCGGGCCGGCAGAGCTGGGTGAACTGCGCCCCGACGACGTGCTGGTGCTGACCGTGAAGACCCAGGACGCACTGGCCGCCCTCGACGCGTGGGGCGACGCGGAGGTCGCCGGCGGCGGTACGGCGGCCCAGCGGCTGCCGGTGCTCTGCGCGCAGAACGGCGTGGAGAGCGAACGCCTCGCCCTACGGCGCTTCGCGCGCGTGTACGGGGTCTGCGTGTGGCTGCCCGCGACCTTCCTGGAGCCGGGCGTGGTCTCCGCGCTGTGCGCTCCGCTGACCGGGATCCTGCACCTCGGCAAGGCCGCCGGGGGAGCAGACGGGCCCGCCCGGCGGATCGCGGCCGACCTGGAGAAGGCGGGGTTCGGGGCGCCGGTCGTCGAGGACGTGATGCGGTGGAAGTACGCGAAGCTCCTGGGCAACCTGGGCAACGCGGTCCAGGCGACGACCGGCCCCGAGCCGGAGCCCGCGAAGGCGGCGCTGCTGCTGCGCGCCGTGCGGGAGGCGAAGGCCGCCTTCGCTGCCGCGGGCATCGCCTGTGCCTCGGACGCCGAGCAGGCGGAGGCGCGCGACGGCAAGGTGGAGCCGCCGGCCGGGGTGGTGCGGGGCGGGTCGTCCTGGCAGAGCCTGGCGCGGGGGACGGGGTCGGTGGAGGCGGACTACCTCAACGGGGAGATCGTGCTGCTGGGGCGGCTGCACGGGGTGCCCACGCCGGTCAACGACACGCTGAGGGTTGCTGCGAACATCTTCGCGCGGGAGGGCCTGCCGCCCGGGGCGATGTCCGTCGCGGACCTGACGGCCCTGGCCGACGAGGCCGCTGCGCGGGCCTAGCCGCCGGCTGCGGGTGGGCGGGCCCTGCGGGGCGAAGTCCCCTACCCGCCCTTCGCCCGTTCCCCGGGGCTCCGCCCCGGACCCCGCGCCTCAAACGCCGGCGGGGCTGCTATCCATAGCCCCGCCGTCACGCCGCCAGGGCCGGGACGCGGGACGGGGTCCGCAGGGCGCCGTCGAACCTGCGGAGCAGGAGGCGGGCCAGTTCCGGGGAGGGTCCCAGGACGGCCGCGATCACGTCGGCCCCCGCGGCTTCGGCGCCCTCCGTGATGCGGTCGGGGAGCCGCCCGGGGGCGATGACGTAGGGGGCCACCGCGATCCGGCGGACGCCCTCCGCCCGCAGCGCCCGTACGGCGTCCTCGGTCCGGGGGAGAACAGCGGAGGCGAACGCAGGCCGCACGGCGCACCAACCGGTGTGCCGCCACTCCCGCGCGATTTCAGCGATCACTGCGATCGCCTCCGGGTCTGAGGAACCGGCGGACGCGAGCACCACACCGGTGGTGGCGCGGTCCGCCGGGGTGAGGCCGGCTTCCCACAGCCGGCGCTCCAGGGTCGCCAGCAGCAGCGGCGACGGGCCGAGCACATCCGCGATCCGGACCGAGAGGTCCGGCAGGTGGGACGTGGCTCCGGCGAGCACCGCCGGGATGTCGGACTTCGCGTGGAACGCCCGCGTCAGGAGGAGCGGGAGCGCCACGACGTCGCGTACGCCCGACAGGTAGAGCGAGGCCACCGCCTGGTCGACGGTCGGGGTGTCGAAGTCCAGGAAGGCGGTTTCCACGCGCAGCCCCGGCCGCAGCGCCCGTACCCGCCGGGTGAGGGCGTGCACGGTCGCCGCGTGCCGCGGGTCGCGGCTGCCGTGGGCGATGACCAGCAGGGCGGGCGCCTGCGCGGAGTGCGTGACGTGCGCGGACACGGGATCAGCTCTTGACCAGCAGGCCGCGGGTGCGCAGCACCCACCGCTCGACCGGGCTGAAGATGAGCAGGTCGATCGCGATGCCGACGACCAGGATCAGGATGATCGCCAGGAACACGCCCGGCAGGTCGATGTTGTTGCGCCCGTTCTCCAGGAGCTGGCCCAGGCCCAGACCCAGGTCGGGGGAGCTGGCGATGATCTCGGCGGCCATCAGGGAGCGCCAGGAGAAGGCCCAGCCCTGCTTGAGGCCGGCCAGGTAGCCGGGCAGCGCGGCCGGCATGACCACGTGCCAGGCGCCGCGCAGACCGGTGGCGCCCAGGGTGCGGCCGGCCCGCAGGAACAGCGGCGGGATCTGGTCGATGCCGGAGACCAGGCCGTTGGCGATCGACGGGACGGCGCCGAGCAGGATGACGGTGTACATCATCGCGTCGTTGAGCCCGAACCAGAGCACCGCCGGGGGCACCCAGGCGACCGAGGGCAGCGACTGCAGGCCCTGCAGGATCGGGCCGATCGCGGCGCGGACGAACTTCACCCGGGCGACGAGCAGACCGAGCGGGGTGCCGATGGCCAGGGCGAGCAGGAAGCCGAGCAGGCCGCGCGAGACGCTGGTCCAGATCACCTCCAGCAGGGTGCCCTTCATCCACATGTCGGACAGGCTGTCCCAGACGGAGGACAGGGTGGGGAGCTTGGTCTCCTCGGTGATGTGCGCCGCTACGAGGATCTGCCAGACGAGGAGGACCAGGCCGACGGCGAGGACCGGCGGCATGACCTTCTTGACCAGGACCTCGCGGACCGGGGTGCGGTGGGTCTGGACGGCGTCGAGCGCGTCGAGGCCCGCCTCCAGTCCGGCGAGGTCGTCGGCCTTGGCCTTGGACGGGGCCTCGGGAGTGGTGTCAGTGCTGGCCATGGCGGCGGATCTCCCCACGCAGGTGTTCAGTGATCTCAAGGGACAGCTCCGCGACGTCCGCGTCCTCGATGCGGCGCGGCTGCGGGATGCCCACGGTCCACTCCTTCGCGACCCGGCCGGGGCGCGAGGACAGCAGGACCACACGCTGCGCGAGCCGTACGGCCTCGCGGACGTTGTGCGTGACGAACAGGACGGAGAGGTTCGTCTCCTCCCAGATGCGGGTGAGCTCGCCGTGCAGCACGTCACGGGTGATGGCGTCGAGCGCGGCGAACGGCTCGTCCATCAGCAGCAGCTGGCTGTCCTGGGCGAGCGCCCGGGCCAGGGCCACGCGCTGGCGCATGCCGCCGGACAGCTCGTGGACCCGCTTGCCGTACGAGCCGCCGAGCCGGACCAGCTCCAGCAGCCGCTCGGCCTCCGGCTTGCGGTCGGCCTTGGCCACCCCGCGCAGGCGCAGGGCGAGTTCGATGTTCTTGCCCGCGGTGAGCCACGGGAAGAGGGCGTGCTCCTGGAACATCAGGGCCGGACGGCCGCCGGGGGTCTCGATCGACCCCGCGGACGGCTTGTCCAGTCCGGCGACCAGGTTGAGCAGGGTGGACTTTCCACACCCCGAGGCGCCCAGGATGGTGACGAACTCTCCGGGAGCGACATCGAGGCTGATGTCGTCCAGGACGAGCTGCGATCCGGCCGGGCCGGAGAAGGACTTCGAGACGTGCTCGATACGGGCAGCGTGCGTCAGCTCCGCTACGGAGCCCTCGGCAGCCTTGGCAAGCATGGTGGCCATGGTCGTCACCTCCTGGGGTTGCTGGTCTACGGGGTTACTTGGTGGCGCCGAGGCCGGCGTCGGAGACTTCGGGCTTGCCCGCGGCCTTGAGGACCTTGTTCAGGAGCGTCAGGTCGTAGATGCCGGTGAGGTCGGGCTGCTCGATGAGCTTGGCCTTGACGGCCCACTCGGACTGGGTCTTCAGCGTCGCGGCCAGCGGGTCGTCGGTGATGAGGATGCTGG